>BPIC01000002.1 GCA_026003895.1 Dehalococcoidia bacterium | reverse complement strand
GCGAGAATCACGGTGAGGACAGCGATTGCGATGGCCATCGACCGCGGATGCTAGCAGCCGCGCAGCGGCCGAGGCGAGTTCACCCGCTGATCAGAACAGCCGGACACGACCGGCGCGCACGTCGGCGTCGGCCTGCCGATGTTGCTCGAGCGTGCCGAAGTCCAACACGTACGCGCCCGACTCCCAACCGTAGACCGGTGCCCCGGCAGCGAGGAGCGCCGGGAAGAGGTCGCGACCAAAGTCGCTTGGCCGGTCCGTCGGCACCGCATCGAGTACCTGCGAATCAAGGGCGTAGATGCCGGCATTCACCGGTGTCGATGGCGGACAAGCGTCCCGTGGCGGCTTCTCGCGAAACCCAAGCACGCGTCCGTCCGGTGCGAGGTCGACAACGCCGCGGGTCCACGGATCCGGCACACGGTAGAGCGCGAGCGTGGCGACGGCCCGACGTTCGCGATGGCGGGTGAGCAGAGCGTCGAGGTCGAGATCGGACAGAACGTCGCCGTAGCAAACCAGCACGTCCCCCTGCAGCCGGTCACGAAATTGGGCCGCGCCGCCTGCGGTGCCGAGGATTTCCTGCTCTTCGTTGTAGGAGATGCGCAAACCAAGGGCGGAGCCATCCCCGAAGTAGCGCCGGATCACCTCCGGTCGGTAATGAAGGTTGATGAAGACATCCCGGACGCCGTAGTGACGGAGCCACCGCAGGAGCCATTCGAGCGCCGGGCGGTCGCCAAGTGCGACCATCGGCTTCGGTCGGTCGAGTGTTAGTGGCCGAAGGCGGGTACCCTCGCCCGCGGCGAGGACGATGGCGGGTATGCTCATCGCGCGGCAGTGGTCCGGTACACCTTCACGATCTGGTGCACCGTGGCGTCCCATGTTTGATTCGCAACGACCTGATCCCGCAAGGCCCGCCCAAGCAGAGCGCGGCGACCCTCGTCGAACAAGAGCTCACCAATCCGGTTGGCGAGGGATTGGGAATCGCCCCGGCGGGCGTACACACCCAGATCGCCGAGGATCTCGCGGGCAACCGGCGTGTCGAATGCGACGGTAGGGAGCCCAGCAGCTTGATAGTTCAGCAGCTTGCCGTTGCCCTCGGTCTCGGACAGCTTCGGGGAGACGGCGACATCGCCGATCAACAGGTAATCCGGTGCCTCTTGGTAGGGGACGCGCCCGGTGAACGTGACTCGCTCGGCGATGCCAAGCTCGGCGGCGATACGGCCGTAGGTATCCTCGCCGGGAAAGCCCATGACAAGATAATGGGCATCGACCCCGCGCTGGGTGAGCGTTGCTGCCCGCTTCGAGCAGCTTGCTGGTGCCCTGATATTCTGACAGCAGGCCGAGATAGACGACTACCGGCCGGCCATCTGGAATGCCGAGCCGACGGCGAAGCGCAGCGACTCGCTCGAGGTCAGGATGCTGCCAGCGCGGCCTGAAGCGGCGAGGATCAACCGAATCTGGGACCGTCGCGATTCGGGCCGGTGGCACATTGAACTGGTCGGTCAGCACCGAGGCCGCGTTATGCGAGCTGGTGATGATGGCGTCGGGGAGCGCGGTGATCAGCCGCTCGAGACGGAGCATCCGGTGGTACCAACGCCCTCCGCGGGTGAGCCAGCCGTGGTCGATCATCTCGCTGGTGAGGCTGCCTTGGAAGTCAAAAACGAGGGGGATGCGCAGCGGACGTGCGATGAACGCCCCGATTAGCGCCCCTTCGTGCAGGTGAGCATGGACGACGTTCGGTCGTGTCGCGAGAGCCACTTGCAGGGTCCGCGCAGTAAGGAGCGCGTCGAATAGCGGCTTTCGCTTGGATGGTCCCGCCTTGATCGAGCGGACGATCGGTAGCGGGAAGGCACGGCGGATATCGAGTCCAGGAAGATCGTTGCCTGAAGGGTAGGTAACGATGGTAACGCGGTGACCGAGCCGTTGGAGCGCTTCACTCTCTTCAAGAATGCGGACATGACACCCGTAGTCAGCGAAAAACGACGTTGGCGCGATCTTGAGGACGTTCCACTGATCAGCGGGCGGGACGCGAACGGTCACCGGCGCTGTCCGCCGTCAGCGACCGCGCTGGGGAAACGTCGCGCCGGAATTGATCGGTTCGTTGATGTAAACATCACCGTTGCGGATCTTGATGTTGAAGCCGCAAGCCGGATTTGTGCATACCCAGGCCTTGTAGTGAATGGGAGCACCTTGGCTGCCAAAATCAGAAAGAGGGAGGAGATCACCGCTCTTGCATTGCTGGCAGCGTGGCCAGTGGCGTGGCTCCATGATCCCCTCCGTCCTCGACGCGCGGCGTCGGTGGAACCGCCCACGGCTCGCCTCGATGCACTCGCAGCGGTCGCGAGTATAGCCGAGCCCTCTACTCCTGGCAACCGAGCGTCATTGAGCTGATCGACTAGTCTTCGATTGGATAGTAGCCTGGCGGGTCGCTGGCTGGGAACGAAAGCGCCGAAGCCTCGTCTACCTTGTTGTCGGCTTCGTGCTCGGGTTGCGGGATCGATCGCGACGGGTCGGGGATGTCAGGAGGCAGCAGAAAGAGGCGGCGTTCACCTTCGAGCATGACCCGGCGGCCCTCGGCGAACGGTGGCCAGGCCGGATCGGCCTCCACGGCTGCCCACGCCGCGGCCTCATCGGCCACGTCGAAGGTTAGGAGCACAACAAGGTGGAATTCGTCGTCGGTTTGCCAGACGCCGACCGTTCGGATCCCGTGCTTTCTAAGAAGCGGGATGCCGGTCCCCTGCAGGAACTCCAAATAGCGACCGGCATCGTTCCCTCGAAGAGTCTCGTCAATGAGAACGGCCGTCCGCCCCTCGAGGTTCGTTGCATCCTGGCCGAAAAGCGGTTTTAGTCGCCGTGGCGGCTCGACTTCGCCGAGGTGGTGCTGAGCACGCAGAAGCGTGATCCAGTCTTCGGACGGCGGACCTTCTGATTGCCGCTGCCCCTGCACAACCAACCAGACGAATCGGTCTTCGCCTTGAACGAACCAGCCTCCTGCGATTGCTGGACCACGGCGCGCTGCCAACGGGCGCAGCTCGGTGGTCCACAATTCCATGAAGTCGTCGCGCGTGTCGGGCCGCAGGCGAACGGCCTGCAATTCCCAGACCACCGTCCGTTCGCTCATGTCGCACCTCGGTTGACGCAGGAGAATGGACCCCGTCGGGGAGAGGGTACCTGACGAAACGGGATTTCCGCCCGCCATGGCTTCTCACGGCGACTCCGTCGACAGTTCGGCTCCGAACAGAACCGTTGTCCGGCGACTTCGTTTCAGAACGTAGGTGAGTAACGAATTGGGTCGGCTCGAGCCGGATGAGGTTCCGGGCAAGTTGGCCCTGGGCCCAAGATTCGGGTCTTGACAGCCTCTAAAGTGCGCGATATAGTGTCGCCGCGACGAAGGGTAGGCGCGAGGCTGGGCGTCGAGAGACGCCGGATGGGATCCCGTGATGAGCGGAGCGGTGAGGTAAACTCGAGTGCGAGTGTGTAGCGCCTACACCAAACGTCGTCGGCAAAGGAGAGGCGGGGTCTAGACCCCGCCTCTCCTTTGTGTCTCTACCTCGAGCGGTGGCCGCCGCGATCGGCGTCATTGCCGAGGAGACACCGCGACGACACGTCCGGAGATCACGTTCATGAGCCATGAGGTCACGCTCATTCCGGGCGACGGCATTGGTCCCGAGGTGACGGCCGCGGCACGTCGCGTCATCGATGCCAGCGGGGTCTCGATTATTTGGCACGAGAAGCTCGCCGGCCAAGCCGCGGCCGACGCCGTCGGCGATCCTCTGCCGGACGACACGCTCGAGTCCATCAAGCGAACACGAGTCGCGCTGAAAGGTCCGACCGGTACTCCAGTTGGGTCCGGATTTCGCAGCATCAACGTCGCCCTTCGTCAGTCGCTCGAGCTCTACGCCAACCTCCGTCCGGTGCGATCGTACCGAGGAATTCGTACCCCATTCGAGGACGTCGACCTTGTCATCGTTCGCGAGAATACCGAAGACCTTTACGTCGGCATCGAGCACCAAGTGGACGATTTGGGCGCGGTGGGGTTCAAGATCACCACGCGCAAAGGGTCGGAGCGGATCGCCCGCTTCGCTTTTGAGTACGCCAAACGTCTCGGTCGCAGAACGGTGACGGCGGTCCACAAGGCGAATATCTTCAACGCGAGCGATGGCCTCTTCCTCGCTTGCTGCCGGCGCGTGGCAGGCGCCTACCCCGAAATCGACTATCAGGAACGACTCGTCGACAACCTAGCTGCCCAGATGATCCGCCGGCCGCGGGACTTCGACGTGCTCCTCCTTCCCAATCTGTATGGGGATATTTACTCGGACCTCTGCGCGGGCTTGGTCGGCGGGCTCGGCGTCGCGCCCGGCGCGAACATCGGCGAGCATGGCGCGGTATTTGAGGCAGTCCATGGGACCGCGCCCGACATCGCCGGGAAAAACCTTGCCAACCCGACGGCAATGATCCTTTCTGGAGTGATGCTCCTCGAGTATCTCGGCGAGTTCGACGCCGCTGGGCGCATTCGAGCCGCTGTCGAATCGGTACTCGCGGAGGGATGGGCTGTCACGCGGGATTTGGGTGGAGAATCGACAACCACCGGCATGACCGACGCGATCGTTCGCCGATTGGAGACGACGCGCGGCTCCGCTCAAGCGCTGCTCGATGAGAGCAGTCGGGTAGTCGATTTGGTGCGAGCGGCAGCGGCCGCGCATCACGATGGTACCGTTTGGAACGCGGCGACCGACGAGTTCGTTCTCACCGCCGTCAGCTATCGGGATGGGGGTGGATCGACGTCGCACGTGAATCCTGAGTTCGACCAGCTCGTGGTTGTCCTCGAAGGTGAAGGAATCATCGAGATCGCTGGCGAGCGCTATCCTCTCCACGCTGGCGAAGTGGCCTATGTTCCCAAGGGTACCCGCCGCCAAATCCGCGCAGACGGCGAACGGCTCGTCTACCTGACGATCAATCGAAAGCGCTAGCACCGGTCATCCTGTCCGGGGATTCGCGCTCGGATCGGTGCGTGGCTGCGCCCCATCGCCGCAGAGCGCTGGTCGCGCCAGATTGCTGGTATGATGGCGACCCGGAGGGTGGCGTGCTGCTGCTTGACTCGGCGATTCCAGATGAAGCGCGTCGTGCGGCCAGCCTCGGGTACGTCAGCGGCGCGACCACGAACCCGACGCTTATTGCTCGGAGCGGCCTGCCGGCGCGTCAGGTGATCGACGCGCTGCTCACGGCCCTTCCCGGTCCGGTGTTCTATCAGCCCATCGGCGACACGGCGGCGGCGATCGTCGTCGAAAGTCGGCAAATCGCTGCAGCGGATCCACGGCGGGTGGTCGTGAAGCTCCCGTGTACGCCGGCGGGTCTGGCGGCTGGTGCGCTCCTCCGTCCCGAGCTGACCTTTGGAGTGACCGCAATCTTCACGCCAGCACAGGTCCTCGTCGCGGCCGCGGCCGGTGCACGCTACGTGCTCCCGTATCTCAATCGGTTAAGCCGCCTCGTCGGCGATGGCGCCGCCGTGATTCGCCAGATGGCCGCTGTCGCTGGTGCAGTGGAGTTGGTGGTTGCCAGTATCAAATCGCCCGGTGAGGCAGTCGCCGCGGCGCAGGCTGGCGCGACCCATCTTACGATGCCGCTTGCAGTGCTTGAAGCGATGGCACTGAGCCCGCTGACCGATCTCGCAATGGACGAATTTCGTCGGGCCAGCGTGCAGGAGAACTAATGCACCAACACCGGCGCGCCTTCGCTGGCCTCTTGCTCGCCGGTGTGGTGCTGACCGCGCTCCTGCCCACGCCGGTAACCGCCCAGCCAGCGACCATTCCCATCGAGCACCTGCTCGTGATCTTTATGGAGAACCATACGTTCGACAATCTCTACGGGCTGTTTCCTGGTGCGAATGGCCTGCAATCTCCGGCGGCCAACATTCCCCAAGTCGACGAGCACGATCAGCCTTATACCACCCTGCCCGATGTGCCGGATCCGCGCTACCCGAAGAACCTACCGAACAGCATTTTTCCAATGGACGAGTTCGTTCCGCTCACCGCCAAACCGCCGACGCCGTCGCACGTCTTTTACACCCATCAGCTTCAGGTAAACGGTGGCCGGATGAATAAGTACGTCGCGTATTCGGGTGTCGGCGCGGCGCCAATGGGATACGTTGACACGACCAAGCTACCGCTCTACCCGTGGGCCCGCGAGTTCACGCTCGCCGACAACTGGTTTACCTCCGCGTGGGGAGGTTCGTGGCTCAACCACATGTGGTTGATCTGTGCGTGCACGGCGCTCTTTCCGAACGCGCCTGCATCGCTGATTTCGCGTCCGATCTACGATGCGAGCGGCCGACTAGTGGGTCTAGAAGGACCGGAGCAATTTGTCACGCCGGACGGCTATGCGGTGAACGACCTGCAGCCATATTACCCGCCGTTTCAGCCCGGCACACCCGACGATCAGCGGGTGCCACCGCAGACCTTTCCAACGATCGGCGACCGCCTGAACGCTGCCGGCGTTTCATGGGCGTGGTACGCCGGCGGCTGGAACGACATCCTTGAAGGGAAGAACCCGCAAAACTTTGTTTGGCACCATCAGCCGTTCCTCTATTTCGAGGCATACCGGCCCGGCAGCGAAAACCGCGCCCGTCACCTGAAAGATCAATCGGACCTTGTCGCGGCAATTCGCGACGGAACACTCCCGGCCGTCAGCTTTCTCAAACCGGTCGGCGAGTTCGACGAGCATTCAGGTTACTCGACGGTCTATTACAGCGAACAGCACGTTGCTGAGCTTCTGGCGGAGATCCGTGCGTCGCGTTATTGGGATCGAATCGCCGTCATCATCACCTACGATGATTATGGAGGCTGGTTCGATCACGTCCCACCGACACCGAAAGACCGCTGGGGACCCGGCGGCCGGGTACCGGCGATTATCGTGTCGCCGTGGGCGAAGAAAGGCTACGTTGACAGCACCCTCTACGAGACGGTCTCGATTCTCCGGTTCATTGAGTGGCGTTGGGGTTTGCCGCCGCTGAACGAGCGCGACGCGACCGCGAACAATATCCTAAACGCCTTCGATTTCGGTTCCGCCGAGCCGACGACCGTCGCCGGCGCTATCGCCCGCATTCTCGCCACGCGTTCGGGCGCTGAGAAGACCCCCGTGATCATCGACGCGCAAGTACACCTCTGGGAGGCGGACCGGCCCGAGCGGCCGTGGCCTGCCGGGGCAGAGTCGCATCTCCCAGAGCCGATGACCGCGGAACGATTCCTCCCATTGATGGATGAGCCAGGCGTCGACCGAGCGGTCATCGCGCCGCCCTTCATGGCTGGCTTCGACCCCTCCTACGCGCTGGAGTGCGCGTCGCGCTATCCAGACCGCTTCGCGGTGTCATCTCGGTGGGATCTGGACGACCCAACGTGGCCATCGCGACTGCCGACGTGGCTGAACCAACCGGGGATGATCGGAATCCGGCTTGGCCTCCGTGGAGACCATGCCGTTCGCTGGACCGAGAACGGTACGCTCGCCGCGTTTTGGGAGGCGGCCGAACGTTACGAGATTCCGATTATGGTGTTCGTTCCTGATGGGCTCGCGCCAGTCGAGGTCGCAGCACGCGCCCATCCGCGCTTGCGAATCGTCGTCGATCACTTGAACCTCGTCGGTCCCCGGCCGCCCGGCCAGGATGAGCGAATCGCCGCACTGGTCGCGCTCGCTCGCTTCCCGAATGTGGGCGTCAAGGTGTCGGCACTGCCACTGTTTTCTCAGCAGCCTTTTCCGTTTGCTGACGTCCATCCGGCGATCCGAGCCGTCCGTGACGCGTTCGGCGCACATCGGATGATGTGGGGATCCGATCAGACGATGCAGCTTGCCTTTGGGCGCGCGACGTATCGAGAGAGCGTCGACCTGATCCGAGCGGCGGGCCGGGCGTTTTTGAGCGACGACGACATCGACTGGGTGCTTGGACGCACCTTGCAAGAATGGTTTCGCTGGCCGTAGCCAGTGAGGGCCGCGAGTTTCTGCCCGACGGTGCCGCAGAGTACAATCTAGTCCGCGCCGGGCCGGCCGGCGAGCGTTCACATGAGGGTGCGAACCATGGCCAAGTACGATCTCGCGATCCTGAATGGCACTGTCGTCTTTCCCTTTGTCGGCCCGGTTCGGGCCGACTTGGCAGCGCGAGGCGGCAAGATCGTCGCCATCGACGACGAGATTGCTCCCGGAGATGCCGAGCAAGTCGTCGATGCCAAGGGCAAGCTGGTCTTTCCCGGCGCGGTCGACCCACACTTCCACATTGGCATCTATCGCCCAATCTCCATCGATGCCGAAAGTGAGACGATGTCGTCGCTGGTCGGCGGGGTGACGACGGTCCTCAGCTATTTCCGAACAGGACATCACTATCTCGATAAGACCGGCCCCTACCGGGAGATCTACCCGGAGGTGCTGGAAGCGACCGCCGGGCACGCCTACACCGACTACGGGTATCACATTGGCATCATGACGAGCTCACAGATCGACGAAATCGACTGGCTGGTCGGTGAGGCGGGCGTCTCCTCGTTCAAGTACTTCATGTTCTACAAGGGGCTCAACCTCGCTGCCTCGTCGACTGCCGGCTTGTCGTACACGATGAGCGACGTGTACGACCTCGGCCATTTGTACCGGTACATGCAGGCGATCGTTCGCGCCAACTTGAAGTACAAGCAGCGGATCAGCCTTTCGCTCCATTGTGAGCACGCCGAGATCATTCGGACGATGATCGATGAGGTCAAAGAGCTTGGGCTGCAGGGTCTTGAGGCCTACCATCGCGCTCGTCCCCCCTTCCAAGAGCGCCTTGCGATCGCCGAGGCAGCGTTGCTCGCCGACGTGACTCAATGCCCGATCAACCTGTTGCACCTGTCCAGTGCTGAGGCGCTGCAAGGAGGGATGAAAGCTCGGCTGGATTACCCCTCGCTTGACATTCAGCTCGAGACGACGCTGCATCACCTGTGCCTGACCTTTGAGACGGCGCACGGGGGAATCGAAAGTGCCAAGGTGAACCCCCCGATCCGGACGAAGGAGGACAACGAAGCGCTCTGGGCCGGTGTGCTGCGCGGCGACATCAATCAGATCGTCTCCGACCACGCCTGCTGCATGTTCGAAATGAAGCAAGGCGGCGTTTGGGAAGCGCAGCCGGGCTTTGGCGGAACGAGCCTCATCTATCCGGTGCTCGTGTCCGAGGGATACCACAAGCGGGGTCTCTCTCTCGCCCGAGTTGCCGAGCTCGTCAGTGCTCAGCCGGCGCAAAACTTTGGCCTGTATCCGCGAAAGGGCGCGATCGCAATTGGGTCCGACGCCGATTTTGCTGTCGTCGATCCGGAGCTTGAGCAGACGGTCACGACGGAGATGCTGCTTTCGGCGCAGGATCACACGCCGTTCGAGGGGTACCACTTGAAAGGCTGGCCGGTTCAGACGATCCGCGCCGGCAAAGTGATTTTTGATCGTGGCAAGGTGCTTGGTAAGCCAGACGGCCAGTACCTGCGGCGTCCTGACGCGCTCCACAGTGCGAAGCGCGAGGCTGTCCCGGCTTAGGCGGGCGGCAGGCCGGACTCGCGCCTCGGTGTACCGCGCCGAGGCGCAGCCTCAATTGCCAGTGATGAGGTAGCTCAGCACACGGTCGGCGGTCTGCGGCGCCCACGCGTCGAAACCGCGCCACGCGCCGTAGGTTGGCCGGAGGGCGTCCGCCGCGGCGTTGCAGACGGCAAGGCGGACACGTTCGGTCATCGCCACACCGTCCTCGCCGGGGAGCGGCTCCTGACCGCCACTCGCCGCGTAGGCGCGTTTGACGGCGTCGAGCAGGTCGCGATAAAAGTCGCGATTCCAAACCAGCCAGTTGGCGCGATCAGGTCCGGCATGCCCGCCGAGCACGAGGTCTACACCCAGCTCGATGCACCGATCGAGGGTGTGGCGAAGGCCGGCGAAATCGGTGTCGGGCAAATTCCGATAAGGCGCGAGCCCCGGCTCGACGAGGTCGCAGAACGAGAGCAGCGTCCCGCCGTCGGTTTCCACCAACAGCCCGATGTTCGACTGTGAGTGGTTCGGACCGAAATAGCGCACGCCAATCCGGTGTCTTCCGAAGCGCAGGTCGTCTTCGTCCTGCACGAGACGCGTTGGGACGGCAATATCCGCATCGCGGCGAGTCGTGATGCGTTCGAGCGCCCGAGGGTGGGCGAGTATCTCCGCGTCTGGAGCAAGCTCGCTCGCTCCGACAATATGGTCGCGGTGATCGTGGCTATAGATGATCGCCGCAATCGGCGCATCGGTGACACGCGCAATCGCCGCACGATAGGCTCGGGCCGCGGCAGCATTGATTGGGTCGACCGCGACGACCCCCTCATTCGTCACGACGAACAGGCTCACGTAGAACCCGCTCGGCCAGCGGAACAGAAAGACGCTGTTCCCGAGATCTTCGACAGTCCAGTCTGACATGGCCACTCCTTCCCCATTGTGCCACGCCGCGCCGCCTGACGTCGGATCGGCTACCCTACGCAACGATGACCGGACCTCTGCGCTCCCTTCGCGTCGTCGAATACGGCCAAGGAATAGCCGCCCCATTCGCTGGGAAGCTCTTCGCCGACCTCGGCGCCGACGTCATCAAGATTGAGCCGCCGGGCGGTGACTGGTTGCGTCGCCGCGCTCCCTTCGCGGACGACGGGCCGGGATTGGAGCGTAGCGGACCGTTCTTTTACCTGAACACAGGAAAGCGAAGTGTCGTCCTCAACCTTGAGAGTGAGACTGGCCGAGCGATTTTTGAGCGACTGCTGCCCGAGGTCGATATCCTGATTGAGGACACGCCCGATGGTTGGCTTGCCGAGCGTGGGCTCGCCCCTGATGCCATGCGCCGGCAGTTCCCGCGGCTCGTGCTCGTCTCGGTGACGCCGTTCGGCAGAACCGGTCCCCACCGCGGTTACCGGGGAGGCGATTTCATTGGGGCGGCAGCCTCGGGGCTCGCCTACCTTGCACGGCCGCGCGCCTTTGCCGATGTCCGGTCCGAACTGCCGCCAATCCGGCCGGCGGGCAATCAGGTCGGGTTTGTCACTGGGCTTGCCGCCGCATTGGGCGCATTGATTGCGCTTTTTGGCCGGGCGAAGAGCGGCGAAGGCGATACGGTGGATGTGTCCATGCAGGAGGCTGCGCTCGCGGGACTCGGTCCAAGCTTCGCCCAATGGAGTTACCAAGGTCATATCGTCGGGCGCGCCGCCCTGCCCGACAGCGCCCCGATCTGTCTGATGCGTTGTCGCGATGGCTGGGTCTGGCTGCAGTGCTCGGAAGAACACCATTGGCGCGCCTTTGTGGAGATGATGGGCTCGCCCGACTGGGCAGCGCTCGACATCTTCCAAGATCGGTTTACCCGCGGTGCAAACTGGGACGCCCTCGAGCCGCTGCTTCTCGAATGGACGTTGCAACACGACAAGGAAGAGATTTTTCGGGAGGCCCAAGCACGACGTATTCCCCACGCGCCGGCTTACACGTTCGAGGAGGTGCTGCGGAACACGCACCTGTTGGCGCGCGGGGCGTTTCCTGCCGTCGCCCATCCCCTGCTGGGCGACGTGCGCATCCCCCGTTCTCCTCTCGTCTTCTCGGCCACGCCGCCCGAGACTCGGCGACCGCCCTTGCTCGGCGAACATACCGGTGACCTTCTCGTTCACCTTGGTTTCGATCGCGGAGCGATCGCGGCACTCGCGGCGGATGGGATCGTCGCGTGAGCGCCCTGCCCCTCCACGGTCTGCGCGTCGCGGATTTCTCGTGGGTACATGCCGGTCCCTTCGCGGCGATGCTCCTCGGCGAGCTGGGAGCTGAGGTCATCAAAATCGAAACGGGCAAGCGCGTGGATATTGTCCGCAGGTTGCCCCCAATGGCCGACCGCATCGCCGGAGTCAACCGGTCCGGATACTTCAACGCTGTCAATCGGTCGAAACGCTCGTGCACGCTCGACCTCGCGACGGAGGAAGGACTGGCCCTCGCGCGTGATCTGGTCCGGGTGAGCGATGTGGTAATCGAGAACTTCAGTCCGGGGGTCTTCGAACGGCTCGGGCTGGGCTACGAAACGCTGCGCGAGATCCGGCCAGACATCATCTTGGTCTCTATCTCTGGCTACGGGGCAACGGGACCGGACCGCCACTATGTCGCCTACGGAACGCCGCTTACCGCCTTCAGCGGGTTAGTCGCGCTTCAGGGCTACCCGGGAGGCGATCCCCAATCGATGAACCTTGCGTGGCCGGATCCGGTCGCTGGTTACTACGCGGCGTTTGCGGTGCTGGCAGCGCTTCATTTCCGCGCCGAAACCGGTCAGGGACAGTTCGTCGACCTTGCTCAAGCGGAGGCGGCGATCAGCTTTCTCGGCGACCAACTGACGGAAACGACGCTCAACGGCCGTCAGCCTCCGCGCCGCGGCAATGAGGAAGCTGGGGCGGCGCCACACGGGATCTATCGCTGTGCCGGTGACGATCGCTGGATTGCGATTGCTGTCACCGACGACGATGCGTGGCAGGGGCTGCGGACCGCCGTGGGCGACCCCGGGCTTGACGACCCAGCGTTTGCCGACCCGTTCGGGCGTTGGGAGCGCCGGGCTGAAATCGACCTAATCGTGGAGCGCTGGACCCGAGACCGCTCCCCTGAGGAGGCGTTCCACTGGTTGCAAGCGCACGGTGTCCCTGCTGCGCCAGCGGCGACGTTCGCCGATCTGGCGGACGATCCGCATCTTGCCGCCCGCGAGTTCTTCGGGATCGATGTCCACCCCGAGGCGGGGCCGCGCCAAATGACCGGTCTCCCGTGGCGGTTCGGCTCCATCCCTCGGCGCATCGGCTCGCCCGCGCCTCAGCTTGGCGGCGACAATGCGTGGGTATTTGGCGACCTCCTCGGACTTGCCCCGGAGCGGCTCGCCGAACTTGAGACGCGGAACGTGGTAGCCTGACGCGGGGGATTCACGGTGGAGTTCCGATTCACTGAGGAGCAGGAGCGATTCCGGCGCGACGTCCGCGAGTTCTTGCTGGGGCTGCTACCTCCCGGCTATGACCCAGTCGAGCAAGACGAATTGGACGAGGCCGGCTATGCGCTGGCCAAGCACGTCCAGAAGGCGCTCGCCGCTCGAGGCTGGCTGTGTCCGGGCTGGCCGGTCGAGTACGGTGGCGCCGGCATGTCGGTGGTGGAGCAAGCGATCCTGAACGAAGAGATGGCGTATTGGCGCGTTCCGAGGGTCTATGGCATGGGGCCTGGACTGGTTGGCCCCACATTGATCAAATTTGGCTCGGATGAGCAGAAAGCGCGTCACCTGCCGCGCATCGCGGCCGGGGATTGGGTCTACTGGCAGGCCTTCAGTGAGCCCCACGCTGGCTCTGACCTCGCCGCGCTGCGGACCCGCGCCGTCCAAGATGGTGATGACTTCGTTGTGAATGGGCAGAAGGTGTACATCGGGGACGAGCATGAGGTTGATTATCTCTACACGCTCGTCCGCACCGACCCGGATGCGCCCCGGCACCGCGGCATCACTGCCTTCTTGATCGATGCTCGGAGCCCCGGCATCACCTACCTGCCGCTCAAACCGCTTGCCGGCGCCCGCAAGAATCAGATCTTCTTCGAAAACGTTCGGGTACCCGCCCGGGATATGGTTGGCCCGGTGAACGGCGGGTGGACGGTGGCGATGACCTCGCTTGGGCTCGAACGCTCGGGAATCGGGAACGTCGCGGAGCTTCGACGGACCTTCGACGAACTCGTAACCTATTGCCGTGAGACTAGGCGGGCTGGCCGTGCCCTTGCCGACGACCCGACCGTACGTGCCCGCCTCGCAGAGCTGAAGATCGAGCTTGAACGGATGCGCCTCTTCTCGTGGCGCACCCTTTGGCGACAGGCGAACGACCTGCCACTGACCTATGAGCCGTCGCAAGGCTCGCTTCAAGCAAAAGTGTTTGGCCCGCGGTTTGCGGCGGTCGCCGCCGAAATCGTCGGACCGCCCGCGCTGATCAAGCGGGGGTCGCGCTGGTCGGCGCTCGCCGGGCGGCTCGAACACCTTCAACGCTACAGCCTGCTGACCCACGGCGGCGGGACCCCCGAGATCCAGAAAAACATCATCGCCCAGCGCGGCCTGGGCTTGCCGCGAGGCCGCTAACGTGGACCTCGGGCTGAGTGAAGCCCAAGAGATGCTTCAGCGCGGGGCGCGCGATGTCCTTGCCCACGAATGCTCCGCGGCGGTTGTCCGTGCCGCCGAGGAGCGGGCCACGGGAATCGATGGGGCGCTTTGGAAAACGATGGCTGAGCTCGGCTGGCTCGGGATGACCATTCCGGAACGGTACGGCGGGCTCGGCGCAACGATCCTCGATCAGGCGTTGCTGGCAGAAGAGCTCGGGAGAGCGCTCGTGCCCGGCCCGTATGCTGAGACCTGTGTCATTCTGCCGCAGCTTCTGCTCGCCGCGGGTTCGGAACAGCAACGCCAGCTGATCCTGCCAAGCGTTGTTGCTGGCCGCCTCCTCGCCGTGCTGGCGCTGCTCGAAGCAGAAGATGAACAGCGGACACGCGCCACGCAATCGGCTACGTCCGCCGGTGACGAGGAAGGGATCTGGAGGGTCAAGCCGTTCGTGGCCTACGCGCCCGCAGCCGACGTGGTCATCACCCCCATCCGTCCTCACCCCTTCGGTGAAATCGACCGCGTCCTCTTGTTTGAGCGTGCCGCTCCCGGGCTTGCTATTGAGCCGTCGCCATCGCTCACCGGATGCGCTCTCGGGGAAGTGAGATTCGAGGGGGCCCGACCCAGCGCGAGCCATGTCCTCGGCGCTGGGCAGGAGGTGCTGCCGGTGCTCCGCCGGGCGCTGGCCGTTGGCGCGACGATCGCCGCGGCCTATCAAGTCGGAATGGCGGCAGCGGTGCTTGAGATGACGGTCGAGTATGCCAAGAACCGGATCGCTTTTGGCCAACCGATCGGGGCATTTCAAGCGATCCAATACAAGCTCGTCGGGATGCTGAACGATTTGGACGGCGCACGGCTTGCTACGCGCGAGGCAGCGTGGCGGTTCGACGAAGGGATGGCCGACGCCGAATTCGCCTCCTCTGTCGCGAAGTATTTGGCGAGCGAGGGATTACGGTCGAGCTGTTTCGAAGCGCATGAAGTCCACGCAGGTGTCGGCTTCATGCTCGACTACGACCTGCAACTCTACTATCGGCGTGCCAAATGGTGGGAGCAGTTTCTCGGCCACCCCAGCGAGCACCGCGACCGCATCGCCGCGGCGCTCCTCGACCGCTGAATGAAGAGACCTCCGAACGAGCCGCTCTCCGCAACCTTCACTGCGAGCAGCCTCAGTCCGCTCACTGGGTGTCGGAGAACGAACGCCCTACGCTCGGCCCGCTCGAATCTCGCTGCCGCAGCGTACCCGCGCAGGGCTGCCGCCACCACCTTCGATGGCGACAACGTTGAAGGACCACCCGTGCCGAGGAACGGTCAGCGGTTCTCGGCAGTCTGCATGGAAACCCGAAGCAGCCGATCTCGCAGATGCCTCCGGGGTGTGAGACGCATTTCGAGCGGCGCTGTCGGTTGCGGTGGTGTGGTCAGCCGCCGCACAGAGCGCGATTCGGTCGGGGCTTGGCGGTTGTCGACCGCATGACCGCGACGGTTCCGGGAAGGGACCGGACCGCAACAGGGTACTTGGACGATGGTGGTTGGGACGGACGGATTTGGTCAAGGCGTTATCAAGCGGCGCGATCGTGTGGTCTCACCGATTTCGAACACCGGCCCAAGACGAATCCATTCGGTTTGCGCCATCGTGTTGCCAGGCCAACGAGCCGCCCCTCGCAGGTTATAGAAGGTTCGTCGTTCCCAATCGGTCGCGAATGCCGTACAGTGCGTTTCCACCGCGAACCGGAGGAAGACATGAGCGGATTGGAGGAGTGGCTGAACGGATTTCCGATGGTGGCCACCCGGGGCTCGAGCCGCCTCGGGGTGCGCTTTCAACCGCGCGTCGTCGTGTATCCGAATGGTGGAGTCGAGCTAGGGGGCCGAGCGTTTCGCTCGATCGACGACGCCGTCACTGCGTTTGAAGCGCTCCTTGTCCGGGCGCATCGCCACGCCTCGATCCGGCGGCGGGACGAACGAAACCCTTCGGTATCAAAGGAGTGAGCATGAGCGATCCCGGTCTGCGCGGCCTCACCGAAGTGATGGTCTCGGTCTCCGACTTCGAACCCCACCTTGCGCTGTACCGCGATCTGCTGGGATTCGACGTCAGGTCGCACGGAGTAATCGATCCGATTGTCGCGGCGACGCTTTGGGGCATCCCGACAGGACGGGCGGTGGAGGCGATGCAGCTTGGCGCCGGTGCGAGCGACAGCGGGCTGCTTCGGCTGGTCCGTGTCGCAGGCGCTCCGACCGAGGCGGAACGGCCAGCTGTGCTCGATTTCGGGCTATTCGACTTCGACATTTACACGATGGACATGCCGGCAGCGTACAACGAGCTGACGGCCGCTGGATATGAGTGGACATCACCGCCCCAACTTTGGAGCCCCGATGGCCAACCCGAGATCGACGTGCTCGAGGGCTGGTGCCTCGCTCCGGACGGCGTGAATTTGGTGATGAACCGGCCCTTTCAGCGCAAGGGCTCGAAAGCGTGGAATGCCGATCCAGACCGACGCTATACGGAAGTGACCGCGTCGGTGACGGTCGTCGCCGATTTGGAGCGCGAGGCGACGTTCTGGCAAGCGCTCGGCCTGCGGATCGGGGTCGATTTTCTCCTCCGTCACCCGGCGATCGACCGATTCTTGCAGCTTCCGGCTGGCACTGAGCTTCGGATGCTCCTGCTGACCGCTCGTGGGAGTGGGCCAGCTCGGGTCGAACTGATCACTCCGCTTACCAACGCCTCGGGAGTGGATCGGACCCGCCGGCAGCGTCCCGGTCAAGTCCTTGGCCTTTGCGGTTGGGCACTCCGTGTTGGCGACCTCGATGCTGCGTTGGACGCCGTCGCGCGAGGCGGGGGACGTTGTGTCGGAGGACCGATAAGCATCGAGACGCCAATCCACGGCCAAGGGCGCGCCGCCGCCGTCGAAACCCCAGCCGGAGTCCTGATCGAGCTGACCCAGCCCATCGCCGCTTGACAGAGTTTTGATCAATCTAAATTCGCTGTTGAATCGCTGGAACGAATAGAAAGTCCTTCTCAACTTCAACAGCGAAGCTTGACGAAACCTATCAATCGTGGAGACTATTCGAACGTGCCAACCGAAGGGCTGCTTGCGGCACCCTGCGCGGCGCGGTGGGAAGTCTGAGCGGTGGAGTCGACGGTGGATCGCCTAGGAATCTTGACGATGACGCACGGCACGGGCGACGAGGATTCGCCGAGCAATCTGGCCGTTCAGCAATACATTCAGGACATGGGTTTCCCCGTCCCCACTCGGCATGGGTTTATTCAGTCCGGACGCCACCTCCAGCCGGCGGTCGAGTGGCTGAATCACCACGATGTGACGGTGATCGTCGCGGTTATTCTCTATCCCCTTTCCAACAACAAAGAGGTCGGCAAAGCCTTCGTCGAGATGGGCTTGAAGCCGGGGCGACTGAAATATGAGTTCTACCCGGTTTCAACCCCTGCCACGATCTACCCGTCGAAACTGCTTGAAGCACACCCTCTGCTTGCTGACGTGATTCAATCGCGGCTGCTTGAAATCAGTGAAGATCCATCCAACGAAATCGGCATGTACGTCACGCATGGCGAGTTTTCACCGGCCGGCCGCCGTTATCACGACGGCGCCGCCGATGAAACTCTAGCCATCATTCGAGACCGAGGCATCTTTCACGACGTTCGCCGCGCCTCCATCAATCCGAAGGACGAGACACTCCCGCTTGCTCGTGCACTCTTGGAGACCGGAAAGACGCTGCTCTTCACGCACGGGTTTACCGAGCGAAGCGCGTTCACCGAAAGTTACATTCCTCGCCAACTCGCCGAACTGCCCGAGGGAAGCTACCGCTGGAACTCGACGCCGCTGCTTCCCCACCCGGCGATGCGGCAGTATGTCTTGTTCCGCGTGGCGGAGACGCTGTACGCCAACGACCGTGGCGACCTCGTGTTTGACGAGGCGCGGGCCGTCTGGGAGCGCTATCGAGACTTTCAGGCAACGCTGACCCTGCCCATGCTAATTCCGGCGCGAAGCTAAGTACAATGCGTGGCTCGTTGGTGCGTTTCGCGCTCCTTTCCATCGCGGCCTCGCTCGTTACGATCGGGCTAAAGGCGGCGGCCTATTTCCTCACTGGCTCGGTCGGCCTCTTGTCGGACGCACTGGAGTCGGTGGTCAACCTTGTCGCCGCAGTCGTGGCACTTGTCGCGCTGGCAATCGCTGCCCGCCCGCCCGATGCCGACCACGAGCACGGGCATGAGAAGGCGGAGTATTTTGCGAGCGGATTCGAAGGGCTGCTGATTGCGGTCGCGGCGCTGGCGATCGTGGTAACGGCGGTCGATCGGTTGCTCCGGCCGGTTCCGCTCGACGATCTCGGTCTCGGCCTCGCGATTTCGGCGGTCGCTGCCGGAGTCAATTTCGCCACCGCGCTGGTGCTGCTCCGCGCCGCCAAGCGCCACGGCTCGATCGCGCTCGAAGCGGACGGCCGTCACTTGCTGACCGATGTTCTCACGTCCGTCGGCGTGCTGGTGGCGGTTGGCGCGGTGGCGCTCACCGGATGGCAGATTCTCGACCCGCTCATCGCGCTCGGGGTGGCAGCCAACATACTTTGGACTGGTGGTCTTCTTGTGTGGCGGTCCATGCTCGGCCTCATGGACACCGTGCTTCCTTCGCAGGATCGCGACCGAATAACCGCCGTGCTCGACCGCTTCCGGGCTGAGAATGTCCAATGGCACGCCTTGCGCACTCGGCAGTCGGGATCGCGGTGCTTTGTGCAAGTGCATTTGCTCGTTCCCGGCCATTGGACGGTGCAGCAGGGGCATGATTTGGCCGAGCGGGTCGAGGCGGACATCCGAAATGTCGTCCCGCGCTGCAACGTGATGACGCACCTCGAGCCCGTCGAGGACCCCCTGTCCTGGGCCGATGTTTCGCTCGATCGCGCAGAGGCACGGCGCTCCGCCTAATCGCCAAACGCGCTATCCTCGCCGCACCTTTGTCTGGGAGGCGAGATGGACCGCGAGCTCTACGAGGCGCTGGAGACGATCCACGGTGACCGCCGCCAATGGGTCTACCTTTCGACCGTTGGAAAAAACGGCGAGCCGCATGTCGCGCCGATGTTTATGGATTTCGACGAGACTGCCTGTTACTTCAGCCTGACCGGGCACAGGAAGAAGGTCAACCTGCGTCGTGATCCGCGGGCGTGCGTCGCGATCTCGCAACCGTTTCGCTCTACCGCGCATGTGATGATCTGGGGCCGCATGGCGATGCACGATGAGCCGGAATACCATCCATTCTGGCGCGCGATGGTGACAAAATGGATGGGACCAGAGGGCAAGACGGTGCCGCGCGACCGTCCACTTGCCTGGGAACAGACGAGTTTGGGCATCTTTACGCCGTACCGTTGGCGCATCTTCGGGCTGGCATCGTGAGCGGCATTCGACGCGACGCCCCGGTTCCCGCTGCGATTGGCGCGACCTTTGGCTCGGACGCCTTCGCGCTATGTCTGCGAGAGCTTGGCATTCCCTATGTTGCGCTCAATCCCGGCTCCAGCTTTCGCGGGTTGCACGATAGCATCGTCAACTTCCTCGGCAACCATGACCCCCAACTGCTGCTCTGTTTGCATGAAGAGTCGGCGGTGGCGATCGCCCACGGGTATGCCAAAGTCACCGAACGCCCGATGGGCGTGGCGCTTCACTCAAATGTTGGCCTGCTCCATGGCAGCATGGCAATTTTCAACGCGTGGTGCGACCGTGTGCCGATGCTGGTGCTCGGTGCAACCGGTCCGTGGGACGCCGCCAAACGACGACCGTGGATCGACTGGATCCACACCGTAAGCGATCAGGGTGGCCTGATTCGCGCGTTTACCAAATGGGACGATCAGCCCGGTTCGGTGGAAGCTGGCATTGAATCGCTGTTCCGCGCAGTCCAACTGGCCCGAACAGCGCCGTGCGGACCGACCTACGTCAACTTCGACTCCGCGATTCAAGAATCCCCCTTGGCGGCGCTGCCGCCGATCCCCGACCGACACCGCTTTGCGCCACCCCCGCCCGCTGCCCCGTCGCCTGATCTGCTTGAGCGTGCCGCGCACTTACTCTCCGAGGCGAAGCGGCCTGTGATCCTCATGGGGCGTGTCTCCCGCTCCGAGCGTGACTGGGACGCACGCGTCGCGCTGGCGGAGCGCCTCCAAGCGCTGGTCATGACCAATCAGAAACTCGGCGCGGCTTTTCCGACAGACCATCGTCTCCACCCCTTTGCCGCAGGCACCTTTCTCGGCACAGCGAATGAGGCGCTCCGCTCCGCCGACGTTATCCTGTCACTCGACTGGCTCGACCTTGGCGGGACACTGAAGCAGGCATTTGGCTCCACCGTAACAGCGACCGTGATCCACGCCTCGGTCGATCTCTATAGCCATCGCGGCTTTGGCGGCGAGGTCCAGGCGCTGCCGCCCGTGGATGTGTACTTCGCCTGCCCACCGGACGCGCTCGTTCGTCCCTTGCTCGATCTCGTGCGGCAGCGGGCTGAAGCAGTGTCGCTGCCGCGTGAGGTCCCAACGGCGCCCCGCGCAGCCGGCTTGGCGATGTCCGACCTCGCCGACGAGCTGAATGCCGCCACTAAAGGCTGCGACGTTTCGCTAACACGGCTGCCGCTCAGCTGGAATGGGGCGCTGCGACCGTATCGCCATCCGTTGGATTTCTTGGGTGGCGATGGTGGCGGCGGAATCGGAGCCGGGCCAGGCCTCGCGGTGGGTGCCGCGCTCGCATTGCAGGGGACCGGTCGACTTCCGGTCGCAGTAATGGGCGACGGTGACTTCTTGATGAGCGCCAACGCGTTGTGGACCGCTGCCCACTATGGCATCCCTACGCTCGTGATTGTTGCGAACAACCGGTCGTTTTACAACGACGAACAGCATCAAGAGCGAGTCGCGCTCGCCCGGGGGCGGCCGCCGGCGAACAAATGGATCGGCCAGCGGATCGCCGGTCCCGACATCGATCTCGCAGCCATCGCGCGAGCGCAGGGCTGCATCGGATTTGGCCCGCTCGAGGACCGGGCGTCCCTCCGCGAGGCGTTGGCGCGGGCCGTTCCCCTCGTCCGCGAGGGTGCGGTGTGTGTCCTCGACGTCCGGTTGCCGGCGGAGGGCTAGCGGGCGATCAACGCTGATTCAGTGGGTTTCACACCCGAACGGAGTTTGACGCGCTGGTCGTCGAGCGCTCGGCGCGCCGCGGCCATCCCAGCGGGGCTAATCAGGTGGCGTGCCGACTCGAACCGAGCCGACATGGTTTCGACGAACTCGGGGCGCATGACGGTTCGCGCGAGGAACTCGACGAGGTTGGCGACCTCAAGTTCGATGAGATCCCGGAGCTCGTCGTGCGTTACCGGCTCAATCTGATGCTGCACGACGTCGTACAACTTGGGATTTAGCGAGCCAACCTGATCGAAGAACGTCCTGCGGTTTGTCACCGAAAAGAGGTAAGCGATCCGCTCGGCGTACTGTCCGATCGCAGCCTGAATTTCGCCGCGTTTCTCAAACGGTACGGATTGGATCGCGAATAGTTGCGTGCCGTAGACACTGTGAAACAAGCCGGCATTGCATAGGTCGCGCGATGCGCCCCACTGTTCGAGGAGGTCATGGGTCCCGACGAGGTGCTCGATGAGTGACCCGGCCAAGTGCGGGTTTTCATGCGTGTGATGGGTTAGCAGGAGAGCGTAGAGCGCCGGATCAACCATCGCCATCCTCCTCTTGAATCGCGTCTGTTCGACGTTCGAACGACGCGCCGTCTCGGCAGACCTGCGTCGAACGGGTCGGCGCACCCGGGTTGTGAGCCTCGTTCCGAGCCGTTCGACGCGACCAAGCAAGACCGAAGACGCTCCGTCGACGCCATGATGTCCAGCCAACCGCCCCGCTTCCGCACGGCGGCCCCAAGAACCCCGCTGGTAGCGAGGACAAGCGAGTTTACTCCTTCAGCCCGCCATGCGGAGAGAGGCCGCTGCGCGGCACCCCCGAGCCGCGTACCGGGGCGCCCGGGGCTCGCCAGCGCTCGGCGTATTTCCGGCGTGTGGGGGAGTGCGCACTCGGTCAGCCACCTTCTGGCCACGTGGCGCAGACGTGGGGTCGCCGCCACGCACGACAACCGCCAATTCGACCGAAACCGTTCGCTGAGGCGGAGGCGGACCCTTGCCACCCAGCGCATCCGGCGTCTGTTCCGTCCTCACCTCTGAGGCTTACGCACCTCCTCGTCCCAGAGAACACCGCCGCATCAGATCGTCACAAGCGCGAGCGGCGACGGCATAGGACGGAGGCCGCTTTGCCAGCGCAAGAGGTCGTTCGCCGACCGACCGTGGTGTTTGCAACCCTGACGGAGGCGGCGGGGATGGCTGGCGATATGGCGACGTTCGCAGAGGCGGTGTGGGGAGCGCCGAGCCGATTGCGGAGAGGCTCCGGGAAGCTTTTCTTCACGTCGCGACTTCGCGCTGCTCTTCCGGCGCCTGCCGCCGGCCCGGCGATGACTCTTCCTCCCCTGCCGATCCGTTCGTCACCCTCGACGCGTACTCCCGGCGGGGCGTGCGGCCTGGCGCGGCGGATGGCCGCCCTCGCCGAGTTCGCCTCGGGTCACGAGGCTGTGCGAGAATGCTGAGCCGTGGAGGCGGCATGACGATCGAGAAGGGCTACGTTCGGGTGCGGTGGGGGCAACTGCATTACCGACGAGCGGGTAATGATGGCCCGGCGCTCGTCTTGCTTCACCAGACGGCGAACTCTGGCCGCATGTGGCTGCCCATTCTCCCGCTGCTTGGGGAGCGCTTGCGAGCCTGGGCGCTCGATACACCCGGCTTCGGCATGTCGGACCCGCCACCCGCCCAGCCCATCTTCAATGACTATTGCGATGTCTTCTTCGAGGCGCTCGACGCACTTGGCCTCGCCCAATGTTCGCTGCTCGGATTCCACACCGGGGCCGGATTCGCCGCCGGTATGGCAGCTCGAGCGCCGGAGCGGATCAGCCGCCTCATCCTCATGGGGACGCCCATCTTCGATCCCGATGACGACAACACCCGCCGGACCCGCGCTGCCCGACGAGGTTGGGCGCCCGACCCTCATGGCGAGTACCTCCTGCGGATGTGGCGCATTTATTCCAACCCAGATCTCTGGGTTCGCCATCGCGAGCTGACCGATCGGCTGCTCGCCGGTCCGCACGCCTGGTGGGCGTCCGCGGCGGTAAGCGATACTGAAGTCCGCGAGCTGCTCCCTGCGATCCGATGTCCCACGTTGCTGCTGTCAGGCTCGAAAGACTTCATGATTGCCAAACAAGAGGTTGCCGCCGCGCTCATTCCCGATGCGCGTCTCATCGTTCTTCCGGGCGAGACGCTGATCGCGGACCACAAACCGGCCGATGTCGCGGAGCAGATCCTCGCCTTCCTGCTCTCGCCCGCGTGCTGACGCCGAGCGACGTTCGGACGGCACATGTGACTTCACTTGCCACCGCTTGTGCGCTGGGGCGCCGTGTGGGAAAACCGGGCTCCACCGACTGGAAGTAGGAGATCACCTGCCCGTCGTTGCGTGGGATGGTCTACCAACCGCTCGGACTCCCGGCGCTCCGATGCGATAACCCAGCCCGGAGCGAGTGATCTCAGGTCGGGAGTCGGAACCAAGCGGACTTGCGCTACGTTCAAACAGTGATTGGCTATTTCGCCCTCACGGCGAGTAGACGAGGGTTGAGATGAGAGTTCGAGCAGATATCAAGTGCCATGCTTGTGGTTTTGTTTCTGGTGAAGTGATTGGCATCGTGCCGGATGGACTGTCGGGGCCGCGCAAAGCCCGAATTCGTGGCGAGCGGATCATCCCCAACCCGCTCTGCCCTACCCCATGGCCGACGCCGGGCCAACCGCTTCGCTGCGCACGATGTAACGGCGCGGTCTACCTTGACGAGCTGGACGTCCTTCGGGAGCGGCCTGCATCCACCGAGCCGGTCGCCGTTCCATCAGCGCGCGAGCTACCAGCCCAGCGCGCTGCGTAAACGCATTGCGGTCCCGCACGACGAGCGGCCTCGTCTGGGCCGCTCGTCGCGTTTTCTCCGGCCGGCGTTTCCCGCCATTGGATGTTGTTGGCGGATATCCCCGCGGTAGTCGGCATTGCCCTGAGCTCCCTCTGCCGAACAGCACCGTTCGACGCCGATGGGCTTAGCTTTTGCCGACGTGGAAGGTCATGCCACGCGAGCGCCCGAAATGGCGGCTGCTGGCGGTCTGAACGTCGAGGGGTTCCGTAGGTCGGGTGGTCGTCGCTCGAACGAAAGCTACCCTCCAACGAGCTGATCCGCACCTGCACGCTTGTTGGGCGGCAGCGAACGAGTTCCAGGACAGCGGCTGCCCGAGCGCCGCAATCCGGCTCGGCGGTCCATCGGATGCGACGAGCACTCCTCTCGGTGGAGACGTTTGCGCTCGAATCCCCCGCGGTGCCGCGGCTCGTGCTCGCAACTCGCCAGCTGAGACGGTCCTCACCGAGCCAGCGCGTCGCGCGGCGGTGTGGAGCACATCAGCAGAGGGGATCGGCGACTTCCGCTCGAATCGCCCGGCTGCCCGCTGAGCGGGGTGCCTGAACGGCGGAATTCAGCCGCTCACCTTTCGCTTTGGCATCACCGGCAAGCGTGGCTCCGGAGCGGCTCGCTCTCCAGACGAAGAATTTCCCGGGGATTTGCCTCGCTCCGTCAGGCCCTGCGCGACCCCAGAGGCACCCCGGAACCGTCGCTGCTAGGTCCAACGTAGTCGTCGCGAACGAACTGTTTTCCATCCGCGACGAAACGGTCCGAACCAACGAACACACCGACGGGGCGTCCTGCGGCTTCCTCATTGTCCCACGACGAGTGGCAGTGCCCGTGTCTCTCCGACCGGCCCTCGACGTGACGGTGACGGCCCGTTCGGCACCCATCGCGCCCCGATCGGCGTTGCGAACCCCGTGGACGCCACCCGCCACAATCGAGAGAGTCGAGGCAGATGGCGTCTGGCCGAATTCCGCGTGTGCACTCGCATGCCGGTTGTGTCACGGAGCGCTGGACGGGGGAACTGTCCTCTCGATCGGTGCGTACCAGCGCTGAGGGCGGCTGAGCTGAATGCGGCAGCTCCTAAACGGCTTAGTTTGATTTGGAGCGTCCTAAGCGAATGCGCCTCCCCGAGGTGTTTCAGAGCGAGCACTGGGAGCCCAGCTGCCTCCCTCCGGGCGGCAGCATGTTACAGGTTTGCCTCCTTCGCAAAGCATCTGGGGCGGCTACCGTCCTCCGAGACGGCAGTATTCGGGTCAATGCCGTGGAGCATGTTGGGTTCGTTGGCGCCAATGGCAGCGGCAAGTCGACGATCCTTCACCTCATCGCGGGCATCGATGGGGCTGATTCCGGCGCCATCACGGTTGCGCCGGGCACGAAGGTTGGCTAGCTTGCTCAGCACCGCGACGATCAAGCGGCGGTCGGCGAGGTGTTCGGAACACCGTCGCGCCCGGAGGCGCTGAGGGCGGTCGAGGCGGCGGCCTCCCGGCGTGTTGGCGCGGCCGACTTCCCATTTGCCCTGGCCGATTATGAAAAGGCTATCGCACGCATCGAAGAACTGCGCGGCTGACAGCGCGAGGCGCGTGAGCGTGAGGTGCTCGCTGGGCTGGGGCTGGTCGGACTTCGCGACCACCAACCGCTTGCCTCGCTGAGTAGCGGTCAGCGGACCCGGCTTGGGCTCACCTCGCTTCTGGTTGATGAACCGGACCTGCTGCTCCTTGACGAGCCCACCAATCATCTCGATCTCGATGCGCTCGCCCGGCTCGAGCGCTTCTTCGTGACCTCGGCGATGGCGGCTCTGATCGTCTCCCACGATCGGGCGTTTCTCGACGCGACCGAGAGCCGGACACGTGTCCTGCGCGATGGAGTCGCTCGCTCATATTCCGGCGGTTGGAGCGCGGTCGTGGCCGCGGAGGCGCATGAGCGTGCCCTGCTCGGCGAGGCTTAGCGACGGCACGAGAAGTACGTCCGACGCACCCAAGCGGACGTCAGTCGGTTGAACAGCAGCGCGCGATCGATCGAATTGTCGACGACTCCGCGGCAGCCCGGCCTGGGGGTCTATGCGCCCAAGAAGGCGGCGCTGGCCAAGTCGCGAGAGAAAAAGCTGGAGCGCTACCTCGACTCCGCTGAGCGGGTGGAGAAGCCAAAGCCGGCGTGGAACCTTCGCCGCGATTTCGGCACGCCGACGGTAAGCGGCCGCGACGTTCTCGCGTTGCGCGGCGTCGCGGTGGGTTATCCCGGCTACGCCGATGTGCTGCGGGGGATCTCGCTCGAGGAGGTGGCGGGGGAACGCGTCGCCGTCATCGGGCGGAACGGGGCGGGCAAGACCACCTTGCTCCGACGTATCGCCGGCGAGCTCAACCAAGGCACCGGCGAACGAGTTCTTGGTCAAACGGTCCGAATTGGGATGCTTCGCCAGGATGTCGATGGTCTCGATCCCGCCCAGACCGTCCTCGCAACTGCACGTGATGTCCTCTGTAGCAAGCGACTCGGAGCTTCGTGCCTTCGTTCACCTGTTTCTGTTCGCGGGGGGGTTCGGTATTCCGCCGGGTCGGTGACTGCTCGCGGGGGCGAGCGGACACGGTTCAAGCTGGCGCTACTCGTCCTACGAGGGTGTACCCTGCTCCTGCTCGACGAGCCGCACACCCACCTCGATGTTGACGGGCGCGAGCAATTTGAGTTGGCGCTGGAAGCGTTCTCGGGCGCGATCATCGCGGTCTCCCACGATCGCGCCTTCATCCGTAGCTTCGCCACGCGAACGGTCTTAGTTGCGGATGGCACGGCTCGGGGGCCCGATTCGCTCGCGCCGTTCCTCGATCAGCCGGTCAATTCGGACCGCCAAGGTAGCGGGTGAACCAGTCGAGTATCCGCCGGTAGAGATCTTCGCGATAGGCGGGTGGACCGGTCCGCAAAAACACGTGCGAGCAGTTCGGGTAGCGGACGAACTCCACCTCGCGGCCTGCCTTCTTGAGGGCGATGAACATCTGCTCGCCCTGACCAATCGGGCACCGCTCGTCGGCTTCACCGTGGACGATGAGTGTCGGTGTGGTGACCCGCTCGATGAACGTGGACGGCGATCGGGCGGCGTACCAGTCCGCATGCTCGTTCGGCGGTCCGCCCCAGTGGAGATCGCCGAAGGCATAGCCGATGTCGCTTGTGCCGTACATCGAACGGAGGTCGTAACACGGGGCGCCGCAGACGGCTGCCTTGAAGCGACCGGTCTGTCCGATCGCCCAGGCTGTCATGTAGCCGCCGTAGCTATAGCCCCAGATGCCTTGGCGGTCGGCGTCGGCATACGGCCGCTCAAGCACTCGATCGAGCGCTGCCATCAGGTCAAGGAAATCCTCGCCGCCCCAGTCTCGTAGAACCCGAGTCGTGAACTCCCGCCCATAGCTTGTCGAGCCGCGGGGGTTGACGAAGAGCACCAAAAACCCGTGGGTCGCCAAAAGCTGCTGGATCGGATTGAACGCCGGGCCGTAGTAGCCGTTTGGGCCGCCGTGCACGTCGAGAATGACGGGATACCGTTTCGCGCTGTCAAAGTCGGGGGGGAACAGGAGCCACGCGTCGAGTTTCAGCCCACCTCGCTCGAAGGTGAAGTGTTCGTGACGGGCTGGCGGTGATTCGGCCAAGACGGCGGCTGAAAGGTTCGTGACGATCGTGCCGCGCCCGGCAACTCGGTCGAAGATGGCGATTTCGCCCACGCGGTCAAAGCTGGAATAGGCGACAGCAACCCTTTGGCGCGCCGTATCGGCGGAAAGCCCGACCGTTCCTCCAATCCAGTCTTGGAGAAGTTGGATCGTGCCTTGCTCGACGTCGAGCTCGTAGAGACCGCTCGAACCCGCTGCGATGGCGCAGAACAGTACCCTCCGCTCATCGAGCCACACGGGCTGGGCGGGAGGGACAATGGTCCGAAACCCACCATCCGGCAGGACTGGCAAATCCTGTGTGACCCGCCGGGTGATGCCTGTCGAGACGTCGTAGATGAAGAAGTCCGCTTGCCACGTTTGTGTCTCGTCGCCGCTGAAGAGCAGTCGGCTGCCATCTGGCGACCAAGCGAAGGTCGACACAAAGCCAAGCGGCGGGCCAATCCGCACCGGATCGCCGCCGCCGACGGGAACC
The DNA here is from genome assembly GCA_026003895.1 of Dehalococcoidia bacterium. Lineage (GTDB taxonomy): Bacteria > Chloroflexota > Dehalococcoidia > SpSt-223 > SpSt-223 > JANWZD01. Next base: position 782,113 of record BPIC01000002.1, on the reverse strand, counting down.
AGCTCGAGTTGGGATGCCATCTCGTTTCGACTCGGCACTTGGACGGCGATCGACCGACCATCCGGTGCCCAAGCTGGCCAGAAGTGATCGACCGGCTCGTGCGTCAACTGGCGTCGCTCGCCAGTGGCTGCGTCAACGATGAAGAGCTGGTAGCGGACGTCGTTGAGGTAGCCTCGGTCGTCCTGCTTGTAATCGAGACGACGTGTCACCCGGACTGGCGGTGGATCGGAGGACCGCGGCTCTTCCGCCGGATTTTCGGGATCCACCGGCGCCACATAGGCGAGCAATCTACTATCGGGCGACCAAGCAAGCCCCCCGATCGCGACTCGATGCCGAGTGAGCTCTCGCGGATCACCCGGCTGCTTGGCGTCCATCAGGAAGATGGCGTTCCCTTCCCCACGGCTGGAGAGAAACGCGATGTGCTGACCGTCCGGCGACCAGCGAGGGGAACCGCTAGACTTTTCGGCGCGAGTGAGCTGGCGAGGTGACGTTCCGTCAGCATTCGCCAGCCAGATTTGGCTCACCGGGGCTTTGCCGCGTTCGGTCGTGGTGACGGTGTAGAGCACGTGCCGACCGTCGGGGGAAAGCTGGGGGTCGGCGGCCGGGGTGAACCGGTACACCAGCGTTTCAGGCGTCAGCGGCGCGGTCAATGGCAGCTCCCTCGACAACGGGTCCGTTGGCCGATCGTAGCGGAAGGGCAACGGCTCCGCTCGCCGGCCCGTGGCGGCCTGTCGCGACTTTGACCGCCCACGCAGGGTCGATCGATGAGCGAAGGGTAGGCGGCGGTGTCCCTGCGCCCAATTTCCGGGCCCGAGTGCCCGGCGACGGGCGGTTGGAAGCCGGGAGAAGGGACGCTCGGTCTTCTTCACGCAGGTGACAGCCGGCCGCCGCTGCTGCCGGTACGCGCGGCTGGATGCCGTGCGAACGGGTGTTCAGAGGCGCCTGCTGCCTCGGCTGGACCGACCGAACGCCGGCGCAGGCCTTCTCGTCATGGCGCCTTGTTTCCAAGCCTATTCAAGAATGATGGGGACTTCGTTGACGGCGCCACCGTCTAAGGTGAAGGCGCGGATCGTGGGCGGGACAAGGCGGCGCTCGCTGACGGTTGCCAGCGTACGCTCCCCAACGCGCACGGTGGCGACTCGCCGTTCTTCATTCTCTCCTTTGAGTGAGAGGATGAGATAGAGGATACCGGGGCTCAGCGACGAGACCGCGTTAGCAATGTCGGTCGGTGACGGATACGCCTCGGAAAAGCTGTGAGAGTGGTAGATGCCCAGCCATTGCCAGCCGTTGGATTCCAGCATCCGGTCGAAGGCGATGATGTCCTTCGGCGCGATCTGGTACCGGACCACCGGATAGGGGTCCACGTTGGTGCCGCGAAACACGCGCACGGGACGCCCATCCTTGCCGGCAATCAGCCCACAAGCCTCGTTTGGGCTCTCGTCGCGGGCGTGGCGAGCCATTTCCCAGTACAGATCCCGCGGAAGGTGCAATGTGCGTTCGCTCGGCGCTGTCATGCGCTGACGGTCGCCGGAGCCGACGGAATGGCAACGCCGCAGAAATCCTCGTAGTCGATCAGCTCATGAATCGTCGGGTTGTCGCCGCAGAGCGGGCACTTCGGATTTCGCCGTAGCTTCACCTGCCGAAAGCTCATCTCGAGCGCATCGAACAGAAGAAGCCGATTCACGAGGGGCTCGCCGATCCCTACGATCAGCTTAATCGCCTCGATTGCCTGAATGACGCCGATGATCCCCGGCAGCACGCCAAGCACGCCAGCCTCAGCGCAACTTGGCACGGCTCCGGCAGGCGGCGGCGCCGGAAAGACACAGCGATAGCATCCCTGACCCGGGAGATATACCGTCGCCTGACCTTCGAACCGGAAGATGCTCCCATCAACGAGTGGCTTTTTGAGCAAGTAGCACGCGTCGTTTACTAGATAGCGCGTCGGGAAGTTGTCGCAGCCGTTGATGATGATGTCGTACTGCGGGATGACCTCCATCGCATTCTCAGAATTGATAGGAACACGATGAGCCACCACGTTGACATCGGGGTTGAGGTCATTGATGGCGCGTTTGCCCGATTCAACCTTTGGCATGCCGACCGTGCTTGTCCTGTGGAGAATCTGCCGTTGCAGGTTCGACATGTCCACGTCGTCGAAATCGATCAGTCCGATTGTGCCGACGCCCGCAGCCGCGAGATAGAGCGCAATCGGCGAGCCGAGGCCACCAGCGCCGACGAGGAGCACCTTCGAGCGCAGCAGCTTTTTCTGTCCGACCCCGCCGATCTCCGGCAGGATGAGGTGGCGGCTGTAGCGCTGGACTTGCTCCGGTCCCCAAGTGAGTGGCCGCTGACTGAAGTCGATGCCGAGATCGACAGCGCCTCCGGCGATGGCAGGGACCAAGGCGACTTTGTCACCGTCGCGGACCGGAGTTTCGATCCCTTGAAGCTGGCTTATTTCGGCATCGTTGACAAACACCGAGACGTGGCGATGGAGCTGCCCACACTCGTCGTACAGCCGATCACGAATCGCGGGATAGCGGGCCGTGAGACCGTTCAACACATCAGCGACGCTGCCGGCAGGCGCATCGATATTGGCTCGATTTTCAGCCAGCGGCCGCAAACTTGTCGGTATGTACACTTGGACCGTCATTGTTTCCCCTTATGGCCGCGCGTGGTCGGCGGCCGGCTTGGCATGATCGGGGCGCGCCCGATCGTCTTCATCGAAGGGCACCGTCAGATAGCGCTCGCCGGTATCACAGAGCACTGTTACCACCGTCGCGTCCGGGCTCAATCGGCGCGCGACTTGGATCGCTGCCCAGACATTCGCTCCCGACGAGATGCCGACAAGCAGCCCTTCGCGTCGCGTCAATTCGCTGGTGACCCGGATCGCATCCTCATCGCGTACGCCGATCACTTCATCGATGAGTTGGCGGTCGAGCACGCCGGGAACGAAGCTCGCCCCGATTCCTTGGATCCCGTGTGGCCGGAACCTGCCGCCCTGCAGGACTGGTGAGCGTGCCGGCTCGACAGCGATGATGCGAGTGCTCAGCCCCTGCTCTCGGAAGTAGCGGCCGACCCCAGTGATGGTGCCGCCGGTGCCGACCCCGGCGACGAAGGCATCGATCCGCCCAAGCGCCGCGACAAGTTCTGGTCCGGTCGTCCGGTAGTGAATCTCCGGGTTCGCTTCGTTGACGAATTGCTGTGGCATGAAATAGCCCGGGCCGCGCCGGCAGATCTCTTCGGCGGCGTACACGGCCCCCGTCATGCCCTCAATCGCGGGTGTAAGCACGAGCTCCGCCCCGAAGCGCGCCAGCAACCGCCGGCGCTCGAGGCTCATGTCCTCCGGCATCGTCAGGATGAGCCGATAGCCCTTCACTGCGGCAACCATCGCGAGGCCGATACCGGTGTTGCCGCTGGTCGGCTCGACGATCGTGTCGCCCGGTTTCAACACACCAGCGGCCTCGGCCGCCTCGATCATCGCCAGCGCGATCCGATCCTTGACGCTGCCGGCGGGATTCGCAGCTTCGAGCTTCCCAAAAATCGTTGCACCGCCAGCGGGCGACAGCCGCGCCAGCTGAACCAGCGGCGTGCGGCCGATCAGGTCGAGGACTGAGGCGGCGAGAGACGGTCGGTTCATTAGATGTAGTACATCGCTCGCGATTCGAGTTGCGACTGTCGAGCGACGAGGTCGGCAAGCGTGATCCCCTGGAGGCGTTCCCAAACCAGCCGCTCGAGGTCGGTCCACACCTCGCGCTGCGGACAGATCGGACCAAGTTGACATTGCCCGCGTTCGTCAAAGCAAGCCGAAGGTTGAGCGTGTCCCTCCAGCGCCGCGACGACCTCTCCCACACTAACATCGCGCGGGTCCCGCGCAAGGGCGTGACCGCCGAGCGGACCGCGGGTGCTGCGGACGATACCCGCCTTGCGGAGCGTGACAAGAAGCTGGTCGAGGTAGGGCTCGGGGATCTCTTGGCGGGACGCGACCTCGCCGCTCGAGACCGGCGGCTCCCCAAAACGCGCTGCCAGCTCAATCGCCGCGCGTAGACCATAATCCGTTCGCATCGAAACGCGAAGCACTCGCTCGCTTCCCCGAGCCGGCACGCCGCCCGTAGTTGATTGAGATAGTCAACATTCTACTGGATGGTGGCGCTGGTCATCAACCGGCTGCTCGCCTTCGGGTCGACTGGTGCGCGCGGGCCGAAAGTGCCGTTCCGGTACCGTGGTGGCCGCAGCGCCGTCAGCGCTGCGAGGGCAGTGCGGTCGGCAGATGTGACCAGTTCATCGATCCGCCGAACACGCGGTTGGACGAGCGCGGCGACACTCGGCCACCGAGACAATGGTCAGCGAACAGCAGCAGCTTGCTCTGCACAAACGGGGCATCGTGGACCGACAACCGGGGTTGGAGCATCTGTCGAATCTCGGGGAGAACCGCGCCGAGCAGGGGGTGCGAGCCTTTGGTTCAGACGCCTGCTTTCCCGCGAATGCCGCAGCTGCACATCGGAACCTCGCGGCCGGCTGCTTGCGCCGTGCCCCTTGCGCCAAACGGATTTGCAGCCGGATGGGCAGATGAGTACAATGCGGTAGCTTCGTCATGGAAGGCTTGCGCTCGGCCCCGCGGGCGCCAGCAACGGCGAAACGCATGGCTCCGCCACTCGATCACGAGCGGGCAGCCGGTTCCGCGCCCGTGGATGTCCGGAAGGTGCAGATGAATCCGTTTCGCAATGGGGCCGTGCGGGCAAGCCTCGTGCTCCTGCCCGCCGTCGTGCTGCTTTCGGCGTGCTCCACCGATCCCCAGAACGTCTTCGATCCGAGATCTGACTTCACCCGAATGATTGCCGACCTGTTCTGGCAGATCATTTGGGCCGCGGTTGTCGTCTTTGTTTTGGTGCAAGGGGCGCTGGTTTACGCCATCATCCGCTATCGCCGGCGGGCGAATCAGGGATTGCCGCCACAGGTCCATGGGAATACGCGACTTGAGGTAGCGTGGACAATTGCGCCGGCCCTGGTGCTCGCTTGGATCGCCGTTCCGACCGTTCAGACGATCTTCCGCACCTACGAGGTGCCGAGCGGGCCGGATGTCCTGACAATCGAGGTGATTGGTCACCAATATTGGTGGGAGTACCGCTATCCGGGCGGCAATGTTGTGACCGCCACGGACCTGCACGTGCCGGTCGGTCGGCGGGTTGTTCTGCGAATCACGAGTGCGGACGTCATTCATAGCTATTGGGTGCCCAAACTTGCGGCCAAGCGCGACGCCATTCCCGGTCACGTCAACACGCTCTGGTTCACCGCCGAGCAGACAGGCGTCTATGAAGGCCAGTGCGCCGAGTTTTGCAGCCTCCAACACGCCAACATGAGGCTGCGGGTGTTTGTCGACGATCAACCGACGTTTGACCAATGGTTGCGCACGAACGCGCAGCCAGCGGCAACGCCGACCAGCCCTGAGGCGCAGCGTGGATCGCAACTTGTCTTGCAAGGCACCTGTGCGGGCTGTCATGCGATCAACGGGACGAACGCGCGTGGCCAGATTGGCCCGAATCTGACCCATTTTGCGAGCCGCAGCACGATTGGCGGCGGGATTATGCCGAACACTCCGGAGAACCTCGATCGCTGGCTCGAGAACCCGCAAGCGATCAAGCCGGGCAACCTGATGAACGTGGTAGTAGCGAACCCGCAAGATCGCCAAGCGACCATTGCCTATCTTCAAACCTTGCGCTAAGGGCGTCCCCGCCGCCCTCGGCGGCGTTCGGCTTTTCACAGGGGGGCAGGAATGACGGTCAACGTTGGACAGCTCGGTCACGCAGTCGCTGCCAAACCGACTGGGCTCTGGAGCTGGCTCACCACCGTCGATCACAAGCGGATCGGCATTCTCTACGGGGTCACCGCGTTTATCTTTTTCCTGATCGGTGGCATCGAAGCGCTGCTTGTCAGGATGCAGCTGTTTGTGCCAGGCGCGACGGTGCTCACGCCTGATCAATACAATCAGTTGTTTACGATGCACGGCACCACGATGGTGTTCCTCGCCATCATGCCGCTCAATGCCGCCTTCCTGAACTACTTTGTGCCCCTGATGATCGGCGCCCGCGACGTCGCGTTCCCTCGACTGAATGCCTTCAGCTATTGGGTGTTTCTGTTTGGCGGACTGTTAATGAACCTCTCGTTCGTCATTGGCGGTGCGCCGGACTTCGGCTGGTTCGGGTACGCGCCGCTCACCGAACGCCAATTTTCGCCAGAGTTGCGGGCTGACTTCTGGGCGATCGGATTGCAGGTTCTTGGTATCGCCTCACTAGCTGCCTCGTTCAACTTTATTGTCACGATTATCAACATGCGGGCGCCCGGCATGACGCTGATGCGGATGCCACCATTCGTCTGGATGCAATTTGTTACGCAATGGCTGCTGGCGCTGGCGCTGCCTCCGATCGCTGTCGCGCTCATCCTGCTCATTTTTGACCGCCACTTCAGCACGAACTTCTACTTGTCGGAGTGGGGTGGAGATCCCATCCTCTGGCAGCACTTGTTCTGGATCTTCGGCCATCCCGAGGTGTACATCCTCATTCTGCCAGCGTTTGGGATGGTGTCCGACATTCTGCCGACCTTTGCCCGCAAGCCGCTGTTTGGCTACACCTTCGTCGTTTACTCGGGCATTGCCATTGGCTTCCTCGGCTTTATCGTTTGGGCGCATCACATGTTCGCGACCGGCATGGGCCCGGTTGCAGACTCGGCGTTCGCCATTGCGACCATGCTGATCGCGATCCCAACCGGCGTGAAAATCTTCAACTGGATCGGCACGCTTTGGTTGGGCCAAACGGCGTACAAAACGCCAGCCCTCTTCGCTGTCGCGTTCATCGCGATGTTCATCATTGGCGGCCTCTCGGGCGTCATGCACGCCTCGCCGCCGGCTGACCTCCAGCAGACCGACTCCTACTTCATCGTGGCGCACTTCCACTACGTGCTGTTCGGCGGGGCAATCTTCGGCATCACGGCCGGCGCATACTACTGGCTGCCGAAGATTCTGGGTCGCATGCTGAACGAGCGACTCGGCCAGATTCACTTCTGGCTGATGCTGATCGGCTTCAACCTCACCTTCTTCCCGATGCACTTCGTCGGCCTGAACGGGATGCCGCGGCGCACCTACACCTACCCGGCGGGATTTGGCTGGGAGCTGATGAATCAGCTCGAGACTATTGGTGCCTTCATCATCGCCATCTCGTTCTTGTTCTTCATCTACAACGTCCTCGTCTCGATGCGGTCGGGCGCGATTGCCGGCAACAATCCGTGGGGCGCGGGTACGCTCGAATGGTCAATTCCGTCGCCGCCGCCGGTGTACAACTTTGCCACGCTGCCGGTGGTTCGCAGTCTTTACCCACTCTGGGATGGACCGAATGACAGCAGACTGACGACTCCTGCTGCATCTACCACGCCGGAGGAGGCACACGTTCACTTGCCGAATCCGTCCTATTGGCCATTGGTTACCGCCTTTGGGGTGACCTTGGCGGGCGCCGGCATTATCTTTGGCTTTGTGCTGACCGGCATTGGCATCCTTATCTTGCTGGCGGGCGCTTATAGTTGGGCGCTCGAACCGGCCTCGTGATCGTGAGGATCGGATGACCACTACCGCCCATCCCGCGCAGCACGCGACCGTTTTCGACGACCATCGTCGGACGGGGCTCATCAATCGTAAGACGGTCATGTGGGTGTTTCTTGGCTCGGAGTGCATGTTCTTCGGGTCGTTGATCGCCACCTACATGTCGCTGCGCGGCCGCAGCCTCAACCCCCCCTACCCGGGCGCCGAATTTAGCTTTGACATTCCCTTCACGACGGTCAGTGCTACCGTTCTGCTCATCAGTAGTTTGGCGATGGTGCTAGCCGTCGCGGCGATCCAACGCGGCGATATTCGCGGGACCCGAATTTGGCTGCTCGCGACGTGCGGCCTTGGCATGCTCTTTCTCGGCGGCCAGTTCTACGAGTTCACGACATTCTTCGTCGCGGAAGGGCTTGGGATCGACACCAACATCTTTGGCTCGTCGTTCTATGTCCTCACCGGCTTTCATGGAGCGCACGTCACCGTCGGGGTCCTCTGGCTCCTTTCGCTCGTCATCCTCTCCTTCCGTGGCAAGCTTAGCCAGTCATCCAGCCTTGATGTCGAGATCGCTGGACTGTACTGGCACTTTGTCGATATCGTCTGGATCGTGATCTTCGTTCTCGTCTACCTGCTTGCGCCGCACGGAGGTGGCCATTGAGCGATTCGCACGCGACCGAAACGCGTCCGGTCAACGTGGAGGGATGGGCTCCCGGAGCGTTTGCCGAGCCGGTGCTCGCTGAGGAGCAACACGTTCACCCGACGGTCTGGACCTACGTCAAAGTTGCCCTCGTCCTTGCGGCGCTCACGGCCTTCGAGGTGTCACTGTACTATCTGGAGCCCATGTTGGGCTCGGTGGTGCCCCCGCTCTTACTCCTGCTGTCGGCCGGGAAGTTCATCCTCGTCGTCGGGTTCTACATGCACCTCCGCTACGACGGGCGGCTGATGACTGCGCTGTTCACCGGACCGCTCCTGATTGCGGCGGTCATCATCCTGACGTTGATGGCGCTCTTCCTGCAATTCGTGCCGCGCGTGACGATGGCCGCGCATTGACGCGGCGCCCCAGCACAATCATGACGATGGCCGGGGACGCTCCCCGGCTGTTTGTTTTTGGAGGGTCGGTCAATGAAACGCGGCTATGTCGACACGCCGCACGGTCAGGTCCATTACCGGATAGCGGGCGACGGCCCGCCTGTGATCGTTTTCCATGAGACACCGTCGTCGTCTGCTTCGATGGAACCGTTGCTCGAGGCGCTGAGCAGCGAGATGACGGCGATCGGCATGGACACGATGGGCTACGGCGAATCCGACCGGCCACCACACCCATATACAACCATGGGCGAGTTTGCCCAATCGGTCGCGTGGTTTATCCAAGGGCTAGGGATCGACCGCGCTAATCTCTTCGGCGTGCTCACGGGCTCGCAAATCGCGATGCAAACGGCCGCGGACTTTCCGGATCTCGTTCAAGCCGTCGCGGTCCAGGAATGCTTCAATTGGGGAACACCGGAACGGCGCGCGGTTCACGAGCGGATCCATCGCTACCATCCGCGTCGCGCCGATGGGGGCCATCTCCTCGAGCTTTGGGAGCGCACGCGCTACTACGACGACCTCCGGCTGCGCGAGCAGGCGCTGAAACACTTCCTCAAGGTGAACGACGACGCAGGCGCCGAGGTGTACGGCGGTATGGGATGGGAAGGTGCTGCGCCCTACGCGATGTGCCGGCAAGAAATGTGGACGGTCACGCCGCGAGTCCAAGCGCCGACGCTTGTCCTGTATCGCCGGAATAGCGAGCTCCACCGGGCGCTCGAGCGATTTCTCGAGACGCTCCCGCGCGCTCGTGGCATGCGGGACGCGCCGTCATTCCATGGTGACCCGGCAGGCCTCGCCCGTCTTTTGATCGACTTCTATCGTTCCCCGGGCCTCTGACGGTCGTGAATTCCTACGAACGTTGGCCGTTCCGGCTCGCCTTTGGAGGACGGCACCGCTCCCGGCGTCCTCACCGTCGGGAGCCGGGGCGGCCGTGACTCGTCCTTACCTTGTGCCTCTGCCTGAGTCGAGTCGTGGTTGACCGGCGCGGAATGGCGCTTTTCCAAAGCCGCGCGACCCAAACGAACGACTCAGCAAGCCAACGACGTAACTGAATCGTCGCGGAGTTGGGGGGCTGCCTCCCGGGCCTCGGCGTCTTTCCTCGCCGCCGGCGCGTCCTCGCAAGGTACGTCGGCCCAGTCGATCAACCGTCCGTCACGTTGGTGGCTTGGAGAGCGGCGGTCGAGGTCGACCGAAGCCGGCGTGCCAGCCAGAGGCCGAGGAGCACCGTGGCTGCGACGCAGAGCACTCCACCGCTAACCGCTGACCCGACCGGACCAATGGCACTTGATAATGCGCCGGCGCGGAACTGGCCGAGGCTCGGGCCACCGCGCACAAAAATCAACATGAGCGACGAGACTCGCCCCCGCAGCTCATCCGGAACCGTGAGCTGGAGCCGAGCGTTGCGGAGGGTTTCGCTGAGGACATCGGCTAGGCCCATCGTGACGAGCGCCCCATAGGCGATGACAAAGGAAGGGGCGAGCGCGAACACCACGACACCAAGCCCGTAAACGGATGTCGAAATCACGATTGTGCGAAGGGTCGGCGCGATTCGCCTCGAGACGACGCTCAGGGCTGCGCCACCCACGATCGCCCCAAGGGGGAACGCGGTCGCGAGCAGACCGATCTGCTCTGGCTCGAGCCCAAGGATGTCCCGCCCGATGATGATGACGAAGGCGGCTGGTTGGGCAAACGCCGTTGCCACGAAGTCCATAACGAGCAGCCCGAGGATGATCGGCGTCGCCCACGCGTAGCGGACCCCCTCGAGGATGGAGCCAGCAAGCGAACGGTGCGAGACGCCAGCCGGGACGCTCGGCCAGCGAATGATTGCGAGAATGGCAATAAAGACCAAATACATGGCCGCCGCGAGGCCGAACGCGACCCCGTAGCCCGCTTGTCCAATCACGAGACCAGCGATCGCTGGCGCGACAATCGTGCTGACTTGGCGCGCGAGCACGAGCACTCCCAGCGCTTGAACCAGGTCGTCCTTTCCAACGATGGTTGGCACGGAGGCCTGCACCGCTGGAACGTCGAACGCGCCCACTACGCCAATCCCGAACGTCGCAAGGAAGAGCAACGCGATGATTGTTGGCTGCGGGGCGCCAAACGCAAAGGCAACGGCCACTGCGGCCAGAATCAGTGCCGCTGACGGCTGCGTTATGGAGAGGAGCCGACGTCGGTCCATTCGATCCGCGAGCCCTCCTCCGATGAGGGAGAAACCGATGAGCGGAGCGGCGCGCACGAGGGCAACTAGCCCGAGCTGCAGGTCGGAACCGGTAATCGTCTTGACCGCTAGCGAGACGGCAAACATGCTCATCCACATCCCCGTGTTCGAGCAGGTTTGGCCGATCGCGAGGAGAGCGAAGGTTCGATTCGCCATCACGCGGCGACGCATCGCTGTGCGCCTGCCGCTACGACACGCCGGTCGCGGTAGGACGGTCGAGCGGGACGAGGGCTCCACCTTGCTCAGCGGACTGGTAACACGCGAGAGCCGTCCGCAAGAGTTCGCGGGCGTGGCGAGCCGATCCTTCCGGCTCCCTGCCCGCCTCGATCGCCGCGATAAACCGGCGAATGGCCAGGGCGGTAGCCGTGACCCAGCCGGCGGGGCGCTCTGCGGCGATGAGACGCGATTGGCCGTCCCGCTCGACCCGCGCCTCGCCACCGCGGACCACGCTCCAAACCACCGTCGGCCGGCGTCGCTCCGTCGACCAGCCGAGGCGCAGCCGCGCCACACCTCCCAGCGAGAGGCGAAGCGAGGCATGCTCGCAATCCAGCCGCACTTCGAGATAGCGTTGGGGCGCTTTGCTTTGCCAGTTCAGTGTCATTGAGGCCGTAACCTCGTGGGGAAAATCGAGCCGGCTCACAGAAACGAGGTCTGGTCGGTCAAGCGGCCCGACAATGCGGGTCGTGAGGGAGGTTGGGTAGGCTTCTTCTCCGGCTGGTCCGAGCGGGCCGCCAAGCAGGTAGGCGATGAGGTCTGTGGCGTGCGTACCGAACTCATACAGGATGAGGTGGTTTAGTCTCGCCTTCCACGCCGGAAATTCCTCGCCGGGCGATGGCATCTGTTGCCACATCTGGAGCAGGTACGGACGGCCAAATTCACCGCGATCGATCGCGGCTCGCGTCGCACGATAGAAGGAGAGGTGGCGGTATTGATTATTGACGGCAACGAATCGTCCGGCGCGGTCGGCGGCGTCGATGATTTCGTCGCACTCGGCGATGGTGGGCGCGAGGGGTTTCTCACAAAAGACATGAGCGCCCGCATCGAGGGCTTTGAGGCAGAGCGCCGCGTGAGTCTCGGGCGGCGTGCCGACGATGACGACGTCTGGCCGCGTCTCCCGAAGGAGTCGACCGGCATCCTCATACAGGAACCGCGGTAGCGCAACACCACGCTCCACGGCCCAGCGCAGTCGGGCCGGGTCCGGGTCGGCTGCGCCGACGAGCATCGAATTCGGGACCTCGAGGAGCGCCGGCAAATGAAGTTGCTGCGCTGCGCCGCCGAGGCCAAGAAGAGCGATTCTGGTCGGCGGCATTGGTCCTCCGGACGCGAAAGTGGCGTCGTTTTGACGTGGTGCGTGGCAACAGAATACAATCGTAGTGTCTCGTGAAATCCAGCACAAGCGCGATCGCGCCGTCGCCGCCCTTGCGGTACGCGAGCGCTGAGGAGCTGAAGACGGCTCCGGCTGAGCGTCATGATGCCCCCGGGTGGAAGGACGGCGCAGCCTGGGGTGCCGAGGACCATTGCGCCGCGTCTGAGCACGGTCCGTCCAAGGATGGACGGGCGAGGAGGAACGATGCGCGTGCTTTCCCGAGGTCGAGCTTTGGGTGTTGCGAGCCTACTGGCCGCTGCTGCGCTGCTGGTGTCGGCTTGCACCGGCGGTGGCGGTGGTGGCGGTGGAAACACTATCAGCGCGAAGCGCGGCGGGTTCGCTTTCGAGCCAAGCACCATTACCGTGCCGGTCAATCAGCCCGTCACGTTGACATTCAAGAATCCAGATACTCAGGCGCACGACTGGCGAGTGCGGGGAACCGGACTTCCCGAAGAGCCGGCCCTCATCGCCGATCCCGGCAAGGAGCAAACCAAGACGTTTACCTTCCCAACGGCCGGCGAGTTTCAGACGTATTGTTCGTTGCCGGGGCATGAAGCCTCCGGAATGGTCGGCAAGCTGATCGTCCGGTAGGTGTCCCGTCCATCGCGGCCTCTGGGCGCCAGCCGGCGCCCTTTTTGTTTGCGACCTGACGGCAACCGACGGACTATCCGGCTTGGCGGCGTTGAGCGATTGGCCTACACTGCTGGGCATGGACACTCGCTCGCTTGACCTCGCCGTGATTCCGGGCTTCCCTGCGTGCTGCCCATGACTCCGCTCCGTACCCTCGTGCTCACCCCGCCGGGGCCGCACGACGCCGCGATGATCCGGGCGCTTGAGCGGTTCCGGGACCGCCTCGATCTGCGTCAGGCCTCGTTAGTGGACGGAGTTCCGGATTTGACGGGCGTGCAGGTCGTGGTTGCGCACCTCGATGGGATCCCCCTGTCGTTGGCGGAGTGTTCTGCGCTCCTCGACTTCGCTACCGCAGGCGGCGGACTGGTAACCGTGGGAGACCGCGGCGTGCTGCTCGGTGTCGGCAACGCACCGCTGTCGCCCGAGTGCGAAGTCGTTATTACGTGCCCCATCGAGCATCCGATCACCGATCGGCTCGACCGCCGGTTCACGGTTGTGGATGCTGTCGCCTTGCTGCCCGACGATGCACCCGGCGATGTCGTGCTCCAACTGCACTGGCAATACCAGCGCCTACCGCTTGCGGTCGTCCGCACACTTGGCCGCGGACGGCTGGTTTCGTTCGCGCTGCAGGGCAGAGCCGCGGCGCTCGGGGATCCCAGCGTTCAGCGCCTGCTCTTTCGCTCGGTTCGGTTCGCTGCCCAACAGGCGGAACGCCATCCCATTGGCGCGGGCCTGATCGGCTGGGGGGCGATCGGCATCGACCATGCGATGGCGCTGCGCGAAACGCCTGGCCTTCGGCTGGTTGCCGTTTGCGACCAGAACCCGGCTCGTCTTGAAGAAGTTCGCCGGGATGCGCCTGAGGCTCGGACCTATCCTACGCTCGACGACATCTTGGCCGACGACGAGGTTGCGCTCGCCGTGGTCTCAACACCGCCGAACACCCACGCCCCCATCGCGGAGCGGCTGCTCGAGGCGGGAAAGCATGTTGTGGTCGAAAAGCCTTTTTGTCTGACGACATCGGAGGCCGACCGACTGATGTCGCTCGCCGAGCGTCACCGTGCGACGCTCAGTGTGTATCAGAATCGGCGGTGGGACGCCGACTTCCTCGCGATCCGCCGCGCGATCGAGAGCGGCGCCATCGGCGAACCGTTCCACATCGAAACGTTCGTTGGCGGATTCGACCATCCGTGCGAGCTGTGGCACTCGCACGAGGCGATTTCGGGCGGGCTGTTTTACGATTGGGGGTCGCACTACCTCGACTGGATCTTGACCCTCGTTCCAGCCCCGGTACGGATGGTCTCGGCGAGCGCCCACAAACGAGTTTGGCACGACGTGACCAATGCGGATATGGCGCGCGTTCTGGTTCGGTTCGAGGGCGGGATCGAGGCCGAGTTCGTGCATTCCGACGTTGCGGCGGCGCTGAAACCAAAGTGGTACATCTTGGGAACCCGTGGCGCGATTGTCGCCGACTGGCGGCGCGAACGTCTCGTATCCCGTTCGCGCACCGGCAATCTGGTAGAAGAGGCGTTTCAGCCCGCGGAGTCACCGGCGACGGTCACCGTGTTCCGCCGGGATCTGGGTGGGGCCATTAACGCCGAGCAAGTGCAGCTTCCCAGTCCGCCGCGTTGGGCATTTCACCGCAACTTGGCGGATCACTTGCTCGACGATGAGCCGCTGGCCGTAACTCCCCAGCAGGCACGGCGGACGGTCGCTGTCCTCGAGGCGGCCGTGTGGTCGGTGGCACACGACGCCGCGCCGGCCACGATCGATGATGGCGGGGGCTAACGGACGCTTTCGCTGGGCCGTCTTGGGTCCCGGCTTCGTCGCGACGCGGGCCGTTATGCCGGCGATCGCGCGATCCAGGAATGGCGCCGTCTACGCCGTCGCCAGCCGCGATCGTGCTCGCGCCGAGGCGGCGGCCCGCCCCTTTGATGCGCCGCGCGCTTATGGCTCCTATTTCGAAGCGCTTGACGATCCCTCCGTTGACGGCATCTATCTCGCCCTTCCCAACCACTTGCATGCGGAGTGGACCATGCGCGCGGCGCGGGCCGGCAAGCATGTGTTGTGCGAAAAGCCGCTCGCGACCCGAGCTGGAGAAGCCGAAGCGGTCGTCGCAGCGTGTCGCGAGCAGGGTGTGTTGCTGATGGAAGCGGTGATGTACCGCTTTCACCCACGCAGTCGACGGATCGAGGCAATCATCGGTGCTGGGCAGATTGGTGAGGTTCGCTCGATCCAAGCCGCATTTACGTTCCCGCTTCGTTCCACGACCACCTATCGACTCAACGAGGAGGAGGGAGGCGGCGCCCTCCTCGATGTCGGGAGCTACGGGGTGAACGCCGCGCGCTGGATCGCTGGGCGCGAGCCCTTGCGGGTGAGCGCATTCCAGCGAGCGAACGGAATCGACTGGCGGACCGACGGGCTCCTCGCTTTTTCCGCGGGCTTGACCGCGCATCTGGTCGCCGCATTTGACGCCGTCGAGCACCAGAGTCTGACGATTCTCGGCGCAGACGGCGAGATCTCGCTGCGGCATGCCTTCACCGCGTGGCGGCAGGATGAAACGACGTTACACGTCCGCACCGCCTCCGGCGACTCAGTGTTGACGTTTCCTCCAGCTGATCCGTACCAACTGATGGTCGAACAGTTCGTTGCCGCGGCGCGGGGAGAGGAGCCGCCGCTCCTCCCACCAGAGGACGGTTTGAAGTCGGTTCGCGTACTGGATGCGCTGCGCCGAGCCGCTGCCTCGGGGCAGTCAGTTGCCGTCGAGCGCGAAGTCGAGCGGGGTCCGCGGGGTGATTAGGCGGAGAGATTCTCTTCGCGCGGGCGCTCCTGTTCATAAATGCGGTGCTGCTCGCGCAGGACATTCTTGAGCACCTTACCCATCGCGTTGCGGGGCAGCGTCTCGACGAACTCGATGATTTCCGGCACTTTGAAGGAGGCCATCCTCGACTTGGCGTAGGCGATGATGTCCTCGTGGGTGCAGTGTGCGCCTTCCCGAATGACGACGACGGCTTTGACCTTCTCACCCCACTCCTCATCGGGAACGCCGATGACAGCGACGTCTTCGATAGCGGGATGGCCATGGAGGATCCGCTCGACCTCCTCAGGGGCGATATTTTCGCCCCCGCGGATGATCATGTCGCTTTTCCGGCCAGCTAGGAAGACATAACCATCTTCATCGATGTAGCCTTGGTCGCGGGTCCGGATCCAACCGCCGACTTTCGTCTTGGCGGTCGCGTCGTCCTGCTTCCAGTATCCAGCCATCTCACGCGGCGTTCGGATGGCGATCTCACCGACAACCCCAACCGGGAGAGGATTGCCTTCATCGTCGAGGATGGCCAACTCAACGTCGTCCACGGGGCGGCCGATCGAATGAAGTCGGCCGATCTTTCGCTCGATCTCTTCTTCGGTTCCTTCAAGACGGTGGTCCTCGGGACCGAGAATGGTGACGGTCGACGTCGTTTCCGTCTGTCCGAAGGCGTTCATAAAGCCGACGTGCTTCGGGAACTTGGCGATCGCCTTCCGAATGACGGGCACTGGCATAGGTGCAGCGCCGTACGAGATGAATTGCAGGCTCGAAAGGTCGAAGCGGTCGAAATCGGGGTCGTCGATGATCCGTTTCATCATCGTCGGGACGAGAAAGACATTGGTGATTCGCTCGCGCTCGACGAGGCGAAGCCACTCCTTCGGATCAAACTGGCGCATGATCACCAACTTCCGGCCCCCGTAGAGAGCGGTCATGATCGCGCTCGCCCCGGCGACGTGGTAGATGGGGACTGCCAATAGGGTCGCACCGGTCGATTCGTCGCTTGCCGGCTCGGTGGTGGTCAAGATGTATTCGCTGAAACCGCCATAGGTCAGGATGACACCCTTCGGCAGCGCGGTCGTGCCGGAGGTATACATCAGGATCGTACAGTCGGAGTCGTCGACCTCGACCTCGGGCGCATCCTCAGGGGAAGCCGACGCAATTAGGTCGCCGTAGAACTCCATCCCATCCTGCGGGCTCTCGACTGCGATGTAGCGCTGCACGTTGGGGAACTGGGGAGCAAGCGCTCGGATCTGGTCGACGTAGCGGTCGCCCACCAAGAGCGTGCTTGTCTCGGAATTATTGATGAGATAGACGAGTTCGTCCGATCGAGCACGGTAATTAAGGGGCACGAAGACCCCGCCAAGCATCGCCACTGCGTAGTAGGCTTCGACATACTCGTTGCTGTTGGTGTGAATAATGGCGACTTTGTCACCTCGACGGACGCCGCGCGCCTGCAGCGCCGCTGCCAAGCGCAAGATACGGTCGAGAAGCTGCTCATAGGTGAAGCGCCGCTCTTCGAAGACGAGGCATTCTTTTTCCGGCACGGTCATCGCCGGTATGCGCACCAGCTCAATGGTGTTCATGCGTCCCCCGCGGGCAAATGTCGCACGGTACTCAGGCCAAAGGATTGTAGGGCACCGGCCGATCTCGGCATCAGTATACAGGAGACAGAACGCGCCACTTAGATCAAAGAGAACTCGAACTCCAGCTCGTCGCGGATGGGGATGCCGTCATTCCCGACGAGCGAGATCGCTGGCTTGAGCTGCCGCGACGCGGCGATTGCTCGAGGGTAGGCGGCTGCCAAGCTCGACCCTCGCCGTTGGTAGAACCGCATCGCCCAGGTGTTGTCGTTGGTGGTGATCAGCCAAAGGCGGCGCACTCGGAGCTCCCGACCAACGGCGGCGACCCGATCGATCAGTGCGCTGCCGATACCGCGCCCCTCCTCGTAGCTGTTCAATGTGACCACCTCGATCTCGTCACCGTCGGCCCTGTAGGTAATCACTCCGACAATTCGGTCGTCTGCCATGGCGACGAAGCCGGGCAGCTTGGCGGGCTCGTGCACGCGGCCGCGCCGCTTCGGCGGCGACGACCCGGCCAACCTCCTCGCCCGGCCGTCGGAGCGCGAGCACGCGCACCGCTTCGGGCTCCCCGTCGACCAGCCCGCCAATCGCGCCAACCTTGGCCTCGTGCCAGCCGATCAGATAGGGAACCTCGACGCCATCGACTTCGGCCAAGAGCTGCCCCGGCGCGGGATCGGACCGGACCGACCGGCTCGCGGGTCTGCGCGGGGGTGGCGGCGGCGGTCAGGGGCTCATCGAGGAGCCGCCCACCGACCGCCACGGCGTCGGTCCGGACCGTTTCCGGACTGACCGGCAGCCCGGTCAAGTTCGTGAGAAGCGTGATCGCGTCGCGACACGTCGTCCGGACGCCCGGTTCGACCAGCCAGTCGTGGAGCACGGGGCTGAGCTTGGTGCGGGCGGGCACGCCCGCCAAGCCATCCGCGAGCGTCCCACTGTAGCGGCAGGTCCGGCAGATGGCGCGTTGGCGGGTCACCGCAATCGCGCCGCAGTGGGTCACGAGGTGGCGCGGCTCGTCGCGCAGCAGGGCGTTCCCCGCCTCGGCCTGACAGTGGGGACACCGGCTTGGTTGTCCCGGCGTGCGGCCGGCTTCGACCACCCAGCCCAGCACGCTCGCCATCAGCGCCCGGCCCCACGCCAGTACGAAGGCCTCCCGCGCCGCAAAGTCGGCGCCCCCGTGGGTCTGGGTCTACCCCACCCGATCATTGACGGCCTCGTCGGCGATGCACAGAATCGTGGCGCGGAGTACATCGGGCATCGGTTGGTCCGTTCCGGCCGGGGTGGCTTCGCCGCCCCGGCCATTCACCTTCCAGAACCATCGACGATACCCGGGCAAACGTCACGAGGCGGGTGAGCCGGAGGACAACTGGACACACCCCAACGATCCCAGCTCGTTGACGCTCGTCGATGCCAATGCTATGGTTGCGGGCCGGTACGGTACAGGAGCGCTGTTGTCCACCCCGCTCGTCAGCGTCGTCATTCCCGTCTTCAACGGTGTTGCGGTTCTGCGCCGTTGCCTCACGGCGGTTCGGACGTCCGACTACGCCAATATCGAGCTTGTCGTGGTCGACGATTCCTCCACGGAGCCGGTTGAGCCGCTGGCGAAGGAGTTCGGCGCACGACTGATCCGGCTCAATGGGGGGCCGTTCGGACCAGCGGCGGCCCGCAATGCCGGCGCGAGGGCGGCATCGGGTGAAATCCTCTTTTTCACCGACGCCGATTGCGCCGTGCATCCCGACACGATCCGGCGTATCGTCGAGACTCTTGCCGACCCGGCCGTCGACGCGGTGATTGGGTCGTATGACGACAATCCCGAAGACCCGGCGTTTCTCTCTCAATATAAAAATCTATTTCACCATTGGGTGCATCAGCAAGCCAGCGCGCATGCGAGCTCCTTCTGGACGGGGTGCGGCGGTATTCGGCGCGACATGTTTCTCGCGCTGGGGGGATTTGACGCTGTTCGCTATCGCCGGCCGTCGATCGAAGATATCGAGCTCGGCGTCCGGCTCCGGGCGCGCGGCGGTCACATTCGCCTCGACCCCCAAATTCAGGTCCGACACCTCAAGCGTTGGACGTTCGGCGGGCTGATTCGGACAGAAATCTTCGATCGCGGCGCCCCATGGACAGCGCTGATGTTGCGAACCCGCGAGGTTCCTGCGGATCTCAATTTGCGACCGTCGGAGCGTGTCAGTGCGCTGTGCGCCGTGTCTGGTGTCGGTGGGTTGGCGCTCGCGCCGGTCTGGTTGCCGCTCGGGGTCGTCGGCGCGGCGCTCGTCGCGACGACACTGATCCTCAGCAGGCGCTTCTACCAGTTCTTCGCTGCCCGGCGGGGTATTCGCTTCGCGTTGCGGGTCGTCCCGCTGCATCTCCTCTACTACCTCTACTCGGCAGCCAGCGTTGCAATCGGCGTAGGCTGGTACGTGCGAGACCACGTGCTAACCTTGGCACGCGGAGAGCGCAGCGAGGCGGCGCTGCGTCCGGGAGAGCCTGCCCGGGGGTGACTGCTGGCACAGGTATCTGTGATCGTCGCGGCGCGGGACGCCGGGGCGGTGACCGCCGAGTCAATCCATGCCATTTGCCGCGAAGCGTCGAGCCTGCGCGCTGAGCTTGTAGTCGCTGCGCCCACCGGAAGCCGCGAGGCCACGCTCGCGGTCGGCGTGGGCAAACTCGTCACGTGTGACGGAGACCCCCTTGTTCCCAAGTTGTGGAAGGCGGGAATCGAGGCTTCCTCGGGCGAGTTGCTCGTGCTGACGATCGCCCAGTGCGTTCCAGAGCCGGGCTGGTTGGCGGCGCTCGTCAGTGCGCTTGAACCGGACTGCGCAGCCGCGGGCGGGCCGATTGTCCTGCGGTCGCGCCGGCCCGCTGTCGCCGCCGTCTTCTTCTTACGCTACTCGCCGTACCTGCTCCCGTTCCAACGGCATGACGTGGCCGATGTGCCGGGCGACAACGCGATCTATCGCCGGTCCGCCATTGCGACGGTCGCGGACCGTTGGGAACACGGCTTTTGGGAGAATGAGGTGAACGCCGCGCTGCGGTCGCGCGGTGCTCGCTTGGTCCTCGATCTCCGCCCCGCAACGGCGCTGCGCACCGGAGGCGGCGTCTGGGCGTTTTGCCGACAACGTTTCCGGCACGGGCGCGTCTTTGGGGCTTGGCGGGCCGCGACCGGGGGCCGCTGGAGAGCGGTGCTCGCGCCACTTGTCCCGCTGCTGATGCTCACCCGGATTGTCCGCCGGCTGCCGACGGCTGACAGGATCACGTTCGTGCTGTCGTTGCCCTTTCTTGTGACGTACCTTTGCGCTTGGACGGCTGGTGAGACGATCGGACTGCTTGAGGGCCGCCGTTGAACCGCATTGTCTTCGGCGACAACTTGCCGGTGCTCCGCGAGTTGCCGACGGCTTCGGTCGACTTGATCGTCACCGATCCGCCTTTCAACACGGGGGGCACGCGCCGCCACACGTCCGTCCGGGTGCGTCAAGCACCGGATGGCGATCGGACCGGTTTTGCCGGTCGACGCTACTCGACCGTCCGAATCGGGAGCGTAAGCTTTTCTGATCTCTTCGACGACTATCTGGGTTTCCTCGAGCCACGCCTCGTCGAAATGCATCGCGTGCTTGCGCCACACGGCACCCTCTATCTTCACCTCGACCCTCGTGAGTCGCACTACTGCAAGGTGCTGCTCGATGCTATTTTTGGGCGACGCTGTTTCTTGAACGAGATCGTCTGGGCCTACGACTTTGGCGGCCGGTCAACACGGCGCTGGCCCCCGAAACACGACACCATTCTGGTCTACGTGCGCGATCCGGCGCGCTATTACTTCAACCCCGACGCGATCGATCGGATCCCTTACCTCGCACCATCGCTCGTCGGTCCTGAGAAGGCCGCAGCTGGCAAGCGCCCGACCGACACGTGGTGGCACACGATCGTGCCGACGAGCGGAAAGGAGCGCACCGGCTATCCGACCCAGAAGCCGCTCGGCATCGTCCGTCGAATGATTGCCGCCTCTTCCCAGCCGGGGGCGCTCGTGCTCGATCCCTTTGCCGGGAGCGGAACGGTGGGTGCCGCATGTCTCGCGCTCGGCCGCCGCTTCCTCTTGATCGACGAGAACCCTGAGGCGTTGCGGGTGATGAAGCGACGATTTGTCGACTGCCATGCGATCGACTGGTGCGGCTGGCCGCCGTCGTCCGAGTGAGTCCCCGAGGCACAGCGTCGGTTTTGTCGGCGAGTCGGACTGCTGACTACGGAAGTGCGCTGCCGCCAGCGACGCGGCCGGTACCACGCCATGGCTGAGTCTGGAGACACCGCCCCTTGCATTCCCGCACGGCGCTGCCGGCGTTGGCATACGGTTTTGGGCCTAGCGTCGGGATCATGCTCGCTCGGTTTAAGGCACCCGCGATCGTTCCATCTCTCGTGACGTGCGGAGATGGACGCCACGCGTCAAAGGCCGCCCATCGGGGCTGAGCCAGCACGTGCACCATCCGGTCCCAGCGGGCGTTTGGCGCTCATGCGTAGCACTTCGATCGGTCATCGCCCGATCGAGAACGAGTGCCGAGTCTTGCCTGTTAAACGACCGTGACGACGGTTTGCGAGCGTCGCTCTGCGCCGTGATACGCTGAGCGACCGCTTCCCTGTCTATTGGCCGGCGTCAATATTCCGTGATACGCTAACAGTATGTTCGTTCTTGGAATTGAGACATCTTGTGATGAAACAGCCGCGGCTGTTGTTGAAGATGGTCGTCGAGTGCTTTCCGATGTCGTTGCAAGTCAAGCGACGATCCATGCGCAATACGGGGGTGTGGTGCCGGAAGTCGCTTCTCGACATCACATTCGCTGGCTGATGCCGGCGATCGAGGAAGCGCTGCGTCGCTCAGGCCGAGATTGGAACGATCTTGACGCAATTGCCGTGGCGCACGGTCCGGGTTTGGCCGGCTCGCTGCTGGTGGGCGTCAACACGGCGAAGGCCCTTGCTTTTGCGCGGGGATTGCCGCTCGTGCCCGTCAATCACCTCGCGGGACATATCTACGCTGGCTGGCTCTATGATGATTTCCCCTCACCGGAACCCCGCTTTCCGCTCCTCTGCCTCGTTGTGTCCGGGGCGCACTCTGATCTGATTCTGATGACGGGGCACAATCGATTTCGGCGGGTTGGGCGGACGCGCGACGACGCGGCCGGCGAGGCCTTCGATAAAGTGGCGCGGTTGCTTGGTTTGGGCTATCCTGGCGGACCAGCGGTGCAGCGCGCCGCGGCGGCCGGCCGCCCAGACTCAATACCCTTTCCCCGCTCGTCGATCCCCGGCAGCTTTGACGTCAGCTTTAGCGGTCTCAAGACGGCGATGCGGCGGCTTGTCGACAGCTTTCCACCCGGGACCGCCCCGGTGGCGGACTTGGCGGCGAGCTTCCAGTCTGCGGTTGCCGACGTGCTCGTGACCAATACCGTTCGCGCGGCGGCCGAACTGGGTGTCGAGGAAATTTTGGTCGGCGGCGGCGTGGCCGCCAACCTCGAGCTTCGGCGGCAACTCGAGGCTCGATCACCGGTCCCGGTGCGCTGGCCACCTATTCGGTGGTGCACCGACAACGCCGCGATGATTGCGGCAGCGGGCTATTTCGCGTATCAGGATGGCGCGCGGGCGGACGTCACGCTCGACGCCGATGCCACCCTCAAACTGGGAATCGACCGACCGGAGGAACGTGATGCTCTTGGAGCTCACTGACGCCCAGCGCCATATCGTCGCCCTCATCCGCGAATTTGTCGAGAACGACGTCAAGCCCGTCGCAAACAAGCTCGACAATGCCGATATCTACCCGCACGACCTCGTCGAGCGGATGCGTCAACTTGGGTTGTTTGGCGTGCTGGTGCCGGAAGAGTACGGCGGGCTGGGCCTCGATTACACGACGTTCGCCTTGATCATGGAGGAGCTGTGTCGGGGCTGGATGAGCCTGAGCGGTGTCATCGGCACACATCACATCCTCATTCACATGCTCGTGCATGGCGGCACCGAGGAGCAGAAACGGGAATATCTGCCCAAGCTGGCATCCGGCGAACTCCGCGGCGGCCTCGCATTGACTGAGCCTGGCGGCGGCTCCGACGTTCAGGGCGCAATGCGCACCGTCGCGCGGCGCGAGGGCGACCGCTACATCGTCAACGGCAGCAAAATGTGGATCACCAATGCTTATTACGGTTCCGCCTTTGCGTTGATCGCCAAGACTGACCCGACCGCGCAGCCGCCCTACAAGGGGATGAGCGCCTTTATCGCGCTGAAGGACCATCCTGGCTTCAAGGTGGTGCAAAAGCTCGAAAAACTTGGCTACCGCGCGATCGACACCTGTGAGCTGCTCTTTGAGGACTACGAGATACCGGCCAACCGCCTGATTGGTGGCGTCGAGGGCCGGGGCTTTAACCAAGCGATGAGCGCTTTGGAAGGCGGCCGAATCAATGTTGCAGCGCGGGCGGTCGGTGTTGCCCAAGCCGCCTTTGAAGCAGCGATCCGCTATGCCCAACGACGAGAAAGCTTCGGCAAGCCAATCGCGGAACACCAAGCGATCCAGTTGAAACTCGCCGACATGGCCACCAAGATCGAAGCCGCCCGTTTGCTGACGTACCAAGCGGCGGCCCTCAAAGATCGCGGGCAACGCGTTGATCTTGAGGCAGGGATGGCCAAGCTCTTCGCGAGCGAAATTTGCCTACAAGTCGCGATGGACTCGATGCGAATCCATGGTGGCACCGGCTACGCGAAAGAGCTGGACGTCGAACGCTACTTCCGTGACGCACCACTGATGATCATTGGCGAAGGGACAAACGAAATCCAAAGCCTCGTGATCGCGCGCAATTTGCTGAAGCGGTACGCGGTCTAAAGAGAGGAGACACACTATGGCCGACGAAGCACATCAATCTGACGTCCTTGGCCGGGTAGCAGCCATTGATCGCTCCACCCTCGCCGAGGAAATCTATCGCCGGCTACGGCGCGCTGTCCTCTCGGGTGACTTGGCGGCGGGAGAACGCATCCAACCAGACCGGTTGGCGGGCGTGATTGGCGTGAGCCGCACGCCGGTACGCGAGGCCCTCCAACGCCTTCTCGCCGAAGGATATCTCGAGCAGGAGGCTCGCCACGCGTTCCGGGTCGCGCCGGTCGATTACCAGTCGGGCCGCGAGTTATTTGCCATCCGCGCGACCCTCGAAGGACTCGCGGCACGGGAGGCGGCCCAGCACTTCACCGAAGAAACCGCGCAGGCGCTCCAGCGCACCATCGATGCCATCGATTTGTCCCCGGGCGCGGAGTGGCCGGAGCGGGCGGTGGGCGACTTTCACCGAATTGTGTACCGCGCCTCAGGGAATCGTCATTTGATCAATCTTCTCGACCGAGTCTTTGACCAAACGCTGCGCTACCGATTCCTCACGCGGTCCGATACACCGCAGCGCCAGCGCGAAACGCTCGACGACCATGTCGCGATTTTGCAGGCGCTCCGCGAGGGCCGCGGCGCTGACGCGGAGCAACTGATGCGCTCGCACGTGATGGTGCTGTCGCGACGGTTCGAGGAGGCCGACAACTCTTAGCGTGCCGCCTCGGCCGGCGCGCCGGCGAACGCTGCCACTGCGTTGCGCGCCGCAACCCGGCCGAAGGAAAACGCTGGCCCAGCCGCTAACCCGCTGCACACGCCGTCGCCCATAATCTGGCCCTTGCCGAGAATCTCACCCGCCGCGTAGAGCCCCCCGATTGGCGAGCCGTCTTCGCGGACGACCTGAAGCTGGCCGTTCACTTTGACGCCACCCATCGTGCCGAGCACAACTCCGTAGGTGACGACGGCGTGAAACGGCGGAGTGTCGAGCTTCTTGGGCATCGCCTCGCGGCCAAAGTCCTCGTCGACACCGCGTTCAACAAACCCGTTGTAGCGCTCGATCGTGGCGCGTAAGGTCGCCGGGTCGATGCCGAGCTTCTGAGCGAGCGCCTCGATGGTCGGCGCCGAGACGATAACGTTCGGATTGCCGCGCCCGCCTTCGAGTTCGCGCTTCGTGTATTCCGCAATTCGCGGCGTCAGCCCTTGGCGCATCGGCTCGTCAAACACCGCGATCATCGCCGTCTCTGGCTGCTGCATCATCGCGCGTTCACGGGCATCGGGGTGCTTCTCATCCTCGCGGATGTACCGCTTGCCCAGCTTATTCACATAAATATCGCCAGCTTCAGCCGGCGGTCGTTGGTTGGGCAACATCACCCAATAGAGGCAATCGCCCGGGCTCTCTGGATTTGGGACCCCGCCCGGCAACGGAATCAGGGAGTCCATGAACGCCGTCGTGCCACCCACTTCTTGAGCGAGGAGGAGACCGGAACCATCGGCCTCGTGCGGACAAAGCGTGATCACGTGATCGAACTTCGGGTGGAGCCGGCGCAAAAGTTCGACGTTGCCGCCATAGCCGCCGGTGGCGAGGATGACGGCGTCGCCGCGGATCTCCGCCTCGCCATCCGGGCCCGCGACGCGGACACCCACCACGTTGCCGCGGCCGTCCTGCAGCAGCTTCGTCACCGAGGTACGCAACCGCAACTCGATGGAACCGGTGTCCATTCGTCGCTTCAGCTCACGCTCGAGCGGGGGGATGGCATTCCGGCCTGACCCGGGCGTGCCCGGAATTGGTTGGATGTAATGGCTTCGCGGTCGCGTGTAAAGTTCGTGTTCCGGAGCAAGCCGTGGAGAATCGGCAGTGAAGGGAACGCCGATCTGTTCCAGCCAGTCAATCGTTTCGGCGGCGACCTCTGTGGCAAGCCGGAGCAAGACCGGGTCGTTGCGACCCCGGCCGATCGCGAAGCAATCCTCGAAGTGCTGCTGCGGGCTATCTTCGTAACCCTTTGCTTTCTGCATTCGGGTACCAGCGCCGCTCATGATCGCGCTCGAGAGCCAGAGCGTTCCGCCGACCCGGTCCGTCTTCTCCACCAGCGTGACGGTTGCACCCCGGTCGGCCGCTTCGATGGCCGCGGGCAGTCCAGCGGTTCCAGCTCCGACCACGATGACGTGAGTCATCCTCTCCCTCCTTGACGGCGATCTGCTGCCGAACGACGGCCTTCGGTAGAGTCTCGACCGCGCCTTGGCCGACCGAATTGGGGAGGCCGTCGGACGAAACCTCTTGTAACAGCGCCCGAAGTCCGTGTCAACGCGAGGAGTCTGGGCGCCCCAGCGTGCTCGTAAGCCAATTGAGGATACGAACAACGCCGGGAATGTCATCCACCAGAAAGTCGGCCGCGTCGGTGATGGCGTCGCGCGTCTCGTCGTTCGCAACGCCAACCGCGATGCCAAAGCCGCCGGAATCCCGCAGGTGTCGCACCGCTCGGAAGGCGGGCAGGTCGCTGCGGTCGTCGCCAATGTAGAGCCCACCTTTGATGCCTCGCTCGGTGAGCACCTCCGAGACGGCGTCGCCTTTGTCTCGCTCGCCGACCGGGCGCAATTCAAGGAGGCAACGTCCCTCGACAAGCCGGTAGTGCCGGGCGTGCTCACCTGCTTGAAGGGCTGCGAGCAGTTGCTTTCGCACCGCTCGGGGATTATTGGCCGAGCGAAAGTGGATGCCAATGCCCCGACCTTTTGGCTCGATGGAGACCTTGCGCTCGCCGACACGGCGAACGGCATCCTCGGCAGCCCGCCGAAGGCGGTCATCAGCGGTTCCGACAAGGCGGCGCTCGCCGTCCGGGCGGATCTGCTCGGCGCCATGGTTGCCGAGGTAGAGGATGCCGTCGATACCAACGAGCCGGTGGGCTTGCTCCACCGGTGCCCCTGTCACGATAACAACGACGTCTAGAGCATCGACCAGCTGGAGAAGAGCGCGGCGCGCCGGCTCGGCGACCCTGACCTCGTCCGGGTTCGGGGCAATCGGCGCGATCGTCCCGTTCAGGTTGACGAAGAGCCCGAATGGCCGGCGGAGCGCCGGAGCAAGTACAGCTGGCTCGTGAACCGGAATCGCCATCGTTGGTTCCTCGAGACGCCGCCGCACGTCGGTGTGCACCGGGTCTGTGTCACTGAGCGGACGCCCCTCGCCGGGCCGCATCGAGGTGGGGCGTCATCCAGCTTGCCGCACCCTGCCGGAGATCTCCAGCACATCGAGCATGACCAGTGCTGAGGTGGTCCGCTGTTTGAAGCGTAGCAAGTAGCTATCGGAGCGATCGAACGGTCATCAACCTGGGGATCGGTCGGTGCTGCCTCCCGGTTCGAGGGCGACGTCCGAACCCGGTTTGTCCAATGCGTCCCGGGTCGCCGTCTGGCCGCAATACGAGCGAGCTCAGGTTCCTATCGCAGCGGACGGGGCGAAGGACCGAGCAGGACTGGGCGGCAGAGCGCTGGCACACCGGGTTGCGGCGCGTCCCGAGGGACGAATGATGACCGCGCGTGGTCCGGGCAGGCTCGCCCGCCCCGGATCGGTGAGACGTCTATCGAGGCGTTGACACATCTTCCAAAAAGCTGATAGAAACTACCGGCCGTTGCAGACGTTGGCCCGTGCTTGCTACGTTGAGCGGCCGTTGAGCCTGGTCCCAGCTATGTGAGCCTGAACTAGGACGGAGAGATGCCATACCGCCTCGGTGTCGATGTTGGCGGCACCTTCACCGATCTCGTGCTGACCGACGACGCGAACGGTCCGCTGTACCGGGCAAAGACATCGTCGACGCCAGCCGACCAGTCGCGTGGCGTTTTGGAGGGGATTGAAAAGGTTTGCCGAGTTGCCGGCATCACCCCCAACCAGATCGCCGAAATCCGCCATGGAACGACGGTCGGCCTGAACACGGTGCTGACGGGCACCGGCGCAACTGTCGGTCTGATCACCACAAAGGGCTTCCGCTATGTCCTGCGGGTTGCTCGCTCGCGCACGCCGGGCCCGCTTGCAGGCTGGATCACCATGATTCCGCAGGACCCTCCCGCGCTGGTTGAAAACACGATTGAAGCGGACGAGCGAATGAGCGCGCAGGGCGAGGTAATCCGCCCTTTGGATGAGGTGCAGCTGTGGGAGGACCTGCAACGGCTGCTGAAGCGCTCCAAGATCGAGGCGATCACGGTCTCGCTCATCAACTCCTACGCCAACCCGGCGCATGAGATCCGCATTCGGGACATCATTCGGGACCTCGCGCCCGACCTCCCGGTGACGCTCTCGTCCGAGGTGTTGCCCGAGTTTCGGGAGTACGAGCGGACTCTGACGGCATCGCTGAACGCCTATGTTGCCCCGCAGGTCGGGCGATACCTCGATTCACTGCGGAGCCGCTTGCAGGAACGGGGTGTCCCGGCACGAGTGAGCTTGCTCCGGTCCGATGGTGGACTGATGACCCTCGAGGCAGCGAAGGAGCGGCCGGTCAACGCGCTCGTCTCCGGGCCCGTCGGCGGCGTGGCAGGCGCTCTCTTTGTCTGCCGGATGGCGGGCTATCAGAATATCCTCACGATCGACGTCGGAGGCACGTCGACCGATGTCGCGCTCTGTATCAATGGCGAGCCCGATATTGGACGTCAGACCGAGATCGGGCAATTCACCGTGCGCATTCCGGCGATGGAAGTGCGAACCGTCGGTGCAGGCGGCGGTTCAATCGCCCACGTTCCGGAGCTGACCAAGGCGCTACGGGTTGGCCCGCAAAGCGCCGGCGCCGATCCCGGTCCCGCATGTTATCTGAAGGGCGGGACCGAGCCGACGGTAACCGATGCCAACCTCGTGCTAGGCTATTTGACGCCAAAACTGATTGGCGGGGAGATCACGCTCGACATCGACGCAGCGCGGCGGGCTGTCCAGAAGATCGCCGATGCCCTCGGTCTCGACCTTTACCGCGCGGCGGAAGGGATCATCAACGTCGTCAACGAAAACATGCTTGGCGCCCTGCGTCTCGTCTCGGTGCAGCGCGGCTACGACCCGCGCGATTTCGCACTCGTTGCCTTCGGCGGCGCTGGGCCGCTTCATGCGAACGCGATTGCGAAGATCCTCGGCTCGTGGCCCGTCATTATCCCGAAAGGCCCCGGTCTGTTGTGCGCTCTCGGCGACCTCGTAACGGATTTCCGCAACGAGTTCGCTCGGACCTTCATTCGCACCTTCGACCAAACGTCGACTGCTGAGGTTGGCCGCCTGCTCGATGAGCTGGGTCGCAACGCCCGAAGCTGGCTTACGGAGCAAGGTGTGCCGGCGGACCAACAGCAGATCCGATATCAAATGGATGTTCGGTACCACCGGCAAGGCTTCGAGCTTCCGATAGAGGTCGACCTTGAGGCGTTCGCCCGGGAGGGGCTGGACGACGTCGCTCGCCGCTTCGACGAAGCCCATGACCGGCTGTATAGCTTCAAGCTGGAGACGGTGAAGGAAATGGTCAACCTGCGGGCGATCGGCCAAAGCCGCTCCCGTCCGCCGGAGATCCCGCGCCTGCCGGTCGGTGGTCCGGATGCCTCGGCGGCTCGCACCGGCGAGCAGCAAATCTACTATCAAGGCCAATTCCACACCGCGGCGGTCTATGACCGCGAGCGTTTTTCGTCGGGCAACCGGATCGTTGGCCCAGCGATCGTGACGGAAATGGACTCGACGACGTTGATCCTCCCGGGCTACGTCGCGGATGTGGACACGTACGGCAATCTGCTGATTCGTCCAGTGAGCGGGTCATGATTGTTTGTGAAGTCGTCGGAACGGTGGTGGCGACGGCCAAAGACCCGGGGTTCCGCGGGGCGAAGCTGCTGCTTGTCCAGCGCCGTGACAGCGATGGCACATTGACCGGTGAAGTATTCGTCGCGACGGACACCGTTGGGGCGGGCGCCGGTGAAGTAGTGCTCGTCGTCACTGGCGCGTCGGCACGGGCAACCGAACAGACGCGAGACGCGCCAACCGATGCCTCCATTGTCGGAATCGTCGATAGTGTCGAGACGGAAGAGGGTCGCAATGGCGGCCGCCGCCTTGCCATTGACAAACGGTGAGCCAACGACGATGCCTCGCCGCGAATTTCAGTATGATGACTGCGACGCGCGTGCACGCGTCGATCAACGCTTGAACCAGACCGATGAACTGGCGTTTCAATTGCGTCGCCGATTGAAATGGTCAGGATCGAGGGGGTGACGACGCCGAGCATGACCGCAGTCCGCGAACCCTGAAGTCGGCGAACCGGCACGGCGGCCGGTGACGCCGGCAACGCGAGACCGTGGCGCCATCGAAATTCTGTCACTGGCGCATCTGCCCGCAGGGTGGATGAGCAAGGAAAACGGGAGGAAACATGGGCGGATCCCTTGGGCTGATCGAGACTCGCGGCTTGGTGGCCGCCATCGAAGCCGCCGACGCGATGGTGAAGGCGGCGAATGTTGAGCTCGTCGGCCGTGCACAGGTCGGCGCGGGCCTGATCACGGTCATCGTTCGAGGCGACGTCGGCGCTGTCAAAGCGGCCACCGATGCCGGTGCGATGGCAGCCGAGCGTGTCGGCGAAGTCGTCTCGGTCCACGTCATTCCGCGGCCGCACCCTGAGCTTGCCAGCCTGCTGAGCGCGGTTGGCCGCGACGGTGTCGACTAAGCGATGCAGGAACGCGGCGGATTTCAGCTTCGTACCTTCGCCTTCATCGACCGCATGCAGCCGCAGTATGCGGCCTTCATGGGAACGTTGATGAATGGCGACATGCCGACCGCTGGCCAGGCCGAGCTGTATGTTGAGGTCGCGCCCGGCAATGCCATCTATCGCATTGCCGACATTGCCCTCAAATCATCCGATGTTCGACCCGGCATGCAGCTTGTCGAGCGGCAGTTTGGGATTCTCGAGCTACACGCGCGAAGCCAAGAGGCGATTCGCTCAGCCGCCTCGGCCATGCTCGAGAGTCTCGAATTGAACGAAGAGGATCGGCTGGCAGCACAAATCGTTTCGACGCAAGTGATCAGCAATGTCGATCCGTATCAGGCGCAGCTGGTGAACCAGATGCGGCGCGGCTCCATGATCGTTCCCGGTGAGGCGATGCTGGTGATGGAGATCGCGCCGGCGGGCTACGCCTGCCTCGCAGCGAACGAGGCTGAAAAGGCCGCCGACATCAAACTGGTGTCGATTAGTTCGATTGGACCAGCCGGTCGGATCATCGTTTCGGGCACCGAGTCACAGGTTCAGACGGCGCGCGACGCGGTGATACAATCCATTGGGGCCATTCGCGGCAGGCCGGGTCAGTAAGATCTGCGTGGTCACCGCTAGTTAATTGCTCCCGTTGCCGCCCCGGCACTCGGGGCGGCGCCCACGTAGCTCTAGTCGATACTAAAGAGGGCGGACATGGCAACCAACGGTAGTGACGGCACCGTCACCGCAGTGCAGTATCAGGGCGAAGTGCTCGATACCAATGCCGTCATTCGTGCAGCGGCAGCCGGCTATCGGCTGATTTATGTCCGGGAAGGGACGACGGTCACACAGCCCGCTCAGACATACGCGCGGTCCCGTGGGATCGTCATTCAGCAGGTCGCCGCACCCTCTCAGCCGGTGCAGATGGCCCCGCAACCGACGGCGCCGGCATCGATGACCCCTGCCTCCCGCCCTTCGGTTCGCCCGCGACCGCTGCCGATCCGACCCGAACCAATTCCCGAGCGGAAGCCGGCGAATTATCCCTCAACCCTCTTTCGAACCCCCGCCGAGGCCGCAGCAGCGGCGCAGGCGGCGCCCCCGGCCGCTGAGCCCCAGCCCACGCCAACTCCGCCGCCCAACGGCGGGCGAGTCGTCGAGCAGGAGCCGAACGGTTGGGCAACCGTTGTTCCTCAGGGCCAGAACCTTGTTGAGGCCATGCTTGCGCCGACGGTGCCGCTGGCTCAACCATCCATGCCGGTGACCGAATCCCCCGCGCCCGTGCCGCCCGCCACAAGGGTGGACGAGCCGCTCGATCCGGTCACCATCGACCTGATCGAAAACGCGCTCCGCAACATTCGGCATGAGATGGACGCCGTGTTGTTCCGAACCGCAATGTCTCCCGGCATTCGCGAGCAGCACGACGAGTTCCCACTGATCGCCAATCCTGACGGCAAGATGGTGGTTGGCCAGTTTGGCTCGTTCATCGCCGGTTTCCTTCGGGAATACAAGGGGACGATCGAAGAAGGCGATATCTTCCTTCTGAACGACCCCTACTCCTGTGCCGGCGCAATCAGCCACCTGAACGACTGGCTGGTGCTGCTGCCGATTTTCTACGAGGGCCAGCTCGTCGGCTGGGCGAGCATGTTTGGCCACCTCACGGACGTCGGCGGAGCGGTGCCCAGCAGTATGCCGATCGATGCCCGAACCATTCACTCCGAAGGCGTGATCATCAAGCCGTTCAAGCTGTACAAGCGCGGTGAGCTCGATGAAGAGCGGCTGCAGCTCATCCTCGATCAGGTTCGCCTGCCGGAATGGAACCGATCTGACCTGATGGGCATCGTTGCCGCTTGTCGAATGGCCGAGCGTCGCGTTCGGGAACTCTGCGCCCGCTTCGGTGCATCGACCTACCTGCGCGTTTTGGACGCGTTGCTCGAGCGCAACTATCGTGCGGTGCGCGAACTCATTCGTCGGACGATCCCGGAGACCCCGCAGAGTTTCGAAGACTACGTCTGCGACGACGGGCAGGGTTATGGTCCGTATAAGCTCAAGTGCACCGTCTGGCGCGAGGGCGACAAGGCGATCTTCGATTGGACGGGCACCGACCCGCAGTCGCCGGCTGCGATCAATTTCTACCTGAATGTCGAGATGTTGAAGATGTTCGTCGGTGTGTACCTGATCATGGTGCACGACCCGCAGATCCTCTTCAACGACGGCTACTACGATCTCATTGAGGTGCGCATTCCGGAAGGATCGCTCCTCAAGCCGCGATATCCGGCGGCGCTGTCTGGCCGGACGCACGCTCTCGGCCGGGTCTTCGACGTGTTCGGCGGAGCGCTCGGCAAAGGCGCACCGGAGTTCATGACCGCTGCTGGATTTAGTACCAGCCCGCACCTGATGTATAGCGGCTACGACCAAAAGGGGGAGTGGGTCCAGCTCTATCAGATTGGGTTCGGCGGTGTGCCCGGTCGACCGATTGGCGATGGTCTTGATGGACACAGCCTCTGGCCCGAGTTCACCAACGTTCCCAACGAGTACCTTGAGACGTACTTCCCTGTCGTCATCGAGAAGTACGAGTTGGTGCAGGACTCGGGCGGGGCCGGCAAGCATCGCGGCGGGAACGGTATCGACCAAGTGTATCGCTGGCTCGCCGGCGGCGAGATTTCCATCCACGACGATCGCTGGTTGACCTATCCGTGGGGCGTGCTTGGCGGCAAGCCGGGGGCACGGAGCCGGAAGATCTTGGTGAAGCCCGACGGCCGACAGATACCACTCCCGGCCAAAGCCGACCACATTGTGGTCGAACCAGGTGACGAGCTGCACTACATCACGTGGGGTGGCGGCGGCTGGGGCGACCCGCTCGAGCGAGACCCCGAGGCGGTTCGACTCGATGTGATTCGGGGACTCGTCTCGGAGCAGAAGGCCCAAGAGGAGTACGGCGTCGTACTCTACGATGGCGGCTGGAAAATCGACTACGACGCGACAGAGATGCTCCGTGCCGAAATGCGGGCGACGCGGGGACCGTTGCCGACCTTCGACTTCGGGCCGCCGCTTGAAGAGATTTTGGCACGCTGCAAAGAAGAGACCGGGCTGGAACCACCCTCTCCGCCAGTGTTTCACGCTCATGTCGCCGGTTCGGAGTTGGCCCGGCCTGTCGGGTCGCGTAACCGGTGAAGCGGTTCGGGCCGGCGAATTCCTTTCCCGGGCAGGGCGTGACAATGCGTGGCGAAGAGGGTGTGAAGGGAGGGCGACGTGGCAGATGACGAGCGCACGCCGCGCCGACGCCGAAAGGCCGAGGACGGTGTCTCAACACCCGCGGAGCCCGCAGCCCCGCGCAGGTCGCCGCGCGCCGCTCGAGGGGATTCCTCGGCGACGCCAGAGACCGCTTCAGGCGGGGATTCGCCGCCGGCCGAACGGATCGATCGCGTTGAACCGGAGGTTGTCCCGGACCGGCCGCGGCATGGGGTGGCCTTTGCCGCCGCCGGAATCGTGATATTGGAAGAGGAGCGACCACAAGAGCAACGCCAGCGGGAGCCGGACCGAGTTGAGGTGGTGCGGCCCGCCGCGCGGAGGGAGGAAAGCGACACAATGACGACGTCGGCAAACCGTGGTGGCGCTATTGGCATGATCGAAACGCGTGGGCTCGTCGCCGCGATCGAGGCGGCAGATGCGATGCTCAAGGCAGCGAACGTCGACCTCATTGGCAAGCAGCAGATTGGCAACGGCCTCGTTACCGTGATCGTGGCCGGCGATGTGGGCGCGGTGAAAGCCGCAACCGATGCCGGCGCCAGCTCGGCCGCCCGCGTCGGCGAGGTGGTTTCCGTGCACGTCATCTCGCGGCCGGGCCGGGAGATCGGACCTATCCTGACGAATGGCGGTACGTTCCCGTCCGGCGCGAGCGGCGAGCTCGGCGGCGGCCGGTCGGCCGGTGAGCTGCAGGCCGGGAAATAGCCGGTCCAGCTCGGAGGGAAAGAATGGCAAAGCTCATCAGCGCGAAGGACATTGAAGCGGCAGCCGCTAGCGGTCAGCGCACCGTTTCCTTCGGTAGCGGCCAAATCGTCACGCCCGCCGCGAAGGACCGGGCGCGCGAGCTGGGGATTACCATCATCGGCGGGAACGGCGCGAGCACGCCGGCTGCGCCCGCCGCACCGGCGCAGCCAAACGGCCAGGCAATGTTCGTGCCCGTCTCTCAGCCAGCGCCGAACCCGGCCGCCGCACCGACGTTCACGCCCCCTTCGCAGCCGACCTTCATCCCGCCGTCCCAGCCCGTGGTTCAAGGGCCGGTGACTGCCCCGCCGCCACCCGGCGGCCAAGGCGGGATCACCCAACTCAAAGTCGAGGTCGAAGACCGCGATAACCCCGTCTACTTCGAGTCGCCGGTCATCGACAACCTGTTCAACATCTCGCTTGAACTGGGTGCTGCGCTCTGGGTCGTGAAGGACCGCCTCCGCGTCATCGAAGAGCTGCTCGATCAGAAGGGTATTCTGACGACTGAGCAGATCGAGCGCTACCGTACGCCACCGGAGCGCGAACGTGAGGTGCGCGCCAAGCGAGACCAGTTCATCGAGCGTATCTACAAGTCGATCCGCGACAATCCAGGCTAGTCGCGAGACTGGCGTAGCCGCTGTCCCCGGTGGGGGACCGATGCCGTCCCGCGCCTCGCTCATCTGCAAGCGGGCGGGGACGGCGCTGTTTTGCTCACTCTACCGCGCGGCTCGTATACTCCTCTCCAGCGGGATGTAGCTCAGCCTGGTCAGAGCGCCGCGTTTGGGACGCGGAGGCCCTCGGTTCGAATCCGAGCATCCCGACCCCCTGCCGTCTCGTAGGGAAGAGGAGCCCCATGTCTGGCAATACTTTCGACGGCCTCAGCGAAGCGGCCGTGCTCCGTGCGCTCAGCAACGTTCAGGAGCCCGAGCTCCACAAAGATCTGGTCACCCTCAACATGGTACGGAATATTCAGATTGAGGGCGGCGAGGTCCGATTCACAGTCGTGTTGACCACGCCAGCCTGTCCCTTGCGTGGCCAGATTGAGAATGAGGCCCGTGCCGCCGTCGCGGCCATCCCGGGTGTGAGCCGGGTCACGGTCGACTTCACATCGGACGTCTCCCGCCGGTTTTCGCGCGCCGATGAGCCGCTCATTCCGGGCGTCCGCAATGTTATTGCCGTTGCCTCGGGCAAAGGGGGTGTGGGCAAGAGTACGGTTGCCGTGAATCTCGCGATAGGCTTGGCTCAAGCGGGCGCACGGGTGGGGATCCTCGACGCGGACATCCACGGACCCAACGTTCCATTGATGATGGGTGTCACCAGACAGCCCGTAAAGGGGCCAAACGACAAGATCCTGCCGCCGGTGCGCTATAACGTCCGCATCATGTCGATCGCGTTCTTCATGAGCGCTGATACGCCGGCGATCTGGCGTGGCCCGATGGTTCACTCGGCGATCCAGCAGTTCCTGCGCGATGTCGAGTGGGGTGAGCTTGACTATTTGGTGATCGATTTGCCCCCAGGCACGGGTGACGCATCGCTTACGGTCGCTCAGCTTCTTCCGTCCGCTCGTGCGGTGATCGTGACCACGCCCCAAGATGTGGCGTTGCTCGATGCCGGCCGCTCACTGGCAATGTTTCGCAAGCTCAATGTCCCGGTCCTTGGGGTCATCGAGAACATGAGTTTCTTCCATTGCCCGCACTGTGGCGAGCGCACGGATATCTTTGGGCACGGTGGCGGAGCCGCGGCAGCACAGGAGCAAGGCCTGAAGTTCCTCGGCTCGATCGCAATCGATCCGGCGATTCGCCTTGGCAGTGACAGTGGGAAGCCAGTCACCATCGCCAATCCCGAGAGCGCCACCGCCGCGAGTTTCCGCGAGGTGGCCAGTCAGGTTGCCGCCGCGATCTCGGTCGCCAACGCAACCGAAGACGCCCCCGTTATCATCAGCTAACCCAACGACCGCGGCGCCTTGCATCGCCATTGACCGGCTTGGCCGAAGGTGTGCGACCGCCATCATACGTGCACCGCGGCGAACTCCGCGACACCGAACGCTTCGGTCGGCGGATGGGAGGAGCGATGCCGCAGGTCCAGCGACGGTTCAACGGCGTTGCCTGAGGGCGGCGCTCCGTGCTGATTTGACCGCCGGCGCGGCCGTGGGCTACCGAAGGGGGTCGTCGGTCAGCTCGGCCTCGGCGAGCGCCTCGATGGCAGCCTCTTGCAGCGGGGATGGCCGGCCTGCGTAGCGGCGAAGGATGGCTTTGGCGTCCTCCCCGCCAATCTTGCCGAGCGCATCGAGCGCCGCGAGCTGCACCTCCGCGTCCTCGTCTTCGAGCAAGGGCTCGATGTTGGGGACAGCCGCTTCGGCCTCGAGCTCGCCGAGCGCACCGAGCGCTTCGAAACGCATCTCCGGATCGCTGCTCTCCAACGCGTCGACCAAATCGCCGAGCCAGCGTTCATCATAGGTCCGGCCCATCGCGTAAATTGCGCCGAGCCGAAGCTCAGGGATGTCGCTGGACCGGGCATCAACGATGGCCAGCGGCACATCCGGCAGAGAGCGCGTGCTAACGGCCTCCAACGCTCGACGGCGGACATTCGGCTCTTCTCGCTCGTTTGCGACACAGTCGAGGAGCGCCCGATCCATTTCTGGACCGTAGCGGCTCGCTGGCTCTTCGAGTTCGACCGCAAGCTCATACTTGCCGAGGGCACTGGCTGCGGCCGCACGCACCTCCGCCGCCGGATCGTTCCGGAGCAGGGAGAGAAAGCGAGGCACGAGCGACCAATCGCGGCTTTCCCAAAGGCCCTCGATGGCCACCCGGCGCACTTGCGGATCGGGATCGTCGAGCAGTTGGACAAAGACCGGCTCGAAGTTCAGTTCAACATTATCTTCGGCTAGCTCCTCTAGCCAATCGGCTATCGCGCGTCGTCGCTCGACGGGAATGGTGGGCCAGACTGTTGCGAACTCGCGCGTCTGTTCGTCCGACAAGTTGGAGAGCGCTTGCAAGCGCGTAAACGAAGAGGTCTTCGGATCGTCCACAATCTCGGTGAGAAGGCTGGAAATGCTCATCGAAACCTCAGCACGCTGACGACGGACCGTGCGTCCTCGTATAGTGTACGGCGAGCGCTCCGCTGAACACCGATGTATCTTCCATCGCTTTTTCTTGGCATATCACTCGCATTCCTCGGAGCAGCTGTCGGCTGCTTCGTCGTCGTGCACACCACCCCAAGTGGTTCAGCGCAATTTTGGACCACGATTGCGGGCGTCGTCTTTCTTGCCTTCGCCATTGGAGCGGCGGTCTCTGCCGTTATCGGTTTCCGGGAAGACGCTTAGGCCGAAGCGTCGACCGGGGCAAGCAGGAGTTGGACAACCGCATCGAGACCGAGGTCCTCCGTGCCTGCGATCCGCAGTGTCCACAGTTTCGCTCCGTCGTGAACGGCGAGTACCTTGAACGCGCCATACACCTCGTCGGGTGGCCGCGAGGCAAGGGCGGCCAGCCGGGAGCGCCGAACCGGGTCGCGGCCGCTCACCGTGATGTTCCATCCGCAGCGGCATGCATAGCTATCGCAAACCTCGAGCGCACTCACGAGGATTCCGGACGCGAGGGACGGGAAAAGCACTGCGCCCCCGGCAGACGCGGCGTGACGGCGTTCGAGCGCGGTCTCTACCCACTCAAATGCCTGCTCGGCGAGCCGTCGATCGCGCAGGAGGTGTTCGATATCGGTCACAGATGGTCCTGCAATTGGCGGCGTGCCGCGAGATACTCCGGATCTTCCGCCAACGCCCCAAGACTGTCGAGCGGTACAAACGGTTGTAGCACATGGCGCTGGGCGCGGCCATCCCAGGCGAGCCAGAATCGATACACTGTTCCATCCCGCGCCAGCGCGAATCCGGAGAGGGCTTCAATTGGCGGTCCGCCAGCGACGCCGGGGAGAAGAAAGCCCTCTTGCTGCGTGCCGAAGAGAATCGCGTCGGGAAGTCCTCGCTCGGCGAGCAGCCGTTCGAGGAGTGCTCGGACCACGGCGCGTTCTGTGCTCACCGGTATGTCGATCCCGGCAAGCCGCGCACATAGCGCTCACCACGATCAGGACGAAAGTGCGTGGTGATTCGCCGTCCATCACCGGTCAGGCCTGTGAAGCGATTCGTTTCCCGATGGTAAAAGCCGAGTCGTGGCGCGTCGGTTTGCGTATCGCGGTAGTGGAAGCGCGTTCCCACTCGAATCGTCTCGCGAGCTCCTCGGTCATATTCCTCAACGGAACGATAGCCGTCGGGGTGTTTGCGATAGTGCTCCTCAAGCTCACCGGGAGCCCAAACGGCCCGTGCGGCGATCTCGTCAGCTGAGTCGGCAATCGCAGCGGCGGGAACCGCGGCCGGTGCGCAGCTCGCGACCGTCCCCAGCAGCAGAAGGGTTAGCAGCCAGCGGATCATGTCTCGCGGAGACGCACGCGCAAGCGACCGACCCCGCCTCGGTCACCGAGTTCGCGCACGCTCTCAACAAAGGAGAGCGCCTTGAGGCGCTCGGCGAGGGGCAGGGGCTGGTGAAGGTCGAGACCGATAGTCGTGCCGCGCTGGGGAGCTCCCCAGACCAGTCGGATCGAAACCTCAGGAAGGCTGGCAAGCGCTCGTTCGAGGTCGCGAACGGCGTAGGGACTGACCGGAGATTGGACCGTGACCTCAACGTAGCCATGAAACTGGCGGGGTGGGCGCGACGGATCGGCGCGCCGAAAGATCGCGCTGAACATCCGATCGGTCACGGGCGTCTCAACAACGGCGTCATCCATCGGCTCCGGTCCCGGTGTCGGGTAAGCGTCGGGCCTGGGCTGCCGTGCCGCCAGTTGCCGCTCGAGCTCAGCAGCCTCCCTGCGCAGCCGTTCGAGCTCGACTTCTACTTCGGCGATAAGCCGGCGAGTGGTTGCCAACTGCGCTTCGAGCGACTGATTGCCCGCCGGCGGTGACGGCGTGGCGGGCGCACCGCCCAGCTGCTGAAGCGCCGTCTCAACCGCTGCGGGCATGATGTCGGAAGGACGAGCGGGCACGCTGATGGCCGGCCGGCCGGTGACGGCGAGCAGCGCAGAGCGCAGGGCCGCCGCCGTCGGCTTCACGGTAGCCGCACGAGGCAGCGCCGCCACCACGGCTTCGAAGCTGGTCGGTCCCGGCATTGCCATAGGCGCATCGTACCATTCACGTGCAAGAGAGCTAGCTGCGCAACCGGACCGGTTGCGGCTCGTTATACTCGTGGGGCGGATCGCCGCATCCGTCCCTCGGGTCACCAGACCCGCATGGCGACGCCCGGCGATGAGCGGTTTCGGCGTCTCATTCCCAACGCTGGGCCGCCGCCGCGCGAGGTCGAAGATGCCGGATGAACCGGCGGCGCCACAATTGGAGTCGTTCGAGGCAATCTTCGAACGATTCCAAACGCCGATCTACAACTATGTCCTGCGGATGATGGGCAATCCGGAAGATGCCAGCGACCTGACCCAGGAAGCGTTCCTCAAGGCGTATCAGGCGCTGCCGAGGATGTCGGGCGAGGTGAACGTTGGCGCTTGGCTCTATCGGATTGCCACGAATACCTGCTTGGACGAACTCCGGCGGCGAAAGATCATCAAATGGCAGCCTTGGGAGGCGTTCCTGTCGGCGTTTCATCCGAAGCAGGTCGCAAGCGACGACCCCGAGCGCGAAACGCTGCGCCTCGAAGATAGCGCTATGGTGCAGCGCGTTCTGGACCGGTTGCCGCCGAAATATCGCACCTGCCTGTTGCTTCGCGAGTATCAGGATCTCTCTTGTGAAGAGATCGGCGAAGTGATTGGCGCATCGCGCTCCGCGGTCAAATCGCTTTTGTTCCGTGCGCGGGAAGAGTTTCGGCGAGTTTGGGCGCTCGTGGAACGCGAGACGGCGCCGGAGCCGCAAGGATCGGAGGCCTAGATGACCTGCGACCGTTCCCGCGTCTCCGGCTACCGCGACGGATTGCTGACGCCCGAAACGGCTCGACAATTCGAGGCTCATCTCGCGACCTGCGCGGAGTGTCGTTCCACGCTTGCTGGGTATCAGCAAGTCGGCGAGGCCATTCGTTCGCTTCCCACGATGGCCCCGCCGGTGGACCTACGCCGCCAAGTGATGACACGCTTGGCCGAGCGCCCGCGGGATCGCCGGCCTGCGTGGACGGCATTTGCTACTGGCTTCGCTGGAGCGGCGGCACTGCTGGCGCTGGCGGTGTTGGCCGGGCGCGGTCTCCTTCCGCAGGATGCCGTGACCGCGCCGGCGAGCGCCGTGCCTGCTGGCATCCCGACCGAATTGCCAGCGTTGCCAACACCTCGTGAGCCCGCAGCATTTTCGACCGGAGCGTCCCCATCCCCCTCGCCTTCCCCGACCTCGACGCCCGACCGACGCCCCGAGGCTGTCCAGCCGCCGGCCAGTTCGCCCACGTCAACTGCAGCGGTGGCGGCGCCGACCACCGGTCCCGCGACATCGTCGCCAAGCGCTCCGGCGACGTCGACCGTTACCCCGCCGCCGGCGACCGGGCCGGCAGCGACATCGACTCCCCCACCGGCGTCCGCGTCGGCAACGCCGTCGCCGAGCCGCACGGTCACACCGCCAACGCCGTCAGCCACACCAGCCTCACCAACGCCGCGGGGCGGTAGTCCCACTGCCTCGCCGGTGAGCCCGACGCCAGCGGTCGTCTCCGCCGATCCTGTGCCGCGAAACGTTGTCCGTGCTCCGCTCGTAACGCCGACACCGGGGTGTCCTCGACCCGATGGCCGCATCGGGCAGACCTACGCGTTGGACACGGGACTACAAGCGAAGCTCGGCTGCACCACCGGTCCAGCGCTAACGGTCGCGGGTCACGAGGTGCTGTTCCAGAATGGGCTGATGCTGCGGCGCGCCGATACTCGTCGTCTGTACGTTCTCGCCGGGGGCGGCTGGTCAACCTTGATCGACTCTGAAACAGGGCGTGCGACCACCTCGGTTCAACCCGGCGAGCCGGCTCCGCCATTCTTGCAGG
Organism: Dehalococcoidia bacterium; assembly: GCA_026003895.1. GTDB lineage: Bacteria > Chloroflexota > Dehalococcoidia > SpSt-223 > SpSt-223 > JANWZD01. The sequence continues at coordinate 740,372 of BPIC01000002.1, read as the reverse complement.
CTTACCGCGAAAATCCGAAATTCCGGGAGTTGCTTGGCAGGGCGACCGCCGAGCCGCGCTCCCTTCAACTGACCATCCAGCCTTTCGAGCGCGGGACCGTGATCGTTGGCGACAGGCGAGGCCTCTACGTCCTCTATCACGATGGCCGGTGGGAGCTTGCGCCTGAGCGCTAGGAGACGGACGGTGCCTACCGTTGAGACGTCCGGTTGTCTGGAGCAGCACCGTCAATGCGGTTGCGTCGGGCGATCGATGAACGACTTCGGCCCGGTTCACGGATGGAAAACGAAGTGCCGGCGTCTCACCGGTCCGCGGTTTCATTCGTTTGGCACGAATCCGGCAGGTCGTCACAGCCGTCGAGGCGCAGCACCACACCCACGATGGTCGGCCGCTCCAGTGCGGGAGCGTTCGCAAAATTGGCTTCGGCGAGAGGCGGGGCCCTCTGGAGTGCGCCAGAGCGCTCGTGCGTGACGGTGCTGGGGTGACGGCCAACGACTACCCTCGCCCTATAGCTCGAACCCGATGGGCCGCGCAGGCGATCAACCGCGGAGCGCATCGTGAATTCCTCGGGGATCCCCGTTGATCGGAGTCGCAGGGCAGGTAGCCCTTGAATCGCGCTAGCTTGGCTGGTACCGTACTGCCCATGGCGCCTCCCTCTCACGGCGTGTCAACGGGTGTTCGTCTCGCGGTTGCGCTCGTTTTCTTGCTCGGCGCGCTCGTCGTTGAGCCAGCCGGCCCTCCGGTCGTTCAAGCCGCGCCTCGGTTCAGTGCGACGCCGGATGGAAAGCTGGTGGGACCGGACGGCCGGCCGTTCTTCATGCTCGGTTTCAACTACGAAGGCCCGTTGGACCGCGCCTGGAAAATGTGGGAGGAGGGGAATTGGGATCCGGCTCGAATTGACTCCGATCTCGCTCGAGCAGCGCGAGCGGGACTGAACACCGTCCGCATGTTTGTCCAGTCGCCCCTCCACCGTGAGATTGAGGCTGGTAATTTCAAGAAACTGGATACCTTCCTCGACCTCGCCGGCAAACACAATATCGCCGTGATCCTGACGCTCTACGATTATGGTGAAGATGACCTGACGAAGGTCGCCGAGGTCGGAAGGAAGATCGCAGAGCGGTACAAGAGCCGCCCGGAGATCCTTGCCTACGATCTCAAAAACGAGCCGAAATACGCCAATTTGGTGCTCGCCCGTTACCCGGCTGGCGTGACACCGCCGCTGCTGACTGGCGCTCTGATCGGCCACTACGGCGAGCGCATGCCGCTTGCCGAGGCCGATGAATGGCGCGAGGGCGCGGGCAAGGCGATGTCACCGTCGCGATTTACTCGCGAGCAAGTCTATTGGCAGGCGAATAACTACAAGCTCTATCTTGAGTTTCTGGCCGACGCGGCGACGTGGGCGGCCAAAGCCGACGATCGTTCTAGCGGCGATTACCTCGACTCCCCTGACTCGGCCAAGTGGAAACCGTTCATCACGGCCTATTCAGCGACACTTGCCGCTTGGCTTGCGCCGCAAGTGCAGGCGATCCGCTCGGCGGATCCAACACGGCTTGTGACCGTCGGCTACAACGATCCGATCATCGCCAAGCTTCCCGCGAACGAAGCGCTTTCGCTCCTGTCGATGCATCGGTATCCATCGACGACCCTCAAGAGCTTCAAGGCGCAGCTTCTCGTGCTGGACAGCATGCGGCGGAGCTTTCCCGGCCGCCCGGTCGCGCTCACCGAGTTCGGCTGGAGCAACGCCGAGATCGACCCGCACGACTCCGCGGTGCTTGAGACGGCGGTGTGGCTCCAGCTCTGGGTGTCCGGTCATGCCGGCGGGCTAAAGTGGATGCTGGACGACCTTCCGCCGGTCGGGAACCCGAAGGAGGACAATTTCGGCTTCTTCCGAACCGACGGATCGCCGAAGCCAGTGGTTACCGCCACGATGGCGCTCGCGAGCTATCTGACCCTCGGCTCGCCCAAGCCGGGCGACCTTGTGATCGAACCGGAGGGAAATGGTCTGCGCTATCGGTACACGTCGAGCGAGGTCGCCTTTTACGGCGGCAAGCAGATCGGCGATCAGCGGCTCGCCGTCAAATCTCCGACGACTACCCAAGTGTTTCTTTCGTGGAATGATTCCCTGCGTTTGCGCGTCACGGCCAAGACAGACCTCGACATCGTCGTACCGAGCTTTACCGGCAAGCCGCTCGACCCCGGAGCCGTGGTCCACCGCAACGCGGCCCCCGTCAGCGCCCAGCGGCAAGGCGACCGTGTACTGTTGAGTGCGGATTCGGCAGCAGAGTATCGGGTGCAACCGCCCTTTGCCGGCCTTGAGAGCCGAATTCAGATAGTTTGGCCGCATGGCAACGCCCCGGTTGCCCAGGCGACGAAAGCGAACGTCGGGGTGTTCCTGTTCGAGAAAGGGAGCAAGCGCATCGCCTGTCCTACCGAGCCGAATGCGACGGTCCGGCTCTGGCGGTCCGTGAACGCCGGCATCGAGGAGCCGGTGGCGATCGGCGTTCGCAAGCTCGAGCGAGCTGGTGCGCTGACGTTCCCAACGTGGGCGTTCAACGATATTGACGTCAGTCCCGCGCGGGACCCTGCTGCGAAGGTCTTCTTCCGTGTCTCAGTTGACGGCACCACGGTATCGAGCAATGTCTGGAGCCACGGCGCAGACGCGCGAACAATCTTCCCTCAGCCCGATGTGCCGAACGGCGCCGACGGCGCACCGGCAGCGGTCGATGCGAAGATTCAGATCGTCTGGCCGCATGGCAACGCACCGGTGACTCAGGCGTCGAAAGCGAACATCGCGGCGTACCTCTTCCACCGGGGGACTCTGACCTCGGTTGGGCTCGATTGGACGCCAACCGTCCGCCTTTGGCGTGCTGTCGGAACCGGAGCCTTCGAGCACGTGGCAACGGGCGTCCGTACGACGCAGCAGGCGGGCGGAGTCACTTTCCCCGTTTGGGCGTTTAACGATATCGACGTGAGCGCGGCAAAAGACCCGACCCAGAAAATCTACTTTCGGGTGACGGTGGACAACGTGGACAGCCGGAGCAACATTTGGTCACACGCGGCAGACGCGCGCACGATCTTCCCACAGCCAGAGGTTCCCACCGGCGTGGTCAACTGCTCCTAGCCCCGACGAATCAGTAGCTCCGAGGCATTCCAAGGGCTTCGCCAACGATGTTTTTGGCCATTTCATTACTGACTGGGCTGAAAACCTGAAGCCGAGCGTCGCGGAAGTAGCGCTGCATGTCGGATTCGGCTGCGAGGCCATGGGCCGCCATGGTTCGCATCCCACGGTCGGTCGCGCGAATGGCGACCTCGGCGGCGAACAGTTTCGCCATCGCCGCCTCTTTCGTTGGCTGCTCGCCCGCGTCGATACGTTCGGCGACATGGTGAACGAGTAACCGCGCAGCTTCGAGCTCGGCAGCAGTCTCGGCGAGGGGATGCTGAATTGCTTGGAACGCGCCAATTGGGCGGCCAAAGGCGTGGCGATCCTTCGCGTAGGCAACCGCGTCTTCCAGCGCGCCGCGTGCAATGCCGACACTAATGGCTCCGGCGAGCACCCGTTCGACGTTCAGCATCCCGAGCATGGCATGGAACCCCCGGCCGCGCGGCCCGAGCAAGTGGTTCGCCGGAGCCGTCGCGCCATCGAAGTAGCAGAGGCAGGTACCAGCCGCACGCATCCCCGCGAGGTGAACTCGGCTGATGGAAAGTCCTGGTTGTCCCGTCGGGACGATGATGAGCGAAATACCGCGGGCCCGGCGATCGGGTGGATCTGGATCGTCCGTGCGGGCGACGGTGATGATGGCGCTGGCCTTATGTGCCATGCTCGTCCAGAGCTTTTGGCCGGTCACGACCCAATGGTCGCCGTTCAGGCGGGCGCGGGTTGTCAGAGCCAGCGCATCGGTTCCTCCGCTCGGCTCGCTAATGCCAAAGGAGAGGATTTCCTCGCCGGCGGCGAACCCGGTCAGCCAACGGACGCGCTGCTCCGGCGTTCCAACATCGGAGAGGAGGCGGGCAATCATCCCCCCAAGCGCGTAGTCGACGGCAAGCGAGGCGAAAGCGCGGGCGATCTCTTCCATGAGCACCGCTGCGGCGACGGTGCTTGCCCCGGCTCCACCGTATTCCTGTGGGATGCTCAGCCCGAGCCAGCCGAGCGCAGCGATATCGCGCCACAACTGTGGATCTAGCTCTTGGGCTTCGTCCATCGCCCGAATGCGCGGCGGTGGGTACTCGTGAGCAAAGAATTCACGGGCGCTGCGCCGCAGCAGGTCGATGTCGAGTGGTTCGGTGGCGGCCATGGCCATCCCTTGTGGCGAAGATCAGCGCATTATAGGCTGGATTCGCCGGCAGACCGGCGGCTCGCGTAGGCTTACGACGAGGTGCGGATGAAGCGGGGCGTGATGTTTCTCTTCGGCGCGCTGGCCGTATCGTGCCTCGCCGTGGGACTTTTCGTCCGGCTCGTACTCCCACAGCCTCCGATGCCTGAGGCAACCGCGGCGACCCGTTCAGATGGCCGGGTCCTGATTCAGCGGCGGGCGTGGTGGGAGTTTCAGCCGGCAACCGGGAACCCGCGTGTTGGCCTCGTGTTCTATCCCGGTGCGTTCGTCGACCCGGTTGCCTACGCGCCGGCAGCCCGGGCTATCGCCGAGCGCGGTTACTTCGTTGCTCTCGTCCCGATGCCAGTTGGTGTGCCGCTCCTCGGCATCGATCGGGCCGCCGCGGTGATCGCTGCAAACCCGGCGGTGCCGGTGTGGGCAATCGGAGGACATTCGCTCGGTGGCGTTGCGGCCTCCTCCTTCGCCAAGCGCAATCCGGACCTCATCGCTGGGTTGGTGCTCTGGGCATCGTATCCTCAAGCCTCGGACGACCTTTCCGGTGCCCCGCTTGCCGCCGTGTCGATCTACGGCGAGCTCGATCCGCTCAGTTCGCCCGAGCGGGTGCTCGCCGCCCGGACCTCTTTACCGGCCGAAACGCAGTTTGTTGAGATCCGAGGCGCGAATCACGCGCAGTTCGGTTGGTACGGGGAGCAGTTCCGCGACCGACCGGCATCAATCAGCCGGGAGGAGCAGCAGCGGGTCGTGGTGGAGGCGACGGTGACGCTGCTCGAAAGGCTGCGCCGCTAGGAGCAGTTAGTTCACTCCACGCGTGACGTCCACGTAGAGCCGCGGCGAGCACTCGTTGACAAGCGGTGATCCTGACGCGAGGTCACGAACGAGTTGCGACAGTTCGGCCGTGGCTTGGAGGGCTCCAGCCACCACCGACTCTAAATCGCGTGACAATTCACCTGATGCGACAACGAGCTCGAGCGCTCCCGTGATCACGGTGAGCCGGTTGTTCATCAAATGCGCGAGGCGGGCGGTGGCCGGACCAGTGGCAGCGTCTTCCACGATCACCCCCTCAATCGTGCCCATCGTACGCACTCCGTACGACCGGGTCGCTACGAGAGAGTACGTACACCAAAACCATGTGGATCGTCAAATATTCGCAGCGTCGACCCCAAGAAAACGTTGTGGTGCGCTGAGCGCCTCCGTTGGAAGCGAGGTGAGCCGGGTGGGATTCGAACCCACGACCGACGGATTAAAAGTCCGCGACTCTACCACTGAGCTACCGGCCCGCTGCTCGAAGTATAACCCCCTACGGTCGGGAGACGCCGTCGTTTCGCCAAGGAAGCCCGGTAAACGCGAAAGCGACGGCACCGCGTGGGTAATGCCCCAGATTTACCGGGTAACCGCGCTCAAGATTCCACGAATCGGTATAGCCCCAAATCCCGAGCCGCGCATGCCGTTCTCCGGCGAGCGAGAGCGCATTGAGCCCCACGCGTGGCAAGGTTGGCCGGGAATGCGCGAGATAGTCGTCAATCAACTGTTGGACGAGCAGTTTCGAAAACCAGGTCTCTGCGGTGCCGTCATGGAGGCGTGGCTGAGCGCCATCCATACCAAGCATTGGTCCAGCCGCCCAGCGGGACGCTGCCACAACGGTCACCAAGTCATCGAATTCTGCTGACCGATGTCCCGCGAGCGCCAAGTAGAGAAGCCCGTCGGCGAGAATCGCGTTTGGCACCTGGCCACCGGAAGAAAGGTCACCAACGGTTTCGACGGTGAACCGATGCTCGGCAATAATCGCCGGCCAATCCGCTGGCAGCAAGGTGGGTAGGAGTCCAAACCGTTGGGTGTTTGCGACTCGGCCAAGCGTGAGGATCGCGTTCCTCGCCTCAAGGCGAGCACGCTCACCCTCGGCGCCGCCGAGCAGGTCGGCGAGGGCCAAGTTCGCCGCGGCTTGCTTGACTGCGAGATAGCTGCTGGCTGCTGCGACGTGGATCGCCGCCGGCACATCAACGGTCGTATAGAAGGCGCCGCGCTCTGCGACACCGTCTCCGTCGCCATCACGGTTGCGAAGCGAGTCGCCGAGCTCGCTCAGGAGCGGTCGCCACGCAGCGGCGAAGGCGCTGTCACCGGTCCGGGCGATGTAGTACCTCGCGAGCAGGATCACATTCGTCAGTTCCTCAGCAGTCATGTCGCCGCCGAGAAGGGAGTACGCCTGCACTCCCGTGAAGGTCGTGTCATAGCCGAGGTCGTGCGGGATCACCACGCCATGGCGATCGCGAGTTTTTGCTGCCGCCCACGATTCGAGGAGCAGGCGAAGCGTCCACGGCATGACCGCGCCCTCGAACGCCCCGGTTTCATGGGCGACGTCTACCGTGTTCAGGTAAAGGCAGTCACCCTCCCAAACGACGTAGCGCGGCTTTCCGAAGTCCCCCGGCGTCGCTTGTTCACGGAGGACAAAGGTCGACGCGAGGTAGCCGCGAACCCCGGCTGCGATGGCGAACCGGGATGCCGCATCCACGCCAGACCGAGTCAGCCGCTCCTCGAACTGCCGCGTGGCTTCCGTGATCCCGGGTTGATTGGCGGCGGCGTAGTCGATCACCGCCTCAACGGAGTCGAAATGCGCGGTGTAGCCGTAGAACAGCGGTCGTGCCGGTCTGACTGATTGGTCTTGCATCTCCGAATCGGCGGAATAGGCGGCATAGATCGCCGAGGCATCGTACCGCTCACCGGGCGCGATCGACACCGCCCAAGCGAACCCGCCGTCTGTCGTCGCGTTTGGTGGTGGAATTGGGCTGCTGGGCGGCATCACCCCGAGGCTGGGCGGAGCGGGCTCCGTCGATTGGCTAAGCGCGGGGGATCCCGGGGATCGTGAGAATCGGCAAGCCCGCGATGGTCGCAGGGGACGTCGGGGACGCCGAGGCCGCGACCGCGACGCTGTCATCGGCGATGCCAGCGCTCGCAAATCGAGCCGCCAACGGGCCGATGCCGCTCGTGAGTCCGCTCGCCTCGCGTGTAAAGAGCGCCCGTTCGCCCCCGCTCACCGGGGGAAGCGGTATCGGAGAAGCCGACCATCTCGACGTGGCTCGGTTGCGACGGCGTTTGCGAATCCGAGCAATAACGCGCCGTTCACTGGTTGTGCCGAGCGGTTGATCGCCGTGACATACAGATAGAAAAAGGGGCGCCGAGCTAAGTTTCACTGCTTCGTCGGTTGGTGAACTGCTGGGCGCAAAAGGCGAGACAATTGTGAACTGGAGTTCGACCGGTCCGGTGTGTCCCCGGATCACGGTCGTGGTCATGCCGAGTTCGAGCGTCGGGGGATTCGACGGTGCTGAATGGTCCTTGCGCGGCCGGCAGCGCCCGCACGGTTCCGGTCGAATCCCGAAAGGCCACGATCAAGCCCGCTGGCCCATCCTTCGACCAGCCATCCACGCCGCTGTAAGCGCCGGGAGCCTCGCGGGGGGGCGCCGCCGCGCAGCCCACAACTGTAGCTGGTCGAGTGACCGCTGAATTGCAAATCGAGATTGAAGCGGGACCCGAACCTCCCGTGCTGCACGCCAATCATCCGCCCGGTGTCGAGAGGAATGGTGGCCGAAGCCTGACCGGCGGACTGGGCCCCGCTGGGCGACGGCGAGATGATGCTGCCGGCGACGACGAGAGTGAGCGCGAGACGGGACGATAGCCGCGACGCTGACACCTGAGAGCGGGAGGGGCACCGGCCTATGGTAACGGTGGCTCACGTGGGCGGCAAGTGTCGCTCGTCCAAAGAGTTGTGATGAGGGCAACGACCACATTGTCAGCAAGCTGTCCGGCGCGTGCCGGTGAACAAGTTCCGCGGTCGTCGAGTGACGCTCCCGACCGGCACGTCACCGAGCGGCTGCAACCACGCTAGGAGCCCGAGCTCGAATCGCCGGCGTGGCGGTCCCCGCAGTTGAGTGTGAGCGTTCGCTTCCGGCACCGCTCAACGGCGGCTTGGGCCGGTGCGGGTGCCAACGTCCGCGGCGGCCTCGCCGGCGAGGCAGCAATTTCCCGTCGTCCGGTCCAAAACCCGGACGGACCCTGAAGGACGAAGCGCTGGTCGACCAGCAAGGAGTCGCGAGCCCCAATCCGGTTCGCTGCCCCGAAAGTTTGGACGAAATCTGGGCCCTCGCGAGCAGCAAGACCGGTCACTTTCTCCGGTCTCGCTGCTCTTGGCGACCGGGTTCCTCAAGTTCAGGCGAACCGGGGCTGCTGCCGAGAGCGGAGCGCTTCCCACCGCTGACGAACGCTTTCCCGAAGAAAGCCTGCCAAGGTCGCGCTGAATCCTGCGATGATCGCCGCCGATTTTGCCGGACCATCCATCGACCGATTCCGGACTCCCTCGATCAACCCACGGATCACTCCAGCGGGCAGCACGCGTATCGCGTAACTTCGCTCTTCGGAGAGCCCGTCGGCTGCGCCGACCTCTTGAGTCATCGATGCCTTCGAGACGCCCTCGAAGAAACAGCGCGAAAGAAAGTAGTGGAACCGCGCTCGTTGAGGAGTCACCTTGTGGTGGATCACTGCCTTCGGCTCATACACGAAGACGCGGCCGGGCCGGTGTTGTGTGGCTCGAATGGCGAACTCGGTCTCCTCACAGCCCATTGGGCGCTTCGCGTCTCTGCCGATTCCGGTGCGAAAGCCACCGGTTTCGATCACTGCCTCCTTGCGAATACACATCGCGCCGCCGAACGGATTTCGGACCACCGACGTTCGGTCCGGCATGCCGCGATAGCTGCATCCAACCACCCAATAAAACTCTTCTGGAAACCAGCGGGGGGGGCGATGCTACCCAATTCGGGTCGACGCGGCTGCCGACGCCGAGGACTCGCGGATCGGCGAGGTGCTTCGTCATCTGCTCCAGCCAGTCCGGCGCGGCAGTGGCGTCGTCGTCCAAAAAGGCGACCAAGTCGCAGGCGGCGGCGCGGACACCGCTATTGCGGGCACCCGAGAGGCCAGGCGCCTCCTCGTTCTCGATAATCCGCAGGTCGGGGAGCGCCGACTTGAGGCGACTGAAGAGCGTGGGATTGTGGTCGACGATAATGATGATCTCGCCCGGCGGCGTCGTCTGGTGACGCGCCGAATCGATCGCCGCGAGCATGTCGTCCCAGCGCGCCTCGGTGTAGACGCACACGAGGACAGACACGCGCAACTCGTGCACGCTCATGGGCATTCCTTCTCCTTCCACCGCCGCACGAGCGGCATCGTCGCTCGCCGCACCTGCCGGTACACAAGCGATCTCCAATAGTCGACAGTGCGCCGGTGAGCGCCGGCGGGCAATGCGAGGGTAGCGCTCTAGCTTAACGTCGGTCATTTCCGGGCCTATCTTGAGCCGCCGAAGGCCGAAAAGATCGTCATGTGGACCGCTCAAGCAGAATCGAACCGCGCACGCTGAGGTGAATCCTGCTCGGCGGACGAGGCGGCGCACCGCGTCATCATAAAATCCAAAGGGATAGGCGAAGCTCAAACAAGGTCGGCCGAGCCGGTCCTCCAGCATCTGCTTGCTCCACCGAATTTCGGCTGCCGCTTGCCAGCGGGGTAAGGCGTCGAGCTTCGGGTGACTGACGCTATGTGCGCCACACTCGATTCCGGTGGCAGCGATCTCGTGGATCTGACCCCAGTCGAGCATCGGTCGCTCGCCCTCTCCCTCCGGCGCTAGCCAGCGACTGCGGCCGCCGATTTCGCCGGTGACGAGGTAGAGCGTCGCGGTTAGCCCATAGCGGCTGAGAATTGGTAAGGCATGGCGATGGAAGTCCGCAAAGCCGTCGTCGAAGGTTTATAACGATTGGCCGCGCTGGGAGAGGCGGTCCGCCGCGACGGGCACGGGCCAAATCGGAAACGGTGACCGCCTGATACCCCTTTGTGCGGAGCATGGCCATCTGTTCGTCGAAACGCTCCGGAGCAACGACGAACGAGCGAAAGGCGGCCGAGCTGGCCCGGTCGACGCTGTGATACATCAGGATCGGCACCGACGCGTTCAACCGGTCCTTCACTCTCTCCTCGCGCGGAAACGGCGCTCCCGCAGCGCTCGGCTCTGTTTGCTGCAGTGTCTTTCAACCATAGCTGGCACCCGTGGAACGCGCCAATCGGAAAGGGCAGCTTGTCCCTCAAGTCACAGCAAAGCGGGGACAACCGCCCGCCTATTGGAACCAGCCTTCGATGAAGCCCCGGACGATCTCGTCATCGTCGGCGCCAGCGAGGTCCCGGAGCAGCCGCTCGGTATCTTCGCCCAGCAGCGGAGCCGGTCTCCGGATTCGCCCGGGCGTCTCGGTGAGCCGGATTGGCGGTCCGTCGGCCAACCGAATTCCGACTTCTGGATGCTCAACGCGCAGAAAATGGCCGAGCCAACGGAGCTGCGCGTCGCATTCCACGAGATCGCGGTGACTTTGCACTGGTCCAGCCGGGACGCCGAGGGATTGCAGCCGTTCGGCAAGGTCGCGCGCTGGCTGGGCAACGGTCCACTCGGCGACGATTTGATCGAGATCGTCCTCATGGCGCTTGCGGTCGGCCAGCGTACGAAAGCGCGTGTCGTCTGCCAACCGTGGTTGTCCCATCGCATTGGCAAGTGCCGCGAACTCGAGGTCCGTGCGGCACGCGATGGCGATCCAAGCGTCCTCGCCCTGCGTCGGGTAGGCGCCATGTGGCGCAGCGTCGGGCGACCGATTAGCGCAAGGACCGGGCACGGCGCCGTTCACGGCGTACTCCATGGCCTCGACACCAACCCAACAGACAGTGCTTTCGTGCTGCGACAAGTCAATTGTCTGTCCGACACCGGTCCGCCGCCGGTAGTGAAGGGCGGCGAGGATGCCCAGCGCGAGGTGATAGGGGTTGCACGAATAGTCGGGATGGGCGATACAGGCCCCTACCGGCGGGTCATTCGGGAAACCGGTAATGCTGTTGTGGCCGGCCGCTGCGCCGATGGTATAGCCCAGCCCAATGAAATGTTGGCGTGGACCCGAGCGCCCCATGACCGAGGCGCGCGCAATGATGAGGTCCGGGCGAAGCTCCCGGAGGCGCGCTCGAGATAACCCCCATTTTGGAAAAGGGTCAACGCCGAAGTTGTCGACGAGCACATCAGCCGTCTGAATAAGCCGCTCCAGTAGTCGGACGGATTCCGGCTTGGTCAGGTCGAGCGCGATCGACGCCTTCCCGGGGTTCAGGTTGTTCCACATGCCGGACGCGTTCAAGCTATCGTTGCCGGACGGTCTCGCGGTAGGGAGCCGGCGCGAGCTATCTGGGTGAGTCGCGGTCTCGATACGGATCACCTCGGCGCCGAACAGGGCAAGGAGCCGCGTCGCCAGCGGCGCGGCGGCAATCCATGAAAGATCAATGACCCTGATTCCGTCGAGCGGCAGCCGCGCCGATTTCTTGGGTGGCGAGGCCGGTGGTTTTTCTCGGGGTAGCCAACCTTGGCCGGTGTGCTCGCCCGGCAGCGGCGGTCGGTGGGCAATGCGCCAAGGCGTGGCGCTCAGGCGAAACGGCGGGCCCGGATAGGTTACGTCCTGTTCCAGTTCAGGATGCGGCACACTCTGCCAGAAGCCACGGGCTGCCAACTGCGGATCGGTAAATAGTTCATCGATGCGGCGCACCGGCGCGACACCGACGCGCGCTTCTTGACCGAGCCGATAAATCTCCTCGCACGTGAGCGATGCACAAAGGGCTTCGCAGGCCCGTTCAATCTCCTTCGCGTGCCTCTTTCGGTGGTCAGCGGACTCCCACTCGGGTCCTGCCAGTTCGTCCGTCAACAGCCCGGAGCGCTCCAGCCAGCCGCGAAACGTCCGCCAGCGGTTGCCGATCGAGAAGATGACCCAGCCGTCCTTGCAAGGAAAGAGCTGGCGAGTCAAGAGATAGTTCTCAACGCCGAGGCGGGGCCGCACCCACTGCTCAAAGTCCCAATAGGGCAAGGCGTTCTCGGCGTCGATCGCCACCGCGGTCAGTCCGTCGACCTCAACAAGCTGACCACGTCCGTTCGCGTCGCGCGCGGCGAGGCCCAAGAGGGCACCACACGCCGCGAGGACACCGGTCTGGTATTCCGCTTGATTGCCGCCAAGTTGGCTCGGCGGACTGGTTGGCATCCCGGCGAGGTACATCAGGCCGCCCAGCGCTTGGAGGATGAGATCGGTTGCTTGCCAATCTCGGTACGGCCCCGTGGCGCCAAAGGGCGTCGCCAACACATAAACGAGGCGGGGGTTGCTGCTCGCTAACGTCGGGTAATCGAGTCCTGCTGCCGCTCGTTCGGCCGGCAACGCGGTGTCGACGATGACATCAGCGTCCGTGGCGAGTTCCCGCAGCCGGGCGCGGCCGGTGTCGCTGCTGAGATCGATCGTTTCGGCGCGTTTCGAGGTATTGAAGTGCCAAAACGAGAGGCTTTCCCCCTTTCGCCGGCCCGGTTACGACAAGGGGGGGCGCGCCGGCGAGCGGGGTCACCACCCGGGGGTTCAGGGCGGATGACGTCTGCCCCGAGGTCCGCGAGCAGCTTGGTCCCATACCAAGCGAGCGGACTAGCCAGATCGAGAACCCGCACGCCGGCAAGTGCCGAGGGCAGGGTCGGGCGCACGTCTGGCCTCAGGAGGGGAGCAGCGGGCATGGAGCGTTCCGAATAATGCAGTCTGTATTCTGAGCGACCAGTATAGCGGAGGACGAGCGCCGCTGCATTGGCGACTTGATCTGTATCGCCCCCTGCGCCCTAACGACGTTCGAGCGGGACCCCATCCATCTCTGATGCGCCGCTCGAAGGCAGCGGTGCCGCCGGCGCCCTACCTGACGTGCGTCGGCTTGCTCGGTGGTAGACTGCCTCAAGACGAACCACACCGTAGAGCGCCGCGGCTGCCACGGTTAGCGCGATGGCAACTGCTTCGACTCGGCCGGCGCTCGTGAGAAAGAGCGCAGCCAGCCCCAGAATGCCGCAGATCATCGCGATCACCATCACGGCCTCGCGCTGCGTCAGCCCAAGCAGGGTGAGACGATGCGACAAGTGATCCTTGCCAGCCGCCGTAAGCGGGTTGAGGCCACGCCGAAGCCGCGAGATGGTGACGAGAGTGGTGTCAAAGATCGGGACTCCGAGGACGAGGATCGGGATCAGGAGCGTGATCGTTGGGTCGTTGTCGAAGCGAAGCTTGATGCCGATTGCCGCCAGCAGGAAACCGAGCAGTAGGCTGCCGGCGTCACCCATGAAGATTCGCGCCGGGGCGAGGAAGTTGAAACGCAGAAAGCCGAGACAAGCACCAGCCACCGCAGCCGAGAGACTTGCGACGAGGAACTGACCACTGCCGGCAGCAAGGACAAGAAAGAAGCCACTCGCGATGGCGGCTACGCTTGCTGTCAGTCCGTCCATGTTGTCGAGCAAATTGAACGCGTTCGTTACACCGACCACCCAAAGGATGGTGAGTGCGACGTTGACTTCTGTCCACGGTGTGGCTGACTCAACGCGGACACCAGACAGAAGCAGTGGAACAGTCGCCAAGCCTTGAGCCGCTAGTTTGACATAAGGTGGCAACCCGCGCCGATCGTCCACTAAGCCCGTGATCGAAACGAGTGTTCCGCCGAGCAGTATCGCGCCAAGCTGCGGCAGGTTGAACCGGTCGGTAAACAGCATCAAGGCCGAGACGAGTGCCAGCCAGATCGCGACACCGCCCATCAGTGGAACCGGGACGCGGTGGACCTTGCGTGCCGCTGGCTGGTCAACGAGACCGATGCGCATCGCCAACCGGCGAGCCAGCGGGGTCCCCACGAGGGAGAGGACCAGCGAGGCGGCAAAGATCGCGAGGTAGGTGACCGTCGCCGGTGTCGCACTACCGAACATCGGCCAACTCCCGGCCGGTCTCTTCGACGGCGACCGTGAACGTCTCGGGCGGCGTCGGTCGAGTGGCGCCGGCGTAACGCGGGTTCCGTTCGACAGCGCTACCTCGAAGGGCAGGACGGGCGATGGCGTCCATACGCAGGAACCCGAGCACGTCTGAACCGGTGACCCTTTCCCCCGGCCACTTCAGCGAGTCGAGGTTTGGCGCAATGGTCCCGGCAAGGCAGGCCGCCGCGTTCACGCTGTCTACCGCATGGGTGAGGCGGGACGATGTCAGCCCCGTGCCGTCCCGCTGCCCGAGCCGTTGTCCGACATTGTGCGCCAAAAGCCGGCGCCGAGCGTGGCGAAACCGCCCGCCAGCTTCGAACCGCGATGGGACATGACGCGGCGCGGAGCCGTTCGTCAAGGGTCGGTGGCGAGTCCTGATGCCTGGCAAACAATGTCCTCGAATCGTCTCGCCCGGCACTTTCCCCAGCATGATCAGATCGCCAAGCTCGATCGCGCCCTCCACAAACGGCGTCCCGAGATTGCACGGGCAGCCTTTCTCTCTGACTGCTAGCAGCGCGTCCTCCCTTCGATCTACGGCGCAAACTCTCGGAACGTTCACCTTGCGACCATTCTCGGCGGACCCGGTGGTCTTGCCGACGAAGGGCACAGCTTGCCCGGCTGAACCGGCGGAGCTGGCCCGGAGACGAGGCAATCCGAGTGGGTGCGTCGGACGAGGCGCCGGCCTTTTACGGCGAACTGGTATCTCCGACGCGTGGCAGCGCCCGCGGTCAAAGCACATCGCCGAGACCTCGCTGGTTGGCCATGAGGTCAACGCACTTCACGACAAGCGGCGTTTCGCGTCGGGAAGATCCCGGACGACTCTCAGCACTTGGTGGGAGATGAGACCGGTGCCAGTCTGCGATCGGTGGCCAGCGGCTACGGTGTCGGCAGAGGGACGGCCATCGGTTCGGCCGCGAGATTGGCGCATGGGCATCACGGATGGCTCCCGAGGACGGATACGCCGCCGATGATACCACGGGGATCCGCGCTCGTCGGCGGTCGTTATACTTCCGCCGCGCCGCCGATGCTGCGGCGCGACCGCCGCCGCCAGCGAGCGGCCCGTTCGTGTCGAGGTCCCTATCGCCGTCGCCGTCGTCGGCGCCCCGGTCGCACTCGCCGTGGGGGCCGTGCTCGTTCTGGTGGTCCGCCGTTGGCCTGCCGCCGTCCGGCTGCTCTGGCTGCTGTCCGCGCTCGCGGCGCTGGCGCTTGCTCTCCCCGTCTGGCCAGCCGCCGACGTTCGCATCCCGTGGGTTCCCGGCACACCGGATGTCGCCCTTCCGCTGAGTCTTCATGTCGACGCACTGACCGTCACCCTTGCTGGCTCGGTTGGCTTGATTGCGGTCGCGACTGCGCTCGGCGATTTGAGCGCCAGCGCACCGTGGCGGTTCGTGATCGGTCGCCAGCTTGCCTTTGGAATTGCACTCGTGGTCGTGGCAGCCGCGGACGTCGCCATTGCCGCGAGCGCGGTGCTGCTGCTGCCATTGGCCGCCGGCCTATCGCGCCGCTTCGACGACGACGCGCGCCTTTCCGCCATCGGTGGACTGTTTGCCGCCGGGCTCTCGCTTCTTGCGGCCGCTGGGTTCGGCGTCGGAAGCCTTCCGGGCTTTCTCGCGCTCGCGGCGGCGATTCTGTTTGTCCTGTTTCAACTCCCGTTCACGAGCTTGGGCGAAAGCGTTCTCACCGGCTTGCCAGGAGCCTTTGCGACGAATTTGGCAACCATCGTCCTGCCGGGCATGGCAATTGTTATCCGCTTTGGGGTCGAGGGCGGTGAACCGTGGCGGCTCCAATTGCTGTCGGCAGTTGGGGCATCGACGATGGCATTCGCTGGCGTGGTAGCGGCGCGGAACAGATCCCTCCCATCGCTGCTCGCGGCAGTGACTTCGTTGCAAGCTGGGGCCTGCCTCGTGGCGCTCGGTCAAGGAATCTCGCCGACTCAGCCGGCAGCGATCCTAATCGGCACATCGGCGGTGCTGGCCCTTGCCGCGCTTTCGTTGACAGCCGACCGGCTGGCAACGGTGCTCGGCACAAACACCATTGACGGGCTGGTCGGGGTTGGACGGGCAGCGCCGATAACCACGATGCTCCTGCTCGCGGCGGCGCTTGCCCTGTCGCCGCTACCGTTGGTCGGCGGAGCGGCCATCGGCGGCGCGGTCTCGCTCGCGGGCGCGATAAGCGATGGCCGGATTGCCATCGTGCTGGTGGCGCTCCTTGGGCTTGGCGGAGCAGCAGCCGGACTCGGCCGGATGGCAGTCCTCCCCTTCCTCCCGAACCCGGATCGTCCATCACTTCGGGAGCAGCCGCTTGCGCTGCTTGCGGCGGCCGCGCCGTTGCTTGCTGCCGTCATTGCCGGAGCGCTCGCCTTCACCGCGTGGGACCCTGCAGCACGCGCCGCGATCGCGGCCTTCGGCACTCGCCCGAGACCCACGGGCGGCGAGCTGATAGCCCTGCCGTGGATTGGCGTCGTTGGAGCGCTGCTCCTGCTCGTGCTCACAAGCGCCGCGGGAATATTCGTCGGTGTGCGCCGTGGCCGGACGCAACGGCTGCCAATCCGGCGAGCCGAGCCGGGTCAGGCTCTCGTGCCAGCCGACGAAGCAGAGTTCGCCGACTGGATGGACGAGAATGAGCGTCTCCTCCTCGATACCCGGCCCGTGCTGGGCTGGCTTGGTGGGATCGGTCGATTCGTACTCTGGGCATTCGCGCAAGGGCTCGCAGTGCTGGAAGGCCGGTATTACATGGCGACCGTGTTGGTGCTTGGCCTTTGGGCCTTGATCGTCTTTCTGGGATAGCGTGTGACGATTGCTACGTTGGTCGTGGCCGTGCTGGTCGGGGCCGTTTCGCTCTTGATCCTGACCGAAGCGTGGCGGATCTCGCTCCCAGCGTTGCTCACTGTGTACCTCGTCCTTGCCGTGCTAGTCGGAATCGAGACGAATCCCGCGATTGGCGGCGTGCATTTGTTGGTAGGGGTGTTCACAGCAGCTGTGTTGGTGTCGACCCTCCGAGTGCTGCCGCAATTCACGGGTTTGGCGGTGAACTATGCCTTTGGCCTGCCCTATCGCATTGCGACCGGGCTGTTTGCGCTCGTAGTTGCCTACAGCCTTGCGGATACGTACCCGATTGCCGACGTATCTGCGGCGCTCAACTTCGCGGTGTATTGGCTGGGAGCCGTCGGCCTATTGACGCTGGTCTTGGCACGGCGCGTGCTTTCGGTCGCCTATGCGATCTTCTTGCTCGAGGAAGTCGCTTCCGTCTTTTTGTCGTTGTTTAGCGAGGGACCGGGGCTCGCTAGACTGCTCCTTGCCGGTCTGGTGCAGCTGGCGATCGCCGTTGCGGTCGCCTATCTGCTCTACATCGAGCGGGAAGGCGAACCCGGCTGATGGCGTGGCACATTTTGGCGGCGGTGGTGCTGCCTTGGTTGGCTGCCCCTCTGGCGTTGGTTCTGGGACGGCGGCCAGGACTAGGGATCGCCGTGGTGACGGCGCTCGCCCAGCTCCTGCTGACCGGGCTAGCGGGGGGCGAGGACGTATTTCAGGTCGGCGGAGTCGTCCTGTTGGTCCAGCCGCTCGACCGCGTGCTCCTCATTGTCGTTCTCGTCACCTTCGTCGCCGTCTGCATGCTCGGCGAGCGGGACTCGCGCGCGGTCGCTCCGGTGTCGCTTCTCGTGAACGGCGCGGCCGTTGGGGTCATTCTGGTTGCCAGTCCCTTTCTGGCAAGTCTCTTTCTTGAGCTGGCGGGTGTGGGCGTGCTGTTTCTCTTACCAGCCCGGACGCCAACCTCGCTGACGCTCTCGCGAGAGGCGATTGCCGGTGCGAAATACTTGACGCTGACGGTTGTCTCGGCCCTTGCGCTGCTGGCAGCCTTCGCGCTGGTTGAGACAACGCAGCTGGCCGGGGAGACGCGGACGCTCGCTCAAGTCGTGCTGGCGCTCCTCGTGATTGGGATTGGCCTGCGCGTGGCAGCGTTCCCCTTTCATGTGTGGCTGCCGGATTTCGCCGCCATCGCACCGCCCCCAGCGGTTGCCTTGGCCACAAGTATCGTGAATGTCGCGGCTGGCGTCCTCATCCTCTCGACTCTCTCCGAAGCACCTTGGCTGGTGCTTCCCGAGCGCAATCGGCAAATCCTCGCGGTGGGCGGCGCACTCGGAGCAGTTGGCGGCGCGTTGCTTGCGCTGAACGCCCGCGACCTCCGTCGACTCGTCGCCTACGGCACCTCAGCTGAGCTCGGCTTCGTGCTCTTCGGCATTGGCGTCGGTAGCGGGACGAGCGTGACGGCAGCGATCGGGCTTCTCGTCGCGAGTGTCGTCAGCGTGCTGCTGTTCTGGACGTTGATCGCTCAGATCGAGCGGCGGGTCGGGACGACAGACTTGGGAGCAGTCCGCGGGCTGATTGCGCAGCTTCCGGGCACTGCGCTGGGATTTTTGGTGGCGGCGCTGACGGCGGGCGGTATTCCCCTCTTTGCTGCCTTTCCGGGACGTTGGATCCTCTATCGGGTTGGCTCCGACGCCAATCCGGGTGTCGCCTTCGCGTTGACCGCGGCGAACCTTTTGCTCTTGTTTGCCTTTCTGCGAGCCTTTCGGCTTCTTTTTCTTGGCCGACCGCCGGTGGAAGTGGTGCCGCGAGAATCCGCCGGTGCCACGGCGTCCCTTGCGGTGCTGGCCGCAGTTTCGCTCGCGCTCGGCGTGGCTCCATGGATCCTTCTCGAGCCGATCCGTTCGGCAGTGGCGAGCCTCGCCTTCCTTCAGTAATCAGCATTCAGACGACCGGGGAGACACCGCCGTCGAAATTGATGGCTGTCCCGGTGACGTACCCAGCGCGGGCAGACACGAGAAAGGCGATGAGATCGGCCGCCTCGCCGGCATCCGGGATGTACCCTACCGGTACCCTCTTTCGCCCGCTCGGCATAGGCCTCTTCGAGGCTCAGGTGAGGGAACATTGCTTGGGTACCCCGGTCAATCTGCCGACTGCGGACTGTGCCAATGCAGACCGTGTTGACGGTGATGCCGTCCCTCGCCACTTCTTTGGAAAGCGCCTTGGTGAGGGCGATCCCTGCAGCACGACTGACCGAGGTGGGCACGGAGCCCGCGCCGGGGGACTTGCCGCTGATCGCGGTGAGGTTGACGATGCGGCCCCAGTGGGCAGCACGCATGTCGGGCAGGGCGTGACGGGTACAGCGGACGGCGCCGAGCAGCTTCAATTCGAGATCGGCCTGCCAGGCCTCGTCGTCGACGCGGTCGAAGGGATTCGCGTTCGCGGTGCCAGCGTTGTTGACGAGGATCGCAACCGGGCCGAAGCGCGCGTGCACAGCATCGAACAGCCGATCGATCTCATCGGGTCGGCGGACGTCCGCCGGCGCACCTAGCACGGGTGCGCCCGTTTCCTCCTCGAGTCGCCGTGCCGCCTCGGCGAGTCGGTCGGGGTCGCGGGCGCAGATAGCGACCTTGGCCCCTTCAAGGGCGAGGCGGCGCGCCGTGGCGAAGCCGATTCCAGCGCTGCCGCCGGTGATGACGGCGACTTTGCCGGCGATACCGAGGTCCAAGGGCATGGCATTCGCTCCGCTACTGAGCAAGAAGTGGGGCGAACGTGTCGATCAGCCGCCGCGTCCGCTGGTATCGGTCTTCCGCGCTGGAGAACCGGCCGGTCGGAATCAAGATGGGGATGTCGCAGCTGTCCCACTGAGCAAGGAGCTGTTCGCGGGCCTCTTCCGGTGTGCCCGCGATGCCCATCTCCGCGAGGATGTCGTCGGTCACCGCATTGGCCACGGCGTTCATATCCCGCTTGTTAAAAAACGCGTCTTGAATTGCTTCTTTCTGCGCGGTCCAACCGTGGAAATCGAGCAGTGACCCGTAGCTTCGGGTGGCAAGATAATTGCCGAGGCCCATCTTGCAGGCGAAGCGAGCGCGCTCGGCATCTTCGTCAACGACCGTGCAAATCCACCGGCCCATGTCGAACGACGAGCGATCACGTCCGGCCCGGCTGAGCCCAATTTTCACGTTGGGCTCAATAAAGCCTTCGATAAACCGCCGAGTGTAGCAGGGATGGCCGGCCATGCCCTCACATAACTCACCGGCAAGCTGCGCCATTCGCTGGTTGACGGCGGCGAGATAAATCGGAACACGGTCTCGGGGCTGCCAAGGATCGCGATACCGAATTTGCGGAATGTTGTAGAACTCGCCCCTGAACGAGAGCGGCTCGTCGGAATCATGCGCCCAGACGGCGCGCATGATCTGGATCACCTCGCGCAACTGTGGCGCAGGCTTCTCGACGTGGATGCCGTACTGAAACAGGTTCTGACGCTTGGTTCCGGTCGCCAAGCCGAGGATCATTCGCCCGTTCGACAGCTCATCGACGTCTGCGGCAGCGGAGGCCGTCACGATCGGGTTGCGGATGAAGGAACGGCAGATCCCCGAGCCAATTTTGACCGTGCTGGTGTTGCAGGCGAGCGCCGCGAGAGCGACAAATGTATCTTGACCAGGATCGTCGCTAGTAAAGACCATTTCGAAGCCGGCGGCTTCCGCCCGTTTGGCAAGGTCGATCTTGTCGCGCAAGCTATTGCCGACGACCGAAATCCCGAGGCGTCGCACAGACTACTCAGGATCCTGCGGTAGTTCTTTCTGGGCGCTGGAGGAGCGGCGGCGTTGGCGGGAGCGCGGACGTGGGGCCGGAGCCGACCCGGCTTCCTCGGACTCCGGTGTTCGCTCGACCTCTGGATTAGCCCGGTCCGAGAGCCGCATCAGCAGCTCGCCGTCTGGCGCCAAACCGACGGTTTCGAGAATGCCCCGGTCGAGCAACCAGCCAATGGCATTCTCAGCCGCCGGCACGCGCGGGTCGTCACTGCTGGAGCGCCAGTCATTTTCGCGCCAATCGCGGCCGCTGTCGCGGCTGCCAAAGCGCTGACTTCGAAATCCATAACTCACGGTTCTAACCTTATCTGCTCCACGACGAGAAATCAAGAAGAGAGCGGCGTGCCTTGACCGGCCGAGCCGCCCCGGCCTATACTTGAAAGCCCCGGAGGCTTTGCGCCGGCAACCTGCCAGCAGGACGAGCCGACGTAGCTCAACGGTAGAGCAGCGGTTTTGTAAACCGCCGGTTGCGGGTTCGAATCCCATCGTCGGCTCCCGCCTCCGGGCCTCCTTCGGTAGGGTGGCCGAGTGGTTAATGGCAACGGTCTGTAAAACCGTCGGGCGAAAGCTCTACACTGGTTCGAATCCAGTCCCTACCACCACCTTCTCTTCCAGTCCGTGTGCGGTTGGTCACGCGCCGACGCGCACGATCGTCTCCGCATAGGCCGTTTCGAGCCGGGCTGCAACCATGTCCCAGCGAAATGCGGTCTCTGCGAATTCCCGACTCTGACGCTCCAACGACTCGCGAAGCTGGGAGTCAGCAAGGCAGCGCGAGATACCCTCTGCGAGTTCTTGTGGCGACTCGCCGACGAGGAGGGCGGCGCCAGAACCATCCAGCATCGCTCCCATGTCGCCCGTCCGATTGGTCACGATCGCACGTCCGGCAGCGAGGTAGTCCCCGAGTTTGTTCGGAAATCGAGCGACGTTGTAGCTCCGGTGCGGGTAGGGAAGGAGGAGCACATCCGCGCTCGCGAGCCACCGAACATAGTCCAAGCCGTAGAGCGCGGGGAATCGCACCATGCGGCTTCGCCAGCGCGGATGGAGTCTCCGCTGGATGAATCCGGCTGCCGGTCCAGCGGCGGTGAAAATCAGCGCCGGGTTGCGCGGAAACATGTGGGCAAGCGTATCAGCGACAAGGTCGGCGTCCCACCGATGAAATCCCGCAAAGCCGACAATTGTTGAATCGACGGGAAGCCCGATCGCCTGCCGCGCTAACCGCCGATCCTGTGGGGTGATCCCGGATACATCCGCTCCAGCTGGGATATGCCAAACGGCGGTAGGGGCGATGCCCTGAGAGACGGCTCGCTTTGCCAAGAATGTCGTGATTGCGGTGATGCCGTCCGCTGACCGAACCATCGCTCTCTCGAGCCAATCGTCAATCACACCGAGGAGCCGCCCGAGTGGATCTCGGCGATTGCTGGCAAGGCCGCCGCGGCCGACAAGGTCCGCCCAGTCGTACAGGACCGGAATGCGACGGCGACGGAACCACGCCACGTGGCCGGCGACTGTCGGACGGTGAGAAAATACGTGCACGACGTCGACATCGGCTGTCACTCCCGCGATCCGGTTGATTAGCTCGGTCGGGTCGAGGCCCATGCTTCGCACTTTGCGTGGCGCCAGCCCACCTGCCTCCAACACGCGCGGACAGGCGCCGTTCACCGGATGCACGCCAACACCCGGCCGCGGACTGGCCGTCAGGATGGTGACTTCATGGCCACGGTGCTGAAGGCAGCGCCCCAGTGCCGCGGTTCGCGCAAACGAGCCTGTCTCGCCAGTAATTTGCGAGCAGAGCATCAAAATCCGCATCTAACCAGTCCGGAACGACGACGGAGCCATCCGACGTTGGGATCGAGTGCGCCCGGCGCGGTTCAGCGTCGCAGTGTCTCCGTCCAACCAATGGTTTCTCCAGCGAGGGCGGCCAGCGTTCCGGCTTGGCTCACTGGGAATGTGGCGAGGAAGTCCCCGACCGCGTTGGCTTGACGAGCCCAACTCAGGTCTCGGAGGAGAGCTCGCACGTAGCGGAACGGAAGGAGCGTGAGGACAACCCAAATGGCAATCCGAGAACGACTCCAGCGGCCTTCGACCGCCCGCAGCCACGCCAGCTCGCGGCCGCGGACAAAACGTTCGCACACCAGCTCGCCGAGCGTCATGAGGTGATGATGGTAGACAACCGCGTTCGGGACGAACCGAGTCGGCCAACCCTCCGCTGCCAGCCGTTGCGTCAGCAGAACATCGCCGTGCCACAGGTTGCCGCGGAATCCGCCAACCTGGTCGAGCAAGCGACGCGGTATGAGCAAATTGACGGACGGCGCATGGTCGATCCATCGCTCAGGGCCGAACGGGAGCCACCCCCCGAACTTCCGCCAGTGGACACCACGATCAATCCAACGATTCCCGTAGCAGGCCACGCCTCCGCTCACGGGCCCCTGCCATTGGTCGTGCGCCTTGAGAAGCTGTTCGAGCCACGTCGGCTCGGCGTAGGCATCGGGGTCCGTAGTCACGACAATGGGTGACTGGGAGTTCTCGATCCCGAGGTTTCGCGCGGAGTGGGGCAGCAGGCGCTGAGGGGCGCGGATGAGCCGCACCCACGGAAATTCGTCGTAAAGCAGCTGCGCCGTCTTGTCCGTTGGACTGCTGTCGACGACGGTTACCGTAAACCGGCGAAATGTCTGTTGCTCCAGCGATCGCAGCGACTGGCGAATAGTTTTCTCCGACCGAAACGCCGGTATGATGAGATCGACCGTCGCGGAACCGCTACCAACCACGGCGAGCGTTCAAGTCGAAGTCGAGATAACGCCGGGGCGCGTCACCGGGGCCCAGCAGCAATCCAATCGCGATCCCCACTGCCTGTGCGTACTCGGCAAGCAAGAACAGCACCGCCTGGCGCAAGACCAGCGAACGTTGTTCCGGCGATCTTCGCACCACCCACAGCAGCTTGGCGAGTCGAACAACCGGTGTGAACAGGGTTCGCGCGATGCGAAGCAGGCGGCGCGGGAACGGCCAACCGTAGGCGGCAGCCATCACCGATCCAGTGGTTCGTGCCCAGACAAACAAGCCCTGTATCACTTCGAAGATCGAGGTTTCGTTCGTGTGAAGCCATCGCATCGCTGGATCGAGGACTAAGCGCCCTCCAGCGCGTAGGATGGCTGCGTCCAGTGTGGTCTCGCTCTCCAACACCGTGGAACTCAGGCCGAGCAGCACCGATCGGCGGTACGCCGAGTTGAAGCCCGGAAGCACAGTGCGCTCCACTGGACGGTCAATCCCAAGGTAGGGCCGGAAATTGATCAGAAACGCCAATTGGGCTATGGCTGATTCCGGGTTCGCAAGGCTGGGTACGCCGCCAACGCCATCCACGTCAGAATTGAACGCGGCAAGGATGGCGTCAAGCCAACCCGGCTCGGCGCGGGAGTGCTCTTCGAGGAACGCAACGATCGGCGCACGCGCGAGCGCGATAGCGTAGGCCCGCAACGTCCCGATTGTCCAGCCAACCCGCATGGGGATGTCGCGGACTGCGGGATGCTCGCTACCCGGCAGCGGCGGGAAGCGGTCGCGTCCGAAGTCAAAGAGAAGCACCTCACAGGCGTCGATCCGCGGTTGAAGCAGGACACTGCGCAGGGCGGCCGCGCCGCGTTCACGTTGCCGGTCGACCGCGAGCACGATGGTCGCTAGCGGGTTAGGAACGGGAATGATCGTCCTCCCGTAGAGGTCGCCGCATGGCGAAGAAACGCGACGAATCGTACACCGTCGGTGGTGCTAGCGAGCAACCACGACGGGCGCGACGCAGTCGCGTAGGGCGCGGAGCGAGGCCTCCATTGTTGCGGCGATTTTCCCGCTCAAAAAATGCGCGGCCGATCAGGCGAACGAGCGGTAAACGCGGCAGGACGAGCGTTGTCTCGAGCGAGACCAAGGTTCCTTCCGGACACGGCTCGAACGTCCAACGGCAGGTGCTCTCGGGACCATTGACCGTGCGCGCCGCCATGGTGTTTGGTGGATCAAACTCGGTGACTTCAAAGTTTGCCCGCAGCGGGAAACCACGGACGTTCGCTTCCCAAGCGAAACGACTCCCGAGCCCATAAGGTTCAGCGCTCTCAGGTTGGAAATCGGTCAAATACTGTATGAAGCGAAGTGCGTTTCGATAGTCGGCCACGTAGCGAAAGAGCTCGTCTTGCGGTGCGGCGATTCGAATACAACGGGCAAGAGCAATCATCGGTTCATCGAAACCCACGAAAGGTTCGCCGCGATGGTGCGGCATCTTGGAGCCGGACGACGATGTCTGGGATCGAGCCGAACGGTATCAGAACCGGTCGCTTGCTTCCAGTAGCTACTCGTCAGCGCTTTCTGACGTTTCGCCCGCCAAGCCGATCCAGCACCTTTGAGAGCAGGTACGCCAGACCGAGCGCGGCAGCGGTGCCCACGGCGTAGCTCACCAGCTCGTCTGGGCCGATCTGACCGTCGTGCAACGGTACGATTGCAAGAAGCAAGTTCAGCGATGAGTTCATCTTCCAAGAAGTGTACGGCACGAGCGGGTCCGCGGCTTGAGTGGTATACTGATCGTTGGTCAGCCGCGGTCCGGGAAAGCGCGCAGCGAGCTGCCGGTCGGAGACGCGATTCGGAGATTGGTCAGCGGGCGCTTGGCGGCCCGTCACATTGACGACTGTAGCGAACGGGATGGCGAAAGAGCTCGGCGAACCGCTGGCGGTCAACCGAAAAGCGTTTCACGATTACTTCATCGAAGAGACGTTCGAAGCGGGCATCGCCCTCACGGGCACGGAGATTAAGTCCGTCCGCAAAGGCAACATCAACCTGCGCGAGGGGTATGTTCGGCCGGAGGGCGGCGAGATGTGGCTGCTCGGGGTGCATATCGCGCCCTATGAGCAGGGCAACATTTACAACCATGATCCGCGGCGGCGGCGCAAGCTGCTGCTTCACCGGCGGGAGATCGCGTATCTCACTGCAAAGGTGAAGGAAAAGGGCCTCACGTTGGTCCCGCTCCGGGTCTATATCAAGAACGACGTCGCCAAGGTGGCCATCGGCTTGGCGCGAGGCAAGAAGCTGCATGACAAGCGGGATGCCATCGCCGAGCGTGACGCCCAGCGAGAAATCGAGCGCGCGCTTAAAGTTCGATAAGGAACCGAAGGTGAAATCCGCCTTCGGGAGCCATTTGGGATATCGTTCAAGGGCGCGTGATCCCGAATCGTCGCGGGGACGCCAGGTTTCGACAGAGGGGGACGTGACGCGATTGCGGGCCGAGGATGCCGATCCACTCGTAAACGATTCGGCACGCCATAACTGGCACTTCCAACTACGCTCTCGCTGCTTAATTAGCAGCGACGTCCACCCTCTCCTCATCCCGGTGGGAGGGGAGTGGGCGCCATTGAGCCGGGATGCTCGTTGTCCCGTGTCGAGCGGGACAGCGCTAAGCCTTCTCGACTAGCCCGAAAGAATCCCGTCGGTGGGAGTCTGCTGGGCGAAGCGTGCAAACGCCGACTATGCCCGTAGCATATCGCGCACCGAACTGCTCTGGACGGGGAGTTCGATTCTCCCCCGTCTCCACCACCACGAAGAGCCTTGGGGGTCGCCCTAGGCTCGCACAACAGTCGTATACGCGTCCTGCTGGTTTCCAACAGGCCCTTCAGGCGTCGTTTCCAAAAGCTATGGCGACGACGATCGCCGACCTTAGAAAAGGCTCGAGCATGCCGTGGAATCAAGCCGCATATCTTTTCTGGCCGCCGATTTGGGTTGGCTCTGCGCCGAGCGATCCGTCCCAAATCGATGTCAACACGCTGGATCGGACGGTTCATAGCCAAATTTTGAAGTGTGGAGTGGAGGTCTTTGCCACTTACGAAGGCCTCTTCCGATTTGACTTTTCGCGCTGGTGTGATAAGGACGACTCCGAGCTTCGGAAAGCGATGTCAAACTACGCGAGGATCTACAACGAAACCAACGAGCTGCTAGTCTTCAATCCCGATGAAATGGCAAAGTGGAAAGAAGCTGTTGAGCATAGAGTTCGGGTCATGAACGCTCACCTCGCATGCCTGTATACTGTTATTCAGGGAGTTCAACATCTACGTGGTATACCTGTAAAAACGCTCTCACTCGCTGATATCTGTGTTTATTTGAATGATAAGGTGCCTCATCCAGGTACGGGCCAGGCATCAGCCTGGTATCTGTTGCAACTGAAGCGCTCAAAGTTAGCTCCCGGTACTATTGCGACGGGTAGCGCTGATGCCGATGACTGCCCTTTGCCCAAGCCACTCGAAATCGGCGCTGATGTCATCAAGAAATCCTTCGAACTTTTGGACAATCTGATGAACCCGCGGCAGAGCAACCCTAGCGATAGACAGGCGCTATTGTACGCCGATCTTATCTTGCGTTCGGTAGAGTTCATTCAGCAGCATAGCTACAGCCTCAGTCTAACCACATCATGGACGCTGGTTGAACATCTATTAGGATTAGCTTTTCAAACATATCGAAAGTCATTGGCAAGCGATCCCAAGCAACGTCCGCCGATAGACGACCCTAACGGTAAGCCCGTATCTTGTGACCCTGGGAAATATACCGTATCAGAGACTGTCAAGATCCTTAGGAAGGCTCGTAAGCTTAGACCAGACTTAGCTAAGAGGGTCGATTCTTCACGAGTTAAGCGTAATAGGTGGATACACTCTTTAGCCGAGGCAGATTTTTCGTCGGCGTCAGATACGCTCGAGGTTGCCTGGGACCTGCTGCTTGATGTCGCATCAATTGACCTCCGTTTCGGGCCTTCAGTAAGCCACGTGTTCTGATGCACCACGCCGACTGAAACCTTTAAATCTTTCTCCGATCGTCTCAGCAACGGCGGTGCGTTGTTCACAGGGGCCACGACTGCCCGGTTGATGTTCGTGCCGAATACGAGAGCGAAGGTTAGGGATGGTGTCAAGCCTCCGCGTACCGGTGGCACGTCCCAAAAACGAGGTCGCCTGTCAAGTGGCCGTCAAAGCGAGGATGAACACTTGAATCCCTGTCGGTCGGGCCCTACCGCGTTAGGCTCGATTGTCAGCAAAATGAAACCGAACCGGCATGTGACCCTGAGCGGACCCGGAGCGGCGGGCGCACGAATTGTGCGCCGAGGCAGGACATCGGCACCCTGAAACCGGTTCGAGGTTGATGTGCTCAGGAACTTGGACGGCGTTGCCTTGAACCGCGAGATGATTTACCTACCCTCGGTCAAGCAGTGGCCTCTTTCGGACCTCCCGGGCAAACCAGGTCGCTCCGAAGTTCCTCCGCAACGCTCGTGTGAGCTGTGCCGCCGCGCCGTCACGGGGCCCACTACTCTCGGTGGACATCCTCCCGAATTGGAACGAAAACCCTAAGCTCTCAGCCATTGGCAAGCCGATCGCCACGCTCGACCTAGAGAGGGCGCCGTTTGCCGGCTCCACGCTCAATGGCAAGAGCGCCGGATCGGGCTTCGGGGGCGGAGCCATGGCAGTCTCCCTCGATGTGCCGTGGTGAACGTCGCGCGAAGAACCTGCCCGGAAATGACCGCACTGAGAAACCGCTCCTCCCACACGGTATAGCGTATGATGGTGGCCACAACACCGACAGGAGGGTGTTCAAACCGTAGACTGGGAGGTCGCCGATGCGTTGCGTTCACTGGACAGTGGTCGCGCTCGTTGCCTTGACAGCCTGCGCTCCGGCCACCACCGCCTCGGTCCCTCCGCCACCGGCCGCACCAGGGGACGTGCGGGACGAGCAGCAGATCATCCGTGCCGCCGTCTCCGGTATACCGGCGAATCTCACTCCGCAAGTGTCGGCCTCGGCCTTTTACATGTTCTGGCCGTTCTATGACAACCTGACGCAATACGGCCCAAACTTCGAGCCGCGGCCAGCCGTCGCCGAAAAATGGGAGCTCTCGCAAGACGGGCTGACGTGGACATTCACGATCCGAAAAGACATGAAGTGGACCGATGGCTCAGCCTTGACCGCGGAGGACGTCGCGTTCACCTTCGACCAGATCGTCAACGCTGGCTGGCCGCAACGCTCCTTCTTTACCACCGTCACCGGCGCTCGAGCGATTAATGAATCAACCGTGGTGGTGACCACTCGAACCGTCGACGTGAGCGTGCCCAACGGCGGCCCCTTCTTTTGGGTGATCCCGAAGCGCTATTTCGAGTCGGTCGGCGGATTGAACGGCTTTCGTGACAAGCCCATGGGGTCCGGCCCCTACGAACTCGTCGACTTTCGGCCCGGCGATCAAATTCGCTTTCGCAAGAAGAGCACGCCTCACGCCTATCGCTCACCTATCGCCACTGAAATCATCATTCGTGCCATTCCGGAACCGATTCAGTTGATCAACGGTCTGCGGACCGGGGAGATTGATATCGTCCCCTTCGCGAACCTTTCGGCGGAGAACGCCGACAATCTCCGCCGATCTGGCATGGTGGTCAATCCGTTCTTCGTCTCGAACGTCTCGTACTCGATTCCTCAAGGACCGAACGAAGTTCGGCAGAGCCCGCTCCGCGACCGGCGAGTACGTCTCGCACTGAATTACGCGGTCAACAAGGAAGCAATCGCGAAGACGGTGTACCGTGGCTTTGCTCAGCCGGTTGGCCAGTTCGCGGTTCCGGGAAGCGTCCTTTGGGATCCCGATTTGCCGCCGTTCCCTTACGACCCAGCCCGTGCCAAGCAGCTCCTTGCTGAGGCTGGCTATCCGAACGGCTTCAAGCTGCCCTACGGCATCGATTTCTCGCCGATGAGCCTCGCCGACACGGTGCTCGCCGTCCACGGTGACTTAATGGCGATTGGTGTCGAGGCAGACCTTCACAACAACGAAAACGCCGTGATGCAGGACAAGATTTTTGGTCGGAATAATCAGCTGCTCGGAGACATCTACGCCGGCGGCACCGGCGACCAAAATGGGTTCGGAGCAACGGTTCGAACGACGAATGGCTGCGATCGGCCAGCAGGCGCTCCGCCGACAAACGTCTGGTACTGCAATCGCGAATGGGAACGCGTCTTCGATCAGCTGTATTCAGAGCGAGATCCGGCGCGCCGTCAGCAGCTTGGTCGGCAGGTAACGCGCATCTTCCGCGAGGACGTGCCGGCAATTTTCATCGTTCTCTCGCCGCTCTACGTCATCCACTCGCCTAAAATCCGCGACGTGCGTGTGCCCGCGTCAATCGGCAATTGGAGCATGGATTCGGTGTACAAGGTGAAGTAGCGAGAGACCGAGGATGAAAATCGGGCTCGGCACCACGCTGTGCGCACCCGTGGCCACCCCGATTGGGATAAGGGCAACGACGCCTGGCCAAGCGAAATCGAGCATCTGATGTGGCAGGTGCGCCTCGCCGACGAGGGCGGCCTCGACTCGGTCTGGCTCACCGAACATCACTTCTCGCATTGGTCGTCCGCGAGCGCCCCCTCGGTCATCCTCACCCACATGGCGGCGATTACCTCGCGAATTCGCATTGGCTATGGCGTGGCGCTCGTTCCCTTTCATCACCCCGTGCACCTCGTCTCCGAGATGCTTTGGGTCGATCAACTCAGTCGGGGACGGCTCAACATCGGCTTGGGGCGAGGCCATGTCGCGCTTGAAGCAGCCGCTTTCGGCGCCCGGGAGGAGACGAGCCGCCAGTCATTCGAAGAGGCGATGGCGGTGCTCATTCCAGCACTGGAAGGTCGCCCAGTGCCCAAGCTGGACGGTCAGATCTGGAAAATACCCTATCTGGAAATCTCGCCCGGCCCGTATCAGAAGCCGCGACCACCACTGTACATCGTTGCCACCTCTGAGCATTCGCTCCGCTGGTGCGCCCGTTGGCGGGCGCATCCCATTTTTGGCATTGACCACGCGACAGCGCTCAAGCGCCAGCTCGACCGGTTCCGCGCGATTTGCGCAGAAGAGGGGATCTCCGAAGAGGAAACCGAGCGGCTGGCAAGGAAAGCGAAGGCGACCCGCAAAATTATTGTCTCGCACAGTCGCGCCGAAGCCGAGGAGGAGTCCCTGCGCAGCCTTGCGGAGCTCCATCAAGCCTACCTCCGTGGGCTCCGCCATCCGGACGACCCAGCGCTCTGGGGGCCGTGGAGCCCGGTCAGCGCTGCCGATTTCTACCGCAACACCGAGGCGCCGATGCGAGGCGCCGAGCGCCATCACGTGATTTGCGGCACGCCGGACGACGTCGTCGAGCAGCTTCGCCAGTTCGAAGCCGACAGCGGCATTCACTACATTTCGACTGCCGTTTCCCTCGCCGGGAATCGATCGGGCATTCTGCGAGCGCACCTTTCGACTGCTGATTGATGAGGTCATTCCCCGCGTCTAGAGGGCGGCGAGGCGCTAACCGCGCTGAGTGCGATCCAGCCATCGCCCTTGACGGCGTTCTTCCCGACATGAACGGCTGCGCCCCAGCGAAGCCAAGGGATAAGAGCGGTGAGATCGCCACGCCAGCGTGCCTCGCCGACGATACCGCCCGTTGGCGTGATCGTACCGCTCCGGCGTGACCCACTCCACGCGTCATGCCAGCGGGTTGCGTCGTGCTCCAGCACCGCGCCTTGAGCAACGGGCTGGACCGCTGCCCGACGCGCCCGCCACACCGCAGGAGGCGGTGGGTCGTCGCCATAAAGCAAACTCAGCGCTTCGAGGCGTTCGAGCAGCCGTTGCACCAACACCTCGAGATTGGGCGATCGGACCAGCTTGCCCCGGTGTGTCAGCCGCAGCGGCGTACGAAATGCAATGGTGAGGGTCTCAACCGGCTCCGTCGAGGCAGTGATGCGCTCGTCGTCAGCGACGGAAGCACCCAAGTCATCGATCGGGGAAAGCCATACTGCTTCGAGGAGGACCGAGCGGCCGCGACCGCGCCCAATCCCTCGCGCAGCCGCCAATTCGACCGCATCGATCACGGCCTCGTTCAGCTCGATCGCCGGGCCGATCAGGGTGAGGCTGAAGCTCCATTGTTCGCCGGCGGCGACGCGTGGCGTCACGGGTTCGATGGTATAGGGACGTGGCAGGTCCCGGCCACGTGGCCACGCCGGGTCAGCGCCAGCGAGGAACAAACACGCTGGGCAATGTCGCCGATGGCTCGAGTTCCATGTCGCATCGTCATCGCATCGGCGATCACGCAGGGCGGCCGCGAGGGCTCCCCGGAGCGCCGAACCTGGATTGTGACCAAGGTCAACATCGTCCAACGCGAGCAGGCGTGCCCCAAGCCGGCGGACGCGTAACCCCGTCCGCTCGGTCACTGCACCAAGTCGAGTGCGGAGAACGCGGCGGCGACGATCGCGTCGGCGTCAATGCCATACTGGCGATAGAGATCGGCTCGTGTGCCCGATTGGCCGAACTGATCGACGCCAAGGGGCACCACCGGCGCACCATAAACGCCGCCAAGGAAGGTGAGGGCGTGCGACGCGCCGTCCGCCACCGTGACGATCGGGGCCCCTCCGCTCGTCTGGCGGCAGCAGAGTCTCGAGCTGGCCAAAGCCACCGGGTTGTCCTGCCAACTCTCGCCGGCGGCCAGCAACGAGTGCGGCGTAGAGCCGGTCGGCACTCGTGACTGCAAGCACATTGGCCGCGACCCCCTCCCGATGCAATCGGCGAGCCGCTTCGATTGCCTCAGGAGCCATCGCTCCGGCAACCGCGATTTGCACCATCGCGGCCCAGTCCGTCTCCGGTGCGTCGTGCCGCGCGTCGACGAGGCGATAGCCTCCGGCTAGCACGTGCCGCCGGAGAGGGTCGATTCGCCCAGTCGCGTCAGCGCAGGCTCGATGAGCTGTTGCGCCAACGGTTTGGTCGACAACCGCAGGTACCTCGCCCGTCCGTGAAGGCGGTCGGTACACTGACGCAGCGCCTTCCAAGAGAAATCCACTCGACCTCACGGGCGAACGACGGCTCATAGCTGATGAGATTCGGGAGCTCGGATGCCGAGCGATGGAGTCACGGTTGACTGGTGCCGCACCCACCTTCCGGGCTTAGCGAGATTCCGGACGGCGTCCCGACGACGATGAACTTCGCTTCGGAGTACAGGCCATGGATGAAGGCGTCGAGGGCCGCGAAGGACGAAGGGGTCGTAGACCGTGCCGATGGGCAGCAGGAGTTCCCCCTGCATTTCGGCTGAGAGGCCGAGCTGCTCGAGCAGGAGAAAGAGGTTCATCTCCGAGATACCGAGCTCGATGTGCTGGCCGCGAGGGCCCGGCTGCCAGCGAACGGGCTGCGGGCTCGGCTCGAAGCTATCCCTCTCCGGTCCGCGCTAAAGACACCCGACGCGATTAATCCAGCCGCCAAGATTGGTCGAGACGGCAAACATCCGGAGCAACGGTGACGATCCCGCGCCCCCAACGTCGGCAGCCGAGAGAGTTCGACCAAGAGCCGACCCGAGTGTCTCCTGGGTTGACGTGACCGCCAGCGGTTGATGACCAATGCTCTCGGGAATGTCGTTGGGCGTCAGCGCCGGCGGCGGCCGGTCGTGTGGGTGGGGCCGCGCAGCCGTTCCGCGGCTTCTCTGGCAGATATCCGCTTCCGGACTACCCGGCGGGAAGCGGGGCCATTCATCCTCTTCTGGCGGAATCCCGAGCTTGACAGCAAGCTCCCTGCATCTGCTTGCTCGTCAACAAAGGCCGAGTGATTGAGCGGATGGCCGGCGATCGGCAGCCCCCAGCCTTTGATCGTGTAGGCAAAGACAACGCTCGGGCGATCCGGGACGGATACGGCTTCGTGAAACACACCGAAGCAGCTCGGCGATGTCGCTGTCCGCCGAGGTCGCTGACCAACCCAGGAACGTCGTCGTCGGCGAACGGCGAGAGAGCTCGCTCGACGCCGGCCGGGTCGTCTGCGCCGACAATAAACCGTTCCCGGCAGATCGCGCCCGGCAGGCGAATTGCCGCCTGATACTCCTCGTTGCTCATGTCGTCGATGCGGCGGCGCAGCGCCTCGCCGCCGGGCCCGGCGAAGACAGCTTGCAATCGTCGACCGTACTTTGCTTCGACGACGTGCCAGTCGCTATCCCGAAAGATGGCCTCGAGCTGGCGGGCGCGAATCCCCGGCACCACTCGAATCGAGGCTCTGCCGATTTCAGGTCAACGATCCAAATGATGTTGCCGAGGTCGCGGAGATGCTCTTCGGTGACCGCCTCCCAGACATTGCCCCTCGTCCAACTCGGCGTCGCCTACCAACGCGACATAACGCCGGCCACTTGGGGCGCCGAAATGCAACTGCAGGTACCGGTCGGTGAGCGCTGCAAAGGCCGGGGCGGGCGGCGCCCAGACCCAACGGATCCCGTCGAGAAGTCGACCGGATCGGGGTCTTTTCGTGCGGCTGGGGTAGGCCTGCAGGCCGCCAAAGCTCCGGAGCGTGGTGAGATAGCGCCGCTCAAGGTTGCCGAGCAAATACTGAACGGCATGATAGGCGGGCGCGGCGTGCTGGCTTCACGGCAACTCGGTCGCCGGCCCGCAAGAAGGCAAAGTAGAGCGCCGTAAGGATCGAGACCATCGACGCCGATGACGCCTGATGCCCCCCTCTACCTTCGTCCCGTCGACATCCGGCCGAACATTGTTCGCGTGATGGACGATGTTCGTGGCCAGCCACAGCACTCGGCGCTGGATTGAGTCGAGCGCAGCGAGCTCGTCGGGGGAGGGCAAGACCTCAAGCAACGCTGCTTCCCGCATGGCTCCTCCTCGGCGTGGGTCGCACTCTACGTGAGAAAGCGTATCACGTCTCAAACGTGGCACGATGCGGCTAGGCGAGGCGGATCGCGGAAGAAACGGTGGAGGCGTGATCACTCGGACACGGAGGCGCTGGCCCACGCTGAAGCGAGCGGACAAGTTCCCCCCACCGACGGTCTGCGCGTCGAGAATCGCCGGATTGCTCCGCCCGACGTCGACCAAGAGCCGTGTAGGCTCGACCGCGACAATCTCGCCGTCGAGGGTCATGCCGACCTTGAGGTTGCGGTCGGATATCCGCGGAATCGGCGTGGGTGGCGCGGCCGTTTCTTGGGCCGGCGGCGCGTCTCTCGGGGTGAGGAGCGCCTGCAGTGCGGCGAACGGCGTCGCTGGCTCGGGCCGCTCAGGACCGCGGCTAGGAGCCGCGGCGCCGGCGGGAACTCGTTCGACCTCGGCGAAGGCATCGTCTTCCCACGTGACAGGCAAAGAGAGACGTTCCGGAAGCGGCGCGTCGGGCGCAACGAGTGTGGCCAGCGCCCACCCCAGCGGCAGCGCCGCGCCACCGTTTCGTTCGACCAGCTTCCGCGTGGCGGGGAAGCCGCTCGGCGCACGAGTTGTGGCGCCGCGGCCCCCGTTGAGCCGGTCGACCGCGCTCGACGGGCCGTCCACGTTCCACCCGGCCTGCGAAGAACTCCGCTCGGATTGACGGCCAATCTGGACTGGCGAAGAGCGCCGGCCCAAACGACTTCGAGTCCCACCCTGCTCCCCAGCCGAGCTGCACCAAGAACGTGGTCTCGCTTGCCGCGCTCGCTGCTGCTACCAGTCCATCGTAGAACGCTGTGAGGACGCTCGCGCCGGCCGAGGCGAAGTAGGCACGTTCCGCCGCAGCACGACGGAGACCGTCTTCCCGTGCCAGGGCGACCACCTCGGCGATTACCGTGCGATTTGGCACACCCTCAAACCGTGGCTGGTCCAGTCTCAGGAGGGCGTCGTCGATGGTGAGGGAACCGGAGAAACGAGCGCCGGGCGCGATCGCCTCCGCTGCCACCCTTTCCGAGAGAGCGGCAAGTGACCCGTCTTCCTGTCCAAAGGTGCGGACCGCGGTAAGCGTGAGGCGAACCGCCTCCAATGGGCGGAGGTCGCTGATTCGCAATGCCCGCAGGCCGCTTGCACGCGGCTGGGCGCCGAAGAGGCGGCGCTCAATGGGCTGGCCGGCGAACCGGGCGGATGGCGCGAGCTCGTCCTTCTTTACCGGCCGGCCGGCGGAACGCTCCCGTTCCAGCAAGACTGCGGCGACTGCGGTGTGAAGCGCCCCTTTGACTGCGCTTCCCGGAATGTAGGGCGCTGAACCAAGATCCTTGAGGACTGGGCGGATGGGCCCCGGGGCGCTGCTACCCCGGAACACCAGACGGTAAACCGGCTCCGGCATGCCGATCAGGCGCCCATTGCCATCACGCGGTCCGCTCGTCAGGTCGTAGACGAGGAGAGCGCCCTCGCTGGCCAAATAGTCAAACTCGGGCAGCAAGTCGGGTCCACCGGTGCCGATCGCAAGCGGTGTCACCACGTCGAGGATGAGGCGAAAGTGTCGAACGTGAGCGCTCATGCGGCTCCCGCCATGCCGACTGGCAGCGCCCAGCCAGCGCGAAACACCTCGTGGTCGCGGTACCCGGCGGGGGTGACGTCTGCCAACCGCCCGATCGGCGGCCGGCCGGCCGGAGCGGCGAGCACGCTGCCCGCAGCCAGCATGCGGATGGACCGGTGTCGAACGCTGCCGGACGAACCAGCGGTCCAGCCACTCCGCTCCTCGATGCGATAGCGCGCCGGCTCATTCAAGACGCCGCTTTCCAGCTCCCGAGCAGATGGCAGGTAGAGTGACAACGTGCAATAGCGACCGGGCCGATCCGGCTCACGGATCTCGAACGGCTCCACTCCCAGATCGAACTGGCCGGCTCCCCAGCTACGTCGCCCACCGAGTCCGGAATCGCCGAGCGAGCGCATCGCAGCGAGAATATCGTCGCGCCAATCGGCATCGATTTGCGCGATGATGGCGAGGCCGCAGCCTGGGGCAAACCGAATCAAACGATCGGTGAACGGCTCGGCGCCTCTGTGCGAGACCCGGGCTCGCCGAACCTCTTCGACCACCCAGACGGGACCGGGAGGTAAGCGCTCGGCGCGGGAGGCCATAAGCCGGCCATCTTGGGCGCGGTGAACCTCACCGAGGGGTTCGCCGTTGACCGCCGCCTCGAACAACCGCTGCGAGATCCAGCCCTCTCCCGCAGGATTTGGTGGGAAAAGAACGTCTCCCGCGTAGGGAAGGGCACTCGAGAACCGAAGGGGTGGCGCATCCGACGAGCTGCGAATAATCCGGAAAAAGCTCGCCAGTCGCATCGGGCCGAACAAGTCGCGCATGGCGAGGCACAGGGCGCTGAACAGCGAGTCGGAGCCGACGGTTGGCGAAGGTTCTCCAGACGGGTCCACGCCGAAGTGAAAGGGTCCGCGCGGCACAAGCCGCAGGAGCGTCGCGTTCACGCGGGCAGCGCCAATGCCGACCGAATTGCGCCGGTGAGTTCGTCCAAGTTGGCAAGCAGCGCCGGCACATCGGCGTAGCGGCGTTTTTCGAAGGTCGCACCGGTCTCGCCACGGTACCCGGCGCGAGAGCGAAGGTCGACGTCGATTTCGACAAATCGCACCTTGCCGCTCCCGCGCGAGCCGTGGCCGCCGACATAATCGTCCTCGACGAGTTGCAAGCCTCGAGCAACCCATGCGAAATCGGCTAGGTCACGGGGCGAAAAGATGCTGTAGATCATCTCCGCTGGTCCGAGGCGTGCCCCGGCCGGCAGCCGTTCGATCTGACGGGGAACGGCTTCGGCGGTGACCCGATCGATCGACGCTTCGGCCTTGACTTCGGTGAATGGCAACTCGGTGCGCGCCCGCTTCAGTGCCGCCGCACTCTCGGGCGTGAGAAACGCGTCGCGCACGACGAGGCGAGCCGAGCCATCGACGGCGAACGCGCGCGCCCCAGGAACACCAAACAACCGACCGATCGGGTTCGACTCATATTCTTCGCGGCTGGACGGGACGTAGAACTGAACGCCACCCCGCCCCGCACTATTCGGCGTCAGGCCAAGCACTCGCTCGGTCTCGGCGCGCATCTTTCCGCGCAAGGACGAACCGGGAAGATACGGCTGCCCGGAGAGCGGATCGCGGATCACGGGAAAGTCGAGGCCCGTGATTGCGCCTGTCGTGCCTGCGCCGACATGCAGCCCGGTTTCGACTTGGACGACCGCGCGAACGATGATGCGCCCGTATAGCGTCGATGCCGTCCCGTCGGGCATGTCGGTCCTCCTGCGTTAGCGCCCGCCAAATTGCGGGCCGGCGTAGTAATAGGCCATCAGCGCTTCGACGAACTGCGCGAGATGATCGAAGCGGTCACGGTCGTCTCCAACGAGGTCGATCGCCGGACCGAGCGTTTGCTGCACATCGCCGACACCTCGCCCGGCCCCTCCCGCTCGCCCGGCAAGATAGGCGAGCTTTGGCTTGAGAAGGGGTAGGTCGCGTCCTGCGGTATCGGGCCAGTCGAGCTCGATGCGACGAAGCTCACCCCAGACGATTCGGAGCGCCGCGCTCGTGGCTTGACGAGCTTCGAGCCGTTCGCCAGCGAGTGCGCGCGCGAGGCGCTGTGCCTCGTGAATCATCGTCACGGTGTTGCCGTCCACCACGATGGCACGCAAGTCATTCGTGTCGATTGGGCGAAACGGCTCCACCGGCCGCCGACCCTCGCCGCGGGGTGGGCCGCCCGGCCGTGGACCGCCGCGGGGCGGACCGGCTCGTCGTTCAGGCGCCTCATTCATGACGTGCCTCCGCGGATTGACTGCTGAGCGCTTGCTCGGCCCAGCGGGCGGCGAGCGCGAGACGCGCGGCCGCGTCCGGCCGGGCCAGTTCGTTCGTCAAGTTGGCGGCGTCGGCGTCGGGCAGCCGACCGTTCCGCGCAAGCTCTCGGAGCGCAAAGGTCGCCCGCCACGACCACGCGCCACGGCTGCTCGCCAGTTCGCCTGCCCGAGCAACTGCGATCAGGCGGCTGGGAACTCGTCGCTTCGTCACGAGGTCCGTAAGGCGGTTGAAACGCTCCCAAACCGAGCGAAATTCTTCCCAGCCCACCGTTGCGCCCAAAAACGTAATTGCGCCCTTATCTCGGCCCACGCGCGTCGGACCACGACCACGCCGGTACTGCTTGGCATTCGTTCGCAACCGAGCGTGAACCGCTCGACGTTGCGCCTCCGCGCTACCAAACCGGTCGCCAACCGCAGCGGACAGGCGGACCGCCGGATGGTCGTTCGCGAGGGCGCCCAAGCTTTGGGCGAGCGCAAACCCGAGCCGTGGCAGCTCGTCGGGTCGACCAGCGAGGGTTACTCCGTCGGTGGTGCGGTCTACCACGGGGAGACCGCCGGTAGCTTGACGCTCCGCCGCCGCCGGACCAACGGTCGAAAAGAAGTGACCAAGCAACTGCAGCACATCGACCAGACGGGCGAGCGGGGCCTCCGCATGTCCTGCGACGAGAAGGTCGGTCGAAAAATCGAGGTCGACCTCGAGCAGAGCCATGCCGGCGGGCCCGGCGGCTGGTCGAATCGCTGGCCGCGAGCCGAGCGAAACGGGTACGCGTTGTCGAACGGCCCAGGCCCGCGCTGCCGGATCGTGCGGCCCGACGCCGCCAAGCCGCGCGAGCTGAGCGGCCGTCACGCCATCTCCAAGGTCGTCCACTGGAACGCCGGCAAGCGGGGTGACGCGGCGGCCAAACGCCGCGAGTGAGCGTTGGATGCTCGATGGGCCGTCGACCTGTGCCACCGTCTCGATGAGCAGGAAGCGAGCGTCGGACAGCGCCGCGGCGAACTGAGCATAGTGTTCGGCCGGTTCATCGTCCGCCGGGTCGTAGGGAGCGAACAACCGGCTGTGCTCAACAGCGCTCAGCGAGCCGAACGGTCGGCCAGCATTCCGCTCGAGCCCCGCTCGCAGCCGGTCCATCGCTGGGCCAATGCCGCGGCTCACTTCCCGGCCAGTGACTGAGGTGCTGGCAACCGTCATGACGATGTTGCCCCCGGCGTCGAGGAGCCGTCGCTCGATCTCGTGCGTCAGTTCGGGCAAACGTTGCGCGGCCGTCTGCGGGAGCAGCATCAAGAACGAGTCCGCAGCGAGTGCGAGGCGCCCGGTTGCTGGCACGCCCAGAGAGGTGAGGAGCCAGTCACCGATCGCAGCAGTTAGCTCAGCGTCGAGGAACGAGCGAGCTTGAAGACCCTCGAGCGAGAGCGCGTCACCGGGATGTGCTGGGCAGCGCGAAAACCGAGCGGCCAGCAGCACCGCTACCGGCGCATCGAGTGCGCTGTCATCGCCCGCCGCAATTGCATCAAGCTGGGGGTCTTCAACGCCATCGGCCGCCAGACAGGCGGCGAGCGCGGCGCTCACCTGAAGGTGTGCCGCTAACGAGATGTCATTTGCCGGTTCGCGCGCTGGCGCCGGGACGAGGGCCGCTGTCCGCCAGACGAGATCGAGCAGCCCTTCGACGTAGGCGGCGAAATCCGGACTCGATGCCGTGGTGTGCTCGGTCGCGATCATCTCGGCGAGGGCGAGCAGCCGGCGTCGGACATCCTCCCGCTCGAGCGGTGCGGAGCGGGGCGTGAGATCCTCGAGCTCTGCCGTCAACGGGCCAACGGGAAAGAACGTTGCCGGGCGCCCGGGCGCATTCTCGGCGAGGCCGAGGGTAAGCTGCGAGAACGGCGAGCGGCGCTGCAAAATCGGGCGGCCGGCGTCCTCGTCGTCGGGTCCGCCGGCGGCGAGCCGATCGGCCGCCGCTACGAGACGGCTCATCCGGTCGTCGGGTCGGTGATGAGCGAGGATGGCGGTTGAGGCGGCACGGAACGGGGCAGGTGCTCGCTCGGCGACAAATGCCGCGGCGAGGGCCGCGTGGCCGGTCGTTGGACCCGCACTATCCGAGGATCGCTGGGCAAGCACGCCGATGTCGTGCAGCAGCGCCGCAATCACCGCCGTTTGGTGAGAAGAACCGAGGTGACCTTGCACAAAGTCCCTTGAGCCGTGGTCGTGAGAGGGGCTGCCAAAGCGCCGGCGGCAGTATATCACGTAGCCGTAAACCACGGGTGACTGGCCGACTTGGTTGATCGCCTCCGGGACTGGACGTACAATGTCTAGAGGGTTGCACGGCGCTCGCCGGGCACGGCAGGCTGGCAACCGGCTCGGGAACGCTGATGCGGGGAGGCCGGAGCGATGATCGAAATGGTGATCGAAAGCATCCGGGTGAGCCTGCTCAACTACCAACGGGTCGTCATTCTGAAGGAAAAGGAGTCCGATCGGTATTTGCCGATTTGGATCGGTCCAGCAGAGGCGGACGCCATCGCAATCAAGCTTCAGGACGTCTCTGTGGCGCGCCCGCTCACTCATGACCTGCTGCTTGCCACAATTGGCGAGCTCGGCGGCCGCGTCCTTTCGATCGTCGTCAGCGATCTGAACAACGACACCTTCTACGCACGTATCCTGCTTGATGTCGACGGACGTCAAGTGGAGCTCGACTCGCGCCCAAGCGATGCGCTAGCACTCGCGGTGCGGGCAAAGGCTCCGATCTTCGCCGAAGAGACCGTCCTCGAGAAGGCCGGAATCTACCTCGAAGAGGAAGGCCAGCAGGCGAAGACAGCCGAGCGTTCTGAATCGTTGGACCAGCAGGAGCTGGAAAAGCTGCGCCCGTTCGCTGATTTCATCAACAGCCTGGATCTCGGCGACTTTGACCAGCGACGCGGCGGCTCGCGCCAGCAATAGTCTCCAAGCTCCCAGCCCGCTCTTCAGTCACGAGTGTGGCATCGCAATCCAAGCGGGGTTCCGCCCGAGGCCGACGTCCGGCGATGTCCCGCGACACCGTACCGCCGTTCGGTGCGGGACGATGGTGTAGGTCGGGGTTGCTGAACCCCACGAGTTACGGCTTTTCCCGATAGTCCGCCGCCTCTCGCGGCCGGAGACTGAAAAAGAACCGACTCGTTGGTAGCAGAGCATGGTGGAGACGACGGCAACGGCGCTCCTTGCGGATCGGCTGCGCGCCGCTGGGATACCAGTGATTGCCGTCTGGCGGTCAAAGGAATCGCGGGAGCGTGTCGTGGTCGCAACACCCCGCGGCCCAGTCGCCTTCGCGATAGTTCCGGTTGGTCCGGCGTTGGTCGCTGGGACGAGCGTAGGCGGGGCGATCGTCCCGCTGATTGGGCTGCCCGGCGTGGTCCTCCAGATTGAGCCCGAAGCGACGGTGGACATTGCCCTCATGGGAATGTTGAGCGTGCTGGCGCCTGCCGAGTCGGCAGCGTACGTGGCGGTGCTTGACGAGCTTGCGGCGGTCCAGCGCGCCGCGCTTCGCCGCTTCGGGGTTCACCTTGGTCGGACACGCCCCGCCCTTGTCCGCTGGCCCGATGCACTGGCAGCGCTGCGGGGGCGCCCGCTTCGAGCTCGACGCCTCACCCGGCGTTACCTAGCCGTGGTGCGTCGGCGCTTTTGGCGTCGCCTTGCTGACACCGTCCGGGAACGGGATGTCCGCGAATAAATTCGGCGGGCGTAGCCAAGAAGACCGTGTGCCTCGCTCTCTCCTCTAAGTGGCCGCCATCGGCCTCGAGGATCCCACGAGGCACTCCGCTAGGAGTCGGCCTTCTTCGGCGAGCGGCTTCGCTTGAGCGTTTCGCCACCCTTCTTGCCGATCGTCGAGTAGTAGTCTGGGCCGTGACGTTCCTTCACGGCGTAGCCGCCCTTGCGTCCAATCTGAGCGTAGTATTCCGGGCCGTGCTTCTCCTTGACGGCGTCACCGCCCTTCTTTCCAATCTGGGCGTAGAACTCAGGACCGCGCTCGGTCGCCACCGCGCGCCCGCCCTTCTTGCCAATCGTTGAAAAGAACGCGGGCCCATAGCGCTCTTTGACGGTCTTGCCGCCCTTTTTCCCCGCTTCCTTCACCGTCATGTCCGTCATCGGACAACTCCTTTCCCGCGACCAGACGGGGGTCCGTCCGGACTGGCAGCATTGCCACCACACCTTGAAGCAACTATACGAGCGGATATCGGAAACTGTCAAATATTTATGACAAGTTATCACACGGATCGGGTGCGGCGGACTGCGGCGGGGGATGACCCCCGGGCGCACCGTGCAGCGCTGGCTCCGCTCGGTCGTTCGGGAGTTGGCTGGATCTATTTCGTGACACGGTCCTAACCAGTCCGTGGACGTCGTACGAGATTCGTTGCCGGACTACGTCATGACCAGCAGCCTGAGGCTGTGATCGGCAAGGCGAAGGCGATCGTGCCGCATCGCCTGACGATCCGGCTGCCGAGGCTCGGCGAGGGAGAGCCGACGAGTACTCGCCAGCTTCCGTGGGCGCGGCGGTCGGTCGGCAGCGAAGCAAGTCTTCTCAGATTTGGAGATTGGATCGATCGTCTGGATGCGATTGCGTGTCGTAGCTTGCTTTCGCAGTTTCAGAAGCACGGTGACTCGTCCGATGTGGTGACCGGCCCAACGGCCGCAGCATTGTTGGTCGCCGTTCCTAGATCGGACGGCTAGGGCGTGTCTGGCGGGACGTTCCTCGCAGCGGTCGCCGCGCCCGAGAGGGCTGCAACGCCGCATTGCGGTGGTTGTCACCACCGCTGTCCAAAACCATGGCTTTCGCTCGGGTGTGCTCATTGCCATCGTTGGAGTAACCACCTCGTGGGCGATGTCGTGGTGGCTCGGGGTGTGGCAGTTCGCTGAGGGGCACTCGCTCTCGGTGGCGGTCGCGGGCGGCGCAGCCGTAGCCGGACGCGCCGGAATTCGTCGAACGGTGTTTCAAGCGGCCGTGGGCTGCCGGACTGGGATGCCAGCCGGGTGGCTGGCCGAGCCGGGGCGCCTAGGACGGCGCTTCGCCGCGGCGCGGACGCCCGGGGGTCCTTTCGCCTTCCCACACAGCACAGACGGTGCAGTGAAGGGCAAGTGCGATGGCCCCGAGCGTAGGCGCCCTCGAGGCTGGCCGACCCGTTGGCCGAGCGCTGGGACTTGCTGCACCGGCTGAGAAGAACCTTCGCTGCTACCGGGTTTGAGGAGCCGGTGATCGAAGCCGTTGTCCCCCGCGCCCGGGCGTCTGCCGTTGCACCTGACCGCGCCGTCTGGATGTAAATCGCGATGAACCTCGCGGCTTGGCTCTTCGCTCCAGACCGCGCTTCGCGCGCGAATTGTGGCGTGCTACCGGCGCTAAGAGTGCGGATGGCACGCGGCAACCGTCCTCGCCCCGCCCGGGTAACCGCCGTGCGCAAGGCGAGTCTGATGCGTTGCGGGAAGAAGGGTCCTCGTCGATCTCGGCGTGGCGGCGCTCGCCAAGCGTACGACCGCCGTGCCGACAGATCGATCGCAGGAAGCGCCGCGGGTCGAGATTCCCGCGTGATTGGAGCACGCTGGTCAGGGGCTGACGGGCGGCGAGTTCACCTCGGGTTACGCGACCGAGCGTGAACGGGGTCATAGCGTGCAACCAGCCTTGCCGATCGATGACGTTCCTTCCGGCACGCCCTCCGACCTCGCCCGACAGCCTCCTGTGGATGAACGGTTCGATGCGGCAAGAATCGGGAGTGTCCGCTAACGCCGATCTCGGCGGGCGGACGGATGGCGAACGCGGTTCACCGTCAGG
Organism: Dehalococcoidia bacterium; assembly: GCA_026003895.1. Classification (GTDB taxonomy): domain Bacteria; phylum Chloroflexota; class Dehalococcoidia; order SpSt-223; family SpSt-223; genus JANWZD01. The sequence goes on along the minus strand of BPIC01000002.1, from coordinate 696,282 downwards.
CCGCGTTGTCCACCGTTGTAGAGGCTGTTTGTTGGGCACGGTCGGGCTCAGCCGCTCGAGCCGCCGGCGGCCGGCTGGGCGTGCTATCCTCCGTCCGGGACGTCAGGCACGCGAGGCAAGATGGAGCACGAGTTCGACACGATCGTCATCGGCGCAGGCTCGGCCGGTTGCGTCGTCGCCAACCGGCTGAGCGAGGACGCCCACCATCGTCTCGGGTTGATCGAAGCCGGACCGGACTACGGTCCGGTCGCGGCCGGCGGCTGGCCGGACGTCCTAATCTCCGCTCGGTATCAGCCCGGCTCCCACGATTGGGGCTACCAGATGATCGCCCGGGGGCGAACCTATCGCCAATGGCGGGGCAAGGTGGTCGGCGGTTCGTCGACGGTCAACGCAGCCGGTATCACGTGGCCGACTCGCGCTGATCTCGATCGCTGGGAGGCACTGGGGATCCGTGGTTGGGGCTGGGAGGGATTGTTTCCCTACCTGCAGCGCGTCGAACGGGACCTCGAGGGTGCGTGGCCCGGCCACGGACGCAGCGGGCTACTCCCCGTGACAACAGGAACGTCGACGTCGTCGCTAATCGAAGCGGTCGCTGAAGCCTATCGAGCTCATGGTGTCCCGCGTCTTGCCGATTTCAATGACCCGGATGCCCGCGAAGGGGTTGGCCGCGACACGCGCAATGTAGTTGGGATGGCGCGGGTGCATCTCGCCGAAGCCTACCTCGATCCGGCGCGCCAGCGAAACAACCTGACAATCGTGGCGAACACGCACGTAGACCGAATCGAATGGCAGGCGGGACGCGCAGTAGCAGTACATGTGCTGCAGGATGGTCAGCGCCGCCGATTCGCCGCCGAGCGGATTGTGCTTTGCGCTGGAACATTCGGTACACCAGCCATTCTTCAACGGTCCGGGATTGGACCGGCGGATCGCCTCCGTCCGATCCTTGAAGAGGGGTCCCGGCTGCACGACTTGCCGGGTATCGGGAGAAATTTGTGGGACCAGCCGGGTGTTTCGATGCGGTGGGAGCCAGCCCCGGGCGCCCGAGAGCGTCTGCTCGCGGAAGGAACGCCCTTCGCAGCGCTCGTCTGTAAGGTGAAGAGCGACCCGACCTCGGAATGGTTCGACTTACACGTCTTCCACAGCCATCTGGCGGCGCCACCGGGCGGGCGCTTTTTCGGCGCCCAAATCTGGATGCTCACCCCGGCAGAATCGGGAGAGATGATGATCTCCTCACAGGATCCGCTCGCTGCGCCGCGAATTCGCGGTGGAATCGGGCATCCCGAGGACATCCGACGGCTGGTTCGGGGAATCGAGCGGCTACGAGACATCTTGGCGGGAGAACCCCTTGGGAGTTGGCTAGCGGAGGAGGCGGAACCCGGCATCGAGATCCGGGACGAGACACTCTTTCTCTGGGTTCTGGACCATCTGGATCTCTATCACCACGCGTGTGGGACAGCCAAGGTTGGACCGCCCGAAGACCCGCTCGCCGTCGCAGAGTCGGACGGCCGGGTTCGGGGATTCCAGAACCTCTACGTGGCGGATGCGTCGCTCATTCCGACCATTCCGCGGGCTGCCGTTCACTTGCCGGTGCTCGCGATCGCGGAGAAGATCGCCGATGGCCTGCGACGCACGAGCGCTGCTGCGCCAGAACACCGTCCCAGCCAGCGTTGCTAATGCACCTGTCGAGGCGCTGTAGGCTGTCTGATTCAAGGTGCGCCTAGCCAACGTCGTGCGCACCGTCTTGACGTTTCCCGGGACGCCAGCAGTTTTTTTGGCACACCTGCGCCGCGGACGCGGGCTGCACGGCAAGATAGAGGCCTTTCCGAGTTACGACGAACGGTCGGCGCTCAAAACTCGCGGTGGCCGAAGACCAGCCAGTCGCAACGAGGTGGACTGCCTCCGAGACTGACGCTCTCCGAGGCGTGCCGTCCGGTTGTTGCGATGCCGTTCGGCGAGCGCGGCTAGTGCCCATCGCCTGACCACAACCCGAGGTTGTGGCAGTGAATCATCCATCAAGCGCGGTCGAAGTCCAACGAACCAATCAGCCAGCTGGCGGTGGCACGAGCCTTCCAACCGCGACCGGTGAAGTCAGTCGCTCCAGAAGCGCTGTTCCTGCCACGGATCGGCGTCGTTGTGGTAGCCGAGCTGTTCCCAGAAGCCGATCCGGTCCTCACGCAGCAGTTCGAGTCCTCGCACCCACTTTGCGCTCTTCCAGAAATAGCGCTTTGGGACGACCAGCCGAAGGGGAAAGCCGTGCTCGGGGGTAAGCGGTTGGCCGTCATGCTCAAAGGCAAAGAGCACGTCGTCTTCATAGAGCGCCTCAAGCGGCAGGTTGGCCGTGTATCCGTGTTCGGCGTGAGCGACGGCGAACCTCGCGTCTTTGGTTGGGCGGGCCAGCGCGAGCACGTCCTTCGCCGCGACCCCTTTCCACCGATTATCCAAACGGCTCCAGCGCGTGACGCAATGGATATCGGATATCGACTCGATCTGGGGAAGCTGCAAAAACTGCTCCCACGTCAGTTCGACCGGACGCTCGACTTCCCCCCAAACGCGGAAGGTCCATCGTGAGAGGTCGATCTTGGGCACCGGGCCGTAGTGGAGCACCGGCCATTTGTCGGTGAGAACCTGCCCCGGCGGGACGCGGGCTCGGATCGATTCGTCCAGAGGTTGGCGGCGAAATGGATTGAACACGGCAGCCTCTTCTCGCACCTGTCGGACCTTGCAGTCATTGTACGTCGCACAGGATTCACCGACAAGCGGCGCGGTTGCACGGCGTTTTCTTCATCAGCTATCCTGAACGTGAAAGAGAGGCCGGACCGTGTACCGCGCGCCGCGGGGCATGCAAGATATCCTCCCGGACGATCAGCCGGAGTGGCATTATCTCCTCGATCGTTGTGCTGACATCGCAAAACGCTATGGATACCGACGGATCGATACGCCGATCGTCGAGTCGACTGACGTTTTCTTGCGTGGCGTTGGTGAGACGACCGATGTCGTGGAAAAGGAGATGTACACCTTCCTCGACAAAGGTGAAAACTCGCTGACGTTACGTCCGGAATTTACAGCCGCAATTTGCCGGGCCTACCTCGAACATGGCATGGCATCATGGCCGCAGCCGGTTCGGCTTTATAGCATCGGCCCGCTTTTCCGCTATGACCGGCCGCAGGCCGGCCGGTATCGCCAGTTCCATCAATTCAACGTGGAAGCGATCGGCGAGGCCGATCCGACGGTCGATGCCGAGGTCATCGACATGGCTGGCCTCCTATACGAAGAGCTGGGCATCCCGCGGACCAGCCTGCTCGTCAACAGCATCGGGGATGAGGCGTGCCGACCGAGCTACGTCGCGGCGCTGCGTGACTATTTCGCCCGGCACCTTGGTGACCTGTGCGCCGACTGCCGAGGGCGGCTGGAACGGAACCCGCTCCGCTTGCTCGATTGCAAGAATTCCGTCTGCCAGCGCATCGGCGATGACGCTCCTCGCAGCGTTGACTGGCTCTGCGACGCCTGCGCCAGTCACTTCGCCACCCTTAGCCGATATCTGGACCGGCTCGGACGTCCGTGGCAGGTCGATCACCGCTTGGTGCGCGGCCTCGACTACTACACTCGGACGGTCTTTGAGTACCAGCCACACGACGTTGGCGGACAGAGCACGATCGGGGGCGGTGGCCGGTACGACGGTTTGATTGCCCAGCTTGGCGGGCGACCAACGCCAGGAATCGGGTTTGCTACCGGGCTTGAGCGAATCCTGTTGAATCTCAAGAAGGCAGGGTTCGAGGCCCCGCCGCCCGCGCGACCGGTCGCGTATGTCGTTGCGATCGGTGAGGAAACGGCAGCCGACGCCGTCGCTCTCGCAGCAACCCTTCGGCGCCGAGGAATCCCGACAGCGGGTCCGGTCGGCGGTCGCGGAGTGAAGGGCCAGATGCGGCAGGCAAATGCTTCCGGCGCGCGCTACGCGGTCATCCTCGGTCCCGATGAACTTGCGGCGGGTGAGGCGCAGCTCAAACCGTTGCAAGGCGGCGAACCCCGCATGGTTCCGCTTTGGCGCATCGCGGATGCGCTGACCGCCGACACTTAACCCCCGCCCAACCTAGAGCCTGCCCATGAGGTGCCTCGATGTATAACCGCCTTGACGCCGTCGTGCGTCGCTACGAAGACCTGACCAACGAACTTGCCGACCCGGCGAACCTCAACGACTACGAGCGCGTGATTCGCTTGAATCGCGAACGGACCGAAATCGAACCGGTGGTGGAGCTGTATCGGGACTATCGCAAGACCGAACAACAAATTCGCGAGGCCCGGCAGATCTTGGACGAGGAGAGCGACCCAGAGCTCATTGCGATGGCGAAGGACGAACTCGCCCGCCTTGAACCGCTCCGCGACGAGCTGGACGAACGATTGAAACTCGCCCTTCTCCCCAAAGATCCAAACGACGACAAGAACGTCTTCATGGAGATTCGCGCCGGGGTGGGTGGAGAGGAAGCGGCGTTGTTTGCCGCCGACCTCTTTCGCATGTATACCCGCTATGCCGAGCGGAGGCGTTGGAAGGTCGAAGTCGTTGACGTCAGCGAAGCGGAGGCAGGTGGGTTCAAAGAAGTCGTGTTTGAGGTGCAGGGTCGAGGAGCGTACAGCAGGCTGAAATGGGAGAGCGGCGTCCATCGGGTGCAGCGGGTTCCAGCGACCGAAGCGCAGGGCCGGATCCACACCTCGACCGCAACCGTCGCAGTCCTTCCGGAAGTCGATGAGGTCGATTTCGACATCCGGGATGAAGATATCGAAATGGAGTTCTACCGTTCCGGAGGAGCCGGCGGGCAAAACGTCAATAAAGTTTCGACCGCCGTCCGGCTGCTTCACAAACCCACCGGGATTGTGGTTACGTGTCAAGACGAGCGCTCGCAGCTGAAAAATCGGCTCAAGGCGATGGCCGTGCTTCGAGCCCGGCTGTACGAAAGCGAGCAGCGCAAGCGCGAGGAGGCGCTCGCCGCAGACCGGCGAGCGCAGGTCGGCGCCGGTGAGCGCTCAGAGAAGATCCGAACCTATAACTTCCCGCAGGATCGTCTGACCGACCACCGCATTGGACTCACCTTGCACGGTCTGCCTGCGATCTTGGACGGCGCGCTCGATCCGCTGATCGATGCGCTCGCACTCGCGGATCGAACACGGAAGTTGGAGGCGCAGGTCGTCGCTTGAATCACCCTTGACCGTTCAGGCCGCCCTGCGCGAAGCGCAGGCGACGCTCATTGCTGCCGGCGATGACGAGGCAGCCGCGGCGGCCGAGCGGCTGCTCATGCACGTGCTCGGTCTGAGCCGGGCGGAGCTGCTCGTGGAGCGTCACAGGCTTCTCACCAGTTCGCAAATTGCATCGTTCCGGCAATTGGTGTCGCGGCGCGCGCGCGGTGAGCCGGTTGCGTATCTGACAGGACACCAGGCGTTCCGCCGGCTCACGCTGACGGTCACCCCAGACGTGCTCATCCCACGCCCCGAAACCGAACTCCTCATCGATCTCGCGCTGGAATGCCGAGCGACGCCGGCAATTGCTATCGACGTCGGTACCGGCTCGGGAGCGCTCGCCCTCGCCCTCGTCGATGAGGCGCCTCGTTGGCGCGTCATTGCCACGGACCGGTCGGCCCGTGCCATTCGAGTCGCTCGTCATAATCGCGACGCGCTCGGCCTCACCGTCGAGTTCGTGCTCGCGGATCTCCTCGCCGGAGTCCGAGGTCCGGTAGGCCTCGTTCTTGCAAACCTTCCGTACATCGACTCCGCCCAATTGGCGGCGCTCCCGGCGGGGGTACGAGATTGGGAGCCGCGGCTCGCGCTCGACGGCGGCCCCGGCGGGCTCGAACTGATCGCCCGCCTGATAGGACAGGCATCGTCGGTGCTCGCGCCGGGCGGGATGCTGCTCTGCGAGATCGCCGCTGACCAAGGGGACCGAGCACGGCAGTTGGCGGCACGCGTGTTTTCGCACGAGCAGATCGACATCGTGCGAGACCTCGCTGGACTCGACCGAGTCTTGCGCGTTTGGCGGCGGTGAAACAGGGATTCTGGCTCCTGCGTATGTATGCCCGAACGGCATACGCCGCACTTCGCGCAAGGTGATGCGAGATGGCACGGGGCACAACTCACTTCGATGACCTCGCCAGCGTGGACTTCGCCGACTCGGTCGATGACGGGACGCTTCATGAGGAGCACGCCGAGCTCACTGGGTTCGACTACGTCGTGCACGATGAGGAAGAGGAGGACGAGACCGAGCTCTATCCTCCGCCGGCCGACCTCGACGAAGTTACCAACTCGGTTGGTGTCTATCTCCGCGACATTCGACCGGTGAAGCTCTTGACCAAGGCAGACGAACAAGCGCTTGCCAAGGCGATCGAGGACGGTGAGCGAGCGAAATCCTTGCTCGCGGCCGGCACGCTCGACGCCATCGAACGCGCCGAGGCGGAAGCCCTCATCGCCGCAGGAGAGGACGCTCGAAGGAGGCTGACCGAGGCCAATCTCCGTTTAGTCGTCAATGAAGCAAAGAAGTTTCTCAATCGCGGGTTGACGCTGGATGACCTCATCCAAGAGGGCAATCTTGGGCTCATGCGGGCCGTCGAGAAGTTCGACTATAAGCGGGGCTTCAAGTTCTCTACGTATGCGACGTGGTGGATCCGCCAGTCGATCCTGCGTGCGATCGCGGATCAGGCACGAACGATTCGCATTCCCGTGCACATGATCGAGGCGATCAATCGCATGATGCGCGCCGCACGGCGAATTCATCAAGCGACGGGCCGCGAGGCGATGCCGGAGGAGCTAGCGCAGGAGCTCGGCGTGTCCGTTTCGAAGATCCATCAGATCATCAAAGCGGCCCAGCGGCCGCTCTCACTCGAGTCTCGGATTGGCGACGAAGACGATGGCCAATTGTCCGAGCTGGTCGAGGATAAGTCGGCGGTGTCACCCGCCGAAGCGGCAACCCAAGAGATTCTGCGAAACGAAGTCGGCGCGATGCTCAACCATTTGACCGAACGTGAGCGGCGCATTCTCCGTCTCAGGTTTGGATTGGATGACGATCGGTCGCGAACGCTTGAAGAGGTTGCCCGCGAGGTCGGGCTGACGCGCGAACGGATTCGCCAGATTGAAGGGCAGGCGCTCGCCAAGTTGCGCGAACAGCACCGAATGCCCGGCCTGCGCGACTACCTCACCGACTGAATAGCGCACGGCTGGCATGGCAGGCGATCATTGCGGTGGCACCCTTCACCGTGGAGATCGGACGCCATGCAGGCACTATGCGTGTTTTGTGGATCGAATGCCGGCACCTCGCCGGCCTTTCGCCGTGCGGCCGAGCACGTGGGCCGAACCCTTGCGGACCGCGGCGTGACCCTCGTCTACGGCGGGGGACAAGTGGGGCTCATGGGCATCCTCGCTGACGCGGCGCTTGCTCGCGGCGGCCGGGTTGTCGGTGTGATCCCTGAGCCGCTAGCAGCGAAGGAAAATGCCCATTCCGGGCTGTCGGAGCTGCATCTTGTCAGTTCGATGCACGAACGCAAGGCGCTGATGATGGAGCTCGCGGACGGCTTTATCGCCCTGCCGGGCGGCTTCGGCACACTCGAAGAGTTTTTCGAGGTGCTGACGTGGGCCCAGCTCGGCATTCACCGCAAGCCGTGCGGACTGCTGAACGTGAACGGCTATTTCGAACCGCTTCTAGCATTCATCGATGCCGCTGTCCGCAGCGGTTTCATTTCTGACGAGCATCGACGCCTCGTCCTCGAAGACACCACGATCGACGGGTTGCTGTCGAAAATGGAAGCGTACCGGCCGCCAACCACCACCAAGTGGGTGAGCGTTCAGGAGACGTAACCCACTGCCACCGTATCGACGATGGTCAGAGAACCTTGCCGCTCGCGTTGAGTCGACGGGCGTTCGGCTCGGCGAGGCGCTGCTGGCGCGAGTTTCCTCGAAGGGGCATGTACCATCCGCTTTGGTCTCCGGCCCGACCAATGCGAAGATTCCGCAAGCCCGCCGAATTGACGTGGCCGGCAGGTCGCGCCGGCAATCGCCGCGCTGACGTGACCCGAGAGGTCGCTGAAAACCCCTACTCGCCGTGGCCCGGGATCGGCTGGCGGCCTGCATAGCCGCTCTCAATCGGATGCCAGAACCCCACAGACGGCTCGCCGAGCTTCCAGCAAAGGTAGACGCGCTTGCCACGGTGCAGGCTCGGAAAGTCAATGAGGCCCATCTCGATATCTTTGACCTGAACGCCGAGCGCGTTGATCTGAGCGATTCGTTCTCCAGACTCATTCACGAGGCGCTCGATTTGCCCCGCAAGATCTGCGATCTCCGCCGCTCGATGGTGACCATTTGCACGCGCTTTCTCCTGAAGCGCGTCTTGCTCCTCACGCAATCGGTCGAGCTGACGTTTCATCGCGCGGAGCTCTTCGAGCAGCGGAATGAGCTGCGGAAGCATCCGGTTCGCTTGGTCAACGGTGAAATAACGAGGGGGCATCCACGACTCCGGTCCCAATTGTAACGGCCGCAAGTCGGGGCGGCGCTTTGCTATGCTTGCCATCGGATGATCGCTGCGCCTCTGCCGCTCGCCCGCCGCGCCGCCTGCTTGGGCGGTGGTACCGGCATCGTAGCCGTCGCTCGCGGCCTCCTCGAGCACGGAATGGAGGTGACGGCGGTGGTCGCGACGACCGACAATGGGCGCAGCTCGGGGCTCGCCCGCCGACTCTTCGACATTCCCGCTCCGGGAGATATCCGCAACGTCATCTCGGCATTCGCGACCGAAGTCTCCATTCGGGACGCGTTCGAGTACCGCCTCACCACGCCGACGCTGCCGGAGTTGACTGGCGCGGCGTTTGGCAATCTCGTCCTTGGTGTTCTCACTAAGACCAGCGGGTCGTTCGAGGAGGCCGTGACGATCGCCGCGCGAATCGCTGGGACGCGTATCACTGTCGAGCCGGTCACGGCTGTGAGCGCCGACTTGTGCGCCGAGCTGGCGGATGGGTCGGTAGTGCGCGGCGAGGTCGACGTGCGTCGGCCGGGAAAGCCGCCGATTCGCCGCGTCTTTCTCGATCCGCCGGCAGCGGCGACGGAGTCAGCGCTCCGGGCGATTCGTGAGGCCGAGTTGGTGACGCTCGGACCGGGGAGCCTTTTCACTTCCGTCCTTGCCTGTCTCGCGGTGAACGGGATCCCCGAGGCGCTCGCCGCCAGCACCGGCCAGCGCGTCTACATTGCAAACACGACAACCCAGCCCGGCCAGAGCGACGACGTCCCGTTGGCCGCCCAGATTGACCTCCTCCTCTCTGCAACGGGGAACGCCATCGATGCCGTGCTCGTTGACGAGAGTGAGCCAGACGCGGCTGTCGTGGCCCGCCACCGAGCGGCCGGCCGCGAATTGCTGCGCCTTTCCCCGCTGGAACGGGAAACGTTTGAGGCGCGCGGCTTGCGCATCGTCAGCGCTGATGTTGCAGAACGAGGCGCCCCGCCGCGCACGCTTTGGCAGAAGGAGGACGCGATCCGGCACGATGCCGCTCGTGTCGGTGCGGTGCTCGCGAGGCTCCTCACGGAACAGTCGGCATGATGTCCCCGACCCGATTTCGTGTCTTTGATGACGGTCGCTCAATCTACCCCTTCACGTTAACGCGTCCGGCAATCGACCTGCGCCTCGGCGCGCTGCGCCTTTGGGAGAAGATTGCCGTCGTCGGAACCGCACGGATCGGTCTGCTGGTGAATGACCGGATCGCAGCGGTGGTCGCGGAGCGTGGAGACACCCCGCCGGTCAACGAGCCGCTCGCGGAAGGCCCAACGTGGTTGCTCAACGGTCGAACGCTGTACGCGGCGCGATTTTGGCGCACGGTCGTCGAAAGTCTTGTCGAGCTGCCGCCGCACGAGGAATACGCCGTGCGAGACGGTGATCGGGTCATCTTGGCTCTGCTCGGCGAGGAGCGTGCCCGTCGATTCAGCGAAGCCGTGCGGAGCGGGCGTCCGCCTCTCGAGGCGCTCGATGGTATTCCCGTCGGAGAGGAAGCAGTCGACTGGATCGATTGGCCGTGGGACCTTGTCCGGTTGAATGCCGCCGAGATCGCTGCCGATTGGGATCGGCTCGGTGGTCAAAAGCGGAGTGGAACCGTATCCCCGGCGGCGACGGTGTACCGTCCGGAGCACGTGCGAATCGAGGGCGGTGCACGGGTCGAAGCGGGGGCGGTGTTAGACGCCCGTGAAGGGCCGATCTGGATCGGGGAAGGGGCGATCGTCCACCCGCTCGCCTATGTTCAGGGTCCGGTTGCCATTGGATCGGGCTCGGAGGTGATGCCGGGCGCACGGGTGCGCCAAGGGACGAGCCTCGGACCGGGCTGCCTGGTTGGCGGCGAGGTTGAAGAAACGATCTTCCAAGGCTGGACGAACAAATATCACGACGGGTTTGTCGGTCATTCCGTGATCGGTGCTTGGGGAAACCTCGGGGCATTGACGACGACCAGCGACCTCAAGAACACCTACGGGACCGTGCGCGTCGAGCTTCCCGAGGGGATCCGCGATACGGGTGAGCTGAAGATCGGCTGTTTTCTCGGCGATCAGGTGCGTCTCGGGATCGGCACGCTGCTGACATCGGGCGCCGTGATCGGTCCCGCGTGCAACCTCTTCGGCGGCACACTGCTCCCCAAGACGATCCCGCCGTTTGCCTGGGGCGGCGCCGACGGCATCGAAAGGTACGACGTCGAGCGATTTCTCTCCACTGCTGCCACGGCGATGCGCCGCCGAGGCGCGACCCTCGGCCCGGCCGAGCAGGCGCTCTACCGCCGTCTCGCTGCCGGCAACGACCAGTGATAGCCCGCGCTTGAGGAGCAAGCGACTGGCGGCTACGATGCGGCCAGGTCTGGGTTGGAGGGGTGGATGGAGCAGACAAGCGGCGCACTCGCATGGAGCCCGACCGTCGCGATGCGGGACGACGAGATCGACGACTTCCTTTCGGGTCGCTGGATTGCGCGTCTCGGAACGCTCGATCCAGACGGTTATCCAGCGATCATGCCGATGTGGTACTACTGGGACGGTCGTTGTATCTACTTTACGACCAACCCGCGCCGGCGAGCGCTGCGGAACCTCCGACGCGATCCCCGCTGCTTCGTGATCGTGGATATGGACGAGCGGCCGCTCATGGGCATGCGGGCCAATCTTGCTAAGGCGGTCACGATCAAGGGCGACGCGACATTGCTTGATTCAGCAGAAATTGGTCCCGCCACGGTAGGGATTTGGTTCGAGGCCGGGCCGTTCCATCGGCCGATGCCGTTTGCCGAAGCCGCGGGCCACATCGTCGATCGCTATCGTCTGACCGAGCGCGATGGGGCGCTCAGCCACCTGCAGCGCGGGGCGCCTCCGCCGGAGGATGCCATCGCCGCAGCAAATCGAAAGGACGAGGCGCACCGCGTCATCGTCAAGGTCGTCCCCCGGCTGATCCGAGCGTGGGATTTCTCGAAAGCGCCCTTCGGATTGTCGACATAATCGGTTGCCGAGCGCAATTCGAAGGTCCCGATCGCCGTTGACGGCGAACCCGGTGATTTCGTCTCCGAGGTCTGGCCTTACTCGCTCCGCGCGCAGCCGGTCGCAGACTCAAAGCGGAGCGTCAGCGGCGTCCAACACTGCCAAGAGGCAGTTATCGACGATAGAGCCCGCGACGGGCGATATACGTGACCACGGCGTCTGGGGTCAAATAGCGAATAGAGAGACCCCGTTGAATCCGGTCGCGAATCATCGTTGCGCTGATGCCGATCAAGGGTGTTTCGAGCACGCGGACCCGAAGCGCTGCATCGGGAATGTACGTACGGATCGCCGTGAGGTCGATTGGCGGAGCGCCGGGCCGAGCGAGCGCGACGATCTCACATAACTCGGCGATGCGCGCTGGTTCGCGCCAGGTATCGAGCTGGGCGAGCGCGTCCTGTCCTAGCAAGAAGACGAGCGTTGCATCCGGAAAGCGAGCGCCAAGCGCCTCCAGCGTGTCAACCGTGTAGGTCGGGCCGTCTCGATCGAGATCGACGCGCGAGGCAGCGAAGGCCGGGTTCCCCGCGATCGCAGCCTCGACCATGGCCAGGCGGTCTTCGGCGCTGGCGTGCGGTGTCCGCCCACGATGCCACGGGCGGCCGGCGGGAACAAACAGCACGCGGTCCAGCCGCTCTGCCTCCCGGGCCATTTCGGCGACGATGAGATGACCGAGGTGGATTGGATCGAAGGTTCCGCCAAGGACACCGATGCGCACGGCGGAAGAGTACGAGAAAACGGGAAGCGACAGCGGCATTGGTGTGGCGCGGCTTGCGGCAAGGGATTGGTAGACTGCCAAGCGGACGGCGGAACGGAGGATCGATGAACCGGCGGCGCGAGCAATTCGGCTGGTACTTCTATGACTGGGCGAACTCTGCCTTCCCTACCACCGTGACCACCGTCTTCCTTGGACCCTACCTCACGTCGGTCACCCGCGCTGCCGCTGATGCCGGGGGCTACGTGTTTCCGCTCGGCGTTCCTGTGTTCGCCGGGTCCTTTTTCCCCTATCTCGCCTCGCTGTCGGTGTTGCTCCAAGTGCTCTTCCTGCCAATCTTGGGCGCAATCGCCGACTATTCGCGGCGCAAACGGCTGATGCTCGGCGTTTTTGCCTATCTTGGCGCCCTCGCCACAGCAGGGCTGTACTTCGTTCAAGGAACGAACTACCTGCTCGGAGCGGCCTTGTTCTTGCTGGCGAACCTCGCCTTCGGAGCGTCGATTGTCTTCTACAACGCCTTCCTCCCGGAAATTGCGACCGCCGATGAACGCGACCGGGTTTCATCGCAGGGATGGGCGTTTGGCTATCTCGGGGGCGGCACGCTGCTCGCCCTCAACCTCGTCTTGTTCTCGCAGTCAAGCGCCCTTGGGCTGAGCCAAAGCGACGCTGCCCGGATAAGCCTTGGCTCGGCTGGCCTCTGGTGGGGGATCTTTACCATCGTGCCCGTGCTGGCGTTGCGGCAGCACCAACCCATCAAGCCGATTCCGCCGGGCGAGAACCCGCTGAGCGTGGGTCTGAAGCAGCTCCGCAGCACCGCCGCCAAGTTGCCCAAATACCCACAAACGCTGCTCTTTCTTGCCGGCTATTTGCTGTACAACGACGGCATCCAGACCGTGATCGCCCTCTCGTCCCAGTTTGGTCAGGAGGAGCTGGGGATCCCGCTCTCGACGTTGACGACCGTCATTTTGGTGCTTCAGTTCGTGGCGGTCGTTGGTGCGCTTGGCATGGGGTGGCTCGCGGGGAGGATCGGGGCGAAACGAACGGTGATGGCCTCGCTCGCAGTGTGGACGTTCGTCGTCATCTACGCGTACGCCGTTCTGCGCACGACAATGGAGTTCTGGCTGATGGCAATCGTCATTGGTCTCATCCTCGGCGGGAGCCAGGCCCTCAGCCGTTCGATGTTCTCCCAAATGATGCCGCGCGGTCAGGAAGCCGAGTACTACAGCATTTACGAAGTCGGCGAGCGCGGCACGAGCTGGATCGGTCCGCTGCTCTTCGGTCTGACCCTTCAGTTCACTGGCAGCTATCGGCAGGCCATCCTCTCGCTGATCGTCTTTTTCGTCCTCGGACTCGTGCTCCTCTCGCGGGTGGATATCCGGCGCGCCGCTCGAGAAGCAGGCAACGAGCCGCCGAACCTCGTTTAGGCGGCCCGGCCGGAAATGCGTGACCGGTTGCTATAGGCGCTGCCCCCGTAGGAAGAAAGGTCGATGAGAAGCGCGAGCAGAACGAACAGCCATTCGATCCCGCCGACGCCCGTCCGTGGGTTCCACACAAGCACCCAGACGAGCGTGGTGAAGGGAAGAAACAGAAAGCCGAGCAACGGCAGCAAGAAGTTGTCGAAGGTGCGGTTGAATCGGGCCGTGTCGACCAGCCACCAGAACGCGAGTGCGGCGCGGGGGCCGAGGAAGACGAGTACCGCGAGTAGACAGCACACTGATGCCCTCCTTCGCGCTCCATCGTACCCCGACTTCGGTCGAATGGGATCGTCCGGATCGACCAAACGGCCGAGGTCGCATGGGAGGCCCCGAGAACCGAGCGTGGCCCAAAGCGGCGCCTGTGCGCCACGTCCGGTATCGCTTGGCTCGTGGGTGCGAGAGGTCTTCGCCGTCGTGCGGTGCGACGGGAGGGGACGATGGCAAACGAGGCCCGTCACGGCTGGGCAGAGCTGCCAATCGGCCTCCAGCTGCTGCTCTTTGGCGGCTTGTTTTTCCTCATTCTTGCTGCCGGCGGATAGCGAGTTGTTGGATTGTGGCCATTCTTCGTCTCTTTAACGGGGGCGTGCTCCTTCGTTGTCATGGTACTCGCCGGCCGCCATGCCGGCGTGCTCGCAATCCGTGGGAGCACCATCACGAGCATCGGTGCCCTCCACGTTGTCCATGGCATGTTCATCAGGTACGACGTTGGGCCTACGCCCGGTCGGTTGTGCCAAGTGTCTACGGACTTGGTCTTTGGATGACCGGCGGGGGGTTCAGCGACTCAAGTGCCCGAACAGCGGGCAAACTCCTCTCCGCAGTTGGAGGTTTGGTCCTTCTGGTAACGGTAGCCTTCTTTGAGGGGCGTTGGGTCTCGGTCGTAGTGAGGTTCCGGGGTGACCCGTCGCCGCGCTCGGCCTGATTGTTCTCGGCGCGACTATCGTGGAGCCCGGAACATCTGGTCCGTGCCGATTCGGACCCTCAACGGCCAGCCTCCGTCGCCACGGGCGACCGTAGCATTCGCGCTCGCTTCACCGATCCGCCAGGACCATTCAGCGGCGTTCGCCTGCCCGACGATCGTCTTTCCGCCACCAACTCCGCGGGAGACTAGCTCTGCAAGGACCGTCCGAGCAGCCGAGCCGTTGCCGCGGGATCGTTGGTCAAGATCGCGTCCACGCCGAGGCGACGATACCAGCCGAGGCGGCGGTGTGGGGAAGGATCGAGAGGACAAACCCATTTGCCAAGGGTGTGCGCCCACCGAACGTAGAAGGGGTTCACAGCAAGAAGCGGCCAGAATGGCCCGAGCACGTCGACTGGACGAGTAGGGCGGGGATCGCGCAAGGTGATCAGCCCCGTCGGAATCCGCGGATCGGCGGCTTGCACAGCGAGCGCGCGCTCGAGGTGAAAGGAAATGACAATGACCATGCTTTCGGCGATACGCTCCGCGAGGCGCTCGGTCAGCAGCCGGCCGACAGTTGGGTCGGCGAAGCGCGGGTCCTTGAGCTCGAGCACGAGGACGACGGTCGGAGGCACTACCGCAAGCGCCTCGTCAAGCGACATGATGCGCTCTTCCGAGTCCCGACCGTCGACCTGTGACCGAATCGGTCGGCTCTGGATTTCGGCAAGCGTCAAGCAGTCGATCCGGCCCGGAGTGCCGGTCATCCGGTCGAGTGTCGCGTCGTGATGACAGACGAACTGCCGATCCGCAGTCATCCAGAGATCGGTTTCGATCAGGTCCACACCCGCGGCAATCGCCAGTTCAAAGGCTGGGCGCGTATTCTCGGGAGCGAGGTCGGAAGCACCTCGGTGCGCCATTAAGTACGGTCTGGGGCGTCCGGCGAGGGCCGCCGGCAGCCGGCTCGAACGTCGGTCCACGTCTCCGTCTCCCTGCCGGCTCTCGTTCCTCTCGGCCTCAGGCTGGCATACCAGCGTCAATCCACTGACGAAGGAGAGCAAGACGCTCTGGCGGCCACGGTTCGTCACACGGCATTGATCCGTCAGCGATGCGCGAGTAGATTCCTTCGGCGTTCGCTTTGACCTGGTCGTAATCCGAAAGGTCGAAGGCAAACGACATCGCCTCGATGTCCCGATCGCGAAACAGGGGTCGGATATCGGCGGCGAAGCTCGGCATGGTTGCTCCTCCCGGTGCTCGTTCGGGTAAAGCGTCACGGGAACGAGACTCCCCCGTCAAGTTGGGGGTAGACCGTCGGTCAGTGGCAGCGTTCCTCTGCGTCGGCTCACGCCTCGCGTGACCGGGAGCTGCCGCACCCAGCAGCCGGGATTTGGCGGTCGGCGTCGCCCTTTGCCGTCGCGGGAATCGGAAACATCGAGAGCGCGGCGCGCTGCATTCGCCCGAAGGATCGGTCACCGGTGGGCGGGTACAGGAGGCGGCCGACGACGATACCTTGCGCCGAGCGCGGGTGCCGGCAGTCCGCGAGTGAACCGTTTGGCGGCGCCGGCGGCCCGCCGACCTCATGCCGCAACGATCCGGCGGGCCAACCGCCGCAGCGACGGCAGTCGGCGGGCGGCTGCCGCCAGCGGTTCGTGGCGCTGCCAGCCTCGCGCCGTGGTGGCTGGCGTCGATTGCGCCGTACTCGTAGCACGCTTGTTCTGTTGCTCGACAGCAGGTGGCGCAGCTATTTGACGAGATAGACCTCATCGAACCGGAAGGAGAGCGGCATCGGCACGCGCCAGCCTCGCACCTTCGGGCTGTGGCTCAGCAGCGAATCGGCCGTGTAGAGAAAGATCATCGGCACATCGTCGCGCATGACCTTATTCGCCTGCAGGAAGATCTGGCGGCGCTTGGCGTCGTCGCGCTCGGCGTAGGCGGCATCCATCAGACGGTCCCACTCCGGATTGCAGTAGAAGTACTGCTGTTGCGAGGGCCGGCCGCAACCAATGAAGACGCGTGTTCCAGAGTTAAACCCGTTGGTATCGCCGTTGCCGCCCGGGCTCATCTCGCTGATGGATTGACCGGCCCGACCATAGACTTTGTCGACGTAAACGCCCTGCTCGAACGCGTTGGCCGAAACCTCGACGCCAATGTCGCGAAGATAGCCTTGAATCGCTTGGATCAGCGTTGGGCTGCTCATCGAGGTGGAGTAATCCATTTCGAGCTTGAACCCGTTCGGATAGCCGGCCTCGGCGAGAAGCTGCTTGGCCTTCTGGACATCATAGGGCCAGATCGGGACATTCGGGTCGTAGTATTGGCTCCCGGGCAGCGAGAACTGGCTATCCGGCCGGCCATAGCTCCCATAGAGCACTCGGGTAAGCGTTACCCGATCAACGGCGTAGTTGAGCGCCTCACGCACGCGCTTGTCCTTCAGCGGAGAGTTCTTCGCCTCGTAAACACTTTGAGTAAACCGGATTGACCCGATACCCGTCGGTTTATTGACGATGGTGAAGCCCTCGCGCTTGAGCACTTCTGCGGCATCCGCTTGATAGGTCGCGCCGGCGACAATGTGCCCCTCGCCCGTCCGAAGCCCGTTGACTTGCTGCGCTCCGTCGACCACCGCTCGGATCGTGATTTCATCGGGGATCGGCGTGCGGAACGCGTGGGGCGTGGCGCGCTTCCTGTAGACGATCCGGTCCGCCACGCGGAATTCAACGAGCTCGTATGGCCCGGAGCCGATCGGCTTCTGCACAAAGGCATCGAAGCCGACCCGCTCCATATAGTCCTTGGGCACAATCCAGAGATACGTCGTTCCCGAGGGGATGGTAACGTCGATTTGCCGGGTAACGAGGTCCACGGTCGTGGGGCTAGTCGCACGCGCCTCGGTGACGGTCGAGATGTAGGTCAACTGCGGCCAGCGCTTGGTCAGCACTTGCTGCACGGTGTACGCCACGTCCTCTGCCGTCAGCTTATCGCCGTTGGAGAAGGTCATATCGTTGCGAATCGTGAACGTCCACGTTAGCCCGTCGGCGGACGATTCCCATTTCGTCGCCACCCACGGGAGCACCTTGGCTTCCTCGCCGAAGACGGTCAAGCTGTCATACAGCGGGAAGTACTGGTAGGCGTTCGAATTGGAGGCTTGCGGCGTCGGATTGCCAATGAGGGCGCCCGCGATGACGCGGAGAGACTGGTTTTCCTCTCGCACCTCGACCGGCGTGGTAGCGCCGCCAGTGCTCGGCTGGGCGACTGGGGCTGCCGGCATGCAGGCGGTCAAGGGCAGAAGCGCAAGAACGGCGATGCGATGAAACCAATCGCGCACGGTGTTCCCTCCCAACGTCGTCGGACCACCGGACCAACCACCCGCATTGTGCGCGCCCGCTAGGTCGGAGTGCAACATTTCATATATCAGACGTCGCCGCGACCACTGCGGCCGGTTCTCGTCGCCCCCAGCAATGAGACTGGCGGCGGCCTCGTGCGGGCGGCACAATTCCGCTCTACCAGTTCGCACTGCCATGAGGTGAGACATGCGATGGTTCGTCGTGCTCGGTTTGGTGGCGGCAGTCGTTTTTCCGGCGGTCGCTGCTGCGCAATCCGAGATTGTCTGGGTGCGGGGTTTTCCACAGCGACTGACGCCCCAGTGCGACTGGTATGTCGCGCTCTGGTCCGACGGCAGCTACTCGGCAACACCTTTCCGCTGTGATCCGGGAGTTGCGATCGCAGAACGGGTCGTGCGCGATGGCACCGTAGTGGAACTCAGTCGAAGCAGTGCGGGCTACCCGCAAACAGCGTCAAACGGTTGCGTGGAGTACGTCACCATTTGGAGCGATGGCAGTGCGAGCTGGGTGCCAGTCAGTTGTCCGCCCGGCGTGAGCTACCTGAAGGCGCAGGCCGGAGTGCTCGATCCCGCGATCGAACGTATCGAAGTGCCAACCCAGCCAGCAACGCCGCTCGAGCCGGGTCAGGTCTATCGGAGCGTTGACGTGTCGTTTGCACCGCAGTGCGGGTTCACCCTCGTTCGTCTGGCGGTGCTCGACGGCAACGGCCAGCCCGTCAACGGCCAACGCGTTCAGATCGATTGGAACGGCCGGCTCGCCGATCAGCCAATGATCATCACGAACCCGACCGGTAGCCCGGGCTATGAGCCTGGCTGGACGGACGCGAGCTTGAGTGGCCGCGGCATGGTGATAGGCCAATGGCGTGCTTGGCTGATCGATGCCGTTGGCGCACGAATTTCGGACATCGTCGCCTTCGAGACGAACAATGATTGTGAGACGACGAACGCCAAACAGATCGTGACGATCACCTTCCGCAGCGTGCGCTAGGCCCGGCGCGGGCGCGGCTGAACACCAGCAGTGCGCCATCCTGCATCGATTTCGAGGGTCCAGCCGTGCGGTGTCCAAGCCACCTAGCAAGCCGTTCGAGCGTGCTGGCATCGCTGGGCCAACTGGGAGGCATCGCCGCAGCGCAATCTGGCAGCGGGCGCCCCTCGCCGACCAGCAATCGCGCTCCCCGGCGCGGCGATCGACGGCGCCGTATTCAGGCTCCGGCACGCCGGAGTCACACCACGACCGAAGGTGAGGCTGAATCCACGGCGGGTTGCGCTGAGGGCGTAGCCGGCTGGTCGAACGGAGCCGCGAACGCGAGGTTCGCAGGTAAGATACGCGGCCGACCGCAAGGGGTGCGCGGCTCACGCTGCCGGGCGCAACGGTCGGCGTCGCATCGGGCCCGGGAGCGTGAGACGCTGCGCACGTCTTCGGCGGTCCGGGTTTCGCCGAAGCGTTCCTGCGACGGAGAAAGCGGTTCTGCGAGTTTAGTCGGATTTGCCGGAGCCGCGGTCGATGAGGGCGAGGGTCTTCGATACGACGTGCGGCAAATACCCGGCGATTTGGTCAGCGAGGCGGTCGCCGGTCGCCCACAGCTCCTCGTCCGGAACCACGAGACTGACGAGGCCAAGCTCATACGCTTCCCGGCCCGATATCGGCTCGGCGAGGAGGACATAGCGCTTGGCTCGTACCGGACCAAGGATGCGCCCGAGGCGCATTGCCCAACTTTCGTCGTTAAAGCCGCCCATCCGCATTTCGGGTTCGACGATTTTCGCGCCTTCGGCGGCGATGATCAGGTCGGCAGCGGAAGCGAGCTGGCCACCAGCGGCGATGCAGTGACCGTGGACGAGTGAAATCACCGGCTTGGGAAAGGCGTCGATCCGCTTCGCGGTCGGGTAGATACCGAACGGACCGGTGAAAATGTCCATTCGCCGTCCTTCGTCGGCGAGCCGCGCCATGTCGGCGCGATCGAGCCCCGAACAGAAGCCTTTCGGCCCTGCCCCGCGCAGCACGATCACTCGGACCGCCTCATCCCGCTCGGCCTCGTCAAGCGCGGCATGCAGCCCTTGCAGCACGCTCTCCGTCAGCGCGTTGACGCGCTCGGGCCGGTTGAGCGTAATCACCATCTTTTCGCCGCCGCTCTCAACGGCTATCCGCTCGACCAAGATTCCGTCTGCCATCGAACCTCCTTTTCTGTGCGAATGCAGAATACGACGAAGTGGGGTCGGTGTGGCGGCCCGGTTTTGATTGAGGCAGGGTTTCGTCCCGCCACGATTCAACGCGGCGGCCATGGCGTGAGGCTGGCCCCGACTTCACCCACCCCTTCGAGTGGCGGTCGACCGGCATCAAGGCATTCCTGGCCTCATGCCCAAGCCCTCGACGATTGGCCGCTTTGGCAGGCCCGCGCCTGCGGTCAACATTCGCGGTTGGCACGTTGGTCATCCAGTGGGGTTGGCAGCGGGTGCGACGTGCCGGTCTGCCGCGTTGACTCAAGGCCATCGCGCCGGCCCGAGGGTCGCAGCTCGAATTCCTGCGGGGGCGGGCATGCGGCACCGTGTCGAGCCTTCAGCGGGCTGCCGGTGGCGCATCCCGCCGTCGCGGCGGGTGTCCTCGGCGTCACTGGCGCGGTCGGGATGTTCGAACCTTGGCCAAGAACGGTCACCGTCGCTGGGATCGTGGTCGCCGCAGTCGTTCAAGCGCCCGTCCCCCACTGCCGGGCGCTCGGCTAGTTCGGCGAGCGGTACTCGGCGTCGTGATCTGGTCTGGACCAAGTCGGCGACCTTGGGCGGCGGCTGGGCCGTCGCCTGCTCGCGATTGTGCATAACGCCAACGGGCACCCAAACGATGTCGCTACCCGGAACACCGGCGGCCGCCGCTGTTCCAACAGTGAAGAGGATCACGCCCCAGATACGGTCTCGCAACGAACTACGGGGCGCTCTGCGCGAAACACAAGCGATCGGGTGCCGGCGCTCCCTGCGGCTACGCCGCTTCGCCGTTCTTGACGATCGGCGGTGGTTGAACTGGGCAACAGGCGAAGGTTGCGAGGCTCGCCGGCCGGCGGGTGAGGGACGAGGACGGGCGCGCTAATCTGGCAGCTCGATCAGCAAGTCGTCGCCGTTGACGGTGACCGGGAAGACCGGCACGGCCTTCCGCGTTGGTCCGCCGGTGGCTTTGCCCGTTCGAACGTCGAATGTAGCCCAATGAACAGGACAACGCACTTCGCAGCCGCTGAGACTCTCCGGGTCGATCATCTCCGGCCAATGCGTGCAGAGCGCAGAAATGGCGTGGAACTGCCCATTTACTTTGGCAACGATCATGAGGCGGCCACCGAGATACACGCGGCGCGCTTCTCCCTCGGCAAGCAGCGCTCCGCCGGGAAGGGTAGCTTTGCGGCGACTTGCCGGGCGCGATCGGAGCAACGCGAACGGCATGGCGTCCTTTCGGTTTAGCGGCGGGCCTCCGCCGGATAGGGAGTTGCCTCTGGGGATGATAGCGTCGATTTGTCGGATTGTCGCAAGTCGGGCCGGAGCAAGGCCGCGGTGATGAGGAAAATCAGGACCACCGTCGCACTTCCCGTGACGGTCTGGCGCATCCCGAGGGTGTCCATACACCATCCGTAGGGGAGCACGGCGATTGGACCGACCGCGGAGAAGAGGCTCGAAACCGATAAGACCCGGCCGAAGTAGCCCGGCGCGGTGTGCTCGGCAATGAGAGTCTGATTAAGCGCCATGTAGGCGTTGGCTGCGCCCCCACACAAGAAGAGGAGAATCAGGGAAGCCCAATACCAAGGCGAGAGTCCGAAGAGCAGCAACGAGCCGGCAAAGACGAAGCCGGCCGCTAGCTGGATCCGGCGCTTGTTGCTCGACGTCGCCGCGGTCGCGACGAAGAGCGATCCTGCGAGCGCCCCGACTCCCGTCGCGCCCATCAGCAAGCCAAGCCCCTCCGAACCGACCTCCAAGACGCCGGCTGCAAACGCCGGCAACAGTTGTTGATAGGGCTGGGCGATCACCCACGGGACATACCCCATGACGAGCAAGAGCGGAATGAGCTTCGAACCAGCAACGTACTGGAATCCCGCTGAAAGATCGGCGACAAACGAGGCGCGGCTCTTCGCGTTCGGCCGCGTGGCAGGGACATGACTGTACATAAACAAGACGACGAGATACAGGGCCGCGCTGATGTAGAGCGAACCCGCGATGCCGAGGAATGGGATGGCGATGATCACGCCGGCGACGGGTGCGCCGGCAATATTGGCGAGGCTCGAGCCGGCGTTGACGAGGGCGACGGCATTCGCGAGGCGCTCTTTGGGCACGACCTCTGGGACGATCGCCTGCCGGGTCGGAACGTTGAAGCCAAACGCAACGCCCTGCACAAACCCGACGACGACCAAGTGCCAGAATTCGATCACACCGAGTTGAACAAGAAGCGCCGTGACGAGGGCGCTCACGCCCAGAGTGGATTGGGTACCAAGAAGGACATTGCGCTTCGGTACCCGGTCGGCCACGACTCCGGCAACCAGCCCGAGGGCCATCATGGGCACGCCCCAAGCGACGAGCACGAGCCCAATTGAGGCGCTTGAGCCAGTGAGTTGGTACGCAAGGTAGCCGCGGGTCAGGTTCTGCATCATCAGCGAGAGAAACGAGCAGACGAGCCCGATCAGCAACCAACGGAAGCTCGGGTCTTGCAGCGCGGCGAAGGTACGCCAGCGGCCGGGAGCGGAGACCATCGTCAGCTCGCGCCGCCCAGCCGGTTGTTGGGGCATGGGAACAGTATACGACTCGTTTCATGAGGGACAGCTCGCCACCCGTCGCAACACAACCGAGGATGGAAGCCTCGGACCCGCTGTGCCGCAGACCGGAAGGCGGCAGCCAATCGAGGAGCTGCCTCGAGCTAGCCGCGCCCCTTGGCATGGCAGCTCGCGCCGCTCCGAGGCACCTGAACCATTGAGGCCATTCGGCCAGTGGTGCCACGCCGTGCGATCGGCTGACGATTGGGTCAAGGGCACATGGCACGATCGAAATTGCGCTTGCGTGGACGTTCTCGCGAGCACGTTCGCCGAGGAATCGTTCTCATTCGACTCGGACAGGCGCGAGCGTTATCCCGCCACGCGGTGGACCGACGCGCTGGTTGCCGGCGTCGGACAAGAACCGCCGGAGCCAGGCCGAGATTGGAGACGACCGAACGGCGCAAAGGCCGTCGAAGAGCCGATGCACGATGGCTTATGTCTGAGGCGAGGTCCGGGCCGGCGCTCTCAGCTTGCTTACGGGGTGAAGCCGCCTATTTCCGCGCCTTGTTGATCCGGGGCCCAAGCGCGCCCGGCGCCGTGCTGCCTTCCCGGGGATCCCAGACGAACGAAAATCCCGCTTCGCGAAGCAACGCCGGATAGTCGCGCTGACTCGCCTGCCGCCAGAAGGGTTCGACGTTGTTTTCGGTGTTCCAGTCGCTCAGGTAAGCACTGAAGGGATCCACCCGGTCATAGGTTGGCGAATCCTCGATGACAAACCAGCCACCGGGCTTGAGCAGACGATAGCCTTCCGCGATCACGTTTCGTGCCGCATCATCCGGAATCTCGTGGAACAAGATGGTCGAATAGACCACATCGAAGAAGGCATCGGGAAAGTTGGTGTGTTCGGCGTTCTGCTGTGAAAAGTGGATCGCAAGCCCCTTCTTCGCCGCGAGTTTGTGGGCGTATTTCAACAGCGGCGCAGACAGATCGATCCCGTAAACCTCGGCGTTCGGCCAGCGCTCTTTCAAGACGAAGGTGCTCTTGAACCCGCAGCCGAGATCGAGAATGCGCTCATAGTCACCGTCGGGAATTGCGCGAGCGGCGTTCGCCTGAAACTCATAGTTGACACTTCGTCCGCCGGAGAAGATGTCATTGCTGATGACGGTGACGTAGGGGACCAAAGCGTCTTTCCACATTCCGCCCGGCTGAACGTGAAAATCGGCCGTAAAGTACCACGGCATCTCAAGCGACGGGTCGAGCGCTAGCGTGCCCGGCGCGTCGGGCGTCGGCGAATCGAGATACGCCGCAAGCGCCTCCTGCATTCCTACGAGGTTCTCGCGGATCCGGTTGTACATGTACTCTTGAGTAAACCGCCACAGCGCCCGGTCAAAGCGCCACGTGGGGGAATCGCCGACCACCTCGGCGACTTCCTCGAGCGTCGCGGGTGGCCGACCGTGAGCGGCAGTCCAAGCGGCTTCGCGAGCAGCGTAGTCCTCCTTGACCAACACCCCGCGGTGGCTCGATTCGGTCCGTTTGATCTCCTGAATGAAGTCGAGCACGGCACGCTCATTCTGCACGAGCTGCGCTTCTGGACCGACCCAGTTCGGCGTTCGCATCACGTCCCTCCCCACGCGCTCTCACGCAATCATAGCGCTGTCCTCGGCAAGTGCGTGATATCCGAGCGATCCGCCGGGCGCAAACTGGCGCGAGGAAATGAAGCGTGGCAGCGCCCTCTTGTAAGCAGCGCTTCCTAACGGGTACTCGGGAGGCGCTTGTCGCAGGATCGGTCGGCTGTCCTGCGATTGACCGGTGGCTCCGAGAATCAGAGCAGCCTTGGTGATGCGTTCACCACTCGGCGGACCAGAAGGAGACAACGACCCTCAAACCGGGTACCGGCGCAGCTTTCAGCACTATCGACCATTTACCGATGGGGTCGCCGGGTTCTCCGCGCCGACACCATTTCCAAGTCCACGAACTGCTCCAATCTCGGCCGGAGCACTATGAGAAGAGCGATGAGCAAGCCATCCGTGCTCGGCAGCATGCTCTATCTGTAACCCTAGTCCTCGCACGCCATCGCACGTGGAGAGAACGACGCCGCTGGTGATAGTGGAGCGTTCGAGGCGATGGAATAGCGTTGAGCCATCCCAAGCGGATGGTTCGCTGCCGTCTCGCCTGCTATACTGCCGCTCAGCTGGCCTAGCGACCATTCGGCGACCCACGGGCCGCAGCAGGAACGACGCGTGCGCCTTTCGCGCCGATTGCTTTTCCGCCTTGGCTGTCTCGGGCTGACAGCGTTCGCTGTCCTTGGGATCATGCTTGCCCCCAGCCCTTGGACGACGGCAACCGTCACTTCGGCTCCGCTACGCAGCGTCGCTGGCACCGACGTCAACCCCCTTGGCGCAACGTTTTTCCTCGAGCGCGAGGTTGAGCCGTGGAAGCGTGAGCAGACGGTCAAGATGGCCCGAGAAGCCGGGATCGGTTGGGCAAAGGTTATGTTCCCCTGGCAAGAGATTGAGCCGCGCAAGGGGCGCTATTACGACGATCGGTACCGGAAGAGCTCGTGGGAAAAGTACGACGAAATCGTGGCGCTCGTTGAAAAATACAACATCCGACTGATCGCGCGGCTCGACAAACCGCCCGAGTGGGCACTCGCCCAACCTGGCCAGGCGGGCGACCGCGGCACCCCGCTCGTCGCGATCGCCGACTACGCTAACTTTGTCGGCGAGGTCGCGAAGCGGTATCGCGGCCGCATTCAGCACTATCAGATCTGGAACGAGCCCAACCTCGCTGCCGAGTGGGGCGGCCGCCGTCCCGACCCCGCTGCTTACACGGAGCTGTTGAAAGCCGCTGCCGCTGCGATCCGCGCTGCCGACCCTGATGCGCTCGTCATCGCCGCGCCGCTCGCTCAAACTGTCGAACGGTCCGAGCGAGCACTGACCGAGGTTGACTTTCTTGAGGGGATGTATCGCGCTGGTGCTAGCGCTGCGTTCGATATCCTCTTTGCCAACGCCTACGGTTTCGAGCGTCCGCCAAGCGATCCGCCGCGACCGGATGTCTTGAACTTCCAGCGGGTTGTCTATCTTCGGGAAAAGATGGTGGAGCGGGGCGATGCCAAGAAGCCGATTTGGCTGAACGAGCTGGGCTGGAATGCCGCTCCAGCCAGCTTCCCGGAGAGCAAACTGTATTGGGGGCGCGTTACCGAAGAGAAACAGGCCGAGTACACCGTCGACGCCATCCGGTTAGCACGCTCTTGGGACTGGGTTGGAGTCATCAACCTGTGGTATTTCCGGCAGGTCGGTGACATCTCGCCGGCAGATCGGGCGGACTACTATTTCCGTGTCGTGGACGTGGACTTCACGCCTCGCCTCGTCTACCACGGACTCAAGCACCTGGCGGCCGGCCTGCACGTTGTTCCGCCGGGGCGCCATCAAGAAACGAGTGGCGGCGTTGACGCGCGCGGAAACTGGCGGTATCGACGCGCTGAGGACGCTGAGGCCGGTGGCTACGTCATGACCGATCAACCCGGAAGTACGTTCACGTTTTCGTTCTACGGTGGCGAAATCTCGCTGGTCGTCCGGCGCAGCCCCTCCGGGGGTCTCGCGCAGGTGAAGATCGATGGCGCCGATCCGGCGGGATGGTCGTTCCAAGGTCGGCGTGCCGTGCTCGACTTCAGCGCACCGAGCATCGAGTATGAAACGGTGCCGATCGCCCGCGGACTCGGGCCCGGTCCGCATAGCCTGCAGCTTACCGTCCTCGGCTCAGGCGATTCCGCGGGTGAAGTGGCGATCGACGCCATTCAGGTTGGCCAAACGCAGCTCAATGTTTGGCCATTCTTCGTCCAGCTTGGGCTGGCGGCGCTCGGCCTCGTCGGGCTCGCCGCCTCCTTCCTCCGACGGCCGAGGCGGTGACGGTCGGCCGCCAAGCGGCCGCATCCGCGGCTGTCCTTCCTACGCGGCGCATCGGCGTGCCCCGGCACCCGGGCCCGGCAGAGAGTCAGCGCCGGACTCGGGCGCCCATGACGACTGTCCTTCTGGTGCTTGGCGAACTGGTTCTTGTCGTTTGCGCCGTTGTGACCTTTTTCCTGTTGGCAACCCATCAATTGAGCCTTCCCGGCCTCTATTACGACGAAGCAGCGGATGCCGTGCCGGCCATGCAAATCGTGCTTGGGCAACCGGTCGAGCTCTCCCGTGGGGCGGGGGTCGAACTGTTCGGCCGAACCTGGCCTCTGATGGTCATGGAGTACGTCGGCGCGGTGTCGACCTACGCCATCGTGCCGATGATTCTCTGGCTGGGGGTGACTCCCGAGGCGGTCCGGGCAGCACCGATAGCCGGCGGCGTCCTCACGCTTTTGCTCTCCTGGGGAATGCTGCGTGCCGCCGTTGGTCCGGCGGTCGCGGTGATCGCGGTCTGGCTTGTCGCCATCCATCCGTCCTTCGTCTTTTGGACTCGGCAAGGGATCCATGTGTCGTCGTTGATGACGGTCTGTTCGGTTGGCGCAACGTGGCTTGGCATTGGCTGGTGGCGGGGAGGCGGGAGTTGGCGAATCGTCCCGGCGGCGTTCCTGCTGGGGCTCGGCGTGTCAATCAAGCTGTTGTTCCTGTGGTATATCGGGGCGCTTATCGTCACGGCGCTGATCCTCCGCCCGCCGATTTTGAGCCGACGCCCTCTTGTTCGCTGGAGGGATCTTCCCGCGCTCGTCGTCGCCGTTCCGGCATTTCTTGCCGGCGCAAGCTTGATCGTTCTCTACAACCTGCAGACCCAAGGGACGATCGAGGTGCTCACCCAGAACGCCGTGACGACGAGCTACGGGGTAGACAATCGTGCCTTCCTCCCGAACCTCCTCACCCGCATCGACGCATTCTGGGTGTATCTGCGAGGCGAACACTTCTGGTATTTCGGTCAGCAGTTCTTGAACCCGTTTTACCCAACGATCGTTGTGGCAGCACTCGGTGTAATTGGGCTGGCGCTCCTGCTGAACCCTGAGGCACGGACCCGCTGGCGGCAGCCGGCCTTTCTCGTCCTCATGATTGTCGGGATTGTCCTCCAAAGCACCGTCACTGTCTCAGGGCTCGGTCCCACTCACTTTTACATCCTTTACCCGTTGCCCCACGCGCTGATCGCACTCGCTGCGGTCTGGTTCGTCCGCGTTGGGCTGCGGTTTGCTGTGACGGCTGGCGTGGTCACGGCAGCGATCGCCGTTGGAGCGCTTGGCGTACTCATCGCCCTCGACCTTGCCGTCGACCGAGACTACCACGCGGCTCTTGCCCGGACCGGCGGCGTCGCCAACTACTCAGACTCGATTTATGACCTGACCGATTACCTTGTGGAATGGAAGGGACACAACCCCGTTGCGATGGACTGGGGGATCGCCAAGTCGGTCCAATACCTCAGCCGAGGTGAGGTAAATCCGCCGGAGCTGTTCGGCTACACCGGACCGACGCCGCCGCCGAACTGGCAAGATTGGCTGCTCAGCTACATTGAAGACCCGTGGACACTCTACGTCTTTCATGACGAGAAGTTCACGGTGTTTCCACGTTGGGAGCACTTTGCCGCTGCAGCCGAGGCCCACAACCGCAAGATCCGACCCGAGCTCTACATTCAGCAACGGGACGAACGCATCATCTTCGTGTTATTCACTCTCCGCGAACGCTAGCGGTTGGACGAGAAACAGCGAGGCCTCCGACACGCCGACGGAGGCCTCATCTTCCGCGGATGGCGCGGCGACTAGCGGGACGGCAGCGGCAACGCAGGCGTGTCGACCGGGAGTCGGGGCCTTCGATGGGGACGGGTCCGATCGACCGTTCCGGCCGCGCCCGGTTCGAACGTGTACTCGCCGACAGGTGACCACACAAGCTCGCCGCCGCGCCCTTCGACCGCCCAGAACTCGTAATAACCGACGACCCGGTCGCCGTTGGCGTTAAGCGTCATCGGCCCGGTGACGCCGAAAAAGCCGGCGGCCGTCTCCCGAATTGCGGCAGCGAGACTCGCAGCGGTTGCGCGTGCGCCCGCTCGTTCAGACGCAAGTCCAGCCAGCATCACGGCGTCGTAGGCCGTGAACGCATATGGTTCCGGAGCCATCCCTGTCTGTTGCCGGATCACTTCGGCGACATCAAGGCTCTCTTGAACGTAGACGTCCTCCCCGTACAGTGCGGCGGTATAACCCGTGCTCCAAGCGAAGGCGGCCGCCAGCGGCTCCGCCACGATCGCCCGATCGAGGGCCGTGCCGTCGCTGCCGTACCACCAGACGTCACCAAGCGGTGCGACGCCGTCGGCAGCTCGCATGAGATCGGCGACTTCGCCAAAGCCGACAGCGTAGACGGCGACGGCGTTGCGGCCGTGAGTCTGAACCGCGGCGGCGGCGGCCTGCCCGACTGCGCGAGCGATTCCAGCAAAATCCGCGCCACTCGGCGCATAGGAAGCGCCCGGGAGCACGTCCCCGCCGAGCGCGGCGAACCGTCTGCGGATCTCCGCGACGAGGTCGTTGCCATACACGTCGTCACGCCACACCGGAATAACGACCCGAACGCCATCCGCCCACATCAAGGCGGCCAACGCCTCGGCTTGATAGGTATCGTCCGGGGCGAGACGAAAGAGATTGCCCGTCCGGGCAGCGAGGGACGGGGCGGTGCTCGCATAGCTGACGAGCACGATGTCATTCGCAATGGGCAAGCGCTCGACGGCGCGCACTTCTTGGCTCGTTTCCGGGCCCACGAACACGCGGACCCCCTGAGCATACAGCTCTTGGACGGCGGCCGCGGCGCGGCCGGGGTCCCGTCCAGTGTCTCGCGCGACAAGGCGAACCCTCGTCGGTGACCCCACCAGCGCGAAATACTCGTTCAGCTCGCGCGTGGCAGCATCTGCAGCAGCAGCGCGCGTGCTCGCCGGGGCATTGGGCTCGCGCGTGTAGAGGAAGCCGATCGTTACCACGGCGCCAGATTGGCCCTGCACCCCTGGGGCGGCGATGGAGCCGAAGAGCGCGACCACGCCGACAGCGGAGAGCAGGAGGCCAGCAAAGCGACGACGGAGGACACGCATCACTGCACCTGCACGTACGTCGAGACATAGTCATTGCCCTGTCGGTCAGTGATCTCGACGTGATATTGCCCGCCAGCAAGCGGCGCCGCACCGGGGAATTGCTGAGGATATTGAACGGTCAGCCAATTGCAGCCGTAAAGGGTGAAGTTGGCTGATCGCGCCGTGGCCCCGCCGACCTGCAGCGGACCGGCGACGATAATGCTGATGTTCAGGTTCCCCGAGCAGTTCTGGTTGCTGACGCTGATCGACATTGTCCCAGAACTGAGCGCGGTCGGGTTGGCGATCTGGTAGTTCACACCGCCACCGCTCCCACCGGAAGGAGGAGGCGGAGGAGGCGGCGGGGGCGGACCGGAGCCGACGACATTCACCACGTTCGCCGTGCAGACCCAGCCATTGATCGTGAAGTTGAAGTTGTATTGGCCGGGAGCGTCCGGCGTGAAACGGTAATACCAGTTATAGCCCTTGCCACCCGGCTGAACCCCAACGAATTGCGGGTTCCACGGCCCCTGAAGACCTACATTTGTGGAAGGACGGGCCGACGTCACGGTCACCGTCGTCGGCTGACCGGCGATGGGCGACTGCGGCCAAAAGGTCATCTGCTCATCGCCGTAGCACACTCCCGGCGGCGCTTGCTCAACCACTCGAGCGATGGATTCGCCAACGCGAGAGCCAGCAAGTCCAGAGTACGGCGACGTCAGGACGAGGAGCGCGGCTGCCGAAACGGTGAGCACGACACGAGATTTCATACGCATCCTCTGCCGCGAATGTTGGAGGGAGTATCACCGGGCAAACGGCCGAGGACAACCGGCCCAAGTGGGGGATACCTCGCGTTATTCGCCGCCCCGTCGAAAGAGCCGTAGCACCTCGCCGGTGGTTGTCGCGTCGGTAGGACCTTTGTCGTCTCGATAGCGGACGAAGCGAGGAAACCGCAGCGCCAGCCCGCGGTGGTTGCCAAGAACGCCGGCACCTGCGGTATGCATTGGCGATCGCGTCAATTCCTGAGCCTGCACCTCGAACACGATCGATGGCACGAACCAGACATCCGGCCGAAGGGTCGCGACCACGTTTGCCGGCTGTTGCGGTTGGCGGAGAGGATCGAGGAGGCGCGGCAACTGCTCGCGCAGGTGTTGGTCAGTCAGGCCGGCTCCCAATCGGGTGATCGTTTCGAACCGATCGTCTTCAGGGTTGTAAACCGCCATTAGGAAGCTACCGTACGCACCGGCGCGTCGGCCTCGCCCCCACCACGCTCCAACAACCACCAGATCCAACGTATCGGTTAGGGAACCTCCCGCCGGACCCTTGTACTTGATCCACGATGTCCCGCGCTGGCCAGGCTGGTAGCGCCCATCGAGCGCCTTGCACACCACACCTTCGGTCCCCTGGCTGATGGCCTCCGCAAAGAACGCCTGTAACGCCGGCGCATCGTTCACGAGGCTTGCGGTGGAAAGGGCGAGTCGCTCACTCGAGGTCACGAACGCCTCGAGCCGAGCACGACGCTCGCGATACGGCAAATCGAGAAGGTCGTCTCCTGCAAGGTGAAGGAGCTCAAAGACAAACGCTTTCATGGGGTAGGCAGCGAGGATCTCCGTGGTAAGGCGCCGAACACGACGGTTGAGCACCTGCTGAAACGGTTGGAGTGCTCCACTCGCTGGGTCGAACACCACCGCCTCGGCTTCGACGATGAAGGGGTGCGTCGTCAGCGGCTGCAGCGCTTCCAGAACGTCTGGAATCTGGTGTGTGATGTCCTCGATCCGGCGCGAGTAGGCACGGAATCTGTGCCCATCCCAATGGATCTGAACACGCTCGCCGTCGTATTTGTACTCGGCCGCATGCGGACCGAGCTCCTCGACAATCGCCGCTGCTGTCGGCAGCCGTTCGGCAAGCATCATTCGCACCGGTTTGCCGACCTCGATTCGTACAGAGCGCAGCGCTTCCTCCCCCGCCTGCGCTCGACTGGTGGTCTCGGCGATGTCCGAGGTGAGGAAATACGCTCGCTCGACGAGGGGGGTCTTGGCGCTGCCGCCGAGATAGGCATGTGCCAAGGCGTCGAGAATTGTCGCTTCGCCAACACCGAGCCGGAGCTTTCCGGTAACACTTCGCAAAATCACACGTGCCTCGTCCGGCCCGGCATGAGCGAGGAGCGCGGCAAGCGCGGCCCGCTTGCGGCCCTGCGAGCCGGGACCGGCATCGCGGGCGATGTGCAGGAGCGTGTCGAACACCTCGCTAACCCGGAGGGTCGCCGGCCGCGGTGGCATGATCGATGCCGCAAGCGCACCGAGGTCGCCGATCTGGAGCAGGCGAGCCCGCACTTCAGCCTCGGGAAGGTTGGCCGCCACAGCGAGGGCCTTGGCCGCCTCGATTTCGGCCATGCCAAGCTCGATGCCGGTGAAGGGAGGAGCTACCGATCCGGTAAGCAGCAACGCCGCCTTCGGCGCTTCCTCAGGCGACAGCTGACGGAATGCTTGGGCCAGCAGCGCGACCGTCCGAAGCCGGCTAGGTGTCTCCTCGATCGCCCGCAACAGCGCAGCGAACTCCTGAAAGAGCATCCTGCGATATTAGCTCGGAACGCTTGTCGTTACCTCGGTGAGTTGAGGCATGACCCGCTTCGCAAACAACTCTTGGGATCGCAATACCAGTTCATGTGGCGTGCCCCCGGTATTCATCCAACACATGACATGGGTAATGCCAAGCTCACCAAGTTCGCGGAGCCGGGCGGTGACCGTCTCCGGGGACCCAACGATCGTCTGGTTCGTCGAAAATCGGGTTACGAAGTCGGCCTTCTTGTCCATCACCTCTTCCCACGTCATCTTCACGCCCGTGTTAGCCTCTTGGTAGGAGACAAGATGCTGATTGAGGTACGGACGGAAGTCACGCCATGCCTCGTCGTCTGTCTCTGCCACGTGGATCGTGTACACCACGGGGCTCCACTCCCGTGCCTCACGTTTTTGTTCTTCGCTCACTGGGGCGCGCTCGAGGCCGCGCTGGTGGGCGGCAAGCATCGTTCGAAGATGCTCGGTCCCGAAGGGTGCGAGGAGGATCGGCTGGCCGCGCTCGCCCCACGCTTCGGCAAATTCCGGATGAACCGTGCCGCGAGCGATATAGGGGTGGGGACGGCGGTGGGAGCGAGGAATGATCCGACCGACGACACGGCCTTGGTAGTGGCTGGTGTGGTATTCGAATACGCCGTCTTCGTGTGCCCAGGCCTTGAAGACGACGTCGATCACTTCGTCGAACACTTCGTGCCGTCGCTTGGCGTCGATGCCAAAGCCGGCCATCTCCGAGGGACCATAGCCCGAGCCGACCCCGATAATGATTTTCCCCTTGGTGAGCTGGTCGAGCAGATTTGCCTGCTCAGCGAAGCGAATCGGGTTGTGGGTAGGCAAGACGGCAAGCGAGAAGCCAAGCCACATGGACGGCGTCAACGCGGCAAGGTGCGCTGCCAACAGCAGACAGTCCGAGTACGTGTTGTATGGCGTGAAATGATGCTCTGTGATCCACGTGGCCTTAAATCCGAGCTCTTCAGCGCGCACGGCCTGCGCGAGCACCTCATCAATATGCCGGCCGTCATGCTCTGGCCCGGTGGTCTCTGGGTTGATGTACCAGCCGAAGTGCATCCATTCCTCCCTACTCTGCCAGTCCGATTATGCTTGGAGTTCGCGAGGGAACAACTTCGTCGAGCGCTGGCCGTAGCGCCCGAACCAGCGCGGCACGGCCTCGCTCATTCAAATGTTCGGTCGGGTCCTCTGGGTAGAGAAAGCCGTCCGAGTCGACCAACGCCGAAAGGTCGAGGACTGGTCTGTCTCGATCGAGCGCGTCTCGTACCGCGCGGACATGCGCCGCAATGCATTCGGCAAATTGCGGGCCGACCAGCCGGCTGCCTCCCTCGACATTCACCGGGGTCACATAGAGCAGGGTTGGCAGCCCAGCATCGCTCGCCAGCCGGAGGAGTTCGCGGAGCTGCGACAGGCGACGATGGTCAACCGAAAGGTCGAACAGGTAGTGATAGACGAAGATCTGGGCACGCCGGAAGCGCTGTCCCTGCTCGTCTGCAGGCTTCGTCGCGATCAGCCGGCGGTAGCCTCCGATCGTGTCAAACGCGCCCCCGAGATACTGGACGGGCTCTGCATCGTAGGCGCGCATCGCTTCGGAAGATGGCTGAAACGGGCGCAGGCGCGGCGCTTGCTGGAATGGCTGCGCGGCGAACCGCTCGAACGCAACGATCTCACGCTCGAACTGCCAGCCAGGATGACGGTCCCATTGGGGCGAAAAGCAGCGCAAATTGATGGCAACCACCACTGCTTGGGGACGCTGAGGTAGCGCGAGCACGGCACGCATCATGGCGACGAAGACGCCTGGATGAAACGCGGGACGACCGAGCGCCAGTCCGCCGCCCCGATCGTCGGCCAGCTCCTCGAGCATGGTGCGCAGGCTGCGGCGATCGTTGTCGGTGCGCGAGACGCGATCGAGCACCGAGTCGCCGAGAAAGAGCACAGCGGGCGCATCTCCTTGCCGACCGTAGCGCGTCATGAGCGCCGCGAGCTCCGGAAGTCGCGGCGGCGCAAGCATCCTCCAGACCCGATGGACCGCCTTCCGCGCGATCTCGCCTGCCGTCAGCAGGCGACGCTCCTCCCTGCTGTAGAGCACTATGCCATGCCCACCACGTGATAGCCGGAATCGACGTGAATCACCTCTCCGGTGACTCCCCGCGCGAGATGGCTTAGCAAGTAGACGGTAGTGTCGGCGACCTCCTCGGCCGTGGTGGTCCGGCGCAGCGGAGCAATCTCGGCGGTCCGGTGCGCCATCTGAAGGAAACCCTTGATGGCCCGCGACGAAGCGGTGCTAATCGGGCCGGCTGAGATCGCATTGACGCGAATGTTCTTCGCGCCGAGATCGGCAGCAAGGTACCGGACGCTCATATCGAGGGCTGCTTTTGCGACCCCCATCACGTTGTAATGCGGGACGACACGCTCACCGCCCAAATACGTGAGCGTCACGATGCTCCCGCCGCCTCGCGCCTCCATCCGCGGCACGGCCCGCTGCGCCACTGCCGTCAAGGAGTAGACGCTCACCTCAAGCGAAGTTCGGAATGCCTCGCGGCTAGTGGCAAGATACGCGCCGTCCAGCGCTTCCGTTGGGGCAAAGGCGATCGAGTGCACCACGGCATC
This sequence comes from Dehalococcoidia bacterium, assembly GCA_026003895.1. Taxonomy (GTDB): domain Bacteria; phylum Chloroflexota; class Dehalococcoidia; order SpSt-223; family SpSt-223; genus JANWZD01. The sequence goes on along the minus strand of BPIC01000002.1, from coordinate 661,449 downwards.
CACTCCGCCCGCTTCGCGGTCGATCGCCTCGAAGAGAGAATCGATTTGGGAGTCGTCGCCAACGTCACACGGCAGGGCAATCGCTCCGTCGAGGCTTTCAGCAAGCTGGCGGACGCTCCGTTCGACACGGTCGCCTTGGTAAGAGAGCAGGACCCTCGCCCCTTCGCGATGGAGCGCTTGGGCGATTGGCCAAGCAATACTAAAGCGGTTGGCGACGCCGAGAACGAGTGCGACCTTCCCATCGAGTAATCCCGCCATCGGCGACCTCATCCCTCCGGTGAATAGGCGAGCGCGGCGAACAGCCGGCCCGTGGTGTCGCGTGCAACATCTGGCCAGCGCACGGTTTCTCCCGGGCACCCGCCCGTTCCCGGTTGGAGCCGGACGATTCGGTACCCATTGACGACCGCAAGCAATTGTGCTCCCGGTAGACGTTCGACCTCCGGCGACCTCGCCACTACTCCAACCGCGTTCGCGCTGCCGACGCAGGCTGCCACCCGCTCCGGGTCGAGCCCGAGGATCGGCGGCATGCGGCGGGCCGGATCGATCGGCCGGTCGAGGAGGATCGCCTGAATGTCGCTTGCCCCCACCATCATCGCATAGACTGCCAAACCGTTCGAGTCGACAATCAGCGGTCCTTGTGGGAGCGAGCCGGCGGCCCGCAGCTCCGCAATCCGCTGCCCTACCGCGAGGCCAGAGGCACTTGGTTCCGGCGGCGGTGCGCCGGCAACCATCACACGGGACACGAGGAGCCCCCCGGCGAGGGTCATCGCGAGGGCGCGAACCAAGGTTGGACGGGGCAAGGCGTCCCACATCGCGATCGCCATCGCGCCAACCAGCGGACACATCAAGGCGTGAAAAGGCGCGAGGTAGCGAAGCAGATTGTTGATTGGTTCCCGACCCGCAGCCAATGCGACGAGCACGATGACCGCCGGCACTCCGACAAGGAGCAGATAGAGACGAATCGGGCGAGCCTGTCGAGCCGCCCAGACTGCCGCTACGATGATTATCGCGAGAATCGGACCTTGGGCGATCCAGAGCGCCGTCGCGAGTCCGCCGGGGTCCGGACCGGGGCCGTAGGCGCGGACATTGTAGGCGCGAAACGCGTTTGGCCAGAACAAGGGATCGGCGAAGGTGAACCAATTTGCTGCCGAGAACGTGGCCGGAACCATCAAGGGGAAGCCCGCGGCGACAAGGGCCCGGGCCGGGAGACGGCGGCGGACGACCCACCACGTGAGGACTCCAGCGAAAACGGCGCTGAACAGCCAGGCCTCGAACCGAACGGAATTGGCGAGAGTGAGGAACACGCTTGCGAAGATAACCCAGCCAATGCTTCCAGCTCGGTCGTAGCGAATGATGGCGAGCAGGGCGAGGAGTGTCAGCGCGAGGTAAAGGTTCTCGTTCAGCGGGGTGGCACTGACCCAGAGCATCACCGGATCGAAGGTCAGCACCGCTGCGGCGACGACTCCAGCGCGAGCGTCACGACCGAGGGTAGTGCCAACGGCGGCGACAAGCGCGATGGCAATCAGTCCCAGCCCAATTGAGAAGAGGCGCGGGATCAGAACGAGGTCGCCAGTCACCGCGACCAGAGCGCCAAGCGAGACCATGTGCCCCGGCAGCCAAACACCTCCGGCCGCCAGGTACGGTCGAGCGGCCCAATCGGCGGCCAGAAGCGTCCGCAGAAATCCGTCGCCGCTCAGCGACTCGAAGCCGGTGCGATAGAGCCAGATGGTCGCCGCTAGCCGCCCGATGAGAAGCAGCGCCACGGCACCCGTAGCGACGAGGATCGCGGGCCAGCGCTCGGCCATCGACGGATGCGGCGCCGCCGCGCCGGAAGGCGAACCCGCGATGCAAGGGGCTTCCATACCGGGAGTATAGGCACCCCCGATAGCTATGAGCGTCCCGTGTTATGAGAGGCGCCGAAAAGAATTCGAGAACGCAAGCGCGAAACCGAGCAGCACGCGACTATACTCCGCGCGATGACGATCTCCTCCCCAATGGCGTCGCGCCGCAGTCCGTTCGCCCTGTCGCACGGTGTGGCCGCGACGCTCGTCTTTATCAATGCGTGGGCGGTGTATTGGGGCACGGCGGTCGCCTTCGGTGTGACGGCCAGCCATCCCTATGCCTACTTCCCCGAGCTTGCTGAGGCGTTCCTTGCCGGTCGGCTGTGGATCGTGCCGCCACCTTGGACGATGGACCTCACTCCATACAATGGCCGCTGGTATGTGCCGTTTCCGCCGCTGCCGGCGGTGCTCATGCTTCCTTGGGTCGCGGTGGCCGGACGGGACGGGGTGAACTCCGTCTTCTTTTCCACGCTCCTCGCCGGAGCGGCAACCGCTCTTGTCTTCGCCTTGTTGGAGGCGTTCGCGCGTCGAGGCTGGTCGCAGCTCGACTGGACCGACAACCTCCTGATCACCGTCCTTTTCGGAGTAGGGAGCGTCCATTGGGTGATTGCAGTCTCAGGCGCAGTGTGGCACCTCGGACAGGAATCGGCAGTGCTGTTTGTCGCACTCGCTGCATTGCTCGCGGTCACCGGACGCTCGCCTGTTTTGGTGGGCGCCGCCCTTGCTTTGGCAATGCTTGCTCGGCCAACCTTGGTCCTCGGGCTGCCCCTGCTCGCCGGGATCACTGCCCAACGCTTCGCCGATTCTGGTGTCGCGGTCACGAGCCGCTCCGGGCTGATTCGACTTGCGCGCTGGGTGGGGCTGGCCGCCCTACCGCTTGGCGTCGCTGCCGCGCTCCTGTTGGTCTATAACGCGGCGCGGTTCGGCTCGCCCCTCGATTTCGGCTACACCCGGCAGGTGCTCTACGACGCGCACGCGGCCAAGCTCGCGGCTCATGGTTGGTTCAATCTTCGCTACATCCCGGAGAACGCCTACGCGATGCTTCTGGCGTTGCCCCGCTGGGAGGACGGATGGCCGAAGCCCGACTGGAACGGTTTAAGCCTGTTTGTCACGACGCCTGCGCTGCTGCTCTTGCCGCGGGCGCGGCGGCCTCCTGTGGTAGTAGCGAGCGCGTGGTTGGCCATCGTGCTCTTGCTCATCCCGCTGCTTACCTACTACAACACGGGCTATAAGCAGTTTGGCTACCGTTTCAGTCTCGACTTCATGGTTCCCGCCGTCGTGCTCCTCGCGCTGGGAGTTGGGCGGCGACTTGGACTTGGAACTGCCGGGTTGATCGTTGCCGGGGTGGGCGTGAATCTGTGGGGCGTTGTCGCGGTGTATGGGCGCTAGTTGCGCCAGTGAGGCGCACGGCCGCGTACACCAGCTGGGGTGATTGGAGCAGGATTGCCGCCTTTCGCGGGGATGACCATCAAGTCGGTCTCGTTCCCCGCGTCGGTCGTGTAGATGATCCAGTTGCCATCCGGTGAGAACTCGGGCCAATCGTCGGTCGCGCGGTTCGCCGTGAGCTGGGTCACCGCGCCGCTCTCGAGGTCCTGAACGATCAGCTCGACACCGCTGACAAGTGAGGATTGAAACACCTCGCGGCGAAAGACAATCTTCTTCCCGTCCGGCGACCACGCTGGCCGGTCGTCGCGCCCAAAGGTGGTGATTTGCCGCTCGTCGGTGCCGTCGGGCCGGACGGTGTAAATGAAGGACTGGCCGAAGGCCATCCGTCGGTTTGCCGCGTAGAGAATTCGACTCCCGTCCGGAGACCATTTCGGCGCCGACTCATTTCCTTGGTTCGGCAGCACCCGGCGGACCTCCCCGGTTTCCAGCTCGAGGATATACATCGCGTAGGGCCGATGCTCGTTCGAGACAAAGACAATTCGTTTGCCGTCAGGCGACCAATCCGGACCGAAATTCATCGAGCGGCGATCGGTCAATTGCTTGCGGTTGCTGCCATCGGCGTCCATCGTGCATAGCTGCAAGAACTCGCCGACGCTGCAGGAGAAAACGATCTGTCGGCCGTCAGGTGACCAGTCTGGCTCGAGATTATCGCCGGTCGTGGTCAACTGGGTGGTTTTCCCACTTTCAAGGTCGAGCACAAAGATTTGATTGTCCGTTCCGATTCGCGCGTGGTAGACGACTCGACCCCGCAGGCCGGTCGGCGCGGCGACAGTGACCTGCGGAGTTGGATCGGCGACGGTACCAGCGCTCGGGGTGGGAGTGGGGGCCGGCGTCATGGTGCACGCGGCAAGGCACACCGCCATCAGGCTTCCCCAAAGCGGGGTTCGTCGCCGTCGTCCCATCGTGCTCCCCGGTGCGTGCTATCCCGCGAATGATACTCAAGGCGCTGGGCAAGCGAGAAGCCTGTCTCGGTGTGCTATTGACGAGATGGCGAGGCCGGCCACTATACTCCGCGTGATGTCCGCCACCCCGGCCGGGACACCGCGACAGCGGAGTGGACGCCCGTTCGCCACTAAAGCCCCAGCGGTGACGGACGAGCCCTCGGCGGGCACGTCCCCGGGCGAAGGACCCGGACCTGTCCCACGCGCTCCTCTCCGGGATCGCCTCGCGCGGCTTGGCTCGCTCCTCGCCGCGATCGCTCTCGTTGTGGTTGTTCATCTCTGGATTGTCTCGGGCGGCCGCTGGAGCTTCGAGACGAACCCGAGCGGAACGCTGTACGCCAAGCAAGCAGCGGCATTTCGAGCCGGGCAGCTTTCCCTTTTGGAACGCCCCCCAGAGGCTCTTCTCGCGCTTCCCGACCCGTACGACGGCCGCGCGTGGCTTCAGGTGATGACGACGCCCGACCTCTCCCTCTTTGGGAACCGGTTTTATCTCTACTTTGGTCCGTTTCCCGCGCTACTGCTTGCAGGGCTGGCGTTCACGGGAGCATCGGTCGCGGACGGGATGCTGGGGCTGGCATTCGACCTGGCGATGGTGCCGCTGTTCGCGGCAGCGCTGGCGTTGCTTCGCCGCGTCGCCGCGCCCGATGGATCGTGGCTGCTCGACCGGCTGTTGCTCCTCTCGTTTGGACTCGCCGCGCCCGTCCTCTTCATGCTTGGCCGCCTCAACGTCTATGAAACGGCGATCGCCGGTGGCCAGGCGCTGATGCTGCTCGGCCTCGTCCTAGGACTCACCGCCGCGAATCGAGCTGGGCTTTGGCTCCTGCCGCTCGCTGGGCTGGCGCTCGGCGCTGCAGCGGCGACGCGTCTTTCGCTGTTTCCTGCCCTCGCGGCGCTCGCCGCGCTGATCACGATGATCCACCCGCGTCGGCGCGAGGCAGCGGTCGCTCTGCTGCTCCCCATCGGCATCGTGCTCGCGCTGTTGGGAACGTACAACGCTGCTCGGTTCGGATCTCCGTTCGAGACGGGGCTGCAATACGCGATCACGACGTTGCCGCATCGCGCGTGGCTAGGAGAGATGTTCGCCGTTGGAAACCTGCCAGTCACTCTGGCATGGTACGGTTGGCGGCCGCCCGAGTGGAGTTGGGCGCCGCCATTTGTGCTTCCGCACCGGGTGTCCGCCGAGGAGTGGCCGCGCCTCCAAGGGTGGTACTTCGAACCGTGGGGAATGACGGGGCTCGCTTGGTTCGCGCCGCTCTTGCACGTTGGGTTGGCGGCCGCGGTTTTCGCCGGCATCCGGAGGGAACGACGAGTCAGGCTGGTCGCCGGGTTAGCGCTTGCGGCTGCTGGCGCCGCTGCTCCCATTCTTCTTTACCGTGCGCTGTACTGGCGCTACTACGTTGACTTCCTGCCGCTTGCCCTCTTGGCCGCCGGCGTGGCGCTCCACATCACGTTTCCAGAAGCGAGCAGGCGAAGACTAGCGGTGCTGATCGGAATTGCCGCCCTCACGCTGTGGAGTGTCGTGGTTGGCGTCGCGACCGGCATTGCGGCGCGGAACGCGTGGGCTGGCTTCGCGGAGCGGGACGGGCTGGTCGCGCAGGCCGCCAAGTTCGTACCGCCGGTCGCTGCCGTCGCCGACGCGTTAGATTGGATTGGACGTCAGTCGTCGGAGGCCACGGTGGCCCTTATCGCCGCGCCCCTACCCGGCACGCCGGCGACCATTGACATTGGGACACCGGCCCACGTCGATGTCCGGCTGGCCGACCCGGCGGCCGACCCCTGCTGGGCGCTTCTGCCCGGCCCCGGGGTCGCGTACTTGCTCGCCGACAAGCCGGTCGGCGAGCCGATCGCGCGGTTCGAGACGGCGATCGGTCCACCCGTTATCGTTTCGCGCGCCGCGCCGTCTGTTCCACGTCCTATCCCGGTCCTGAGGGGACAGTCGGAGACGCTCTGTCCGGTTCGCGTCGATGAGGGGAACCTCGCATCCTTCGGAGCAGATTTTGTGCGGCGCTACCGATCGCGCGCCTTCCGCGTCAGTGGATCAGCCCAGTTCCAACCCGTGGCTCCTAGCGGTCCCTTCGTCGTACGAGTTCTGGCCTATGGCATCCCGAGCGGCGGGGCGGCGCCGCGGCTTTCGGTCGAGGTGTCCCGAGAGTCCGATTCCGTGTTGCTCGGCGTGCACCAGTTGACGATCGATCAGGACTATTTCTACCGGTGGTACGAGGTTGCCTTTCCCTCGCCGAACGGCCCCGTCGTCGTGACTCTTCGCTACGACGATGATGGCCGATTCCGGCCGTGGTGGGCGATCTCACTCGCTCGGCTCGAGGTTGCCGTCCAGTGAGCCACCGGCGCGCCCCGTCGTGGCCGCCGCTGGTCCTCTTGGCCATTTGGGCGCTTCTTGTCGTTGCCCACCTGTGGATCGTGACAGGAGGGCGTTGGTCGTTCGAAACGAACCCTAGTGGCCAACTCTATGGGAAACAAGCAGCGGCATTTCGTGCTGGGCAGCTTGCGCTGCTGGACGAGCCTCCCGCGGCGCTGCTGGCCATGGCCGATCCGTATGACCCGCGACAGTGGCGGACTCTGCCGATCGAAATCGACGTCTCGCTCTACCAAGGCCGCTACTATCTGTATTTTGGGCCGCTTCCCGCCCTCGCGATGCTCCTACCACTCGCGGTTGGAGTCGCCCCCTCCGATGGCATGATCGGGCTCGGATTTGGGCTGCTCTGGTTGGCGCTGCTTCCGATTGCGCTGACGACTCTGCGCCGACAGTTCGCGCCCAACGGGGCTTGGTCGATGGATGCGGCGGCGTTCATCGCAATCGGACTGTCGGCACCGGTCGGTGCGATCCTCGGCCGCCTCGCGACCTATGAGACGGCGATTCTCGCCGGACAGGCCATGATTATGCTCGCGCTCGTTCTCGGTAGTGCTGCGAACGGGCGAGCGGCGCCTTGGCGTCTCATCGGCGCTGGGGTCGCACTTGGCCTTGCCGCGGCCAGCCGGCTCACCTTGCTCCCGGCGATCCTCGTGCTGGTCGCCGTCATCAGCATGCTGCCGGGGCGACCGAGCGTTCGCAGATTGGCAGCGCTGCTGTCACCGTTCTTACTGGTGCTGGGCGGCGTGGCGTTGTTCAACCTCGCGCGGTTCGGATCGCCGCTCGAAACCGGCTGGCAATATCAACTGACGGCACTGCCGCAACGCGCGTGGCTGCCCCTGATGTTCCAGCCGGCGAACCTCATGGTGACGGCAGATTGGTATCTCTTTCGTCCACCCGTCTTCAGTTGGGCTCCGCCGTTCGTTTGGCCTCGCCAACCCGATCCGGCCGAGGCGATCGCGCTCGCGAGTTGGTTCGCCGAGCCGATTGGGATGGTCGGCGTGCTGTGGAACGCGCCGGTCGTCATGCTCGGTCTCGGAGCGGTGCTTTCCCTTGGCGTGCGCGGTCGACTCCCGATTGCGCTGGCCGGGCTGTGGCTGGCGGCGATCGCCGCCGTGCTCCCGGTTCTGCTCTTTCGCGCAGCCTATTTTCGCTACCAGTTGGACTTTCTCCCGCTGTTGCTTGTCGCGGCTGCCGTGTCGCTGCAATGCGTCCTGCCGACGTCCGGCCGTTGGCGCGGCTTTCTCAAGGCATCGTGTCTCACAGCCGCGATCATCGGTGCGTTCTTTGGACTCGCGAGCGGCATCGTGATGCGCAACTCGCGCGCTGGGTTTGCGGAAGCCGACGGACTGCTCTCGGCGGTGGCGCGACGCGTTCCTGCGGTGGCAGCGGTGGTGCAAGCGCTCGACTGGGTGAGCGCTCACTACCCGGCTGCTAAAACGGCGCTGATCGTTGAGCCAATTCCGGCAACGCCCGCCACGATTGACGTCGGCTCACCGGCTCAGGTCGACGTCGTTGTGGCCACGGCAGCCGATCCGTGTTGGCGAGAGCTGCCCGGACCGGGGATTGGCGCTATCCTCTCGCCGTCCGAAGAGGGAGCGCACACATCGTTCGTGCCGCGGACGCTTGGCTTCACCCTCGGACCGACGGTGTACGTTGCCCCTCGTCCCGACAGCGAGCCGGTACCCCGGACACTCACGCCCCGCCGACCCGAACCGCTGTGCCCGATCGCTGCTGAGCCGGACGCCGTGGCAGAAGGATTTGGGCCGGCGCACTTTCGGAAGTATCGAACGCGCGCATTCTGGTCGCCGGGTGTCGTGGTTTTTCAACCGGTGCAGGCTTCCGGTTCGCTCGTGCTGCGGCTCACCGCTCACGGCGCGCCGGCCAACGGCGAACCGCCGCGCGTCGCCATTGAACTGCGCCGCGAAAGGCAGAGCCGCCCGCTTGCTCGAGAGGAACTGACAATCGACCAAGACTGGAGCTATACGAGGTATGAGCGCCGTTTCGCCATCACCGGGACGGTCTATCCAGTGCTTGCCTTTGAAGGGCCGTCTCCGGCGGGTCCGTGGTGGGCCGTCGCCATCGCCGCAGTTGAGGCGTGGGATGGTACCGAATAGGGGGCTGCCCACCCGGTCGAAGAGCTTGCCCGTCTCGTTTCACAGCTGCGATACGGGACGTCGTTGGGTTAAAGCGAAAGGAGCGGCCGGTCTGGCCGCTCCGATGACGGTTGGCGCGTTCGAGCGTTAGCCCGGGAAGCCGTTGTACACCGTCAGGACGTCGCCGCTGCCGGTGCCATTGTAGTTGCCCTGTCCCGCGACCGAGCCGCTCGTCAGCTCGACAACCACGCCGCCGTTGAAGTTGTTCGGCACGGAGCCCACGTTGCCGAGATACGTCGTGATCGAACCGTTGGCCGGAACCGAGAACGACTCTGCGGCAATCTGCGTGACCGAGCCGTCGGGGTTGACTTGGAAGTAGCGAGCAGTTCCGGACGCGCCACTGCCTGCCGTATCAACAAGTTGCCAGCCACTGGTGAAGCCAAAGAACGCCTTCGACATCTGCGGGAAGTAGATGCGCTGGGCGCCCTGAGTGGAAGGGATGAGGTTCATCGCGCCGGACGCCGCGCCAACAGTCGGGTCAGCGATTGCGAGGTTGGCGATGCCAATCAGCTGGGCTGAAGGAGCGCCGGGTGCAATTGAGATGATCGCCGTCCCGTTGAAGTTGTTCGGCACGGCCGCCGCCGGCGGGTTGCCGAGGTAGAAGACATCAGTGGCATTCGCGAGCAACGGGCGATCGATGGAGACGTCGACCGGAGAGCCGCTCGCCGAGCCAACCATCCGATAGCGGACCGTGGTATCGACGGCCGAACGATTGACGACCGTAAAGCCGCTCGTAAACCCGAAGTAGGCTTTCGTCGCCTGCGGGGAGAACAGCGTGGTGCCGGTGGTTCGTGCGCCGTTATAGCTGAGCAGCGAAGTATTGTCGCCCGGCGAGTAATTGACGACGGCAGCCACCGGTTGGTCAGACGTGACGACCGCCGACCCGTTGAACCCGTTGAGCGCCGTGGTCGCGTACGTGCCCGAGCGCAGGTTCAGATACCATGTCTCCCCGACCGGAAGGTTGTTGTTCGTGAAGGTCTCGATCGGGCTGCCCGAGCCGGCCGGGAAGAACTGAATCTGGACATTCGTCGCAGTCGCCGTTCCGGCGTTCTGGATGGCGACAAACGAAGAGAAGTTGCCGGCCGTGGGGAACGCGCGGGAGAGCACGAACGGCAAGACAACTGGTGAACCGGTGTCCGCGCTGCCGACACCACTAAAGCTCGCGGCGACCGACGGGCTGGAGCCCGGGCAGGTCACCTGCTGAACGAGCGCGTTCAACGCCTGATCGGCGTTCGTCACCACGGAATATTGTCCGTCTGGCGTGCCGGAGGGAAGCGCATTCGGGAGATAGTACGACTTCGATCCGTTCGGGCCGAGCGTGTCGGAAATCGTTGCGTCGGCCACGCCATCGTTCCCGCCAACTCGGTAGAAGTTCATCGTGACCGCAGCATTCTGACCGGTGTTTGTGTTTTGCAGCTGGATGCCACTACAGAGAGCCGGGCCAGCGCCCTGCGCTTGTGCGGTAGGAACCTCGCCGGCGCGCACCGCAACAACCGCTGGAAGTATGAGCGCTGCCGCCATCGCAAATCTGACTTTGTGTTTCACCTACATCCCTCCATCTGGGACCGGAGTATCTCGGTGGTTGCGGAGCCGGAGTTCCAGCCGAGCAGTATACGCAGTCACCGGGACTGAATCAAGCTTCGGCATCGTGAAGCATCTTCTGAACGTGACTCAGGAAACGTCACGCGTTGGCCAGCGTACCGGTCCGCCTTTACGTCGCGCAAAGATGAAACTCGCTGAGCGTTCCTTCACCTCCCCTGCACCGCACGCACGACGTCCCATGTCAACGTTGGTCGTCGCTGGCCGTGACACCCACATCCTCAGGCGGCCGCTCGATTAACGACGGTCGTCGCCGCCGCGTTTCAATCGTCGAGAGGCCCCACCAAATCCCTACGGCCATCAGGTCGCAAACGATCATCCAGAGCCGTGATGCGATCGCGACGGCCGTTGCGACCGGCACGGGGAGGGTCGCACTCAGGCCAAGAACGAGGAGCCCTTCTTTCACGCCAAGCCCTTGTGGGATGCCCAGCGCCGCCAGTCCGGCGACCACAGAAAGCGACCAAAGTCCGACAGCCGCGGGGACAAAGCCCGGTTCGACCGGATAGAGACCGGCGATGAACAAATAGAAGGCAACGCCAATCCCCGTCCATATTGCGTAGGAGAGAGCGAAATACGCTCCGTACTCGCTCCAGCGTAGCACGACGCCGCTCTCAACGCGACCACCTACCACGCGTTCTAGCGCCCGAATTGTTGGCGGCGAGACCAGCCCGAGACCGATCAGCCCCATTCCAGCCGCAAGCAGTGGCGGAACCAGCACTGGCCCGCTCAACAGCGCAGCTCCCGCATACACTAGCAGGCCGGTCGCGATCGCGACGGTGAGATCGATCACAGTCGCGGTCCAGACCCGCCGCTGACCAAGACCCTGTTGGTGACCGAGATAGGCTCGGGCAAAGAGATTCCAAACTGCGCCAGGCAGGTAGCGAGCGAGATTGCTGTAGAGATAAACACCTGCCACGTCTCGCCACGGTCGGTCGGCTGCGCCAAGCCGACGAACGACGAACGCCCACGCGATGGCCCAGACGAGAATTGCGACCACGACGATGAGCACGGAGAGCGCGAGCGGGGCCGGGTTGATCTGCCACGGCTGCGATCGGACCTCATCCCAGCCGCGGGCCACCACGATCGCCATTGCCAAAACGATGGCAGCGGCGAGCGCTCCTTGCAGCCGGCCGATCCACGGGTGGAGCCGCGAACGCACCTGTGATGCCTTCACTGGCGTTCGGTCAAACCCGGCAAACCGCAACGAGGGTCGGCTGTTCGGCCACGCTGTCGCGACTGATCACGACGTCCTCAAGGTTGATCTCGGCTCGGATCGTGTATTGAAGTGCCGGCAGCGCCCGAACGCGCAGAGGGCGAGGCAGCACCGGCTTTACAAGCGGCGCGACGAAGCGAACGAGCCGGCGCACGGGGTGGCGTTCGTAGAGCGGAATCGACTGGCCCCAAAGCTCGACGTCGCCGAACCGGCCACGCAACAACCGTGAAAGCTCATCTGGCGAGTACTCCCGCAGGTGCTCTGGCCAGCGCGATCCCGGAGTCGGAGAACTTCGCAGGCGGTTCGGGGTTGTCAGGACGAAAACGCCGCCGGGCTTGAGGACGCGACGGGCCTCGTCGAGGTATCGCTCAGGATTCTGGACGTGTTCGATTACCTCGACCGAAATGACGCCATCGAAGCTCGCGTCGGCGAATGCAAGCCATTCACCGTCCAGCTGTACAAAGAATGGCGACGGGAAGCGCGATCGGGCAAAAGCGAGTGCCTCGCGGTCTTCGTCCACAGCGACGACGCGTCGACCGTCGGCGAGGGATGCGGCCCCTTCCCCGGCACCGCACCCGAGATCAAGGACGACACCTGCCGGTACGCGCTCCGCGAAGAAGCGATATCGCGCCAGATCCTCGATGCGCATCGGTCGGAGGACACGTTCGTCCGGCACGAGACGAGCGCCGGTGAAGCGGAGGGTCATCGGACAGGCTGCGGCGAGCGAGCGCGCAAAAGCCGCTCATAGATTGCGATCTGGCGGTCTGCCGCGTCCTCCCAGCGAAACAACGCAGCCCGTTGTAGACCGGCAGCGCGGAGCCGCTGGCGCTCGGCTGGGTCAGCGAGCAATTCGCCGATCGCGTCCGCCCACGCGCGTGGGGAGAGGTAGTCGTCGACGAGGCAGCCGGCGTCGCCTACCACCTCCGGGGTGGCCGAGGCACGTGCCGCCACCACCGGTGCGCCGCAGCTCATCGCTTCGAGGCACGTGATGCCAAAGCCTTCATTGAGTGAAGGGGCGAGGTAGAGCTCGCTGCCCGCGAAAAGCGCCGGTAGCTCATCGTCAGGAACTGGTCCGAGATAGCGCACCGAATCGGCGAGCCCGAGACCAGCAATCTGCCCAAAAATCGCGCTTCCGTCGCTCTGCGGGTAGCGCGGACCGACGAGCACCAGCGTCGGGATCGCGCCGTCTTCCCGCCGCACGAGGCTGAGCGCTTCGACCAGTGTCCCGAAGTTCTTCCAGCGCGCAAGGATTCCCACCGCCAACAGATACCGTGGCGGCAAGTCGTGACGCCGCCGCACCTCGGCGACGACGCCCGGACTCGGCGGGCCGGCAAAGCGGCTAGCACAGGGTATCACCTCGATACGCTGTGCCGGGACGCCGAGCCAGCGCTCGATTTCGGCAGCGGCGTGGTGAGAAAGCGTGGTCACCACATTCGCACGGCGCGCCATCACCGGCTGGAGAGCTCGCCAATACCACACGGCCGCCCGGCTATGAAGGTCGGGTCGACTGACTGTCGTTGTGTCGAAGATGGTGAAGACCGATGGCGCCGGAACGAGCGACGCCTGCGACTTGGCGAAATGGACGAGATCCACCCGGTGCCGGACGGCCAGCAACGGGAGCACCACCTGCGCGACGAACCGGGCGCGGAGGCCTTTTCGAGCCGGCAAAGGAATTTGCCGCACATTGGAGAAGGCATCAAGCACGCGCTCCCGAGCCGAAAGCGCGACGAGCAATTGCCATTCGGGTCGCTGAGCCGCGATGCGCACCAACGGCTCGAGAATGGCCGTGCGCGCTCCGCCCGGCTGGTCGATCCCAAGGGCGTCGATCAGGATCCGGGCCATCAACGCTTCTCGGCGACCGCAAGGATATCGTTACAAAGCACGTTACGCAGGAGGGGCGGCGTGCTCAGGATCGTAGCCAATCGACCGCCGGTCAGCGGATGAAGCCAAACGTCGATGACCGGAAAGCCCGCCTCGCGGAGCGCCCGACGAAGACTGCGCGGGCTCTGGATGTTGACATGAGTTTCGCCACGGTACCAGCGGCGGCGGGGGTCGCGGGGCAACGAGCGCCCAGCGAGGCGGGCAAGCCAGCGGTACACCGGGTACCCCCAGCGGTAATAATCGGCGTTCGGCATCGTGTGGACGACGAGCCGGCCCCGCGGCTTCAGTACGCGCAACACCTCGCGGAACGTGGCGAGGAGTTGCTCGGGATACAGGTGTTCGACGATGTCGAGCATCAGGACAGCATCAAAGGTCTCATCGTAAAAAGGCAGCTCGGTTGCGCTTGCTGCCTCGAGCCGCACGGCGCCGACCCGGTCGAGACTGCGGGCGATTGCGAGCGCAGCAGGGGAGAAATCTGCCCCGTGCGCCTCGGCGCCGCTCTGAGCGATCTGCCAAGCCACCTCGCCGCGGCCACAGCCTAGATCGAGAATGCGCTGACCCGGCCCGCGCTTAACCAACTGTAAGGCGTAGTCCAGGCGAGGTGTCAGCCCGCCGGCGCCAGCGCGCGCAAACTCCCCCGCGCCCTCCATGTGAACGAGATAATAGTCACGGTCATAGGCGGAGGGCGGAATCCCCGTGGGTTGCCGCACCGGTTTCCTCCTGCTCGCGCCGTCCAAGATCGCCGCCAACTCGAGCGCGACCGCGTCCCAATTGAGCCGCTCTTCGACCGCGCGGCGTGCGGCCCGACCCAGCATCTGCCGTCGCACGGGATCGCGAAGCAGCGCAGCGAGCGCATCCGCGAGCGCCCTCGCATCGCCCGGCGGCGTCAGAAGCCCATTCTGCCCGTTTTGCACCGCCAATGCTACCCCGCCGATATCGCTGGCGACGACGGCGGCGCCGCAGCTCATCGCCTCGAGCAGCACGGTGGGCAGGCCGTCGACGTTTCCTCGGGAGTCGCGCCCGCGACGGCAAGACAAAGATGTCCGCCTCGGCGAGGAAGCGCGGAACGTCGGTCCACGGGACAGCGCCGACGAGTTCCACGTCCGGACCGGCTCGGCAAGCAAGCGCCTCCCGAAGGGCGCCGTCTCCGCCAATTCTGAGCCGCGCCCCGGGCGCTGCTGCCGCCACGGCTGGCCATGCGTCCAGCAGGACATCGAAACCTTTTTTGGCGACGAGCCGGCCAAGGGCTGCAACAACAGGTGGTCCTTGATCTCGCTCGATGGGGCGAAAGAGCGCCGGGTCGGCGCCCCAAGCAACAAGGCGGACGTCGGACGCCCCGAGCGCGAGTGCGGTGTCACGCAGCTCAGGACTGCAGGCAGTCACCCCACTCGCATGGCGAAGCACCCAGCTGGCCGCCCATCCGAACGCTCGAATGCGGCGCGCGAGATAGATATCCGACCCATGGAGGCTGACGACATAGGGCACCCCGGTCACCGCGGAGACAAGCGCCGCCACCAACCCGTTCGGCAACACCCAGTGCACGTGGATGACCTCCGCCCGCCGTGACAGGACCGTCCTCAAGAGTGTGGCGAAGGCCATGGCGAGGAACGGTGGGAGCAGCGCGAGAGCGAGCGGTCGCAATCGCTCGTCGTTCTCGAGTGAGCGGGCATGCCCCATGATGTGGAGATGGGCCGGCCAGATGTAGCGAAACCGCCGGACCCGCAACCCCGGCTCTCGCGGTGCCGGACGTACCGCCGCATCGTAGGGAGCGACCACCTCCACCTCGTGGCCCAGTTTGACCAGCGCCCGGGCCAGCGATTGGACGAAGGGCGCGGCGCCATCGCCGGGGAAGCGCGGATAGGAACTTGCGAGGACGGCGATTCGCATGACCCAAACGCTAGCGGGCGCGCCGGACAACCAAATCGGCGACAAGACCGAGAGCAAAGATCTGGAGCGCGGTGAGAACGATCATCAGCGTTCCAGGGGTAACCCGCCAGTTGTATCGATACAGATCCAGCCCGAGCTTGGCCAACCCGAGCGTGCCCAGAAGCAGCGCAATCGGAAGGAAGACGCGCAGCGGATTGAAGTAAGTGATCATCCGCAGCACTTGGATCAAGTACAGATAGGCGTCTCGGATGGGATGGAACTTGGAGCGCCCGACGCGCGGCCGGTATTCGATAGGCTCGTAGCGCACCTCGTATCCATTACAAAGGAAAGCGAGCGTCAGGGTACTGACGCAGGAGAAGCCGCGCGGCAAGAGATCGAGGTAGCGGAGCGCCACCGACCGGCGAAATGCGCGGAACCCCGAGTTCAGGTCGGGAATGTCGGTCTCTGCCAGATAGCTGGCGAGCGTCCGCACAAACCATTTGGCGGGCGTACGCAGCAGCTTGTGCGTACCCTGTTCGCTCGTGCGCGCCCCTACCACTTGATCTGCCTCGCCCAACTTGCCGACGAGACTGGCAATCTGGTCGTTTGGGTACGTCAGGTCTGCGTCCGTCCAGACGACGATCTCTCCCCGCGCCGCGAGGGTTCCGGTTTTGCGGGCCGCGCCCGAACCACGGTTGGTGCCGTGACGGATCAGCCGAATTCCGGCATAAGAGGCGGCGATCTCGGCGGTGCGGTCATCCGATCCGTCGTCGACGACGATCAGCTCAAACGGGATCCCAGCTTCGACCAAGCCGCGCTGAATGCGCTCGATTTCCTGCCCGATCGACTGCTCCTCGTTGTAGGCCGCGAGGACGACACTGACCAGCGGCTCAGTCGTCTCGGGCGGCGCGGAGGGGCGCGATGGTGGCCGTTTCCACGCCCGGAGTATAGCTACTTGCGTCGAGGAACTGGGAGCCAGTTCCGGACGCGATTTCAGAGCTTCCCACGGATTGGATCGTCGCCAGCGCCGCTTCAACCGCAGAAAACCGGGAGCGACTCCACGTAAAGCGGACGCAGCCGTTAGGCAAGGGGATGGCCGAGCAGGTCAACGCACCGCGCGGTTGTGCGCATCGTCGGACGCCGCCGGTCACCGACGCTGATGCGCTGGGTCGGCGGGTGATGCGCAGCGGCATGAGGACTGCGGTAAACGACGCCCCCCTCGCTTGGAAAGGGCAGCGAGAGCCCGAGTCCGACCGTTGGGCGCATAAGCGGAACTGCTAGAAAGTCGCGCCGACTCGCGCTACTGTCAGCGCGATCTCTCTCGTCGGAGCATCGATGGCCCGCATGCTCGGTCAGGTCAGCTATCCGTATCTGGACGTTCCCGGCGGGCGCGTGACCCTCGAAATCAGCGCCTTTTCCAACGGCTATCGCTGTGTCGTCACGATCAACGGCGCACCAGCTCGCGCAGCCCGCCGACGCACCCTTGCCGGGGCGCTCCGCTGGGGCTTGGACACTGCCGAATGGCAAACCGAACTGCTCGGCTTCGTCGCACCGCAGGCGGTGTTTGATCTCGTGTGGACGGACGTCTCCGAGCGACTAGCGGCCTAACAACCGGCACGAACCCCTTCGTCCGGAACTTCGGCCGCGAATCCAAAGCACGTTGCCGGCCGGAGCGCGGTCCGTTCGACCGGCTTTGCCCCGTTCTCCCCCGCCGAGTGTGGCTTCCGCCACCCCTCGTTGGTCGAGTGTGTCGGCGGGTTGTCGAAGGCGTCCGACTAGGAACCGTTCCAGCCGCCTCAACGGACCGGCCGAACGGCAGAGCCGGGGACGTACGAGACCGACGGCCACGGAGGAAGGTTCACGGTGAGGCGGACGAGATTATCGGCGTAGCTGCCGTGCTCGGGCGAAAACCAGCGGACTCGGGCGAACAGCTCACGTTGTCCAAACTTCCGGGCGGTTGGCCACGTCACCGTGGCTTCGGCAGAGCGCCCAGCCCAGACGAGCGGAAGCACCTGAGCGCCAATGACCGAACCTCCCCGCTTGGGATTTCCGTCAAAGAACGTCACGTGCACATTGGCGAAGTGGGCGTTTTGTGCGCGGACGGTGGCGACAAGCGTTCGAGTCGGACTCGTTGAGGGTTCAATTCGGAGATCACCAGCGCGAAATCCGATTTCGGGTGTTCCGCTGACACCGTCCGGCTGATAGGCGACGGTGGGGGCTCCATGCGGGGACGCTGGAGGCCGATCCGCTGCAAGGGTTGTCCTGTTGCGGCTGGCTCGCTGTGAACACGGCAAGCATGTTGAATCCGCTGTTGTTGTCGCGGTGGATCTCTTGAATGGTGCGCTCGGGGTCGATGACCATCCAGATCGGGTAGCAACCATGCGATCCTGGCGGCGGCGTCCATTTCAGATGGACATCGGCGGCGGAAAGCGCGGCGAGTCCATTCAGCGACGTTTGGCCAATGGGCACGCCGCCTTCGGATGGATTGCCGCGATAGAAGATCACTGGCAGGGTTCCCGTAACGGGGGCGTAACTGTAGTTGCGGATCGTCCCAGTGATCGTGACCGTCTCTCCCACGGCAACCGCTGCTGGGCTGAAGCGAATATCCTCGGTAAATTGTTCGAGGTAGCGAAGGCGGGGCTCGACTTCGGTAAAATAGCGTGCCCGGTGCCGCAAAAGCATGGTCGGATCGGGAAGCGCTCCGTAATAGCTGCCCCAGAGGGTCGTTGGATCGGTTGGAACATTCAGCAGATAGTTCACACGGAGAAAAGGAAATGGGGTCGCCCAATAGACCAGAGAGGAGACATTGAAGGCCGATCCGGCGACATCAGGATTGTTGTAGTAGAATTTGAGGCCGGTCGACTGATCAAACCCCGTTTCGGTTGTCGTATTGCTATCGTGTCGATAGGTCGCTTGAAAGGTGTCGGCAAAGGTGAACGCGCTCGCAATCGGCGGTGAACTTCGCTGACCGCTGACCGTAATGTCGACACCGGCCCACCATTTCGTGCTGTTGACCGTGTTCTGGATGTCTGAGTAGCTCATATACCAATCGTTCGGACCTTGATTGGACATATAGCTACTGTTAAAGATTGGTGTGAGGACATCGGTCGCCTGAACGCCGACTTGCCACGATAACAGGTTGCCCGGCTCATGGTCGGGTCGAGCGACCGTAAAGCTTCGGCCCGGAACATTGGTGGGTACGCCACCCGAAACGGTGCAATTGACGAGGCAAGGACGTCCGTTGTCCAGCGGGTTCTTTCTCGGCCGAATGACCACAAGATGCCCGTGGGTTCGACCATCGCGGATGATGGGATATTCCCAAACGTCATAGTCCGCTTCAGTCGCGATAAACACGTTATCGGTATTGGCACGTACATTCTCGCCAAACGTCTGCGTCTTGTACTCGGATGAAGATTTTTCGAAATCGGCGCCGCCATAGGTACGGACGGAGAACTCGATGTAATTCCCGGCCTTCTTGTTCCCAAAGAGGGCGCTTGCCCTGTTCGACAGCTGGAACGTGTTCCCGAAACTTACCGTCTGCCGGCTCGTGCGAGTTGTCTGGCTGTTGTACTCAACGTAGGTGCCAGCCACGCTGAAGACGTTCGGATCGGGGTTGTAATTGACGGTGATCGTGTACGTCGGAGCCGGGAAAACGTCGACGTGCTGCGGAGGCTCGTAGATAACCGCCTGGACCTGCAACACCTCGGGTTCGAAATGGTAGGTGGGCGGACCAAGCCGGATACTGCGTCCTAACCAATCGCCGATTACAACGAGGGGTTTCCCTCCACTCACGAACAACTCGGTTTTCTTGCCTTTCAGTGACAGCTCTCCGCTATCGTTCGACTCACCGACCGCGACCACCAACTGCGAGGATATGCCCTCGTTTAACTGCATTGCGACAGCAAACTGCGACTTCACCCGCTGGGGGTTGTCGTCACTCAGATTGAAGGTCCCCGCCGCCGCCGAGAACGCGAGCGACGTTGGTTCCGGTCCACTGTGCGACAGCGTCGGCAATCCCAAGGTGCCATGCTTCAACCGGTCAAGTTGGAGGGAATTCGGATTGATGCCGAACAGGCTCCAAAAGAACAGGTTCGGTCCGCTCGAAAAGACGATGATTTGCCACGTTGTCGGAATTCCTTGCCCAGCGTCGGGTAAGAAACGTCCAACCACCATTCGCCCGCCGTCGCTGTAATCGAACTGAAACGTCTTGACCGTCGCGACTGAGGTCAAATCGGAACCTGCACGGAGCACGTGAAGGAACGGCGCTTCATGGTACACCTGAACGATGATTTCTTCGTTGCCATCGCCGTCGACATCCGCCGTCTCGACTTCAATCCAGCGGACCGGGCTACTCGAAATTTGAACTGGAGCCGCCAAGGTAGGCTGAAAATTCCCATTGTCGTCGACGCGATAAATGCTGATCATTCGGTGATCGCCGCGTTGCGTCCACGCCACCACCAGCTCTTCCGAACCGTCGCCGTTTAGGTCCCCGACCGCGAGGTCGAAGCTCTCTTGACCGCCCTCAGCATCGTAGGTGACACACGTGGTGCCCTTTGGTGTCAGCCTCGGTGGGCGGCCGTCGTACAGATTGAGGCAGATCGCCGAACCCTCATTCACACCCACAACCACCTGCTCGCCGCCCGTGCTGCCGTCGTAGAGATAGCCGGCGGCAAGCACAACATGGCCATTGCCGTAGTTCGGAATGCAGGGCGTTGCAACACCGTTGGGCGCAAAGCTCAAGTCCGAATTGACAGAATAGGTGGCGAGGTGTAGGCAATTCTCGGCCGGCGTTTCTGCAGTGACGAGGCTCTGAACGGCCGTCCCATCAAGGTCAGCGGCAACGGCGGCAACGCGAAAGTCCGGAAGGCCATAGCTCGTCCGCTGCGGCTTGGAAATGAGGTCGAGACGGTCGTCCGTGTCATACGGGCGGAAACGGGTGTTATACGCTGAGGACGACTCGGCTTGGACGACGAGGAGCTGGTCGGACGGTGCGACGAGATACGCGCCTCGCATCGGATCGGTGATGACGCCGCTCGCCATCAGCGCTGCGTGCGGCACCGCCCTTGTGCCGCGCGCCAGATGCGGGGGATGACCAGCATCGAGTGCCGCCGCGTATGCGACAGGATCGCCATACTTGATGGCCGATCCCGGCCGGTGATGGACGACTCGCAGCTTCGAAGCGGTTTGCTCGGACACCATTTCCGTGGGAGGGTCATATCGCGGCGCGGCGCGGCCTGCAGCGGTCGGGACCAATCCGACACCAAGACACGTGAGCGCCACGACGCTCATCACGCGAACGTTCATCGCTGCCTCCCTCAGGCGGTCGATCCCTCCCTGCATGACTATGGTACCCAAGACCGCGCCGATTACACCGGAAGGCGAACCCCCGAATTCGCCGTGACACCGCCCCCGGGGACGGGGTACGATGGAACACGGTGAGTAAATGGGAAAGCAACGCATTCAGGTAAACGGACTCGACCTCCGGTTTGTCGACTTCGGCGGAGAGGGACCGCCCTGCCTGCTTCTCCATGGCGCGACGAGTCACGCCCTTGCGTGGTCGCTTTGGGTGAAACGGACGCCAATTCGAATGCACTTTATCGCGCTCGAGCAGCGAGGACACGGCGACAGCGCCAAGCCATCGAAGGGGTACGGAGCGCTCGATTTTGGCCGGGACGCCGCCGCGTTTTGGGAGCAGCTTGGATTGCCGCCGGCGGTCGTGATGGGCGCGTCGCTGGGCGGCAACACGGCAATGGCCATGGCCGTTGAACGACCGGACCTCTGCCGGGCGCTCATTCTTTCCGACCCGGCCTACAAGATCCCGCCACACATCATCGAGGCGTCGGTGGCGCAGTTACCAGCGGCATCCGCCGGATTCGACGACTGGTCGGCGGTGGTGCGGCTGGCGAACCAGCGATTTCCCGGGATGACCGAGGACGAGATTCGGATGTATTACCTTCCCAATCTCGACCTGCGGCCAGATGGCGGCTACCGGTGGAAGTGGTCTACCGAGGCGCTCCGTCAAGTCCACGAGCACTTCCGCGATGACCTTTTCGAGCTTGCACGCAGCGTTAGGGTGCCAACGTTGATCGTGCAGGCTGGTGAGCGCCGAATTCTTCCCGACGACGTCGCCGCCGAAATGGTGACTGCTATTCCCAACGCCGAGCTCGTCGTGATCGAAGGGGCAGGACACAGCGTCCACATCGACAAACAACCCGAATTCGATGCTGCGATGGCCGCATTTCTCGGCCGGTGCGGCATCTCGATCTAATGCGGTGGGAAGGCATGGCCTTCGCCCAGCGCGCCCGCATCAGACACTAGCCGATTGGTGTGCCGTGGAGGAGTGAGCGGCCGCGTCCGGGTGAATGATGGAGGGAGCACCGTGCTTCGCGTCGCCGGATGGTTGCTGTTCATCGTCGGAGTGGCAGGACAGATTGGCCCCGCGATTGTGCGTCAAGGAAGCGGGCTCGTCCTGCCGAGCGCGGTTGTCCTGTCCGTTGGCTGCGTCCTGCTCGTCGCCGCTGAGAGGCGGTTCACGGCGGGAACGTTTTCGGCCGGTGGGGCTGCAGGAGACGAGCCGACGCGCACTCTCCTGCGACGAGTCTGCCTGATCGGCGCCCCGGCTGTCCTTGTTGCCATCGAGTCCTTCCATCCTGCCGGGTTCACCCCTGAGGTCTACGCCATTCTGAGCCAGCCGCAAGCCGGATACTTCGGCCCCCACTGGTGGATGACCCTGCACCTGATCCAAACCCCCATGATCGGGCTGGTTGCCGCTGGCATGTGGCTGTTGGTGGCCGGCCAGACGACCGTCTGGGCATGGCTGGCGCGGATCGCTGCTGTCGTCTTCGTTGTCTACTACACTGTCCTCGATGCCGTTGGTGGAATCTACCTCGGTTGGCTGCTGAGCTCTCCGCTCAACGCCCCAAACGCCGCAAGCCGACCCGCAATCGAAACGATCGTGACCACCATGTGGACTGACCCTCTGATCGGTGGCGTTGGCTCAGTTGTCAGCCAAGTTGGGTCGTGGGCTTTCCTTGTGACCGCGCTTTCGGCTGCGCTCGCGCTGGCTCGCCAACAGGCGCCGCTCTGGCCGCTCGCGGCGATCGTGCTTGCCGGCAACCTGGTTCAGCTTTCCCACGCCCGTCCCTACGGACCGCTGGGATTCGGCCTCTTGCTCATTGGCGCCGTGGGAATCGAGCTCTGGCGCACCCGTGCGGGCCTCGCCGTGACCCCACTCGCAAACACCGGTTAACTCAGCGAGCGGCGCTGAGCGGGCTATTGGCGGCCCAGTTCGACGCGAAGCGAACCAAGCGACGAGGCAGCGTGGGAAGGTGGGGAACGAGGCGCCATGCCCGCTCCCCGGACCTTAAGCTGACTAGGGTGCGGAACCGCCCGAAAACGACCGGCTTGGCCAATTTGGGCCACCGAGCGATCGGGTTACGCGTCAGCCCGCGCAGCGGCGGATTTCGGCGCGAGACGCCGGGTGTCGTCGCGGCCGATTGCGCCTCAGTTCTCGCGCGAGCGTTCAGAGATCAGGAAGCGCACGATACTCGACAAGATTGTGCTGCGAGCGACGTCCGACACGACGCGGAGTTTGGCGTCGTAGGCGAAACCCCCACTGATCTCTTCCACCGAGGTGACTTCGGCGTCTACGACAAACGGCGGTGCATCGCTGACAGCAATGTCAAGCTGGAGAATGGCGCCTCGTTGAAGGCGTCGGCCGCTGGTGAAGCGCATGGTCGTTGCGCCGAGCTCGACCAGCCGAATCTCGAAGGGATCCCCTTCCGCCCGACCGCCCAAAAGCAAAAGCGATGCCATCGTCGGGACGCGGTTGAGGTGGAGTCGGGCGACCCGCGCCGGCCGGCCCGGCTGGAGATCGTTGATCAGAAGCGCGAGTTCTCCCTCCGCTGCCCGATCCAACGACTCGAATCGGCAGCGGTAGATCGAGATCCCGTCTCCGCGGTCGACCGCCGCGATCACCATGGCCGTTACCGAAATGCGGTGGCCATTCCAGCGTAGTGTGATGGAAAGCCGATCGCCCGAGGAGAAGGCGACGGTCGATTCGAAGCGAGCGCCGCGCAGACTGAGATCAAGCACGCGTGGCGAAACCGGCGCTGCGCCGTCGCTATGTATCGTTAACTCGACTGGCGGGAGGTTGACCCGCGGCCAGCGCCGCCGTTCCTGAAGTCGCGTATCCGTCATAGGCCGCACCAGTGCCGCGTTCGGACCGATTCGGCGGGCGACTTTCGCATGGATGACGAAGGGACCGTCCATCGTCATTACGACGAGACGGATCACCGAGCCATGGTCTGGGAGCGCCGCTCCGCTTCGGCGCACAAGGATGATCCCGTCGTGCAGAATATCCTGCAGCGCAGCCTCGGCATCGGTCTCGCGGCCGTTTACCGGGTCCAACCAGCGAACCAGCACCGACGCCGCACGTGGCTCAGCCTCTGCCAGGACTCCGGCGGTTGAGCGACGCTCGGTCAGCACAGTCCCTCCCATCTCGTTACGGTCCCTATCGGCACAAGTGGGGTGGGCCTTGAGTACTGGTTTGGCGAAGCGGGTTGTCCAAGTACGGCTGCCCGAAAAGCGGATTGCGATCTATGCTTGCACCGAGACAACGTCTACGAGGAGAAGCAATGGTCTCGACCACTGGAGTGCGTCGACTCGCCGAGATACCGGACAAGCCTCGCTTCGATTCGCGGCTCTTCATTGACGGTCGGTATGTGGAGTCGGTCGCCGGAAAGACGTTCCCGACGGTGTACCCGCCGACGAACGAAACGCTGGCCGAGGTTTCTGAAGCGACACCGGAAGACGTCGAGCGCGCAGTACGGGCGGCCCGACGGGAATTCGATGAAGGCGTCTGGCCCCGCATGTCGACCGGGGCGCGGGCGGCGATCCTCCTGCGCCTCGCCGATCTCATCGAGCAGCACAAGGATGAGCTCGTCCGGCTAAACACCCTCGACAACGGCAAGACGATCCGCGAAAGCGAGATCGACATCATGATGGGGGCGAGCCAGTTTCGGACGATGGCCTACGCTGCCGAGCGTGAGCTGCGAGGCGAGACGGCACCGTATGACCCGAACCTCGTCCGCTTTTCGCTTCGCGAACCCGTGGGCGTGGTAGCCGGCGTGATCGCCTTCAATGCACCGATGGTGTTCGCATCTGGTAAAGCCGCGCCGGCACTCGCGGCTGGCAACACGATTGTCCTCAAGCCTTCTCCGTATTCGTCGCTCGTGGCGCTGCGCCTCGCTGAGCTTGGCATTGAGGCTGGCTTGCCGCCGGGCGTCATGTCGACCGTTGCTGGTGGCACCGAGACCGCGGTCGCGCTCGCGGGCCACCGTGATGTCGACATGATCACGCTCGTTGGCTCGGTCACCGCCGGCGAGAAGATGATGGAGCTGGCGGCGCGTGGCATCAAAAAGACGCTGTTCGAGCTCGGCGGCAAGTCGGCGAACATCATTTTCGAGGACGCCGATCTTGATCTAGCGATTGACGGCGCGCTCACGGGGATCTTCCGGAATTGCGGCCAGCGTTGCTTTTCTGGCTCACGCCTCTTGGTCCACAAGAGCATCTACGACCGAGTCGTCGCCGAGGTCGCTGCCAAGGCGGAGCGGCTCCGGATCGGCGATCCATTCGATGAACGCACGCAGCTCGGATCGCTCATCTCACGGGATCAACTGAAGCGCGTTCAGAGCTACGTCGAGAGCGCCCTTGCCGATGGCGCAGAGATCGTGACCGGTGGAAGCCAGCCCGAGGGGCTCGAGGAGGGCAACTTTTATCGACCGACCGTTCTTGCGAATGTCCGAAACGATATGAAGGTGGCTCGGGAGGAGATCTTCGGGCCGGTGCTCTGCACCATCCCCTTTGAAGATGAGGCCGACGCCATTCGGATTGCCAACGACAGCGACTTCGGGCTTGCCGGCGGCCTCTGGACGCGTGACCTCAACCGCGCTCACCGCGTGATTCGGGCGATTCGCACCGGTTTGTTGTGGGTCAACACGTATGCGGCAGGCGGCGGCATCCCAACCGGCGCCTACAAGCGAAGCGGCGTCGGAGAGGAAGGGATCCTCGCCTACACCGAGGTCAAAGGCGTGATTATGGACGTCACCGGCGCCACCGCCGCCTTTTATCGGCAAACCTAGCTCCGTCACTCGATCCACGCAATCTGCTCGACCGGTGCTGCGTCGTTGCTGCTCAGGGCAGCGCTTGATCAGCGATTCGCCGACCTCTCCGTTGATGTCCGGCCGGTCGAGTGTTGAAGAAAACCAAATCGTCTATAGTTCGACTGGCGATCGATAGACACTTGATCGATGCGCCGAGGGGAGCAGAGTGGGACAGGCGAAACAGTATCTTCGCCCGAGTTCGATCGACGAAGCGGTTCGAGCGCTTGCTGCTGCGAACGGCGGAGGGCGAGCGCTCGCGGGCGGCACAGACATCATCGTCGATGTCCGTGAAGGTCGAAGGCAGGTGGACCTTCTGGTCGATTTGAAGGCTATTCCTGAGTTGACGGCCATCGACGTTGACGGCGCGGGCGGAGCCCGCATCGGCGCAGCGACACCGTGTTATCGGATCGCCGAGGATACTCGTCTGCGGAGGGCCTATCCTGGTCTCGTCGACGCAGCCTCGTTGATCGGCGGGGTTCAGATCCAGAGCCGCGCGAGCCTCGGCGGAAACATCTGTACCTCGTCACCAGCCGCCGACTCAGCGCCGATCTTGATCGCCTTGGGCGCTACGTGCGTGATTGCCGGCCCGACGGGCGAACGACGATTGCCGGTCGAACAGTTTTTCACCGGGCCGCGCCAGAACGTCTTGCAGGATGGTGAGATCGTCGTCGCCATCGAACTCCCGCCCCCGGTGCCGAGGTCAGGCTCAGCCTACCTTCGGTTCATCCCTCGCAACGAGATGGACATCGCCGTCGTCGGCGCGGGCGTCTGGATCCGCCTCGACGGCGAGACGATCGCAGAGGCTCGCGTTGGGCTTGGGGCGGTCGCGCCGACGCCGTTGCTCGTTGTGGAAGCGGGCCGGGCGCTCGCGGGTAAGCCAGCGACCCGCGAGACCTTCGAAGCCGCGGCTGAGGCGGCACGGGCTGCCGCCAAACCGATCAGTGATATGCGTGGCTCAGATCGGCAACGGATCCATCTTGCCGGGGTGATAACTCGGAGGGCGATCGAAACGGCAGTCCAGCGGGCGCGGGAGAGCCAGTCGTGACAAAGCGAGTTCATGTCGAGACGCGGATCAATGGCCGTGAAGTCGATTTTCTGTGTGAACCGGGCCAGAGCCTCCTCGAAGTGTTACGCGACCAGCTCCATCTGACCGGGGCAAAGGAAGGGTGCAACAACGGTAACTGCGGGGCCTGCACCGTCATTCTGGACGGCCGGATTGTCGATTCCTGTCTCGTTCTGGCACCGGAGGTCGAAGGTCGCGAAGTAACCACGATCGAAGGACTTGCCGGTCCGGAGCACCTTCACCCGTTGCAACAGCAGTTCTTGGAGCACGCCGCTCTGCAATGCGGCATCTGCACGCCGGGGCTTATCATGGCTGCGAAGGGGCTTCTGGACCAGAATCCAGCCCCAACTGAGGAAGAGATCCGGCTCTGGCTGGCCGGCAATCTCTGCCGGTGTACCGGTTACGACAAGATCATCCGCGCCGTGCAAGCAGCGGCGCAGCAGATGGAGGCGCGCGTCTAATGGTCACCACCACCCGCCCAAGCGAGAAAACGACGCACAAGGTCATTGGAACGCGGCCTATTCGCCCGGACGGCGTCGACAAGGTGACGGGCCGTGCCATCTACGGTGCTGACGTGACCCTTCCCGGGCTTCTCATCGGCAAGGTGCTGCGCAGCCCATTTGCCCATGCCCGAATTCGCAACATCGACACCGGCGCTGCCGAACGCCTTCCCGGCGTGCGCGCCGTAATCACCGCGGCCGACCTTCCCGATCCCGACAAAGGAATGGCGGATGTCGGCGAGGCCTCCGCTACCTACCGGGACCTTTCCCACAACGTGATGGCGCGTGACAAGGCCCTCTATCAGGGCCACGCCGTGGCGGCAGTCGCCGCCGAGAGCGCTTCAATCGCCGAACAGGCGCTCGCGCTCATCACCGTCGATTACGAGCCATTGCCGCCCGTCCTCGACCTTGTCGAGGCAATGAAGGACGATGCCCCGCTGCTGCATGAAGATCTGCGGACGAACGAGCTTGGAACGCTCTCGGACAAGCCGAGCAATATCGCCGCTCACGCTCGCTTCCTCAAGGGCGACCCGGCAGCAGGCTTCGCCGAGGCGGATGTCATCGTCGAGCGGACCTACACCACAACCATGGTGCATCAAGGCTATATCGAGCCGCACGCCTCCACCGCGTATTGGAACGCCGACGGCAAGATTACGATTTGGACGACGACTCAGGCCCCCTTCGCCATCCGAGACAACGTGGCCGTGCTTCTCAACGTCCCAGTGTCGCGGGTGAAAGTCATACCGACCGAGATCGGCGGCGGCTTCGGCGGCAAGCTCCCGCCCTACGTCGAACCATTGGCGGCAGTGCTTTCCCGAAAGAGTGGTGCGCCGGTCAAGATGACCATGAGCCGAACCGAAGAACTGCAGGCGAGCGGCCCGACGAGCGGCTCGCGGACGCACGTAAAAATCGGCGCGAAGCGCGATGGCACGATCGTCGCCGTCGAGGCCTCGCTCGCTTACGAAGCCGGAGCGTTCCCTGGCTCAAGCGTGCGATTTGGGTCGCTCTGCATGTTTGCCCCGTACGACATCCCGAACATGCAGCTCGATAGCTACGACGTGGTTGTCAACAAGCCAAAGGTCGCAGCCTACCGGGCACCGGGATCTCCCGCAGCGATGTTCGCCAGCGAGTCGGCGCTTGACGAGCTCGCGGAGCGACTCGGCATGGATCCGATCGAGCTGCGGCTGAAGAACTCCGCCAAAGTCGGGACACGGATGGCGAACAACATCCCATTCCAGCATCCGGTCGGAAACGTCAAGGTGCTCGAAGCAATTCGAGAGAGCGACCATTGGCGCTCGCCGCTTCCTGAGTCGACCGAGACGCGCAAAATCGGCCGCGGTCTCGCGATGGGCTTTTGGCCCAACGCACCACTCAAGTCCAGTTGCTTTGCGACCGTCAATCCCGATGGGAGTGTCACGCTTGTCGAGGGCAACCCCGATATTGGCGGAACGCGGGCCTCGCTGGCCATGCAACTCGCTGAGACCCTCGGGATCCCCTACGAGAAGGTGATTCCACAAGTTGCCGACACCGAGACTGTTGGCTACAACGACGCCACGGGAGGCAGCCGCACCACGTTCACGGGCGGCATTGCCGTCTATGAACTCGGTCAGGATATCAAGCAGCAGCTGATCGAACGGGCACGCATCCTTTGGCAGCTGAATCCCGAGGACGCGATCGTGTACGAGGATGGCACGATTCGGGGACCGAAGGAGGGACAGCAGCTAAGCTTCGATCAACTCGCTGCCCAGCTCTTCAAGACCGGTGGTCCCGTCGTCGGTCGGGCGTCGGTCTCGCCGAAACACGTGGGGTTCGCCTTCGGCTGCCATGTTGTCGATCTCGCGGTTGACATCGAGACCGGCAAGGTCGAAATCCTGCGCTACACGGCAGCGCAAGATGTCGGCAAGGCAGTGCATCCCTCGTACGTCGAAGGGCAGATTCAAGGCGGTGTCGCGCAAGGCATCGGTTGGGCACTGAACGAGGAGTACGTCTACGACGAACAGGGCAGGCTGGTGAATGCGAGCTTCCTCGATTACCGGATGCCTACCTCGCTCGATTTGCCGATGATCGAGACCATCCTCGTTGAAGAACCACATCCACCGCACCCATTCGGTGTGCGGGGCGTGGGCGAAGTGCCGATTGTGCCTCCGCTCGCCGCAGTGGCGAACGCGATCAGTCACGCCCTTGGCCACCGCTTCACCGACCTGCCGATCTCGCCGCGGCGCATCATCGAGACGCTGTACCCATAGCGCGGCTGGATGGCAACGGTCTGGATTCCAGCGCAGTTGCTCACCGAGTGCGGAGGCCGGCGGCAGATCGAAGCACCCGGCCGCACCGTCGGTGAGGTGCTGCGCAACCTTGAGCGCGACTGCCCGGGCCTCTTGGCCCGGCTTGCGCCAAACGGTGAGCTGGCCCCGGATCTCGCCGTCTCGGTCGACGGCGCGATTGGGACTCTGGGCTTACTCGAACCCGTCGAGCCGACCAGCGAGGTCTTTTTGGTGCCAGCGCTTCAAGGCGGGTAGTACAGTTTCAGCGTCGCTCATAGAGCGTCAAGACGAGACCGGCGTTCGAGCTTTCGCCGAGGAGCCGTTCTCGAATCGCACTCATCGCGGGGTCGCTCTCGGCGTAGCGCCGCGATTCAACGCTGCGGTAGTGGGTGGCGAGCCAGCGCTCCAAGGCGGCGCGCGATTCCGACGGCTCATCGGCTGCTGCCACATGCCAGAGACGAGGTGGCGGCTCGG
Organism: Dehalococcoidia bacterium; assembly: GCA_026003895.1. Lineage (GTDB taxonomy): Bacteria > Chloroflexota > Dehalococcoidia > SpSt-223 > SpSt-223 > JANWZD01. The sequence continues at coordinate 631,674 of BPIC01000002.1, read as the reverse complement.
CGTTGAGCAACGACGCGACGGCAGCGCGGTCCGCTGTCTCGATAATCGGTAATCGCACCGCGTGACGGCTGGCGTGATGGGGGACCATCGAGGCGCGATCCGCGAGTATTTGGTCGCCAGACTCAGCCCGGGCGTCGATGAAGGCGAGAATCCGGTCGAGGGGCAGCAGATAGCTGGGCTGAGCGACGTCCCGGGCGTGGAAATAGCCACCGAGCCCAAATGCGGCGACCGCAACAAGACCCGCGTAGGCCAACCGGCGTAAGGCCGGTGTCAGCGACAGGATGCCAGCCGCGACACCGAGCCCAAAGGCCGGGAAGGCATAGCCCACCGTGGCGCTGACACCGCTCGCCGCGCTCGGCGGCGTCACGAGCGCCGTCATCGTGGCGGTCCAGAGCACCGGAAACAGCCAAAAGATGATGACGAATTGGCGGCCTGGCCGAGGCAACCGTGCCACGCCGCGCAGGGCCAGTACGGTCATCAGCATCAACCCAAGAAGACCCACGGGCTGCGCGATGGAGAGCGTTTCGCCGACGGCGAAGGCGGCGACTGGTGCGATGACCTTGTAGAGAAGCGCCGTGCCTTCGGCGGCAAAATCCCGCGATTGGTCCAAGTGTAGCCCGACGTGACCAGCCCAGCCGAGCAGCGCAGGCGCCACCCCAACGACAGCGACCGCGATGCCAACAAGCCAAAAATGCCACGCCGTCCGGCCCGCGCGGCGAACCCAGAGGAACGCGGCTTGGGCGACAGCAATCGGTACGACTGCACCGCTCGTCCAAGCGAGCAGAAGCATCGATGCACAAAAGCCCGCGACGGCACGTGGTCGCCCGGTGGTGAGAAAGAGATACCACCAAGTGGCTGCCAGCCCGAGGAGCGACGTGAGCGCAAGCGCGGTTGCCGTCCGGTCGTAAAAGACGAGGTACGGCGACGTGGCCGCTAACCAAGCCGCCCACCGAGCGAGCGGTTGGCCACCGAGTCGCCGTCCGAGTGGGGCGATCATGGCCACCATAAGAACGCCCGACGCCGCCGACGGCCACCGGACGGTCAACTCGTTCAACCCGGCGAAGGCCGTGAACATCGCGGTGGGGAGCGACGCCATCGGTGGCCAAGGTGGCACACCGGCGGACGTACGACTGGCGATCTCCCAAAACGCGGCTTCAGCGGGAGCGACCGGATGATCGCCAAGCGCTAAGAAGCGCAGGGCAGCCGCAACCGCGACAGCACCGAGAACCGTGATGTCCGGGCGACGCTGCGGCCCCGGAACCGACCGCTTCGGAAGGCCGATGACAGCGCGGCGAGGCTGGGCAGCGACAGGCGGCTCACGGTTCGGCGAACGCCGCACCGTGGGGGAGAGCACGCTGGAGCGACAGACGGTCTCCATCTGTCTCGAAGTGTAGGCGATGCTCGCGACCCGGCCAGATTGTTGCGTTCGAGTACAATTGCCGTCGATGCGCATTGCGACGATTAGCTACCATGGGAGCCCGTTCGCGGCTCCCGGCGCCCCCTCGACTGGCGGAATGCAGGTCTACGTCCGCGAGTTGGCGCGCGCCTTGGCGGCGCTTGGGCATCACGTCGATGTCTTCACCCGGCGTTCGTCGGCCGACCAACCGGAGGTGATCGTCGACCGGCCCGGCTTCCGCGTCATTAACCTGACCGCCGGACCTGCTGGCCCGGTCGCGAAGGGCGAGTTGTCGCTCCATCTTTGCTCGTTTACCCGCGAGCTGTTGGAGTACGCGGCCAAGGAAGGTGCGCAGTACGACATCATCCACAGCCACTACTGGCTTTCCGGCCGGGTTGGTCGGGTGCTGCGAGAACGCTGGGACATCCCGCACGTCACGATGTTCCATACCCTCGCCGAAGTGAAGAACCGCGCCCGCATCGGTGAGCGCGAATCGGACGAGCGAATTAGCTCCGAACGGCTGATTATCGGCGAAGCCGATCAAATCATCGTCGCGAGCCGCCACGAACAACAGCAGTTGCTCCGCTTCTACGAAGCGCTTGCTGAACAAATCGCGGTGGTGCCGTGTGGGGTCGATCTGGACCGGTTTCGCCCGATGTCGCGTCAGGCGGCTCGTGCGGCGGTCGGCGTGACGGGCAAGCACGTGCTGCTTTTTGTCGGCCGGCTTGAGCCACTCAAAGGGATCGACATCCTTATCCGCGCCGCCGCTGGATTGGAGGAGCGCGCCGATGTCGAGGTGATCATCGCTGGCGGGCTCTCCGACGGTCACCCAGATGAGCCGGCGCGGCTCCGCACGATCGCGGCGGAGTGTGGAATCGCCGAGAAGGTACGCTTTGTCGGCCCGCAGTCGCAGGATCGGCTGGTGGAACTCTACAACGCCGCCGACGTGACAGTCGTCCCGTCCTACTATGAAAGCTTCGGCTTGGTAGCAATCGAGTCGATGGCCTGCGGGACGCCCGTCATCGCCTCTCGCGTCGGTGGACTGAGCTCAACCGTGCGCGATGGTGAGACTGGTTACCTCATCCCATGGCGCTGCCCAGAGGCTTTCTTGGAGCGGCTCGAGTTGCTCCTCGGAAACGAAGAGTTGCGGGCGCATTTCGCAGCAGCGGCGCGCCAAAGTGTCGAGCGCTTCCGCTGGTCGGCGGTCGCCGAGCAAATCGCAGCGGTCTACCGGTGCCTCACGACGCCCGCCATCGCCCGCGTCGCTGGAGAATGAGCGTCGTCGTCCTCTTCGACGTTGACAACACACTTTTTGACACGGAGCGATTCCGGCGGGCATTGGACCACGCGCTCACCGAAACCGTCGGCTCGGACCGTGCAGCCGCATTTTGGGCGCACTACGAGGCCGTGCGTGCGGCTTGGGGCCACGTTGACCTTCCGGAAGCGATACACCGACTTACATCGGACGATCCGGTGATCGGCGAGGCCGCTCGGCAATGCATCAAGGCGCTGCCCGTTTCGGCCTTCGTTGCCAGTGGAGCCGCCGCGGCGCTCGCCGCCGCCGCGGCGATCGGTCGCCCCGTGATCGTGAGCGATGGCGATCCCGTCTTCCAGCGCCGCAAGATCGAGCAGTCCGGTCTTGCTGCTGCTGTTGGGGGTCGCGTCCGCATCTTTCAGCACAAAGAGGCGCATACCGCAGAGATTATCGCTGAGTTTCCTGCGGACCATTATTGGCTGGTGGACGACAAGCTGCGCATCTTGAGCACGTTCAAGCGGGTACTTGGTTCGCGTCTGACCACGGTGCAGGTTGCCTACGGCGCCTATGCTGCCGCTCTTCCCCAGGCCGATGACCTGCCGCCCGATTTCGTCGTCTCGGAAGTCGGTGACGTTGCAATGCTCCTGAGCGGCTGACCCACCACGACTTGAACGATCCGTTGTAGATAAACCACCGTCACAACGCAGGTTTTGCCTGCGATCCATCGGGGCGGCCGACCGCATGGCCACGCCGAGGATTGGCACGATTCGCCGGCAGCGCGAGGTGCCCAGAGTTGCCTTCGGACCTTAGCACGCTGCTGAGCTACACCAGTCGCGCCGTCCTGAAGCCGTTTCGGGCTGCAGCCAGCTCCCATCCTTCAGGGGAGGGGTGAGCGGTGAAGCGCATCGGCCCGCGGTTCCAAGTGCGGATCGTGCCAGGGGACTGAGCGTCAGCCGTGCTAGGACCCCATGGAGCCCGCTCCACAGCGGGAAACGAGGCCGACAGACAGGGTGGCGCGACTTCCTTGGCTGTGCTCATGAGATCCGGGCGGCACACCGTACGATCCAAAGGACGATCGCGACCGACGGCGTCCTATCCGCCGGGCCGAGCAACGAGACCAAGCTGGGTCATCATGCCGAGCGTGTCGGCATTTCCCCACCGCTCTCGGATCTTGCCGTCGCGGATGCGATAGATATCGATGGCGCTTACCCTGAATCTCTTGCCGGTGGCGGGATGGCCAAAGTACGGTCCGAGGTGAGTGCCGGTAACGGTCTGGCGGGCGGTCAAAAACTCGCCGTCGACCGTCATGAAGTCGATCTCCACCCGCCGGTCAGGGAATGCTGCCTTCATGATGCGGGTGAACTGTTCGAATCGCCACGGACCGGGGGGCGAATCTGGCGGACCTTCGTGGTCGACGAAATCGTCACCGTAGAACTCGGCGGCCTTTTCGGCATGGCCTTGGTTCGAAATCTCGTCGATCAGCCGGCGATAGAACTGTTTCATCTCCTCCGGGGTCATGCAGCGCTCCTCGTGCGAGATGCCGCATCGTACAGCAGAACAGGACGTGTGGAGTGTCGTATGCTTTGAACGTCTGGCCAACCACGCTCCAATGAATCACGAAAGGAGCAATGAAGCGATGGCCTATCCACCGGTCACCGTTTACACCACCTCGACGTGCCCATGGTGCGTCAGGGCGAAGCAATATCTCACGCAGAAGGGCGTGCCCTTCACGGAAAAGAATGTCGAACAGGACCGCGTTGCGGCGATGGAGATGGTACGTCGCAGCGGGCAGACTGGCGTGCCAGTGTTGACGATTGGCAACGACGTGGTGGTCGGCTTCGACCGAGCACGCATCGATCGGCTTCTCGAGGCAGCAACGGCCGGTCGACCTACCTTTGGCGCGAGCGTGGCGGATGCGAGCAGGATCACCGCCAAAGCCGGCGGGTTGCCGATTTTCGGGGCCTACGTTGGCAAAGTTGCCCCGGGCTCTCCCGCGGCTCGCGCTGGCCTGCAGCCGCAGGACATCATCACCGAGGTGAACATGCGACCGATCGCGAATGCCGATGACCTCGCAAAGGCCCTCGAAGCCGTTCCGCCGGGCGGGCGAATCCTCATCACGTTCACGCGTGGCCAGAAACAGTTGCGCTCCGAGACTTCGTTCTAGGTCAGCAACTGCTGCTCTCCCGTGGCGAGCGCCGCGTTGCGAGGCGGGCCCTCAACGGTAGAGAAGTCGATCGAGCGGACACCGGTCGATCACCGGGGAGAGTCGCCGGCACGGCGGCCGCCCGATTGCCGCGAGACCGAGCTGTGCGTGGAACACATGGGAGCATCCTTTTCCCTCGCTCGGTGCTCCTTGGACGGGGCGCGACCACCGCGATCCGCTCTCTCCAGAGGGCAGCCTTTGCTATCATTCGATCGTGAAAGCTACCCCCCACGAAGCCATCGCTGTCCTCGATTTCGGATCGCAATACAGCCAACTGATCGCTCGCCGCGTGCGCGAGCTTCGGGTGTATTGCGAGCTGTTACCTTGGGACGCCCCGTGGAGCGAGATTGAACGGCTGAGGCCCAAAGGCTTCATCCTGTCTGGCGGCCCGAGCAGCGTGTACGACGAGGGCGCGCCCTTCATTCAGCAGCCGATTCTCGAGAGTGGAGCCCCCATCCTGGGCATCTGCTACGGCATGCAGGCGCTTGCCCACCAGCTCGGTGGGAAGGTCGCGCCCGGGCATCACCGCGAATACGGCCACGCTATGCTGACGGTGAACGCGGAAAGCCCGCTCTTTCGTGGATTGCCCGAGCAGGTGCAAGTCTGGATGAGCCACGGCGACCGGATTGAGTCGCTTCCCCCGGGCTTTGTCGCGCTGGCACACACCGAGAACAGTCCGTTCGCCGCGATGGGCGACGGCGCACGACGTTTCGGGCTCCAATTTCACCCCGAAGTCGTGCATACGCCCCGCGGCAAGGATATCCTCGCGAACTTTCTCTACGAAGTCTGCGGCTGCCACGGTGATTGGACGCCAAGTAACTTCATCGCCGAGAGCGTTCAGGAGATCAAGGACCGGGTCGGGGATGGCAAGGTCGTATGTGCGCTTTCCGGAGGCGTGGATTCGTCGGTCGCCGCGAGCCTCGTTCATTGGGCGGTCGGCGACCGCCTTACCTGCATTTTCGTCGACAACGGGCTTCTGCGGAAGGATGAGCGGCGCCGTGTGGAAGAGGCGTTTCGCGACAATGTCCGGTTGAATCTTCGCACGGTGGACGCCCGGGAACTGTTCCTCGGAGCGCTGGCCGGCGTCACTGACCCGGAAGAGAAGCGGAAGATCATCGGCCGGGAGTTTGTGCGCGTCTTCGAAGCCGAGGCAAAAGCCATCGGCGATGTCAAATTCCTCGCTCAGGGAACGCTCTACCCGGATGTGATCGAGAGCGCGACGCCCGAACGAAAAGCGGCGGCCAAGATCAAGACCCATCACAACGTCGGCGGAATTCCAGACGATCTTGGGCTCGAGCTCGTGGAGCCGCTCCGGTACCTGTTCAAGGACGAGGTGCGAGAGGTGGGGCTGTTGCTCGGATTGCCCGAGGATATCGTCTTCCGGCACCCCTTCCCCGGACCGGGGTTGGCGGTGCGGATCATTGGCGAGATCACCAACGAAAAACTGGCGGCCGCCCGCGAAGCAGACGCGATCTTCGAGCAGGAGATCCGCCGGGCCGGGCTCTACCGCGAGCTTTCGCAGAGCCTCGTCGTGATCACTCCAGTCCAGACGGTCGGTGTCATGGGCGACTATCGGACGTATGGCTTTGTTGCCGCCGTCCGCGCGGTCACGACTGAAGACTTTATGACGGCCGACTGGGCTCGCCTGCCCCACGAACTTTTGGCGCGGGTCAGCACTCGAATTGTGAACGAGGTCCCTTATATCACCCGCGTCGTCTATGACATCACCAGCAAGCCGCCGGGGACGATCGAATGGGAATGAGCGTGCTGGTTGTTGGTAGCGGTGGCCGCGAGCACGCGCTCGCTTGGGCGATCCGTCGGAATGCCCGTGTCGAGCGGCTTGCTGTGGCGCCCGGCAACGGCGGCACTTCGGAGATTGCCGAAAACCTTCCAGTCCAGCCGACCGATGTCGCGGGCATGACCCGAGCGGCGCAGGAGTGGGGAGCGGACTTCGTCGTCGTTGGACCAGACGCTGCCCTTGGCGAGGGCATGGTGGACGCGCTACAGGGCGTCGGCCTGCCAGTGTTCGGACCGACGCAGGCTGCCGCCCGGATCGAAACCAGCAAGCAGTTTGCCAAAGAGGTCATGGCCGCCGCCGGGGTCCCGACGGCACGGTGGAAGGCGTTCGAGGATCTCGAGGCGGCTCGCCGCTACGCCCGGGACATGGGCGCTCCCCTTGTCGTCAAGGCCGACGGTCTGGCGGCGGGCAAAGGGGTCACGGTCTGCGAAACCCTCGAGGAAGCTGAACGCGCTCTTGAAGACAATCTGACCCGCCGAATTTTTGGCGAGGCGAGCCGTCGGGTCATCCTTGAAGAAAAGATGACGGGTCGGGAAGTCAGCGTGTTCGCCCTCGTTGACGGGAGCAACGTGGTCCCGCTTGCCGCCGCCTGCGATTACAAGCGCGTCGGAGAAGGGGACACGGGGCCGAACACCGGAGGAATGGGCGCCTACACGCCACCCGAGTTCTTCTCGCAGTTCGATCTTGCCAACACCGCAACCGCCATCCTGCAGCCCGTGGTGGACGAGTTGCGGCGGCGTGGATCGCCCTTTCGCGGGGCGTTATACGCGGGGCTGATGGTCACTCCCGATGGCCCGAAAGTCGTCGAGTTCAACGCACGGTTCGGCGATCCCGAAACTGAGGCGATCGTCCCCTGTTTGGACGTCGATCTGTTTGACCTGCTGTATGCGACCGCGACCGACGGGCTGGCAGGTATCCGGTTTCCGCAATCGACGAAAGCGGCGGTCAGCGTTGCGCTCGCCGCCGAGCGATATCCCTCGACCCCCGTGCTAGGTGACGAGATTGCAATTGGCGAGCTGCCGCGCGGCGTCGTGGTGTTCCACGCCGGAACGCGGCGCGAGCACGGACGGCTGCTGACGGACGGTGGCCGGGTACTCCACGTCGTTGGCACTGGCAGCAGCGTCAGCGCGGCCCGTGAACTCGCGTATCAGGGGGTTCAAGCAATTTCGTTTCGCGGGATGCACTACCGGCGCGACATCGCGCTCGGAGGGTGAAATGATCGAGCGCTATACCCGGCCGGTCATGGGCAAGATTTGGACAGAGCGCCACAAGCTCGACCTCTGGCTCAAAGTCGAGATCGCCGCAAGCGAGGGCTGGGCAGCAATCGGCGTTGTTCCTGAGGCAGATCTCGCGGTGATCCGAACTGCGACCTACGACGCGGATGATGTCGCCCGCTACTTCAAGGAAACCCATCACGATATGACAGCCTTTCTGCGTTCGGTGCAAGAGCGGCTGGGGGCCCCCGGGCGGTGGATCCATTATGGGCTGACCTCCTCCGACGTGATGGACACGGCGCTCTCGCTCCAACTGGTCGAGGCGGCCGACATCTTGCTTGCTGGCGTCGATCGCTTGGAGCGTGCGATTACCAAGCTCGCCGTCGAGCATCGTCGAACGCCGCAAATTGGCCGCACTCACGGCGTCCATGCCGAACCCACCTCGTTCGGGCTGAAACTCGCGGTCTGGATCGACGAGGTCCGGCGGGGCCGCGAACGGCTCCGCGCGGCACGCAGCCGCGTTGCGGTCGGCAAGCTGTCCGGTGCGGTGGGCACGCATGCGCTCGTTCCGCCGGAGGTGGAAGAGATCGCCTGCGCGGCGCTCGGCCTGACACCCGCTGCCGCCTCCACCCAAGTCCTCCAGCGGGATCGTCACGCCGAGTTCGTGTTGGCCATTGCGCTCTTGGCAGCCTCGCTCGAAAAGTTCGCAACCGAGTTGCGTTCGCTGCAGCGCACCGAGGTGTTGGAGGCCGAAGAACCGTTCGACGACGGCCAAACGGGGTCCTCATCCATGCCGCACAAGCGGAACCCCGAGCTGGCTGAGCGCATTACCGGCTTGGCGCGTGTCATCCGCGGGCACGCCGTCACGGCCCTCGAGAATGTCGCCCTTTGGCACGAGCGCGATATTAGCCACTCGTCGACCGAGCGAATCATTCTGCCGGACAGCACAATCTTGCTGGACTACATGCTCGATCTCCTCGCAGGTATTCTTGAGCGGCTCCTCGTGTACCCCGATCGGATGCTTGAGAACATCAACCTCACCCGAGGGTTGGTTTTCTCGCAGCGAGTGCTCCTTGCGCTCGTCGAACGTGGGCTGACCCGTCAAGCCGCCTACAAAATCGTCCAGCGCCACGCGATGCGGGGCTGGCGCACCCGAGAGGATTATCAAGCTCTCCTGGCGGCTGATCCCGAAGTGACCGCGGTGCTCTCACCCGACGAGCTCGCTGCGCTCTTCGACCCGAGCTTTTACCTTCGCTACGCGGACGTTCCTTTCCGCCGCCTCGGCATTGCCGTCGACGAGCCCGCGCCGGTCTAGTCGCCCCTTGTGAACATCCCAAAGGTCGTCGGAGGGCGCGGACGGTCCAGCGTGGCCAATGGAAGGGCAGCGTGGATATACGGCTCCCGCTGAGCCTGAGCAGAACCCGACGTTCGACCGTGGGGCGTTCGCCGGTCGATGTCACGAGGCTTGGACGATCGCGTTAGAGAACTGGGAGCATCGGGTCGCGATCGTCACCGACCTTGGTCGCTCAGAGTCACGGAGTCGGCGTGTCGTGGCGGAAGCATCGATTGAGACCGGATCACCGCGGGATCGGCCGGCAGGTGAACGCTGCCGTGGCGGGCGAGCCTTCGAGTGCGCAAGCCGCCTCGTTAGTTGAGGCGATCCCGTCGCATCGCCGCCGGATTGCCAGATTCGGCCGGTCGCTCGATCCCCCAGCTCCACACTTCGTCCGGCGTCACCACGAGCCGCTCGACGCCGTCGCTCAGTTCGAGGGCGGCCGTCCCGTGCACCTTCACCCCGCGCGCCTTCCCTTCGCCTGGCCGAGCACCGGGAGGCAAGTCGTCGACGATGACAGCGACGCGGGTGTTGCCTTGGCGGATATTGCGATGCCGAAGCGTCCGCCGGCCCGGCGCGTGCCGAAAGGCGAACCGATTGCCATCAAACTCAAAGGCGAGCACAGCAACGTCCGGCTGGCCCTCGCGCGAGACGGTGGCAAGCCGCGCGAGGGGCTGGCCAGCGATGTACTGCCGCTCACGTTCGGTGAAGATGCTCATGAGGGATGCCTCAACACGAGGTGTTTGCTTCAGGGCGCCGCTTCTGCGTACAGTCGAACCCGACGGTCAATCACTGAGGCGTTCATCTCGCCGGTGAACTGTTCGCGGAGAATCCCGTTGCCGTCCACGAAAAACGTCGTCGGCAGGCTCCGCACCCGGTAAACTGCGCTGATCGCGCCGTTGGGATCGAGCAGGATCGGGAATGTCAGCCGGAACTCTTCGGCAAAAGCGGTTGCGGTTGCGAGGGTCTCCTGAACATTCAGGCCGAGGAAGACCACGCCAGAGTCTCGATAGCGCACGCTCGCCGCTTCGATTGCCGGCATCTCGCTTCGACACGGTCCGCACCAGCTCGCCCAGAAATTGACAACGACCAGCTTGCCGCGGTAGTCCGCCAAGCTCACTGTCTCACCGGCGAGGGTACGTGCCGTAAAGTTTGGGGCAGGATCGTTGACCCGTGCAGCCTCGCTCGTCTCGACCACGGCTGACGTGGCATCTTCCCCGCTCGTCGAAATCCGCAGAACAAGAAATCCGAGCATTCCGGCGAGAAGGCAAGAAAAGAATCCGACGAAAGCGACGGCGGCGAGACGTTGCATCAGCCATCCCTGACCGGCGCCGGTTGGCGCCCGAACCCACCCGTCTGGTCCAACAGTGACCGGATCTCGACCATCGTCCGATGAAAGAACGGATAAACCAGCCAAACCGTCGCCAGTCCAAAAAGGCCACCGGTGAGCGTTCGGAGTTCCCAACTGCTGGCCCGAAGGCCGACCAGCTGCGTCAGGCCGTCGACCGCCATCGGTGCGACCAGCACAAGATACGCCTTCCACGGGAGGGGACGAAGCCAGCCGCGAAGTAAGACAAACAGCAACCCACCAAGCAGCAGCGAGCCATAAATGGCCGTGCAGCGCTGGCAGCACGCCATTTGGTGCCCGGCGATGAAATGGGAACGCGACGGAAGCTGGTGGCAAATCGGCCGAAAGAGGAGGTAGATCGCGTTGCTCGGCAGTTCCCATCCGAAGGCCATCAAGACGGGAGCGGCCGCGGCCAAGGACAGATAGAGCGCCAGTGCTCCGTTCACCGCGAAGAGCCAGTGGTGAGTGAGAAAGCGGACGACGACGTCCGCAAGACGATTGATCCCCCGCTCAAGCGTCGGAAGATGTGCTTCGAGCCGGGAGCGTGATGTCATGGCGAAATCGTATCACAGCGTCAGCGCACCGGTTCTCCAGTCGTCGACGCGACCACGCGAATAACCCGCTTCCCGCCGGCGATAAGCCCAACGACGCCGATGACGATCCAGACGAGTCCGAAGAACTGGTCACCGCGGAGCCCGAGCAACCACACTGGGTCGAGCCGAGCATAGCCAATCCCAAGATGACCAAGCCCGTAGGCAAGCGCCGCAAGGCTCCAGCGCTCGCCGATCGTGCGTTCCGGCCAGACGATCCAGAGCCAGCCAACGGCAGCCCCCGACCAGAGGAGCGCATAGAGCGCGAGGGGATGGACGTTTCGGCCGACCAGCGTGGCAGGTACTCCGGCGTCTGGCCGGGTGTAGCTGACTGCCCAAGGGAGGTCGGTGATCGGACCGGCATAGTCCCCACTGAGCAGTAAGCCAACGGAAGCAATCGCTTCCCCAACCAGGAGCCCGCCGGCGGCAGCGCCGAGCGCCCGCGCCGGTGAATGCTTGTCAAGCCAGGCCCAAACCATGAGGGCCGCGGCGCCGCCGAGTGCAGCCGCGGGCAGGGAGATCCCGCCTTGGGCGAGGACAGCGGCGAATGCGACGCCTCGCCGGAGGAGGTCCGGCCGCTCGACCAGCACCGCCGCCCGTCCAACGACGATACCAGCCGCGATCACGAGCGCAGCCGGAAGCGCGGTCGACACGAACCGCAGCCCGGCCGCCGCCCCCCAGCGACGCGCCACCAACCACCCGGCCACGAGCGCCAATGCCGTAAACACCGCCGACCAGCGCACTTGGAGCGGACCAACTGCGATGAGGATCGGATCGATTGCGATCGTCACGAACCGGATTTCCCGGGCGCTTCGCTCATTCAGTCGATCGGCGGAGCTGTTGACTGAGCGATTCGACCTCGCGCTCGAGGTCACGTTGGCGGCGGTTCAGCGTGAACACGTAGCCGCCGATCACCAGCCAGAGAATCGTGTAGGCGGCAAACAGTAGCCAAAAGCCCGGATTGTCAAACATCGGCGGCTCCTTGCAGTTCCCGGCGCAGCTCGGCGATGCGTTCTCGCTGCGTCTCTAGGCGGTAGCGCGCGTTCAACAGCCAGAAATAGAGCGCCGAAAACGCGATCACAGCAACGATGAGGACCAACAGCATCGAGGGAGGAAGGGCCGGATTCTCACCGGGCGTCACCACAATCGGAGTCGGATGCTGAGTGCGCCACCAATTCACCGACTGATGGATGATGGGAACGTCGATGAAGCCGATGATACCGACAATAGCGGCGAAGCGAGCCGTTCGCGGACTGTCACCCATCGTCGAGCGCAGCATCAGGTAGCCGACGTAGATCAACCAAAGGACAAGGGTCGTCGTCAAGCGGGCATCCCACACCCACCACGCTCCCCAGACTTGGCGGCCCCAAAGCGAGCCGGTCACCAAGGCGAGTGTGGTAAAGACGACCCCCAGCTCAGCCGAGGAAAGCGCGACGCGGTCCCAGAAGCCGCTGCGCCGGACAAGGTAAAGAATGCTGGCGATGAAGACGACAAAGACGGCTAGGTAGGCCAGCCACGCCGACGGAACGTGTATGTAAAAAATGCGTTGCGCGATGCCTTGGAAGCGATCGGTCGGCGCATAAATGAATGCGCCGAACATCGTCAATCCCATCAGCAAGATGGTCAGCCAGCCAACCACCGACCACGGGGCGAAGCGGCGAGCGCGTTCGCGGGGAACCACTAGCTGTGCCATGACACCCTCCGGGCTATTCCTCGAGGACGTACCCAAAGATCAGATACGATACGACGACGAAGACGAGATCGAACACAATCATCAGATTGAGCCAAGGAATCGCGAGATCTGGCGAAATCGTCCCAATAGCGAAGCCCGTCGCCTTCACCGCCGCAATGACGATGGGGACGAGCACTGGAAACAGCAAGACCGGCAGCATGACCTCGCGCGTGCGGGTGTTCACCGCCAGCGCAGCAAAGAGCGTTCCAATCGAAGCAAAGCCAATCGTGCCGAGCATGAGCGCCGGCACCAAGCCGAAGCCGACGGCCGAGAGATTGAAGAGCAGGATAAAGAGCGGAACGGTCAGCGCCTCGACGATAAGCATAAAGAGCACGTTGCCAATGAATTTCCCGAGGTAGATTGCGCTGCGATCCACCGGACAAAGCATCAATCCCTCGATGGCGTTCCGTTCCTGCTCCCGCACGAAGGTGCGGTTCAGCCCGAGAACCCCGGCGAACGCGAAGCTGACCCAAAGGATGCCCGGCGCCACCGCGTCTACACTCACCTCGCGCAAATCAATCGCGAAATTGAAGATGATGAGCACGAGCAGCGAGAAGTAGGCCATCGCCGTCAAGATGTCCTTGGCGCGAAGCTCGGTGCGAAGGTCCTTTTCCAGGATGAGCGCGGCTTTTGCGATCATCGCCGCCCTCCCGCCACCGCCCCAGCATAGATGCGCTCGAGCGTTGCCCGATCGATCGCCTCGCGCGGAGTGTCGAGCACGATTTGGCCGGCAACCAACAGGACGACTCGGGTCGCGAGTTCTAAGCCAAGATCGAGCGAATGGGAGGTCAGCAGGACCGCCCGATCGGGCTGCTCCACCGCAGCGAGAGTGGAGCGCAATCCGGCGGCAGCGGCAGGATCGAGCCCGCTCTCCGGCTCGTCAAGGAGCAGCAGGCGCGGCCGATGGAGGATAGCCCGAGCCAGCGCCAATCGCTGTTGCATCCCCCGCGAGAAAATGCGAACGCGGTCGTGGCGGCGATCCCGAAGGCCGACTTGCTCAAGAACGGTCTCGATCCGCGAATCGAGGTCTGGCACATCGAACATGCGACCATAAAATCGCAAGTTCTCCTCGGCGGTCAGGTCGTCGTAGAGATAGGTCTGGTGGGCAAGAATGCCGATCCAGCGGCGAATGGCTGGACCGACTTCGGCCAGATTCGCGCCGGCCACACGCACCAGCCCGCCACTCGGTCGTGCGAGGGTAGCAAGGATACGCAGCAGAGTAGTCTTCCCCGCGCCGTTCGGGCCAAAAATGACCACCGTCTCGCCCATCTGGACGAGCAGGTCAAGCCCGCGAAGAATGGGCCGCCCGCCAATCTCCTTGCGGAGGCCGCGTACCTCTATCGCCGGCGGCCGGACCGCCGCCTCGGCATCGCCGCGCGCAACCTGCCCGATCGCCACGAGCCTAAATCCCTCGAATTTCGCGGATGAGCGCGACAAGCGCCGCCTTTTTTGCTTGGCGCAGCCGGCGCCACTCCTCCTCGCCGATTTCGCCCGCCTCGTAGCGATCGTCGAGGTCGGCGATGGCGGACACCAATGCCTCGCGTTCATCTGCCTGGGGCTCGGGTACGTCAGCCGACCCCGCCGCGATCGGCCCGGTTCGCGCCGCAGGTGGGGGAGAAACGGCACGGTTGGCGTCCGGCACGGCGGCCGCCAAAGGCTTGCCACGCCGACGGAGGAGTGGCACCGCGACGGCGGCCACGGTAACGAGCAGAATGCCACCGCCCACGGCAGCGGTGAAGAGTCCTTGATTGCCCAGCGCTTGGCTGGTCAGGCCCTGGCCCTGAATGACGGCACGAAGGTCCTGCCCGGGCGCGAGATTTGAGGCAGTGTACGTTCGGAAGCGTCGTCCACCTTGCTCAACCGTCCCTCCGGGCTGAACGCCGTCGGCAACGAGCGTCCAGTCACCCTCAGCGAGCAGGATGCTGAGTTCCTGCGTGGGGGTAATACGTCGGGAGGGTGAACAGCAGCCCGTTGTCAAGGTAATCGACGAGGTATTGAAAGACCACGGTGCTCTGCCCCGGCTTGATCGGCAGGGTGTCGGCAAAGCCGTCCATCGTCTGAGTCACCGCGTTCACCTGCATGCCTTCGAGCACCTGAAGGCTGCGTGATCCGGCGGGCAAGCCGAACCGGAGCGTCTGGCGCTGTTGTCCGACCGGGCGGCCGATGTAGGCCTGGTTCGATGGATTGACGACATCAGCGAGGGTCAGCACGGTAAGTTGGCGCTGCTGAGGAGCCGGAACAATGATGACAACTTGCCGGGTCAATCGGATGCCGGGGTCCGTTTCGATCGGCGAATAGACGGCGAGGTCGACTGTCAGTTCGGAGCCGCCCGCGGGAAACTGAAGCGGACCCTGCTGGTAGCGAGCGCCTTCGAATTCGGCCCAAACGACGAAAAATTGTCCACTTCCGGTCGGAAGGCCATCGAACCGAAACGTGCCATCGGACGCACTGGTGGCGTTGAGCCGCTGGCCCGGTCCAGCGTTCGTGACGGGGAGCAGTGTGATCGCCACACCCGGAACCGCAGCACCGTCTGCCGACCCGTTGACCACGCGACCAGTGACGACGCCTCCACCTTGTGCGCCAACAGGGGCGACGAGCGCCGCTGCCGCGCCAAACGCAATCAGCAGCCGCAGCAGCCGGAGCACCACGGCGCTACAAACCTGCGCCGCACCGCGGGCAAAACCGGTCACCGGTTTCAACCGCCGCCCCGCAGCGCGTGCAAGAGCGGCTTCGAGGGACACCACACTGCCTGCAAAACCGGTCGCTTGCGTCCATCGCGGCACCGCACGCTACACAGCGCAGTCCGGTCCGACGTCGGGTCGTGGTTCGGCGCGACGCCACCTCTCGCTCAATCTCGTCATCGATCGCCAAGAGTTCGTCGCGCGTCCGCTCATCGAGCTGCTTGAGCAGCGCTATCGCTTGACGCTTGTAGCTTTCTGACAACTCCGCATGGTCCTTCGGAGAAATCTTGCCGGTCCGAGCGTCGAACTCAAGCTCGCGCAAGGCCGCATAGATGCTGTCGCGCTTCCTGCGCAGCTCGGCGAGGGCATCGTCGCGGCGCGCCTGAGGCCGCGGTCGCCCTTGAAAGAACGGCCAGCCGACAAAGATAAATGCGGCTGCGGCAAACGCGAGTGCCAACAGGAGGGTGTTCGTCACCGGCCCTCTCCTGCAGTCGCAAGAGCGGGGGGTCGCTTCGTCCTGCGTCCGCCGCGTCCGGGCCGGCCTCGGGCCGGGAAGGAAGCAAACGAGCGATCCGAGGAGAGCCACCGCACCACCAATCCAGATCCACGCGACCAGAGGATTAAGGTAACTCTTTAGTGTGATCTCTCCGCTCGGCTGCCAAGCAGCAAGAACGACATACAAATCATCAGCGAGCGTTGAGCGCAGTCCAACGATGGTCTGCGGTTGCTGTTGCATGGGGAAGAAGTTTTTTTCCGGGTAGAGCGTGCCGACCTGTCTCCCGTCGCTGAGCACCGCGACGGTCGCACGGTTCACCTCGCGCGTTGCCGTAGCCGTCTGGTTCAGTCCCTCGTAGCGAAGCGTGTAGCCGCCGATCTGGGTCGATCCTCCCGGCTGAAGGGTCGCCTCGCTGGCATCCTGGTAGACCTTCGAGCCGATGACGCCGACCGCGATCAGGATCATTCCGACATGGACGAGGTAGCCCCCATAGCGGCTTGGATGTCGAGCGAAGAGCCTCGCAAACGCGGTTGGCCATGGCTCACCAAAGCCTCGTACCCTCGCTCGCGCACCGCGAGCAAACTCGAGGATCACACCTCCGAGGACAAAGCCGAGCACCGGCGCTGCGAGCAGCGTCGGTATTTGCCGGAGACCAAGCGCGATACAAGCGAGGAGCGCCGCCAACCCAACTCCGATCGGAAATCGGAAGTTGCGTACGAGGTTCGCTGCCGTCGCCCGGCGCCACGCGATCAATGGACCGATCCCCATGAGGAGGAAAATCGCCAGCAAAATCGGGCCGACGACTTCGTCGTAATAGGGGGCCCCGACGGTCACCTTAAGCCCGCGCGTCGCCTCGGACACAAGCGGATACACCGTGCCCCAGAAAATGGCGAACGCCGCGCCGATGAGGAGCAGATTGTTGACGAGGAAGCTGCTCTCCCGGGAGAGGACGGAGTCGAGCGTTGCCTCGGACCGCAGATCCTTGAGACGGCTCACAATCAAGGCGATCGAGCCAAGAATAACGAAGCCGAGAAACCCGAAGAAAAACGGCCCAAGGTTGGAAAGCCCAAAGGAATGGACCGAGGTCAGGACGCCGCTGCGGACGAGGAAGGTGCCGAAGATCGTCAAACAGAAGGTGGCGACGATCAGCGACACGTTCCAGACCTTCATCATCCCGCGCCGCTCTTGGATCATCACCGAGTGCAAAAAGGCGGTGGCGGTAAACCACGGCATGATGGCGGCATTTTCAACCGGGTCCCAACCCCAATAGCCGCCCCAGCCCAAGGTTTCGTAGGCCCATTTCGCTCCGAGTAGGTTGCCAAGAGACAGAAACGCCCACGTGAGCAGCGTCCAGCGGTGCGTACCTTTTATCCACTCGGCGTCAAGCCGGCGTGTGACGAGCGCGGCAACCGCGAAGGCGAAAGGAACGGCTGCCGAGACATACCCGAGGTAGAGGGCCGGCGGATGGATCTGCATCCAGTAGTTCTCGAGGAGCGGGTTGAGGCCGCGTCCGTCCGGCGGTGGCACCGGCAGCCGCTGGAAGGGGCTGTCGAGAAAGTTGATCATCGTCAAAAAGAAGACGCCGACGCCCATGAGGACGGCAAGGGCATATGGTGCGAGCTCACGATACTGATGCCGTGTGGTCAACGCGACGATGCTGGTAAACAGCATGAGGACCACGACCCACAGCAAGAGCGAGCCGGCGTTGCCCGCCCACATCGACGTCACGGCGTAATTGAGCGGCGCATCGTTGCTCGTGTAGAGCGCGACGAATCGGAGCGAATAGTCCTTCGCGACGAGGGAAGCGATCAATGCCGCAGCAGCGACCAGAACTAGGGCAAAGCACGCCCACGCGGCTCGACGGACGGACAGCAAGACGTCGTCGCGGCGAGTGCGTCCGGCGAAGATGCCGGCGGCAACACCGTAGGAGGCAAGAATCAAGGCGACGAGCAGGGCCGCCCGGCCAGCGTCAGCAATCATGGGAAGTTGTTATCCTCGCGCCCCGACGGATGGACAATGTGCTAGGCCGCCTCAAACTTCGAAGGACATTTCGCTAAGAGCGTGCTCGCCTCGAACTGCAAATCGGAAGTGGACCCATTCGGCAAGACAATCGGTGCGCGCCCGGTTGTCCCAGCAGCTCCGCCCGCGACAAGCTTGCCCTCGACAACGACCTCGGATCCATCGACGAACGTGTCCGGCAAAAGTCCCTTGTAGGTCACCACCATGGTTTGAGACGGATCATTCGCGTCGTACATAAGGAAGCGCGCCCCCGAGCCGTCAGCAAACTTCTCGATCGTGCCTTCGCGTACCCAACCATTGACGCGCACCATCTCGGTGGGCCCCAACTGGCGCGCTCGAATCTCAGGAATGGTGTGGTAATAGACAGCAGTGTTCTGAATGCTGGTCGTAATCAAGTAGCCGATGGCGAGGGCAATAAGCACGACCCCGACGATGAGCTTCTGATGGCGAACGAAGGCCGAAGGCCGAGCGGGAGGGAGAGTGATGGATTGTTCGCCGAGCATCGGATCCTCCACGGCTCGGGGCGGCGCGGGGAAGCCTGCCCGCGGGATAGGCGGCGCATACCGCAAACCGACGGTCTAATCATGCGGCGTCGCGCAGGGGCAGCCCTCACCCTAGCGGGGCTAGTCTACCATAGCGCCTTACCCCCGTCCACCAAGGCGACGCCCCTACGGTGAAACCTTCCGGACACGACCGACCCCCGACCCATGATGGTCGGGGGTCGAGACCGACAATCCTTTCCCGCCCGCTACTGCGAGGCGCGATCCCGAGCTTGCAGCTCCTTGACGGCTTCGAGTGCCCGGATCGAGTGTGCCTGCATGTCCTTATCATCGATGATGAGCCGGTAAACGACTCCTTGCTTATCGATGACGTAGGTGCGGCGGCGAGGCGTGCCGAACCGCTCGTTGTAGATGCCGTAGGTGTACGTTACGTAGCGATCCTTGAAATCCGAGAGCAGGGGGAAAGGAAGATCGAGCTCTTGGGCAAACACTTTCAAGGACGGGGCAGCGTCCGCGCTCAGAGCCGCGACCACGGCTCCAGCCTCCTGGAACTCCGGGTAACGATCCCGGAATCCAGTCAGCTCGTTCGTTCACCCACCTGTGAACGCGAGAGCAAACGTTGCCAGCACGACCGGGTTCTTGCCGCGGTACGAACTGAGCGTGAATTCGTTCCCAAGATGATCCCGAACCGTGAAGTCCGGAGCAACCTGTCCCTCCTGGACCTCGACTTGCTCCGGCGTCGGATTGGCCATCTCCGGCGCCTCCTTCCTCAAATTCCGGGCCCTCGGCCCGGGGGCGAGTATAGCACGGCTGTTCGCACGGAGATTCGGGACGACGAGGGCTTCCCGTGGCTGGTCCAATGACCGTCGTGCGCCGCGGCGGATGCGCCGTACGCCCGTTTTGTCCGCGACGTGCCGCGACCACGAGGCCCCCGCTCTGGCGAAGGCGGACGGAGGCCGCCAGCTTGGGCCAGTCAGGGGCGTCGCTGCTCGCCTGAAAACGGTCCTTGGACCCCGCCGAGGTGCCCGTTCGGCTCGCTCGACCGACGGGGGCGCCTATCGCACTGGAACGGGGCGGCCTCGGTCCTTCCGTTCACCCCGACACAGACGATATCCGATGCCGAACGGTGACTCGCATTCCGCCGACCGCAAGGTACGAAGACAGCGCGGTCGACGGTCATGGCGGTTGCGAACCGCCGCTCAATTGATCGTGACCGCGCACGTCCAGTATACTTTCGCGACGCGGGCGGTTAGCTCAGTTGGTTAGAGCGCGGCGTTGACATCGCCGAGGCCACTGGTTCGAATCCAGTATCGCCCACCCTTAGAACGGCGATGACGAGGACGAGTAGCCGGCTCGGCCGCCTTAGCGAGGGGGGAATGGTGCAAGCCCCCGGTGGGCCTCCGGTGAAGACCACCTCCGAGCCGAACGGCGAACGCAGCAGCCAGTAGCCGTCTCCGGGTCGCTCCGTTATCAGCGCGAACGAGTGCGCCACTTTGGCGAATTCGGGTGGAACCGCGTGAGGCTGACGCCTTTCGTCCCGAGGGACGGAAGGCGTTTTTCGTTCTCAAGGGAGCGGCAATGAGGCTCGCAGCGAGCCAGCGGAGGGTCGGCGGCGTCCCCGATTGCCGATGGTTTTGGTCACCGAATGGCCGTTCAAGACAGTCCTTCCACGTACCACGCGATGAAGGGGGAAACCGATGAACGCTGATACGCTCACACCGGAGCGGCTCGATGAGCTTGGGCCGGAGGACCGGCTGTATCGGATCCGCCACTCCGCCGCACATGTGATGGCGCAAGCCGTGCTTGAGCTGTTTCCGGACGCGCAGCTTGCTATCGGACCGCCGATCGACGACGGTTTCTATTACGACTTTTTGTTGCCGCGCCCGCTCACGCCCGACGACTTGGCGGAAATTGAATCGCGGATGCGGCGCATCATCGCGGAACGACACCCGTATCGGCGCAGCTGGATGAATCGCGACGAGGCGCTTGCCTACTACCGCGAGCGTAACCAGCCCTTCAAGACCGAGATCATCACCGACCTGCCCGAGGAAGGCCTGCAAAACGGGCGGGTCTCGTTCTACACCCAAGATACCTTCACCGATTTGTGCAAAGGTCCGCATGTCGAGCACACCGGCCAGATCGGCGCCTTCAAGCTGATGTCCGTCGCCGGGGCATATTGGCGCGGCGACGAGAAGCGGCCGATGCTTCAGCGGATCTACGGAACGGCTTGGGAAACGGAGGAGCAGCTCGCCGCCCATCTCCATCGGCTGGAGGAAGCGGCGCGGCGCGACCATCGCAAACTTGGCCGCGAACTCGAACTCTTTACCATCAGCGAGAATGTCGGCCCCGGCCTCATCCTCTGGCTCCCGAAAGGCGCCCGTATTCGCTCGGTCATGGAGTCGTATATGCGCGACTTGCTGGACGAGTATGGGTACCAGCCGGTCTACACGCCCCACCTCGGTCGATCGAACCTCTGGCAAACGAGCGGCCACCTCGGCTTTTACCGCGAGAACATGTACCCCGCGATGGAGTTGGAAGAGCAGGAATACTTCGTCAAACCAATGAACTGTCCCTTCCACATCGAGGTGTACAGCAACGCCAAACGAAGCTATCGCGAATTGCCGATGCGGCTTGCCGAGTTTGGCTCCGTCTACCGCTATGAGCGAAGCGGGGTTCTTCATGGGCTGCTGCGCGTCCGCGGGTTTACTCAAGACGACGCGCATATCTTTTGCACGCCCGAGCAGATTGACGAGGAAATCCGCACGCTTGTTGACCTTGCCAATCGGGTGCTGAAGGATTTTGGGTTCGATCAGTTCGAATTCTTCGTCTCGACGAAGCCGGAGAAAGCAGTCGGCAGCCCAGAGAAGTGGGAAATCGCCGAGGCAGCGCTCAAAGCGGCGCTGGAGTCACGCGGGCTGCCGTTCCGGGTCGACGAAGGCGGCGGGGCGTTCTACGGTCCAAAGATCGACTTTATCGTCAAAGATGCGATCGGCCGTTCATGGCAATTGTCGACAATTCAGTTCGACTTTAACGAGCCGCAACGCTTCGGCCTCACGTATGTCGGACCCGACGGCCAGGAACACGAGCCGTTCATGGTGCATCGGGCGCTTTACGGTTCGTTCGAGCGCTTTTTTGCCGTGCTCGTCGAGCACTTTGCCGGCGCGTTTCCGGTTTGGCTCGCACCCGTGCAAGTCGCGGTCATTCCAATCGCCGACCGGCATCACGCTTATGCGGCAGAGGTCGAGCGGCGCCTTCGTGCGGTTGGACTGCGCGTCGTCGTCGATGCATCATCCGAACGGATGCAACACAAGATTCGGCAGGCGCAACTGCAAAAGATCCCGTATATGCTCGTTGTCGGCGACAAAGAGGCGGCCGACGGTGCGGTGGCAGTACGTCGTCGCACGGGAGAGAACCTCGGCGCGATGCCGCTTGCGGAATTCATCGCCGAGGCACAGGACGCCATCGCGTCCAAGCGGACGTGAGACGCTCCGCCGAGGTCGTCATCGTCGGCGGTGGGGTGGTCGGAAGCAGTATCGCGTTCCACCTCGCCGAGCGCGGCATCCGCGACGTCGTCCTCATTGACAAGGGAGCATTCGGCAGCGGGACGACCGCCAAGGGCGCCGGCGGGCTGCGCTCGCAGTTCGCGGAGCCCGCCGAGATCGCGTTTTCTGAGGCAAGTCTTGCCTTTTACCGCGGTTTCGCCGAGCGGGTCGGCGCAGGTTGTGGCTACGAGGAGTGCGGGTTCCTTTTCTTGCTCCGCGACGCCGCGGCGGTGGACCGGTTTGCGGCGATGGCAGCGCGTAGCCGGGCGCAGGGAAGCGACTGGAGAATCCTCCAACCGGAAGAGGTCGCCTTGCTGGTTCCACGGATCGACACGAGCGGGATTCTCGGGGGCAGCTTCACGCCAAGGGACGGCACAGCAAAGCCGACTCTCGCCGCTCGGGCGTTGCTTGAGCGCGCCCGATCGATGGGCGTGGAAGCCGTTGCCGAAACGACCGTGACAGGATTTCGGTTCGCCGGCGATCGGCTCGACGCGGTGGAAACCACCGCGGGGACGATCACGACGCGCTGGGCAGTCATCGCGGCCGGGCCGTGGGCCGCAGAGGTGGGACGTCTCGCCGGCCTCGACCTGCCGGTTGTGCCGATGCGGCGGCATGTGTTCACGACGCTGCCCGTTCCTTGGCTCGAAGGGGCACCGATGACCATCGACGAGGCGACGGGGTGGTACTTCCGAACCGAGGAGGGACACGCGCTGCTCGTCTCAGCAGGGGATATGACCCCGGCGCCGGACTACGACGTGCGCGTTCGCGAGCAATTCGCTAGAGCCGCCCGAGAGGGGTTGCGCCGTGTGCTGCCTTCGTTGGGCGACCTTCCCTTTGTCGCTGCACGAGCGGGGTTGCGGGAGATGACGCCCGATGAACGGGCCTTGCTCGGTCCAGCGCCAGAGCGAGAGGGCATGCTCCTCGCGGTCGGTTTCAGCGGCCATGGCTTTATGCACGCGCCAGCCGCTGGCCAAGCGATCGCCGACCTCATCGAGCGGGGCGAGACGGCGTTTGACCTTGAGCCGTTCGACCCAGCGCGCTTCGTGAAGAAAGATTGACGAGGAGGCCCCCTCTTCGTAGTCTTGGAGCTGGTCACAGGACGGTGGCCGCTAGCTTAGCACGTTGCGGACGCCACGAGGGAGCGAGGATGAGCGGGTTGTCGCGGCGGGACCTGTTGCGGCTGACGGGCGGTGCCGCCGCGCTCGGTCTCAGCGGCCTCGTCCAGCCGGTCTGGGCGGACACGGCGCCGTGTCATGAACGGCCAAACCATTGTGGGGAATGGGAAGCGCTGGCCGCCTATATCGACACGGAAGTGCTGCCAATCCCCGATGGCAATCCGCCACCGTTCGTCCCGGGCAGCCCGGAGACCTTCGCGACACTACGCCAGCCGTACCCGCCGGTGCCCGTGTGGAACCCGCCCGGTCCGAAGCGGGTAGGGATTCAGGCTGGTCATTGGCGCTACTACGACTCGCCGGAGGAGCTCAAAAACAACCGATTCAATCCCGGCACCTCGGGCGGTGGCAAAGCCGAGTGGGAAGTCAACCTTGACATCAGTCAACGGGTCGTCGACCGGCTCAGCGAGCTGGGATACGTCGTGGATCTGCTCGACGGAACACCGCCGATCCGGTACCGCGCACATCTCTTTTTGTCGATTCATGCCGACGGCGATGTGACTCAGCAACTTCGTGGATACAAGGTCGGTAGCGCCCGCTTCTCGGCCACCCCTGAGGCGGACAAAGCGCTGTGCGATGCCCTGTGGGAGGAGTACGGAGCCGTCACCGGTCTCCAAAAGCAGCCAAACCAGGTGTCCAACCGGATGACGGGCTACTACGCGTTCAATTCCCGACGCTACCAACACGCGATAGCGCCAGGTGTGCCGCACGCCATCATCGAGACTGCCTTCCTCACCAACCCAATCGACCGCGAGTTCCTTTTTCGCCAGCCCGATCGCGTCGCAAAGGGCATCGTCGACGGACTTCGCCGATTTCTCGACTCGATCCCACCCTCCCCCCGGATCAGCTTGGCGAGCGGGGCGACCTTCGGCGCCACGTATACGCCGTAGCGGCACTTGACCCGTAACCAGGCTACTTCGGGGCGAAGCACCCGCAGCTAAGCCTCGGCGGCGACGAACCGGTCGCGGCCAGCACGTTTTGCCTCGTAAAGCGCTCGGTCGGCGCGACCAATCCAGCTCGCGCCATCCTCTTTGTCGGCGAGCTCGGCCAGTCCAACCGAGGCCGTTATCCGCACTTTGGACTTCCCGACATCGATGACGTGCTTGCGCAGGTCTTCGAGGTGACGCCCGACTAGAGGAACTGCATCCTTGAGAGGCGTATCCGGCAGGATCACGGCAAACTCGTCGCCGCCGTAGCGGGCGACGAAGTCGCTGCGGCGGGGGAAAGCAAGGGAGAGACGGCCGACATAGGCTTGGAGCACCGCGTCACCGGCTTGATGACCAAGGGTGTCATTGATCTGCTTGAACCGGTCGATGTCGATCAAGATGAGCGTGGTAGGGCGTGGAAATGAGCGCTGAAGCTGAATCGTGGTCGCGACGTAGTCATCGAACGCGCCCCGATTGTAGATGCGGGTGAGACCATCCATCTCCGCTTCGCGCTTGGCCGCCCGCAGGTCGTTGGCCAGCAGGGCGACGGTCGCGCTCAAGTGTTCGACGCGACGACGGCTCTGCTGCCGTCGCGACTCGGCAATGCGGTTGAGGCTGCCGATTGCACCCAAGATTTCTCGCTTGAGTTCCTCAGTTGAGGTTTTGTCGAGCGCTCCCTTCAGCCGGTCGATCTGTTGAGCGACCGTTTGGTCGTGTCCTTCCTCCTCCCGGAACGTCTGGCTGAGGGTTTCGATCATTTTCCAGAGTGCGGCTCGCAGATCGTCGAGCGATGCTGACACCGCTTCAAGCTCGTGCTGGCGGCTCCGCAGCACGAACATTCGCACACCGCCCCAATCGCGCTTGGTAAATGGCCTCTCCGGGGCGTTTGGCGAAGGACGGCGAAGGAGCAGATGTGTCGCCCAGGCCTCACATTGGGAAGGGAAATCGGCAAGCGCTGGCGAGTCGATCGGGAGGCTCATCGAGCCAAGGGTTCGCAACAGTGCGGCGATCGTGTCGACCGCCGGCTCGTCGTCTCCAACCGGCGACCGCTCGCCGGAGGCTCCCGGTGGCGTTGTGTCCTTCGGCTTCGAGTTGCGCGAGAGCCGGAAACGCCCGAGCATTGGCACCTCTATTCATCCGTTCGCACCATGCGATCGGGTGCAGTCATGCCCATCAAACGGAGTGCATTGGCGAGCACGGTCTTGACGCTCGCAACGAGTTTGAGGCGCGCCGCAGAGAGCGCCGCATCATCGGAGACAACGCGGCAAACACGATAAAAGCTATGGAACTCGCCGGCAAGGGCAAGCGCGTAGGCCGGCAATCCCTGGGGGGCGCGATTGAGTGCAGCGGTCTCGATCACTTCGGGGAAGGTAATGAGCTTGCGGATGAGATTCTGCTCGGCTTCCGATCGCAGCAATGCGACCTCGCCAGCGCTCCAGTCGATGGCCCGCTCCTCGGCCAGCCGAAGGATGCTGGCGATCCGAGCATGGGCGTACTGAACGTAATAGACCGGGTTTTTGTCCGACTGCTCCTTCGCCAGCTCGAGGTCAAAATCCATCTGGCTATCGGGAGAGCGCTGGATGAAGAAGAACCGGCAGGCGTCGGCCCCGACCTCGTCGATCACCTCACGCAGCGTCACGATGTCGCCGGTCCGCTTCGAGAGGCGGACCACCTCGCCGCCGCGCTTCAACGTGACAAGTTGGGACAACGCGACAACCAGCCGGTCTGGATCGATGCCGAGCGCGCTTACGACCGCTTTCATGCGTGACACGTGCCCATGATGGTCCGCGCCCCAAACGTCGATCACCTCGTCGAACTTCCGGCGAAGAAACTTGTCATAGTGATAGGCGATGTCAGTCGCGAAGTAGGTCGGGATTCCGTTGCTGCGGATGATGACGTTGTCTTTGTCCTCGCCGAGGGCGGTGGAGGCAAACCAGAGAGCTCCCTCGCGCTCGTCGAGCACCCCCGCCTCACGGAGCTTGGCGAGCGCTTCTTGGAGTTGCCCGTCTTCAAACAGCTCACGCTCATGAAACCAACGGTCGAAATGGATCCGCAGATCGTGAAGATCACCCCGGATCCACGCCAGGACCTTTTCCATGCCAATCGACGCGAGTTCCTGTTGCGCCTCATCCTGCGGGAGCGCGAGAAAGCGATCGCCATATTCTTCGACGATCTCGGCGGCGAGCGTTTGCATATACGCCCCGGCATAGCCGTCCGCCGGAAGCGGGACGTCATGTCCGAGCGCTTGCTGGTAGCGGGCGAGCAGTGTCGCGCCGAAGAGCCGAACTTGCGCCCCTGCATCATTGACATAATACTCGCGTTGAACGTCGTGACCGGCAAAGGCGAGGATGTTGGCGAGCGTGTCGCCGAAGACCGCCCCCCGGCCATGGCCAGCGTGGAGCGGGCCGGTCGGGTTCGCTGAGACGTACTCAACCTGGATTCGCTTGCCGGGCAAAACGCCGCTGCCGTACCCGATTCCTTCTCGCAAGATTGTCTCAACCTGTTCGGCGACCCAACTGTCGTCAAGGTAGAGATTGATGAAACCGGGCGGGGCGGTTTCGACTCGAGCGATCTCGCGGCTTGGGGGGATCAGCGAAGCGATGGTAGCGGCGATGTCACGCGGGTTCATTCGAGCTGCTCGGGCGATGCGCATCGCCACGCTGCTGGCATAGTCGCCGAGCTCGCGTTGCGGGGGGTGATCGATGCCGAGATCGGGGATGCTCATCGCCGGGAGCGCCCGCCGCGATTGCGCCTCGTTGATGGCGGTGGTGAGCAGTTCGGCAATCCGTCGTTTGATCACGATCTCGTTCCTTCAGCTCGGGCGTCGCAGGCAGTCCGTTGGATCACGGCCAATGGCGCCGGGATCGAAATAGAACACCTCTCCCGACTGGGAGAGGTGGGGTCCCCTGTCGACAGCGGACGGCCTCGTGCGACAGTTTACCGCCTCTTGACGCGCGTAAAGTAATCCTTCAGCGCGTTATAGGCGGTGCGATCGCCGCCATCTTCATAGGTGATAGCCCACCAATACTGCTCGTCCTTTTCGCGCCAGTGCGGGGCACACAGATAGATGACGGTCATTGCGCCGATCCACGGCTTCCAGTGCTGCTCGGCGAACTGGAACGCGGTGACGAGATAGGCGGCCTGCTGGTCCTCCGTGACGCGATGCCAGTAATACGGCGATTCCGGTCGAGGATCGGTCGTCCAGCCAAACTCAAGGATCACGACGCGTTTGTTGGCGTCTCCATTTTCGACCATCACTTGGCGCATGTCCTCGACGTGACGGAAGGCGTAGATTCGACGAGCCGCCTCGGGCGACGGGTCGCGATTGGTGGCAACGGGGTCCTTCGCCACTTGCGCCGGGTCAGCTTGCGGAGGCGATTTGTACCCCGGGGCATGCACGCCGAGCATGTCGAAATACTTGCCCGCCCCCGCGGCGTAGAGTTGCTTGAGAAACTCGAGGTCTGGCGTTGCGATCGCTCCGGAGGCGGTCGTCGGAGACAGTCCGCCGTTTATGACAATCGCATCCGGGTCGGCCTTCTTGATCGCCTCGTAGGCCACCTTCAGCATCTCGGTATATTCGCGAGCATTGGGTGGCTTCCCGTTCCATTCGCGGGCGAGGTTCGCTTCATTCCAGATCTGATAGGCCTGGATGCGGCCCTTATAGCGAGCGGCGACGGCTCCGACGAAGTCCCCGTAGTCCTGCATCCGCACCGGCGGACCATGCAGTCGCGGATCGGCGCCGGGCCCGCGCGCCCACATCGGTGCGACGTCGAGCCGAGCGATGATGTACAGGCCGTGTTTCTGAATCGCCTCCACGATTCGGTCAGGCTCGTTCCATTCGAACTGACCCTTGCCCTTGCCTTCGATAAAGTCCCATTGGAACATCTGCTTGACCCAACGGAACCCCGCATCTTTAGCAAGCTTGAGATCGCGGTCGGTCGTCCGCGCCTCTCCCCACAGGAAGACCTGAATGGCAGGGTCGGCGACTTCCATGAGCTCCGCGGGTTTGCGAGCGGGGGTCGGTGCAGGCGCGGAGGAGCCAGTCTGTCCGCTCGGACCGGAATCCGGCGGGCGCGAGGTGCCCGGCAGACAGGCCGAGAGGCCAAAGAGAAGCACGAAAAGGAGCGCCAAATGTCGCATGAACAGTCGCCTCCGCGGGGCTCGATGCGGGTATCCTAGCGTACCAACCCGGCCGAGCCTAGCAATTCGTCGGCCGGCTGCCTGCCGGAGGATCCATGGGCGAACGCCCTCTCAAATTCACCGCAATCGCCAACTACTGGGGCGCCTCGCCAAGCGGCGCGGACTGGTCGGACCCGAGCCCGCGCGCTACCGAAATCGTGGCCGAGCGGGCGCGTCGCCTCGAGGCGGCTGGCTTCGATAGCCTTTCGTACGCCGAGTTCCTCGAGGGGGATGTCTTTCCGCCGCTGATGGAGATCGCCCGGGCTACCCAGCGTATCGAGTTGTTGACCCGAGTGGCAGGGGCATTTTCGCGCAGTCCGACCCTGCTCGCCTCCGGCGCCGCGTGGGTGGCTGAAGCGTCCGGCGGTCGTCTTCGGCTCGGGATCGGCGCCACTGTTCCCCACGAGGCGCATGAATATCTCGGGATCGTTTTTGATCGGCCGGCAGCGCGAATGCGCGACACGGTCACCATCCTGCGAGCGCTCTGGGGCCAACAGATGCCCGGTGTCACGCGCCTGCCAAGCGGGCAGATCCGGTATGCCGGTGCGGTGGTGCAGGTGGAAACCGCTCGCGCGGATTTGGCGCCTCGGCAGCCGATTCCGATCTTGCTCGCCGCGGCCGGCCCGCGGATGCTTCGCCTCGCCGGCGAACTTGCCGACGGTGCCATCCTCGAGCTAACCACTCCGCAATATGTGCGGTGGGCGTGGGAGCAGATCCGGATCGGCGCGGCCGGGGTCGGCCGCGACCTGTCGGACTTCGAACTGTGCGTTCAAGGCACGTGGGTCCATGACAATGCCCCGCCGGCGGCGCGCCAGCGCGCCTTGCGGTTTCACATAACCCATTGCGTCGACAAGGAGTTTGCGGCGATCTGGGAGCGCGGGGGGCTGGCCGACGAAGCGGCGGCAATCCGCGAGCAGGCGCTCGCCGGCAATTGGGCCGCGGCAGAGCGGCTGACCGAGGAGCGGCTTTGGCCGAAGCTGGCGGTTCGCACCGGCGACCCAGAAACCCTCTGGCGCTGGCTCGAGGGACACCGAGCGGTTGGCGTCACGACCTTCGCCTTGCCAGCAAACGTTGAAGATCTGACCGGCGTTTCGCTCGCTGAAATTCGGCGAAGGACGGCCGCAGCACCGATCGTGGAGGGAAGTCCGTGACCGCCCACGACTGGCCGGTTTCACCGTGGGTCGCCGAGCGACAGAACACCATCCGCTTCGCTGTCCAAATCGCGCCCGTGAGAAATCAGCGTGACCCGCTGCGGAAGTTCCTCAAGGCTGGTCGCCTGGCCGAGTCGCTCGGATTGGACGGCGTGTTCATCGGCGATCATCCGGCCCGAACACTGGACTTTGCGGTGGCGCTCGCCGCGCTTGCGACCCAGACGAGACGAGTCAGCATCGGGACGATGGTGGCCTGTGTTCATTACCGCAACCCGGTGGTGCTCGCGCGTGTGGCAGCGGACCTTGATCGGCTTTCTTCGGGACGGTTTGTCCTCGGGATAGGGTGTGGTTGGGACGAGCGGGAGTATCGAGCACTTGGGCTGGCCTTTCCATTGCTTCGGGAACGGCAAGCGGCGCTCGCCGAGGCGATCGCTGTCGTCCGTGGCGCTTGGAGCCGGGCGCCTTTCAGCTTTCGCGGTCGGTTTTTTCAGGCCGATCGGGTGCAAGTCATCCCGCCGCCCCTCCAAGAGCCGGGCCCGCCGCTTGTCCTCGCCGGCGGCGGGGAGAAGGTGACCCTTCGCCAAGTAGCCCTGTACGCCGATGCTTGCAACCTTGGCATCGCGGACTTCATCGGCGGGGTTCGGACACCAGCGGACGTCCGCCGCAAACTGGAGGTGCTGCGCGGCCACTGCGATGCGGTCGGACGTCCGTTCGACAGCATCTTGCGCAGCCACCACACGGGCTGGTTGATCTTGGCGCCCGATGAAGACGCGCTGCGCGCCAAGACGGCGAGACTGGTCCCCGAGGGGCTCGAACGCCGCTTCAGCGGTCCATGGCGGGGTTTCGGCGTCGCGCTGACAGTTGAACAGGCGGTCAGCTATTACCGCGATCTCGCCGATGCCGGCATCACCTATTTTGTCGCCGAGCTGTTAGATGCCGACGATCTTGAGACCATCGAGCTGCTCGCGCGCCACGTCGCACCGCTCGCTGCGCTGGCGAAGAAGTAGTCCGGACACCCCTCGGGCGTCGAACCGCGCTCGCTTTCTCCGCTCCGCCGCTCGGTGGACGAGGTGACTCACTGACGGACCCTGCCGCTCCGTTGACGCAGGCCATGCGATTGCGTATGACTCAGAATCGCTGAGATTTATCACGATTTCAGGAGGATCGGTGGCCGAGGAGACGACGAAACAACAAGTCGTGCGGTATGCGTTCTACCAGGTCGATCCAGCGTGGCGGCGATTGCCGCCCGAGGAACGGCTGCGCGGCAAACAAGAATTCGCCTGCGTCTTCAACGAGCAAGCCGAGCAACATCTTGTACGCGCCTACAGCACGATGGGCATGCGCGCCGATTGCGATTTTCTGATCTGGACGGTGGCCTGGGATTTGGAGACGATCCAGCGTTTTAGCGCCCGTCTGCTCGACACCGGCCTTGGTCGCTATTTGACAACGCGATACTCCTATCTTGCGATGACTCGGCGCTCGATCTACGTCAAGAGTCACCGCCACGAGGGGCAGGAAGGAACGCGCACGCGTATCGTGCCCGGGGAAAAGAAGTACTTGTTTGTGTACCCCTTTACCAAGACGCACGCGTGGTATCAACTGTCGCAGCGAGTTCGCCAAGCGATGATGAACGAGCACATTGTCATTGGCCACAAGTATCCGAACGTCAAGATCAATACGACCTACTCGTATGGCTTAGACGATCAGGAATTTGTGGTCGCCTTCGAGGCAGACGATCCCGCCGAGTTTCTGAATTGTGTCGAGGAGCTTCGCTTCGCCGACGCTCGGCCCTACACGCTCGTCGATACGCCGATTTTCACCTGTCTCGCTGGCAGCATCGACGACGCGCTAGCCAACCTCGGGGGCTAGTCGTCGAAGCGCCTCAACCGGTCGAAACCCCCACATTCGCTGGCACGCTCGCGAGCTTCGAGCACGCCAAGTCGGCGAGCAGGGTGATAAACGCCGGGTGCTCGCCGACGGTGCTCGCGCAAACCGGACGAACGCCGCACTCGAGGGCGGTCGCGCGAGCCTGGATCCCGAGGTCGTACAGCACTTCGACGTTGTCGCACACAAATCCGATCGGAACGAGGATGACTTCATCGACGCCCTGCTGCGCAAGGTCTCGAATCACGTCGTTCACATCCGGTTCGAGCCACGGGGTCCGTGGGTCGCCGCTGCGACTTTGGTAAGCAACGCGCCAGCGCCCAACACCAAGGCGGGCGGCAACGGCCTCTGCCCCAGCCGCGATCTCTTCGCGGTAGCGACACTCCTCAGCGAGCCGTGTCGGGATGGAGTGCGCTGAGAAGACCAAGACGCTGGTCTCGGGCCAGTGGCCGGGCGCGTAGCCCGCGGCCTCGATCACGCGATCCGCCTGCGCCTCGACGAATTCGGGGCGGTCGTGCCAAGGCTCGACGTACACCAACTCGGGAAGGCCATCAAGCCGGGCCTCCTCAGCAGCTCGGAGATAGCGGTCCCAACTCTCTTCGCTGCGCTGCGGCGCAAGAACGATACCGACGGCACGGCGAACCCCGTCCGCGCGCATTTGCTGAAGCGTTTCGCGGAGGAACGGGTGCCAGCTTCGCATCCCGGCGTACACGGGGAGCGGGAAGCCAAGCTCGGCGAGCCGGCGTTTGAGCGCTGCGGCTTGGCCAAACGTTAGCGCGTTGAATGGCGAGAATCCGCCAACGGC
This sequence comes from Dehalococcoidia bacterium, assembly GCA_026003895.1. Classification (GTDB taxonomy): domain Bacteria; phylum Chloroflexota; class Dehalococcoidia; order SpSt-223; family SpSt-223; genus JANWZD01. The sequence continues at coordinate 599,450 of BPIC01000002.1, read as the reverse complement.
CTGATATTGTGCCTCGACCTTCGCCAATCGCTCTTCGCTGAGCGGCCGGCCGCGGGCGATCCCTTCCAAGAACGGGCGGATGTGGCTTGGATCAGTTGGGCCGCCGTAGCCGATGAGCAGCACAGCATTCATCGCTCCGCCTCGTAGCGCTCAATCAGGCCGAGCTGATAGGCGTTCATCACGCGGTTGATCCGGCCGACGACGCGCATTCGATCGGCGGCGCTCAATTTGACGCCCGGTGGCGTGTCGATCGCCGACTCGACCAGCGCGTCACGAAAGAACAGGGCCGTCGCAACTGCCTCAGCGAGCGGCATCCCAACGGCGAGACAGGCAGCGGCATAGCGCTCGCCGGTGCGCCGCGCTTCCTCGATCACGGTAGGCTCTTCGTCGGGTGAGCCAGCATAGTGCATCACGAGGCCGAGCAAGACGCGGCCTTCAGCGCGCCGGCGATCGCGCTCGCTCTCGTCGAAACGAGTGGCGATGGCCGACGGGGCATGCCCGAGACGTTCGCGGGTGACGTCAAGCCCATGCTGGAAGAGCGGCCCTTCGGGGACCGTTGCGCTCGCGGAAAGTCGTTCCTGGAGTGCGCGCACCGAGAATCGGCGGTGGCCGCCGGCAGTCCGAATGGCAGGAACAAGGCCGCGGTCTGCCCAGACCCGCAGCGTGACGGGATGGACACCGCACAACCGGGCGGCCTGCGCAAGGGGAAGCCAGCGGTCAAGTGGCGCTGAGGTCGTGAGATCGTGGGTCATCGTCGCCCCAGAATCTTAGTAATTCTCAGCGGGGTGCTGGAGTATCGTTGGCCTGCTCTTCCCTTGTCAAGGGGTGGCGGCTTTCTTCGTTCGGGGCGTCGGCTATTCTCTCGGCAACGTTCCCGGGGGAGAAAGATGCCCATTCACGTGACCGAGCTGTACCGCTATCCCTTGAAGTCGTGCCGCGGCGAGTCATTAGCCGAGGCGGCGATCGACGAACGGGGCATCGCTGGCGACCGTCAGTTCATGGTCGTCGACCACGCTGGCGTCTTTCTCACGCAGCGCGAGATTCCGCGTCTTTGCCAGATCGTTCCCGAGGTAAACGACGGTCGGCTGACCCTCCGTGCGCCCAGCGCGCCGGACGTGACTATCGCCATCCGGGGTGGTTCGGGCGACCGCGAGGTGCAGGTGTGGGACGACCGCTGCCTTGCGGTCGACCAAGGTGACGACGTCGCCTCGTGGCTCACCCACCTGCTGGGAGTTCCAGCGCGGCTCGTGCGGCTGGCCGACGGGGTAGTTCGTCCTGTGGATCCGGCGTATGCCCGGCAGCCGAGCGACCAAGTCCATTTCGGGGACGGCTTTCCGTTCCTGCTCGTCAACCAAGCATCGCTTGACGACCTGAACGTGCGAATGGGCGCTCCCCTGCCGGTGAACCGTTTTCGGCCGAACATCGTCGTCGCCGGCGCGGACGCCTACGCCGAGGACGGCTGGCGCCGGCTGAAAATCGGCGACCTCGTCTACGACGTAGTGAAAGCCTGTTCGCGCTGCGCGATCACCCAAGTCGACCAAGAGAGCGCCAGCCAAGGCAAAGAGCCGCTCCGGACGCTCGCCGGCTATCGAATGACGTCGGCGAAGAAGATGCTATTTGGGCAGTACCTCATTCACGGCGGCCTCGGCACGATTCGGGTCGGCGATGCCGTGACACTCGTCGACTAAGGCGGTGCCCACCCGCCTCGACGTGCTACTGTTTGCCTATGGGGCCCGTCTCCTCGCTGGACACCGCGCTCGCCGAACGGTTCGGTTACCCGGCGTTCCGCCCGGGCCAACGCGAAATCATCGAAGCGACCCTCGCAGGCCGCGATGTGCTGGCGATCATGCCGACCGGGGGCGGCAAGTCCCTCACCTTTCAGCTGCCGGCGCTGCTTGGCGAGGGCGTGACGCTCGTCATCTCACCCCTCATTGCGCTGATGAAGGATCAAGTAGACCGGTTGACGCAGCGCATGCCGGGAGCGGCCACCTTTCTGAACAGCACGGTGCGCAGCGACCAGGCGCGCAAACGGCTGGAGCGGGCCGTTGCAGGCACGGTCCGTCTGCTCTACGTTGCCCCCGAGCGTCTCCGTTCACCTTCCTTCCTAGATGCGGCAGCACGGATGCAGATTGATCGAATCGTCGTTGACGAGGCGCACTGCGTCTCGGAGTGGGGCCACGACTTTCGTCCAGACTATTTGGCGATCCGCGCCTTTGCCGACGAGGTCGGTCGGCCGCCAATCTTGGCGCTAACCGCGACGGCAACTCCTACGGTGCGAGCCGATATCCAACGCCAGCTCGGGATGATGCACCCCGCGGTGATCGTCGCGCCGCTCGACCGGCCAAATTTGCGTTTCAGCGTGCTGACCGTTCCGCGGAAGACGGAGAAGATCGGGACCTTGCGGCAGCTCGTGGCGCAGCTCGAAGGAAGCGGCATCCTCTACACCGGGACCCGCCGCGACGCCGAGGACCTCGCGGGTGGCTTGGCCGCGGCGGGCGAGTCGGTGGCGCTTTATCACGCCGGCTTGACGCCGAAAGAGCGGGCAATTGCCCAAGAGCAGTTCCTGCTGGGCGAACGGCGAATCGTTGTGGCGACGAACGCCTTCGGATTGGGCATCGACAAGCCGGACGTGCGTTTCGTCGTCCACTTTGCCATGCCGGCAACGCCGGAGGCGTACTTTCAAGAGGCAGGTCGTGCTGGCCGCGATGGCCGGCCGTCTCGCTGCATTTTGCTGTTCGCGCCGGTCGATATCGGCATCCAGCGGTTTCTCGTGCAGCGGGATGTGCCGGATGCGGCGGCAATGCTGGAGGTCCTGCGCGTCATTCGCCGCAGTGGCCGCGGGCGAGTCCTCGTCGACCCAGAGCAGATCGCCGCCGAGCTCGGGGTGAGCGAGCTGCTCGTCCGTTTGGCGGTAGCCGGTTTGGAACGAGGAGGCGCGTTGGTTCGTGGACCCGACGAGCTCGGCAAAATGAGCTTCGAGACCGTGCGATCGGAACCCGAGCCGCGCCGTTGGCTCCCGGTGACGATCGACGCCGAGCGGCGTCGGCGGCGCCGGTTGAGCCTGCTCTGGAAGATGTGGGAGTACGCGAAGTCGACCGGATGCCGTCGCGCTTGGTGGCTGCGCTATTTCGGCGATCGAACGCCGCCCGCGGTCATCGAGGGCTGCTGCGACCGCTGCGATCCGGCGGGTGAGCCTGCAATCCGGCCAGAGCTCGTTCTCGCTGCCCGGCCAAAGCGGGTAGCTCGCTCGATCCAGCTTAGCGCCCAACCGCTCGAGGAAGCACAGCAGGTTGCTGCTGTGCTCCAACTGGTGAACGTGCTTGACGGCGCCTACGGTCGCCAAGGGGTCAGCAATATCCTGCGGGGACGGCTGCCCAAGACCGCCGATCAAGCGCTAGCAGCGCTTCCGCAATTCGGGGCACTGGCGGGGATGCGTGAGGCTGACGTGCACACCCTAATCGATGGGCTCGTGCTTGCCGGTCTCCTCGACAAGGACGAGACGGTGCGACCACGACTCCGGCTAACGGCGCTTGGTCGGACGCGACTCACCGAACGCCCTGAGCCGGCTGCGTCGGCTGCACCCCGAATTCGCGAGGTACGAGAATCGCGGCCGAACCCGCGAGCGGAACTCGCGGCGGTGGTACGTGCCCCCTCGCCCGAGGTCATGCCGATGCTGCTTGCGGCGTTGGAAGACCCGGACGCTCGGATCCGCAAGTTGGCGCGAGCCGGCATTCGCCGCTTGGCGCTCCGACCAGACATCCCGCTGGCAACGCGACGCGCCGCGCGCGCCGCGCTCGGCCGCGCAGGCTGATGGGCTGAGCTAGAATGCCCAGCATGAGCGGTCGCGGAGAAGCTTGGGTCGTCGCGCAAGGGCTGCTGTTTCTCGCGTACCTGCTCGCGCCGCGGCTCGGAACGTGGGGGTGGCCCCTTCGGGTGATCGGCGCGTTGATCGGGGCGCCCCTGTTGCTCACCGGGCTGATTTTTGTGGGCTATGGCATCCGTGGCCTCGGCAAGGCGCTGTCGCCATTCCCCGTGCCAAACCAGGACGGCGCTCTCGTCACCGAGGGGATCTACGGCTGTGTCCGCCATCCGATTTATGGCGGAATTGTGATGGCTTCGCTCGGGTTCGCTCTGATCACCGGGTCACTGGGCCGGCTGCTCTTGTCGTTTGCCCTGTTAGGGTTCTTTGCCGCCAAGTCTGATGTGGAGGAGGCTTGGCTTGTCGAGCGCTATCCCGACTATCCAAGCTACCAGGCACGCGTCCGACGAATGCTACCCGGCATCTGGTAGCAACGGCGCGAGCCAACCGTTCACGTCCTGCAGCGTCTCGACCGTGATCTCGTGTCCGTAGTCATACAGTCGCACGGTAACGTCGGCGCCGCGCTCGCGAAGGATTCGCTCCATTGCCAATGCCTCACGCACAGGAATCAGTGGATCGGCTCGACCGTGACCGAGAAAGACGGGAAAGCCGTCCACCCGGCCCTCGACCGCTGCGGTCGGAAAGCGGCCGCTGAGCAAGATCGCGCCGCAGAATAGCTTTGGGCGTGCGAGCGAGAGCGCTGTCCCCATCACCGCGCCTTGACTGAACCCAAGCACGAAAAGATGTTCGGGATCGATCCCGTAGCGTGACGGGAGGGAGTCGGCAAAATCGGCAAGCCGAGCGAGCGCCTCGTCGAACCCAGCGGCGTCAGCGCCGCTCTCGGCAGAGAAGCGATACCAGCCGTAACCATAGTCGAGCCGCAACGGCGCACGCGGGCTAACAACGAGCAATCGGTCGTCGAGGAGTGGAGCAAGGCCAAGAAGGTCCTGCTCATCGGCGCCCCAGCCGTGGAGAACCAGCATGCCGGGTGGACGCCTGAGGGGGCGAGCCGGCTGCTGAACGAGGTGATAGAGGTCGCTCGTCACCGCAGGTAGGCCATCGGGTCGGATCGGACGCCGTTGTTGAGCACTTCAAAGTGAACGTGGGGCGCAGTCGCGATGCCGGAGGTGCCGATCAGCCCGATGGTCTGGCCTTTGGTCACCCGAGCGCCCGGCGACACGTGAATAGCGCTCAGATGCGCGTAGCGCGAGATGATGCCCCCACCATGGTCGATTTCAACCATGTTGCCGAAGCCGCCGTTGTAGCCCATCGCCGCCAACACAACGACGCCGTTACCGGCAGCAAACACCGGATTGCCATAGGGGGCAATGATGTCGATGCCGCGGTGTCCCCCCGAAAAGCCCTGCACAAGTTGACCAGCAGTGGGATAGCCAAGGCGCGTCCCGCTGCCGGTCCCCGCGGCCGGAACGGACGCCTCCGATCGCCCCGCCGCGGGCGCCGGCTGGGCCGCGGGAACAGACACCGGAGTCGGGGCAACCGGCGCGGCAGGAGCAGCCGCGGCAGGGGGCGCGGGAGGCTGCCGCTGGGCAACTGGCGCCGGCGTCGGCCGCGGCAGCGAGCCCCCCGGAATAAACAGTTCCCGGCCGGCACGCACAACTATCCCGCCCTCCGGCGCGTTGAAGGCGTGGGACGTTATCGCATCGGGGGAGACGCCGTAACGCGATGCAATTCCCTGCAAGGTCTCGCCCGGTTGGACGGTGTGGAGGACGCCGATGCCGGGCGGAACACGGACTTCGTCACCGGGCGAGAGGAAATCGGCGTCGTTGAGCTTATTCGCCCAGAGCAGAGTTTCGGTAGTCACCCCGAAAGCGCGAGCGATGCCCGAGAGCGTGTCGCCGACGCGGACGACGTACGTTTGGACTTGCGGCTTGACGGGCGCCGTCGGAACCGGCGGCGCGGAAGCGCCTCGAGCGTTCGGCGCGGCGGGCGCTTGGGCGACCACCGGCGGCGCGATTTGCTCTTCGAACGTCGGCCCGGCGCGGTTGCGCAGCCAGTCGCTGCCGGCAGCGGCGCGCTGCGAGCGGCTAAACGGCTCGAATGTCCAACCGACGGTCGCCGCCTCGACCTCCGCCCGGCGCGGCCCCGCAAAGGCCGCGACGAGGCCGACGACGACGATGACCAGCGCGTGTCCGAGAAACCGAGGACTGACCGAGACCGTGAGCTGACGATCGGTCCGGCGGGGAACGACCGGGGTGAGCGCGACGATCCACCTCCGTGACAGCCGGCAAGCAAGGCGCTCGCTCGGTGCGCCGCTATTCTGACAAACGGCTGCCTGCCGGATCAACTTGCGCTAAGGACGGACGACCGCCTATCCCCGCGTGACGAGGAGGTCGAGCGAGAGGGGGGACAGTCGCCGAGGCGCTGTGGCGGTAATCAGAACGGGCTCGGCGAGAGTGAGGACCGCCCAGCCGGGCTCGCGGTAAGCGAAGCTGAGCACGACCACGTTGCCGGGCTCGAGAACGTTTTCCCACGGCACGCCAACCGCTGGCAATTCCGCGCGTTCGATGCCGATTCCACGGAGTGGCGGCCAAGGCTGATCCGGCAGGCCGGCTTCATCGCAGGCTCGCGCGACCACCGGAGCGAGGTCCTCGATCGCCGTACCGGGCTGGAGGGTCGGAAGAACTAGATCAAAGGCGTGAGCGAGCGCACGCGCGTACTTCTCGGGCTTGGGGAGGATATCGCCGACGAGCGCCACGCGGCCAAGCTCGCTCCAATAGCCGTTGAGCGCCCCCGCGGTGAGCAGGCCGATCGGGTCGTGCCGTCCGAGCGGCCGGCTCGGCGGGTTGTAGGCGTCGGCCAAGTATGAGTCCCAGACGACCGTTTCGGCGCCAGACGACGCAAACTCGCGTCGCCACGCGTCTTCGACATCGCGCCATGGGCGGAGAGGCTCGGCCACGACAAGCGCGGCACGCAAAGCGACGGCGTTCGCTTCGGCAGCGGCCCGAAGGCGTTCGATCTCGTCGGCGGTCTTGACGGCACGAACCCGTCGGAAGAGATCTGCGCCGGTCGGCTGGGCAATGTACACCCCATCAGCCTCGAGAGCGAGCGCTGCCACCGGATCATCGAGGGCAATCCGGCCGCCCGCGAGGCCAAGGGCGTCCAACACCTCGTCGAGAGGAGCGGCGCCGGGGCCGCCAGGGCGCACCTCGAGACCGACGAGGCGATCGGCAGGTAGGTCGACGAGATCGGTTTCGGCGAGGACTACCCCGAGCGGCTTGGAGGGATCCGCCGGCAAAATCGCCCAATGGCGTCCCGGCCGTGGCTCGCGGCCCAGCGCTGGAGGCCGCCAGTCCAGAAGGTACCGGACGTTTGGCGGGGTAGTCGCCACCAGCGCGTCGATTCCAGACCGCGATAGGACCGTCGCAGCACGACGCCGGTTGACGAGGGTCACCTCAGCGGCCGAGGATGTCGCCGATCTCCTTCGCCAGCATCGCCGGCCAGATCGCGGCGAAGAGCAAGATGTGGAGGAGCAACACCGCGGTCACCGTCATCGGGTCGGCGCGGCGGTAGAGCCAGCTCCAGAGCAGCCGCGCCACTGTCGCCGGACCGATGAAGGCAACGCCGAACACCACGATCAATGCGACGCTGTAACTGATTCGGTAGGGCAACCCATGAATGATCCCTTGGATCAGGAGCAGCCCATTCAACGCCAGTTGCTCGAGGAGAACCGCCGAAAGCACGGTTGCCACTACCGCGCCGGCCCAGGCCAAGCCGAGTCGGTGCTCGGGGGCAGACGGGCCGGCGGACGACACCTGCATCACGAGGCGAGTCGCGCCCCGCATTCGGCACAGAATTTAGCGCCCGGTGCGACGTCGGCATTACATTGTGGACAGCGCGCCGGCCCACCAAGCTTCGTGCCGCATTCGGGGCAGAATTTTGCGTTGACGGGGATCTGTGACCGGCAGTTGGGGCAGGCCATCGTCGCGGGTGCGGCCGCAGCAGGCTGGGCCGGGGCCTCGCTCGGCCGCATCGCTTGATTGATCATGCCGGCCATCGCCGCGCCCATGCCAAGACCAGCGCCGATCCCAAGACCTTCCGCCGCTCCGGCTCCGGCCGCACCTTGGTTCTGCGCTGCTTCACGCATCGCCTGGGCGGCCTGATATTGCAAGTATGTGTTCATATTGGAGAGCCCGATCGCGCCCATGCCCGAGCGCTGATCGATCGCCTTCTGGACGTCTTCGGGCGGCGTGATTGCCTGCACATTGAGCGCCCGCAGCTCGAGTCCAAGCGCCGCGAAGGCGTCTTGGACGCGGGCGCGAGTCCCGGCGGCGATTTCATCGTAGAGGCCCGGCAGATCGAAGATCGACTTCATGTTTTCGCCGAGCAAGTCGGTAAGGCTCGAGACGATGATCCCCCGCAGGTAGTTCGTGACTGCGGGAGTGGTGTAGATCCCCTGTCCGCCGACCACCTTATTCACGAAGAGCATGGGGTTGCTAACGGCCATCGCGTAGGAGCCGAAGGCACGCAGCCGAACCATGCCCAATTCCGCGTCCCGATAAGGAATCGGCTCCGGCGTTCCCCATTTCTGATCGACGAACTCGCGCAGGCTAACGAAATAGACCTCGGCTCGGAAGGGTGATTTTCCCCCGAACGGAATCGCGAGGAGGTTGGCAAGGATGGGAATATTGTTCGTACTGAGCGTGTGCCGGCCGGGCCCGAACGAGTCAAGCGCCTTCCCGTCGCGGAAGAAGATAGCGGCTTGATTTTCGCGGACGATCAGCTGCGAACCGAGACGGAACTCGCCGCTGCCGACTTCTGGCACACGGCGAACGATCTCTTGACCGGTTGGGTCGACAAATTCGATGACGTCGAGAATGGCCACGTTGTGCCTCCAGTCGCCGACGCGGGCCGACGACGCTCTTAGTATGCCTGATTTGATCAGGAGGCGGCGCGAGCAGGCTCAGCGCCGAAATTGCTGAATGGTGGCAAGGTCGGTCGTGATGCCGAGGAAGGCAAGGGTCTCCGGTCCGAGCCGCTCCGCCCACAGCACTTGGAGGTCGGACCGGAAGAGGGCGATCTGAGCAGGAACATCGCGGCGTGTACCGCTCGGGCCGTCGAGGTTAACGCTGCCGTAGCCGCGGTTCGCGAGGCGCAGCGTGTCATTCTCGAGGACGATCTGTTCGTCCTTGAAAAGATCGGCGCGAGGTGAGTGGGGATCCAACAGGGCAATGTCTCGCTCGGTCGGGCCGACCCACAGCCAGCGAGCGCGAGCGCCGGAGTCGAGCCGAAAGAGATGGTACGTCGTGCCGTTGACGGTCGCCTGTTCGCGAGCGGAAACCACGGCATTGACCCCGGCCACGCTGACAGCGTCGTTGATCCGCAGGTTGCGAAGTGCAAGAAACTCGGGGCGAGCGACCTCTTGTGTCTCGAGCACGCTCCGCGGTGAAAGTTCCGCTGGGATTGCGCCAGAAAGGATTGCTTCTCGGCGCATTTCAACCCGAGCGAGCAGTGCATCGGTCTCACTCATCACGGTGTCGAGGTCCGCAGTGGGATCAGCTTGGGCAAGCACAGCAGCGCGGACGGCTTCGATTTTGGCGCCGAGGGCGTCGACCTCGGAGTCGAGGGCGCGGTCGAACTCGTAGAGGGCGTCCAGTTGCGGCTCGCGAATCGCATCGGAATCGAAGAGGCCGGCGTAGCCGTAGGACGCTGTCTTGATGGTGTCGATGAGGGTGCGGAGTTTGGTCGAGGCACGCTCGAACGCCCCGATTCGAGCAAGTCCGCCGCCTTCGAGCAGCTTCAGTTTTGCTTCGTCCAGGCGCCGCTGCTGTGCTTCCAATTTGCCGGCCAGATGCATGCGGAGGGCACGGTCGGCTTCGCGCCGCACCTCCTTGCGCTTGTACCCTTGGTACCCTGGGATGGAGTCCATCCAGCGTGGGGAGTTGTTTTGGATGGCGGACCGGGGGTCCATCGTCTACCTCCTGGAGTTCCGGCGATCTGCCGAGAACTGGACGCGCCACGTGCGTCGGCGGTTCCCTGCTCGCGGGGAGTCCTCGTGTCTATGGTACGCTGGCGTGGCGAGGGATGACGGCTGCCCAAGCCGACTCGGGCAGGTGGCGGGACGCGCCGAATTGCCAGAAGAACGTGATTCACCACCGTTGCGATGGCAACAGGTTTGCCGCTAGAATCGAGCGCTACTGCTGGGCCGCGCTTCACGGCGAGTGACGGCGGGCCTAGCACCCCACCGACCGGTCGGGCGGCTGGGCACCTTGACAGCTCTGGGCGGCTTGGGTATAGTTCTGTGCCCGCGCCCAACCGGGGCGGTTTCGGCACGTTGACAATCGAAGAGTGTGAAGGAGCATCTGCGAAGCGGGTTTGTTGTGTTTGAGAAGCGATGCGGGAGCATCGTGTTTGGATGGAGAGTTTGATCCTGGCTCAGGATCAACGCTGGCGGCGTGCCTAATGCATGCAAGTCGAACGGCGCTCCTTTTGGGGTGCAGTGGCAGACGGGTGCGGAACACGTGGGTGACCTATCCGCTTCTGGGGGATACCCGCCCGAAAGGGTGGTTAATACCGCATGAGCTCACTTCTGGGCCGACGGGAGTGAGGAAAGGCGTGAGCTGGGAGCGGCGGGGCCTGCGGCCGATTAGCTCGTTGGTGGGGTAATGGCCTACCAAGGCGACGATCGGTAGCCGGTCTGAGAGGACGGCCGGCCACACGGGGACTGGGAGACGGCCCCGACTCCTACGGGAGGCAGCAGCAAGGAATTTTGGGCAATGGGGGCAACCCTGACCCAGCGACGCCGCGTGGGGGAAGACGGCCTTCGGGTTGTAAACCCCTTTTCTTGGTGACGAAGGTGACGGTAGCCAAGGAAGAAGCCCCGGCTAACTACGTGCCAGCAGCCGCGGTAATACGTAGGGGGCGAGCGTTGTCCGGAATTACTGGGCGTAAAGCGCACGTAGGTGGTTGTCTAAGATGGGTGTGAAATCCCCGGGCTCACCTCGGGGGGGTCATCCGTGACTGGGCGACTTGGGTCTGGTAGAGGCGTGTGGAATTCCCGGTGGAGCGGTGAAATGCGTAGAGATCGGGAGGAACACCAGTGGCGGAGGCGACACGCTGGGCCATGACCGACGCTGAGGTGCGAAAGCGTGGGGAGCGAACCGGATTAGATACCCGGGTAGTCCACGCCCTAAACGATGGGTACTAGGCGTGGGGGGTATCGACCCCCTCCGTGCCGGAGCTAACGCGCGAAGTACCCCGCCTGGGGAGTACGGCCGCAAGGTTGAAACTCAAAGGAATTGACGGGGGCCCGCACAAGCAGCGGAGCGTGTGGTTTAATTCGACGCAACGCGCAGAACCTTACCAGGGCTTGACATGCCGGTTACCGCACGGGAAACCGTGTTCCCGCAAGGGGTCTGGCACAGATGCTGCATGGCTGTCGTCAGCTCGTGCCGTGAGGTGTCGGGTTAAGTCCCGCAACGAGCGCAACCCCTGCGGCTAGTTGAGTGTCTAGCCGGACTGCCCCCGCAAGGGGGAGGAAGGCGGGGATGACGTCAAGTCAGCACGGCTCTTACGTCCTGGGCTACACACACGCTACAATGGGCGCGACAATGGGCGGCGAAGCCGCGAGGTGGAGCGAATCCCTGAAAGGCGTCCTCAGTTGGGATTGCAGGCTGCAACTCGCCTGCATGAACGTGGAGTTGCTAGTAACCGCCGGTCAGCACTACGGCGGTGAATACGTTCCCGGGCCTTGTACACACCGCCCGTCACGTCATGAAAGCTGGCAACACCTGAAGTCGCTGGGCCAACCCGTGTGGGAGGCAGGCGCCGAGGGTGGGGCTGGTGATTGGGACGAAGTCGTAACAAGGTAGCCGTAGCGGAAGCTGCGGCTGGATCACCTCCTTTCTTGGGTGGCGCTGGGGCTGTGAGCGGAGGCGACTTCGCTGACAGGTCCGGGCCAGCTGGTCGATCGTTTCGCAGGGTGGAGGTCGTCACTGACGACCAGCCACATCGCTCCCTCACACTCTTCGGCGGTCAACGGCGCAAGCCGAGACCGGCGGGGTCGGCTGGGCCTGTAGCTCAGGTGGTTAGAGCGCGGTCCTGATAAGACCGAGGCCTCTGGTTCGAGTCCAGACAGGCCCACCGTTGGGGGCCGTAGCTCAGCGGGAGAGCACCCGCCTTGCACGCGGGGGGTCAGGGGTTCGAATCCCCTTGGCTCCACCTTGTCCCCTTCTTTTCCAATTGAACAGTGAGCGTGTGTTGTGAAACGACGCATCTCGCCGTGACGGCACGTTGCCGGGCCGTCACGGTGGACGTACTTGCTACCCTGTGAGAGAGTGGGGTAGGAAGGGCGAGTGGTGGATGCCTAGGCGCTTGTGGCCGAGGAAGGACGTGGCGTGACTGCGAGAAGCCCTGGGGAGCTGTCGAGCGAGCGGAGATCCGGGGATATCCGAATGGGGCAACCTGCTGGTGGTCATGCACCGGCATCCCAGACTGTCCGGTCTGGGAGGGGCACCGGGGGAACTGAAACATCTCAGTACCTCGAGGAAGAGAAAGCATTCCCCAAGTAGTGGTGAGCGAACGGGGAGGAGCCCAAACCGCTGCTGTGGAACAGCCGTGTGGCGTTGCAGCAGGGGGGTTGAGGACCGCGCGACGGGGCACACGACCCGTCGACAGGACGAGACGCGCCCAGCCGAAGGCCGTTGGAAGACGGCGCCAAAGACGGTGAGAGCCCGGTAGGTGAACGGCGTGGTCGCTGGCGCGGGATCCGGAGTAGGTCGGGACACGGGAAATCCCGGCTGAAGCGGGGTGGCCCACCACCCAAGGCTACCTACCACAAGCGACCGATAGCGGAAAGTACCGTGAGGGAACGGTGAAAAGCACCCCGGGAGGGGAGTGAAAGAGATCCTGAAACCACTTGCCTACAAGCCGTCGGAGCCCAGTGGCGTGTCCCGGGTGACGGCGTGCTTATTGAAGAATGAGCCGGCGAGTTCCCCTCGGCGGCGGGCGAAGCAGGTGACCTGCGGTGCCAAAGCGAAAGCGAGTCTGAAATGGGCGGAAGTCGCCGGGGGGAGACCCGAAACCGGGTGAGCTATCCATGGCCAGGGTGAAGCGTGGGTAATGCCGCGTGGAGGCCCGCACCTATTGCCGTTGCAAAGGCACGGGATGAGCTGTGGATAGGGGTGAAATGCCAACCGAACCCGGAGATAGCTGGTTCTCCCCGAAATGCATTTAGGTGCAGCCTTGGGGGCTGCCTGAAGGAGGTAGAGCACTGTTTCGGCTAGGGGGCGTTGGCTTACCGAACCGTGACAAACTCCGAATGCCTTCAGGTGTACCCCGGGAGTGAGACGGCGGGGGCTAAGCTTCGTCGTCGAAAGGGAAACAGCCCAGACCAGCAGCTAAGGTCCCGAAGTGCAGGCTTAGTGGGAAAGGAAGTTTGGTCGCCGAGACAGCCAGGAGGTTGGCTTAGAAGCAGCCATCCTTGAACGAGTGCGTAATAGCTCACTGGTCGAGCGACCGAGCGCCGACAATGTCCCGGGGCTGAAGTCTGCCACCGACGCTCTGGATCCTGTTTTGGGATGGTAGGGGAGCGTGCTCATCGGCGGTGAAGCGGCACTGGAAGGAGCCGTGGAGCGGTGAGCAGTGCGAATGCCGGCATGAGTAGCGCAAGGGAGGTGCGAATCCTCCCCGCCGAATGCCTGAGGGTTCCTACGGAAGGTTCGTCCGCGTAGGGTTAGTCGGGCCTAAGCCGAGGGCGCGAGCCGTAGGCGATGGACAGCAGGTCAATATTCCTGCACCGGCCCATCCATGCTGATCACGACGTGACGCTGGGGAGCAGGGCTTGACGTGGCGCTGGAGATGCCGCGTGGCGAGGCGCGAGCCTTGCACGAGTGGGGTGGCGACACCCGACAAGCGAGCGGTGCTTCCGGCCGAGAAAAGCCGTCGTGGGAGTGGTGGGCCGCCCGTACCGGAAACCGACACAGGTAGGCAGCGGTAAGAGCCGCACGGCGATCGGGTGATCCCTCGTTAAGGAACTCGGCAACTTGGTCCCGTAACTTCGGGAGAAGGGACGCCTCCTGCCGTGGTCGCCAGAGCGCGACAGAGCGGCTGGGAGGCCGCAGGACACCGGCCCAGGCGACTGTTTAACAAAAACACAGGTCTCCGCGAAGCCGTAAGGCGCCGTATGGGGGCTGACTCCTGCCCAGTGCCGGAAGGTTAAGGGGAGGGCTGCGAGGCCCGAACCGAAGCCCCGGTGAACGGCGGCCGTAACTATAACGGTCCTAAGGTAGCGAAATTCCTTGTCGGGTAAGTTCCGACCCGCACGAATGGAGTCACGATCTGGGCGCTGTCTCGACGAGGGGCCCGGCGAAATTGCACTCAGCGTGAAGATGCGTTGTACCCGCGACTGGACAAAAAGACCCCGTGGAGCTTTACTGTAGCTTGGCGTCGGGCCGGGGTCGTCGATGCGTAGGATAGGTGGGACGCGAGGAAGCTGCCCTTGCGGGGGTGGTGGAGCGGCCGGTGAAATACCACTCTTCGACGACTTCGGTCCTCACCTCACGAACGGCGTGGGGGACGGCGCCTGGTGGGCAGTTTGACTGGGGCGGTCGCCTCCTAAAGCGTAACGGAGGCGCCCAATGGTTCCCTCAGGCCGGATGGAAATCGGCTTGGGCGTGCATTGGCAGAAGGGAGCTTGACTGCGAGGCGGACGGGCCGAGCAGGGACGAAAGTCGGGCAAAGTGATCCTACGGCACTGCGTGGAAAGGCCGTGGCTTAACGGATAAAAGCTACCCCGGGGATAACAGGCTGATCCTGCCCAAGAGTCCACATCGACGGCAGGGTTTGGCACCTCGATGTCGGCTCGTCGCATCCTGGGGCTGGAGCAGGTCCCAAGGGTTGGGCTGTTCGCCCATTAAAGCGGTACGCGAGCTGGGTTCAGAACGTCGTGAGACAGTTCGGTCTCTCTCCGTCGTGGGCGCAGGGGATTTGCGGGGGGTCGTCGGTAGTACGAGAGGACCCCGACGAACGGGCCGCTGGTGTGTGGGTCGTCCCGCCCGGGGCGCTGCCCAGTAGCTATGCCCGGAGAGGAGAAGCGCTGAAAGCATCTAAGCGCGAAGCCTCGCCCAAGATGAGATCCCCCATGGAGCAATCCAGTAAGGCCGCAGGAAGACGACCTGCTCGATAGACGGCACGTCGACAGCCGGTAACGGTTGCAGCGAAGCCGCACTAATGGCCGAGGCCCCTCCTCTCTTTCAGGGTCGCGAGCACGTCCGACGATGCGTCGTTTCACAACACACGTTCCCCGCCGCCTCGCACGGCGGCACCACATCAAGACAAAAGTTCTCGGTGGTCGATGGCGGAGTGGACCCACCCGTTCCCATGCCGAACACGGTCGTGAAACGCTCCAGCGCCGACGGTACTGCCCGGGCAACCGGGTGGGAGAATAGGCCATCGCCGGGAGCTTTTTTCGTTAACCCAGCTCGTCGAGCTGATACCCCTTGAGCCGCCAACCTGTCCGTTCCAGCAACACCGCAGCCTGAAACCGCGCCGACCGACCACCGGACAGCTCAGCAACGCCCCGCATGATCACGTGCGGGCACGTCAAGTACTCCTCGAACAGGCGTTCCGCCTCCCAATTGTCACTCGGCGTCGAATCACCAAAGTTTGCAAGGTCGAGGATCGCCAAGTCGCTCGGCTGTGCGTCGAGCCGCTCCTCGAGCACGTCGAGCCGACGATAGCCAGCCAAGGTGCTATCGTGCTCGAGGTGAACACGAAACGCCGGCAAGGTGAACAGCATCTGAAATACCGACGACATGCGGGCATACGCCGCCTCGGCGTCGCCTCGCGCAGCCGAGGCGAAGAACGAATCGACGACAGCCGCTCGATCCTTCGCCGTCGCCGCGAGCAATCGTTGCCGGTCGTCATTCATTCGGCCCGCTCCCCTTCGTCGACTGGCGGACGCGGTCGCAGCAGCGTGAAACGCTCGACCGGTCGAAATCCGAGCCGGGCCGCAAGCTGCACCGACGCCTCGTTGTGCGCTTCAGCGGTCCACACCGCCCACTTTTGCGGTGGCAGCCCATGCTCCAGCAGAAAGGCTGCGGTCCGGAACCCGTGGCCTTGCCGCCGCCTCCAGCGAACCGTGTCGATAGAGACCTCGCCGTAGCGCGCTGTTTCGGCGTAGAACGTTGCGACCGAAATCACCTCGATGTCGTCGAAGCAGAGCGCAACCGGAAGCTGGGGAGAGGCGAAGAACGCCGCCGCGCGCAGCCGATAGCTCAGGCGGTCGACCGCGCGTCGGTCGTCAGCCGTCGCCATCAGGCGAACCCCCCGCGCGTCGTAGGGTGGCAGCGGACCGGGCGGGCGCTCATGAACGATCGCCGCCGTTTCGAACCATCCCCGACACGCGACGCGCGCCGACCCCATCGCCATCTCATCGGCACGAACTTCGGCCACCCCGCGCTCGCCGCGGACCGCACGACAAAGCTCGTCGGACGTTACCGCCCCAACTGCCCAGACGGTGCCTTGCGGATCGAGCCGAACGACCGCCACCGGACCGCTTGCCTCCTCGCGAAAGGCGACAACGTGCGCCCGGCCAGTGGCCAAACACCAGCGAAGGAAGACGAGCCACGGCCGATCGGGTAGCTGCGCTGCGACGGCCGCCGCACTGATCAACGGGCGCCCGCCTTTCGGGCCTCGCCTATTTCCTCAGCTCGCGCCGAGAGAAAGGCCTCGGCCAGCTCTGCAGCGCGCGCTTTGTCATCGGGCGCGAGCGCACCATCGAGGACTTGCTCGAGGAGGTAGCTCTTCACTTCGCCGATCCAGCGGCCGGGACCGCGGCCAAAGAGCGCCATTAATTCGTTTCCGTCGAGCGGGCTGTCGAGCCGGGCAACATCCTCGCGCGCCAACAGCTCGGCGACGCGTGCTTCGAGCTCGGCGGCACGGGCTTGCGCGGCCTCGACGCGAGCCGGCCGCGCACTCGTCACATCGGCCCGGCAGAGAGCGATCAACGCCGGCAGGTCATCGCCCGCCTCGCGAATAAATCGGCGCAAGGCCGAATCCGTCCAGTCGCTGGCGTAGCTGTTCGCCCGCACATGGAGCCGAACGATACGGGCGACCGACTGAATAAACGCGGCATCCATCCGCAACCGGCGCAGGATCTCAATTGCCATCTCTTCGCCTACCCGCTCGTGACCGCGGAAGTGGACGTTGCCGTGTTCCCAGCCGATGGTGCGGGGCTTGGCGATATCGTGGAGCAGCGCGGACCAGCGCAGCAGCGGCTCGCGCGGTATCTGCTCGACGACAAGGAGCGTGTGTCGGAAGACGTCCTTATACCCCTTCACGGGAGGCATCTGGAGCATCTCGAGCAACTCGGGAACGATATGCTCCATCAGCCCGAGGTCAACGCAGAGCCGGATGCCATGCGCGGCGTGCGGGGCGACGAGAATCTTGGTGAATTCCGCACTGATACGTTCTTTGGAGATCTCGGCAAGCGCCGACGCGGATCGACGGATCGCGGCCTCGGTCTCTCGCTCGATCCGGAACCCAAGCTGCGCTGCGAACCGAACGGCGCGCAGGAGCCGGAGGGGATCTTCGTCGAATCGCTCGGCCGGGTTGCCAACCGCGCGGATCAGAGCGGCGCGCAAGTCCGCCAGCCCACCGAAGGGATCGATGATCGCTGCCGTATCACGTGGGATCCCCCGGCAGGCCATGGCATTGATCGTGAAATCGCGACGCGCAAGGTCTCCTTCCAGCGAGTGACCGAAGGTCACCG
Organism: Dehalococcoidia bacterium; assembly: GCA_026003895.1. GTDB lineage: Bacteria > Chloroflexota > Dehalococcoidia > SpSt-223 > SpSt-223 > JANWZD01. Next base: position 581,862 of record BPIC01000002.1, on the reverse strand, counting down.
TGGGATGGCGCGACCGCGGAACGTAGGTTTCGGAACGGAACGTGGTAATCTCGACAAGACGGTCGCCGAAAGCGAGGCCAATGGTGCCAAACTTCGCGCCGACCGCAAACAGCGCATCCGGCCGCAGCTTCTTGGCGAGGCGCTGGATCTCGTCCGGGCGGGCGTCGGTGGTGAAATCAAGGTCGGGGCTGGCGCGGCCGAGCAAGATATCCCGCACCGACCCGCCGACCAAGTAGAGGCGGTGTCCGGCCGCCTCGAATGTTTCCGTCAGCCGGTCAATCAGCTCCTCGCTCTCCATTGCGCGAGAAGGGTATCAGTCTGCCAAACGGGGCGGCAAACCCGGGCGACGGAGGGCATCCCGTACAATGGTCTCGGCGCACCGGAGCGTGATCGGAGAGTGACCTATGAAAGCCGTCGTTATGGCTGGGGGCGAAGGATCCCGACTTCGTCCACTCACGATCGGTCGGCCGAAACCCATGGTGCAAGTCGTCAATCGTCCTTGCATCGAGCACATTTTGCTGCTCTTGAAGCGGCACGGCATCACTGAGGTGATCGTCACGCTGCAATACCTCGCCGAGCAAATTCAAGACTATTTCGGCGACGGCAGCTCGCTCGGTATGCACATCACCTACAGCATCGAGGAATCGCCGCTCGGCACTGCCGGGTCCGTGGGTCTCGCGCGCAATCACCTGACCGACACCTTTCTCGTCATCAGTGGGGACGCGCTGACCGACTTCGATCTTTCGAAGATCATTGCCAATCATCGTGAAAAGCGCGCTGAAGCGACGTTAACGCTCTACAGCGTCCCAAACCCCCTCGAATACGGCGTTGTCATCATCAACGAGAACGGGGCAATTCGGCAGTTCCTCGAGAAGCCAAGCTGGGGCGAGGTGTTCTCAGATACTGTCAACACCGGGATCTACGTCCTCGAGCCGTCAATCTTCGACTACATCCCCACCGACCGGTCGGTGGATTTCAGCGCGGACGTGTTTCCGCGGATGCTCGCGGACGGCCGCCCAATTTTCGGGTATGTCGCGAGCGGCTATTGGTGCGACATCGGGAGCATCCCTGAATATCATCGAGCTTCCGGTGACCTGCTCGCGGGACGCGTGAACCTCGGGTCGATTGGAATTCCGCATCCCGAGCGCCCAGATGTGTATCTCGAGAGCGAGGAGGTCGAGATCGCGCCGGATGCGATCATCAACGGTCCGGTCTATCTGGGATCGGATTGCCAAATCAAGAGCGGGGCCGTGATCTACGGACCGAGCGTGGTCCGGTCCGCCACGGTAGTGGACGTCGGCGCCCAGATCGACCGGAGCATCATTTGGCGCGGCGCGTACATCGGCGAGCGGGCAGAAGTACGCGGCGCAATCGTGTGCCGGCAGGTGACGCTCAAACCGAAGGCGATGGTCTTCGAAGGCGCAGTCATCGGCGACAACACGGTCGTCGGCGAAAGCGCGATCATCCAGCCGGGCGTCAAGATTTGGCCGGACAAAGAAATCGAGGCCGGAGCGACCGTTTCCACCAGCATCATCTGGGGTTCACAGGGCCGCAGGAACTTGTTTAGTCGCTACGGCATCTCCGGCCTTGTGAACATCGACCTCACTCCGGAGTTCGCTGCCAAGCTGGGCGCGGCCTACGGCGCGACGCTACCAAAAGGTTCGTCGGTGATTATGAGCCGCGACCCCCACCACACGCCACGAATGATCAAACGCGCCCTGATCGCGGGCGTGCCGTCTGCCGGTGTTGATGTTATCGACGTCAAGAGCGTGCCAATTCCGGTCGTTCGCTACATTACCCGAGTGACGGACGCGATCGGCGGCGTGCATGTTCGGTTATCGCCGTATGACACGCGGATTGTCGATATCAAGCTGTTCGACGCCAACGGACTGGACATCGACAAACCGTTCGAACGAAAGATCGAGAACACCTTTTTCCGCGAGGACTTTCGCCGAACCTACCTCGATGAGATTGGACGCATTGCCGAAGCGCCGCAACTTGTCGAGCGATACATTGAAGGCTATCGTCGCTCGCTCGATCTCTTCACGATGCCGCCGGACGAGCCGACAACGATCGTCGTCGATTATGCGCACGCGACGGCATCGAATATTCTGCCGATTCTTTTCAGCCAGCTTGGACTGAATGTCGTTAGCTTGAACGCCGCGATCGATGAGACAAAGCTCGCACGCTCGCCGCAAGAGTTTGATGAATCGATGCGCCAGCTCGCCGCCATCACGGCGGCACTCCGGGCCAATATGGGCGTCCGGCTGGAGCCAGGCGGGGAAAAGATCTACGTCGTCGATGACACCGGTGAGGTCGTCGACGGGGCGCTGTTGGCGGCCATGGTGGCCTCGATGGTCTTCGAGCAGCACCCGGGCGCGACCATCGCGGTGCCGGTCTCAGCGCCGCGGGTGTTCGATGATCTCGCGGATCGCTACGGCGGCGTCGTAATCCGCACGAAGGTGAACCAGCAGGCGTTGATGGCCGCGGCGATCCGCCATGGCGTCGAGTTCGTTGCGGATTTGGAAGGCGGCCTCATTTTTCCGTCCTTCAGCCCAGCAATGGATGGCCTGTTTGCCGTGCTCAAGCTGGTCGAGCTCCTCTCGCGCACACGACGTCGGTTGGCGAGCCTTGCTCGCACCTTTCCGCCGTTTTACCTCATGCGCCGCCAAGTCCGCTGCCCTTGGGAAGCCAAAGGCCGCGTGATGCGACTGTTGAACGAGCAGTTCCGCGACCGGCAGACGCAGCAGGTGGACGGCGTGAAGGTCGATTTGGGCCGCGAGTGGGTGCTTGTCCTGCCCGACCCGGACCGGCCGCTGTTTCATGTCATCGCCGAGTCGAACTCAGCAGAAGGTGCGCAAGCTCTGCTCGATAAGTACGCCGGGCTGGTCGCCGGCCTACAAGGGGAGCGGTGAGCGCCACCTTCGCGAATATCTCGGTACGAACCGACCAACAAGAGACGGTGTATGAACTCGTGGACGACGGCGACGCGTTCATCTCGCCGCCGATCCTCGGTTGGGTGACCGTTTTCGACCGTCAAGCCTCCGAGGGGGACCTGTCTCGTCTTGCCGAACTCGCAGCGCTCCTGAGCGAGGCGCTGCAGACCGCCGCGATCGCCTTCATGGTGATCGATGGCGATGCCTTTTTCTACCTCGTGTTCGACAACGGCACCCTTCAGGATGAGTACGCCAGCGACCCCGATTTTTTCGGCGACGCCTCGCCGGAGGAGCGGATCGCCTTGCGCGGGCAACCGGAGCGGCTTCTCCCGTTTGCCATTCCCGGAACCCGAGTCGACCACCTACGCGCGATCCTCACGTCCGCCGACATGCCGGCAGCGGACCGATGCCGGGCGATCGCTGCCCGCCTTGGTATCGAGAATGCCACACTCGGGTTCCACGACCTCGCGGCGAAGGCTGAGGGAGCCGACGTTTCGGTCGTCGGGTGGGACCTCTTCGACTACACCGGAGGCGCCGAGTTTGGCGAGTCGGAACCCCATCCCCCCGGCCAGAACGGCCATTACGGGTAGGCCGCTGGGCCGGCTCCAGCGGCCTCGCGGCAGGGTGAACAGCCGACAGTCTGCGCTACACTTTGAGAGCCCTCCATGAGGTGAGGCAGGGGAAAACCATGGTGACAGAAGAACAGGTTCGCGAAGTGCTCTCCGAGGTGTACGACCCGGAGATCGGTATGGATATCATCAATCTCGGGCTCGTCTACAACATCGAGATTGAAGACGAGAAGACCGTCAACGTCGACATGACGCTCACGACACCGGCCTGTCCGGCCGGGCCAATGATCCGGACCCAAGCCTACGCGGCGGTGGCCACCTTGCCCGGCGTCGAAAACGTCAACATCAATCTCGTCTGGTCGCCGCCATGGGATCCCAAGACGATGATGAGTGAAGACGCGAAGATCGCGCTCGGGATTTTCTGAGTACAGCGCTGAACGCCGCTCGCCGGCGATCCGCGTAACATCGCAGGCGCCACTCAACCTGTCGATCGTGGCGCAAAGGCAACCGGGACGTCACGCCCCGTGGGTTCCCTTGCACCTTCGGGAGACCGGTGGCTTAGAACGAGCGACGGCGGACGACGACGGCCACACCGATGGCAAGAAACAGCATGAGCACCAGCACTCCTGCTCCCGCCGCCAACAGAGGAAGCGCCGCCTGAAGCCGACTGGGCTGACTCGTTTGGCCGCTGGGTGACGAGGGCGGAGCCGTCGTCGGAGCGCCGCCGGGCTGGTTGCCGGGTTGGTCGATCACCATCGGCGGGAGCGTCGGCCGTGCCTGAGGCTGGTTGCTCGGAGGGCTGGCCGTCGTCGAATCGAGCGGTTTGACGCCGATGGAGGCGCGCCATTCGTTCTCGAGGTCGATCAGGCTCTTGCCGTAGACCCGCTCGAAGGTCCGCTCATCGGTGTCTCCGTCGCGATAGGCGCGAAGCAAGTCGCCCATCTTCTGCGCCCCATAGGTCGTGAGGAGATACTTGACCATGCTGACGCCCTCGGCGTAAACGAGCAGCCACTCTTCTTCCCGTCCGGGATACGCCTTGAGGAAGCGCAGCGGCATGACACGATCAACTCGGATCGCCTGCTGCAGGTACTGGCTCCACTCCGATCCCTGAGACGGTTGGAAGTAGGTCGCGAGCCCCTCATTCAGCCACATGGGGAAGCCGCCGCTGGCCGCCGGACCAATGGTGTCCTCCACGACCGCATGCGTCACCTCGTGAGCGGTTGTGCCAACCGCATCACCGTCGGTCGTGATGAGGACGACGTTGAAGCCGGAAACCGAGACACCGGCGCGTGTCCCACGTGACGACTGGCTCCGCGGTGGATACGCCGAATCGAGATCCGCCGTGGTGGCGTAGGCGACGATGGTGAGCGGCTCCGAAAGTTGGACGCCCGCCTGATCTCGCAGTGCGTTTACCGTCCGGACCGCGGATTGGAGCACGCTCTGGGCGCGTGCTTGAGTCCGGTCCGTGTAGAGCACGGTGATCAGCCCGTCTTGCAGGGTCTGCCACCGTGAACGAGTGTCAATGAACCGGTATTGCTTCGGTTCGGTGCGCAGCGTTGTTCCAGCCGCGTCTTCGATGGTGTAGCGATACGTGATAAGCGCACCGGGGGGCACGTCCTGCGAGCCACGCGTGCGCAACTTGAACTCCGCCGTCACTTCCTTGCCTGGCGTGAACGTCGGATTCCCACCAGCGCGGGTGTTCGAGGTGTACCAATATTCGATGCGGATGCGCGTAATCTCGGCGGCAGCGGTCGCCTTGAGCGTAAACGTGATGCTGTCAGGCCACTCGGTCTGGGCCGTGTCGTCAAGGACGGTAATTCCGTCGGCAGCGGCGACGTGCCCCACCGAGGGAACGAGCAGACTGGCGGTAACGAGCACCGCGACGAGGAGACGAAGCATCGGCCCTCCCAAGAGCGCGGGCGCCTGCTGCCGCGCGGGCAGCGGCATTAGGTATCCTCCGAGGGACGCTGGCGTCGGAGGTAGATGGACGCGCCGGCGATCAGGGCGACAAATCCAAGCACGATGCCACCCGAAATCAGTCCGATCGTCCAGAAGGCAGACTCGATCCTGGCCTGCTGGATCTCGCTCGGTTGCGACGACGACCGGCGTGGCTCGGCCGGCGAGACGGCTGGCTGGCCGACGAGCGCGGCCGGCGGAGACCAAGGACCAGCGCCGAGGTAGACGAACATGACGATACCGGTCACAAGCGCGATCGATCCGAGCAACCGCCTCACGCTGCCTGCCCCCCAATGGTCCATTGCAGATAGCTTTCGATGAAGGGGTCGAGCGCACCTTCGAGCACGTTGACAGCGTCGCTCGTCTCGAAGTCCGTCCGCAAATCCTTCACCAAAGTATACGGGTGAAGGACGTAGCTCCGGATCTGGTTGCCCCACCCTGCTGCGACGTGCTGCCCCTTCAGGCGCGCCGCCTCCTCCTCACGCTTCTCAAGCTCAAGCTCGAGCAGCCGCGACTTTAGGATGCGCAGTGCCGTCTCCTTGTTCTGCAACTGCGATCGTTCGTTTTGGCAGGTCACGACCAGTCCGGTCGGGAGATGACGCATCCGCACGGCGGTGGACACTTTCTGGACGTTCTGCCCGCCTGCGCCGCTCGACCGATAGAACTCAATCTCGAGATCCTCGTCGTTGACCACGATCTCGACGGTGTCGTCGACCTTCGGCATCACTTCCACGAGCGCAAACGAGGTATGTCGCCGATGCGCCGAGTCGAACGGTGAGAGCCGCACCAAGCGGTGGACACCGCGTTCGCTCTTCAGATACCCGTAGGCGTTCGGACCGCTCACGGCGACGGTGACGCTCTTAATCCCTGCCTCTTCCCCGGGGGTGTAGTCGAGGATCTCGGTCTTGTAGCGGTGGGCATCGGCCCAGCGGAGATACATCCGCAAGAGCATCTCCGCCCAATCCTGCGATTCGGTGCCGCCAGCCCCCGCGTGGATCGAAAGAATGGCGTCCTTGCGGTCGTGCGGTCCGCTCAGCATCAGGCCAACTTCGAGCGCCCGCAATCGTTCAGCGAGTGCGTCGGCGGCCTTTGCGACTTCGGCGGCGGTTGCCGAATCGTCCTCTGCGGCGGCAAGTTCGATCAGCTCGATAAGGTCGGCGGCCTCGCGTTCGACCCCGCGCCACGTCTCGATCGTGTCGCGAAGCTCGCTTGCTTGCCGCATCACTGCCTGTGGGTTCTCCTCGGATGTCCAAAACCCTTCACTGGCCATCCGCTGTTCGAGCGAAGCGAGCTCACGCTCTTTGCCGGCGATGTCAAAGACGCTCCAGGAGGGAAAGGATGCGCTGCTGAAGCTCGCCGAGGCGAGCGCGAATGTCGTCCATAATGATGGTCGGCTCCTTGTGGTCAAGAGACGTCTGTTGCGAGGCCGTCGTTCCGGCGATCGGTTTCCCAACCGGAAAGTTGACAAAGTTGATGCGATGCGTCATCATCGCCCTGCCGTCGACGACGGCCTTCCCATACAAGCCTATCAGACAAGGAGTGACGATGGCCGACGGCTACGCCCATCCTGAGGTGCTCGTGGAGACCGACTGGGTCGCCGATCACCTGAACGACCCAAACGTCCGGATCGCCGAGTGCGACGAGGACGTCTTGCTCTACGAAACGGGTCACATTCCAAACGCCATCAAGCTGGACTGGCACACCGATTTGCAAAAGCCGGTCGTTCGTGACTTTATCTCCAAAGAGGAATTCGAGCAGCTCTGCTCTAAGCACGGCATCTCGAACGACACGCTCGTAGTGTTCTACGGGGACCGCAATAACTGGTACGCGTGCTACTCGTTTTGGCTGTTCCGCCTCTACGGGCATGAGAAGCTCGCCGTCATGAATGGCGGACGTCAAAAGTGGATCGACGAAGGCCGGCCGCTGACCAAGGACGTGCCGAGCTTTCCGCCCACCACCTACCGCGCTCGCGAAGAGGACGATTCGATCCGCGCGTTCCGCGACGACGTGATGGCGCACATTCGCGCCACCGAAGGCCGGGCACTCGTTGATGTGCGCTCGCCGCAGGAGTATTCGGGTGAGCTGATCGCAATGCCGAATTACCCCCAAGAGGGGGCGCAGCGCGGCGGTCACATCCCGACGGCCAAGAACATTCCGTGGGCGCGCGCCGCGAATGAGAACGGCACCTTCAAGTCACCCGAGGAGCTGAAGGCGCTGTACGAATCCGAAGGCGTCACTCCAGACAAGGATGTCATCGCGTATTGCCGTATCGGCGAGCGCTCGTCGCACACGTGGTTCGTGCTGACCTACCTGCTTGGTTATCCCAAGGTGCGCAACTACGACGGCTCGTGGACCGAGTGGGGCAACCTCGTTCGCGCCCCGATTGAGCGCTAACAGCGTCGCCGGGGCAGCCGCCGAGGGCCTCAGCCACAGGAGCTCGGTCGCTCTCGCCTATTCGAGCAGCCGGCGGGCGATAATCTGTGCCTGGATTTCGTTGGTGCCCTCAAAGATCGAGAGGACGCGGGCGTCGAGGAGAATGCGGCTAATCGGGGTCTCCTCGGCGTAACCGATGCCCCCGTGAATCTGCACGGCCGCATCCGCGACTTCCCACGCAGCGCGAGTGGCTTGGAGTTTCGCCATACCGGCTTCGAGGTCACAACGCTCGCCGGTCTCCTTGCGGCGAGCGGCATAATAGGTGAGCTGACGCGCCGCCTGCACCATGACAGCAGCGCGGGCCAGCTTGGCCCGAATTCGCGGGAAGGCGATGATCGGCTTTCCAAATTGGACGCGGGTGCGGGCATAGCGCAGCGCCTCATCGAAGGCGGCCTGAGCAACCCCTACTCCGCGCGCCGCCGTCTGAATGCGCGCGACTTCCATTGTCGCCATCAATTGTCGGAACCCCTGACCCGGCACGCCACCCAACAACGCTTCGTCCGGCACAAAGAAGCCATCGAAGGCGACGTCATACTCCCGCATCCCGCGGTAGCCAAGGACTCGGATTTCGCCGCCGGTTATCCCTTCGTCGGGAAACGGATTGTCCTCGGTGCCGCGCGTCTTGGGTGCAAGAAACATGGAAAGCCCACGATGACCAGGTTGGTTCGGGTCGGTGCGGGCAAGCAGGGTCATCACATCTGCGCGTGCGCCGTGAGTCATCCACGTCTTCTGGCCGTAGATCCGCCAGCCGCCGTCCACCTTGACTGCGCGGGTCTGCACCGACGCGAGGTCGGAGCCAGAGTTCGGCTCGGTAAAAGCTGCCGTGGGCAGCACCTCGGTGCGGGCCAGCTTGGGAAGCCACGTCCGTTTCTGCTCTTCGGTGCCACCGCTCAGGATCAACTCAGCCGCGATTTCGCTGCGTGTCCCCCAGCGACCCCCACGCCGATCGAACCACGCACCAACTCCTCGGTCACGACGACCATCGCCAGCTTGCCGAACCCGGAGCCGCCATACTCTTCGGGGACGGTGAGCGCAAAGACCCCCAAGATCGGCAAGATCCCGGATAAGCTCAAGCGGCACCAACGCGTTCTCACGGTGGATGCGATGGGCGATCGGCACAACTCGTTCCGTCAACGAAACGGGCAAACTGCGCCTGCACCGCTTGTAATGCCTCGTCCAATCCGCGTCGACCGTTGCCGCCCGTTTCGTCGACCAGAGCAGCGATGTGGTCGTCCGCAGCGACTCCGCCGGCAGAGGTCAACGAAGTCGGCGATGTCTGGCGCAGCGAGCGCGGCGAGCGCGTCGCGTGAGAGGCCGAGGTCAGCAGGAGCGACAGTCTCCAAAGCACTGAGCGAGACGCCGCCGCGCCAGTCCACCGGCGAGCCGCGCCACCCAAGCCTCTGCGATTTCCGCGTTCAAGATCGTCGGGTCCAGCGTCGAGACGGTTCCGCCCAGTCCAAGAGCTGTCGAGCGGCCTCGAGCTGAATCGCCAATTGCGCAAGGCCATGCGCCGCTTGCTGATGCTCGGTCAGCCGCGCCTCGCTGAGGCGGCCTCCTTCGTGGCAGCGGGCGCGGAGTGAGTGCGCCGCTTGCTCGTAGAGCGCGCTGACGACGGCGAGGGCACGTCGTGCTGGCGAGAGGTTCGTCGCCCGTTCGTCGCGGAGCTGGGTCATCGTTGCCTCCGAGTATCCGGGCGCAATTCTGCCAGGTTCCCGCTGCGGCGCGCCTCAGTCGCGAAGCAGGATGTGGTTGCCCGAGGGATCGACCGTGGCCACCGACCCACCGTCACGCGTTACCGTGGCACCGGCCGACTCGAGCCGCCCCGCGATCGCGTGACGCACCGCGGCCTCTGGAACGTGTACGGTGAAGAAACGCAGTCCGGCCGACCCGGTTGGGGCGGGCAACCCCCCTCGGCTGCGCCAGCTATTCAGGCCAAGATGATGGTGATAGCCACCGGCGGCGAGGAAGCGTGCCCCGGGCAAGACAGCCATGAGATCGAAGCCAAGGAGATCGCCATAAAAGCGCTGCGCTCGCTCGACGTCGCTGACTTGCAGGTGGATATGCCCCATCCTCGCGCCTGCTGCGATCCCGTCCCAAGCTGGCGCACCATCCGCTTCGTGGAGAACGCCGGCGAAGTCGAACGGCTCGCTCGCCATTCGCACGACGCCGTGCTCAATGCTCCACTCAGCGCGGGGGACGGTCGCGATACAGTTCGATTCCGTTGCCGTCCGGGTCGGTGAGGTAGATCGCCTCACTCACGAGGTGGTCGGCTGCACCATCAAGAGGGTAGTCGATGTCAAGAAGGTGGCGAACCGTCCGCCCCAGATCTCGCCGAGTTGGCAGCAGCACTGCGAAGTGATACAAGCCGGTAGCGCCGGGCGGCTTTGGCTGCGCGCCTCGCCGTTCGAACAGTTCGACGAGCGGAGCGGTCGCGGAGCCGAGCACCGCAATCCCGTCGGAGCGATCGAGGAGATCGAAGCCAAGTGTGTCGCGATAGAACCGCACCGATCGGTCAAGATCGGCGATGGTCAAGCTGACGAGGCCGACGTGGGTATCGGCAGGCAGGGAATTTCGCATCATCGGCTGAGCGGTGGTCATCGGAGTCTCCTTGGGGATCGCTTCATGCTGAACAGCGTCGACAGCTCGGCTGCCCGAGGCCAACGGGGTTGCCCACCCGGCAGCCAATGGCTAACATATTGTTAGTTACTCTACAGTCGTGTGCCGGAATTGTCAAGCTCCAAGGAATGAGAGAGAATTGAGATGATGGCAGAGCCGTTGACCGCGTTTTGCCCGTACTACCACCAAGCCGTGGAGCTCGTTGGCGGCCGTTGGACCGGAGTGATCATTCGGGCGATGCTCGCCGGCAAGCAGCGCTTTGGGGAACTTGCCGCTTCGATCCCGGGGATCAGCGATCGAATGCTCTCGGAACGCCTCAAGGAGTTGGAGGCCGCAGGAATCGTGGTGCGCACGGTTTACCCAGAAACCCCCGTGCGCGTCGAATACCGGCTCACTCCGAAAGGTCAGGCGCTCGCCGGAGTCGTCCAAGCCATCTCCGACTGGTCACTGGAATGGCTTGTCCCACGCGAGGAGCTCGACTCCCATCGCGCTGCCGGCTAACCCAGTCGGGCAGCGCCGAGGGCGATCGAGCACATTGGGAGACCGTCCGACGCCATCAAGACCGAGGCACAGGCAACCGCTCGTTCGAGCACGAAACCGTTGCCGTTCCCCAGCGACGCCGGCCGACAGCCGACGAGGTTATCTCGAGTGCCGGCACCGTGGTTCTCTCCGGTGCGCGCGATCGAGAACGGACGTCCAGGAGGGCATTGCCGCCAATGTGCTGGCGGCGCCCATCGCCGGAAGGGGAAAACCCGATCAATATTCGCGGAGCAGTGTCCCGAATCCGCGCATTTGGTCGTTGATGCCGTTCTCGCGCAGCGCGTGCCACCACGTGGCGGCATTGATCGCAATCACGGGCTTCTTGAGCCAGCGCTCGGCTTCGTCGGCGAGGCGAACCATCGACAAGTTCGTGCCGACTTGCACGATCGCGTCGACGTCCGGCTTGTTGACGTCAAGGATTGCCTGGCGGAGCCGGTCCTCCGTCACGTGGGCAATCGCGACGGCGGAGGGACATTTCAGCCCTTCCAGCGCGACGATGTCGAACCCGCACTCGGTAAAGAACCGGCGGACTTGCCCGTCGCCGACCGGCTGGTAGGGCGTGATCACACCGAGCCGCCGGGCGTTGAAGACGGCAAGCGCCCTCCGGCAGGCATCTGCACCCGTCGCGACCTTCAGTCCCGACCATTGCTCGATTCGGCGGGTAAACGCCTCGTTTCCTTCTTTGCCGCCCCAAAACGTTTCGGCCGACATACCCATCACGAGATAGTCGGGCTCGCAGGTCATCACTTCACGAACGGTCTGCTCGATGGCTTCGCGGATCTGGACGAGCAGCGCCTCGAACTGTTCGTCGTTGCCGAGCCGCTGGTCGCGGATGTAGATCCGGCCATAGTGGCAGGTCACGCCGTGCGGCGCCATCATGTAATAGTCTGGCTCGACGACCGTGTTGGTGGACGGACCGAGCACTCCGAATTTGGCGCGGTATCCTAGGACATCCGGCATCGCTCACCCTCTCTGGCTCTTTCGCGCGAGCATACCATAGCCCGATCGGCGCCCTCAGTCGCCGAGCTGTCGTCGAACGGAGAGGATTCGCTGCACGACCGTCACGGCTGCGCCGAGCGTTACGGTCAGAAGCGCCAGCTCGAGCCGGTTGAGCATCAAGCCAGCAGCGAGCACCACGATCCGTGCCGGACGGTCAAACAGCCCGGTTTCGCCCGTGACGCCAATGCTTTCGGCCCGGGCGCGGGTGTAGCTCACCAGCACACTGGCAATGAAGGCGGCGAAGGCGAGCAGCGCCGTCCGCCCGCTCCCGAAACGCAGCCCACGCCCCGCCGCCCCGAGCAGCAGTACCCCGTCGGCGACGCGGTCAAGGCTCGAGTCGAGGAAGGCGCCAAACCGCGTCGTCCGCCCAGTGGCACGTGCGAGCGCGCCGTCCAAGATGTCGAAGGCGCTGGCCAGCAAGACGGCCACGCCGGCGAGCCGCCCGTCGCCGCGGGCAATAACAACCGCCACGAGCCCATTCAAGCCGGCGCCTATGATGGTCAGTTGGTTGGGAGTAATCGGGCTCGAGGCGAGCGCACGAATGAGCGGCGCCGTGATCGAGCCAACCAGCGGACGCAGCGCCTTCATCGCCGTAGACCGACGTAGGGCGCGACTGCCGAGCCAAACCGGCCGAGCCGGCTTCGCTGCGCCGGCCTCGCCTCGGCCCGCTTCCCGCTTTCTCGGGCTGACTCTTTGGCGAGGAGGATGCGCTCATAGTAGGCAAGGATGCGCTCGGCAACGCGGTCCCAACTGTAATCTCGAGCTTTCAATCGGCCGTTGCGCGCCAATTCGTCGCGCCGGATTGGATCGGCAAGCAACTGGCCGATCGCGGCGGCGAGCGCCGCTTCGTTCTTGGGCGGCACGAGCAGGCCCTCGACGCCGTGAGTGAGCACGCCGGCAAAGCCGCGAATGTTGGAGGCGACGATGGGCCGGCCGGCTGCCATCGCTTCGAGCAAGACGATCCCGAAGCTCTCGTCGCCAGTGTTTGGCGCGACGTACACCGTCGCGCTCTGGAAATAGCGAATCTTGTCCTCGTCAGACGGAGCGCCAACGAACAGCACATCGGGAAGTCCCGTCCTCCGCGCCCACGTGTCATAGCCAACCCGCGCCCGATCGCTGCCGCCGGCAACGACCAGTCGTGCCTCCGGCCATTCGGTCTTGACGATTCGAAACGCCCGGAGAAGGTAGCTAAATCCTTTCCGCCGCTCCTCGAGGCGGCCGAGAAAGAGGATGTTTGGCCGTCCGTCGGCAAGCTCCGGGATCGGCGGTGCAGGTGTCGCGAACCGGTCAAAATCAATTCCGTTCGGGATGATGTTGTAGTAGCCACGAAAGTATTGGTCGACGAACTCGGCGGCCGCTTCTGACACCGCGATTTTGCCATCGAGCTTGCGAAACCACCGCTTCAGCAACCGGTGGCCGTAGTAATACGCCATCGAACCTGTCGAGTAGCGGCTTCCTGAATAGGCATGAAAGGTACCGACGTTGGCAGCGTTCGAGAAGCGAAGCACCGTCAGCGGCAGCGGCCCCTGTAACGGCTCGTGAACGTGGACGATGTCGAACTGCTCGCGTGCCAGCAGCGCTTTCACGGGCTTGTCGAGGTTGAACAAGATCGGGATACGGGCAATCGAGCCGGACGCTGGGATGGGGTACGGTTTGCCCAGAACGATGAGGTCTGGCTGGTCGAGCTGATCGGCAGGCACCGAAGCCGAGGCGATAATTCTCGCGGTGTGACCACGCGCCACAATCTGCCGATAGAGACTTTCAATGTGGCGGTTCACACCCCCAGGCACCGCCCAGTCGTAGGGCGTGACCAGCCCGATTTTCATCGTCCGCCTACGCCAGCATCGCGGTACGCCGCTCGGCGAGATGGTTGCGGACACGCTTGGCCGGAAGCCAGATCATGCTGCGCCCCTGTTGCCGGATGAGGTCGCGCACGGAGACCGGCTCAGGGCGGCCAGGGCGCTGCACGCCCGCCGTCGTCCGCTCGAGCAGCGACCGCCGCAAGTCTTCCGCCGTCTTACCGGCGAACTTCGTATATGCCGTACCAATCGATGGGAGGAAATGGGCATCCGAGCCACCCGTTTCAGCGAGGCCATAGCGGGTGCGATTCAGCCGGGCGACCTTGAGTCGCGTGACTCGTCCGGCGATTGTCGGGTTGGCCACTTCGAGGCCGAAGATGCCAGGCGTGTGATGTGCCATCGCGCGGTTCAGCGTTCGCTCGCCGATCGAGGTCGTCAGCCAACTCATCGGGTGAGGGACAACACAGAGCCCGCCTTGCTCACGCACTTCTTCGATGGTCTCTTCAATTGGGCGGAAGGAGCGAACCTGCTTTTCGAGAAAGAGCGCGAGCAAGTGGCCGTCGCGGGTCGAGATCTCGGCGCCGGCGATCACGTCGAAGCGATAGCCGCCGCCGGCCGCCAGCTCGCGCGCTCGTAGTCCGCCCTCCACGTCGTCGTGATCCGTGACGGCGATGACGTCCAGATCCGTCTTCTCCTGCACCCAGTCCAGAATTTGTTGAACCGTCATCAAGCCGTCCGAGTAGGACGAGTGCAGGTGAATGTCGGCCTTGCCAGTCAAGGCAGGGAGGCTCATGCGTCGGCTCCAAGGGCGGCCGGGGCGGGTTGCAGCGCGGATCGCGGCGCCGGGACGGGCCACAGCTGCCGAAAGATATACCATTGGTCCGGCCGTCGGCGTACGAGCCGTTCCAGTGCCGTCGCCATCGCCTGCGTCAAGGCGCGAACATCAGCCGGACGGTCTCCCGTCGGCCGGTAGTCGAATGTCTCGTCGAAAACCAGCCCAAAGCGGTTGTCTGGCCGGCGGAACACCGCGGTCGGCACCACCCGTGCTCCCGTGCGCAGCGCGATCGTCGCCGGTCCAGCCGGCAAGTAGGCTGTCTCGCCAAACAACCGCACCGGCACGCCATCGGGTGTCGGCACGTCGATGAGCATGCCGGCCATTTCGCCCGCGCGAAGCGCCTTGAGAAGCGCTCGCGCTGCCGCGGCCGGCTGGTCGGCCTCGATCAGCCGCATTCCCTGACGGCGTCGCAGGCTCTGGATCTCGGCGTTCAATGCCGGTGGTCCAATCACATCGGCAACGACTTGCAACGGATAGCCGCGGATCCCGGCAGCTGCTCCCGCCAAATCCCAATTCCCTGTGTGGAACGATACGAACAGCACGCCCCGACCTTCGGCGAGCAGCGCGTCGAACCGGCTCCAATCGTCGATGCCGAGCGCCTCAAGAATCTCTTGGTGAGTGAGCCGGGGAAAGCGGAGAAACTCGACCACATACTTGGCATAGTTGCGGACACTCTCCCGGGCGAGTGCGCGGACGCTGGCGCGAGACGCCGTAGGGCCGAGGATGCGCCGCATGTTCTGAATGGTTATCCGCCGCTTTTCCCGCCAAAACGCGAAGAAGACAAGGTCAGCAATTCGGCAGGCACACCAATAGCTCAGCCAAAGCGGCGCGCGTCGGACGAGTGCCGAGGCAATCCAAAAGAGCGGGACCGACGCGAGCCGCCACAGCCGCGCCAGCAATCGAGGCCGCGCACCGCGCCGGTCGCTGCCGAACGCGTCACGATCGTCGGTCACGCGTCTCCCACGCCGGCGATGAAGTCTTCAACCATGCGCCGCGCCTCGTCATCGGAGTACTGGATGGGCGGCGATTTCATGAAGTAGGCCGAGGGCCCGATCAATGTGCCGCCAATCCCGCGGTCGAGCGCCAATTTGGCGCAGCGGATCGCGTCGATGACAACGCCGGCGGAGTTCGGGCTATCCCACACTTCCAGTTTGAGTTCGAGGTTGAGTGGCACATCGCCGAAGGTGCGGCCCTCCATCCGGATATAGCACCATTTGCGATCGGTTAGCCACGGAACGTAGTCGCTCGGCCCAACGTGAACATCGCTTTCCGGCAAGGTGTAATCAAGCTGCGAGGTGACCGCGTTCGTCTTCGAGATCTTCTTCGACTCGAGGCGTTCTCGCTCGAGCATGTTGAGAAAATCGGTGTTCCCACCAAAGTTCAGTTGATACGTCCGCTCGACCTTGACGCCGCGATCACGGAACAGTTTGGTAAGGACACGGTGCGTGATTGTGGCGCCGACCTGCGATTTGATGTCGTCTCCGACGATCGGCAATCCGCGCTCCTTGAAACGGCGTGACCAGTCGGCCTGGCGCCCAATGAAGACGGGAATACAGTTCACGAACCCGCAACCGGCGTTCAAAATCTGCTCGACATACCAGCGGGTCGCGCTTTCGCTCCCGACGGGCAAGAAGGAGACCACAACATGCGTCTCGGTCTCCTTGAGAATCTTTACGATGTCGGCGGTCTCACCCGGTGCTTTCGTGATAATCTTCGACAGGTACTTGCCGAGACCATCGTGTGTCATCCCGCGCTCCACCCGGACACCGAGGTGCGGAACGTGGGCGAATTTCACCGTGTTGTTTGGCCCAGCGAAGATCGCTTCCGACAGGTCTTTCCCAACTTTTTCGATATCGATGTCGAATGCAGCGGTGAAACGAATATCGCCAACGTGATAGCCGCCGAGCCGAGGATGCATCAGCCCGGGGATAAAACCGTCCTCTGGGGCATTGCGGTAAAATTCGACGCCTTGAACGAGGGATGACGCGCAGTTGCCTACGCCAATGATTGCGACATTAATCGTTCCCAAGCTGGAACCGCGCTCCTTTCTCTTGATGCGAGGCATGGTTCCGCCTCCGAAGGACCATTCGCCAGCCGCTGCCTGATCACGCCGCCACCGGCGAACGTCCCTCCGCCGATGATAACCGAGTATCCTCCACCCATGCACGCGACAACGGCGCCCGTGCCGCTCGGCTCAACCGGTCCTCGTCTCTTACCGATGGGCGTCGGCACGGTTCAGTGGGGTGATCGCACCGTTTGGGGGTACGGGCAGCGGTACGGTGTCGACGACGTGCGCGACGCGTTCTGGTGCTCGATCGCTGCAGGAGTCACGCTCGTCGATACCGCCGAGATTTACGGATGGGGCCGGTCCGAACGCCTTATCGGTCGCTTTCTGCGTACCGTGCGGTCGCCGGTGTTCGTCGCAACCAAATTCTTTCCGTTTCCGTGGCGGCTGAGCGAAGGCGCGTTTTTCCAAGCGCTCGAGGGCAGCCTCCGCCGGCTCGGGCGTGACCAGATCGATCTTTACCAGATTCATTGGCCGACGCCGCTTGTTCCGGTTGAGAGGTTAATGGAGTGGATGGCGCTGGCTGTCGAGCGTGGGCTGATCGCCCACGTCGGCGTCTCGAACTTCAACGTCGACCAGACACGGCGCGCCTATGCCGCGCTCAGCCGTCGCGGCATCCCTCTTGCTTCAAACCAAGTGCAATTCAGTCTGCTCGCGCGTGCCCCTGAGCGCACTGGGCTGCTGGAATTGTGCCGCAAGCTCGGTGTGAGCGTGATCGCGTATAGCCCGCTCGCTCAGGGCCTGCTCAGCGGCAAGTACTCCCTCGTCCACCGGCCCGCCGGCGTGCGTAGCGTGACGCTGTTGCCGTCGCTTGTGCGGCTCGGGCCGGTGATCGCCGAGCTTCGCCGTATCGGCGATGCGTATGGCCGGACGCCCGGGCAGATCGCCTTGCGCTGGACGATAGAGAAAGGGACGATCCCCATCCCCGGCGCGAAGAACGGCCGGCAGGCCACGGAAAACGCCGCTGCCCTGGCCTTCGCGCTGTCGGACGAGGACGTCGCCGCGCTCGATGCCGCGGCAGATCGCGTCGTCCCAGACCGCCTCGCACCGAAGCGCGGCTGAAGTGTTGATTGGCCTGTGCGCTCGCCGCTCCGGCATCGCCTCCCCTGAGGTCACGGATGCCGCGACGACGCTGGTGGGAGCGCGACCCAGCGGAGGAGCGGGAGTCATCGACCTCCTTCGATCGCCGACGTGGTCGCCAAATCGGTTCGTACCGCACTGAGTTCTTCTAGCACTGCCTAGGATTCGAACAATTTTGGGCGACATGCTGTTTCTTCTATACTCCTGCTGGCAAGGAGCCGCCGTGGCGGAGCGACACCCCCCTGACATCAGCAATGCGGCGATTAGCGGGCTGCTCTTCCGCTTCCTGCGCGCCAGCTTGCTTCTTCATGAGGCGACGGCACGCTGTGGCGCCGGGCTACCACCGCAGCAGGCGAACGCGGCAATGGTTCTCGTGACGCGCGACGGGCTGACGGTCCGCGAGTTGGCCGAGGCGATGGGCGTCTCGCCGGGCTGGGCAAGCCGGCTGGCCGACGAACTCGTCGAGTCGGGGTTCGTGATCCGTGAGCGCGACGGAGCTGACCGCCGCATCGTGCGCCTGCGTCTTGCGCCAGAAGCTCGTGCCCAGATCGATGAGGTCGGGCGGCAGCGTGCCGAAGCCGTCGCCCGCGCTTTGGAAGGAGTTCCAGCCGCCAACCGGGCAGTACTGGCGACGCTGCTCGATCGGATCTCGAGCGAGTTTGAGCGGCTTGCCAGTCTCGAGCGTGGCCGATCGAGCGGGTCGACGCGGGGCTGAATCCAGTATCCTGACGAACATCGCTTCGCAGGAGGCCGCGCGTGACTGTCATTCTCGGCATGCTCACCAAAGTCGCACCCGACCAGCTTGAACGGATCCGAGCCGTGGGCGACGTGGAGGTGCGCGATCTGAGTCATCTCGTCGCCAGCCCAAGGGGGATCCCCGACGACGCCGCGGAGGCAGAACGCACGCTGGATGCCGAGCTTGCCGAGTGCGAGGTGCTTTTCGCTACGTTCACACCCCCCGGATTAGCGGCACGGGCGCCGAAGGTACGCTGGTTGCATGGGTCGCAAGCTGGCATCGACGCCTATCGCGACTCTGGCTTCCTCGGGACCGACGTCATCATTACGCTCGGCCGCGGCTGGGCGGCTCGACCGATCGCCGAATGGGTGATCGGGGCCATCCTGCTTCTTGCCAAGTTGTATCCAAAATGGGTAAACGAGGAAGCGCGGCGGCAGTGGTCGGGCGGCCGAATCGAGGAGATTCTCGGTCAGACGGTTGGGATTTTCGGCCTCGGCGGCATCGGCGACGAGACCGCGCGCCTCGCCCACGCCCTTGGGATGCGCGTCATCGCTGCCAAGCGATCGCCCGGGGCACCGCCTCCCTACGTCGACGCCCTCTACGGGCCCGACGGCCTCCCCATTCTCTTGCGCGAATCGGATTTCTTGGTGCTAGCCGCGCCGGCGACGCCAGAGACGGAGGGACTTGTCGGCGCGGCCGAGCTCGCGCAGATGAAGCCGACCGCGAGGCTCATCAATGTCGGTCGTGGGTCAATCCTCGACGAAGACGCACTGGCAGCGGCGCTTCGCGAAGGCCGGCTCGCCGGTGCAGCGCTCGATGTTTACCGAGTCGAACCGCTGCCCGAGCATTCGCCGCTTCGCTCCGCTCCAAACGTTTTGCTTTCGCCACACCGCAGCTTTCTCACCCAGCATCTCGACCGGCGGGTGATCGACCCGTTCGTCGACAACCTTCGACGCTATCTTGCTGGCGAGCCGCTGACGCAGCGCTACGATCACTCCCGCGGCTATTGAGCCCGGCGCTTAGAGGTTCAACCGGAGATTCTTGAGGTCTCCCACATATTCGAACGAATCTTCGCGGTGGTGGCCATCCACGGTGAGCACATTCAGACGCGCCCGAAGCGCGACCACGTGATCGGTGTTCGAGGCGTGATCCGCTTGGTGGCGGTTGTGCCACATGCTGAGCCGGAGATATTGGTTGTGGTTGACCGTCGAACGCAGGACCATCCCGAGAATATGGCCCTCGTGCTTGTCGGCTTCATCGTTCAACTCTTGGAGGATTCTGGCGCCCTCCGCAGCGGCGTGCTCGGGGAAAATTACTGAAGTCACCCGGACGTAGGCCATCGCTCCTCCGATCGGCGTCGGCTGCCGAGCGTACAGTCTACGGGCTGCGTTCCACGCCATCAACTGGCGATTGGCCGAACGATTGGCGGGCACGGTAGTAGCGCACGGTCGCCCCGCTGAGGACAAAGAGTGCGCCGCCGATCCCGGCCGCCACCATCCCCTCCGTCGCAAGGTGCAACCAGAAGGCCGCATCATCCAGCCGCCACGGCGGATCCTGGTAGCCGAGATGCCACAACCACGCCATGAGCACCCCAACCGCCGCACAAGTCAACAGGCGGACTCGAACGCGCCAAATCGCGGAGAGGAGCGGCGCCATGCCGTGAATTGTACGGTCCCTCTACTGCTCCCAGCGCCGCCAGCGGCGGTAGTTCGGCCCATCGCTCAACGCAAGGCCGATGCCCTGCTGATAGTCGTTGCCCGCTTGGCGCTCCGGACCACCCACGTAATAGAGCCGGAAGCTACCATCGTCCATCGGGACCACACACGGTGTCCCCACAGCTTGGCTGTCGAACCGCCCGGAGCCCGATGGGCTGGGCGCAAGCACGGCGCCCCCGGGGTTCGTCGCCATATTCCTTCGTCCAATGGACGCCATCGGACGAGGTCGCAACGCCGATGCCGTAATAGTTGGCATGGTTGCTTCCTTCATACACCATGAGCCAGCCGCCTTGATACACCAGAACCGACCGACATGACACGCCGCGTTCGTCGAAACGACCGGGCTCACCGTTCTCGAGGATCTGCCCGCGCTTTTCCCAGTGGAGTCCGTCGCCCGACACGGCGAGACCAATCCGGCCGCCGCGTGTCGGATGCAAGCCGTGGTAATAGAGCCGCCACTCGCCATTCGGCAGCCGCACAACGCGCCCGTACGTGGCCGAGAGCTCGTCGAACTCACCGACCGCTCCGAGGGGCAGGAATGCTCCCCGATAGGGACCCACCAGCTTCGTCCAGTGCAGGCCGTCGCGTGAGATGGCGCAGCCGATGTGATACGGAATCCCGATGCGCTCCACCCCGTCCCAATCGGTCAGCGTCCAATCCCCACCGAGGTACCACATCCAATACAGGCCATCGATTGCGAGGACGCACGTCGCGCCAACGTGAGCGCTGTCGAACCGGCTGCGGTCGGCACTCGGCTCGAGCACAGCGCCAAGCGTCAGCGGACCGCGGACGCGCTCCCACCGGATCCCGTCGACCGAAGTGGCAAGGCCCGTCCTGCCGTCGCTCCCGGCAATGGAGCGATCCCAGTTGGTGTCTCGGCCGTAGTACCACATTTTCCAGTCGTTCTCGCCCTCCCGCAGCACTTGCGGGGAGGAGACCGAGAGCGAATCCCACCACCCCTCGGGACCGCGGCTGAAGATCAGCCCGGGGTCGCTCATGCCGCCATCACCGTCGAGATTCCGAACACATGCCCCTCGGGGTCGGCGAGGTAGGCGAGCCATTGGCCATTGAATTCGAATGGCTCGTTCACGACCGTCGCGCCATGATGCGTGGCACGCTCCACGACGTCGTGGACGTTCGCTACACGAAAGATCGGCAGCTTCTGCACCTCGCGCCGGTCTTTCACCGGCGGGACGATTTCTCCCCCGCTTGTAAGCTCGAGCGTCCCGCACATGGGGATGCTGAACTGGGCGACGCGGCCTTCAACCTGCCGCGTCAGGTCCATCCCCAATCCGTCGCGGTAAAAGGCGACCTCTCGGTCCAAATCTTTCACCCGGATAATGAGCAGCGTCAGGCCTTGAATAAGACTCATCGCGGCAGTTCCTTTCGCATGGTGTTATTCGTCATAGCGGAACCAGCGCCGGTAGTTGCGGCCATCGCTCACCGCCATCCCGATCTGATGGCGAGACGAGAGTTCGTCATGTCCGCCCTCGTTCACGCCGACGTAGTACATCCGGAAGCTGCCGTCATCGAGCGGGACGACCCACGGAGTACCGACGGCCCGGGCATCCCAGCGTCCCGACCCTTTCGGCGCGTGGCGAAAGTACGGCCCGCCCGGCTCGTCCCCGTTGTCATCGCGCTCCCAGTGGATCCCGTCCGTTGAGACCGCCAGCCCGATCGAGTAATAGCCGTCGACCCCTCGGCCCTCGTAGAACATCAGATAGTCGCCGTCGACCTTCAGGACATGCCGGCAACCGGGTCCTCCGCTATCCCAAGCGCCGGGCGCGCCGTCTCCGAAGATTGGGCCGACCTTTTCCCACCGCAATCCGTCGGGCGAGATCGCGAGGCCAACGGTCGCTCCGCCGTCCGGGCGGCGCGAGTGGTAGTACAGCTTCCACGTTCCGTCGTCATCCTTCAAGACGCGCGGCCAATTGCACAGCAAGGCGTCGAACTGTCCCTCGCCGCCGGGCGCGAGCAGCGCTCCGTGGTACGGCCCATCGATCCTTGTCCAGTGCAGCCCGTCGCGTGAGATCGCGCAGCCGGGGAGCATGCGCAGTCCCTTATACCGCATCTGACCGCGCCCGACGTCCTCTTGGTTGCCGCCGAGGTACCACATCCAGTACAGCCCGTCGAGGCGATGGACGTTCGTCACTCCGACGTGCCCACTGTCGAATCGGTAGGGATCGGGGTGCGGCTCAAGCACAGCGCCCATCGTCAGCGGACCACGAACGCGCTCCCAGGCGATACCGTCGGACGACACGGCGAGCCCGGAACGCCCTGCCGGAAAGTTGATCGCGCGATCGAAGGAGGGATCGCGGCCGTAATACCACATCTTCCAACCGCCATCGTCCTCCCGTAGCACCTGCGGGGAAGAGACCCGCTCCGAATCCCACCAGCCTTCTGGGCCTGGCCCGAGCACCAAGCCCGGATTCCCGTTCATCGCTCTGCTCCGTTTCGCCGGGTCCAACGCACGGTCGCCTTCATGCGCTCGCGCATTGTACCGCCGGCCCGGCAACCGCACGTGGCGCCCGCCCCAACGGACCTTCTCCACTCCGCCGCGACGCCGGCGATCGGTCGGAGCGTTACCCAACACGGCCGGCAGCCTCGGCGTTCGGTCGTCACGTCGCGCTGGGGCACCGAGGGTCTGACGAACAGCGTGCGGGGCGGTGCCACCAGATCCGTTGAGGAGAGCAAGAGTCGAACGGTCCTCACGCGTCACGACCACCGGCCAAGCGACGACAGCCAAGGCGATCCCTTGCGGCTAAACCTCGACTCGTAGTTGACGATTTGGGCAAAGCGGCGGAGAATTTCTCATCCCGCACGCCCGGCAAGGAGCGAACTCCGCGTGTTCACAGCCATCGGCAGGTTTTCGGTTCGGTTTCGGTGGGCGATCATCGCACTTTGGGCAGCGGCATTGCTGGTCAGCCTGCCATTCGTTCCCGGCGTCGCCCAGACGCTTCGGCCCGGCGGGTTCGCCAGCGACGATCTGGAATCGCAGCGAGCGCTCGCTCTCCTCGGCGAGCGGCTCGGCCTCGATGGCATCGCGGTGCAGGTCCTCGTGGTCAGCGACCGGTTGGACGCTCGCAGCCCGGAGTTTGTCGCGCAGAGCGAGGCAGCAGTTGCCGAATTGCGCAGTTGGCCTCTGGTCAAGCAGATTACGTCCTTTACCACCGCGCCCGAGCAGGTCGCGCGTGACGGCAAAGCAGCCTATTTCACCGTCGTGCTCGACCGACGTGCGGATGACTTGCCCAACCTGCCGGCCGAGATCGAGCGCCGGCTTCGACCCCAACCTGACCTGCGGATCGCGTTGGGCGGCGGGCCAATCTTTTATGAGGACATCGAACGCATTAGCGAGAACGACCTCCGCAGGGCAGAACTCATCGCCATCCCGTTCGCAGCTCTTGCCCTGCTCGTCGTCTTTCGGTCGATCGTCGCGGCGCTGTTGCCAGCGCTCGTCGGCGGCGCGGCGGCCACGATTGCTCTGGCGGCTATTGGCGGCATCGCCCAACTGACCCCGCTTTCGATCTTCGTGCTGAATGTCGCAACGCTCTTTGGACTCGGGCTTGGGGTCGACTACTCGCTCTTCATTGTCAGCCGTTTTCGCGAGGAGTTGGAACGTTCGCCATCCGTCCGAGAAGCGACAGTCGCGACGGTTGCAAGCGCGGGGCGAGCGGTGTTTTTCTCTGGACTGACGGTTGCCATCGGGCTCGCCGCGCTCATCCTCTTCCGGTTCAACATGCTCCGCTCAATCGGAATTGGCGGCGTCCTCGTTGTCGTGTTGGCGATGGCCGCGTCGCTCACCCTGTTGCCGGCGGTTCTCTCGCTCGTCGGCAGGCGGGTGAATGCCCTGCGCGTTCCCCTGCCGGGTGGTGGCGGCGAGACCGGATTCTGGCGCCGTCTCGCAACCGCCGTCATGCGCCGGCCAGTCGCCGTGCTCATCCCCACCGTGGCCTTGCTGCTTGCCCTCGGGGCACCCTTCTTGCACGTGCAGCTCGGCGCTCCCGATGCGTCCATCCTGCCGGCGGGGTCGCCATCGCGCGAGGCGTTCGACCTCCTCGTCGAGCGCTTTCCGGCGGCCGAGACCACTCCGATCCTCATCGCTCTTCAAACACGCAGCGGAACGGTCCTCGACGCCAGCAATCTCGTCGCGCTGGACCACTACGTCCGACGAATTCAGGCCCACCCCGCGGTAGCGCGCGTTGAGAGTGTGGTTTCGCTCGATCCGCGCTTCACGCTTGATCAGTATCTGCTGATGTACGCCAACCCAGATCGGATCGGTGACGCCTTCGTGCAGGCTGCCGTCGGCGGCCTCGTTAAAGGCGACACGACGGTCGTTCGCGTGATCAGCAAGTACGGTATGACCGATCCGCGTTCCTACGATCTGGTGGGAGCGCTTCGGAACAGTCGGCCAGCCGAGTTCAACGTCCTGATATCTGGCGGGTCTGCTGGCGTCGTGGACTACGTCAACACGATGTATCACGACTTTCCGCTGGCCGTCGCCGCAATCATGACGGTCACCTACGTCGTCCTCCTTCTCCTCTTCCGATCGCTGCTTCTTCCGCTCAAGGCAATCGTGATGAACCTATTTTCGATTGTGGCGAGCTATGGTGCACTCGTGTGGGTATTCCAGCAGGGCAACTTGAGCGGGTTCCTCGGATTTACGCCCCTCGGCTTCGTCGAAGCGTCGATTCCGGTGATGATGTTCTGTGCGCTCTTTGGGCTCTCGATGGATTACGAGGTCTTTCTGCTGTCCCGCGTGCAGGAGGTCTATCAGCAGACCGGTGACAACTCCCGCGCTGTGGCCGAAGGGCTGGAACGAAGCGGACGGATCGTAACCAGCGCCGCGCTCATCGTCGTTGCCGTCAGCGTGGCGTTCCTCTCGGCGGACATGATCCTTGTCAAAGCGCTCGGCCTTGGGATGGCGATCGCAGTGGCGCTTGATGCCACCCTTGTCCGCGGGCTGCTCGTTCCAGCGACGATGCGCCTGTTAGGCGATTGGAACTGGTGGCTGCCCTCATCGCTTGGTCGTCTCCTACCGCATATTGAGCACGATGGGCCGGCACTGGCGAAGGCGGGACAATGAATCGCTCTCTCGCGCTCCTTGCAGCCGCGCTGGTGGTCCTTACGGCCTGCCGCGTGCCGGGCACGATCCCTCAAGATGGCCGGTTGCCAGAAACGCCGGCTGCCGGACCGGCAGCACCGTACCCGACGGTTCGGCTGCCACAGGATGAAGGCGCCCACGACCGGCTGATGGAGTGGTGGTACTACACTGGACACCTCGATCTCGATGACGGCCGCGAGATCGGCTTCGAGTTGGTCATCTTTCAGGTTCTGCGGGCCACCTTGCCACCATTCTATCTCGCCCATTTCGCCATTTCGGACATTGACCGCGGCGAGTTCCGCTACGCCGAGCGTAGCGAGGCTCGGCCCGACCGAGCACCGCTTCTCACCGAGGAGACACGGCTGGCCAGCCCGGGGATCCGACTCAACGTCGGCGACTGGACGATTGAGGGGCTGGATGGGGTCGACCGCCTCCGCGCTGCGCTTCCCGACTACGCCATCGATCTCACGCTCACCGCAACAAAGCCGCCTGCGCTCCATAAAGGAAGCGGTCTGATTGAGTATGGGCAGGCCGGCTATTCCTACTACTATTCGCGCACTCGAATGAGCGTCACTGGTGTCTTGCTCGACCGGGGTTTTGAGCGTCGGGTGACCGGTGAAGCGTGGATGGACCACCAGTGGGGCGACTTCATCGCCCTCCTTGGCGGTGGCTGGGACTGGTTCAGTCTGCAGCTCGCGGATGGGACGGATTACATGATCTATGAAATTCGAGACCAGAAGACAGGACAGCCGTTCGACCGCTTTGCGACTCGCATCGACCCCGATGGAACAGCAGTCGACCTGCCGAGCGATGGGTTCACGCTCGATGTCACCGCTCGCTGGACCAGTCCCAAGACCGGCGCAACGTACCCGGCCGGATGGGAGATTACCATTCCGTCGGACGGCGTGCGGCTCGTCATCACTCCCAAGCTTGCCGATCAGGAACTGGTCACCGCCGGGACCGGCGTGTCCTATTGGGAAGGCGCAGTAGCCGTGACCGGCGAGCGCCAAGGGGCGCCGCTGCGGGGCCGCGGCTACGCCGAACTCACGGGCTACGCGGACTGACGCGGCTCCGGCATCGCCGGCGGCAGCACAAGCAGGCTTAGCGCGAGACCGCTTAGCCCCGTCCAGATCCAGACGCCGAACGTCAGCTCCGCCGACCACACCACGCCCCGCACCGCGTGAGAGACCGAGAAGTACACAGCCCAGAAGACGAGCGGCGCGGTCGCCGCGAACACCCGGAAGCGCTGAGGCCGCCCCAGCGACGGCTGGAGCGTTCCATGCAGGATTTCCACCAACAGCGCCCCGGCAAGCGCGGCGACCACGGCGTGCCAGTGAGCCATTTCGCGCACGCCGGCAAGCAGCACTGCAGTCGTCGCGAACATCAGGAGGAACGTCCCACCGGGCAGCACCCAGCGGCGCATCAGGAAGAACACTGGCGCGAAAAGGATGGCGTTCGTAATCACGATCGATGCGATACCCAACCGCTGGCTCGACAGGCGACTCGCCGCGCTGAGGCTCCAGCCGACCCGACCATCGCTCACATCAGAACCGGTGAAGACCGACAGATACATAAAGAAAAACCCGGTTGCCGCTGAGGCGAGCGCCGCGACGACAACTACAGGGAGGAAGCGCCAGAAGTTCGGCACGCCGTCGTCCTGCTGACGCGAGAGCCACGCGGCTCTCAACGGGCTCGTCAGGGCGAGCAGGGCTCCGACGAGCATCACCAAGTGTGGCGGACTGAGCAAGGCATCGAGACTGCGCTCGATGCCAAACGCACCGTGCCACAAGAGATCGGCGAGGCCGCCCACGGCGAACAGCGCGAGGCCAGCGAGACCAAGCGCGTAGCCCGGCGGAATCGCCTCCCTTCCCGGAAGGCCGCCGAGTCGCCGGCGGGCAACCATCCAACCATAGACGACGATGGTGGCGAAAAGGCCGGAGTAGAGTACGGCATGCCATGGCGTGAAAACTGTCTCAAGCGCCGCGAGGTTCTCATGCGCCCACCCGTCGAGAAACAGCCCGGCAACCGTCCACGCGCCGAGCAGGGCGACCGTCATGTTCTCCCGCCAACTTGCCTCGCGGGGCACTGCGGAAAACCGGATGGGGGTCACCGACACTGAGAGCCACGCCATCGCTGTTCCCCGTCGGTTAAAGGCGGACCGTCTCTGGCTGGCTGCGCGGGCTGATATAGGTCCGCTCCACGAGCGCGCCTTCCTCGTCAAAGACCAAACGGTTTACAGAAGCGAGATCGGGGTAGAACGTCCGGTTTCGGCGCAAATCAGGTTCGCTCAAGGTTACCCCATGGGCCGCCATCAGATAGATGGCGATCGGATCCCCGTGGCTGATGGCGGCAACCGTCTCGTTTGGATGCGTCCGGACGACGTGCTCGACGAAGCGGCGCATGCGACCAGCCACCTCGATCATGGTCTCGTCGCCCGGATCGGCAGGCGGCTCGTAGTACATCGCACCGTTCAGTTGCGACCACGGCTTGCCTTGCCACGAGGTGAACACCTCGGTCAGCCCGTTCGCGATGATTAGCCGGGCCGAGCTCTGCAGCTGCAGCACGAGAGCCGCGGTCTGTCGCGCCCGAAGCATCGGGCTGGAATAGACCACGCTGAGCCGTTCGGCGCTGAGAAATCCGGCGAGGCGCTCGGCCTGACGCCGACCGGTTTCGCTCAGTCCAAATCCCGGGAGTCGCCCATACAGGACGCGGTCGGGATTGTGCACTTCGGCGTGACGGCAAAGCAGCAGGGTGGTTCGCACCATCGGATTGTACCGGACGCCGGCTACAATGAGCGCTGGAGGCGACCATGCACGTCCCATTGACGTACAAGATCCCCAAAAACCCCGGACCGGTCGATTTCGAGTGGCTCGCCGAGGATCGCGCTTGGCCAGAGCTTGAGATGACCATCTCACCGGAGGAAGTCGCCCGCTGGTGCGATCTCTACGACGACCATCACCCGTGGTACACCGGGCCGTCGCCGTGGGGCGGTCCCGTTGCGCCAAACTCGATCTTCTATTACGCAGGGCAGAACGCCTTCCCCCCGCGACGAGATTTCAACGGTGTCCTCGCCGCCATCGGCTTCGAAGCGCTCGCGCCAATTTTTGTGGGCCACACGGTCAGGGCACGAACGACCATCGTCGATCGGTGGCGACGCCGCGACCGGGTTTTTGTTGCGTACCGCCTCGACATTCGGGATGGTGAGACGCCGGTCGCGGTGGCAACCCGCACGTGGGCGATCTTTGCGCGAGGCGAGGCAGCGGCGCGCGTCCCGGAACGGCCCAGCCAGCCGCCAAGCGACGAGACGCCAGCGTTGGAACGGCTCGATCCCGTTGCTCTCGAACTTTCCCTCGACCGGATGCGCGCCTTTGAAGGTCCCGGGGAGGAGAACGGGCATACCAGTGTCGAAATCGCGCGCCGTCAGGGGAGCCCGGGCCCCTTGGCTCAAGGAGCGCTCGTGATCTCGACCATCTGCCGAATGATGCTGGCGCGATACGGCGCAGGGTGGCAGGTTGGGGGAACGCTCGACTGCAAGATCATCCGCTCATCCTACGCCGGCGAGACTGTCACGTCCCACGGCGCCGTGATCGAAGAGCGAGACAGTCGCGCCATCTGCCGCGTTTGGGTTGAAAATGAACGCGGCGAGACGACCGTCGTCGGCACCGCGAGTGCCCGCACGGCGCCGGCCTGACCAGACCCGGCCGCGCGCCGACCCACGCTGGTGTCTCGCGCGACGCCCGTACTCCAGCTCGAGGTCCGGCACGTCTGTCCCTCTATCGTCAATAATCCGGCAATTCTGCTGACTTGCTTGGAGAGGTGATGGCGGATGCCGCGCGGCGACCTGGAGCGCTCGACGACGTGCGAGTGCTCGATCTCGCCGGCCCAATCGGGTGGTATGGCAGCCGGCTGCTCGCAGACCTCGGCGCGGACGTCCTCCGGATTGAGCCGCCGACCGGCGATCCAGCACGGCGAAGGCGCCCGTATGTCCAGCACGACGATCGCGCCAGCCTGACCTTCTGGTGGTACAACGCCGGTAAGCGCTCCGAGGTGATCGATCTGGATCACGCTGCCGGCCGGGAACGCTTGCTGACTCTCGCGTCCGAGGCGGATCTGGTCTTCGAGTCGTTCCCGCCGGGGTGGCTCGCGGAGCGTGGCCTCGACGCTCGCGCCATGCAGGAGCGTAATCCGGCACTAGTCGTCACGTCGATTACCCCGTTCGGGCAGACTGGACCGCGCGCCGGATGGCGGGGGAACCGACCTCATCGGGATGGCAACCGGCGGCCTTGTTCATCTCGGCGGAATGCCTGACCGGCCGCCAACCCACCTCGGCGGCGAGCAAGGCTACCTCCAAGCCGGCATCGTTGCTGCTGCTGCCTCTCTGGTGGCGCTCCGCGAGAGCCGCGCAAGCGGCGTCGGCCGCCATGTCGATGTCTCGCTGCAAGATGCCATCGTCTTTACGAATGAGAACAACGTTGGTCTCCTCGATTTGATGGGCCACCTGCGAGCTCGCCTCGGCGATCGAGCCTTCACCGGCTTCTCGTTATTCTTTCCTTGTCGGGACGGATGGCTTGCGTTCTGGCCCGGGGGCCGGTTTGATGGGCTGCTCGGCTGGCTCGAGGAGATGGGCGTCGACACCGAGCCATTTCGCGCGGGGGAATGGACAAGCCCGGCGTTTCGTGAGCGGCATATTCCAGAGCTAACCGCCGCGATTCGGCAGGCTGCGGAGGGAAAGGCGAAGACTGCTGCCGCCGACGCGGCCCAAGCGCGGCGCCTCGCGGCCGCCCCAGTGGCCGATGTCGCCGACCTCCAGCGCGACCCTCAACTGATCGCCCGCAGTTTCTGGGTCGACGTCGAGCACGAGCTGCCCGATGGCGCGAGGGTCATGGTGCGGTATCCCGGGGCGCCCTTCAAACTGAGCCGAACGCCGTGGCAAATTCGGCGGCCTGCGCCGGTCCCGGGTGAGCACGACGGCGAAGGCTGGCGCAAGCGCTCACCCATCCGGCGTGCCGGCAGGACCGGAAGGTTGCCACTTGAAGGCATTCGCGTGGTCGATCTGACGTGGCAGATCGCCGGGCCAGCCGCCACGCAGGTTTTGGCTGACCATGGCGCTGAAGTGCTGAAGATCGAGAGCGCGGTCCACCCCGACGGGTTGCGTGTCATGGCGTTGCCCCGTCCACCGTGGACCGACAGCTTGAATCAGAGCGGAATCTTTACCCTCATGAATACCTCCAAGCGATCGGTAGCGATCAACATGGCGACGGACCGCGGACCAGCCCTCTTGCGGCGCTTGATCGCGCTCTCCGACGTCATTGTGGACAACTACGGCGTTGATCCATTGCCGAAATGGGGCCTGACGCCGGACGAACTGCTCAAGATCCGGCCAGACCTGATTATTGCCCGCTCGTCGGTGATGGGCCGCTCTGGACCTCGCTCCCACTACGTTGGCTTCGGGTATACGATTGGCCCTGCCGCTGGATTGAATGCGCTGTCGGGGTTCGCTGGCGACCCGCCGGTTGCCTCGTGCACCGCGCATCCGGACTACTCGTGCAACTCCTATCACCTGCTGATTGCCATCCTCGCCGCCCTGCATCATCGCGACAACACTGGTGAAGGGCAGGTGATCGACTTGTCTCAGCACGAGAGCACGGTCGTCTTCAATGGCGCAGCGATCCTCGATTACTCGGTGAATGGGACCATCGCCGGCCCGAGCGAGAATCGCCATCCAGACGCTGCGCCGCACGGCGTTTATCGTTGCCGAGGCAATGACCGCTGGGTAGCGATCGCCTGTGAGACTAACGACGACTGGAGACGCCTCGCCGAGGCGATCGGCCGGCCCGATCTCGCTGCCGACCCGGCGCTCGGTGATCTCGAGGGACGGCGCTGCGCCGCGGCTCGGATCGATGCGGCTATCGAGGCATGGTCACGACTACGCACTCCAGCAGAAGCCGCCGACGCACTCCAAGCGGTGGGTGTTCCCGCGGGCGCGGTGCAGACCGCCGCCGACCTGTTCCGCGACCCGCACTTGGCAGCGCGCGGCAAGTTTGTGCGAATCGATCACCCTGAGTTGGGATGGGTGCGGGGTGAACGGTCCGAGCTTCCGTCTGTCCGGACTGAGCAACGACATCGTTCGCCGTCCCCCCTTGCTCGGCGAAGACACCGAGCAAGTGATACGCGACCTGCTCGCACTTGAAGAAGAAGAGATCGTGGCGGCCTACATCGACGAGGTACTCCAATGACAGGTCAACCGCGCGCCGTCAGCCGCCTCGCCGCCGACCTAGCGGCCGGGCGCTTCGTCGTTACCGGGGAGGTTGCTCCGCCCGCCTCGGCCCGTCTCGGAGCATTTTTCCGGCGTGCGAGCGCGATCTCGCGCTTCGCCCGGGCAATCACGGTCACAAACAATCACGGCGGGTCCGCGCAGTTGGGTAGCTTGACGGCGTCCGGATTCCTCGTCCGGCGCGGAATCGAGCCGATCTGGGTGTGCATTACTCGCGACGAGAACCGCCTCGCCCTCGAGTCGGACTTGATCTCCGCGGAAGCGCTCGATGTGCGCAACATCCTCTGTCTGCGTGGAGACCAGTTCGCGGCGGGCGTCGATGCCAAAGCAGTGCACGATCTCGGCACGCTCGGGCTCGTCCGCTTGGCCGCGGCGCGGCGCGACGCCGGAGCTCCGTTCTTCGTTGGCGCGGCCGTCGATCTGAATGGCGTCCCCGCGGATCGCGCTGCGGAGCAAGCGGCCCGCCGGGTGGAGGCGGGCGCGGAGTTCTTGCTTACGCAGCCGGTCTACGAGGCAGAGCGCGTCGCCGCCTTCCTCGATTCTCTCCGCCCGCGCCTCGACCGTCCGGTCCACCTCCTGCCGGGAATGATGCCGCTTCTTTCGCGAGATGCCGTTGCTCGCGTGCCGGGCCGGCTCCGCATCGTAATCGCCGAGCATATCCTGCACCGGATTGCGTCGTCGGAGGACCCGAAACGCGAGGGGCTCGCCGTCTTCGCCGAAACACTGCGCGAGCTGCGCGCGATCCGCGGCGTGAATGGCGTCAACCTCATGCTGTTTGGCTTCCATCCCGAGATTGCTGAAGAGGTGCACGCCGTGATTTCGGACGTTCTTCACACCACACCGTATGTCGGAGCACGCTAATGGCCGAAAGGCGGGTTATCCTCTACACCGATGAACGCTGAAGCCCCTGCCGGGTGGTGAAGGAGTTCCTTCACGAGAGTGGTGTCCCGTTCGAGGTCCGCAACGTCCTCACCGACCTCGCCGCCCGCGCCGAGTTTCTCGCGTCCGGCTATCTCACGCCGCCTGTGACGGTGATCGACGGTGTTGCGGTCTGGGGCTTTCAGCCGGAGCTGCTCGAATCGCTGCTTTACGACCCGCATTAGAAGATCGTTAGCATTGGCTTCGAACGCCTCCCCGGCCGGCCAGCAGTCTTGCTCGATTGGAAGAGGCTTGGATAGAATGCTGGAGGTTTAGCACTCCAGTCACGCGAGTGCTAATTGGTCTTCAAGAACCAAGGAAAGGTCGGAGGAACCTCGCATGGCTGAGCTCAAGCCGCTTGGCGATCGCGTCGTCGTTACCCCGTTTAAGCAAGAAGAGGTGACCAAGAGCGGGATCGTCCTTCCCGACACGGCAAAGGAGAAGCCGCAAGAAGGCACCGTTGTCGCGGTTGGCCCGGGCCGCGTGCTCGATAACGGCTCCCGCTCCCCGATGGAGGTCAAGGTCGGCGACCGTGTCCTCTACGCGAAGTATGCCGGGACCGAGTTCAAGATCGAAGATACCGAATACCTCGTGCTTCGTGAGTCGGATCTCCTCGCCGTCGTTGCCAACGGCGCGAAATAACAAGGAGCGTCAGAAACGATGGCTAAGCAGATCCTTTTCAAGGAAGATGCCCGGCGGGCGCTCAAGCGCGGCGTCGATGCTCTCGCCGACGCGGTGAAGATCACCCTCGGGCCGCGCGGGCGCAACGTCGTCCTCGACAAAAAGTTTGGCGCGCCGACGATCACCAACGACGGCGTGACAATCGCGAAAGAGATCGAGTTGGAAGACCCCTTTGAGAACATGGGTGCCCAGCTCGCCAAGGAAGTCGCCACCAAGACGAACGATGTGGCCGGCGACGGCACCACCACGGCGACCGTGCTTGCTCAAGCAATGGTCACCGAAGGCCTGCGCAACGTGACCGCCGGCGCGAACCCGATGGCGATCAAGCGCGGCATCGAAAAGGGTGTCGACAAGGCAGTCGAGAAAATCAAGTCGCTGGCGACTCCGGTCACTGGCGCCGAGGAGATCGCCGCGGTCGCCGCAATCTCTGCTGCTGACCCTGAAATCGGCAAGCTGATTGCCGAGGTGATGGAGAAGGTCGGCAAAGACGGTGTCATTACGGTCGAAGAATCGAAGAGCATGAAGTTCGAGACCGAGTACACCGAGGGCATGCAGTTCGACCGTGGCTACATTAGCCCGTACTTTGTCACCAACGCCGACCGCATGGAGGCCGTCCTCGACGAGCCGCTCATCTTGATCACTGACAAGAAGATTTCCTCGGTGCAGGATATCCTGCCGGTGTTGGAGAAGGCCCTCCAGGTGACGAAGAACATCGTCATCATCGCCGAAGACGTCGACGGCGAGGCACTGGCGACGCTCGTCGTGAACAAGTTGCGCGGCACGATCAACGCATTGGCCGTCAAGGCGCCGGGTTTCGGCGATCGCCGCAAGGCGATGCTTGAGGATATCGCTATCCTGACCGGCGGGCAGGTGATTAGCGAAGAGGTTGGCCGTAAGCTGGAGAACGCCACCGTTCAGGATCTGGGTCGGGCTCGCCGAGTGGTTGCCAACAAGGACGAGACGACGATCATCGAAGGCCGAGGCCATGACTCCGCTATCCAAGCGCGGATCAAGGCAATCAAGGCCCAGATCGAAGAAACGACGTCAGACTTCGATCGCGAGAAGCTCCAAGAGCGCATGGCCAAGCTGGCCGGCGGCGTGGCTGTCATCAAGGTGGGCGCTGCCACCGAGGTCGAGCTCAAGGAGAAGAAGCACCGGGTAGAGGACGCCCTGTCGGCCACCCGCGCTGCGGTGGAGGAGGGTATCGTCCCGGGTGGCGGCGTCGCGCTCGTGGCCGCGGCCGAAGCCCTTGACAGCCTCAAGCTCGACGACGAGGAGCAGGTCGGCGTTCAGATCCTCCGTCGTGCCCTTGAAGAGCCGCTTCGCCGAATCGCAGTCAACGCCGGTCAGGAAGGCTCGGTGGTAGTCGAGCGCGTCCGCTCCCTGCAGCGCGAGAAGAATTCGGCCAATTGGGGCTACGACGCCCTCCGCGACGAGTATGTCGACCTTGTTGGGCGCGGCATTATCGACCCGGCAAAGGTGACTCGTTCGGCGCTCCAAAACGCCGCTTCTATCGCGACGATGGTCTTGACGACCGAGACGCTCGTCACCGACATCCCAGAAAAGAATCCACCCACGCCTGCACCCGCCGGCGGGATGGACTACTAGGCTCTTCCTCGAGCGGACGACGCCCTGCTCCAAATGGAGCAGGGCGTTTTCGCGTTCGGAATGGACGGCGTCTCACTCGAGCTTCGTTTGCTCCGACCACATCAAGCTGCGTTGCCAGCTCGCAAGCCGCCGCCGCGGGCTTCGGTGCTGCGGCGTCAGTCCTCGAGGACAGGAATCGGCGCGGTCAGGTGCTCGCGCAAGACCGGCAACAACTCTTCTAGCAGCTCGAACTGTTCTCGGCTGGCGAGGTCACTTTGAAGCGGCGTGATTGAGATTCGGTTGTTACGCATTGCCCAGACATCGGTGCCGGGTTCAATCTCTTCGATCGCCTTGCCGCGGGTGATCCAGTAGATCATGCGCCCCCGCGCATCTTCGGACTGCTCGATGACGTCCACATAGGTCTGACGAGACAACGTGGTGACGGCGATGCCGTCGATTTTGTCGAGCGGGCGGTCCGGCACGTTCACGTTCAACAGCACTTCCGATGGCAGGCGCTCCGATAGCACGATATCGGCGAGCAAGGCCGCCACCCGCGCAGCAGGACGGAAGTCCGTAGTCTTCCAAGCAGCCGAGATAGCAATCGCGGGGATGCCCGCAAAATAGCCCTGCATGGCACCCCCGACGGTGCCTGAAACCAGCACATCGTTTCCGAGGTTCGCCCCATCGTTGATACCGCTGACAACGAGGTCGACCCCATCTTTCATGATGTTCTGGAGACCGAGAATGACACAATCGCCCGGCGTGCCTTGGACGGCATAGGTGTCAATCTCTGGGTGGGTCGGCATGCGCAGTCGGGAAAGCCGGAGCGGATGATGCAAAGTGATTGCTGCGCCGATCCCGCTCTGCTCCCGGTCGGGCGCGATGACGACAACTTCGCCGAGGTAGCTCACGGCATCCACCAGTGCCCAGAGGCCCGGCGCGTAGATCCCGTCGTCGTTCGTGACAAGTATGCGTGCGATGGTTGACGCTCCGCGGGCAAACTGCCCATTTCCGACTGTACGAAAGGGCGATGCGGCGCGTCAAGGCGGCCGACGCGACCTCAATGCACGCCCGCGAACCTCGAGGCGCCTCGGCCTGCCGGTTCGGGGAGCCGTCCGGCCCTTCGAGGGTTGGTGCGATGGCGTCCGTCCTCGGTCCGAGCCGTCCGCCGAGGTCGCGCTTTGCCCAAGGGCGCCAGCGCCAAGGCACGCCTCTTGAGGAGGAGCACGCTGGTCCAGTGAAGAATGTGGCTAGCCGAGCGTTGAGACGGACGGAACGCCGCCGAGCGGCGTCGCGAGCAACACGGCCCGGACAATGGCCCGGGCCACAAGCTTCGCCGCTGCAGCGCCGATTGCCGTCACGTCGGCGGGGCCCGAACGTTCACCAGTCGCCAGTGCGAACACCGTGTCGCCATCTACCATCGTGTGGGCCGGCCGGAGCGCGATCGCCAAGCCATCGTGCGCCATCTGGGCAACCTTCGTGGCGAAGGCCTTATCGAGACGCGCGTTTGTCGCGACCACTGCCAGCGTAGTATTCCCGATGAGTATTGGCTCCCCCGGGGGACCCGGCCGCTCGGTCGCGATCGTGACGCCGCGCTCATCAACCACTGCGCCAACCGCGTTCACGGCAACGATGACGCCGACGCCCGTCCCATCCTCAAGGAGGGTCGAGGCCGAGCCGAGGCCACCCTTCACCGCGCGGTGCAGCCCATGGCGCTTGGCGACAGTCGCCCCTGTCCCCACCCCAACGCAGCCCTCCTCAACGGGGCCAGAGGTGGCCGCTGTACAGGCTAACCAGCCGGCCTCGGCATCGGGCCGGACGCTCGCCGAGCCAATCGCCAAGTCGAAGAGGACCGCTGCAGGGACGATCGGCACCCGCGTAACGCGAGCCTCAAACCCGACGCCGTGCGCTTCGAGATAGCGCATCACTCCGTCCGCTGCGGCCAACCCGAAGGCGCTGCCCCCGGTGAGCACCACCGCGTTGACGCGCTCGACGAGGCTGCCCGGCCGCAAGAGATCGGTCTCGCGGGTACCCGGCGCCGAGCCTCGGACGTCGACCCCGCCGACGGCGCCGCCATCCGCAAGCACAACCGTGCAGCCAGTCACTGCCTCGCGGTCGGTCCAATGGCCGACACGGATCCCCGGCACATCGGTAATCGACCCCTCGCTCAAAAGTGCCCGCTCCATCGGCTCAACCTGTGGTGTCGTGGCGGCGATCGGTCGGATTCAGTGCCCTTTCCCAAACTTGAGGTTGCTGACGAAGAATGCAGCGCCGATGAGAAAGATCCCGGCGCCAAGCAGGATCAACTCCTGCGGCGTGTGAAACGTTAGGTCGAGCGTCTCATCAAAAAACTGGACGACGAGTAAGAGGAGGACGAGCTTGAAAATTCGGTCCTTCAAGTCGTCGATACTCTCGAAGCGAAGAAGGCGTGGCGCAACCACCGACCGCTCGGCATTGCTGAGATTCCGGATGAACAATTCGTACAGGCCAAATCCGAATACCAACAGCAACGTCGCAATGAGGTAGCCGTCAAGCGCCTTCACGATGTATGCGACCAGCTTGGCACGCACCGCAGCGTGCTCCGCACCGTCCAGCGACAAATCGGAATAGGCGCCAAACCCCTGGACAAGATAGACCACGTCGATGGTCGCCATCAGGAACGCGCCCATGGCCATGATGACGCTGGCAACGACCGCAACCAGTG
The DNA here is from genome assembly GCA_026003895.1 of Dehalococcoidia bacterium. Lineage (GTDB taxonomy): Bacteria > Chloroflexota > Dehalococcoidia > SpSt-223 > SpSt-223 > JANWZD01. Next base: position 544,318 of record BPIC01000002.1, on the reverse strand, counting down.
CCAGCATCCGCGTGAACCAGAGCGCGGATTCAAAGGTTCTCTGGACCGGATTGGGCGTCGCGTCCGCCGGCAGCACGTCCGAATTCGTTGACGCCACGAGATTGTCGGTCATGGCTCCTCAGCGATTGCGAAAGATCGGATAGCGCTCTCCCGGCGGATCGATGGCTACCACCGTTGCGCCTCGCCAGCGCGCTGTCACCGCCAACCCACCGGCCACCTGCCTCTCCTCCCGCTCGACCAGCGGATAGCGGACCACGACCCGGCGGCGCCCGGGAACGCCGGCGAGGAAGAGAGTTCCAGTGCGAAACTCGAAGGCTGCCGGCACGCCATCGACATCGACCGAAGCCGGTTCGGCACCGGAAGGAAGCCGAATGGCGATCGGCCCGCTGATGTGCGGTGTCACCATGAGGACCCCATCGCGCGGCTCAGACGACTCGATTTCAGCCAGCGACGTGCGCAGGGTGAGGGGCAAGTCGATCCAGAGTGTCCCGTCGCGCAGGACGGCAGCGGCGCGTGCCACCTCGCGGATCGCCATTACGGCCGATCCAGTACAACATGCCTCTAGCCCCCCGTGCTCCAAGAGGTCGAGGCCCCCAAGCAGCGAGTTTGGCCGTGCCCACGCCTCGAAGCTTCCGCGCAGGATTGCCGCCGCGTTCGTCCTGCTCTGCGCCGCGCGCTCTAGCGGAAGGACCCGATCGACCTCGCGAAGCTGGTTGGCAATGAGCTGATTGCGAACAAAGCGCTCAACGTCGCTCCAAGCGCGCTCATGCCCGAGTTGCCCGAGCCGAATACCGAGCACGATTGCGTCCGCAAGGCCGCAGGTTTCACAAAACCAACCACCGGGATAGCCCGAGGCGAACCCGATCCCATCCGGGATCCAGCCCCACGGCGTCCCTTCCGAGACGACAACGTCGAACACCAGTCTGGCGAATTCGATCAACTCGCGATCACCAGTCAGGCTGCCCAACTCAACGAGCGCGATCGTAACCGGCAGGATCCCCCAGCTATGCGTATGACCGATAAAGCGACCATCATCCCGAATCGCCCCGGCGGCAAAAAACCCTCGAATGAGCGACGACGCGAGGGACAGCGCACCGTGATGGCCGGCGGCGGCAGCGTAGCGAATTAGCGGTTCAGCAACGAGTGCAGCGTACCCTGGCTTGGCGATCCGGTCGTCGGCGCCAAGAGCGGTGAGCGAGCGGTCGAGCCACCCATCGCGGTAGCGGCGACCGGGCAAGCCCAACCCGTCACCGAGCGGCTCCGAGATGCGCACGAGCGCGGCAATGTGCCGATCAATGCGCTGCTCAGCCTCACGGTCACCCGCGAGGGCAAGCTCGACCAAGGCGGCCATCGCTCGGCTCTGGGCAAAGCTTTCCGCGGCGCGCTCCGACCATTCCGATTGCTGGTCGTAGAAGAGGCCATCCTCGCCCTGATTGGCAAGGAAGAAGCGCCGAACACCGGCTTCGGCCTCGCGGTCGACCTGCAACCCCAACTCGCGGAGCGCAAGGAACGCCGCGACGAATCGTCCCGCAGTGTCAACATAATCCCAAGAACTATGGAGTCCCTCGGGAGGATCAGAGGTGATGTCGAGATGGAAATACGGTTGAAAGCCCCGTTCGCGGTCGAGCCGGGCCGTGATGCTTTCGCCAGCGAGCCGGGCGACTTCGAGCAGCGTCGGGGTACGCTCGGTCTGGGCGAACAGCGATGGGGGCAGCGCTCCGGCGCCAGCGAGCGCGGCTACCGCTTGCAGGACTCGTCGCCGGCTGTAAGTATGCACCGGCCGCAGTATAGCAAGCCAAGCGGGAGCTACTCGACCCGCTCGAATGCCTCGCGCGAGCCGCGCAAAAGCTCGGCGTCGATGAGGCAGTCGAATGCGGTTTCGGCGAGCGCGGTCGCGGCCCGCAACATTGCTCGGTGCGCCGCCTCCGAGCGGGCCGCTTCGGCGAACGCCGGCGTATGGTTTCCGCCTTCGGTGGGGATCGCAAAGAGCGGATGGATCGCTGGCACCGCGTGACTGACATTGCCCATGTCGGTGCTGATCGGCGTCTGGTCGAGCGGGTTCGCGCCGCGGGGCGGAATCGAGACTCCCAGCGCTTCAAGATGGCTGGCGTAACGCCCGGCCAGCGGGTCGTTCGTCCGAAGATCGCTGAAGCGGGGACCCGTCCAGCGCACCTCGAGTCGGCAGCCAGTCGCACGCGCCGCGCCTTCGAAGCAGGCGACCACTTTGGCCTTGAGCTCCTCGAGTTCGGCCTGTCGTCGCGCCCGCACGTACAGTTCCGCCGCGGTATAGTCCGGGATGATATTGGGCTTGGCGCCACCGCGCGTAATGACCCCGTGGACGCGCGTATTGGGACGCAGTTGCTGACGAAGTAACGCCACCCCGTTGAACGCGAGCACCATTGCATCGAGCGCATTCAGCCCCTCGAACGGCGCCATGGCAGCGTGAGCAGCCCGGCCGAAAAACTCCACGGCGAGCGACTCGACTCCGATCACGTTTGGCCACACTGAGTGTCCCGGCGCAGGGTGGACCATCATCGCAGCGTCGACCCCGTCGAACGCGCCGCGCTCGAGCATAAATACCTTGCCGCCGCCCCCCTCTTCGGCTGGCGTGCCGAGCACAACGACGGTGCCCGGCGCCCCGGCCGCCTTGAGCGCTAGTCCGGCCGCCACGCCGGCCGCTGCGATCAGGTTGTGGCCGCAGGCATGTCCAATCTCCGGCAGCGCATCGTACTCGCAGAGCACCGCGACGCACGGCCGTCCTTCTCCCACCGTTGCCCGAAATGCCGTTGCCAGACCAAATGCGCTCCGCTCGACCCGAAAGCCAGCGTCATGGAGAAAGTCAGTCAGCAGGGCGTGAGCAAACCGTTCTTCGAAATTCAGTTCGGGATGCTCGTGAATGGCAAGGCTGATGGAGCGCAGGTCAGACGACGCCCCCTCGATCGTGTGACGAATCACCATCCGACGCTCGTCTCGCATCGGCGCCTCCGACTCAATAACGTAGCGACGTCTTCACCCGAGCGTCAAACCCTACAGCGGGACGTCGAGGCTCTGCTCCACGTTCGAACGAAAGACCTCTTGGTCTACCTTGATCGCGGCGATGATGTCGCGCGAAGCGTCTTCTGACGTCCGGTTGGAGCGAGTCCGCGAGGTCGCACGTCGATCGGCGATCAGCGCTTCATCTGCCGCCAGCGAGTTGAGCCCGAAATCGTTGGCGATGAAGCCGGGGAACACCGTCATCACTCGAATGTTCTCGCCAGCGAGTTCTTGTCGAAGCGACGCCGAGATCAGGTTGAGCGCGGCCTTTGTCATCGAGTAAATCCCCATCGTCGCCGACGCCCGAAGGGACATCCCTGACGAGACGTTGACGATCATGCCACCGCCTCGACGGCGGATCGCCGGCACCGCCGCTTGGATGGAATGAATCGGTCCGAGGACATTCGTGCGCCAGCCTCGCTCGATGAGATCGAGCGGCACATCGCTAATCCGCGCGACAACGGCCACTCCCGCATTGTTGATGAGCAGGTCGAGGCCGCTGAAGCGCTCCTCAGCGGTATGAACCGCGCGCTCCACGTCCTCACGCACCGCCACGTCCCCAACAACGATCGCAGCACGGTTGGGATCCAACCGGGCGAGCACGCGCTCCAGTTCGTTCGCGCGCCGGGCAAAGAGCACAACGCTTGCGCCCTCCTCCTGCAAATCGACGGCGAGGGCTTCACCGATGCCGCCCGAGGCGCCAGTAACGAGCGCCACCTTCCCGTTGAGGTCCATTGCACCCTCCACCAGCGCAGTGTAGCCGGTTGCTGGAGCGATCGACCGGGATAACCGTCGTCAGCAACCAGTGGAACGTTTGTTAGGCGGTGAGACCAAGACCAATGCCAGCGTCGTCACCGATAGCCGGATATCCTCCGTCGCTGCCAGCAAGGCCCGGTCGAACAGGTCGAACATGCGGCAGGTGGTTCGGCTTCGTGGTTCGAACGCGGCGGGCGCACTGAGGAGCCGCCGCGGCCGAAACGGCTTTGCTCTCACCGTCACTCGCCGCGGCCATATGCGGCCAGCACCGCTCTCGCACCGGCCACGACGCGCTCGCGAACGGTCTCCGGCTCGATGACACGGAGCGCAGCGCCGAACCCGAGCGCATAGGCCACCGCCTCGTCCTCGGTCTCGAGAACGAGGTGGACTGTCCTCCAACCGTCGTGATCCGGCTCGCCGAGCGACTCGACACGGGCGTAGGATCCGGGAAACGAGAGTCGGTGCACCGCGGAGGGTGCAACCCGGGCGACCAGCGGAAAGCGCGGCAGGTTGGCAATGAACTCGTCCGTGGAACGCTCCCAGTACACGGCGAGGTCGAACCGCGGAGGCCGTGTCACCGGCTCAGGGAGCGCCGTCGCGCGGGCAACGCGCGAGACCCGGTAAGTCCGTGGCTCGCCGTCGGTCGCCGCGACGAGGTACCAGCGATCCCCTTTCATGACCAGACCAAGCGGATCGACCACCCGGGTCACAGTGTCGTGGTCGCGGCGATAAACCAACTCGATCCGGCGATCGCGCCAGAGCGCCTCGTGGATGGCAGGCAACGCCGGTGCGGGCTCCGCCGAACGGCGCCAGCTGGCGGTGTCGATGAGAATTCGCTCGCGCGCCTGTTCAGCGGCGCGGCGGCTCATTTCTGGCAGCGCCGCCAGCAGCTTCACAACGGCCGTCCCCGACGCGCCGGCCAGCCCGAGATCGCGCAGCGGTCGAGCCGGACCCGACAGTAGGAGCGACTGTATCTCCTCATCCGAAAGGAGTGGCGGTTCAAGCCGATATGAGCCGGCCAGCGACCAGCCACCCGCCGCGCCGCGCTCGGCGTAGACCGGAACGCCGGCCGCGGACAATGCGTCCATGTCGCGCAGGATCGTCCGCGGCGACACTTCGAGGCGGTCCGCCAACGCACGTGCGGAGAGTCGTCCGTGCCGTTGGATCAACAGGACGATAGCAAGCAGGCGATCGGCGCGCATGCCCTCCTCCTTTCGTGTTGTCGGTATGGCGCCGAAATCATGACAGCTTGTGTCATCTATCGCTTGGTAGCCTTGGCGGAACTTTCTCAAGGAGTGTGAACGATGCAGGCTCCCTTTGGCTCACCAGCGACCGATCGCCCCCGAATGCCGGATGGCTACGGCGTCCCCGACACCAACGACGGCGCCCTGCCATGGGCGTGGGCAATCGAGCGGCTCGAGGCGGCGCGCAATTATTGGTTCAGCACGACCCGACCGGACGGACGACCGCACGCGATGCCGGCTTGGGCGGTCTGGCTGGACGGAACCCTGTATTTCGAAGGCAGCCCTGAAACCCGGCGGGCACGCAACATCGCCGCCAACCCCGAGATCGTTGTTCATTTGGAGAGCGGTGACGAGGTCGTCATCCTCGAGGGGCGAGCGCGGCCGGCGGGCAAGCCGGACCCGGCACTAGCCGAGCAGCTGGCGGCCGCCTTTGCCAAAAAGTACGCCGCCTCCCACGACTATCGTCCTACCGTCAATCAATGGGACGACGGCGGGCTGTGGGAATTCCGTCCGCGGGTAGGGTTTGGTTGGAGCGCGTTTCCCACCAACGTGACCCGCTGGCGGTTCCGGAACGAGTAGCGCGGCGTTGAACCACCAGGCCTGAGCGTGGTAGGGTTTCGTAAATGCGCCTGCCGTTGCGCAGCCCCTCGGAGCTTCCATGCCGCGCCCCTTCCTCCCGCCGCTTGCCCGACTTACCGTTCTCGCCGCCGGCGCCTGCGGCATCGCCCTCTTCGTGCTTCAGGTCGCCTCGGCTGCGCCGGGCGACCTCGACAGCAGCTTTGGCCAGCGTGGGGTGGTCGCACTCGCTGGGCTGGGCTGGTCGGAGGCGAATGCCGTGGCGATCCTGCCCAACGGCGAGCTGCTGGTCGCGGGGCGAGCCGGCGAGGGGAACCTACTCATCGCGAGGCTTCGGCCAGATGGCCAGCCTGACCCTACCTTCGGCCAGAATGGTATTCTGAGTCGGAGCGTTGGCTCCGGCAGCGTCGCATACGACGCAGCAGTCCAAGCCGATGGCGCGATTCTCGTGGCCGGCAGCGCGGGAGACGACGCGTTCATCGCCCGGTTCCACCCAAACGGCGACCCCGATTTGAGCTTCGGTGATGCCGGCGTCGTTCGTCGCCGCTGGGGCTCGCCCGCCCGCGCGAAGCGCCTTGCCGTCCAGCCCGATGGCAAGATCGTCATGGTCGGGGACAGCAGCGAGGCAACCGGATCGCAGGTGCTGGTCGCCCGCTTTCTTCCAAACGGTGCGCCCGATGTCGCGTTCGGGACGGACGGCGCGTTCCAAAGCGCCCTCGGGCGCCAGTTCGCCTACGGCTTCGACCTCGCGCTCCTGCCCGACGGGCGCATCGTGGCAGCAGGGTCGGCAATCGTCCGCCTGACGCCAACCGGGACGCTCGATTTGGCGTTTGGGCAGAACGGAGTCGTGGCCGAGCCAGCCAGCGGGATCGTGGCACAGCCGGATGGCACTGCGATCGTCGTCAATTCCGGGGGAGGCGTACGACGCCTGACACCTGCTGGAGTGGTGGACCAACAATTTGGCAACGGCGGCGGTGTCACCGCCACACTCCCCGGCACCGCGATCTCGTTCCAAGATGTCGCATTCGAACCGGACGGTCGGATCGTTGCGGTAGGCTTCGCAGTTGAGCGCAGCGGACGCTCCTCGGCACTGCTGGCGGCGCTGACCCCAGCCGGCATGTTTGACACGAAGGTTGGGAGCAGCGGTATCGTCACTCACGGGCTTGGTGCGGCAAGCGCCAACGCGAACGGCGTGGCGATCCAACCGGATGGCAAAGCAGCCGTGGCGGCGGCAATCGGCGGCGCGGCGGACCGACAGGCAGTCGTCGTTCGCTTCGATCTGGGCGTTACCCCGGCGACCACGCCAACACTGCCGGCCAGCCAGCAGGCGACCGGAACCCCATCGTCCACTGCGCCGCCATTACCGAGCCCGACACCAACTCTCATGGTCGCGGCGACACCCTCGCCGACGGCGCCGGCGCCCAGTGCAGCCCCCTCGTTCACGGCATCGGCCAGTCCAACAGCAGCAGCCGCGACTGCGACGCCCACCGCGACCGGCTCGCCACGCGCCGCCGACCCGACCGCGACTCCGGGAACGGTCAGTCCAACACCGCCGCGCCGTGCAGCGCCCTAGGCACCGGCGAGATCCCATCGAGGCGAGTCGTTCAGGCAGGTTCGGCGGTGGTGTCCCTGCGCTGGTCGATACCTGCGAGACGGCGCGCCATCGCCTTCTTCTCCTCGAGGTTGAGAGAGCGCTGGATTTGGATGCGCTGCGCCTGCGGCGAGCCAGCGCCGTGCATGGATTCCGTCAGGTAGCCAACGGCGTTGCGCCCAAGGGTCATGTTCTCGATCAGCCGCAGAATGCGCACCCGGTCCTCGACCGCAACGCCTTCGCGTCCTCTGAGGAACTTCCGCAGAAGCGGACCGGTGTCCGGATTATCGAAGTCGCGCTCGGACGGCAGCGTTGCGACCAGCCCACCCGCGATATCCTGCGCCAGCCGCGCCAACTCATAGGGAAAGCGGGTGACATTGTGCTTGCACACGTTGGCAAGCAGATCGTCGTTCTGGAAGTTGCCCGCGGCAGTCGGCTTTGACTCGTACGAGGACGCGATTCCTGCGCCATAGATCGTTTCGTTCAGATGCGCCATTTCGACCAGTTTGTCGCGGATGTGTGACACGTTCGGGACGCCGTTGTAGTCGGCAATCTGCGCCGCCGCGCCAATCAGCACGTCCCCGAGCCCCGTCTTGCAGACGTAGCTCCGGCGGTGAAACGCGGTGAATCGTTCGACAAGCGGCGCAGCCCATTCCGTCTCGCCGTCCAGAAAGACGAACTCCCACGGGACGAATACGTCCTCGATGATGATCATGGCTTCCTGACCGGAGAACTGGGCGTTGCCCTGGTCGATCTCGCCGCCCTCGAGCGCCCGAGTGTCGCACGACTGTCGGCCATAGATGAACGTCAGGCCGGGGTGACCGACCGGAATCGCCGCGACCACGGCGTAATCCCGGTCGGCAGGCCGCAACCGCATGGTGGGCATAACGACGATCCAGTGCGAATTGAGGCAACCCGTCTGGTGCATCTTCGCCCCGCGAATGACGATTCCGTCGTCGCGCCGCTCGACCACTCGCACGAACAGGTCCGGGTCTTCCTGCTCGCTCGGCCCTTTGCTTCGATCGCCCTTTGGGTCGGTCATCGCGCCGCCGATAACGAGGTTCTCTTCTTGGCAATAGCGGATAAATTCGCGGAGCCGCTGATGATACGTTGTGCCATGCGCTTGATCGCACTCATAGGTGATCGAGTAAAGCGCGTTGAAGGCGTCCATCCCGACACAACGCTGGAAACAGGTGCCAGTGAGCTGGCCAAGCCGCCGCTGCATTTTGTTCTGGGCGACGACATCGTCGACGCTCTCAGCGATCTGAAGGAACCGGTTGACTCGGCGCCCGGCGATCGACGACCAAGCGGTCGCCAGTTCCGGCTGTTCGATGGCAAGGTCATACGTCGCGGCGACGGCGTTGATCGAGGGACGGATGAGCGGGTGGTCTACAGGCTCCTCAATCCGTTCGCCGAATAAGTAGACCCGCAAGTTCCTTCCACGGAGCGACTGACGATAATCCTCGCCCGTCTGGATCGGGGTCGGGCGGCGCGGCTTGGACCACAGGCGGGCGAGGTCTTCAATCATCAGCTCGGTCGTCGTCATGACGTGCCCTCCTTCTCGCGCGAAGTGTACCCGTTTACGCGGGCTACCACGGTAGCTCGGCGCCGTTCATAGCGATTGCTTGACCGCTGACGTACTCGGCCTCGTCGCTGACGAGCCAAGCGACAGCGTTGGCGACCTCCTCCGGCGTTCCAAATCTGCCCCACGGGACAGACGCTCGGAAGCGCTCAAGGACGGCTTCGCGCGTGCTGTTCGTGACGCGAGCGTACCCTTCGGCGATGGTCTCCCAAAACGGCGTCATGATATGGCCGGGCGTGTAGCAGTTGACACGGATTTTGTGCGGCGCAAGCTCGATCGCGAGCGATTGAGTAATCGAAATGACCCCCGCTTTCGACGCGCAATAGGCCGAGAAAAACGCGGAGCCGCGTCGCCCCGCGCCCGATGCGCCATTGACGATCACTCCGCCCCGTCCCTGAGCAATCATTTGGCGCGCTGCCGCTTGGGAGCCGAGAAAGACACCCGTCAGATTGACGTCAAGGACGCGCCGCCACTGCTGGGGCGTAATCTCGATGGCCGGAGCAACGAGCATCACGCCGGCGTTGTTGACCATAATGTCCAGTGCGCCGAAGGTCTCGACGGCCTGCCGGACCACCGATTGGATCGCCTCGGCGTCAGTCACGTCGACGTGCGCGGCGAGCGCCCGGTCGCCTAGTTCGCGCTGGAGCCCGTTCGCTTTCTCGTCATCAACATCGGCGATGACGGCGTTTCCGCCATCGCGGACGATTCGCTCGACGATGGCCCGCCCGATGCCGCTCGCCCCGCCGGTGACAATTGCCGTTTTCCCCCGCTAGATGCATGCCCTCCTCCGCTTGACGCCGCCAGCAGCCGCTTGACGCCCCAACGTGTCCGCCGCTAGGGTAGGGCGCCGGAGGAGAGTATGCCGGAGATCCACGATCCACGCGAGGCGGCTCGCCGCCGTGCCGTGCCGAGCCCGCCGCTACCGGCGACCGACGAGATCAAGGAAGCCGTTCGGGCATTCATCGTCGAGCGCGGCGCGGCCGCACTTTACACCATCGACAAGGCGGGCTTCCCGACTGGCCGGGTCATGGGCGTCAGTCTCCGCGACGACTGGTCGGTCGAGGTCGTCCAAGCGCGCCAGACGGGGCGTGTCGCTCAAGTGCGACGCAATCCCCACGTCGCCGTCGTCTGGACCGAGGGCACGCAAGGCCGCAATGTTTACCTCAAGGGGCTTGCCTCGCTGGTCGAGGGAGACGACCTCGTGTCGATGTATCGCCGTCGAATCGAGGCAAATCGGGCGCGCGGCGGATCCATGCCCGCGCTATCCGACGACGATGTTCGTGAGCTGCTCGTCGGGATGGTGGTCAAGCCAGTTTCCGTGCGGACCGAGCATTTTGGCGAAGGAATCGGCATCTACGAGTGGCGGTTTCCCCCGTTCACGTGATCATTCGGTGAAGGAGCGTTATGGGTGGACTCACGCGAAGTTGGGCGCTCGCAACGTCGAGCTGGAAAGTCCTGACCGACGACCCCCGACTCCTCGCATTCCCCGCAATCGCCGGCGTCGTGACCCTGTTGGCGAGCCTCGCATTTGTGTTCCCGGCGATCGGCGTGGCGGTCGCGACCGGAGCCTCCGCGCGAGCTGCGGAGAACCTGCCAGCCGTAGCGCTGCTCTTCGCCTTCTACCTCGTTACCTCGTTCATTGCACTCTTCTTCAACGTCGGGCTGGCAGCCGTTGTGCTGCGCCGGTTCCGGGGCGAGCGCGTCACCATCGGCGAGGGATTCGCCATCGCGCTCAGAAACGTGCCGCTCATACTTGGGTTTGCGGTGCTGAACGCGATTGTCGGCACTGTCCTCGCCCTCCTGGAGCGGCGGGGCGCGGTCGGCGATGTCGTCCGCGCGGTGCTTGGGGCGGCTTGGTCGGTCGCGACGTTTCTTGTCGTTCCGGTCATGGTTGCCGAGGGGATCAACCCTTTCTCGGCGATTAAGCGAAGCACCGAGTTGCTGCGCCAGACGTGGGGCGCACAAGTCGTCGGCAACGTTGGTATCGGGCTTGTCACGCTCCTTGCCGCCCTGCCCGGTGTCGCGATCGCCGCGCTCGGGGTGATCTCCGGCCGCCTCGATCTGCTGATCCCCCTTGCTGCGATCGGGGTGATCTGGATCGCCGTCGTCGCGGTTACCTCAGCGGCGCTCGGTCAGATTTACCGGGTCGCGGTGTATTTGTTCGCCACGACCGGCGAAGCGCCCGCGCCTTTCGACGGCAGCCTGATTGCCGGGGCGTTCCGCCCAAAATAGACGCGAGGGCCAGCCGTCCCACGCGACCGCTTTGCCCAGCTTGGCCCGAGAAGGGTGATTCGCCTCTCCCGATGCCGCCATTGCGGCACTCGCGTGAACGGTCGGGACGATGCCGAGCCACTGATGCCGTGGGAATCCAAGGCAAGGCGCGGCCCCTAAAATCGTCGTCCTTGGCATCGTGGGCCCAAGCAGATCTCTCAGGCCCGACCGTCACCACGACTGTAAAGCTGACCGGCAGTAGGCACGACAGGAGCACCGCCGTCTGCCTGATACCCTCACCCTGACTCGTTCGGCCGAGCGAGCTAGTTCTTGCAGCAACCCGCCTCTGGCCATTCCCAGCCTTCCGGCACCGGGCCCGGGTCTGACGGAGTCATCATGGCAGCGCCCAGACGGTGAAGCCCTCGTACGTCGTGAATCGGCCGTTCAGTTCGCGGTCATTGGTAAAGCCAATTCCGGCCTGGACGTCGCCGGCGGCGAGCTTCGCGTCGACAGCACAGCGGGCGATGAGCGTATCGTTGACCCACACCCAACCGACCGGACCGCGCACGACGAGCCGAAGGGTATTCTGTTCCCCCTCGCCATTTCGAAAGACGGATCCTGACACACTGCCGATGCCTTGGGAAGTGACCGGAGTCTCATTCGTTGGGTCAACACAACTGACTGGGCGGGAGTTGTTCGGGTCACCTTCAACCAAGATGAATCGGAAGGCACCGCCACGCGCGGCGCTGGGATAGAACATGATGCGGTACTGTTGGTTCGGGCCGGTATCCCGGAAAGTAAACCCGTAGTCGAAAATCCTCTCGCTAGGGCTGAACGGGTTGGTGAAGGACGCTTCGACGATGAAACTGACGAGCGACTGGCCGGCGGCGCGCAACTCGAGAAAGCCGTCCTCCTCGTGGGCAAAGCTGCCCGAGACGGGACCGAACCGGCGGGTCGCGCCGGCCGCCGCCGCCGTCGCCGTGGCGCCCACCCGCGCTGCCCTAGCCTCAGCGGTGGCCGTTACCCGTGCCACCGCGGTCGATGTACCGGCAGCAACGGCGCGTGCCGTCCCCGTTGCGTCCGCCTCAGCGGTCGCGGTGGCGTTAATCTGAGCAACACTGGTGGCAAGATAAACGCCGCCCAATCCCAAGCACACGAGAAGCGCAAACGCGCCGAGTCCGATTGCGGCGCCAGCGATGATGCAACCGAACCGGGGCGACCGAGGGGGTGTGGCTGGTACAGCCCGCGCCGGGTCCCCCGGCACGATCACGTCGGCCGCTGACAGGTGCGCTGGTGAAGGCGCTGAGGACTGTCCCACATTCACCGGAAGAGTTCGTTCCGCTTGACTGGGCGACGGACTAGGACGCGCGACGGGCCGGATGATCTGGCCGCGGAGCGCACTCTGAAGCGCGAGCAAAAAGCTCTCCGCGCTCGGGTAGCGGTCGCTCGGCCGTTTGGCCAACTGTCGTTCAAACACGACGTCGATCTCGCGGGGCAACTCCGGGCGGAGGCTCGTGGCGCGACGAGGCTCTCCTCTCGTCACCGCGTGAATCAGCTGTGGTTGATTCTCGGCGAGAAACGGGCGCTGGCCGGTCAGCAGCTCGAATGCAACCACGGCGAGCGCCCAATTATCGGCCGCCGGACCTGGCCGCTCACCCTGATACACCTCCGGCGCGAGATAAAATGGCGTCCCCGAGATAACGTCGCCGCTCGTCAGCAATCCGCCGTCGAGCGCTCGCGCGATGCCGAAGTCAACGATCGTTGCGTTCAAGGCGTGATCGACGATGACATTTGCCGGCTTGATGTCGCGGTGGACATACCCCTGCCGATGGAGGTAGTCGACCGCCGAGGCGACTTGCTGCAAGATGTGCATCGCCTGAACGGTGGGCAGGCGGCCAGCGGCGAGCCGCGTGTTCAGTGGCTCACCGTGGAGATAATCCATCACGAGGAAGACCCGTTCCGTCTCCGCACCAAAGTCAAACACCCGAACGGTGTTGGGGTGGCGGAGGCTGGCAGCGACCGTCGCCTCCCGGAGGAAGCGGTCACGCGCCGTCGGGTCGTGGACGAGGTGGGGGTGAATGACCTTGACGGCTACCGTATGGCCAAGCAGTCGATGGCGGGCGCGGTAAACCGTGCCCATCCCGCCCCGACCGATGACGGTCTCGAGGATGTAATTGCCGAGTACCGTCTGGTTGCCGCCGTGATCCACGCAGCCCCCGGGACCGCAGCCCGACGCGCTCGGGCGGCGCCCTCATCAGATGATAGGGGCGATACGAGAGGGGGGCAATTTCCTCAGCGATAGGCGACAACAAATTCGCCCGCCGGGTGGCGGGCAGGGTCGGGCGGGGCCGACGCGGTCGCTATTCCTCGTCCGGGACAGCGATCGGCCCCTCGGTGATGATCTCTTCCGCTAGCTCGTTCACCGGCTTGCCCAGACTGAGAAGCGGTCCGACAATCCTCTCGGTACGCTCCTCGACAATGCCGCGGATCTGCTCGAAATTCGGCCAATAGGCGTACGGATCGACCGGATACGGAAACTCGCCCGTCGGGCTACAGACGATGGCGGTACCCGGGCGGGTCGACGGCGCTTCAGAACCGGTGAGGGGCGGCTCGCTCGCCACCTGCACAGTGGCGGTGAGCAGATGGCCGGGCACGCACCCGGGCCAGTCGGCCGCCACCGGTGCGTATTGACGCTCAGACTGAGCGGGCGTGCCAGCCAGTCCCAGCTCGTCCGCAGCTACGCTCGGCGGCAGCACACTCACGGCGGCGATGATGAAAAATCCAACAGTCCCTCGTAAGACTTTGTTCATGACTGAACCTCCACTGACGCGCGAAAGGACAATGGTCATGGTTGATGCGCGCCTCGGCAGATTCTGTCCACGATGACGCCGCGAGCGGACTGATCAAACGGGAAGACTTGGCGCTGGACAAACGGCCGGACCGCCCGGCCGACTGCTTTCGCGGGGTGCCCGGCGACCTCCTAGCGTCCGCCGGGCGCGAGGTACCCCGAGGGCGGCGGCGCAGGCGGTGCAGGCGGCGCCGGGTCTTCGGCCCCCTCCTCGGGTGCAGGCGGAGGCGGGTCCGGAAAGAGCGGGGCTACGATGACACCAGCCCACGCGCCGATCGCGCGGCGAATGCGATCCCACTCGCTGAGATCGCCGCCCGGTCCAGGCGGAATGGGGAATTGGCCAGTCGCCGGGCAGACGAACTCACCCGCCTCATTCTGAAGGCCTAACCCCGCCACGTCGGCTGGGTTCACGCCCCATTCGGCGAGCCGATCCAAGGCTATGACCTCACCCGGCGTGCATACCTGCCAAGTCGGCCCAGCTTGGTTCAACGGCTCTTGTCCGGCTGCTCGGACCGGGAGCAGAACGAGGCCGGCGAACACGAATGTCACCCCGGCGACCTTGCTTAGACGACGCATGGCTGACTCCTTCCCGCTGTCAATGGACAACACCTCGCGGCGATCGTACCGCGGATCCGCCGAATTGGCCCACCGCTGCCCAGCCAAGGCATCTCAGCAGCAGTCGGACGTGGGGTAGAATCGAACCAGCGACCGCGCGGAGGAACCCAATGAATGCACCGCTCGTCCGGAGGCCCGAGTGGCTCAAGGTACGGATCGGCGCCGGCGAGAATTTCAGCGAACTGAAGCAGCTGATGCGCGGTCTCGATCTGCACACGGTGTGCGAGGAAGCCCATTGCCCCAATATCGGGGAGTGCTGGGGCTACCGCACCGCCACGTTCATGATCCTCGGCCGCGTTTGCACGCGCGCCTGCGGCTATTGTGCCGTGGAAACCGGGATGCCGCAGGGCCTCGATCGTTTCGAGCCGCAGCGGGTTGCGCTCGCGGTCAAGAAGATGGGATTGCGTCACGCCGTGATCACCTCGGTGCAGCGGGACGATCTCCCGGATGGCGGCGCTGAGATGTTCGCCGCCACGGTGCGCCGCGTCCGTGCCCTGAACCCAGGCTGCACCGTCGAACTCTTGATTCCGGATTTCAAAGGGTCGGAGGCCGCGCTCGCGACCGTCCTCGAAGAGCTGCCCGACATTCTCAATCACAACATCGAGACGGTACCTCGGCTTTTCAAGCGGGTGCGGCCGGGCGGCCGGTATGCCCGCTCCATCGAGCTCCTAAGGCGCAGCAAACAGATCGCGCCGAGCGTTCCCACCAAGTCAGGACTGATGGTTGGCCTCGGCGAGACGATTGACGAGGTGCACGAGACGCTCCGCGACCTGCGTGAAGCCGGTGTCGAGATCGTCACGATCGGGCAATATCTTCAGCCTTCGAAGCAGCATCTCCCGATCGACCGCTACGTGCACCCAGACGAATTCGCCGCGCTCAAGGAGTACGCGCTGGCGCTCGGCTTCGCGCACTGCGAATCCGGTCCCCTCGTCCGCAGCTCATACCACGCCCATGAGCAAGCCGCCAGCGCCGATGTGTTGTCTGTGCGATGACCGCGGCGACCACGACGCTCGAGTTCCGTGACCTTGGCCTGCTCGGCTATGACGACGCGCTGCAATATCAGCAGGCGCTGGTCACCCAACGCCTGAGCGGCCGCGTCGGCGACACCATCCTGTTTGTCGAGCATCCGCCGACCATCACCCTCGGTCGGGCCGCCAATCGGGCAAACCTCCTGCTTTCCGAGGCCGAACTGGCTCGGCGGGGGGTGGCCGTCCGCGAATCCGATCGCGGGGGCGATGTGACCTACCACGGCCCGGGTCAGCTCGTCGGATATCCGATCGTCGATTTGACGGGGCGGGGACGGGACCTTCATCGCTACTTGCGCGACATCGAAGGTGTTCTGATCAGCGCCCTCGAGGAACTGGGAATCGAGGCGGGGCGGGTGCCGGGATTGACCGGAGTCTGGGTCGGGCCGCGCAAGATTGCGGCCATCGGGATCAAGGTATCGCGCTGGGTGACCAGCCATGGTTTCGCGCTCAACGTCGGGCCCGACCTCTCCGGGTTCTCATTCATCGTTCCCTGCGGCATCCGCGACCGGGGTGTAACGTCGATTAGCCGGGAGCTCGGTCAGCGCATTCCGGTCGATGAGGTCAAGCCAATCGTTCGGCGTGAGCTTGAGCACACGTTCGGGGCCACGTCATGAATCGGACGATCCGGTACGAAGCGCGCGGCGCGGTTGGTTGGCTCTGGTTGTCACGACCGGAAAAGCACAACGCCCAAAACGAGCAGCTCGCCGGCGAAATCGTGACCCTGCTCGACGAGCTCGCCGAAGAAAACGCAATTCGGGCGCTGGTCGTCATCGGTGAGGGGCCATCATTTTCCTCGGGATTGGATCTGGATGAATCGCCGTGCGGCTTTCCCGGCGAGCATGTAGAGCGGCTGGCCGCTCTGCCGATTCCGACGCTCGCCGCGATCCGGGGCTACGCGCTTGGCGGCGGACTGGAACTGGCGCTCGCCTGCGATATTCGGATTGGGACCGAGGGGTGCACCCTCGGCCTGCCAGAAGTGCGATACGGGCTCATCCCGAGCTGGGGCGGTACACAGCGCCTCGCTCGACTCGTCGGCCCCGGTTTCGCGAGCGAACTCATTTTCACTGGTGAGCCGATCGACGCCGTTCGCGCTGCGGCTGCCGGCCTGCTCAATCGAGTGGTGGCGGAGGAGGGGCTCGAACCTGCAGCGAGCGCCCTCGCAGAAGCGATGGCGCAGCAGGCGCCAATTGCAGCGCGTTATGCGAAGGAGGCTATCCAGCGAGGGCTGGAGCTGCCCCTCATTCACGCGCTCGAACTCGAAGGCGACCTCTACGTCCTGCTTGAATCGACCGCCGACCGGAGCGAGGGGATCGCAGCCTTCCGCGAGAAGCGGCCACCGCGCTGGCAGAACGCTTAGCGGCACAGCGGCGCAAGCGCCTCAAGGACCGCCATGACGCCGTCTCGCCCGGGTCGGGCGGGAATGACGCGCGCAATCGCGATGTCGAGCCCTTCCGCGAGCTCAGCGAAACGCCGCGCGGCGGTGCTCGGCGTACCCCACGCCGAGACCGACCGGACGAAGTCGTGCGGCAGGGAGTCGGCGGCCCGAGTTGGGTCATCACTTGCCACGGCAAGCTGTGCCAGCCGGCTGGCCTCTTCGAACCCCATGGCTTCCCACTGCGCCCGGTAGTGCGGCATGCGCCAAAACTTTAGCGTTTGCGCGGCGACTGCCCGGCGAGCCCGCTCCTCGTCCTCGTCGACGCTGACTCGGATATAGCCAGCGATCACCACCGTGGACGGGTCACGTCCGACCGACGCAGCGGCCCGGGCTATCCTCTCGCGGGCAAAGTTCACTCGCGACTCGTTTGTCCAGTTGAGCAAGACGCCATCGGCATAGCGGCCGGCGACGGCGAGCATTTGCGGTCCGAGAGCGCCAAGGTAGACGGGCACCGGCGGAACTCCGGGCATCAAGATTTGGTCACCGGCGAGCTGGATCGTCTTGCCGTGGTAGACGACGCGTTCCCCAGCCACGAGCGCACGCACCGTACGGACGTAATCGGTCATTGCGGCCACCGGTCGATCGCTTGGGGTACCCCACGCCGGACCACCGCCGGACGAACCAAGCCCCAAAATGAACCGGCCACCCGTCACTTCCTGCACTGTCATGGCATCGAGCGCGATGCTGTGCGGCGAACGCGCCCGGGCCGGCAAAATCCCGATGCCGACCTGAATCCCGGGAACGTGCGTTCCCCAGTAGGTGCACGTGACGAACCCGCTCCGCTCGCGATTCTCAGGCGTCCACATCCCGCCGAAGCCGAGACGCGCTGCCTCCCGGGCGATCGCGAGCGTCTCGAGCAGGGGGAGCGAATCCTCATTGAGACCGATGTGCAGGCGAGCCATGCTCCGCTCCAGGCGCTGATGAGGCCCAAGCTACCGCCGGGACGGCGATAACCCGGGGTTCACGGTGGGGTCGCTGCGAGCCTACTTGGTTCGGTACAGCTTGTCGAGGAGCGGCAGCCCTTCCCCAAGCCGTTCGATGCCGCCCACGTGCTTCGCATACGCGCTCTGCGGCGCAAACGAGACGAGCAGGAGTCGAGACGGATCGTCTTGGAGGACGGCCGCAGCTTCTTGCAAGAGCTTCTCGCGCTTCGCCGCGTCCATCTCGGCGCTCGCTGCCTCGTAGAGCCGGTCAAACTCGGCGTTGTTCATCCGTTTGCCATAGGCCCGATTGTTGCCCCACGCCCAGACGAGAATGTAGTCCGCGTCCATCATTGGCGCGGTGCCGCTGGCGCCGAGGTACATCGGCGCAATTGGCTTCTGCTTGTAGATCTTGTCACGGAACGTCGGAAAGTCGATGGGCGTCAGTTTGACGTTCACCCCAATCTCTTTCAGTTGGCTCTGGATGTACAGGGCCGTCGGCTGCGTCTCTGCCCCCGTCACCCAGAATTCCATTTCGACCTCAAATCCATTGGGGTAGCCCGCTTGCGCGAGCAGTTGCTTGGCCTTGGCGAGGTCGTAGGTGAAGGGCCGAACGGCGGGGTTGTAGCCGATCACGCCTTCGGGGATGTGCACACCAACTGGTTTCGCCAACCCGTGATAAATCGTCCGCGCGAACGTCTCCCGGTCAACGGCATAGTTCATCGCCTGCCGAACGAGCTTGTTCGAGGTCGGGCCGTAGTTTCCGTCCGTCCCCCACGCATCAAAAAGGACGCCGGCTATTTGATCCGATGCCGGGTCGAGATTGAACCCCTCGCGTTTCAAGGAGGCCGCCGTCTCGATCGAGACGAGTGAGGCATAGTCCACCGCGCCGAGCCGAAGCCCTTGCGTGCGGGCATTCGCATCGGGAACCACTTGGAACTCGATCTCTTGCAGGATCGGCTTGCGATACGGATGCTCATTCCAGGCGGTGATGATCAGCTTGTCGTCGGGCTTGAACTCTTTGAGCCGAAACGGCCCGGTTCCCATCGGCGTGGTTACCATGACCGCATCGCCGACGCGCTCAACGTATGCCTTCGACACCATTCCGACGTACCACATGCGCTTGACGAACAGCGGATCTGGGTACTTTGTCGTCATCTGGACCGTAAAGCGATCGACGGCTGTCACCTGATCGAGCGAGGTGAGCGTTCCCGGAACGGGCGACTTCAACTCGGGCTTACGCAACCGATTGAAGGAAAAGACCACGTCGTCGGACGTAAACGGCGTGCCATCGTGGAATTTCGCGTCCTGCCGAAGCGTAAACCGCCAACTCGTCGGGCTGACGAGTTCCCAGCGGGTCGCAAGGAGCGGCTTTGCGGTCCCCTTCTCATCGAGCAGCACCAACGTCTCGTACATGTCCCATTTTCGGATCGTTGCGCCGATCGTCAGATGCGGATCGAGGTCGGTACTGAGCGACGGTGTTGCGAAAACTAAGCGCTGATTTTCGGCGAGCGGTGGCTTACCCGGGTCTGGCGCGGGCGCGACCCCGCCCGGTGTCGCCGAAGGCGCGGCCGGCAGACAGGCAGCGAGAAGCAGCGCGGCCAAACTGCTGAGCGAAGGCGCGAGCGAACGTCGGAACATCCGAGCCTCCCGGTTAGCTTCGGCGGGTGGAGGGGATCCTCCGGCGTGCCGCGGGAACGCCGACCGACTCGGCTGCCGAACCCTACACCGTATACCGTACCCGAGACAGCATACATGACTGGACTGTTCACTGGCGCAATTTCCTCCGCCACTACTGCCGGTCCGTCCTGTTCGCTCGGCCAATGCTCAACGATCGCGACGGATGCCGCGGCGGCCTGCGTGGCGTTCGAACCCGAGGTCGAACGAGCGCCGGCGGCGCGGTAGCAGGCGCTCGTACCGGCGACGTGGAACGAGGCCTAAAGGACGGCTTCGAGGGGGATGCGCCACTCGTTCTTGTGCTTGCGGGCGGGAAGGCGGCCGACGCGGATGAGCGAACGGACCTCTCGGGCATTAAAGCCGAGCATTTTCGCCGCTTGGCTTACCCCAACGGTGATTGCCCACGGGTCGATTCGGGCGTCGTCGCTGTACTCGGCAAGCACCTCGCCGATAACTTCGTACCGCTCACCCGCGAAACGAATGGCAAGGGGCTCCCGCGTGTCGAGCGCCTCCCGACGTTCAAGGGCGGCGCGGCGGCGGATATCGCCCACCCGCAGCTTGCCAACCCGGCGCTGGCCGGTTCGCGGCGGAGGAGGCCCGTCGCCACGCGCACCTTCCCCCTCCGAAGAGGGAGAAACCGCTTGTAGTGAGTGCTCGGCGTTGGGAGCCTGATCATCACCCGGAGACATCACCTGATTATAGTTAGGCGACCGCCTGCCGGCGGTGACGTCTGCCCGGCCTGATGGTACGCTAGCCACGCGAGGTTCACCCGGAGGCCCTCAATGCCCGCCCGAATCGTCCGGTCACGCCGTTTTTCCGCGCCAATCGCGCCCTACTGTAACGCCGTACGCACCGGCGATTTGGTCTTCATTTCCGGCATGGTGGGCATTCACCCGGATGGCGCCCTCGCCGGCAGCCGCGTCGGCCGGCCAGATATCGGGGCACAAACCGAGGTCATTCTCGACTCAATCGACCTCGCTCTTGCCGACGTCGAGGCGCGCCGAGAGGATGTCGTTCAACTGACCGCCTTCATCGAGGACTGGCGTGAGATCGACCACTATTGGGCAGCGATCGAGTCGCGCTACGCGGACATCCGGCCGACCCTTGCCACCATTGGGCAAGGATTGGCCCAGGTTGGAATGGTCGTCGAAATTGAGGGATTGGCCGTCGTCGGTCGTCCGCGCGAGCGCTATTCGGCGCCCGGCCGAGTCGTCCCCCCATTCGTCTCGGGAGCGATCCGCGCCGGCGATTTGGTCGTCCTCTCCGGGATGGCCGGCGTAGACGAGCGCGGCAACGTCGTGCCGGGCGGCATCACCGCGCAGACCGAACAAGCGCTTGAAAACGCCCGGCAGGCGCTCGCCGCGCTCGGCGCGACCCCACGTGACGTGATCAAGACCCACACGACCATTGCGGACTGGCGGGACTTCGACGCCTACAACCAGATTTACGCCCAATTTTTTGGCGAGCCGTATCCCGCACGCGCCTCCATTCTCGGTTCACTTCAGGATCCTCGCCGGCTGATCGAGTTCTCCATGCTTGCCGTCGTCGGCGGCGAACGCACCTACGTGGATACCGCGATCCCCGGCCGGTATCAGTCCGCGGATGTTCGGCCTGGCGTGCTCCTCGATCCCCGTCTCTCACCCGGCGTCGCCCCTCACTGCCAAGCGATCCGCGCCGGCGACCTGATCGCTGTCTCAGGTCAAGTGGCAACGGATACCGCCGGTGCGCTCATTGGCTTCGGCGACGTCGCAGCGCAAACGGCGGCGGTGCTGGACTACACGGCCATTTGCCTCGACCGGCTCGGGAGCTCCTTGTCCGACGTCACCAAGACGCTTGTCACGATCACGGACTGGCGAGACTACGCGGCGTATAACACCGTCTACGGCCGCTACTTCGCGGATCCTTATCCTGCCCGGTCCACCATCAAGGGAGGGCTGGCGCAGTATGGGCTGCTCATCGAAATCGAGAGCTTCGCAGTCGTCGGTGCGGCGTCGACGTCGACTGTCTCGGCCTTTGGGTAGCCCGGGCGCGATTGCCGCCATTGCAGGTGCGGCGGCATAATCGATTCGCTGACCGACCCGCGCGAGGAGGAATGCCGGCCGATGCGGAGCCTACTGCCGATGCTGCTGGCCTTCTGGAGCGGCGTTTTGGCGCCCCTAATCGCCTGGTCGCTCTGGCGATCGCGCGCGTCGCGCGCTCTCGTCGCCGCGGCGACGGTCGCCAGTCTCCTCGTGTTCCTCGTTCGTCGGCCACGCGTCGCCGAAGCGCCGGCACCTCCGGCGGAGCCACCGGAGACGCCCGCTCCACCCGCCAACGCCCACGATCGCCATCGCCTTGAAGCGCTCATCATCGAACGCACCGCGCGATTGCGCCACCGC
Source organism: Dehalococcoidia bacterium (assembly GCA_026003895.1). GTDB lineage: Bacteria > Chloroflexota > Dehalococcoidia > SpSt-223 > SpSt-223 > JANWZD01. Next base: position 522,424 of record BPIC01000002.1, on the reverse strand, counting down.
GCCGAACAGCTTCGAACGATCAATTTAGTTGGGCAACGGCTGGTCCAGATTCGCAACCTCGACGAGTTGCTTCCATTCATCGCATCCGAGCTTGCGAATGCGTTTAGCTTCGAGAACGTCAACATTTTCTTGATAGGTGACGACCCGACGGTGTTGGAAGCGCGCGCCTCGGCCGGCAAATACGGCCAGGAAACGCCGCATCATCGGCTGAGGGTCGGCGAGCAGGGCATCGTCGGCTGGGTCGCGGGCAGCGGGCAACCGCTTATGGCCAACGATGTCTCGCGGGAGCCCCGTTACCTCTTTCGCGATTGGCTGGCCGAGACACGTGCTGAGCTTGCCGTGCCGATCCGGATTGGCGACCAAGTGCTAGGCGTCCTCGACATCGAGAGCCGACACGTCGATGCGTTTGATGAGACCGACCTGAGCACTGCCCAGACGCTCGCCGACCTGATCGCCGTTGCCATAGAAAACGCCCGGCTCTACGACCAGACCCGTGAACTTGCCGTCACTGAGGAGCGCAACCGGCTCGCCCGGGAAATCCACGACACGATAGCGCAAGGGTTGACGGCGCTTACGATGCAGCTCGAGCTGGCTGACGCCGCCCTCCCGGCCGATCCGGAACGGGCCCGAGAGGCCATCGCCCGTGCGCTCGGTCTTGCTCGCCTCAACTTGGAGGAGGCACGTCGCTCCGTCCAGAACCTGCGGTCACGCTCGTTGACCCGCAAGAGCCTCGCCGATGCCATCCGCAGTCTGCTTGAGCAGTCGAGCAAAGAAAACGGCTACTACTACTCGTTCCGACACAACGTTGAGGGCGAGATCGCCCCGGCCATCGAGAACGGGGTGTACCGAATTGTCCAAGAAGCGGTGAACAACATTAATCGGCACGCCCAAGCGAGCGAGGTGAACGTCGCTATCGAGCTGAACGGCAATGGGCTGCGCCTGCTCGTCGAAGATGATGGCGTCGGGTTTGACCCGCATGACCCAGTGCTCATCGGCGATGGCCATTTCGGAATGATCGGCATGCAAGAGCGCGCGCATCTGCTCGGCGGTACACTGCACGTGCGCTCGACCCCAGGAGACGGCACGGCAATCGAGTTGCACATCCCGGTCAAACCGGCTTGACCGACGTTCGGCACTGGAGCGTTGCGTGAGCTCACCCGAGGATCGCCGGCCTATCCGAATCCTGATAGTCGATGATCACCCCGTCGTCCGCGAAGGGCTTGCTGGAATGCTGCGAACGCAGCCCGATTTCGTGGTCGTTGCGGAGGCGTCCGATGGTCGCGAGGCGGTCGACCTCGCCGACCGCTACCAGCCGGACGTCGTTCTGATGGACCTCGAGATGCCCAACCTCGATGGCGCAGAAGCGATCCGGCGCATCTTCGAGTCCCGGCCAGACAGCCGCGTGCTCGTCTTGACGGCCTACGACACGGACGAACGCATCATCAGCGCTGTTCAGGCCGGGGCGCGCGGCTATCTCTTGAAAGGGGCGCCGCGAGAGGAGTTGTTCCGCGCGATCCGACTGGTCAACCAAGGGCAGAGCCTCCTCCATCCGGCGGTGGCCACCAAGCTGATCGACCGCGTCCAGTCGATCGGCCGCGAACCCGCCGCTGAGGCGCTCACTGAGCGGGAGATCGAGGTGCTGCAATTGGTCGCCGCCGGGCTGCGCAACAAAGAGATCGCCCAGCGGCTCGTCATTACCGAGCGGACCGTCAAGTTCCACGTCGGAATCATTCTGCAAAAGCTTGGCGCAGGCACCCGCACGGAGGCCGTCCGGATCGCGGTGCAGCGCGGAATCATCCAATTGACCTGATGAACTTGGCCATCGTGCTGTCCCTTCGATCAACCCCCACGCCCCCGATCCGTGCCTGACGGTACAGGCAACCGCTGTCCACTTGTTGCCAAATTTGCTGTCCGAGATGCCGAGGGCAGCAGCCGCGCGTTGCCGTATGCTCACGACGCGCTGGGAGGTTGGCGGGCGCTGGTGAGGCCTACTACGAAAGGAGCTGCACCATGCAGTTCAGCGAGTTTGCCTACCACGCCCACGAGAAGCGCGAGCGCTTGCTGCAGGAAGCCGCGAAGGCGCGGCTCATCCGCGAGGTCAAGGCCGAGCACACGAGCGCCAGTGAGGTCGCCCGGCATCGACGTTGGTCGAAGATCCCTCTCAAGGCTCTGGCGCGCTAGCGCGTCATGACCATCGGCCGTCCATCATTCTCACCAGCGCCCGCCAGCCTCCCAACGCGGGCGGTTCCGCTTACGCCGGCGACCCCGGTCGGAGCCCCTCGACATCTGCTGGATCCGCGGCGACGTCGACGCGATTGCGCCCGTTCTGCTTCGCACGGTACAGCGCACCATCGGCAGCTTGAACAAGCTGCGACGGTTCGCCGCCGAGGGCTGGCCGCATCGTGGCGACGCCCGCGCTGATTGTCACGAACCCCGCCGGTTCGACGCCGGACGCTAGGCCAAGCCCTTCGATCGCCCGACGCAGCCGTTCCGCAATCTCCTCCGCCGGAACTCGAGGCGTGTCACTCAAAATCAGGGCGAATTCCTCGCCACCGTAGCGCGCAACGAGGTCACCCGGACGCTTCGCAAAAGCGCGCAGCCGATCGGAAATGATCAGCAGAACGTCGTCGCCGTGGCGGTGGCCGAAGCGATCGTTCAACCGCTTGAAGTGATCGATATCGAGCATGATGAGCGAGATTGGCGATCCACTTCGCCGAGCACGACGCCATTCCTGCGCCAGCGTCTCCTCAAACTTCCGGCGATTCGCGACCTGCGTCAGTTCATCCGTCATCGCGTCTTGCGCGAGGAGCTCCGTGCGGGCAGCAAGTGCCTCCCGCTCGAGTTGGAGCGCCCGGCGGACGAGAAATTCGTTGCGCGTATCGCGCTCCAGCAAATATGCGATCACGAGCGCGAGCACGAGGTACGGTACGACGATGAACAGCGCATTGGCCTTGACGAGTGCTGGGAAGGTGTTGAAGCGCTCGAACCCCATCTGCAAGGCGAGCGTCAGCGCGACAAGCGCCGCGGTACAGCCAAATCCGAGGCGAAAGCCGAGGACGAGCCCAAGCACAATCAGCGGGATTCCCATTGGGCTGAGGTAGCTCGGCACAGTGCGAAGGTTGTGGGTAGAGAGAAAAGCGAGAATGAGCACTACACCGCCGGCAATCGCCGTCCGCTGCGCCTCGCGAACCGAGGCTCCGGCGAAGGTGCGACCGGCGCCTACCAGTGCGATCACAAGCGCAACGACGTTGAACCCGCTGAGCACGACGAAGCTCGGGAGGGCGTAGGTGCCAACCTCGATCTCCGGTGGCACGTCTTGGATGCTGAAGACCGCGATCAAGGGCGTCCGCCCGATGAGCATCAGCACGCTGGCCACCCATGCCAGCCTAACCCAGCCTCGAAACCGTTCGTCGAGGTACGCTTGATATGCGGCTTCAACGAGCGCCGGGAACCGAAGCCGCATGATCCCGGTCCGCGATTCGCGTTCGGACGCCCGGTGCGGCGAATCGTCCACGTTGGATCCCAGAGCCGTGTTGAACGATTGTAGCCTGACCGCCGGTCGGACGCGCCGCCCTCGGTTACCATCTCGTCGATCAGTTGCCGGAGTCAGGCTATGACCAACTATGCGCCCCTGCGCGGGGTTCGCGTTGTCGCTGTCGAGCAAGCGATCTCTGCGCCGCTCACCACGAGGCATCTCGCAGACCTCGGCGCCGACGTGATCAAAGTCGAGCGGCCCGACGGCGGCGACTTCGCTCGCGCCTACGACTCCACCGTGAACGGTCTTTCGTCGTGGTTCGCTTGGGTCGGCCGAGGAAAGCGCAGTCTCACGCTCGATTTGAAAGCGCCGGAAGCAGCCGAAATCATGCGGCGGTTGGTAGCCCGGGCGGACGTCTTCATCCAAAACCTCGCCCCCGGCGCAATCGAACGGCTTGGCCTCGGCGCCGACGAGCTGCGCGCCCGCGACCCACGGCTGATTGTCTGCAACATCTCCGGCTACGGACCGGATGGCCCTCACCGCGACCGCAAAGCCTACGACTTGCTGCTGCAAGGTGAAGGCGGACTGCTGGCCGTGACGGGAAGCCCAGCAGAGCCGGCAAAGGCAGGGATCTCGGTCGTCGATATCGCCGCAGGAATGTATGCCCTCACCGCAGTGCTCGCCGCCCTGTACGAGCGGACCAGCACCGGCGTCGGCGCAGCAATCGACATCGCGATGATCGACGCCATCGCGGAATGGATCTCCGCGCCGCTTTACTTCGCCCACTATGGTGGCACGCCGCCGCAACGCGCCGGCATGCGACATAGCGGCATCGTGCCCTACGGACCGTACCGTTGCGCCGACGGCTCAGTCAATCTCGCCATCCAAAACGAGCGCGAGTGGGTGCGGTTCTGCGCGGGCGTACTCGACGACCCGGCCTTAGCACGGGACCCTCGATTCGATCGCAACGCCCAACGCCTCGCCAATCGCCATGAGTTAGAGGCGCTTATTGAAGAGCGGTTCGCCAGCCTAACGGTAGCAGAGGTCGAGCGGCGGCTTGAGGCGGCGGATATCCCATTTGGTCGGGTCAACGACCTCGCCGGGGTTTGGGAGCATACCCAGCTGCGGGCGCGAGGCCGCTATGACGTTGTTCCGTCGCCGGCAGGCGAAATCGAGGTGCTCCGTCACCCGATCAATGTGCGGGGCAAGGAGGCTGGCGTATTTGCGGTGCCGGCGCTCGGCGAACACACCGACGCCATTCTCAGTGAGATCGGCTACTCCGATGCGGAGAGGGAATCGCTCCGCTTGCGGGGGGTTGTTTAAGCTCTTCCAAGAGAATGCTCTTCGCCGGCCCGGCTCGTTCGTTAGACTCCCACTGACGATCCCTCAAAGGAACCTTCACGTGGCAACAAAACGGAAACGTGGCTCCTCCCCGAAGTCCGGCGTGGCAACGGCAGCGAACGCCGGCAGCCAACCGCGTGCGGCCACGCCATCGCCCTCAGCCGGCGCGAAGGCGCAACGGTCCGCCCGTCGCAGCGCTGCCCGCCAACGCGCCCAGAACCGACATCGGTTGTGGTGGATCGCCGCGGCCGCCGTGCTTGCGGTGGTCGCCGGGATTGGCATCTGGCAGATCGTCCAGCCGAAGCCCGCCGATGGAGCGACGTGGTACCCCAGCGAAGGGGCACAGCATGTCCCCAACGGCACGGAGCTGACGTATAGCTCCTATCCTCCGGCGAGTGGACCCCATTACCCCAGTGCGGCACCGGCGGGCTTCTATCGTCAACCCGTGCCGGAAGGGAACTGGGTACACAGCCTCGAACATGGCTACGTGGTCGTGCTCTACAAGCCAGACCTGCCGGCCGACCAGATCACTCAGCTCGAGGAGATCTCGCTGCGTCTCCCGAATTCGAAATGGGGACGTCGGAAGATCATCATGGCGCCCTACGAACGCATGGACTCGCCCATCACCGCCGTCGCGTGGCAATACAAGCTCCCGCTTAGCCGCCCGGACGAGGAAGCGATCCGCCGCTTCTACGTAAATCGCGTCGATCAAGGACCAGAGGACGTGCCCTAGGCTCGCGTCACTAGCGGTGGGCCCAATCGCGCACCGCCTCGTACACCGGCTTGGGACGAAATTCGCCATCGACGAAGGTGTACTGGTCGTTGTAGTTGCGGGCCGGGAACGGCAGCCGGAAGGTCCAAAAGCAAAGACCGACGAGCCACGGCCATTCGGCTTCGGCCTTTTCGATGGCGCGCACGGTGTACTCGACGCGCTGCGCCGGTCGAACGGCTTTCGTCCAGCGCGGATGATCGTTCCAGCCAGCCTCGCTGATGAACGCGAGCTTCTCACCGTCGCCGTTGCGCACCATCACCTCGCGGATGAGCGCTGCCCGCGCGAAATTGATCCGATTCGGCGAGGGGGGGTCGTCCGGTGGGCTGCGCAGTCCGTAGGAGTGGATGTTCATCAGGTCGAAATAGTCTTTCGCGCCAGCGTCATACATTCGCTGGAGATAGACGAGATCGTCCAGCGCGTCGCGTGAGCGCTCGAGCGTGGGAGCAAGCGCCCCGGGCAGGACAAGAGCAGAAGGATCGGCCTCCTTGATTCGCGTGTAGGCGACCTTTAGGAGCTCAACATAGCCTTCCGGATCGACGGGTCGGAACCCCCATTCCATGGTCGTGTTTTGTTCGTTCCATACGATGTAATGCCTGACTCGATCGAGGTAGCGGCGAACGAAGGCTGCCAAAAAGTCGCCGTAGTCCTGAATTCCTCGAGCGTCGATGTAGCGGTCGGTCGTGCCGGCGGGACGAGCCCACGGCGGGACGTTGTCAATCCGGGCGACCAACGTCAGTCCCTCGTCGTGCGCAGCATCCACGACGAGGTCGACATGCGCCCAGTCGTACTGTCCCTTGGCTGGTTCCACGTAGGTCCAAGGAAAGTACTCTACGACCCACGTCGCGCCCATTTCGCGCACCATCTGCATGGTGCGTTGGATCTTCCACGGCTCGACCTCATCCGTGAGGCGAGTGTGAACCCCGAGAATCGGATGCTTTTGCTGTACAGCGCTGCGCTGGCCGCGGGGAGAGGTCGCCGAGGTCAGGCTTGAGGAGACGACAATCGTTGCGATGACGGCAATGAGCGCGGCGGAGCCGACAACACGCATGCCAGCAGCGTAGCGGCAACCGAGGGCCGCGGCAAGCTAGACCGGCGACAGGTAGCCAACGACGGCGGCGAGGGCGATCACGATGACCGGGTTGACGCGTCGCGTGAGCATCAGGCCGGCCGCGCCAAGCGCAATGACGGCGGTCTTACCATCCACAATCGCGGCTTGACCAACGGTCCAAAGGCCGCTGACCATCAGGCCAAGGGCGACAGGCGCCAGCCCGCGAATGATCGCTGCCGTCCACGGGGAGGCTGCCCGGCCGTACCACCAGCGACTGAACGCCGCGCAGATCGCCGCCGTCGGCGCAAAAAAGCCGAGCAGCGCCACCGCGAGGCCACCGAACCCAGCGAGCTGGTAGCTGACGTACATTTGCATCAACATGTTCGGCCCGGGCGCCAACTGACCGATGGCATAGGCCTGCGCAAACTCGGCGTCGGTCATCCAACCGTGGACGACGACAAACTCGCGATACATTTCGGGAAGAACCCCTGCCGCGCCGCCGATCGCGAGAAATCCGAGTTTCAAGTAGACCAGATACAGTTCGAGGAGGTCGATCATCGCGTGCCGGGCCGGTTCAGGAAGATCGCAATCGGCGCCACCGCCAGCACGACCGGCACCATCGGCAGTCGCACGACGATCAGTAGCCCGACGATGACCAGAACGATGACGACGTTGAACCTCGCCCCCTTGGCGCTCGGCGCAAGTCGAACGATCGTCATCGCGAGCAGGCCGGCGGCCGCCGCCGCAACAGCGTCCATCACGCGGGCGGTCGCCGTGTTCGCTTGGACCGCCGCAATGAGCGAGGCAAGGCCTACCAGCAGCGTGGTTCCCGGCAGAAGAACTACCATCGTCGCGAGCGCCGCCCCGAGCGGTCCGTAAAACCGCTGACCAATGATCGCAACCACGTTCACCATATTTGGGCCCGGTAGCAGTTGGGCGAGCGTCATGTCCTGAAAAAACTGGTCGCGGCTGAGCCAGCCGGTGCGCTCGACGAAATGATGGTAATAGTGAGCGCCCATCCCGCCGCCGAACGCCGTCGCCGCGATGAAGAGCACCCGGCCGAGAAACTTCGCAAGGGGCGGCTGGGTCACAACACGCCGGCAGCGCGTAACCGTGTGATTTCGTCGTCAGTCAGGCCGAGCAGATCGTGCAAGATCGCCTCGGTGTCTGCGCCGAGATCTGGGGCTGGCCGGCTGACATCCGGCGGGGTCCGCGACAGCTTGACAGGACTGCCGCTCACCGGAATTGCGCCGGCACGTGGATGCTCGATGCGCACAATCATTTGACGCTCGTTGACCTGAGGATCGGCTACCGCCTCGGCGATCGTGTTCAGGGGCCCACAGGGAATACCGAGCTCTTCGAACTCGGCCAGCCATTCTGCCGTCGTGCGCTCGCGCAGCGCCGCCGAGACGAGCCGCTCCAACTCGGCGTGATGCTCGGTGCGGGAGGCATTCGTCTGAAACCGCGGGTCGTCCATGTAATCGTAGAGCCCGATCTTGGCGCAGAACAGCGCCCAGACGTTCTCGCCTCCACCAGTGAGAGTGAGGACGATGTAGCCATCCTTGGTCGGGAAGGCTTGAAACGGCGTCAGGATGGGGTGGCGCGTGCCAAGCGGCTTGGGTAACTCGCCGGCGACGAAATAGCGGACGAGCGCGTTCTCGAGGATGGCGATCTGGCTATCGAGCATGGCGACATCGATCATTTGGCCAAGGCCGCTCCGCTCGCGTTCCTGAAGTGCGGCCAAAATGCCGATGGCGGTGAACATCCCCGCGACGATGTCCCCGACCGAGGTGCCAACCCGCACCGGCGGCCCGCCCTCCGGTCCCGTGATGCTCATCAGTCCGGAAATCCCTTGCACGATGACATCCATGGCCGGGCGGCTCCGATAAGGGCCGGTTTGGCCGAACCCCGAGGTGGCGGCGTAGATCAATCGCGGGTTGTCTGACTTGAGCACCTCATAACCGAGGCCCAGCCGATCCATCGTGCCAGGAACGAAGTTCTCGGTCAGGACATCGACGTGCTTCACCAGCTCACGCAGGAGGCGCTTGCCCTCCGGATGCTTGAGGTTGAGCGTCATCGACCGTTTGCCCCGATTGATAGAGAAGAAATACGACGAAACGTCCGCGACAAACGGTCCGTTCTCGCGTGCGATATCGCCGGCCGGAGGTCGTTCGACTTTGATGACCTCTGCCCCGAGGTCAGCGAGGATCATCGTGCCGTATGGGCCGGACAGCGCCCACGTGAGATCGAGGACACGAATTCCGGCAAGAGGACCAGGCATGGGCGTACCCCGTACGATGCTGAGCTGCTCTTACCGGAATGGTATACCGTTGACGGCGGCGCGGTAGGCGCGCTCAGCCTCGCCAGCCCAGTGGTCCCAGCTGTAGCCCCGCCGCATTCGGTCGGCTGCCGCTGCGCCCAATCGTGCCGCGAGCGCAGGGTCGTTCAAGAGCCGACGGATCTCCGCGGTCAGCGCACGGCGATCCCCGACCGGGGTCAACAGCCCCGTGACTTCGTGAACGATGTACTCGCGGTGTTGGCCCACCGCCGGCGCAACAACCGGCAATCCGGCCGCAAGCGCGTCGACCACCTTCATGGCGCATTTCGCGCGGTTGATCCGGGTGTCTCGCGCTGGCACGAGAAGAAGCCGGCTCGCCGCGAACGCCGCCCGCAACGCCAGCCGGCTCAACCGTCCAAGAAAACGCGTCCGCTCCGTAAGGGCAGCGGGCAACGTACCGCGAAGCGTGTCGAGGCCCGGCCCATCCCCCACCAGCACCCAGCGGAACACCTCGCCGCTCTCGGCGAGCGGCGCGAGCGCGGCAACGGCCAAGTCAAGATCATTTGCCGGTGGCACGTAGCCGACGTACAGCACAATCGGCTCGTCCCCGGCGTCCACCGCCGCGCGAAACGCCAGCATCTCCTCGGTCGACGGCGGTGCACTCTCGAGCGCCGCTCGGTCGACACAGTTTGGCAGGTAGTGGACGGCCGCCGGCGCCGTGCCGCGCCGGATCGATCGACGTTGCAAGGCGCGGCTCGCGACGGTGAGTCGCCGCGCTACCTTCGGCGTGAGCCGCTCCTGCAACTCGATCAATGCAGCGAGCGGAGGCGCATAAGCGCCCGAACTAGCGAAGCCGCCCCACCCCTCCCAATCATCCAGATCAATCACGAGGGGCAGCCGTTGCGCCAACAGCAGCGCCGCCGCCCCCGAGGGGCCGATCGGCTTAAACGCGTGGACCACGTCCGGCCGAAGCGCAAGCGTGCGCCGAACGAGTGCGGTCGTCCAGCCCGCCAGCCCCCACCCGCTCGCAAGCGTTTCGATCCGCACGCCTGCATCTTCCCAGGCCTGCCCGGCTTCGCTCGGATTGTCATAGGGGGGGACGAGGAGCGTCACCGCGTGACCACGCCGAACGAGCGCCCGGCCGAGCGGAAGAGCGCGTTGCGCAACAGTGCCCTTTGGCGAGAGCGCGAAACAGCCGAGGAGGACGATCTTCATCGCACCAACGAGATGATGCACGTACCGGTCAGCAGCGCCACCACGGGTCGGCGCTGACTGGAATCGCCGCATGGCCCCACTGACCCACGGAAAGCGGGGATGTGCCGATCACCCCGCCGCAGCGGCATCCTGAGCGATGAGCTTGACGAACTCGAACTGGCTGAGCAACCCAACGAGCCGGTTGTGCTCGTCGACGACCGGGAGGGCAGTGATCTTGTGTTCGAAAAGCTCGGCGGCGGCATCGCCGGCATCGGTCCCGACACGCACCGTACGCACTGGCGTGGTCATCAGCTCGCCCGCCGTCGAGGCAAGCACCTTGCGAAGCTCTTCTTCATACTCCTTGGTGCTTTCGAGGTAGATCACACTATCAAGAAGCTTGATGTAGCGCGGAAAGTGCAAGTTCGCGTTGCGCACCACCAAGTCGGTCATGGTGACAATGCCGACCACCCGCCGAGCATCGTCGATGACGGGGACGGAGCTGCGCCGGGTCTCGTACATCTGTCGGGCGAGCGCGGATACCGGCGTGTCCGGCCGTGCCGTCAGAACCTCGCGTTCCATCAGGTCTTCGACGTTCACGGCTTCATCGAAGGCCGGCGCAGAAATTCAGGAATGACGATCGCGGCGAGCACCAGCAGGACAAACCCAAGGATTCCGACCGATACGACGTCGGTTACGGTCACCGGCGCCTCCTCTCCGGCGCCATTGTAGCACGGCCTCCTGGTCAGGCCGGCGAGACCCCTCGATGGAACACCGGTAACACCTCCCGGGTGAACTGTTCGAGCCGCCGGCGTCGTTCAGCGGTCGGGGTGAGGTACGAACCAAATCCAAGCGACACCTGCCGAATGCCGATCTTCTCGAACTCGCGAAGCTGATCCACGAGATCGTCGGCCGTCCCGAACACGCCCCGGCGGAAGAGGATCGTCTCGATCGGGTCATCAAGCGGAGGCCAAGCAGTTGGGAAACGTGGGAAACGCGGGTCGCCGACGGGAACGCCATTGACCTGGAACGAGTGGTGAAACTGGGCAACATCGAGCCGAATTTGCTCTTCCCCTTCGCGAAACGTCGCGGCGATCGTGCCCACTCGCGTAATAGCTGCCCGATCGAGGAGCGACTGGATCACCTCTTCAGAATGGCCGGCTGCGACGCAGGCAGCCGTGTAGGCCTCAAGGGTCGCCTTGAGTTCGTCGAGCGGTCGATTACCGAGTAAGGGGGCAATCGCATGCTGTGCCGCAAACTGGATCGAGCGTGGCGACGTGATCGGCATCCAGAACCGGCCGCCCCGCTGGACCGGCGGAGGAAAGAGTTGGACTTCAGGGAATGTCCAATACTCGCCGTGCAGCGTGAAGGGCTCGCCGCGGAAGGCATGGACCAGCACCGTCACGGCGTCGTCAAACAACTCGACCGAGCGCTCCGGCGACGGACAAAGTGTCGCGACTTCGATTGGCGTATGACCGCGCCCGATTCCCATGTCGAGACGGCCCCGGCTCAGCCGGTCGAGCAGCAGCATTTCTTCAGCAATGCGCAGCGGATGATGAAAGGGAAGCAAGGCGACGGCGTATCCGACGCGAATCCGAGATGTGATGGCAGCCACGTGGGAGAGCACCACACTGGGCGAGGCGGTGGTCGTCTCCGTGAAATGATGCTCGACCATCCAGAGGTTGAGATAACCATGCTCATCGGCAAAACGGGCCTGCCAAACGAGTTCGTCATAGGCCTCGTCCCAACTGCCGCCTAGGCGTTTTTGGAATTGCAGCGCGAGCCCAATCCGCATCGTCGCCCCTCCGTCCCCGCACGCAGTATACCGGCTACCAAAGAGGGACTCGCTTGCCGATCTCAGGTACACTTCTGACATTCGAGCCGGACACTGAGATGTCCGCCCACGGAGGCCAGCATGGTTGACACCCCGACCCGACGAATCGGCACGCTCGATGGCGCGACCGAGGCGGACGACGCGGCGTATCTCGACTTTATCGAAGGGATTCGCGTCTTCACCGTGAACGACGTGACCCCAGCTCTCAACGAGCGGTACGCCGAGCTCGAGGCGGAATTCGAAGCGCGCCATGGCCGCAAGCCCGCCTCGGTCGAGGAGATTCGGGGGGAGCTCGACCGGCTGGCGATCTTGCAATCCCATCGTCGGCTCTTCCGCTCAACGCAGGACATGCGCGGTGTCGCCTTGCTTGAAACCTATGGCAAGCGGGAAGCCGAGTTAATCCGAGAACTGGACGAGTTCGAGCGGCGCGGGCCCGGCCGCCTCCTTCTCGACCCCACCTTGAAGCTGCCCGAGTATTACACCGCCGTCCACTTCCACCGGCAGCCCGGAGGCTACGCCGATCACCCGCTGGCCGGGTACATCTACCACTATGGAACGAAGCTCCTCTTCGGCGGGAAGAACGACGACGACTCGCTGCAGCGCAACATGGTGAAGAGCGTTCCGCTGCCCGCCGGCCCGATCGAACGGGTCGTTGACCTCGCCTGCGCCATCGGCCAGAGCACGACCGCCTGGAAGGAGCGGCTCCCCCAAGCCGAGGTGTGGGGGATCGATTGCTCGGCCCCGATGCTGCGCTACGCGCACAAGCGCGCCGTCGAGATGGGGCTCGACATTACCTTTGCCCAAATGCTCGCCGAAGACTTGAAGCTGCCGGACAACAGCGTCGACATTGTTCACTGTTTCATTCTGTTCCACGAGGTGCCGGTCGAGGTTGGCCAGGAAGTGCTTCGCCAGGTGTTTCGCATCCTGCGACCCGGCGGGCTCTTCTCCGTGATGGACGTTGGACAAGCGCCGCAGTGGACGCCGCTTGATGCCTACCTGCGCGAGTTCATCATCCGGGACAACGCCGAGCCGTACGAGCGGGGCTGGGCGCATTGGGACTTCCCCGGTGCGTTGCGAGCGACCGGCTTCCAAACGGGGTCCGGGCCCGATTCCGAGATCGAGAATTTCCCGGGCAGCAACTCGGCCCACCACAGCCGCTGGTTCGCCTACAAGCCAATTTAGCGCCGCCGTCATCGTCAAGGTGCCGGCGACGCCTCGAGTGGCATTCGTGGCGGCGAGCTCGAAGCCTGCGTCTGCGGCGAGCTTCCCAACAGCATCGTGCTCCTGAAGGGGAACGCCAGCCAATGAAATGGCCGAGCCCCCGGGTGTCATCCGCTTGGGATCGGCACAGCTTAACCGGAGACTCGGTCCAGTTCGCCGCGCACTCAGCCGGCAGAGGCGGCGACCGGGGCAACCGCCTGACGGACCTTTGGGGCGACCTTCGTCCCGAACAGCTCGATTGCGCGGAGCACCTTCTCATGCGGCAAGGCGCCGACGGTGAGTTGGAGAAGAAACCGTTGGTGGTTGAAGATCTCGTGCTGGAACAGGATCTTCTCGACGATTTCGTCTGGACTGCCGATAAAGTTGGCGCCGCGTAGCGTGCGGGAGGCCTCGAACGCTTCTCGAGTCATCGGCGGCCAGCCGCGCTCGCGACCTATCTTGTCCATCGCGGCCTTGAAGGCGGGAAACGCCAATTCGGCCGCCTCCTCGGACTTCTCGGCGAGAAACCCATGCGAATTGATGCTGAGCGGCGGCGGGGCATGCCCGGCTTCGTCGGCGGCGCGGCGGTGAAGCGCCGCGAACGGAGCGAAGCGCTCCGGCATCCCGCCAATGATGGCGAGCGCCATCGGAAGACCGAGTGCGCCGGTCCGCACCGCCGATTGAGGCGAGCCGCCGACGGCAACCCAGACGGGCAGCCGATCCTGCACCGGTCGCGGATAGACACCGTAATTGTCGATTGGCGGCCGGTGCTTGCCCGCCCAGCGAATGCGTTCCGATTCGCGCAGCCGCAACAAGAGATCCAGCTTTTCGGCAAACAGGTCGTCGTAGTCACGCAAGTCATAGCCAAACAAGGGAAACGACTCGATGAACGAGCCGCGGCCCACCATGATCTCGGCTCGTCCTCCGGAGAGCAGGTCAACCGTTGCAAAATCTTGGAAGACCCGCACGGGATCATCTGAGCTGAGGACGGTCACCGCACTGGTGAGGCGAAGCCGTTTCGTTCTCACGGCCGCTGCGCCGAGGACGACCGCCGGCGCTGAGACGACATAGTCGGGGCGATGATGTTCGCCCACGCCGTAGACATCGAGCCCGACCTCGTCGGCCAGCTCGATCTCCTCCATCAAATTCCGGATGCGCTGCTGAGGGCTAATGCGCTGCCCCGTCCGGGGGTCCGGCATCAGCTCGACGAACGAAAAGAGACCGATCTCCATCCAAACTCCGGTCCGCCGCCTGGTCGGGGTAGGACCCTTCAATCATACCTGCTAATCCCTCTTTATCTACAAACCCTAGGTAATTTCTGCCAGCGTGAGCTGCGGTGAGTCATGGGATGGACTCTATCGCCACACTCGGTTAATATTGCCTAACCGATCGTGTTCAATCCACACAATGGGCCGCGTGATGTACATCTGTCTCTGCCGTGGACTGACCGAGGCAGACATCGAAGCCGCGGGGCGCGCCGGGCATACCACGGCGGACGACCTTATCGCTGTCCTCGGACTTGACCATCCACGGTGTTGCGGTCGCTGCCAGCGCGATATCGACGATTTCGTCGATCTCGCGGAGCGTGCCGCCCGCCCGGTGACGACACCCCTCGTTCAGGCCTAGCACTTCGGCGGCCGATCTCGTCGAGCAAGGAGCGCAGCCTTGAAAACGCAACCCGCGGTGATTGACATCCTCAACGAGGCGCTGACCAATGAGCTAACGGCGGTGAATCAGTACGTCGTTCACGCTTCCATGTGCGAGAACTGGGGCTTCGATCTCCTTCATCGACGGCTGCGATCTCTGAGCATTGACGAAATGCGCGACACCGAAGCGATCATCAAGCACATTCTCTTCCGCGAGGGCGTCCCGAACATGCAGCGACTGAACCCGGTGCGCGTCGGACAGAACGTTGAGGAGATTCTCCGGCTTGGGCTCGAGACTGAGCTCGGTGCGATCGCGACGCTGCGTTCCGGCATTGCCATCTGCAGCGAGGCCGAGGATTACGCGACCCGAACGATGTTCGAAGAGATGATCCGCGAGGAAGAAGAGCACGTCGATTGGTTCGAGACGCAGCTGGAGGCGATCCGGATCATCGGGCTCGAGGCCTATCTCAGCCGCCAGTTGTACGAGAACGACTAGCAGTTACGTCATCGCCGGATTTCCCCACTCGGGAGCTCTCGTCGCAAGCGGCGGTCAGAGTGCCCTGTATGTTGGCGTGGCGGGGCGATACGGCTGTTCGGCTTGGGCGCTGCCACCGAGGCGGCTGCCGGCGCCCGGTCGATCCGTCTGGGGCATGCTGCACGCGGTTGGTGCCGTCCACGACCGCGACAGTTCGCAAAAGAGTCCTCTGCCGCGGTGCGCTGCGGGCACATTGCGCTTCGTTGGACGCGCCCGCTCACGCCGCGGGTCGAGCCGCTCCAGAGGTGCGAACGGCGAGGATTGCTGAGCGTTCGCCATAACGCAGCTTGAAACCCCTGCGTTTCAGCACGATCATTGGCGCAACAGCGACACTGGACGGAAGGCGCCGGCCCAGCCGACAATTTCGTCTATGCGAATGATTGGCTACCGGCGTTGGTGCAACCACCGTTCGCCCCGCCTTGGGCGCTACGGAGGGATAGCGGTGTCCCCTCTGCTCCTGATGCTTCTCCTGCTCGGGATCGTGCTCGGTCCGACCGCCAGCAACGCCCTCGCTCGCCGAATCTCGCTGCTTGGCGAGCGAGTGGTGTCCGAGCAATCCATCCCCTCTGTGCTGACTTACGCCAGCTATTTGGGCGGCCCAGCGAACGAATGGGCATTCAACGCGGCGGCAGATCCGTCCGGGGCGCTCTATCTGGTGGGCCGAATCGGCGTCGCCGATCCGCCGTGCTGGCTCGGGGGTGGCGGCGGCAGCGCCGACGTGCTCGTCAGCAAGATCGCAGCCGATGGCTCGCTCGTCTGGAGCAAGACACTCGGCGGCACCGGTGACGACGTCGGCTACGCCGTCGCCTATGACCCGACCGGGCACGTTCTCGTTACCGGGTGCACCGAGTCCGCGAATTTCCCGGTTACGCCCGGCGCAGCCCAGCCGACCTACGGCGGCGGCGCCAGCGATGGGTTCGTCACCAAACTGCGCGCCGCGGATGGCACGTTGGTGTGGAGCACGTTCGCGGGCGGCGCCGGCGACGAGCAGGTGAACGGGATCGTCGTCGCGACGGATGGCACGGTCTCAATCCACAGCCACACGTCGTCACCAGACCTGCCGACTCTCGGCGCCTTCCAGCCGGCCTACGGTGGCGGTGTTTCAGACTCCTTTGTCGCTCGCTATACCTCGGCGGGTGTCCTCATTTGGCGAAGCTTTCTCGGTGGGGATGGCGAAGAGCTGAGCGCTGGCATCGCGCTCGACCGCACCGGGGCGCTGTATGTCACCGGCCGGACAAAGTCGAGCAACTTCCCGACGCGCAACGCGCTCCAAAGCACATTTGGCGGGGTAGACGACGGATTCGTCGTCAAGATCGCGCCGGCCGGAAACGAGTTGGTGTGGAGCACCTTCTTGGGCGGGGAGAGCAGCGACCTCTCGCGTGCGATCGCCGTCGACGAGACGGGGCGGGTGGCGGTGGCAGGATGGACCCGCTCGACCAGATTCCCGGTCAAGAACCCTCTTCAGTCAGCACTGAGCGGTCCAACGCCGAACTTTGATGGCTTCGTCGCGCTGATCGCTCCCGATGGAACTCTCCTCTGGTCGACCTATTTCGGTGGCGGTCCGACGGTTGCTCCGCCCGCAGCGGGGCATGACCGCTTCCGGGGCGTCGCCATCTCGGGAGACGGCGTTTCCGTCGTCGGCTACACCGAATCGACAAGCTACCGCACCTTGAACGCGATTCAAGCCAATGCGGCGGGTGTCGGCAATGAACGGCACGACCTCGTCATCACCCAGATCGGGCTCGACGGATCGCTGAAGTTCAGCACGTATCTTGGCGGTAGCGCCAACGATCAGGCCTACGGGATCATTGACCTCGGCGGTCAGCTCGCCATTGCCGGCGGCACGGCGTCGACCGACTTTCCGACCGCGCAACCCAAGCAGCCATCCAACGGCGGCGGCGAGGATGTCGTGATCGCCATTCTGAAGCCGGGGCGCCTCGTCCTCGATCGCAGCAGCTTCATCCCCATTTCGGGGGTCAACATGGTGCGCTGAGCGGCCCGTCCCGCTTCAACGCGCGGTCGGTCGGGTTGGCTCGCCCAGCAGGCCGAACAAGATGAATCGCTCGGCCCGCGCCGCCATCGCGTCCGGCCCCGGTTCGTCGTGATCGAACCACCAAACGATCGCTTGGTTGACGACGCCATTGACAAAGCGCGCGGCGATCTCCGCCTCGCTGCGGCCAATCAGCGCTGCCAGTTGATCGATCAGGAGGTCACGAAAGATCGCCTGTGCTTCAAGCGCTGAGCTCAGCGTGCGGGAGTTAAGGAGCACCCGGAAAAGATCACGATTGTCGTAGGCGTGGTGAAGAACCGCGCGGAGGGCTGCGCTGCCCGACTCGAGGACGCCGCCGGTTGTTCCGTCGAGCGAGGCGAGCCGGTCACGAAGGGATGCCAACCCTTCCATCACCACGGCTCGGAGAATGTCTTCCTTGTCGCGGAAGTAGAGATAGAACGTACCGAAGCCGAGGTCGGCGCGTTCGCCGATTGCCGCTATCGTAGTTCCCTCGAAGCCGCGCTCAGCAAAGAGGGAGCGAGCGGCGTCCAGCAGCGCACTGCGCGTTCGTTGCTTTCGGAGCTCGCTACGTGGCATCCCCACCTCCTCGCCCGTGATCCTACCAGCGACCGGCAATTGCCCGATTCCGCTACACTGCTTGTGGGAGAGGAACATGCGCACCGAGATTTTCGAGGCCGATCCGTTCAGCGGCGCACGGTCGAGGCCGCTGGCGACGATCGAGAGCGATTACCGGTTCGAGCGAAACGATGAGTTCATTCTGGAAACCGACGGCACATCGATGCGACTGAGGGTCACCCACGTCCGGATTCGGATCAAGGGCAATACGCTCTCCCGCGAGATCACCGCATTGAAGGTCTAGGCCGGCCAACCGTCGCGGGCGATGCGCTGGAGCAACGCACCGACGAACTCGCGATCAGGCCGCTCGCCGAGGAAGATCACCCTTCCGAGCAGCGTGTCGACCTGACGGTGTGCCGGCGCCGCGAGCGCCGCGTCAAACGCGCCCTTGAAGCGCCGTTTTGGCCGACAGCGGGCCGCGCCGTCAGCATCCAGCGGATGATCGCCGTCGCAAAAGTGACAGGTTCGACTCATGATTCCCCAACCATCGCAAGGAATGGTGCACGATGGGTGAGCCAGCCGGCGCGGCGGCACTTATCGCTGCGTTGAAGGGACTACGGCTGTTCGCCGGCGTCCCCGCCGATGACATCGGTCAGTTGCTGATCGACGCGCTGGTCTCCGCCGGCGCGTCCACCGGGGCAGATCGGCTCGCCCGGCTCAGTCTCGCTCTCATCGCTCGCGCTGAGCTTGCCCCCGCGCCTCCCGTCGGCGACGCCTTCACCGACTGGCTGCTCGACCGGCTCCTCGACGATCGCAATATTCTGTCGCACAAGCTCGATCGGGCGCCGGACGCCCCGATCGGTGGGGCGCTGCGCCACCATGCGCTTCGCGAACTTGCGCTGCTACTTCGGGTCCTCCGGGAAACAGGCGCCGTTCTCGCGCCCGACGGCGCCCCGTGGGACGACGTCGCGCCGTTGCCTCGCGGCACCCTCGATATCGAGCGCCGGCGCATCAAGGAGGATCTGCTCGCAGCGCCGGACGTCGAGGCCGCATTCGACGCGCTCGTGACAGCCTACCGCCAAGGCAGCAGCGTGTTCGCGCGATACCGGGCGTTCCGCTGGCGGGCCGGCGCGCTCCACGGGGTTGAGGCGCCGGATCTGGTCCGGCTTGAAAGCCTCGTCGGCTACGAGCGCGAGCGCGCCCCGGTCATTCAAAACACCGAGCAGTTCATCGCCGGACGACCAGCGAACGACGTCCTGATCACCGGCGCCCGTGGCACTGGCAAGTCGTCCACGGTCAAAGGGCTGCTGACGCGCTACGGCGATCGCGGCCTTCGGCTCGTCGAGGTTGCCAAGGCCGACCTCGCTGACCTCCCGGCGATCGTGGACACGCTGCGTGGCCGGCGCGAGCGGTTCATCATCTACGTCGACGATCTCTCGTTCGAAGCGGACGAGACCGACTACAAGGCGCTAAAGGCACTGCTGGAGGGCACCATTGAAGCCCGACCCGACAATGTCGTCGTCTATGCGACCTCAAATCGGCGCAATCTGATTACCGAGGTGTGGACCGAACGGGCGGCCGACGGCGACATAAGCCCGCGGGAGCGGATCGACGAAAAACTGTCACTCGCCGATCGCTTCGGTATTCGAGTCTTCTTCCCTGCTCCCGACCAGCAGTTGTATCTCCGCATGGTCGAGTCGCTTGCCGCCGAAGCAGGCATCGCGCTGCCATCGGATGAACTGCGCCAGCGAGCGCTGCGCTGGGAGCTTCAGCATTCGGGCCGATCGGGGCGCTTGGCGCACCAGTTCGTCATCGCCCTGCTCGGCGAAACGCTGAGCTAGCGGGCCGGGGCGCGTTCGGTCCGGGCGGCGGTCTCGAAATCGTCGAGGGAAAACAGGGGCGGCTGATCGCGCAGCAGTCGTTCCCGCTCGCGGGTGGTGGCCAGTCGCTCCAATTCTTCGCGGACGCGCTCAAGGTCCCCGAATTCGCGATAGGCGCTGGCATACCGAATGTAGGCAATGTCGTCCAAGCCACGTAGGCGCGTCATTACCAGTTCGGCAATCTCTGCGCTCGACACGTCAGTTCCGGGCTGGCGATTGAGTTCGGCCTCGATGCTTTCGACGATCGCCTCGACCTGTCCGGACGCAATCGGCCGCTTATCCGTCGCCTTGCGGACGCTCGCGAGCAGCTTTTCCCGGCTGAACTCCTCGCGCCGGCCGTCGCGTTTGAGGACCAGCAAGGGCGCCAGCTCCACACGCTCGTAGGTCGTAAAGCGACGCCCACACCTGAGACATTCGCGGCGCCGACGAATGCTCAATTCGCTGTCCCGAGAATCGACCACCTTGGAGTCGCGGTGGTGGCAATAGGGGCATTTCATTCGTCACTCCGCCGGGCCAACACAGGGGACTGTCGTCGCTTGCCACCCGACTCTACCATATCTGGTGGATCGCCACGCGCCAGTCTCCACGGTCCAGCGCTGTGCGCGGACTAGTCCAACTGGACACGTGCCGAGGATTCGATTTGGCGAAAGACCTCGGCAATCGGGAGGTCTCGCTCGGCGGCGATCCGACGGCAATCCTCGAATTCGGGCGCGAACGCAACCGTTCGGCCGTCGAGGCGCTTGAGTTTGACCCGCGCCGGGCCAAATGGCGTGTCGACCAGCTCAACGTGGCGTTCCGCCTCGTGGCGTCGGATCGGCACGATGCGCACTCCCAGCGTTGTCGTCTCGCGAAGCAGCAGGCCGGCAAGTTCTTGCTCGCGGGCAGCGTCGGCGATCGCACTGAGGATCACGCCGGGTCGGTTTTTCTTCATCTGGATAGGAGTGAACCAAGCGTCGCGCGCCCCGGCGGCGAAGAGGCGCTCGAGGACGTACCCGAGCTGCTCCGCTGGCTGGTCGTCAATGTTCGTTTCGAAAAGCAGGAGCGCGGGCTCGAGATCGGCGCTCTCCCCGATCAGCACCCGAAGGGCGTTCGGTTGGTCGGGCAGCGTACGGCCGCCGATGCCATAGCCGACGGCAGCAAGACGGAATGCCGGCTGCGCGAACTCTCCGAGTGCCGCGAAAACAGCCGCCGCCGTCGGCGTGACCATCTCCTGTTCTGCCGCAGCGCCCGCGCTCGGCCGCACCGGAGCCCCAGCCCGCGCGAGGAGTTCCGCGGTCGCCGGGGCGGGCACCGGAATCACGCCGTGGGCGGTGTGGATGGTCCCGCCGCCGAGCGGAATGGACGAAACGAAGACACGTTCGATCCCAAGCAAGTCGAGCGCGGCGACCGTCCCGACGATATCGACGATTGAATCGACCGCCCCGACCTCGTGAAAATGGATTTCCTCGGCGCTGACGCGGTGGACACGCCCCTCCGCCTCGGCAAGCAGCTGGAAGATGGCGATCGCGTCCCGTTTCACCCGGGCAGGGAGGCGCGAGCCAGCGATGCAGGCCGTAATATCGGGAAGCCGGCGATGCGGCTGAGGGGTCGCCGGATCGACGTGGACTTCGACGCGCGTTCCGCCGATCGCGCCTCGTCGGTCGGGCCGAGCGTCAAGCTGCCAGCCAGCGAGATCCAGCGTCCGCAGCCCGGAGACGAGTGCATCGAGCGGCGCACCGGCGTCGAGGAGAGCACCGAGGAGCATGTCGCCGCTCGCGCCGGCGAAGACGTCGAAATAGGCTGCCTTCACACCCCACCGGTTGAAAGGCCGACAAACTGGACGGGATTCAGGCTACCGCTGCGAAACCCAGCCAAATCGAGGGTGACGAAGCGGTAACCGGCTGCCGTCACCCCGGCGATCGCCTGGCGACGCACCGAATCGTCGAGCAGGCGACCAAGGTCCTCGATGGGAAGCTCGATCCGCGCGACCGGGTGATGGTCGCGGACCCGCAACTGCCGAAAGCCAAGCGCCTTCAACGCCTCCTCTGCCGCCTCGATGCGGCGGAGCGCCTCGAGCGTTACTGGTGTCCCGTGCGGAATCCGTGATGACAGGCACGCCATCGCTGGTTTATCCCAAGTCGGCAGTCCACGCTGGCGCGACAATTCGCGGATTTCGGCCTTCGTCAGCCCGACTTCGACGAGCGGACTCCGCACGCCGTAGCGAGCGGCGGCCTCGCGGCCCGGACGGTAGTCGCCGAGGTCATCGAGGTTGAGCCCGTCCAGCAAGGCCGCGTAGCCCTCGGCCCGCGCCAATGGCCCCAGCCGCTCATAGAGGTCCACTTTGCAGTGAAAGCAGCGGTCCGGGTTGTTCGCAACAAAGGCCGCGCGATCGAGCTGGTTCGTTTCGACGACGCGGTGCGGGATCCCGATTTGGGCGGCGAGCGCCTTTGCCTCTGCCAACTCGCTCGCCGGCAACGTCGGCGAATTCGCGGTTACCGCCAATGCGCGACGCCCGAGGACGTCATACGCCACAGCGGCGACGAACGTGCTGTCTACGCCACCGGAGAACGCAACGATCGCGCTCTCGAGTTCGCCGAGCAGAGCGCGCAGCCGCGCGAGCTTGTCATGCATGATCGTCCTCCGGCCTCGCATTGATCAGCGCCGCGAGGTAGCCACCACCGAACCCATTGTCGATGTTGACGACGCCGATGCCATTGGCGCAAGAGTTCAACATCGTCAAGAGCGCCGCCAATCCGCCGAAGCTCGCGCCATAGCCGACGCTGGTCGGCACGGCAATGACCGGACACGAAACCAATCCCGCCACAACGCTCGGGAGCGCCCCCTCCATTCCCGCGACGACGACAACGGCGCGCGCGGCGCGGATCGTCGGCAGCACGGCGAACAACCGATGGATCCCTGCGACGCCGACGTCGGTAATCTGTTCGACCCGCGCCCCCATGAGACTCGCGGTGAGCATGGCCTCTTCGGCGACCGGCAAATCGGCCGTCCCCGCCGCGACCACCGCGACGAGACCTTCGCCCGCCCGGTCCTGCCGCCGATCGACGACGATCGCCCGCGCGGTCGGGTAGTACACCGCATCCGGCACTGCTGCGGCGACGGCCTCGAAGGCGGCCGGTTCCGCACGGGTGACGAGGACGGTGGGCGAGAGCGCAGCGAGGCGCGGAACGATCACGGCGAGCTGGTCGGGCGTCTTTCCCGCGCCGTACACCACCTCAGGATGCCCACAGCGCAACGCCCGATGATGATCGAGACGGGCAAAACCGAGATTCTCAACGGGAAGGTGTTCGAGCTGAGCGACGGCGGTGTGCTCGTCGATCTCGCCCGATTTCACCTGACGGAGCAGTTGGAGCAGTTGGGAGCGGTCGATGGCAACCTCCTCCGAAGTATAGCAAGTGGGGTGCTCACCGCCCTTGACGGCGGCTTGCTTGGTCGATTACAACCCAGCCGGTCGACGTACAGGCCGACTGCTTGCTGAGGAGATGCCTTTTGCGGATCGTCAGTTTGGTCATGCTCCTCGCCGCGGCGGCGGGGATGCTCCTTCCCGCCCTCGCCTCCGCTGCTCCTCCGCCCTCCAAGCCGACTGGCGTCTTCGGCGCGGTTGAAGCCTTTCGTGCCGGCGACCTTGCCAGTGACGCAGGGCTTTCTTGGCAGCGGGTGTCGTTCCTCTGGCACGGACTTCAGCCGAACGGACCTGATGACTGGAACCCCTTCTACTTCCCCGACGCCGAGCTGAACGCCGAGCTAGCTGCCGGCCGAACTATCGTCGGTCTCTTGATGAGCCCGCCTGCCTGGGCAAACGGCACTGGCCGGGCGTCCGACCCGCCGCGCAACTTTGCCCTCGCTCCTGACGACCCGAACAACCTCTGGACCGCCTATGTATCCAAGGTAGTCTCGACCTACAAGGGGCGCATCGACACGTGGATCATCTGGAACGAGCCGGACATCTGGGATCCGAGCTTTCCGATCTACGCCTGGTCAGGGACTGTGACCGACTATTATCGGCTGGTCAAGCGAGGCTACCTCGCCGCCAAGGCGGTCAACCCAAATGCAACGATTGCCCTCGGCGGCCAAACCTATTGGTGGGACAAAAAATACAATCGCGAACTGTTCTTGAAGCGATTCCTCGACGTCGGCGCCGGCGACGAAACCGCCCCGGCGCATGGGTTTTACTTCGACGCGGTTGTCCTCCATCTCTACAACGACCCAGCGACGTTGTACGACGTACCGGTCTATTACAAACAGCTCCTCGCCGCCTACGGCCTCGAGAAGCCAATCTGGATCAACGAGACCAACGCGGTTCCCCATGACGACCCACAATCGCCGTTACCACGCTCCGACTACCGGGTGACCATGGACGAGCAGGCATCGTACATTGTTCAGGCGATTGCGAATGGGCTCGCTGCCGGCGTCGAACGCATTGGCTTCTACAAGATGCGCGACGATGCGGGGTATGGGCCGGGTGCCGAGCCGTACGGTCTCATTAGCGCAAACGGCTCCCCGAAGCCTGCCTACACCGCCGTAAAGACGGCGGTCAAGCTCCTTGAGCGTGCTGGTGCCGCAACGCGAACGGTGGAAAAAGGCGTGACTCGCGTCACCTTTACCAAGCCGGGGACCCGCACCACCGTGCTGTGGAACACGACGCCGGCGCCAGCGGTCTATGCGCTGCCTGCGGTCTCGAACGACGCCGAGCTTGTCGATAAGCTCGGCCGGACACGCACGATCAAGCCGCAAGGAGGCGCGTACCTCATCGAGCTTCCGCCGGCAACGGCCAATACGGTGCCCGGCGAACCCGCTACCTATCTGGTCGGTGGCTCGCCGATGATTGTGGTGGAGAGCGGCATCAAGAGCGCCGCCGCCCCGGCCTCCCCGCGCGGCTGGTCCGGCCAGCTTCTGGCGTACGGGCTGGATTAGGTCCGGCGACCCGAGCCCTCTCCCCGATCTCGCGACCGTTCTCCATGGTCAATGGGAGCTCCCTGCACCCACGGTGCTCAACATCGCTGGTGCTGGGTGCGTCCTCTGCGTCTGTCAGCGCAGCCCGTTAGGCGAGCGGAGGAGCGCGAGGCCAGCACCGCCAATCGGGGTGTGGAGCCGACATCTGTTCGCCGGATCGATGGCGCACCTGGGAATCGGCTTCGTTCCGTCACCTGCTGAGTCAAGGTGCCGTCCGTCAACGCTCGGACTGCCGGTGCCGCTAAGTGCCCACCGCGGGGCCGGCGATCATCGGCCCTGCCGTGACAGATCCCGCGGGGGGATTGGCGATCGGGCCGCTGGGCGGGCCGTCCCGTTCCTAGTCGAAGGTCCGGTAGAGCGCTGGCTTCAGCCGGCCGAGGAATCCTTCCGCGCGAACGAGCTGCGGCCGCGTGCGGAGAAGGAGACGCTTCCACTCTTCGTCGGCGTGCGTGTCGCCGCGGCCCAACGCCGCTTCACGCCGTCGGTAGAACTCGGCGATTTCCTGCGGGTCGTCGATGATCTCGCAGAGCCCCTGCATCCAAACGCTCTTGGGCCGAATCCCCGGCGGAGGACACTGCTCGACCCAGAGATACCCGACCACCGGGTTGTTCCGGATGTGTTGATTTTTCAAGTGCACATCTTGACTGATTGTCCCCACCGTCCACCCTTCGACGAAGGTGCTCACCGGACGGCAGTGGGGGCGCCCATCTTTCCGAAGGGTGGTCAAGAAGGCAAAGAACGGCGCGCCCCGCCCCTGAATGAATTCGAGGACTTGCGGCTTCACCCGCTCGGCGTCGTCTGGGCTGGCCTCGGCCTCGAGCTCGATCGTCTGAACGCGAGTGATCGGCACATACTCATTGGGTTGGTCGGTCACGCTCTTCCTCCCGTCGGCGCTGGCGGGTCGAGCGTCAGCACCGCAATCTCCCGGTTCGTGTAGATGCAGAGATCGGCCGCGATCTCGAGGCCGCGCTGAGCGATTGTCGGAGCGTCGAGGTCACTGTGTTCAAGGAGCGCCCGCGCCGCCGCCAATGCGTAGGCGCCACCGCTGCCAATCGCGAGCACATCATCGTCTGGCTCGATCACCTCGCCATCTCCCGAGAGAAGCAAAAGAGTCTCGCGATCGGCGGTGACGAGCTGCGCTTCGAGCCGACGCAGGATACGGTCGGTGCGCCAGTCCTTGGTGAGTTCAACCGCCGCCCGGCGGAGGTTGCCATGATGCTTCTCGAGCTGTCCCTCGAACTTGTCGAACAGCGTGAGCGCGTCTGCCACGGAGCCGGCGAAGCCGACAAGTACCGAGTCGTGGTGAAGCCGGCGCACCTTGCGCGCCCGCGCCTTCATCACCGTGTCGCCCACCGTAACTTGGCCATCACCAGCCAGCGCGACTCGGCCATCTCGCCGAACTGCCAAGATTGTCGTCACGCTATCACCTCTCGCAGCGTCCGCTCGACGAGCTCGCTCGGCACGTCGTCGCGAATCGTGGGTTGCCCCGCTGCTTCGAGCAAAATCCAGCGGTTGCGCTTGCCGCGCACTTTCTTGTCAAGAGCGAGCGCCGAAAGGACACGGTCGAACGATAGTGACGGCGCCCGCAGCGGCAAGCCGAATCGCTCGATGAGTGTATTCTGTCGGGCACGCAGTTCCGGCGGCGTCACGCCGTGCGCGACACCAACTGCGGCCGCGACCGCCATACCGATTGTCACCGCTTCACCGTGAAGCAGGGTGGTGTAGTTGCCGGCCGCCTCCAGCGCGTGCCCGCCGGTATGGCCATAGTTGAGGATCATCCGCAGACCGTCTTCCCGCTCGTCGATCGAGACGACGTCCGCTTTCACCGCCATGCTGCGCCCGATCACCTCCGCCAAGAGATCGGTGTTGTGCCCGAGCAGCGCGTCGACGTGCGTCTCCAAGAGATCGAGAAGGCCAGGGTCGCGGATTAGCGCATGCTTGATCGTTTCTGCCCAACCGGCTCGAAACTCCCGCTCGGGTAGCGTCCGCAGCAGCTCGACATCGGCGAGAACAAGTCGGGGTTGGTGAAACGCGCCGACGAGGTTTTTGCCTTCGGGCAGATTGACCCCGGTTTTGCCACCGATGGCCGAGTCGGTCATTGCGAGCAGCGTGGTTGGAACCTGAACGAGGCCGATGCCGCGTAGATAGGTGGCAGCGATGAACCCGGCGAGGTCACCGGTGACCCCGCCGCCGAGCGCCACGATTGTGTCGCGACGCTCCGCGCGCTGCGCGGCCAGCCAGCGGTACAACTCGGCAGCGACGGCGAGGTCCTTGCTCGCTTCACCGCTCGGAATGACTCGCAGAGCGGCCGGCAGGCCAGCGTCGCGCAGCGAAGCAACCGCCCGCTCGCCGTAAAGTTCGGCGGCGCGGGCGTCGGCAAGGATCCAGACCGCACCGGTCGCCCACTCGCGGACGAGGGCGCCGAGCCGGCTGAGCACCCCTGCACCGACATAGATCGGATACGTCACAGCGCCCGCCGTCACAGTTGCTCGCGGTCCGTCGGCTGGTGGTTCCAACCGAGGTCGAAGCACCTTCCAAGCGCGAACGATCTCGGCGGCGACCTCGTCGGACGTCAAGTGGTCGGTCTGGACGATCCAATCGGCCTCGGTGTAGAGCGGGGCGCGCTCCCGCTTGAGATCCGCGACGCGTCCAGCTGGGTCATCCCCGGCAAGGAGCGGGCGGACTTCCTGTTGGTTCCTGCCAAGGCGAGCAACGATGGTTTCAGGTGTCGCTTCGAGGCAGATGACCAGTGCTCGCTGGCGCATCGCCGCTCGATTGGCCGCCCGAAGGATCGCTCCGCCACCGGTGGCAATGACGCGGCCGTCGCCGGCGAGCGCCTCAAGAAGCGCCTCACTCTCGAGTTCGCGGAAGCGCTCCTCGCCGTCTTGCGCAAAGATGTCAGCGATTCGGCGTCCGGCACGAGACTCGACTACGGTATCGGTATCGACGAACGAGAAGCCAAGCCGGTCAGCAGCCAGCTTTCCAGCCGTAGATTTCCCGGTTGTCGAAAAGCCGGTTAGGACGATGTTTCGAGGATTTCTTGCAGCCATCGCACGCCTTCGCGATAGTCGAGGTGCCGCCAAGGGTCGGGGAACCAGCCGGGGAACTCCATCACGAACGGCACAGTCGGCTGCGCGCGGTGGACGGTGCGGACCACCCGCTCGATATCAACCCAGCCTTCGTCGGGGGTCTGAGATGGATGGAGCGGGAGGTGTCGATAGGTGACATAATCATCATAGTGCCGGGTTTGCCAGAGGTGCACCGAGCCGATCCTCGGGAGCAGATCCTCCAGGAACCGATAGTACGCCAAGTCCGCACGCTGATCCGCGATGTGGTTGTGCGCCACGTCGAAACAGTAGGCCAAATTGGGGTGGCGATCGAGGACGCCAAGGATAAATTCGCTCGTCAGAAATGGACTCGGCCCAAATCCCTCGATGTGGATGGGCACGCCGGTGCGGGCGCTCAACTCGGCAAGGCGGTCGGCACTTTGGTTTGCAATTTCAAACAGCCGATCCAAGCCGACTTCTTCACAGGCTTTGGTAATCGGTCCGGGATAATGAACGACGACATATTCGGCGCCGAGGTCCGCCGCACACTCAACCGTTTCTTGGATCATCCCAAAGTACGCATTGCGCCGATCTTCGTCCGCATAGTTGAGGAAGGTCCACGTCGGAGGATAGGGATAGGCGCGCGGCCGTGGGACCGGCGCATGAATGGAAAATCGCGCTTGCTGCTCCTCGAGGGCGCGCTGAACCTCGGGCAGCTCTTCGCGGCCGAAGATGAACAGCTCGGCACGCTTGAGGCCGAGCGAGGGCAGCTTCTCACGAATGTGCTCGACTCGGTTGACGTTCAGACCAAGAAGGTCTCGGGCGCTCACAGGACCGGCTCTAACCTCGTTTCGCGAGCGAGGGCCTCACTCTCGGTTTTTTTTTGCACCGCGCGGACATACGCCTCGAAGTTGCGTCGCGTCTCAGCGAGGTGGTCACCGCCAAACTTCTCAAGATAGGTCTCCGCGAGAACGAGGCACAGCATCGCCTCGCCAACGACCCCGGCTGCAGGGACAACGCAGACGTCGCTACGCTCATAATGCGCGGTCACCGGTTCGCCGGTGCGCAAATCGACCGACGGAAGCGACTTGGCAAGCGTCGAGATTGGTTTGAGGGCAACCCGCACGATGATCGCCTCGCCGTTCGTCATCCCACCGACGATACCGCCGGCGCGGTTCGTCGAATGGCTCCAGTTGAACCTCGCGGAGGGATCGTCCGTAAACCGGATAACGTCGTGCACTTGGGAACCACGGAGGTGGGCAATCCGGAAGCCGCCGCCGATCTCGACGCCCTTGACCGCGTTAATCGATAGCATCGCTTGGCCGATCTTGCCGGACAACTTGCGATCCCACTGGACATGCGAACCCAAGCCGATGGGCACACCGGTCGCGATGACCTCGAAGACGCCGCCCACGGTATCACCGTCCATCCGCGCCTCGTCAATCACCTCGATCATCCGGCTGCCCACCACCGGATCAGCACAGCGGACGGGCGACTCCTCGACCGCGTCCCAATCGATGTCGCGCTCGTCACCGTCCATCAATGGATTGGTGACACCGCCGATGGCGACCGTGTGCGACCGGACGGTGACCCCGAACTCGTCGAGAAACCGTCGTGCGACGGCGCCGGCGGCAACACGGGCAGCGGTCTCGCGAGCACTCGCGCGTTCGAGGACATTCCGAACGTCATCGGTCTGATATTTCATGGCGCCCGGAAGATCCGCATGACCGGGTCGAAGGCGGGTCACTGGCGGGACAACCTCCTCGACCGGCGCGGCGCTCATCTTCGTGCGCCAGTTTTCCCAGTCTTTGTTCTCAATCCGGAGTGCGATCGGACTGCCGAGGGTCTCGCCGAATCGAACGCCGCCCTCGATGACGGCACGGTCATTCTCGATTTTTTGTCGCTGTCCGCGTCCGTGGCCCCATTGCCGCCGTGCGAGATCTTTTGCGATCCAGTCCTCGTCTAGCGGAATCCCGGCCGGCATCCCATCGACGATGACGGTGAGCGCAGGCCCGTGAGATTCACCGGCGGTCAGGAATCGGAACACTCCGACGCCTCCTCCACTTGCGCCGCTGCGGCGGCGCGCATCCGCTCGACGGGGGCCGCCAGTCCGGTCCACAGTTCGAAGGCTGATGCGCCCTGATAGACCAGCATTGCCAGCCCGCCGAGGGTCGGCAATCCGCGAGTGTTGGCGGCGCGAAGGAGCGGCGTCTCCGTCGGTCGGTACACCAAATCGTACACGAGAGCACGAGCCGGGAGCCAACCGATCGGCAGCGGCAGATCATCCGGCGCCGGGCCGCCGCGCATGCCCACCGAGGTCGCATTGACCAGCAAGTCGGCGGCTCGACAGGCTGCTTGCGCGCGATCGCCGCTGGCCACCGTGAGGTTGTCAAGCGCAAGCTCTGCGACCAGACGCTCGGCGCGGCCAACGTCGCGGTTCACCACAACGATGCGCTGCGCACCGGCGTCCGCTAGCCCAACGAGGCAGGCCCGCGCGGCGCCGCCCGCCCCGAGCACGACGGCAAGGCACCCCGCCGGGTCGAACCCCGCATCCTCGCGCAGAGCGCGCAGGAACCCGCTGATGTCGGTGTTGTGGCCAACGAGCTCGCTTCCTTCTCGGACAACCGTGTTGACAGCCCCGGCACGCTCGGCATCACGGCTACGCCGATCGACGAGTCGGGCCGCGGCTTCCTTGTGAGGGATGGTCACGTTCACGCCGAGCCAACGGGGCTCCCGAAGCAACGCAAAGAACGCTGGCGCTTCCTCGGCCTCAAGCTCGATCGCTTCATACCACGCTGGAAAGCGCGTCTCCAAAAAGGCTGCATTCTGCATCGCGGGCGAGAGCGAATGCCCGACCGGCTTGCCGATGACACCAGCGCGCCAGCGCCCGGATCGAGACAGATCGCTCCTCACTTGGCCGATGCTAGCGGCTGACGCGCCGACCGTCAAAGGGGCATCGCCCGCAGCGCAAGGGGTACCATTTCACTGCCATGCTGCGCCGCATCCTCCTCGCCATCGCGCTCCTCGTCTCGCTCTTCGCCTCCCTCGGCATGGCGGCGGGAGCGATCGCGGCTGCACCTTGTGGCGAACCCGAACCGGCAGACGCCATCGTGGTGTTGGGGGCCAGCGTCTGGTCAGGCGGGAGGCCGTCGCCGGCGCTCCGCGAACGAGCGAAGCGCGGCGCCCAACTCTGGCGAGACGGGAAAGCGCCCGTTCTCGTCGGCAGCGGCGCGGTGGGCGCACATCCTCCAGCAGAGGGAGCCGTCATCGCACAGGTCGCCGTCTCCGAAGGTGTCCCCGCCGGGCGCATCGTCATCGAGGACCGCGCTCGCAGCACCGAGGACAGCGCGATCTTTGTCCGGCAACTTGCGAACAACTACGGCTGGCAGCGCCTGATCGTCGTCTCCGACCCCTACCATCTCCCGCGTGCTGGGTGGCTCTTTCGCGAGCGTGGATTCGAGGTGCAAACGGCCTGCTCGGACGACAGTGTCTACCGACGGGGGACGATTGCCTATCAAGCGTTACGGGAGGTGGGCGGCTTTCTCTTCTACGGCGCAACGCGCTGGCTCGTCGGGCCGGGAACGCTGTAGCGAGCGGAGCTGTTCGCCCGGCGGGTTCGCCTCAGCTCCGTACGGCGCCCGAGCGATGATCGTGGGTCGACCGGACGTGACGCTTCCCGATCCTCGGAACCCGCGACGGCCGGTCTGGCAATCGCCCCGGCGCCGCGATCCTCCACATTGCCCGCGGGCCGAACCACGGCCAGCGCTCGGGTGGCCTCGGCCAGCTAGTAGACGGTTCATTCAGCGAGACGGCCGGAGCGGGTCGGCGTTGGCGTGTGCTCAGCCTGGTATAATTCGGCCGGAGAGATGTCCGAGTGGCTGAAGGAGCTCGTCTCGAAAACGAGTAGGTGATGAGCCTCGTGGGTTCGAATCCCACTCTCTCCGCCACCCCTTTCGTCTTGTTGCGTCCCGGAGAGGTCGCTTAGTCTGGTCTAGAGCGCGCGACTGGAAATCGCGTAGGGTGAAAGCCCTCGAGGGTTCGAATCCCTCCCTCTCCGCCAGTTCTCCCCTTTGCACGATGCCCCGCGCCGTGGCGGGGCATCTGTCATCCTAGGCGCCGGCGCCGTTGCGCGTTTCTCCCTCCGCGCCGTTGCCAGCTGGCCGCCCGGTCGACGGTGGAGCGGCCTGAGGTGGCCCACCCGCAACGTTCGGCGGCGGCCCACCAGCGACGCCGGGCGGAGGACCACCGGCGACCCGCTGAGCGTATTCCCGTTGGAGATCTGCACGGGCAGCTTCTGCGGCCTCGCGACCTTGCGCAAACGCCGCTTGGATCTGCTGTTGCTTGGCGGCGCGCCAGTTCTTGAACACCGTGTTCAAGTCGATGAGCGCTTCCTGAACGGTCGTGCGAAACTCGTCGAAATCTTCAGGAAAGGTATTCAGCCGCTCGCTGAGCGCCTGACGCGTTTGCCGGCCCGGTCCGGGAGCAAAGAGCAAGGCCAGCCCCGCCCCAACCAATGCGCCGACAAAAAGACCATTGCGAAATGGGTGGCCCTTCTTCTTCGGCTTGACGTCGACCTCACCATTCTGCTTCTTAGCCATAGGTTCGCCCTCCTGTAACGATGGCGAAAAGCGCCTTCATCGTAGCGCGTGCTCCGACAAGAAAGCTCGCGATCGCTATCACCGGTTTTACGACCTTTTCACTTGAGAACGCGGCCGTGACCTCGACTTGGCGAGCCGCGCGCTCGACCGAGTGCGCTGAGCGCTGCGCCGTGTCGATGATCGGTGGAATGCTATCGACGATCGGCGGGACGCGATCCATCAACGGCGGAACGCGATCGAGAACCGGCACGACCTTGTGTTGGATCGTCCGTATGAGAATAAGGGTAACGATCGCCAACGCCGCAATGGCGATGGCTTGAATGATCGCGAACACCGCGAGGATGATGATTGATACGTCGCGCGCTGTTTCCAAGCGGCGATCCTCCCGTGTCCTGGTGCAGCGAGTATATCACAGCACCGGGCAGCCGGAAGGCCGACCGATCGTTCGCTACTCGACCGCTTCGATCGTCCCGCCACCGAGCACCTCATCACCGTCGTAAAAGACGACGGCTTGCCCCGGCGAAATCGCCCGTTGCGGCTCGTCGAACTCCACGCGCACAACCTCGCCGTCCGGATAGACCGTCGCCGGTGCCTCCGGCGTCCGGTAGCGAACCTTGGCAGCGACCCGAAGCGGTTGCCGTGGGGGCGCACCCGCCACCCAATGCACATTGTTCGCGAGCAACCGGCGACGAAACAGCCGAGCCGCCGTGCCGACGACGACCCGGTTCGCCGCGGCGTCGACGGCGAGGACATAGCGAGGCTCGGCGCTGGCGATTCCTAACCCTCGGCGCTGCCCGACCGTAAAATCGGCCGCGCCGTGATAGCGGCCGAGCACGCGGCCTTCTTCATCAACAAGGTCGCCCGGCTGCTGACGGCCGAGTCGTTCCCGGAGAAATGCCCGGTAATCCTGCCCTTGGAGAAAGCAGATCTCTTGGCTGTCCGGCTTGGACGCCACTGGCAATCGCAATTCGGCGGCCAGAGCCCGCACCTCGCCCTTCGTGTAGCCACCGAGCGGGAACAGTAGCCGAGCTAACTCGGACTGCCCGAGGGTGTAGAGCACGTAAGACTGGTCTTTGCTCACGTCGACGGCCTTCCGGAGCTGGAACCGGTCCGCGCCCCGCTCGATGCGAGCGTAATGTCCAGTGGCAAGATACTCGCAGCCGAGCGCCGCCGCGCGCCGCAGCAAAACGTCGAACTTCAAGAACTGGTTACAGGCCAGACAAGGGTTCGGCGTCCGGCCACGCGCGTATTCGTCCACGAAGTAGTCGACGACTTTGCGTTCGAACTCACGCTCGAAGTTCAGGACGTAATATGGGAAATCGAGCAGACCAGCAACCCGACGTGCGTCGTCGGTCTCCTCGATCGAGCAGCAGCCGCGATGGTGCGGCGGCGCATCTGGCCGCTCTTGGGTCCAGAGGCGCATGGTGACGCCCACTACGTCATAGCCCTCACGCTGCAGGAGGGCGGCGGTCACCGACGAATCGACTCCGCCACTCATCGCGACAAGAACGCGCTTGCTCATCCCGGAATCCAGCTCGCCATCGCTCGACTGTAGCATGGGTCCTAAGCATGCGGCAAACGGGTTGCGATGGGGATCGCCGAGCGGGTAGACTTCAAGAAACCTTCCTTGAAATCGGTCCTGTGAGGCCGATAAGGGGGCTGACGATGCTGGCTGACCGCCGTCGAAGACCGAACCCCGCGCAGACGCGAGGGTCTTTTTTTTGCCCGCCGAGCGAGCGGTCGTGACAGCGTCAGAAGGCCGGGTGCTGCTCGGTCCGGATGAGATCCGGCGGGCGCTGACTCGCATCGCGCACGAGATCCTCGAGCGAAATCGGGGCGCGGATGCGCTCGTGCTGGTCGGCGTTCAGACCCGAGGTGCGCCGCTCGCGCAACGGCTCGCCGCCGAGATCGAACGGCTTGAAGGGGTACGCATCCCGCGGGGCACGCTCGACATCACCCTCTACCGCGACGACCTCAAGGCGCGACCATTGCGGCCGATCGTCGGTCCAAGTTCACTCCCGGACCTCACCAATCGCGTCGTCGTGCTCGTCGATGATGTGCTGTTCACCGGGCGAACCACTCGCGCTGCGCTCGACGCCCTCATGGACTACGGTCGGCCACGCGCAATTCAGCTCGCCGTGCTGATCGACCGCGGCCACCGCGACCTGCCGATCCGGGCCGACTACGTCGGCAAGAACATCCCGACCGCTCTTGAAGAGCAGATCCGGGTGCGCCTCGTCGAGACGGATGGGGTCGACGAGGTCGTGATCGTCCGGAGGACACCGTGACGCGCAACGCCCCATTTCAATGGCCGATTCGTTCTTCCTCGAGCGGCGGGCGGCGCCATCTGCTTGATTTGGATGACTTTGACCGCGCCGAGATCGAACAGTACCTAGCCACAGCCGAGGCGATGCGCGAAATCCTCCGACGTGCCACGCCCAAAACTCCTGCGCTGACGGGCCGGACGATCGTCAACCTATTTCTTGAGGACAGCACGAGGACGCGGGTCTCGTTCGAAATAGCCGGCAAGCGGCTCAATGCGGACGTCGTCAATATGACCGGCTCCGGAAGCTCTGTGCAAAAGGGCGAATCGCTGGTGAATACGGTCCGCACGCTGGAAGCCGCCGGCGCCGACGTTATCGTCCTTCGTCATCCGGCGTCGGGCGCAGCCCACCTCGCCGCCGCTCAGGTCCACGGCTCCGTCATCAATGCCGGGGACGGCTTGCACGCTCATCCAACCCAAGCGCTGCTCGACCTGCTCACCATTCGCGACGCATTTGGCACGATCGCCGAGCTGCGCGTTGTCATCGTCGGGGATGTACTGCATAGTCGGGTCGCCCGTTCAAACCTGTGGGGGTTGACGACGATGGGAGCAGACGTGACCGTGTGCGGCCCGCCGACGTTGCTCCCGCGCGAATTGCCAATTGGCCTGCCTCCAGTGCGGGTGGAACACCACCTCGATCGCGCGATCGAGGGGGCCGATGTGGTGATGGCGCTTCGCCTCCAGCGTGAGCGGATGACAGCCGGACGGTTGCCATCGCTACGCGAGTACAGCCGGCTCTATCAGATAAACGACGCCAGACTTGAGCGGGCCCGGCCCAATGTGCTCGTGCTTCACCCCGGGCCGATGAACGAAGGAATCGAAATCGACACCGCGACGGCGCACGGTCGCCGCTCAGCGATTGAAGACCAGGTGACCAACGGTGTTGCGGTGCGGATGGCTGTCCTCCATTTGCTGACGGGAGGCTCAGCCGTGTCCAACGGGGTCGAGCCCGCCGGGGCGAGGCGAGGGTGAGCGACCTCCTGTTACGAGGCGGGCGCGTCCTCGACCCGTCGAGCGGCCGGGACGCCGTCGCCGACGTGCTGGTTCGCGACGGCCTCGTTGCCTCCGTCGGCGAGCGGCTGGCAGCAGACCGGGTGCAGATCATCGACGTTGCCGGATTGGTCGTCGCGCCAGGGTTCATCGATCTCCACTGCCATCTACGCGACCCAGGCCTTACGTACAAGGAATCGATCGCGAGCGGCGGGCGGGCAGCGGCAGCCGGCGGCTTCACAACGATTTGCTGCATGCCGAACACCGATCCCGTCATCGACAGCCGGGGGATCGTCGAGTACGTCTTGCGCACGGCCGCAGCGGAGTCGCCCGTGCGGGTGTTGCCCATCGGCGCCGTCACCAAGGGCCAGGCCGGTAAGGAGCTCGCCGAACTCGCCGAACTCGCCGAGGCGGGCGTTGTCGCCTTCTCCGACGATGGCAGGCCAGTTGCCACCTCGTCGCTGATGCGCCACGCGCTCGAATACAGTCGGATCACCGGGCGGCCGGTAATCGACCACTGCGAAGACGTAACGTTGACTGGGGGCGCTCCGGCAAATGAGGGACCAGTAGCAGCACGGCTCGGCCTGCGCGGCTGGCCCGCCGCGGCGGAGACCATCATCATCGCCCGTGATCTCGAGTTGGCAGCGCTTACCGGCGGTCGATTGCACATCGCCCACGTCTCTACCGCCGGCGGTGTCGAACTCATCCGGCAGGCCAAGCGCAGCGGCGTGCCGGTCACTGCCGAGGTGACACCACATCACCTCACGCTGACCGACGCGTGGCTGCTGGGCGAGGGGCTGCGCTGGCCGGCGACCGGCACAACGAGCTTAGACCGACGCGCCCCCTATGACACGCGCACCAAGGTCAATCCGCCGCTCCGCGGCGACGCGGACGTTGAGGCAGTGATCGCCGGCCTCGCCGACGGGACGATCGACGCAATCGCGACCGACCACGCTCCGCACGCCGTGGTCGACAAACTCTGTGAGTACGACGAGGCGGCCTTCGGCATTTCGGGGTTCGAAACCGCGCTCGGTGCGCTGCTGGCGCTCGTGGAGACGGGCGCCGTCTCGCTGGAGCGCATCGTCGAAGCACTGACCGTTGGCCCGCTGCGCGTGCTCGGCGACCTTGACGGACGCGTCTCTCCCGGGCGGATTGCCGAGGGTTGTCCGGCCGATCTGGTGGTCTTCGATCCCGCCCACCCGTGGACCGTCGATCCCGAGCACTTCCTTTCGAAAGGGAAGAACTCTCCGCTCGACGGGGTCGAACTGCCCGGCCGTGTCGTCCTGACCATGGTTGCTGGAAAGGTGGCCTATCGTGCCTGAACGGCGTCCGGCGGTGCTCGTCCTCGAAGACGGGACCGTGTTTCACGGCAGAAGCATCGGCGCACCGACGTCGGCGGTCGGCGAGGTGGTGTTCAATACCTCAATGTTTGGGTACCAAGAGATCCTGACCGATCCATCGTACGCCGGACAGATCGTCTTGATGACCTATCCGCTGATCGGCAACTACGGAATCAGCGCCGAAGACATTGAATCGCGTCGCATCCAGGTTGCGGGTTTCGTGGTTCGCGAGGCATGCGACGAGCCAAGCCACAACCGGTCGGTGGCGACACTCTCGGAATTCCTCGGAGCGCAGAACGTGCCGGGGATCGATGGGGTTGACACGCGGTCGCTCACCCGCCGGCTGCGCAGCCAAGGTGTGATGATGGGCGCCCTGGCAGTCGACGAAGGGGTCGGCACGGTGCTGGAGCGCTTGCGCTCCGCCCAGCGCTACGACACCGTCGATTTTGTCCATCTCGTTACGGCCGACGCACCGTATCCTGGCAGTGAGCTCGCCGGGCCGCACGTGGTCATTTTGGATTTAGGGGTCAAGTACAACATTCAACGGTCGCTCCGACGTCTTGGCTGCCGAATCACCGTCGTGCCGGCATCAACCTCCGCCGCAGACATCTTGGCCCTCAAGCCAGACGGCATCGTCCTTTCCCCGGGGCCGGGTGACCCGCTGCAGCTCGATTCCGTGGTCCGTGAGGTGCAGGCGCTCCTCGGAAAGACACCTATTCTTGGCATTTGCCTCGGGCATCAGATGCTAGCACGTGCACTCGGCGCCAAGACGTTCAAGCTGAAGTTCGGGCACCGGGGCGGCAACCACCCAGTCAAGGATTTGCTCAGCGGCAAGGTGACGATCACGGCCCAAAACCATGGCTACGCCGTCGATCCGGACTCGCTCCGCGGGGGCGCCGAAGTCAGTCAGATCAACCTCAACGACAACACCGTTGAAGGTCTGCGCCACCGGGACCTGCCCATCCTGTCGATCCAATACCACGCCGAGGCATCGCCCGGTCCATGGGATAACCGCGATACCTTCGAGCGCTTCCTCACGCTCCTCGGAACCGAACGATGACCAAACCGCGAAAAGTGCTCGTCATCGGCTCCGGGCCGATCGTCATCGGCCAGGCTGCCGAATTTGACTATGCCGGCACCCAGGCCTGTCGCGCACTCCGAGAGGAAGGCGTCGAGACGGTCCTCGTGAATTCGAATCCGGCGACGATCATGACCGACGAGGATGTCGCTGATGTCGTCTACATCGAGCCGCTAACCGTCGAATTTCTCGAGCGAGTGATTGCCCGCGAGCGGCCAGATGGGTTGCTTCCCTCGCTCGGCGGCCAGACCGGCCTCAACCTTGCCGTCGAGCTTGCCGACGCCGGCATCCTCGAGCGCTATGGCGTGCGAATTCTTGGTACGCCACTGTCGGCCATCAAAGCGGCCGAGGACCGGCAGCTCTTCAAGGATCTCCTTCGATCGATCGGTGAGCCGGTGCCCGCTAGCCGCACGTGCCAGAGCTGGGAGGAGGCCGCCGAGTTCGCAGCCGACCACCCGTTGCCGTTAATCATTCGCCCGGCGTTCACGCTCGGCGGCACTGGCGGCGGGGTGGCGACCACGCCCGCGGAGTTCGAGCGGATCGTCAAGAGCGGATTGGCAGCAAGCCCCATTCATCAAGTGCTCGTCGAGACAAGCCTACTCGGTTGGAAAGAGCTCGAGTATGAGGTGATGCGCGATGGGGCGGACACCTGCATCATCGTTTGCAACATGGAAAACCTCGACCCGATGGGCGTCCACACTGGCGATTCGATCGTGGTTGCACCGAGCCAGACGCTGACCGACAAAGAGCACCAAATGCTTCGGACAGCGAGCTTGAACATCATTCGCGCGCTCGGGATTGAAGGCGGTTGCAACGTCCAATTCGCGCTGCGGCCGCGCGAGTCGGCGACATCACCGGTTGCTGGTCATCCACCTCGCCCAATGGGCGACGGCCCAGCCCCGCCCGCGGCGCCATTGCCTGAGTATTACGTGATCGAGGTGAACCCGCGGGTGAGCCGATCGTCGGCGCTCGCAAGCAAGGCGACGGGCTATCCAATCGCCCGAGTCTCGGCCAAAATCGCGATTGGCCGACGCCTCGACGAGATTCCAAACGCGGTGACCCGGAAAACACTCGCCGCCTTCGAGCCAACCCTCGACTATTGTGTGGTGAAGATCCCGCGCTGGCCCTTCGACAAGTTTGCCTCCGGTGACCGCGAAATCGGCACTCAAATGAAGGCGACCGGCGAGGTAATGGCGATTGGCCGCTCGTTCGAGGCGGCGCTGAACAAGGCTGTTCGATCGCTCGAATTCGGCGGGCGCTCGCTCCAATGGGAAGACCCAGCGTGGGCTGCCGAGTATCGCCGGCTCCAGACCAGCGGCGGGTATCCGCTTGCCGCTTTTCCGCTATTTCCGAACGATTTGCGGCTGTGGGCGTTGATGGCTGCCTTACGGCGCGACCACACGATCGAGGAGCTGTTCGAAATTACCAAGATTGATCCGTGGTTTCTGGCCAAGCTACGGCGCCTCGTCCAGCTCGAACGACGGCTTCTCAATGAGCCGATTTCGCCTTCGCTGCTGCGCGAGGCGAAGGCAGCTGGCATGAGCGATGTTCAGATCGCCGTGCTTGCCGACGTTCAGCACGCCGATCAGGTACGCGAGCTTCGGCGCCAATGGGGCATTCGGCCGGTGTATAAGATGGTAGACACCTGCGCCGCTGAGTTCGAAGCCGTCACCCCCTACTTTTACAGCTCGATTGACGACGAGAACGAAGCCTTGCCGCAGCCAGGTCCGGTGGCCGCAGTGATCGGCAGCGGCCCGATCCGCATTGGCCAAGGAATCGAATTCGACTACTGCTCGGTCCATTCGGCCTGGGCGCTCCACGAAGCTGGCTACCGCAGCGTGATGATCAACTCCAACCCAGAGACGGTCTCGACCGACTTCGACACGTCGGACCGGCTCTACTTCGAGCCCCTCGACGAAGAAGCGGTGCGCGATGTGCTGGAAAATGAGGGAGCGCCCGATCAGCCGATCCCAGCGATCGTCCAATTCGGTGGGCAAACGGCCGTCAATCTCGCGGGACCGCTCCACCGCGCCGGTGTGCCGATCGTGGGCTCAGGCGCAGAGGCCATCGATCTCGCCGAGGACCGGCGACGCTTCGAGGAATTCCTGAGCGGCCTCGGCATCCCGCAGCCACCCGGCGGCGCAGTGCTCTCGGTAGAACAGGCGATCGACGTCGCCCAGCGCATCGGGTATCCCGTGTTGGTCCGCCCGAGCTATGTGCTTGGCGGCCGAGCGATGGAGATTGTCCAGACACCCAGCGAGCTCGTCCGTCGCCTCGGCCCAGCCTTCGAGCAGTCCGGCTCACATCCGGTGCTCATTGACAAATACCTCGAAGGAAAAGAGGTCGAGATCGACGCGATCTGCGACGGCATCGACGTGCTGATTCCGGGGGTCATGGAGCATATCGAGCGCGCGGG
This sequence comes from Dehalococcoidia bacterium, assembly GCA_026003895.1. Taxonomy (GTDB): domain Bacteria; phylum Chloroflexota; class Dehalococcoidia; order SpSt-223; family SpSt-223; genus JANWZD01. Next base: position 481,916 of record BPIC01000002.1, on the reverse strand, counting down.
GGTTCACAGCGGCGACTCGATGGCGATTTACCCGCCCGTCAATCTCCACCCGGCAGAAATCGAAACAATCGTCGACTACAGCACGAAGATTGCGCTCGGGCTCGGCGTGCGTGGGCTGATGAATGCCCAGTATGTCGTCATCCGCCCGGACGGCTGGGCGAATGGCGGACCCGGTCAGGTGTACGTTCTCGAAGTGAACCCCCGAGCCAGCCGCACCGTCCCGTACATCGCGAAGGCCACTGGTGTGCCGGTGGTCAAGCTGGCAACTCAGGTGATGCTTGGCCAAACCCTTGCCGACCTTGGTTACCGAGGGGGGCTTTGGCCAGTCCAGCCACTGGTCGCCATCAAAGCGCCCGTGTTTTCGATGTCGAAGCTCGCCGGCGTTGACACGTTCCTCGGCCCAGAGATGAAATCCACCGGCGAGGTGATGGGGATCGATCGGACGCTCTCGGCGGCACTCGTGAAGACAGTGCTCGCGGCCGGTCTGCGCATCGCCCCTGGCAGCGCGATCCTGCTCTCAATCGCCGACCGCGACAAGCCCGATGCGCTCCCAATTGTCCGACTGCTTGCCGCCGCGGGCTGCCGATTCTTCGCCACCGAGGGCACCGCCGAATTGCTGCGGGCCGTCAATATCCCCGTCGTCCAAGTCCCGAAGAAGCTCGCGGAAGGGCATCCGAACTGCGTCGATGTCATCCGCGACGGCACCGTCCAAGGTGTGATCAACACGGTTACTGGCCGACCGACGCCGCTGCGCGATGGTTTCGAAATCCGCCGCGCCGCGGCCGAGCGCCGGATTCCTTGCTTCACCTCCCTCGATACTGCTCGCGCGGCTGCCGATGCGCTCGCCGCCGGCAATCTCACATGCACCGTCTCCCCGCTCCCGGAGTATCGCCGCGCTGACTAAGCTCGACCGAGCGATTCCCCCCACTTTTCTAAGAAATTCGTGAGAATCAGGGGACAGTCTGGGGATAAGTTCGTGGATAAGCCCCTAGGAGTGACGCCGGACTGCGGACTATTCTTCGCAAGGCTTCGGACCGCTCCGCGATCGGATACGAAACACCGCCCGGAGCGACGCCTGTGACCGAGTGCGACGGCGGAAACCTTGGCACGGCGATCCGAAGCGAGAGCACCAGCGGGCCGCGCCCGCCGAAGACGCCGTGGAGGATCAACGTGCAACGTGTCTACGGAAAGAGCAACCTAACTGCCGGCATCGAGGCGCGCAAACAGCCAATCATGCTGCCGGTAGTCGCTCCGCTCCCGGGACCGAACGCTCCAACACCCCGCCGGCGCCGCACGATTGTCTGCCCCAATCTCACTGTCGAAGGCGAGGTTTGGGATCTGGACACGGCCCGCGACCGTATGAAGGAAGCCCTGCGCGGCGACAAAGCTGACCTCCGCTGCTCGGCACGGCCAGGGGTCCGGTTGGCCGCCGATTGGGTGCTTGATGTGTGTTTGTCTTCGTGGTGCCGCCATTGCCCGTGGAAGACCGGCGACTAGCGCGTCGACCCCACCGACGCTGCTGAACCTGTCAATTCCCAACCCCATTCGGTCGGGCACCGACGCCCGGCTCCGCACCACTAGCACAAGGCAGTCCTAGTCCATCCGATTGCCTTTGTCAGTCCGACAGGACTATTGGGCCTCCCCAACTGGCTGGGATTGCCGGCGCAGGCGAAGCCCAGCGGTTGCGGCGATCACCAGTGCAGCCGCTAACACCGGTCCAGCCGTCAGGAGCCCACTTCGGAACGGCGGCACACCCTGTCCCGCGAGGAGACTGTATCCTCTGAGGTCACGCTCCGTTCGGAGACTGCCCGTAAGCTGTCCGGACGCCCGTAACGCGCTGAGCGCCGCGGACTCGCCCGGCACTACGGCGATGCCCGGGGGGTTCGCGCCTGAGCGCAGGTTCGACAGCCAACGAGCGACCTCGTTTTGCTCTCCTATGATGATGGCGAGCTCAAGCGGTCGATTGCCCGCGGCGAATCGAAGGGCAGGATCGGCGGGCGTTCCGGACAGGCGATCGCGCTGTCCCAGCCGGCGGATTGACTCCGGATCGGCCGAAATCGGGGGAAGTTCGGATACCGTGGCGCTCGGCGCAATCGCGCGCACTCGCCCCGTCAGTTCCGGGCGTGGCGAGACGCTCACCAGCGTGGCTCCCCGCGCCGCCGCATGACGGATGACCGTTTCCTCGGTGGCAGCGAACTCACCAGCGCGCTCTGGAGGATAGTCGAGGACGATCAGCACCGGTGCGCCGAGCCGGAGCCGATCGACCGAGCTATAGACACGGACGACATCCGCCGTCGGCAATTCCTCGATCGGCGGCGGCGCGGAGAGGACTGCCACGGCGAGCGCGGCCGCCAGCCCCACCGCGACGATTCTCCGCGATGCCCCATGCAGGACCGCACTCGTGCGAAGCGCTCGGAGTTCGTCCAGTCGGCTCCGCTCCGGATGCAATGCTGGAGAAGACACGGCTTCTGCCACCGCCCGAGGAGCCTTCACGGCACGGAAGGTGGCGACGCGCGTGGTGGGCGGCACAGCGACCGACGGCGGAGGTGTGGGTCGAGGGGTCGCCGGGAAAGGCGTCGGGAGGTCCGGAAGGGTTTCCTCGACCGATTCGGCGCCATCGAGCCAGTGAGGTAACGGCGGCGGATCGCCAATCGTGACCGCGGCGTTGTCCAGCCAATCAGGGAGCAGCAATTCGTCGCGGAACGGCGCGCCACGGTCGCTCGGATGAGTCACGGCCCGCGAGTCTAGGCAGGTCCGCCCCTCGCTGCTAGCAGATAACGCGGCAGACTAGACAGGCAGGTTCAAGTACTCCGCCATCGCTTGCTGAAGCTGTTGCCGATCTTCGGGCAAGCCGAGGTTCAGCCCGTAGTGATTGATGATGCGGGGCATCACGACCATCCATTCGCCCCAGCACTCCTGACACACCTGATGCTGGACGAGTGCCCCGTATTTGCCCGGCGGCTTAGTCTCGAGGCCGGGCTTTGTTTGAAGACAGCGCGAGCAGAGGACAAGAGCCACACCACGCTCCTCAGGCGAGCACGCCCAGTGCATCCAGTGCATATTGTAGGTGGTCCCCACCGAGGCCGGCCCCGTCCTAGGCCACGGCCAGCGTCTTACCCCTCGCACGGTCGAGCAGCCGCCCCAGAAGCGCGCAGCGCTCATCGCGAGAGATGGGGTTGGCCTGGCGAAGCGCACCGCCGCCGGAACGGCCACCGCGATCGGAGGCCAGCAGCCGAGGTGGGTCCATTCGCCGAGCCTCTAATTGGGACCCGAAGAGCGAACTTCGCAGGATGGTTGCGTTTACGAACGAGTGGGATTCCTTCTGCTGTGAACAGTCGTCGCTCGGTGCGCTGGCGGGAAAACCGGTCCAGCGGGATCATCGAGCCTCAGTTAACGCGGTCCCGAACGCCCGCTGAGGCAATCACCGCATGGCCGTCGGCACGTCGGCTCTGCGCTGCGCTCCCTTCAGTCCCAAGTTGGTCCCGTTCGCGCAGTGACTATCCAACGCGTTGGACCAGCGCCTCCCGGCCAACGCAGGCTGCCGTCGCTCGAACAGGTCCCGACTCTCACTGCTCGGGTCGGCTTTGAGAAATGGGCGGCATCCGACGCTGAAAACGACCGGCCCATCGTAGCACGGCGCTGTGGAGATCCGCGTCGCAGGAGCGCCGCCGTAGATCCCAACGGGCGCCAACCGAACCTCGGTGAAAGGCGGACTCAAGAACGTTCAGCGCAAATGCGTGACCTCCGCTAAGATGGCCCGGCCACCCAGCGAAGCATGGAGACCGCGCGGGAGTCCGGTGGTGACCTGCGAGTGATGATCGAGAGGGAACGATGACGCTTGAGTCCGATCGCGAGCAGATCGCCCGAGCCGCGGACAGCCCGGCCACGGTCGATCAGGCACTGAACGCGCTTGCGCAACTCGTCGCCCGGCGGCTCGAGACAAAGGTCCAACTGTCTGACGGGGTACGGCTGGTCGCCTCGTCCGTCGGCGATCCGGCGACCGTCGAAGGGATGGCCATTCCGTTGCGTGTTCGCGGCCGCGAGCTTGGCTCGCTTCGGCTGGGCGTGACGCCAGAACATGCAAAGCGCGAATCGGAATTTGTCGAGGCGGCCGCCGAGGCCGCCGCTCGATTGCTCCTCGAGCGCGAGGCGAGCCGCGTCCAGAGTGATCGGCTGGAGGAGCTCATCTTCCGGGCGATTCTCGATATCCTGCCGGTCGGCGTTTTCTTTGTTTCTCGCAGTGGTCAACGCGCCTTCTCGAACGCCGTCGCGGCAGCGATGACGGACGTTGCTCCCACCGGAGGGACGGATCTTCGCCCTCCCGAGTCGCCGAGCGGGCTCCGTCGCGCCGCATCCTACGAGCGAATGTCGATCGGCGAGACACCAATGAGGCTGGCGCTCGACGAGGGCCAGGAAACCCGCGGCCTCGACTACGTGATCACGTCTGCCAGCGGGGATGACCGCATCGTGCGGGTCTCCGCCGCGCCGGTGCGCGATAACGCGGAAATCGTCGGCGCGGTCGGCGCCATCACCGACATTACGGCGGAGGATTTGCAGCGCCGAGTGCTGATGGAGTCGGTCGAATGCGGTGTCCTCATCCACAACGCGTTCGGATTGCTGATATTGGCCAACGTGGCGGCGTCGCGCCTGCTCGAAGTGACCGGGACGGACGCCATCGCGCGCCATCTTTTTACCCAGACGATGCGTTGGAGTCCGGGACCTCGCCCGCCGTGGGAGGCGGTCCGGGAGTCTGACCTGCCCTCGGCGGCGGCCATCCTCGAATGTACGACGGCGACCGGACGGCCAATCGTGGTCAACGCAACGTCCCGTCCGCTCCGCCGGCCGGATGGCGCCCTCGGCCATGTCGTCACCACACTGATCGACGCCACGTCGACGCAACGAGATCGGCTCGCGCTTGAAGAGTCCGAGCAGCGGTTTCGGACGGTCTTCGAGCAAGCCGAAGTCGGAATCGCCATCCTAGATAGCGACGGACGAGTCGTCGCCAAAAACGATCATCTCCGGCGCTTCGTCGGCCGCGACGATCTCGAAGGCGATCGACTGATCGACCTCCTCGATCCGGCGCTACGTGAGCAGCCGATCGAGCAGATCACCCGGTTGATCGACGGCGAAACAACCGGTGCGCTCGGCGAATTTCGCTTCACCAGCTCGGAGCCCGGCGAGCGATGGGGCAAAGTGACGATTACAACGCTCCGCGGAAGCGGAGCCGGCACCCGGATGTTGTTAGCGATCGTCGAAGACATCTCGCAGCAGAAGCTCGCCGAACGCCAGGTCGCCGCGATTGGCCAGGCCGAGAAGCTGCGAGCGCTTGGCCAAATGGCGAGCGGTGTCGCCCACGACCTGAACCAGTATCTTGGTCTTGTCTCGGGGCATGGCGAGTTGGCCCTGCAAGAGTTGGAACAGCCGACGCCGAATCTCGCCCGCTTGCGTGAATCGCTCAGCGTCATCGTTCGCGCCGCACAAGATGGTGCCGAGTCCGTTCGTCGCATCCAAGCGTTCACCCGCTCGCGGCCGGACCGACCGGCGGAGAAAATCGACTTGGCGGAACTGCTGCGGGAAGTGGCCCTGCTGACCGCCCCGAAGTGGCGGGACGCCGCTCAGCAAGAAGGGCGGCCAATCGTCCTTCACGTCGAGACAGGATCCGAGGCCATCATCGAAGGATGGCCGGAAAGCCTGCGCGAAGCCTTTACGAACCTCGTATTCAACGCCGTGGACGCGCTGCCCAAGGGCGGCACGATCCGCCTCGTCCTCGAACTCGACGAGGACGAAGTGCACGCCCTCGTTGTCGACAACGGCGTCGGGATGAGCTCGGAAGTCCAGGCGCGCGTGTTTGAGCCGTTCTTCACCACCAAAGGAGAACGCGGATCGGGAATTGGGTTGTCGATCGTCTTCGCGACGGTGGAGCGCCACCGCGGCCGAATTTCGATCGACTCTGCCCCGGGTCGCGGGACAGCGTTTCGGCTGGCCTTTCCCCTCACGGTCAAAGACACGTCGCAACCGGCGGCCCGCGCCCGCACGGCGAGCAAACAACTCCGGGTGCTCGCGGTCGACGACGATCCTGCGCTCGCTCAGATGCTCGCGACGATGCTTGCCAGCGACGGCCACCACGTCGTCGTTGCGCATTCCGGTGAGGAGGCGCTTCGGATCCTCGACGCGCAGCTCTTCGACCTCGTGATTACGGACCTTGGCATGGGCGCCGGGATGAACGGCTGGGAGCTGACCGCTATGGTCCAACAGCGGTTCCCAGGCATGCGGGTCGCGCTCGCAACCGGCTGGGGCGCGGACCTCGATTCGGAGGAGGCAAGCGAACGAGGGATCTGCGGGGTGCTCGCGAAGCCGTACCGCATGATCGACGTTCGCGAGATCGTCGCGATCGCCGCCGACTAGGGGGCAACCGCGAGCGCGGTCGAGGGGATGCCGGGCGGCCAGCCCAAATAGTCGGCAGCTGCGCGTCCGAGGACCCACGAACGGTCCTCGTCGCTCAGAAATGGGAGTGCCGAACGAAAGAGGTCCACCTCTTGCTGGTAGGTCGCCTTCTTGCGGGCGAGCTGCTGGGTATGGTCCGTGCCGAAGAAGCAGCGGCGCGGCCCGAACGTCTCGATCACCGTTCGCAGCAGTTCGTGAACCTCGGGAAACGGATAGCCTTGCCTAGAGCGTGATGCCGCGGTGGACAGTTTGACGGCAACGTTGGGATAACGTTCGAGCGCCAACAATGCCGGCAGATTGGGATGCTCGCTGCTGACGTCGATTTGGGGCAAGCCCATGTGATCAATCACCAGCTTCAGCCGAGGAAACCGCTCCAAGATCGGCTCGGCAACCTCCACCGACCCTGCAAGGAAGACAGCAACCGGCACTTGGTGACGCTCGCAGGCAGCCCAAAACGGATCAAGCACCCGCTCATTCGGCCAGGTCGCCCGTTCGGCGGCGTGAAGGTGGGTGCGAATGCCGAGCATCCCGGGCTGCCGGCGCCAAGCAGCGACCTGCTCCTGGATGTCAGGCGCTTTCGTCTCGATCAGCCCCATCACGGCGAAGCGATCGGGATACTGGCCCGCGACTTCGAGCGCGTAGCGATTGTCGCTCCCCATGATCCCAGGCGGAACGATGATGGCGCGATCGACGCCGGCGGCGTCCATCATCGGCAAGAATTGGTCTGGGCCAAACGGCTCCGGAAGGCTTGGCTTTCGATCGGGGCGCCACGGCCGGTCTGGCCGCTCCGCCTCCCATAAGTGGATCTGGGTATCAAGGATCACATCGACTCCGGACGCGTCGGGTCAGGCCCCACGCGCTGCGATGCTATCATAGGCCGGCCGGTGAGATGCCGATCGGCGGGGGATGCGTTGACAAGGGAGAAGCGAGAGCGTCGCCGCGCCGGCGGCGTTGTCTCGGTGCGAGACGTCGAAGCCGCCGCCAGAAACGGTCGGGCACTCGTCGTCGCACCCGGGACGGTGGTAACACCGGCTGCCCGCGAGCGCGCCGCCGAGTTACGGGTCGCAATCCGCGTCCAACGCGATCGGCTACCGCCGGTCGCGGTGCCCTTGCCGGCTCTTCGCGAGGACTATGACCTCATCGAACCGCTCGCTGCCTTCGTGATCGCTGCTGCTGCCCAACCGCTCCCTGAGGAGATTATCGACCGAACGAAGCTGCTCCTGATCGATTCGCTCGCCGCCGGCTACAGCGGCATCCGTAACGGCCAGATCCGGGCGCTTGCCGAGTCATTGGCGGCGCGCCGGCACGGCGAGCGCGGCCACCTCATCGGGCTCCGCCAGAAGCTCGTGCCGACCGACGCGGCACTGGTCAACGCGTCGATGATCCACGCCCATGGCCTCGATGCCCGCTTCGATCCCGGCGATGTGTCGCCGCTTCCCGGGCCCGTCGCGGCAACACTCGCGCTCGCCGACGAACTGCGACTGCGTGAACCGGGAGCGATCTTGCCCGCGATTGCCATCGGTGTCGAGGTTGGCTGCCGAATCGCTGCAGCCGCGACCAACCGACCTTCGCTGTCCCGCACCGCAGCGATTGCGGCGCTAGGGGGGACGGCCGCTGCCGCCGTCCTGCTAGACCTCGAGCTTGAAGCGCTGATCGCCGCCTTCGGTCTTGCCCTGAGTCAAGCGCTGCTTCCAGTCGACGAGGAATCAAGCCTCGGACCGCTGGTTGCCGGCTTTGGCGCCCAAGCCGCCGTCCAAGCAGCGCGGCTCGCTGCCGGCGGCGTGGTTGGGCCGCGTCAGGTCATTGAGGGCCCGGCGGGGTATGCCCGGTTGGTGGAGCGCGGCCAGTTCAACCGGACGGCAGCGCTGGATGGCCTCGGCGCCACCTGGCGGCTTGAAGATGTCCGCGTTCAGCTCTATCCCGTGGATCGCCACGCCGCCGCCGCCGTCGAGAGCGCAGTGCAGCTCGCCGGGGGACGGCTCGCCCCAGAACGGATCCAACAGTTGGTCATTGAAGCAAGCGCGGCGGTGGTACGCGCCGGGGCGGGCAAGCCCGGGCCAGCGGCGCCTCCTGCCGAGCTCCGGCGCAGCCTGCCGTACCTCGTCGCCCGGGCGTTGCGCGATGGCTGGATCGGGCTGGACAGCGTTGAGCCATCGAGTGCGCCCGATCCTGACCTCTGGGAGCTCATGGAGCGCATCGAGCTCTCACCTTCACCCGAGATCCCGCCGGACTCCGAGACGCCGGTCCGCCTCCTCGTGTTAACCACCGAGGGGATCCTCCTCGAATCGACCGTCGACGGCATGCCCGGCGACCTGTCCAACGAAACGACCCGCGAGCGCGTACTCTCCAAGCTCGCCGACTGCTGGCGCGTTTCTGGTCAGCCGAGGTACCGGCGACCGTTACGCCTTGTTGATGCAGTCGAGAGCCTCGACCTCTCCCAGTCGCTCACAGCGTTCTGGTCGGCGGTCTCGCCGCAGGCCGCACTCTAATCACCGGAGTTTGCCATGCCTTCCACGCTCACACCGAATTCGAAGACGGTCATCATGCCTGTCAGCCGTGCGTGGGTCAGCTTCGATTCCGATACCCCACGGCTCGGTGGAACCGACCGTCCGGCACCGGCCTATCACATCTCGATGAGTTTCTTCGACCCCGCTCGCCCTACCGAAAATCGTTCGCGACCCGGATGGTCAGTATCGGGCGGATTTCGAGCAGATGGTCGGCTTCCTCGCCGAACGGTGGGAGTCAAACGCCGACGCGACCGAATGGACAGTCCACCTGCGGCGCGGGGCAATCAGCCATTTCGGCAATGAGTTGACCGCCGACGATGTGAAATGGAGCTGGGACCGGGCGTACGCGCTGCGCGGCGTCGGCCTGTGGCGCAGCCGGATCGTTGGCGGACTTCCGACGAGCGACGGGGTCATCGCCGCCGATCGATATACGGTGATCTTTCGTCTTCCTGCGCCCAAGCCAAGCTGGCCGAAATTCTGGGCCTTCGCGACCAACTGTATCTTCGACTCGCAGGAGGCGCGCCGACACGCCAGCGAAGCCGATCCTTGGGCCATCGACTTCCTCGCAGGGACGCCGTGCGGCTTCGGGCCATTTCGGCTGGAGCGGCAGGACGAGCGCGAACTCGTCGGCGCCGCCCGCGACGACTACTGGGGCGGCCGTCCGGGAATCGACCGAATCGTCTACGCGACGGTCGCCACCCGTGAGGAAGGCATCGAACAGTTTGAATCGGGCGCCGTCAACATCATCGCCGGGCTCTACCCAGCGGAGTTCCGCCGGCTCGAGCGGTTGCAAGGCGTTGTTCCGGTAATCGCCAAGACCAACCAAGCCCAGATCGATATCGACTGGAAGTCACCGCCGCTCGACAACCAGCTCCTTCGACAGGCCATCCTGACCGCCATCCCGTACGATCGAATCATCCGTGAGGTGTACGATGGGTTGGCGCGTCCGAGCCGCGGGCCTATCCTCGACATCGCGAGTGATTACGACCCAACCGCTTGGCCGTATCCAAACGATCCTGAACGCGCCCGGGCGATGGTCCGCGAAAGTGGGGCTGAAGGCGCTGAAATCGACTTCGCGATTGGCGACGACCCCGAGAGCAAGCAAATCGCGCAAATCGTCGTCGACGCGCTTAACCGCGTTGGCCTCCGCGTCCGCACGATCCCTCAGTCCACGGTCCCCGCAGGCCAAATGGCCCCGCTCTGGCTTGTGCCCGAGACAAGCCACGGCATCGCCGACCCGCACTACAACATCGCCCACGAGTACGACCCGCCGCGCGGAATGCACGGCGGGCGTTACATCCGCGACAAGGCAATCGTCGACCGGTTGAAGGCCATCAACGACCACCCGGACCCGGCGGCCAAGTCCGGCGAGTACAAGCGGCTCGCCCGGGACTTGGTCGAGCTCGCGCCGAAGGTGTTTCTGGCGAATCTCACCTTCCTCCTGTGTTATCGCGAGGAGATCGATCCGTGGATGACCTCCGGGAGATACGCCAGCTACAACAACCTGCTCTGGGCCGCTGGCCGCTCCATCTTGCCGGGAATGCCGTAGGCAGGTCGGGCTCAGCGGCGAGCCGCGACATATTCCTCGAGGGTCTGACCACGCGAAGCGATGTCGTAGGCGAGGTCGCCCACATAGCGATATTGCCAAGGCCGGGCCTTGAACCCGATCACAGCGTCCTTGCCAACGGGATAGCTCGGAATGAAGCCATATTTCGGGGCGTTGGCGAGCAGCCAGCGCCCCTCCGGGCTCTCGTTGAACCGGTCGTCGAGCCGGCGCCCCTGCGACCCGCTGACGAAGTCGACCACGGTGCCGAGCTGGTGCTCATCGAATCCGGGTTTCGGACCGAGACGTTCAGCTCCAGCCTGCCCGTATTGGGAGACGAGTTTGGCAAAGGCCTCGCGTTGCTCTGGCGGCGAGAGATACGCGCCGAAAACGATTGGTTCAAGCCCAGCCGCCCGCATCGCGTCGGTCATCCGGCGGAAGGCATCAAGCACGACACGGCGCAGGCGGACATTCGGCTTGACCGTCGGAATGAGTCCGTCGATCGGGACGAGATCAGCGGGCTGATAGTTTTCGGGCACCCCCTGTCGGTTCGAAACTACGTACATCAACGAATCCGGATTGCTCTGCGCTGGCGCCGATGGCGAGCTCGCCGGCGTGATGGGTGTGCTCGGCCGCATCCCGGAAACCGGCGCCGTTGCCGAGAGCGACGGACTAGCCGTGATTGGTCGCGTGCTTGATAGGGTGCCGTAATTGGTAATTGCCGCTGTCCCGCTGATCGTCCGGCCGGCAGCGCTTGTCATACTGAGCGCACCTGTGCTCGTGACCACGACCGGCGGCGGCAAGGCAGCGACGACCGGTAGCGTCGGCGTCATCGGCTTTACGGCCGGCGGAGGTTCAGCCACCACCTCCGCCGGGCGGAGAAAGGTGTCGATCGGGCCGGGACGAGCCGCGGCGCGGCCTGTCCCGACAATCGTCGCAGCAGTGAGGATACCGAGCAGCAGAGCGGTGAGGGCGGACGCGGCAAGCGGCGGTCGCGGGAGTGCGGCCGCCTGCGCTCCGAGCCGGGCCATCACGGAAGAGGCGGCTGGTTCGCGCACTGCGGCGTGGTGCGGCGGTGGCTCAGCGATCGGCACTCGGCGCTTCGCGAATGGACCCAACGCCTTGGCCGCCGCCTCGGCAGTAGGGAACCGGGAATCGGGGTCCCGCGCGACGAGCCGCAGAGCGATGGCATCGAGGGCGACGGGCAGGTCGGGCCGCAGCGAGGAGGGCGGCAGCGGCGGGTCGGCCGGGAGGACACCGGTGAGGAGCTGGTACAGGATGACCCCGAGGGCATAGCAGTCCGCGGCTGCATTCACCGGAGCGCCGTTGGCGCATTCCGGGCTGAGGTACGGATTTCCGACCGGTAGAGGCGCGCCGAGCCAACGGGCCAGCGCCGTGTCGGTGATGCCGGCCCGACCGTCGGCGCGGAGCGCGACGTTCGACGGCCTGAGGTCTCCGTGAACAATGCCGGCCTGATGCAAGACGGCGACGGCATCGAACGCATCCGCGATCAGCCCGACTCGGCTCGCGAGGTCAACCTCACTGGGATCGACACGGTCGAGTGGTGTGCCCGGCTCAAGCGTCGTGACGAGGAACGGTTGGCCGGAGACAATCCCCCAATCGAGCGCCGGGTTGAGCGCGGGATGGGCCAGCGTCGCAAGAGAGCCGGCGAACGCCTCGAGCCGCGCGGCGAATCCCGGATCGTCCGCCAACCTCGCGCTGAGCAGGCGCAGCGCGACCGGCGCCGAGTCACCGGTCAGCGTCGCGCGGTAGACGCTCCCGTGCTCCCCGGCGCCGAGCAGCCGGTGCAGCTGATAACGACCAAAGACAATCGCTTGACGAGTCAGCAGCGCCTCCGAGATGATCGCCTCGGCTCCTACTATGCCGGTCCGGCTGCTTGGCTGCAAGGAGAACGGTCGAATGGTTGGACGAGACAAAGGAGCCGTTCTCGGGAGCGAGATCAATCTCCCTGGCACCACCGTTGGTATGCTTGGTCACCCAGCACCGGCCAGAGCTGGCGCGAGACGCAGGAGGAACGATGTACGGCGCATTGGTGCAGTTCCCGGCCGAATCACCCTTGACCACCGAAGAATGCCGCGCCCGTTGGGAAGCAATCGCCCCCGTCTTCGAGAAAGAGCCGGGGTTCATCCACAAGGCGTTTCTGCGGAGTCCTGACGGCAGCACGTGGGGCGGCTTCTATATCTGGGAGTCTCGCGAAGCGGCCGAGGCGTATTACAACGCCGACTGGCGCGAGCGGATGACCGCTCGCTATGGACAGGAGCCGAGCGTCACTTATTTCGAGGTGCCGGCCGTTTCCGGAGCGAGTGCCCGTCCCCAGCTGATCGAGCGCTAACCAACCGGGGAACACCTGAGCGAGCCGGCTGGCTGAGCCAGCCTAGCTCGCGATCGCTGCACTTTGAATGAGCAGGTACGTCACCGCAAAGAAGACACAGATTCCGAGCAACGTAAGCGCTGCGACGGCCACTTGAGCATAGCCAAGAATCAAGCCGGCAATCGCGAGGCCGCGCCCTTCGACGGCGCCACTGCTCGCCTCAATGTCTCGCAGTGCGAGATGTCCGCAAACGATCGCGATGACAGCGCCGACGAGTGGCGCGATGACCCACGCGACAACTCCAGCGACGAGCGCTGCAATCGCGAGGTTCGAGGTCGGCGGAGCAGCGGGTTTCGGTCGCTCGGGAGGCGGGCGGAGGACCTTCGGCGGCGGGACATGATCTCCGCTCTGGCCGACGGCGACGGCTGGGTCCGCGGACGGCGGACGGCCACAGACGCGGCATGTCGCGGAATCAGGCGGATTGGCCGTGCCGCAGCTTCGGCAGATCATCGTTCGATCCCGTACAAGAAGGCAGAGGTCCGGCTTGGAATCTGATCGGCAGGGATCGCCTCGACAGGACAGGGGAGCGAGCGGCGGAACGCGCCGCCGTAACCTTTCGTCCGAATGCGGGTGTCCAACACGATTGCGACGCCGCGGTCCTGCTTGCTTCGGATCAACCGGCCAAATCCTTGGCGAAAGCGGAGGATCGCCTGCGGTACCGCAAACTCCGTGAACCCGTCCGCGAAGCTTTCCTGACGTGCTGCGAACACTGGGTCGGTGGGAACGCCAAAGGGCAGGCGGGCGATCACGAGCACACTCAGGGCCTCGCCCGGTACGTCCACGCCCTCCCAGAACGACGCAGTGCCGAGCACGACCGTTCGCTCGTTTTCGCGTAGCGCGTTGAGCAGTTGGCTGCGCGGCCCATCGACGTTTTGGCCGAGGACGACGACGTTGTGCTTTTCCAGCGCCGGACGAACCAGCCCGCGCACCCGGCGCAGCGAGGCATTTGACGTGAAAAGCGCAAGCATCCGCCCGCCGCAGACCGCGGCGGTGTGAATGATCACATCAGCGACAGCGTGGTCATAGCCCGGTTGGTTCGGCTCGGGAAAGCGTGGATCGTTCGGAACGAGCACGAGGGCACGTTCCGCGAAGTTAAACGGTGAGCCAACCTGCAGTTCACTCGCCCGAGCGAGGCCGAGCCGGCGGCGAAGGTAGGCAAAGCTGTTGTCGGCGCTCAAGGTGGCGCTCGTGAGAACGACGCTCTCTTTACTCGCAAACAGTCCTTGCCCCAGCAGATCCCCCACGTCGAGCGGCGCAGCCGACAGGACCTGCTCGCCGAACGATTGCTCGACCCACGTCACCATGTCCGGCTCGGCGGCGGGAACGATGCGATTGAGCCGATCCTGGAGTTCGGCGTTCAGCCGAAGCTGGGCATTCACTTCGAGCAGCACGTCGGAAAGGACGTCATCTTTGCCACCGCCGAGCGGCGTCAACAGGGCCTGAAGCCGTCCTAGCGCATCGCCGAGCCCATGGAGCTCACGGGCTAGCGGCTCCCAAGCCGCGACGACCTCGCCCCAGGCTGGTCCTTGCCGAACCGAGTCGGTCAGCCGGCGGCGATTGTCACCCTCATCGCTGGGGCCTTTCGCAAACGCCTCGAGGGCGCTGGCGAAGGCATCCACCCGGAGTCGGCACGCTTCCGCGCGGTCGGCCAGTTCCACGACCAGATTGGCAACCCCTCCCGCGATACTCGCCGGGAGCGCGGCGGCGCGGATTGCCGCTGGGACGTCGGCGGCGAGGCCGAGCCATCGGTCGCGTCCCCGCCGTTCGGCGACGCCATCAAGGTGACGGACGAGGTCGCGGCGGGAGATGGTGAAGCCAAACTGGCGCGTTGCCTCATCCTCGAGGTGATGTGCCTCGTCCACAACGAGGCGGGTGTAGTCGGGGAGGATGCTGCCATTTGCTACGAGGTCGGAGAGCAGGAGGGCATGGTTGACAACGACGAGATGGGCGTGCTCGGCGGCGCGGCGAGCGCGGTAAAGGAAGCACGTGCCGCGCTTCTGAAAGGTGCAGGCGCCGATCAGGCAGTCGTCGGTTTGTGCGGAGACGCGCGCCCACACGGCTTGCTCGCCTGGCGAAAGGTTCAGTTCGGCCCGGTCGCCGGTTCGTGTCTGTGGCAGCCAAACGAGGATGCGGCAGAGGACCTTCACTTCGTCGAGGGTGAGCGCGATACCAGAGCGGCGGAAATCCGACCAACGCCGCAGGCAGAGATAATTGGTGCGCCCTTTGACGACGGCCGTCTGAAGCGGCTGGTGACGGCCGCCACTTCGCCGGTCTCGTTCGGCCAGCAGCGCTTCGACGCGCGGAATATCCTGCTTGAGCAACTGTTCCTGAAGCGTGAGCGTATTGGTCGAGACGACCACGCGCCCGCCGTTGCGGATCGCCCAGTCCGCGCTCGGCAGGAGATAGGCGAGGGACTTTCCAGTTCCGGTGCCCGCTTCGACGACGAGGTGGTCGCCTCGCTCCAAAGCCTCGCCCACCGAGCGCAGCATCGCGATCTGTTCCGGACGGTACTCCAGTTCCGGAAAGACCTTGGAGTCGTCCCCGTCCGGCTCGAGCAGCCGGCTGATCGGTTCGGCGTCGGGCGAAGTCGGCGCTGGCTCGATCGGCGTATACCGTTCGCCGCGGGTGAGGAAATCGACGTTCGTCAGGTCGAGCCCGCCTTTACTCGCCAATACCGCGGCCAGCGAGCTGCCGGTCTGGCGCCGGCTCAATTCGCGCTCGAGATCCTGAAAGACCAGCTTCAGCGGCCACGTGGTCATGGCGGTCAATTGGACGATCTCGGAGAGCGTCCGCAAATCGAGCGCTGCGCCACGCTCGAGCAATGCCAAGAAGACATCCTTCGAGACAATCGCGTCCGGCAGGGCGCGATGCGCATTCGGGATGGGGATCCCCAGCCTACCGGCGATTGCCGTGAGCGAGTAGCTGGGAAGGTCGGGGAGCAAAATGCTTGCTAACTCGAACGTGTCGAACACGGGATTGGTGAGCACCAATCCTTGTCGTCCGAGGGCCTCGACGTCACGCGGGGCGCTCTGTCCGACGAGCGGGTGGCCGGCGACAAACTGGGCAAAACGCTCCTTGACATCGCTGAAGGCCGGGGCACGAGCGAGGTCACCACGACGAATCCCCGTCAACCGTTCGACCTGCAACGGAACAGCCAGGTTGGGGCGCACGAGCGTCTGGAACCGTCCAAGCTCGCGATGGCGGTCGAACTTGACGGCGCCGATCTCAATGATCTCGTCGCGTGTGTCAAGCCCGGTAAGCTCGAGGTCGAAAGCGACGTAGATCTGGCTCACGCGGACACCGGGGGCTGTGATGCGATTCTAGGGGCGGCTCTCCCGGCGCGTCAACGACGGGGCATCCAGCCAACGCTCGGCAGGTCTCCACCAGACTCCGATTTGGAGTAGGATGGACCGCGTCGCCACGACCTGAGCAACGAGCCGTTTGGACTTGACGCCACCGGCTGGTCGGGTTCCCACATCGAGAATCGCGAGAGGAGGAGCACATGCTGCGCGCCTATGCCGACACCTCCCTTGGCCAGGTGCATTATCTCGAGCAGGGGAGCGGTGAGCCGCTCGTCTTGCTCCACCAGACCGCCGATTCGGGGCGCATGTACACCGAGGTAATCCCATGCCTCGCGGAACGGTTTCGCGTGATCGCGCCGGACACCCCAGGGTTCGGCGACTCCGATAAGCCGAGCGAGCCGCCGGGAATCGAGGGCTACGCACGCGCTCTCGCCGAATTCCTCGACAGCCTTGGTATCGCGCGCACCAATCTCCTCGGGCATCACACCGGAGCTTCGATCGCCGTTGAATTTGCTGCGACCTACCCAGATCGGGTGATCAAGCTCGTGCTCTCCGGATGCCCAGACTACGACCCCGAAGTCCGCCCGCAGAAAATTGCGACGAGCGCCCAGCCGGCCACCATCGAGGCCGACGGGTCCCATCTCGAACGTGCGTGGCAGCGCGTCTCCGCCGGGATGAAAGGCTGGGCCACCCTCGAACAGATCCACCGCTCGGCGGTCGACACCTTGAAGGCTGGACCGAATTTTTACTACGCCTATCTCGCCGTCTTTAACCAAGATGTCCGCACCCGCATTCCGCACATTACCGCGCCGACGCTGCTGATGAGCGGCGAGACCGACATGTTTGTCGAGCGACAAGAGCAATTGAAGCCGCTCTTCAAACAGGCTGAAACCTACGTCTTCAAAGGGGCCGGCGCACTGACGATGATGCAGCGGCCCGACGAGTTTTGCCGCGTCGTCACCGACTTCTTGACGCGGTAGCGCCAGCCGACGCACCTGCTCGGCTCCATCCAACGGGCAGCGGCAATCGACGCTCGGTGGTCGCTCCTGAAAGGGCACGGTGCCGGCGACGGCGCCGGGTAGCGCGGGTCAGGCTGAGTAGGGCTGCACCTTGAACGGGCCGCCTCCGGCCGGGATCCCGGGAGCGTTGCCGTCGAGGATGATTACCGGCGGCCCCGAGACGACGGGGTCGCTGTTGCGGCCAAGCTGATTCTCGGAGCCCCATAGATCGACCGAGAAGTGGCGGTTGCGCGCCATGATCGGGATGGCGACCCCTGAAAGGTCAATCAAGACGGCGCGGTCCGAGCGGAAGGCAGGGGCTTGCGCTTTGTGTCCCCCCGCGCCCACCGCGAACAAGATGTGAACGTCGCGGCCCGGCGCTTGAAAGCTGATACGGTCGAAACCATCCCCCCGCTCCATTTGGCGCAGTGCGCTCCCCTTGAGCAACGTCACCAGAAGCTGGTACGCCGCATAGGACGGGCGGCCGCTGCCGTCGAGGCGCACCGCGCCCCAACCAGGTACGACGGTATCCGGCAAGCCGGGATTGGCAACTTCACCGACATCGCTTGCACGGTAGAGCGAGATCCGCCGCGCCCCGGCAGCGAGTCCATAGGCGTAGGCGTGCACGACAAAGTGCGCCTGCTCTTCCTGTGTCGCGCCTTCGCCGAAGGGGACCGGTGCGCCACGCGTCACCATCGGATCATCCCACGCTGGCACGCCGGTCTCGCCAATCCACACCGGCTTGGCTAGCCCGGATGCGCCGAGGAAGGTCCGGTACGTATTGGTGTACTCGAAGATCGTCGCCGGCCGGGTATAGCCATGCCACGAGAAGATGTCGAAGAACCCGTCGTAGCGTTTCCACTCGGGGTCCTGCAGGATGATGCTTACCAGTTCGCGGACGAACTCAAGTCCCGCGCCGCTCATTCCGCCCATGAGCACACGCGCGTTCGGGTCCGCCGCCTTGATCGCGAGGTAGCCGGCTTTCAGGAGCTGATAATACTGAAACGGGGTTCCCGTCCAGAATGTGCCGAGATTCGGCTCGTTCCAGATTTCCCAGCCAAATACCCGTCCGCGATAGCGTCTCGCTGCCGTATAAGCAAAGGTTGCCCATGGGTTGTCTGGATTGGCAACGCCGTTTGGCAATACAGCGGGCTGGTCGAGATTGATCGGCGGGGAAATCGCCAGGTCTTCGACGGTGCGCGCCCAGCGCGGCGTGCCGTTCAGCACCATGGTGAGGCTGATGCGATAGCGCTCGTTCTCGCTGACCACCCAGTCGGCCACATGCCAATCGCCTTGGCCGGGCTCGCGCTGGGTCCGATCCCAGCGCAGCTCCCACCGGTTCGAACGTGCTCCAGAGCCGGTAGCAAGCTTCGTCCAAGGAAGGGCAGGAATCTGGTTTAGGTCGAAGCCATCGGGAAGGATGGCGTTCATTCCAAACCGATAGTCGTAGCCCTCTTGCGCGTTCACCGAAGGGAGATGACGGGAAAAGGCGAGCGCCCCGCTGGCCGCAAGTGACCCAGCAATGAAACGGCGACGACCGAGCACAGCGGTCTCCCGGGAGCAAGAGCTGGTTCGCATAGTAGCCCGTTGCCGGTTCGGCTGCAAGCGGGCAAGCGCCTGACCGGACGCGCTACCCGTGAACCGGGTCGATCTCTTCTTTCAGCAGGTTGGCCGCGCTTTCGAGATCGCCGCCGACGAAGCTCACAAAGGCAAGGTCGAGCGTTCTCAACAATTGGAGCAGGTCGGCGAGCCGGTCCCGAAACGCGTCTCCCTCACTGTCATGGCTCACCTGACGGACCAGGGATTCGACTTCGCGCAGCGTCGGGTCGAACTCGCGCCGCTTTCGCTCGGCGAGAATGATCTGGAAAATCTTGTTGATGTCGGTGATGGAGACAAAGTATTCGCGGCGCTCACCCGGCTTATGGAACCTTCGGACGAGCCCCCAATCGATGAGACTGCGAAGCGAGACCGAGACGTTGCCGCGACTCACCTGGAGCCGTTCCATGATCTCATCGGCGCTCCACTCACGGCCGGTGACGAAAAGCAGCCCGTGAATCTGGCCCATGGTCTTGTTGATGCCCCAGGCCTGCGCCATCTCCCCCCAATGGAGGACGAACCGGTCTTCGGCCTCCCGAACGGACAGAGATTTTTCGGTCATTCTCGAAACCTCGAAATGGAGACTAGGGCGGCCTTGGTCCAACCGTCAAGCAGCGTTGACCATTATGCTTGGCGAGAGGAGGCGACAATGATCGTGCAGCCGCTCGGCGACGAGGTCCGGTTGATCCGCCAACACGACCATGCCGGGCAGTGCGGCGAACTTGCCGCGGCTTGGGGCGCTGCGCCGTTTCGCCCTGTCCCCGAGGCCGTCGTTCGCGCGGCGGCGCTGCACGATATCGGCTGGCAATCGTGGGACGCTGCGCCGGCAATCGACCCAGCGAGCGGGCTGCCCTACCGGTTCTTCGAAATGCCGCTCTCGCTGCACGTCGCGATCTTTCGCCGAGGGGTCGCGCTGGCAGCGCAAGAGAGTGATTTGACCGGTCTGCTCGTGAGTCTCCATGCCCAAGGGCTGTACAACGGCCGGTTTGGACTGCTCCCCGGGCTTGGCCCCAAGCCGGTCCCGCCTGAGAGCGAAGGCGAGATCGTTCAGTTCTTCGGCGAGCAAGCACGGCTTCAGGACCAGCTGCGCGAGCGGCTCGGACTGTCGGCGATCGACGGCACGCTGTGGGAGCATTATCGTCTCTTGCAACTCTGGGACGGCCTGTCGCTATTCTCACTGGCGACGCCGCCGACATCGCGGGTGCTGCCACCGGCACCGAGCGGCGCCGGCGACGTTTCGATTGCGATGCGCCCTCTCGAACCGGGCGTCGTCGCGCTCAATCCTTGGCCGTTCACCGCGCCCACGTTGGAAACGCGCGTCCCGGCCTGCCGAATTCCCGCCAACCGCTACACCGCCGAGTCGATCCGCGAGGCGCTCGCCATCGCCACGCCGGAGACCCTGGTCGTCACCTTCGTTCCGGAGCGCGAGTGATTGTCTCGCCGCACCCAACCCCTATACTGGCTGCCAGCGAAAGGCCGCACCATTATGGATGGCATGCCCAAACGGTGTTGGGTGGTGATAGGAGACGAGGAGGATTCGGTCGGCAGCCGCCTGTTGCAGAACCCGCAGCCGCGTCCGGTAGGCGAGGTCGGAGTCCGTATCGAATTGGCTACCCCAGTTCGGCTTCTCGTAATGCAGCGGATGGTGGGAGATATCGCCCGTGAAGAGCGCGACCTGAGCACCGTCCGCGATCAGCACACTCCGGTGGCCGGGCGTATGGCCGGGTGTCGGGAGAAGTCGGACGCCGGGCGCAATCTCGACCTCACCATCCGGCAACTCGAGCTGCCCCGACGTGGAGAGGACCGGGAGGTGAGTCCGTACTGCGGCAACCGCTTCGAGCTGCTCCGGCTGCGTCCAATGGCGGAATTCCGTCGCCGACATCCAGTACCGCGCATTTGGGAACGTCGGCCGGCGGCCGTGCTCGTCTTCGACCGTTGCCCAGCCAATATGGTCGGCATGGGCGTGACTAATGATGACATCAGTGACATCCTCCGGCCGGATCCCGGCCGAGGTGAGTTCCAGCAGTAGCGTGCCGTCTTCCGGCCGGATCGGCGAATGGTGGCCGAGACCGGTGTCGAACAGTATCAGCCGGTTGCCGGCTCGGATGAGGAGCGAGCGCATTGGCACGAGCGCCTGGCCCCGCTCGTCGACCGGGCGGAGGAGCGGGGCGCTCTGATCTCGTGGGATATTCTTGAACAACCGTTCCGGGCCGATCCGGAGGTTCCCGTCGCTGACCGTGAGCAGCGTCTTGGCGCCGAGCTCGCGCTGATGCTCCGTCGTCATTCCCTCGTCCTTGCTTGGCTGCCCGCCCTCGACGGGCCATCCACAATTCCAGTACGATACGGTGGCGCTCGATTGCGCGCCAACCACCTTGCACGTTTCCACCAAGGGGCGCCGGTGGCGAGTGTTGAATCCGGAGGTTGAATGGCCTACGTCATCACTGAGAACTGTATCGATACGCTCGACAAGTCGTGTATCGAAGTGTGCCCAGTTGACTGCATCTATCACGAAGAAGGCGTCGATCGGCAGTTGTATATTCATCCCGACGAGTGTATCGACTGCGGTGCCTGCGAGCCGGCCTGCCCCGTCACGGCGATCTTTGCTGAAGACGAGGTGCCGGACGATCAGCGCCAGTTCATCGAGATCAACGCCCTCTACTTCACCGACCGGGAAGCTGCGCGGGCGCGCACGAACGCGATAAAGCCGGTCAGCGCCGTCTAACGACTTTTGCCCACGAGTTGGGCGCCAGCGCCGTCCCTGCAGGGGCGGCGCTTTCGCGTCCCCGTCGGACGAGCCCACTAGAAGTGATCCCCGCCGGCACGGTATCGTAGACCGGAGGACCGAAAAACAAGAGTGGGCCGTTGCCCGCTCGACCAAAAAGGTGACGAGGTGCGGAGCGAGCCACTCGAGCGCCTAAGCACTGTCGATGCGCTGGACCACGCGTTCGCGCCCCCGTCGGCGAAGCGCCGGCCGCGCGGCTGGATACCGCGCCGTGTCCGTCGCCTCGCCAGCCGATTACTCGCCGTCCTTAGCCGCCGAGAATCGTTACGCCTCCCGGATCGACCACGCAACGGGTTGCGGTGGTCGCGTTTCCCGCCTGATCAGCCGCCTTGGGCCCGCGCCGTTCGCGAGGTCGCCTTGCGCTGTCTGGTGTTTCCTCTCGTGCGGCTGCTCTATCAGGTCCACGTTGCTGGCCGGCCGCATCTCGATGGTATCAAGGAACCTCTCATCATTGCGGCCAATCACTGCCTTCACCTCGACAATCCCCTTATCCTGATGGCTCTGCCTCCATCGGTGCGGCGGACGACGGCGATTGCGGCAGCCGAAGATTCGATTTTCGCCAACTGGCGCGGGCGGTGGGCGGCGCTGCTCGGCAATGCGTTCCCAATCAGCCGGGGGCGGGCTCCACGGCGCAGCCTCGCCCGGATCGAGGCGGTGCTGGCCGAGGGCTACTCCGTGCTGATCTATCCCGAAGGCAAGCTGACGGTCGGCGGACCTATGCAACCGTTCAAACTTGGCGTCGGCTTCTTAGCAACGGAGACAGGCGCTCCGGTCGTTCCCGTCTTCCTCGACGTGCGCCGATTCGGACCGGCCGAGGGAAAACTGTGGCCCCCGAGAGGCTCGGTCCGCATCGCGATAGGTCAACCAATCGCTTTTGGACGGGACGAGTCGCCCTCCGCTGCAACGTCTCGGATCGAGAGCGCAATTCGGGCGCTGGCCACCCCATGATTCCCCCCGAGGTGGAGCAGTTCCTCGCCACCGCCCGCGTCGGCCGGCTGGCCACCATCGGCGCAGATGGGTTCCCCTACGTGGTTCCCTTTTGCTACGTTCTCCACGCGGGGGCGCTCTGGATGCCCCTCGACGCCAAGCCAAAGCGCGTCCCAGTAGAGCGCCTAAAGCGCGTCCGCAACCTCATCGAGCGGCCGGCGGTCGGCGTCGTCGTGGATCGCTGGTCTGAGGACTGGACGGACCTCGCCTATGTCCAAATCCGTGGAACGGCGGCGCTCATCCGTGATGGCGCAGAGCGGGCCGAAGCGCTTCGGCGGCTGCGCGAAAAGTATCCGCAATACCGCGACATGCCAGTGATCGACGACAACCCAACCGTGCGGATCATCCCCGTCGCGGTCCAGGCTTGGGGCCGTCTCGGGTAACGATCTCGACGTTTCCCGCAAGAATCGCGTCGATAATTGCGTCGCCGGTGCGCTCAGCCGCCTCAACCAGCATCCAAGCGCGGTTCATCATCTCGGGATAGTGACAGTCGTCGGTGGCGACACGCGGGATCGTAAGCCCTTCGAATTGAGGACAATACTCGCCTTGATTCGTAATCTCAAAGGCGTCGAAGCGATGGTCCCGGACAGCTCGGGCAATTTGGTCGGATGTCATTCCGTAGCGGCGGGGATGGTTAAGAATTCGGAGGAGCTTCGTCTCGCCCCAAATGTGTCCGACGTGCTGCCAGTACAACTCCCGATAGGATACCTCGCTGCCTCGGAGCACGAGCATCCCATCCGGCACTGTCAGCCGCGCGAGGTCTTCGTCGGTCAACTCCATATCGTGGTCGGTGATGGCGACAACATCGAAGCCATGTTCGGCGTAGC
Organism: Dehalococcoidia bacterium; assembly: GCA_026003895.1. Lineage (GTDB taxonomy): Bacteria > Chloroflexota > Dehalococcoidia > SpSt-223 > SpSt-223 > JANWZD01. Next base: position 458,538 of record BPIC01000002.1, on the reverse strand, counting down.
GACGCAACAGTTCGTTTGGCGTGAGCGTACCGTCGCTGCGCACGGTGTGCGCGTGCAGCGCGACTTTGAGTAGCATGGGCGGTCCTCGAGACGGGGCTGGTGGCGCGAGACGTGCGGATCGTCCAGAAATCGTGCGGACGAGTATACCATCTGCCAGCAGTCGGCCAGGCTGCTTGTAGCCCGTCGGCATGGCTGCCATAATCCGGTCCCATCGCGCCTCTCGCGCCAGGAGGAGTTGCCGTGCGCCTGATCGCCCTGCTTGTCGTGCTCCTCGGCACGCTCATTGCTGCCGTGCCGGTGGTCGCCCAGTCGCCGCGCAACCTTATCGTGAATTACAGCTTCGAGCAGGGGTTCGATCCTTATGACGGCGGCGAAGTCGCGAAAGGTTGGACCGCGTTCAAACTGAGCGGGTCACTCGCCTTCCGCGACACCGCGGCACTCAGCCCGGGCTTCGTCGAGAAAATCGAAGGCACAACCTCGCAAACGCTTTGGTCAGACGGCTCGGCCTTTGTCGCAGGCATGTATCAGCGCCGAAGCGTCACGCCTGGCAAGTTCTATAAGGCGTGGCTCGCGACCGCAGCGAAGGTGAAGGGCGGGGGGCCGATGGTCCGGACCATCGGCCTCGACCCGACCGGCGGGACCGACCCGAACGCCGCGACGGTGGTCTGGGGCACCCGCTACGCCGGCGAAAAGTGGGCTACCATCGAGATCGGCGACGCGCCGGTCGTCCGTGTGCCGGCCTCCGGCGACCGGATGACCGTGTTCATCAAGGTCGAGAACGGAGGCGGAGGCCAGAATCAGGCGTATCTCGATGCGGTCTTCCTGATCGAGGACGGCGACGCACCGGGCGCGGTCCAGCAACCCGCCAGCGCCTCTCAGCCCAGCGGGGGGACGCCCCCGAGCCCCGAGCAAGCGCCGACGGCGACTCCCCTGCCGCCAACCCGGCCACCCGGCACCGAGGGGCGCAACGATTACCCGGTCGATGGCGGCTGGTTTTATAGCCAGGCGAACGGGCGCGACGCCGGCGGCGTTTACGGGTATACCGTCACCGATGCCGATGGCGTGCCGTTCTGGACGTGGTTCCAGCGCTACGGTGGCGTCAACGGCGTCGGCTATCCAGTTTCCCATCGCTTTCAGTGGGATGGGTTCACCAGTCAGGCGTTTCAGAAGGTCGTCTTTCAATATCGGCCGGACCAGGGCGGCGCCGTTCTCTTCGTCAACGTCTTCGATCAGCTCTCGAAGGCCGGCAAGGACGATTGGTTGTTGACGGTCCGCAACGTCCCGAAATCGAACGACTGGCAATCCGATCGAGGGAAAGACTGGCCAGCCATCGTGCAAAACCACCAAGCCATTCTCGATCCCTACCCCGCGCTCAAAAGCGCATACCTTGCTGCAGCGGACCCGGTAACCCAGTTTGGGCTGCCGATGGGCGTTCAGGAGTTCAGCAACGTCATCGTGGTTCGCGCCCAGCGGACGGTGTTCCAGCAGTGGAAGATCGACGTGCCGTGGGCGCGTGCCGGACAGGTCGTGCTGGCCAATGGCGGCGATGTGGTCAAGGAATCCGGCATCCTCCCTGCCGAAGCGGTCAGCCCGCAACCCTACAATTACCGGCCGGCGAGCCTGCCGATTGTGAGCCTCTCGCCAGCGGCGCCGGCGGCGACGCCGACCAGCGCCCCGGCGGCGCCCGCCGCCACCAACACCCCGGCCGCATCCGGTAATTTGCCGTACACGGTCGAAGGCGTCTCCTACCTGCCAAATTGCGCTCTTACGCAGATCCGAGTCCAAGTGAAGGACGCTGGTGGCAACCCCGTCAATGGCCTCGTCGCCCGGGTCACGTGGGCCGGCAAAACCGACGCGCCAATCCCCTCGGCGCGCACGGGCAACCCCGGCCAATATGACCCCGGGTGGACCGATTTCACGCTGCAGCCGCGTCCGATCGATCAGACGTGGACCGTGACGCTTTGGGACGGCGATACCCAAGTCGGCGGACCAGTCGATGTTCAGAGCAACAGCACCTGCCAAGGCCCAGACGCCCGGCAGATCATGACCATCGTCTTCCGTCGCCGCTAGGCCCCCTTCGCAGCGCCGACGTTCCCGTTCGCCGGCCATGCGGCCGTGAGCGCCCGAGAAGCTTGCGGCAGAAAGCCTAGGGTCTCGGCTCGTAGCGGTAAGATTCCATGGGTTTGAGGAAGCGAGGAGCAACCTCGTCAACGCCGCCACCGCTCGGGTGCCACTCCGGGATGCTGGCAAGGATCTCCTCGGCATTGGCTTGTAGGTCGGCGACAAGCTGCGCTTCGTCGATGCCGGGGACGACGCCGTCCTGACAGACGACACGGCCGTCGATCATGACGAGCGTGATGTCCGACGGCGACCCCGTTAGGACTAGATCCTGCACGGGATCCCGCAATGGCGCCGCGCCGATGCGATGAAGGTCGATGACGAGGAGGTCGGCTCTCGCCCCCGGATAGAGCCGCCCGAGATCATCCCGGCCAAGCGCCTTCGCCCCGCCGATTGTCGCGGCGTTGAACACCGCGAGCGAATCGGCCGCGCCGGGGTCGTCTTCAACGACCTTCCCCATCAGCGAGGCGAGGCGCATTTCATGAATCATGTCGCGCGGGTAGTGGTCGGTGCCGAGCGCAAGATTCACGCCGGCAGCGCGGTAGCGGTCGAATGAGCGAAGCAGGTGCCCCCGCCGAAAAATTGTGGTCGGGTTGTGGCAGACAGTCACACCAAACGCGCCGAGGAGACGAAGGTCGTCATCGCCCGGGAGACCGGTAGAGGGATGGCCGGTGATGAATGGGCAGTGGGCGATGATCAAATCAGGCCCGAGAAACCCTATTTCGGCGAAATGCTGGATCGTGGTCTTCCCAGTCCGGCGCATCATTTCGTGCAGTTCGTACAGGCTCTGAGCCGCATGCATGTGCATCGCCACCCCCAGCGCACGCGCTGCCGCCTTCGTCTCGCGCAGCAAGGTGTCGGTGCACGTATCGCCTTGGTAAGGAAACAGCATTCCTTGGATCCGCCCGTCGTATGTCCCGGCGTGCCGCTCGATGAACGCGACGGCCGTGCGCAGCGCCCCAAGCCCTTCATCCGGAAGCCAGTCGATCTCGAGCCGCCCGTTCACGAAAACGTGGTAGCCAGATCGGACGCCCGGCGAGAGGTAGGCACGCAGACCAAGCCGGCCGAAGATCTCCGCCATGGCGTCCGGGTCGCAACCCTGACCAAGATCGACGACAGTAGTGCATCCTGCCTTGAGCAATTCCACCGCCGTCGCCAAGCCCCCAATCTCGGCACGCTCGCGGGCGCCAATTGGGGGAGCGCCCCGTTTCGGGCTGAACGCGAGGTAGCCGGCGTTGAACAGCGCGGGATAGCGCCGCTCGGTGACGAGCCGTGTCGCGACGGTCGATCCCGAATGGAGATGGAGATTGACAAACCCCGGCGAAACAAGCCTCCGGCTTGCGTCGATCTCAGCATCGAACGGCCCGGTCGCATCAGCACCGATCCATTCCACTCGGTCGTCGGCGACCACGAGGTCGACGTCGCGGAGCAGTCGGTGCTCGACGCCGTCAAACGCGATCAGCTCGCCACAGCGGATCCGGGTCCGGCGGCTCATTCGAGCGTCAGAACGATCTTGCCAAAATGGGCGCCAGCCGCGAGATAGCGGTGCGATTCGGCGGCATCTGCCATCGGGAAGGTTCGGTCGACGATCGGCGTCAATTGCGCCGGGAACGCCGACAAAACCTCTCGACGGAATCGGGTAATGCGGTCGGGCGTCAGCATCGCAGCCGTCGACATGCCAAAGACGGACACGTGCTTGCCGATGATTTGGCCCAATTCGATTTCGGGCGTCCCGCCCAGCGTGGTCGAGAGGGGGACGATTCGCCCATTCATAGCCAGCGCACGCAAGCTGCCGGCGAACACCGGCCCGCCGAGGGTGTCAACCACCGCGTCGACGCCGCGTCCACCGGTCTGGTCAATCGCCCAAGCGATGAAATCGTGCTCGCGGGTATTGCAGCCGGCTGCGAGGCCAAGCGCCGCCGCCCGCTCCAGCTTCTCGGGCGCGATCTCGGTGCCGATCACCCGTGCGCCGATCAGCGTCCCCAACTGCACCATGGCCTGGCCGACTCCTGCGCCGACCGCATGGACAAGCAGCGTTTCACCACGCCGCACATTCATCAGCTCAGAGATGGCCAGCCACGCGGTCAGGAAGGCGACCGGAATTGCTGCCCCGGCTGCGAAATCGAGCCCGTCGGGGATCGGCATCGCCACCCAGTCGAGCATCCGCGCGTACTCGGCATACGCCCCGGTCCCCGAGATCCCACATACCCGATCGCCCGGAGACCAACGGCTGACGCCCGGCCCAACCTCTGCGACCTCACCAGCAATCTCGATACCGGGAATCGCAGGAAGCGAGCGAAACGGATAGAAGTAGATTCCGGGCACTGGTGTCCGCTCGGGATAGCGGTTGGCGCGGGCTGTCAGGTCGGCTTGGTTGACGCCGGCAGCCCGGACTCGGACAAGGATCTCGCCTGGGCCCGGCGACGGCTGCTCGGCTTCCCCCCAACGCATCACTTCCGGGCCACCGTACTGATCGATGAGCACTGCCTTCACGCACTCCTCCGCTCTGGCCGCTATCCTAGCAGACAGCGGTCATCGACCGAGGGCGCGAGCATACGCCGCTGCCGTCGCACGGGCTGTCCGGTCCCATGTGAAAAGCCGGGCTCGCTCGCGGCCACGTTCGCGAAGCACAGCGCGTCGCTCCTCGTCGAGCATCAGGCGCTGCAGCGCTGCCGCCAACCTCGCTTCGTCGTCCGGCGGCACGAGCTCGCAGGCCTCGCCAGCGACCTCCGCAACGCTGGTGGCATTGGCGCAGACAACCGGCGTGCCGCACGCCATCGCCTCCAGCACCGGCAGACCAAACCCCTCATAGCGGCTTGGATAGCAAAACACGGTCGCCGATTGATAAAGATGCCGCTTCTCCTCCTCCGTCACGCGGCCGAGCCAGATGACACGGCGGCCGAGCGCAGCGGCCGGTGTGCGAATGTCCGGATAGAGCGGCAAGCGGGTGGCGGGTGGATCACCCGCGATCACGAGCGCCCAGTCCCCAGCGGCCGCGGCCGCTCGGAGCAAGAGGGGGACATTCTTCCTCGCATCGAATCCCCCGAGATACAGAACAAACCGGTCCGGTAGGCCGCGTGCCGTCCGGTAGGCGACCAGTTCCGCCGCTGGGACCGGCTGGGCGAGCCGTTCGTCATGGCCAAGCGGAATCACCTCGATACGGTCCGGTGGTAACGCAGCGTAGCGCTCCAAATCGCGGCGGGTCCATTCCGAATCAGCGAGGATGACTGCCGCACGCCGTGCGGCGGCAAGCGCGAGGTGGATGTACAACCGGTAGGGAAGCGGACCGCGATACCCAGGCAGCGCCAACATGATCAAGTCGTGCACGGTGACAACGAGGGGACGAGGCGAGTGAATCGGCGGCCCAAGATAGGGAACATGCAGCAGGTCGACGCCCGCCGCGCGTGCAGCGAGCACGACGCCAATGTGCTCCCAGTGCACCTTGGACAGAAAGTTCCCGCTCCCCCCGCCGAGGACGGTCACAGCCGTGCCGGTCTTCTTCAGCGATTCGACGAGGCGGACGCTGTACTGGCCGGTGCCGGTCCACGGGCGGCCAAAAAACTCGCCGCTCAACCCGACGTTCATGCCGCAACCCGGCGGTAGACCGCAATTTGGGAGCGCGCCGAGTCTGTCCAATCGAACCGGGCGGCCTGCGGTGGTCCAGCGCTTCGAAGCCGCGCGGCGAGCGCCGGATCGGTCAGCACCCTGCCGATCGCGTCTGCAATCGCCCGGGGGTCGCTGGGTGGGATCAACACGGCGGCGTTTCCTGCGACTTCCGGCACGGAGCTCGTGTTCGAGCAGACGACGGGTGCGCCGCAGGCCAGTGCCTCCGCGACGGGCAGGCCGAACCCCTCGTAGAAGCTCGGATAGACGAAACAGGCGGACGCAGACAGGAGCGCCGGTAGGTCCTCGTCCGGGACGTAGCCGAGCGGGACAACGTCCTCAGCGAACGGCGACTCCCGTAGCCGAGCAGCAAACGATTCTTCAAGCCAACCGCTGGGCCCGGCCAGCAACAGACGAGCGTCAATCCCGCGCTCGCGAATGAGCTGATAGGCGTCGAGCAGGCCAGCAAGATTCTTGCGCGGCTCACGGGTGCCAAGCGCGAACAGATAGGGACGATCGAGCGGATAGCGTCCGCGAACCCGAGCTACTTCCTCCGAATTTGCCGGGCGAAACCGCTGTTCGACGCCGCCGAGCACCACGGTGACCCGATCGTCCGCTACCCCGATCAGCCGGTGCAGGTCTTCTTTCGTTGCCGCCGAGTCGGCACAGATCGCCGCCGCCCGACGGATGCTCTGCGGCACCGCGCGGCGAAGAAACCGCAGGTTGCGCGGGTCGGCGAACTCGGGGTGGACGAGAAAGGTGAGATCATGGATCGTCACGACCCCTTTGGCCCGGCGAAGCGCCGGCAGCAGAAAGTTCGTGCCGTGAAACACGTCGATCGGACCAGTGAACCGCTCGATTGGCAGCGGCAGGCCAAGCACATTCCAGAGCACGAGCCCAACCTTTTCCGAAAACGGCAATCGGACGACGGGCACGCCGGGCGGCGTCGGACCGACGCTGTCACGCGAGACCACGAGGCGAAAGTCGATTCCTTCGGGTTTGGCGAGCACCGCGCCGACCAAATCGCGCACGAACCGACCGATGCCGGCACGCTGGCGGAGCGCCGGGGTGTATTCGATCGCGACGATCATCTAGCGGCGATGGCGGAAGGCCAACAGATAGACGACGAAGCCGACGGCGACCAAGCTCCAATAGGAAATGGTCCGATCGAGCAGCGTGATGGCAGCGGCGGTGTCATCCCCGACGCCGATCAGTGCAAAGAGCGTGATCACGCCCGCTTCCACCACGCCCAACCCGCCTGGCGTCGCTGGCACCGCGGTCAGCAAGGAATTCGCGAGGGCGACGAAGATGATGACCGCCAACCCAAGCTGGACGCCGAGCGATTGGGTAACGAAGTAGAGTCGTCCGGCCTCCGTCAGCCAAATTGCGACCGTGAGCGCCGCGACCAGCGGGAACTGGCGAGCGCGGAAGCTGCCGAGAATGCCGTGTTGAAAGCGATACCACAGCCCGGCAATGCGCTTCGGTAGGAGGCGCTCAGCACGACGGCCGAACACTCGCAGAACAAGCAAACCGATGAGCAGGAAGCCAACCAAGGCCAGCCCAACCAGCAGGATGTGCTCGGTCATCAATGCCCGGTCGGCGGACATGCCCTGGATGACCCCGATCGCCGAGAGGAGCAGCAGGGCAAAGAGCACGATCAAGTCGATGGCTCGCTCGGCCACGACCGTGCCAGTCGTTCGCGCGAAGCTCACACCACAGTCATCCTTCAGCAGGTAGGCGCGGTAGAAGTCTCCGATCTTGGCGGGCACGAGGCAGTTGGCGAACCAGCTCAGCAATAAAATCTCGCTGAGCCGCGGAACCCCGGGGTGAACGATTTTGCCGGTAGCCTGAACATCCGTCGCCTCGACGTTGTCGAGCAACATGCGCCAGCGAACGGCCCGCAATGGGAATCCCACGTAATAGACCACGACGGCAAGCGCGAAATACGCCGGGTTGGCTTGGCGCATCTGCGCCCAGATCTCGCCGGTATTCAGGTTGAGGCGGGTGAAGATGAACCAGAGAATGGCGCCCGCAATCAGGAATGACACGAGCGTCCGCAGATTGAAGACGCGCCGCCAAAGCGACGGATCGCCAGCCGGCTCGGCGCCGAGGTCAGCATCGGGCGCCGCACCCGCCGGCGAAAAGCGGCGCAGCGCTTCGGAATCCACCCCTTGCTGCCGGATCGTCATACTCCTTCGGACTCGTTCAAGCTCACCCGCCAGCCGGCTTCGACGAGCCCGAGTGTGAGTCCGAGCTGCGCCGTCATCCCGTGAACGAACAAGTTGTCGAATAGGTTGTGTATCGAAAGCGCGAGAAGCACGCCGAGCAGTCCCAGCGCCAACGCGAGGGGGTTGGCATACGGATGGCCGCTCGAGGCGCTGCGTCTCTGGGCGCCGCGAATGCGCGCCGTAGTATAGGTGAACGCCGCGATAATCAGGAGAAGATATGCGGATAATCCGACGATTCCACTCTCGGCGAGCGCGTTCAGATAATAGTTATGGGCATGTGGTGGGTTTGTCCCCCGTAGCACCCAATCGAGTGCGCCGAACTCGGGCCAGAGCGTCTGGAAGCTGCCCGGCCCGACGCCGTACCAAATGTTTGTCGCGAACATGTCTGCCGCGGCCTGCCAAGTCGCCATCCGCTCGACGACCGACCAGTTTTCGGCGGTCAGCTCCACCTCGGAAATGTCAAAGACGCTGAAGGTGTCGGCCACGGGCCGCAACCGCTCCAGCACCACCCCCGGGAGAAGGTCGAGCGCCCCGAACAACCAGACCACCAACCCTGCCGCGAGACCGCCAAGCAACAGCACGAAGGTGCGGCGGCTGCGCGTTGCGAGGATCGCGATCGCCGCGCACGCCAGACCGAGCCAGCCAGCACGCGAGAACGACATCGCCTCGGCGCCGGCCATCACCAGACCGGCCGCCGCGGCGAACAACAGCGGCAGATCGAGAACGAGATTCTGTTGGCCGCCGGAGGCAGCGGTGCGCTCCCGCTGCTGGGTGAACGCAACCAAGAGGATGGCGAAGATCAGGGGAAGCCCCAGATTCAAAAAGCCGGCGTAGGGGTTGGGCTGCCCGAACTCGCCGTGAGCCCGAATAAATCGCTCAGCGACCAAGAACCCATCCGGGCCACGCCGCAAGAAGAATTGGTACCAGCCCTGCAGCGCCGCAAGGGCGCCTGCTGCGATTAAACAACTGACCAGAAACACCACTTGGGCGCGCGTCCGCACAACATTCACCGTCACGATCAGCAGGAGGAACGCCTCCACAAACTTGGCGTATTCCTTGAGTGCGAGTGTGAGACCGACCGCGACCGCGACCGATTGGGCGAGCAGCAAGAGAAAGACCGCGAATGGGATCACCAGCGGCGACCAGCGCAAGTTCGCTTGTCGCGCTGCCGCGATTCGAAGCAGCCAAGCAAGCACGACGAGCCCGATGAGCGGTTCGGTGGCGGTGACCGTCACGCCGCCGATCGTCACCTCGGCAAGCGAGCCGAACGGGATGCTAAAGAGGATCAAACCGAGCCCGATCTCGGGACGCACCAGCGAGATTCCGAGAAAGACGATAGCTGCGAGCCCGCCGGTGACGTAGCGCAATGGCTGGGTAGCGATCAGGAAGGCGATCACCAACGACAGGGCCGCCACCACCAGTGCGGCTCGTCCCGAAATCAAGCCACGGTGCCAGGGAGGGGTCAGTAGGTCATCAAGCTCATAGCCCAGTGCCCGAAGCCACGCGGTATGCCGAGGCCGAACGGGGCCGGCAGTAGACGTCACGCCGGCTCGACCACCCGGTCCGATGCTGGAATGCCGAGCTCCAACCGAAACGCCTCGATCGTGCTCCGCAAACCGGTTTCGATCCCTACCTCGGGCGTCCAGCCGAGCAAACGCCTCGCTTTGGCGATGTCCGGCCGGCGGCGCGCGATCTCTTCCTCTCGTCCCGGCAGGTGAACGATTTCGGACGACGAGTCGGCAAGACGCTTGACCAAGCGTGCCAGCTCAATCGCCGAGTATTCGAGTGGATTTCCGAGGTTGATCACCTCGCCGCTGAGGCCGGGTGTCATGGCCGCCCGCCAGATCCCCTCGACCAGGTCGGCGACATAACAGAACGAGCGGGTCTGCAGTCCGTCGCCGTAGACCGTGATTGGATCGCCACGCAGCGCTTGGGTGATGAAGTTGGGGACGATCCGCCCGTCGTTCGGGTCGTTGCGCGGGCCGTAGGTGTTGAAAATCCGCACGATCCGAGCATTGAGGCCAAACTCACGGACATAGGTGATGGTCAAGGCCTCACCGTAGCGCTTCGACTCGTCGTAACACGCGCGCGGACCGATGGGATTGACGTTGCCCCAGTACGTCTCGGGTTGTGGGTGTACCTGCGGATCGCCATACGCCTCCGAGGTCGAGGCGAGCAGGAACGTCGCCCGATCTCGTCGCGCGAGCTCGAGCAGGCGGTGCGTGCCGAGCGAGTTGGTCAACATGGTCTCGATCGGGTAGCGAGCGTAGCCAACTGGGCTGGCAGGGCTGGCCAAGTGAAAATACAGATCGCCTTCCACGTCGGGATGCTCGGCAATCACATCGCGCTCGATGAAGCGAAAGTCGGGCCGGTCGAGGAGGTGGGCGATATTTGCCCGCCGTCCCGTGATCAGGTTGTCGATGACGATGACCGAATGACCGCGAGCGAGGCTGAGATCGGCCAAGTGCGAGCCGATGAACCCTGCCCCGCCACTGATCACGATCCGCATCGATCCTCCTGCGTCATGGCCTCCCGCGCCAGCACGGCCATCCCCCCAACTGCCAGCCAGAAGAGGATCGCCAGGTCGGGCAGAAAGTAACCGTTGTCGAACATGCCATGCACCAGCGCTGCGACCATGCCACCGGCAAGCGCCAGCGCGCTCGGCCAGCCAGGCCCCCGCGGGAATCGTAGCACCCGGAACGTATTCCGCCAGAACCCGATGACCGCCAACGTGAGCGCCGTCAGTCCGAGGAGCCCCGTTCGCACCCAAGCATCGAGCAGCAGGTTGTGCGGATGGGAGATATTCGGCTCACGCCACCCCTCCGGCGGTAGGTAACCCCGGTCCCGGTACGCGTACAAGAAGTTGTCCGGGCCGACACCGAGCAGCGGATGGTCCTGAATCATCCGCAAGGCCGTGCTCCAGAGCAGCGGGCGCTGAAGGGAGGTCTGCTCGGAAAGCAACCGATCCGGAGAGACGCGGCTGAGCAGGCTCGCCGCCACGATTGCGCCGGCCGCCACCGCTGGAAGGACGAAGCGCCAACCGCGCCGCGCCAACATCGCGATTACCGCCACGCCGACGGCAAGCCAAGCGCCCCGCGAATAGGTCAAGACGAGCGCCCCTGTCATGAGCCCCGCTGCCGCGAGCGCCGGAAGACCGCGCCGCACCCACCGTTGGGCTGTCTCCCCGGGACGCGGCAGCGCAAGCGCCACCGCCATCGGCGTGAGCCGGTCGAGCAGGAGGGCAAGTTGATTTGGCGAATGGTAGACCGCCAGCACCCGGCGGACGCCGCCCGTCGCTTCCACAATCCCGATCACGAGGTAGTGATAGAAGGCGTAGAGCGCGACCGCCGCGCCCAGCGCGACGCCAGCGACGACCAAACGCGCGACTCCCCGGCGGTCGAGCGAGGTCACGATCATCAGCCCAACCAGCGTTGGCTCGAGGATGACAACGCGGAGTTCGCGCAGCGCTTCCTGGCGGTTCACTGCTCCAAGCGTCGAGAGGATTCCTGCGAGCACGAACAGGCCAGCAGGCACGACTGCCCAGCCGGCCCGGCGCCAGCGCCGCGCCGCCGACGCCGGGTCGAGCGCCATTCCGACAATCCACCCCACCGCGCACGCAACCAGCGCGACTTCCGCCGGAGGGAATCGGTAGGGTCCCACTTCCTTGGCCGCCACGGGGTTCGCTTCTACCGGCAGATAGAAGGGGCAGGCAGCGACAACAGCGACCAACGCCCAGTCGAGGCGGAGGAGCGCTCCAAGCGCGAACAGCACGACCCCGCAAGCGGCAGCGGGCAATGGGAGCGCGAGCCATGCGGCCGCCCCGGCGAGAAGGAGGGTTGCAGCGACAGCATCACGCTGCCGCACCGGTCCGATGAGAAGCCGCTGACTGCTGGTCGCCGGCAGGCCGGGAGCGAGTCGCAGCATGGCACGCATATACTACGCGACGGGCAGGCATTTGTCCGGCTTCCAGTGCATTGGTAGGATTCGCCGAAGCACAGCGGCGCGCGAGGACACGTCCAGCTCTGGAGCGCACGTGATAGACATGGTCGGCGCCGTCCTCAACCGCGCCAGCGACTACCACCGGCGTACGGGCCGCCCGTTCGTCACGCTCACCTATGCGCAGAGCCTGGACGGCAGCATCGCTGCCCAGCGCGGCGAGCGGCTCCATCTCAGCAGCGAGCAGTCCACCCGATTCACCCATCAGCTTCGTGCGCTCCACGACGCCATCTTGGTCGGCGTAGGCACGATCGTCGTCGACGACCCGCGCCTCACCGTCCGGCTCGCGTCCGGGAACAGTCCGCAGGTCGTCGTTGTCGACAGTCGGCTCCGTGTGCCGCGGTCAGCGGCTATCTTCCGCAACCCCCGCTTGCCGTGGATCGCCACCACCGATGCGGCAGACCCAGAGCGTCTGAGCGAGCTCGTGCAATCCGGGGTCCAAACCCTTCGACTGCCGGCGACGGAAAACGGCTGGGTCGATTTGGCGGCGCTGCTCAACCGGCTCGGGCAGGCGGGCATCACATCGTTGATGGTCGAGGGGGGCAGTCGGATCATCACGAGCTTTCTCGTCGGCGGTCTGGTCGATCAGGTCGTTATCACCATCGCTCCGTTGCTGGTCGGCGGACTGCGTGCTGTCGACTCGCTCATCCCTGCGAACGGCGCTGGCCCGACGCGGCTCCGCAACGTCGTCGTCGAACCGTGTGGTGACGACTTGCTGCTCCGCGGTGACCTCGAGCCAAATCGCGAATGAACGCCACCGAGCTCTGGTTCAGCGGACCCCGTCGCGCCGAGCTCCGCAAGCGCGACCTCCCGCCGCCGAGCACTGGCGAAGTGGTGGTGCGCGCCGTCCGCTCGGCAGTCAGCGCCGGCACCGAGCTGCTGGTGTATCGCGGGGAACTGCCGGAAGGAATGCTGGCGGACGACACCATCTCGGCCCTCCAAACCGCGCCTCGATTTCCCATGCGCTACGGGTACGCTCTGGTCGGACACATCGTCGCGACCGGATCGGCCGTCGATCCGAGCTGGCACGGCAAGCGCGTTTTCGCATTCGCTCCCCATGCCTCACACGCGCTCGTACCGGTGTCTGAGGTCCTGCCCATCCCCGATGGTGTCGACATCGAGGATGCGGCGCTCTATCCGTCGCTCGAAACCGCGCTCACCCTCGTCCTCGACGCTCGGCCGCTCGCCGGGGAGCGCGTTGTCGTTATCGGACAGGGCGTCGTCGGTTTGCTCGTGACCGCTCTCCTCGCGCGCTTCCCGCTGGGCGATTTGGCTGCTATCGACCCGATTGAGCGCCGACGGGAACAGGCCGCTCTGCTCGGCTCGCGCTGGACCGGAACGCCCGAGGATTGGAGTGCGCTTCGCGCTCGCCTCGGCGCCGGTGGAGCCGACCTTGCGATCGAACTGAGCGGCCGCCCGGAGGCGCTCGATCTTGCGCTTGGCTGCGTCGGCTTCGCCGGGCGGGTCATCGTGGGGTCGTGGTATGGCACGAAACGTGCGGCAATCGACCTTGGCGGACGCTTCCACCGAGACCGCATCTCCATCATCTCGAGCCAGGTGAGCACCCTTTCGCCCGCGTTGACCGGTCGCTGGGATCGCGCTCGGCGCACCCAATTTGTCTGGGAGCTGGCGAGCACGTTGCGCCCGTCCTCGCTCATCACCGACCGGGTTCCGATCGAGGATGCGCCAACCCTTTACCAGCGGCTCGACGCCGGCGACCCGGCAATCCTTCAAGCGTTGATTACCTACGACGGAGACGAGTGATGTTTTGGCTCGGTGTGCGCCGTGACTTCATCGCCCAACACGCCTTGATCGGCGGCGATTGGGGAGCAGAGGGCGAACCACACTCTCACCACTATGTCCTCGAAGTGAGGCTTGGCGGAACGGTGTTGGATCAACACGGCTATCTCGTCGACATCCTCAAGGTGGAGGCACTGCTCGATTCCCTCTGCGCCCGCTACCGTGACGGCATGGTGAATGAACTGCCCGAATTCGCCGGCCTCAATCCGAGCCTTGAGCATTTCGCACGGATCCTGTGCCGCGCCGTCGACGAGGGGCTGGCGGAAGCGCCGCTCGCCGCCGTGGAGGTGCGGCTTTGGGAGAACGAGATCGCTTGGGCGTCGTTTCGCATCGATCGGCAGCCCTAGCGGCCGATGCGCGTTGCCTTCATCGTCTATGGCTCGATCGACCAGCGCTCGGGTGGCTACCTCTACGACCGCATGCTGGTGCGCCAGTTGCGAGCAGCCGGCGACCACGTCGATGTCATCGGGCTGACCCGGCGGCCGTATGGGCTGGCCCTCCTCGACAATTTCCGCGGCCTCGCGGCTGCGCTAGCTCGTCGGGCGCCCGATTTGGTGGTGCAGGACGAGCTCTGTCATCCTTCTCTCTGCTGGGTAAACCGGGCGATTGCCCGCCGTCTGGGGCGGCCCATCGTCTCGATTGTTCACCATCTCCGCGCATCCGAGCAGCCGCACGATCCCCTCGCCTGCACGATTGAGCACCACTACCTCGCCTCGCTCGACGCCCTGATCGCGAATTCGTGGACGACCGCCAGAACGGTGCGCACCACACTTGGCAGGCTTCCCCAATGCCACGTCGCCCTGCCGGGCCGAGACCGGCTCGGGGAGATTGCGCCGCCCGTGATCGCTCGACGCGCGTCGGAGCGCCGACCGCTGCGGGTGGTCACGGTCGGCAACCTCGAGCCGCGCAAGAATGTCGAAACGCTCCTCGCTGCGCTGGCCCGCCTGCCGGCCAACTCGTGGGAGTTGAAGGTCGTCGGAGGCGTCGCGTCGCCTCAGTACGCCGCCCGCCTGCGAACGTGGGTAACCAAGCTCGGACTGCGCGACGCCGTTCAATTCTGCGGACCGCTCGAAGATGGCGCCCTCGGGCGCCTCCTTGCTGAGTCGGATGTCTTCGCTCAACCGTCATGGTACGAAGGCTTTGGAGTGGCAGCGTTGGAAGCGATGGGATTTGGCCTGCCCGCGATCGCATCGCGGGCAGGCGGCGCGGTCGAGCTGATTACGCACGGGGAAGACGGGTTCCTCGTCGCGCCGAACGACGTCGACTCGGTGGCAGGCGCCCTCTACCAACTGCTCGACCGCTCTGGCTTAGAAAGGATGAGTCTCGCCGCGCTCGCCCGTTACAATCGGCATCCGATGTGGCAGGAGACCATGGCGGAAGCGCGGGCGTTTCTCGCCATGCTCCAGCGAGGAGGAAACGCATGACGGTTACCCCGTTGCGGATCGTAGTCGCGCTTCTCGCGATCGCGACAGCGCTCATTCACTTCTCGCTGCTGATCTTTCTGGGCGGCTTTGATCTCCCGTTCGTGATGAACGGAGTCGGGTATCTCGCGCTCACCTTCGCCTACCTCACCGACGTCCCGCTGGGCGCGAACCGTCGGCCTCTCCTCCACTTGTTGTTCATCGGCTACACCGGAATCACCTTCCTCGCGTGGGTGGCGATCGGCGAGAAGAATCCTGCCACGCTGCTCGGCGCGATCGGTTACACAGACAAGATCATCGAAGTGCTGTTGATCGTCGCCCTTGTCTTCAGCTTGCGACAGGAAGGCAATCGATAGACCGGACCGCCTATCTCTCGGCGAAGGTAGCACTGGACGACCGGGCGCTCAATCGCCGCGTCTTGGCGTGGGTACGCCGAGCCTTGCAGGGGCGAACCTCGCTTCGCGTTGTCGAAGTCGGCGCCGGAATCGGCACGATGGTTGACCGGTTGCTCCGCTGGCGGTTGATCGGCGAAAGACGGCCAGCAGACATTCTCGCGCTGGACGTCGACCCAGCGATGACCGCGGCAGCCGAGACCGCCTTCGCGTCGAGGCGGAAAGAACTGGCGCAGCGCGGGGTGACGGTCAGATTCGCCTGCCAATCACTCGCCGACGCTGCCAAAACGGAGGCCGGTCAATTCGATCTTGTCCTCGCGCATCACGTGCTCGATCTGCTCGACTTGAATGAGGCTGTTCCGATGTTACGCGCCCTTGCGGCGCCGGGCGCCGTCTTCTGGTTGACGCTCACCTTTGATGGCCAGACTCGTTGGCTGCCGCCACTCGATCGTCGCCTCGATACCCTGATCGAGACGGCCTATCACGTGACCATGGATGGCCGCGATGGATCGCGGCACAGCCTCGCTGGCCGCCGGCTTCCGGCATTGATCCGGGCGGCCGGCGGGTTGGTTGCCGTCGCCGGCGGATCGAACTGGCGAGTGACCCCCGTCGCTGGCCGCTACCGCAACGGCGAGCGCGTGGTGCTTCAGGCGATGCTGAACTTCCACCGTACCGCGCTCGCCGGCGAGGTTCCGTCGGAGCTGCTGGATCGGTGGCTGGCAGAGCGCGAGGCTCAGCTTGGTGAGGGCCGCCTCGGTCTCGTCGTCCACCACCGGGATGTCGCCGGGTGGTTCGACCCGTCCAGCACCGTGGTCCAACCGACGTCGGTGCCAAGCGCGACACCCAACGACCGATAGGCATCAGCGAGTGACGGGGCATTCGGCTCTCGTAGTGGCCTACCAAAGGCGACGCGCACCTCGTTCGTCCGCAATGGGCGCAGAACGACCTGCAGCATGGCGGCGGCACGCTCGCGCTGCGTTCGCGAGCGTTGCACGCGGGCAAGGGGATGACGGAGCGCCCGGTTCGTCAAAACGCCGCCGATGGCTACCGGCACGATGGCCAAGTCCGGCGCCCGCCGGCGCACCGCAGCGAGTTGACGGGTCCAACCGGTCACCGCAGCAAAAGCGCCGGCGTGAAGGAGAGGATCGGGCTCGATCGCGCCGGTCGGGAAGGTAGCGACCGATCGGCCGTTGGCCAGACTACGCAGTATCGCGCGGAAGGTGATCAGTCGTTCCAGTTCGTCGTCCGGCACGGTAATGAGTGAGTCGCGCACATTCGGTGTCTCGCGAAAGAACGGCCGATCGGCAGCGACGAGGATGAGCGAGTCGTCCGCGATAGCGACGATGAGGGCAAGGGCATCGGTGAGCCCCGGATGGTTGGCGACGAAAAGGATCGGCTGGCCTACAGGAAGATTGCCCCGGCCCCAGACCGCGACCGCGCGAGTGTGGCGGGTCAGCAGCGCTCGCGACGCGGCAACCAGCCCGTCACTCCCCACGCGACGGTCGAACTCGGCGACCTCCTCGGCGAACCCCCGTGCGGCGCGGTGGCCGATTGCCCGGACGATGGGACGAAGCCACCCGCGGCCAAGCCAGCCGAGCGCATCAACGAGATCGTCGGCGGCGATCGCCGTCAGCCGGGCAACCTGATCGGAGACAGTGCGGTGCGGGATTCGCTGTGGGACGACCGTGCTCACCTCGCTCCTCCCCCCAAAAGCCTACCACTGCCTCGCCTTGGCCGTTGAGTGACGTCAGGTTGGCCGGTATACTCCTCGGCAACGGCGCCCTCTCGTTGAGACACCCTTGGCGCTGTCGTGGAGAATCGTGCCACTGCAGCCTGCGTCCTCCCGCGTCCGCTCGTTCCTTCGCCCGGCCATCGCCCTCTTTGCGCTCGTCCCGCTGCTCGCCGTCGCCTTCCTCGCGGTGGTACCACCTCCGCCGCTCGCGACTGGTTGGCTCGCGGATGGTCTCGCAACCCTCGCTGTTGGATCGGACGATCGCGACCATGAAGCAGAGCGGCTGATCAACGAGGGCATGGCGCTCCAACGCGAAGGACGCTATGCCGCGGCCGTCGAGCGGTACCGCGCCGTCATCTCCCGTCCGGAACGCGAACCAACGAGCCGCGATGCGCGGTACCTGCTCGGTGAAGCACTGTACCTCGATGACCGGGACGCTGAGGCAATCGCGGTTCTCGATGACTTTGTCGAACGCTATCCCGACGACCCTCGTCGGCTGGCTGCCACCGGAATCCGCGCCAAGGCGCACCAGATCGTCGGCAACCATCTCGAGGCAATCCGGCTGTTTCGCGAATACCGGGCGACTCCAAACACCATCGATGGCTACCTTGCCCTCGAGATTGGCGAATCGCTGGCCGCCGTCGATCGCTATGCCGAGGCGGCAGCCGAGCTCAACGTCGCTGCGAGCGCGGGATTGGCTCGCATCTCAACGATCGACGCACTCGAGAAGCTCGCGGATGTATACGGCAAGCTCGGTGACCACGCGAGCGTGGCACTCACCTGGCAGCGGATCGCGCCGCTCGCCCAGAGCACGACCTACCAAGCCGAAGTGCGCTACCGGCAAGCGGTCGCCCTCGCCCAGGTCGGCCGCGCAGCGGAGGCAGCGAACCTCTTCCTCGAGGTCATGCGATCCTACCCACAAACTGGCTGGGCGGCGGCGGCTTTGCGCGAGGGCGCCAAACTCGGGGCTGATCCCGGCCCCTATTTGCGCGGAATCATCCTCTATCACGCCGACCGCGAAGCCGAGGCGATTGCCGCATTCACCGACTTCCTCAATCGTGAGCCGAGCTCGCCCAACGCAGCGGACGCGCTGCTCCACCGCGGCCTCTCCCACCGGTACCTCGGGGCGCCCGATCGCGCCGCCGCCGACTTTGACCGCGCCGCAACGGTCTACCCGGGCCAGCGGAGCGCTGATGAAGCGCTCTTTCAGGCTGGCCAGATGTACGAGGCGCTGGGCCGAAGCGCAGAAGCCGCGCCGTTCTACCGCCGGCTGATCGACGGGTTCCCTGCCAGCAGCCGCCGCGAAGAGGCCCGGTTGCGCCTCGCGCTCGTATTCGTCGAGCAGCAGAATACTGCCACCGCCGAAGCGCTGCTGACCGAGGCGGCTCGCACTGGCCGTCCCGAGATCGCCTCTGCCGCCCACCTATGGCTCGGCAAGCTGGCGGCGGGGCGCGGCGACCGCGGAACCGCCGACACCCATTGGCGTGCAGCCGAACAAGCGGCCCCCGTCGATTTCTACGGCCTCCGCGCCCGAGCACTCCGCAACGGCGAGTCGATACCGAGCGCGCCGGTCCCGCCCGGGCCGTCGTTCCGTCCCGACGATCCAAACGAGCTCCTTCAGCTCGACCGGTGGGTGGGCGCCCTCGCCGGCATCACGGTGACAGTGGAGATGCGCCGGCCGGGTCCGGCCCTGCTCGCCGAACCAGCGTTCCAACGCGGCGACGAACTGCTGCGCGCCGGCTTTTACCGAGACGCGATTGAGGAGTTCCGCGATCTTGCCGAGGACTTGCGTCGCGACCCAATCTCGCTTTATCAGCTCGCCCTTTGGCTGGACGAACGGGACCTTGCCCGCGCCACGGCGCACGCTGGGGAACAGCTCGTCGCGCTTTCGCCGAACAAATCACTCGCCGGAGTGCCGCGCGAACTGCTGCAGCTTGTGCTGCCGACGCCCTATCGCTCATTGGTGGACGAGTCGACCCGTCGGCACGGCGTCGACCCCGCACTCTTGATGGCACTGATGCGACAGGAGAGCGTCTACGACCGCTACGCCCGCTCGGTCGCCGACGCCCGCGGATTGACGCAGGTCATGCCCGCCACCGGAGAAGGAATCGCTCGCAATCTCGGACGGACGAACTTCACGGTCGCCGACCTCTATCGGCCAGAGATCGCCATCGAATTTGGTGCGTTCTACCTCGCCGAACAGCTCCGCCGCTTCGGCGGCAACGCCTATTTCGCGATGGGCGCCTACAACGCCGGTCCCGGCGCAATCCCCCGCTGGACGGGCGGAAACTCCGCGTTCGATCCAGACCTCTTCGTTGAGCGAATCACCTATCGCGAGACGGCAAGCTACGTCCGGCTCGTCGGCACCTACTATTACCTGTACCGTCTCGCCTACCGCGAATAGTCCCAGTTCGCCGCTTGCCGGCACTCGACACGACGGTTCACCCCGAGATGGCAAGCAAGCGAGCCCGCCGCTATTGCTTCAGGTACTTCTCCGGCTCGCGCTCGAACGCTTTCTTGCAGCCCGGGGCACAGAAATAGTAGGTCTTGCCCTGATACTCGGCCGTCGCGGCGGCGGTCTTCGGATCAACACTCATACCGCACACCGGGTCCTTTTCCATCGCTCCTCCTTTTTCTTGGCTTTGCTTTGGCGGGACGGGGGAGTTCGGGGCCGGGGGCGCGCTGCGGGCACGCGCCTCGACTGTCTGGCGAATTCGCCTCGCCTGTCGGGTGTGCTGGCGGGCGTGGGAGCTCAACCGGCGCAGCATGTACTCGACCGTCAGTTCACCGAGCTTCGTTTGACCCGACATCAGCAGCTGATCGTCGGTCAGCGCCCGCAGCGCGGGCAGATGGGCGGCGTGGTCTGCCCGCATCCAGGCGACCGTCGCCGCTGGACCTGCTTCAAGCGCGGCGTCACGCTCCGCTATCCAATCGGAGGCGGTAGCACGGGGCCTCCCCTCGACGAACGCCCAGATGTGCTCAGCGTGAAAGCGCGTATTGGCCGAGACATGAGCGGCGAGCTGTCGCAGGCTCCATTCGCCAGCGGCTTCGGCTTCGTTCCATACTGCCGGATCGCTCCGCTCGATGACCTCGCAGAGGGCTGCGAAGGAGGCTTCGGCGTCTTCGAGATACCGCGCGACGCGACCCACGCTTATCCTCCCGACCCGATGATGGTCTGTTGCTGCAACCACCGGACATACCCCGTGATGGCGCTCACCTGATCGGGCGAGACACCTTGGATCGGTGGCATTGGCCCGAAATTGAAATGGTGGGGAGTGACGCCACGCTGCACGGCGACCTGAAAGGCTCCGTCGGAATGATGGTTTGGAAAATAGATCGGCGAGAGCAGCGGTGGACCTTTGGTCGTCCCAAGCGCCTGTACGCCGTGGCAACCGGCGCAGTGCAGGTTGAACAGCCGCTCTCCCTCGGCGTGCGCTGGTGGGACCGGCCGTGCGACCGCCGTCTGAATTGCGGACGGCGCGGGCACAGCCTGCCCACCTCCGCCAACGCAACCGAGCGTCACCGTTGAAATGACTCCGGCGAGTACGACTGCGCCCGCCCACGTGAGTCGTCCCACCGGAGCCCGCTTGCCGTTGATAGAGGGTGCCGTGCAGGGCCCGCAGGCCGTTCTGTCCACGATCCAGCCCGGTCGCCCACTCAGGATCCGAGCGCGGCCGTCGCCAAACGCGAGATCCGCGCCGTCCGTCAGGCGACTCCTTCGGTCAACCGTCACGCTGATCCGCGCTCGTCGGCGGAGGGCGGGACGATCTCGATGTGTTGGGTCATCCCGTATTCAGCATGGAGCGGCACGGTGCATTCGGCGTGGTAGTCGCCGCTTCCGCGGGCCCGGAACGTCCAGACAACCGTCTGGCCGCCGCGCGCCCCAACGTGGGCGTTCGGCACACCCTCCAGTTCCCAGTCGTGGAACTGGGTATCGCGATTGATGAAGACGATGCGCACAAGCTGCCCTTCTTCAAGGTGGAGATGCAGGTCGTTCGGGATGAAAGCATACGGTTTCGCGGGGTCGCCGGTCCGAACTGCCTCGACAACGATCTCTTTGGCCGACGCCTCGGCGCTCTTGGCTGCAACAAATCCGCCTGCCGCGAGCAACAACGCACCAGCCGCGACCGCAACCAGATACCCGTACTCCCGGATGCGGCTCGCCGCCGACGGGCGTCGGATCTCGTCGGCGCTCTTGGGCGCTTTGAACGATCGCAGCCGCAGCGAGTTTGTCACAACCGAGACGCTGGAGAGCGCCATCGCCGCCGCCGCCAGCGCCGGGTTGAGCATCGCGCCGGTGAAGGGGAACAGGATGCCCGCCGCCACTGGAATCAGAACGATGTTGTAGGCAAACGCCCAGAACAGATTGCTCTTGATCACGCCGATCGTTTTGCGGCTGAGCGCGATTGCTGTGACGACGCCGCGCAGATCTCCGCCGACAAGCGTGACGTCGCTGGCCTCGATGGCCACATCGGCGCCAGTGCCGATCGCGATGCCTAGGTCGGCCTGAGCGAGCGCCGGCGCGTCGTTGATCCCATCGCCCACCATCGCAACAATCTTGCCGGCCTGCTGCAAGGCAATCACCTTGTCGGACTTCTGGCTGGGCAGCACCTCGCTCATGACGTTCGTGATGCCGAGCTCGCGGGCGACCGCCGCGGCCGTCAGGCGGTTGTCGCCAGTCAGCATCCAGACCTCGAGGCCAAGCGCTTTCAGCTCCGCGACCGCCTCACGCGCCTCGGGCTTTATCGTATCGGCGATGGCGAGCACGCCCGCGGCCTGCCCGTTGAGGGCCAAGTAGACAGGGGTCTTTCCGGCCTGCGCGAGCTCGGTCCAACGCTCTTCGAGCGCTCCGAGCGTGACGCCCTGCTCGCCCATCAAGGCAGCGTTGCCAAGCAGCAAGGACGCGCCGTCGATCCGTACCGATACGCCTCGGCCGGGAATGGCCTGAAAGTCCTCAACGTCCGCCAGGAGGTCAAGCTCAGCGGCGCGGGCACGATCGACGATCGCTTGCGCCAGCGGGTGCTCACTCCCCATTTCGGCGATCGCCGCGAGCCGCAGCACCTCCTCGGCGGAGTGACCCTCGGCCGGCACGACGTCCGTCAGCGACGGCTTGCCGCGCGTTAGCGTGCCGGTTTTGTCGAGGACGATCGCGGTGACCTTATGCGCCGTTTCGAGGGCTTCGCCGCCCCGGATGAGCACGCCATTCTCCGCGCCCTTGCCTGTGCCAACCATAATCGCGGTTGGCGTCGCGAGGCCCATCGCACATGGACAGGCGATGATCAGGACCGAGACGGTCGCCACGAGCGCCAGCGTGAAGCTGGGCTGCGGCCCAAAGAAATACCAAAGGGCAAACACCGCTGCCGCAATGACAAGGACGATCGGCACGAAGTACCCGACGAAGACGTCCGCCAATTGTTGAATTGGCGCTTTCGACCCCTGCGCTTGCTCGACGAGCTTGACAATTTGAGCGAGCGTGGTGTCGCTCCCGATCTTGGTTGCTCGAAAGGTGAAGGTGCCGGTCGTATTCAACGTCGCACCGATGACGGTGTCGCCGACGGTCTTCTCGACCGGGATGCTCTCGCCGGTCAGCATCGACTCGTCGACGGAACTGCGCCCATCGATAATGACGCCATCCACCGGCACCTTCTCGCCGGGACGGACACGAATCAAATCGCCGACGCGCACCTCGCTGATCGGCAGATCGATCTCCTGCCCGTCGCGGAACACTCGCGCCGTCTTTGCCTGCAAGCCAAGCAGCCGCTTGATCGCGCCAGCGGTCTGTCCCTTGGCCCGCGTCTCAAGGAACTTCCCTAGCAGAATGAGCGAGATGATCATCACCGCGCTGTCAAAGTACACCTCGGCCATGATGCCGGCCTGATGTATCGTGTCGGTGAAGAACGTTACAAACACACTGTATGCCCAGGCGGCGAGCGTGCCGATCGTCACCAGCGTGTTCATATTGACTTCGAGATGGCGGGCTGCTCGGAAGGCACTTGCGTAGAAGCGCCAGCCCGCCCAGAACAGCACCGGCGTCGCGAGAATGAACTGGAAAAGAAAGGTGTCCTCCATCGACCACGGCCACCACGGCAGGTACAACCACTGCGGGCCAAACATGATCGCCATCAGGACGAGAGCGGTCGCAAACGAAACGCCGAACTGCACCGCCATGATCCGCAACTCACGGGCGCGGCGCCGCGTCTCCTCATCCACAAGCTCGCCACCTGCATCCGCCGGGCCCTCTGGTGCCGCAGCGGCAACGCCGTAGCCGGCTTTTTCGACAGCAGCAACGAGGGTCTGGCGATCCACCCGCGTCGGGTCGAAACGGACGGTGGCCTTTTCGGTTGCCAAGTTGACGGTAGCGGCGGCGACACCCTCGACAGCGTTCAGCGCTTTTTCAACCCGGCGGACGCAGGCTGCGCAGGTCATGCCGGTGATAGGCAGTGTGACTTCCGCCGTCTCGTCGCGGACGCCGTAGCCCGCGTTTACGACAGCCGACTTGAGGGCATCGAGCGAGACGAGTGCCGGGTCGTAGACGACGGTCGCCCGTTCGGTCGCCAAGTTGACATGTGCCGCGGCAACCCCTTCGAGCTTGCCGAGCGATTTTTCAATGCGCCGGACGCAGGCCGCGCAGGTCATCCCCGTGACAGCGAAGTGCGCTTCTCGCGCCGCCGTCACACTGGTTGAATCACGGTGGAAAGTCATCGTCGCCTCATTTCGCGTTCAGGGCATACAGCTCAACAAGCTCGCTGACGACCTGGTCGGTGCGCCCTTCTTCAATGCCCGCAACGACACATGTTTGAAGATGACCTTCGAGCAGTTGCGCCTCGAGCTTTTCAATCGCCCGGCGTACCGCGTAGGTCTGCTTCAAAACGTCGATGCAATACTCGTCGTTTTCGATCATCCGCCGAATCGCGCCAAGGTGCCCTTCGATGGTCGCGAGGCGGCGGGCGGCGTTCGCTTTGACATCCGGTTTCATGATCTACCCCATCCCCCTCCCGGGGGGATATCAAACTGTAACGCTCAATCCCGAGAACGTCAACCCCCTCCCCCGGGGGATAGTGGCTTCTCTTTTCGCCATGAACGGTGTATAGTTCCCTCAGCTGGCCGCCAGCGAGGGGGCCGCAGTGAGGTTCACAATGTCAACGGTTGTCCTGTCGGTGCCCGACATCTCGTGCGAGCATTGCGAGCGCGCCATTACCGAAGCGCTGACTGCCCAGCCCGGTGTCGAGGCGGTCAAAGTCGACATTCCCGCCAAGACCGTACTCCTGCAGTACGACGAGTCGAAGCTGTCCCTTGACCGCGTTCGAGACGTGCTCGCCGAGGAGGAGTATCCGGTCGCTGCTGTACACCCGGCCTAACGGCCAAACCGGGCGAGCGTGGGGGCAAGCGAGTGACGACAAACGCGTCGCTTCCGTTGGTAGGCAAACCGCGGCGAACGATCAAAACGACAAAGGTGCGAGCGCGCGGCGAGGACTTTCGCATCGTCCAGGTCCACGGCAGCCTGCTCGTTTGTGCCGTGGAAAACTGCTGTTGCGGCCATACCGATAAAGGTCGGCCGCCCGTGCCAATGGACTTGTACAACCGCGAGTGGAACGCTCGCCGCTTAGCAAACCACGTGCACCTTACCTTCACCGGCTGCCTTGGGCCGTGCGCCGCCGGCAACAACGCGCTCCTCGTTATTCATGGCCGACCCATCTGGTTCAAGGATTTGAACGACGATTCCCTCGTCCCGGCGATCTTCGACTATATCGAAGCGATGCTGGCGGCCGAGCGCGTACTTCCCCCGCCGCCCGAATTGCGTGACCACATTTACGACCGCTTCCTCCCTCCGCCGGCGAGCGATTACGTCCCGCTCGTCGCCAGCGAGGACGACGGCGGCGGTTTGGAGCGGATCGATCCTGTTTGTTTGATGGATGTCGATCCCAAGACCGCAAAATGGTCGACCGAGTATCACGGCCGGACGATCTACTTCTGCGCCCCGGCATGCAAACGCGCCTTCGAGCGCGACCCGGAAAGCTATGCGATCACCTGATGGAGGAGCAGGAGGGCCCGATGCGTCATGTCTTCGTCTGTACGACTGGCTACGGTTGCCACTGGCAGAAGGTGGTCGCCGAGCATCGTAGCCACGGGAACCATCTCACCCCTGAGGAAGAGCGCGAGCGGATGAAGGAGCAGCCGGAGCACGCCAACGGCCATATTGGGCTGCACTGCGGCGAGATCGGCGGCGGCGAGCTGTATGAGCAGTTCAAAGCGGCGCTCGCGGCCCGTGGGCTCCGCGACGTCCTGCTATCGCCGAACGCCTGCATCGCCCAACACATTGCCAGGCCGGTCGTGATGGTCTATCCGGATGGAATCTGGTACGGCCGGGTGACGCCCGCCGATGTGGACGAGATTATCGAACGCCACCTCATCGGTGGTGAGCCGGTCGAGCGGCTGGTGTGGCGCGAACTCGGCTCGCCGGAGCCGGCCGGTGTCTGACCGAAAGCTGTCCCACCTGCGCTACCACATCCTCGCCTGCGACGAGGCGGGCGACTTCTGCGGCTGCGAAGCGGCGGGCGCGGCGGCGCTCCGTAAAGCGCTGCGCATCGCGATCGCCCAGCGCGGGCTGGCGCGGATGGTCAAGACAACGATCATGACGTGCAATCAGCCCGGGGCGCACGGGCCGGTGCTAGTGATCTACCCCGATGGCATTTGGTATGACGGGCTGACGGTCGACGACGTGCCACGCTTCGTCGAGGAGCAGTTGATTGCCGGCCGACCGCTGGAGGACAAACTCCTCCGCCGGCCGCTGGTGACCGGCCAGTCGGCCTACTAGCCGTGAGACGATTGCGATGAGCAGAGCACGGGGCGCCGTTCGTGGCGGTGAAGCGCCGTTCGAGCGCCCATCGAGCATGCGGCAGGGTCTCGACGATCGCAGCACGAACACCGATGGCCACCTCATGGAGCGGCGGACCGTCCTTGGACGGGTGCCCGCCTTTCCCCGCCGGATAGGGCCGTGGGAGTCGCCGCGCGGGCGTGCCAACCGCGCCGGCACCACGAGTATCCGCGTTCACATTGGCGAAGGTGACGACCTGTTCGGCTCCTCCTTGCGCACGCTCACGAAGGATCAGGCATTGCGAGAAGCAGCGCCCGGTGGCGGCCGCCGATCGGCGAAGCGGCTGCCGGATCACTACGGGCATTTCTGGGCCCTTCCGGCTCGCCTCGCGCCCGCTAGCGCTGGGCGGTGAACGGTTACCGCTCGAGATGCTGGCGCGGGTGGCGCTACTGGTGATGGTCCTCGTCTCGGCGTGCGCACCGGCAAAACCCGACGATTTTTGGACTGCGCCGCTCATCTTGCCGACGCGGGCAATTGGGGAACCTCCGTCTGCGGGCTCGACACCGACTGCTCCGCCGCGGGCTACGGTCGTCCCTGCGGTGGCGACCCCGACTCATTCCCCCGACGAGCATCAGCATTAGGAGGAGCGAGTGAAGATCGGCTTGTTCAATGGAGTGTCGGTCTTTCCTGGCGAGGATCACCGGAGCGTCGTTGAGCGGTTGGTCGAGCAGGTGCGGTTCGCCGACAGCGCCGGTTTTTGGGCGCAGTGGATTGCCGAGCGCCACTTTACGCCGTTCACGGCGAGCGGGGCGCCGAGCGTTCTTCTCGGTCACTTGGCCGCCCACACGACGCGGCTTCGACTCGGCTATGCCGTTGCTCTCCTCTCGCTGTACCACCCGGTGCGCTTCGCCGAGGAAGTCGCCTGGGTCGACACGCTGAGCGGCGGACGGACTCTTGTCGCACTTGGGCCTGGCGGCAGCCCGCAGGAATACGACGCGTTTGGCGTCCCGCCGACCGAACGCAGGGAACGGTTCGAGGAGGCATTCCAGATCGTCCGTGCCGCGCTCGAGGGCGAGCGTTTCGAGTGGCGCGGCCGTTTCTGGACGATACCACCAATCCAGATCTACCCCCAGCCGACGCGAGGGCGAACGTTTTGGCTCGCCTGTTCCTCCGCCGAGCACGTCGTTTGGGCGGCGAGTCTCGATGCCATTCCGCTACTCGGCCAACGATCGAATGACGAGGTGCGTCACCAACTCGCGGTCTACCGCGAAGCACGCGCCGCGCTGGGCGACGATGCGGCCACCATCGACGGCAAGGTCCGACAGGTCGGCGTCATTCGCCGCGTCATGCTCGGCCGCAGCCAAGCAGAGGCAGACGACCACGTCGCGCAGAGCCAAGCAGCGTTTCAGGCGGCGTGGCGGCACGTGACCGGGCTTGCGGCCGACGCCGATCTTCCTCCACCTCGCTACGAGAGGGCGGACGTCATCGCCGGCGAGGCGGAGACCGTCGTCCACGGGCTCACCGAACTGGCCCTCACCGGGGTGGGACATGTCGTGCTCGCAATTGGCGCCGGCGGGCTCGGCGTTTCCAATGAGGTGCTTAGATTCAACTTAGAGACTCTCGCAGAACGAGTCCTGCCCGCGGTCGAGGCAGTTGCAATGGCGTGATTCCGGTCACGAACGCGGCAGAACGCGGAACTGGCCCATCGGCAGACCCGTTGTGCGAGGTATAGCGGAGGAATGTTCGGTGCTGACTATGGGGAAACTGGTTGGAGTGATGACGGTGCTGCTCGCTGTCCTGACAGCCTGCGCGCCGGCCGAGCCGGCCGCCCCGGCGGGACCGCTCGTGCAGACCGTCGAGGGGATCACCTTCACCGTCTCCCTATCGCCCAGCCAACTGCTCTCCCGCGAGAGCGCCACCGTGGAGATCCGGCTATCCGGTGCCGAGGGGCAACCCATCAACGACGGTCGCATGGTCGTTTCGATGGAATCGAAGGGGCACGCTATGACCCCAAACGTCGCCGCCG
Organism: Dehalococcoidia bacterium; assembly: GCA_026003895.1. Lineage (GTDB taxonomy): Bacteria > Chloroflexota > Dehalococcoidia > SpSt-223 > SpSt-223 > JANWZD01. The sequence goes on along the minus strand of BPIC01000002.1, from coordinate 430,407 downwards.
CCGAACCGAAAGGCAACGGCGTCTACCAAGCGACTCTCAAGCCGGCCGGGATGACGGGAGAGCACGTCATTTCCGCCGATCTGCAATGGCAGGGTCGGTCCTATCGAGCGACCTTTGGAGGCATCAATGTCCGCTAGCAGCGGCGACCGCCTCTCGACGACACAACGCATGCGCACGCCGGTCGGCACGGCGTCGGGCCGTTCGACGCTGCACACCGTGCTGCTCGCTACGCTCGTCGGCGCGATCGTGCTGTTCGGCGGGATCACGATTGGTCTGCAGATCGCGGGGTTGCTCGTCGGCCGAGCAGGTGGCGGGGCCGCCCCCATTTCGAACGACGGGCACGATCATGGGGCGGGCGGCGCGGATGCCCATATGCGGCCGGTCGACGTTTCTGGAAAGCCAAGCGCACCCGTCTTTGCCCGAGGCAATCAGGAGCTCGCGTCGCGCGACGTCGGCGGGGTGCGCGAGTTCCGCCTCACCGCTTCGATCGTTCGTTGGAGCATTTTGCCGACGGTCCCCGTCGGCGCCTATGCCTTCAATCAGATGGTTCCGGGTCCGCTTCTCAAAGTGAAGCCGGGGGAGCGAATTCGCGTGCTCGTGACCAACGAACTGCCGGAGCCCACCTCGGTTCACTGGCACGGCCTCCAGATCCCGAACGATCAGGATGGCGCAGCGATGATCACCCAGCCGCCGATCCAACCCGGTGAAACCTATACCTATGAATGGACCGTGCCGGACACGCCGGGAACCTATTGGTACCACTCGCACTTCGAGCCGGACCGGCAGCAATCGCTCGGCCTCTACGGCGGTTTGATCATCGAGGACCCTGCTGAACGCAAACCCGACCACGACGCCACGCTCATCCTCGGGGAGTGGACGGTCACGGCCGCAGGCAATGTCCCCTCAATGCCGATGGCCGGGATGGAGCCAAACTACTTCACGATCAATGGCAAGGCATGGCCCGAGACCGAGACGCTCAACGTCAAGGTCGGTCAGCGAGTCCGGCTCCGGTTCGTCAACGCCGGCCAATTTGTCCACCCCATGCATCTGCACGGCCAGCCGTTCACGCTCGTCGCGACAGACGGCAACCCGTTGCCCGAATCCGCCCGTTGGATCAAGGACACCGTGCTCGTCGGCCCGGGCGAGCGCTACGACGTCGAGTTCATCGCCCGTGCGCCCGGTATGTGGCTCGTCCATTGCCACATCGCCCACCACACGATGAACGACAACGTCGAGGTCGACGGCGGCGGCGGCCTGATGCTTGTGGTCAACGTCACCAGCTGACCGGCCGGCCGGTTCTGGTAGGCGATGCCGTTGACGCTCGCTCAGCCCGCTCCTATCATCCGGCGACAGAGCAGGATATGACAACAGGGCATCCCCGCATCTCGATCGTCGTCCCGGTCTACAACGAAGAGGAAAGCCTGGCCATCCTTCACCGGGAACTCGTCGAGGCGGTGGGCGACGAACCGCACGAAATCATCTTCGTCGACGACGGCAGCACCGACGGAAGCTGGCGCGTTCTGCTTCAACTCGCGGAAGCCGACCCGGCGGTCCGCTTGGTCCGGTTCGGACGGAACTTCGGCAAATCGGCCGCGCTTGCCGCGGGCTTTCACGAGAGCCGCGGGGAAATCGTCGTCACGCTCGATGCGGACCTGCAGGACAATCCCCGCCACATTCCCCAGTTTGTCCAAGCAATCGAGGACGGCTGCGACCTCGTCTCCGGCTGGAAGGTGGTCCGGCACGACCCGATCACCAAGACCTTGCCGTCACGGATCTTCAACGCAGTAACCGTGATGGCGACCGGCGTTCGGCCGCGGCTGCACGATTTCAACTGCGGGTTCAAAGCGTACCGTCGCGAGCTGATCCTGCGGCTCGACCTCTACGGCGAACTGCACCGCTTTGTGCCCGCGCTCGCTTATTGGAAGGGATTCCGGGTCTGCGAGCTGCCAGTCGAGCACCGGCCTCGACGTTTCGGCCGATCGAAATTCGGGGCCCGGCGGTTCCTGTCTGGCCTGCTCGACCTTCTGACCGTGCTCTTTCTCACGAGGTTCAACCGCAAGCCGATGCACCTCTTCGGCTCGATTGGCTTGATCGGCTTTGCGGCGGGGCTGGCGATCAATTTGTACTTGACGGCGCTCAAAGTGTTCGCCGGACAGCCGATCGGTGAACGGCCGCTTCTGTTGCTCGGTGTGCTCCTGATGGTAATGGGGTTGCAGTTTTTCGGCATCGGGCTGTTGGCCGACTTGGCGAACCGCGATCGCCCCGGACCCGTCCACGACCACCGCTACGAGGTTGTCTGGCCAGCGCGGCCTCGCCGTCGAACGGGCGCGCCGGTGCGTCGCGCCCAACGGGCAATCCCGCGGACGTGACGAATTCGCGGCCCAGCGCCCCTAGCCGCAACCTGCTGAAGCACACCAGCGGCAACCCGATTCAGCGCTGGCTGCTTGCTCGGTTTCATGCCGCCATCGCCGCTCTCGTCGCAGAAGCGCTGCCGGAGGGCGGCACAATCTTAGACGTCGGGTGCGGCGAGGGTTTCGTCGCCGCCTACTTGACCGAGCGCATCCCGGGTTTGCGTCTCGCCGGACTTGACGCCAGCGCTGAAGCGCTGCGCTTCGCGAACCAGCAGACCGGCCTCGGCCGGTTCGCCCAATCCGACGCCCATGCGCTGCCCGTCGCTGATCGCTCGGTCGATCTCGCGATCTCGCTCGAGGTGCTCGAGCACCTGCCGACGCCCGAGGCGACACTGCGCGAATTGGGCCGTGTCAGCCGAGGGCGGGTCATCGTCAGCACGCCGAATCAGCCCTTTTTCGCGGCCGCCAATCTGGCGCGGCTGAAAAACCTCGCCACGTGGGGCGACGACCCCGAGCATATTCAGTGGTGGACCGCCCGGGCGTTCACTCGGCTGGTACGCGACCACCTTGAGGTCGAGCGCGTCGTCCTTCGCTTCCCATGGACGATTGTGGTGGCGCGCCATGCCTGAGGCGGTCGGGCAAGTCGGTTGGCGGGGTAGCCGCGGTCTCGCACGCCCGGCCGGACCACGCGCGGTTCCCCGCGCCCTCTTCGCCCTCTCCCACACTCGGCTCGTCCAGCGCTTGACCTACATCATCATCGCGATCTACGCGTTTACCTTTGCCCAGTTGTCCATCCTCCAACATCAGAGTCACAACACGCACGCCTTCGACCTCGGCAACATGGACCAGGCGGTCTGGAATACGGCCAATGGCCGCCCGTTCGAGTTCACCAACTGGGAGGGTGGCCGGACGCGGCTCGCCGCACACGTCGAGCCGATCTTGATCCCCATCGCCCAGATATACCGCCTCTTCAGCGGACCGGAAACGCTGCTCGTTCTTCAAGCGATCGTCATCTCGCTCGGTGCGCTCCCGGCCTTCTGGCTGGCGCGCGACAAGCTGCGGAACGATTTTGCCGCCATAGGCTTCGCCTCCGCCTATCTCCTCGCTCCCGAATTGGAAGCGGCGAACCTGAGCGATTTTCACCCTGTGTCGCTGGCCAGCTCGTTTTTGCTCTTCGCCTTTTGGTACCTCCATCGCGAGCGCTACCTCGCCTTTCTTCTGTTCGCCATTCTCGCGATGATGACCAAAGAGCAGGTTCCGATTAGCGTCTCCCTGCTGGCGCTCTACATCGTCTTTGTCAAGAAGCGCCCGTGGATAGGCTGGCCGATCTTCGCGTTCGCCATCCTCTGGTTTGTCACCGCGTTTGCCATCGTTCTCCCGGCCAACAACCCGACTCGTGCCTCACCCTATCTCAGCCGCTACGACCAACTCGGCTCCAGCCCATTCGAAGTGATCGCGACCTTGATCACGGATCCCGGTAAAGCGTTTCCCGCCAAATCGCTGCCGGACAAATTGCTCTACATCCGCCAACTGTTCGCCCCGGTCGCGTTTCTCGCGTGGTTGTCACCGCTCACCTTGCTCCCGGCGCTCCCGGACCTCGCGATCAACCTGCTGAGCTCGTTCGAGGCGATGTACAGCGGCGGGTCACACTATTCGGCGGTGATCGTGCCGTTTGTCATCATTGCGAGCATCGACGGCCTCGCATTGCTCGCGAGCCTGATTGCCCGGTTTTCGATTTTGATGGTGCAGCCGTTCATCTATGCCGTTTCCGGCTCCGTGCTCGCGCTGTCGGTCTTCAGCTATTACCACACGGTCGTCTTGCCGCTGACCGACAACTTTCCGCAGGTGACCGACCACCACCGACTGTTCAACCAGATCAAGGCCGTGATTCCCCCGGACGCGGCGGTTTCCGCCGGCACGACGCTCAACCCGCATGTCAGTCAGCGGCAGCGGCTCTATCTGTTTCCGGACATCTCCGATGCTGAGTACATCGTCGTCGACGTCACCGCCTCCCCCCATCCGCTCGACTACGCTGCGCTCCATTGGCGTGTGACGGGGCTGCTGAACGGCGGAGAATGGGGGTGGATCGAAGCCCGCGACGGCTATCTCGTCATCAAGCGCGGCGAGCCGAACCGGCCGCTGCCGCCCGAGTTCTTCACCTTCACGCGAGTGGAGGGCGAGCCAAAGATCGACCGGAAACTGTCGGCCACCTTCGGCGAATCCGTCCAGTTCCTTGGATTCTCGCTCTCGCCGGGCGAGGTCCTTCACCAGAAAGACGGCGGCGCACGCTTGCAGTTGTTTTTCCGGGCGAATGGCCGCATCCCGCGCGATTACCTCGTTGGAGTGACGGCAATCGCCAACGGTGAGGTGGTGAGCGCCGGCTATTGGTGGCCGGCGACGCTTTGGTATCCCATGACACGCTGGGGAGACGAGATTGTGGTAGTCGACGTGCCGCGGGTGGCGCTGGCGGGCCAACCGTGGGTCGATGTCTATCTCAGCCTCCACGAGCCGGCAGAGAACAACCGGCCGGGCGCCAAGCTCCCTCTGCGAATCCACAGCGGGAGCAGCGTCGACTCCGGGGTCGACGGCCAGATCTGGCTCGTCCGGCTCCGCGGCGAGTACTGGTAGCCTTCCACCACGAGCCGCCCTGCCGCGGCTCAGCGGGACTCTTCAGCGGATCGTGCGCAGCGCCGGTGCGGCGGCGCGAGGATCGCCTCAGTCGCGGAGAGCCTCGAGATCGCTATCACGGCCAGCAACAACAAGAATATTGCCGGCGGCCAACCGCAAGTCGCGCCGGGGGTGAAGCAGGACCTCGTTGCCCCGAACAACGGCGATCAACGTCAGCTTATGCCGCTCGCTGAGCTCGAGCTCATCGAGGGTCTTGCCAACGAAGGACGAAGGGAGGCGGATCTCGGCGATTCCGTAGCCCGGTCCGAGATCGAGGTAATCGAGCACGGCGCGAGCGGTGAGCGTATGGGCGACGCGGACGCCTGTCTCGTACTCCGGAAACACCACCCGGTCGGCGCCGACTCGTTCGAGGATTTTGGCATGCTGCGTCGTGACCGCCTTGGCGATGATGTAGCGGCAGCCACATTCTCGCAGATTGAGCGTAGTCAGAATACTCGCCTGCACATTCGAGCCGATGGCCACCACCGCCGTATCAAAGTCGCCCACGCCGAGCTGGCGCAGGGCGTCGGGGTCCGTAGCGTCGGCGGTGACCGCGTGGCTCACTTCATCGGCAATGCTTTGCACGAGCTGCGAATCGATGTCGATCGCGAGAACCTCATCCCCCATCCCGTAGAGGGTTCGTGCGACCGCGGCGCCAAAGCGTCCCAAACCGACGACGAGGACCTGTTTCCCCACGCGACCTCTACCCAACCCGAATCATTTCTTCTGCTGGCCGGACACGCACTGGCCGCACGCGTCCCGCAAGGAGCACCGCGAGGGTCAACGGCCCAAGCCGGCCAATCAGCATCGTTGCTGCAACGATCAGCGACCCCGCCGGCGAGAGCGAAGGGGTAATCCCTGTCGTCTGGCCGACGCTGCCAAACGCCGATACCGTCTCAAAGAGGAGAGCCAAGAATGCCGCCCCTTCGACCAACGCTAATCCAAAGGTCGCCAAGAAGACGAACGCGACGCTCAGCAAAGCAATGGACAGCGCCCGGAGCACGAGGACGTTCGGCACTGTCCGGCCAAATGCCACGACTTCCGTCGACCCACGCGCCGCAGCAAGGATGGCGAAGAAGAGCAGGCTGAAGGTATTCAGTCGAATTCCGCCCGCAGTGGACGCCGATGCCCCACCAATAAACATCAACGCCACCGTGAAGAATTGCGCGTCCGGGGTGAGCGCCGCAATGTCGATCGCATTGTAGCCGGCACTCCGCACCACGACGGACTGGAAGAAGGCATTCAACAGCTTGTCAGGGAGGGCAAGAGGCCCCAACGTTGCGGGATTCCGCCATTCCGTGGCCAGAAACACCGCGGTCCCACTAAGCCAGAGAATCGTCGTGGTCAGCAGGACGATCTTACTGTCAACGCTCAATCGGCGAAAGCGCCGCCGACTGGCGATCTCAGCGAGAGTCATGTAGCTCATGCCGCCGAGCATGATCAACGCAGCAATCGGCAACAAGACAATCGGCTGGGTCTGGTACCCTGTCAAGCTGCGAAATCCGCCCATGAGGTCAAATCCGGCGTTATTAAAGGCCGAAACGGCGTGAAAAATGGCGTACCAGAGCGCCTCGCCGGCTGGCCGGTCGACAGCGAAGGCCGCGAAGAGCAGCGCTGCACCGCTCGCCTCAAGCGCCAGCATCGTCAACGCCACGCGCCGCGCCAGCTTGGCCGCCTCGCCGATACCAAAGGCGCCGACCGCCTCGCGGACGATCAAACGCTCGTTCAGCGACAGGCGCCTTCCCAACAGGATGAAGGCAAGCGACGCTCCGGTCATGAAGCCGAGGCCTCCGAGCTGTATCAGCACCAAGATGACGACGTGACCGAATGGACTCCACGCGGTAGCAGTGTCGACGAGCACCAACCCGGTGAGGCAGACCGCCGAGGTGGCCGTGAAAAGGGCAACAAGCGGTGAGGTCCAATTCCCGCTCGCCGAGGCGATCGGCAGGCACAGCACGAGCGTCCCGAGCGCGATCGCGATGATGAAGGAGGCAGCCAGCACCAAGGACGGCGGTGGCGGTCGGTGACGCTGGCTCAGCGGCCGAATGACGACGCGCTGAGGACGACGCACCACCCGTCGAATGACGACGTCGCCCGGCCGGCGGAGGGATCGGTCAGTAGAACGATCGCGGTTCACGAGCCCTCACTACCTTAGCGAGAACAGCCACGGAGTCGGAATCGAGCGAGCTTCCTCCGGATGCCAGGAGGTTGCCAATTTTCCGCACGATGATACTGAGGATCGGCCGAGCCGAGGATGCCGAACGCTCAGCGGTTTCGACCACGGCCCCCCGACCGATACGAAAACGCCGAGCTCCAGTAGTCGAACCCGCGATCCAGATCCCGGGCGATATCCTCCTGCCGAATGAGCTCGTCCCGATCAAGCGTCTCCCGCTTCGGGGGAGTCCAGCCACTAGCGGCGAGCAGTTCTTTGTAACGGGCGAGCGCAGCCGATTTTTGCCGGAATGAGGCAACCAACACGCCACCATGGAGGACGTGGTACTTCCCGTCGCTTGGGACATCCCCGGTGCCGCGCTTTACCCAGAGGTCGATCGCCGGGATGCCTTGACGAAACTCCATCGGTTATCCCTCCCCGCTCCCCGCACGCCGAAGCACGAGCACCGTTTCATAGTAGCGATCGAGGGACCGCGGCCGCGCGTTCCGATTACCTTTGTCCAGTTCGACGTCGATCGCTCTCTCGAGCTCAAGGCCGGCCAAGGCCGCCTCCTCGGCGAGCAGCGCCCCGGCGTCGACCACCCGAACTGGACGTCGACTGGCGAACTCGTAGAACGTGCTCGTCTTGGCGCATACCACATAGGCGACCCCGCCCGGCCGAAGCACACGACGCATCTCAGCGAAGGCGCGGCGCATGTCGAGAAAGTAGCGCGCGGTTGGGGCGGCCTTGATTGCCCGAAGGGGATCGCTTCGCAGCCAACCCACGAGATCGCGCTCGCGCTCGGTCAGCCCGTCTTCCGCCAAACTCCCATTCATCGAACCGATCGACTCGTCAGCGAGCGCCTCCACTTGTGGCAGATCGGCCAAGCCGAGCGCGAGGAGCGAAACCGCGCGCGCCCGGGTGTAGCTCTCGCGGCCACTCGACGCGGGAAGGTACGGCGGCGAGGTCACGATTCGTTCGCATCGGCCAGGCTCGATCGGCAGCGATCTCGCATCTGCTTGGCAGGACCGAGCCGGCGCGGGCACAACGCCGAGCGTCGCCCGCAGCCATTCGGCAGTCGCGGCGACCTGCATGGCGCGCTGGAGGGAGCGGACGAGTCGTGCGGCGAGCGGGACCCGGCCGAAGGAAAGCGCGAATCGGCCAACCCCGGTACCGAGAAAACGGAGACGAATCGTCCGAGTTATCGCATCCGACAAAAGGGCGTTGAGCAAGGGCTGGACGACCGGCGGCCCGCCCGCGAGGGCAGTCCGTGCCTCGCCAATCGCTCGGGCCTGCTCGGCGGCGATCTGCGGCGTCATCCGCCGGTTTCTGAGGAGCCAGCGCGGAAACTGGACCGTCTCCACCTCTTCGCAAGGCCCGGCCGCGAGTCGTTCGGCGACCCGTGCGGCTTCGGCAGCAACGAGTTCGCTCGGCAGCTCAAGGAGTTCGAGCTTGGCCCGGCCGATCAGCACCGACAGCGGGTCGAGGTCGAACCCCTCGCTCGGCAGACCCAGCACCGATGCTTCAACCATCGTGGTGCCGCTGCCCGAAAACGGATCCACAACACGGGCCACGCCGGCCCCTTCCAGGTTCAGCAGCGCCCGCACGAAGCGCGGAAAGAACTTCGCCTTGTAGTAATGCAGGTCGTGGCCGAGGTGTGCGGTGGCACTGCGGACGCGAAGCGCCTGCTCGGCACGGGGAATCCCCTCGGGGCAACGCCCGGTCAGCCCATCGAGAAGCGCCTCGAGCGCACGTTTCGCCTCCTGCGGTGTCGTCGCCTTCCGGGTGACCGGCTCGGCAAGCTCAATGAGGCAGGCGTGAGGGACGGCCTCAACCTCAAGCCGTCCGTTCGCTGGACGGACCGTCAGGACTGGACCTACCTCACGCCCTAGTGCGCGGAGAGCCTCGTGAGCGGCGGAACAGTCCGGCATCGTCCAACTCACGAGCTGCGCGAAGGAAAGGCGGCGCACAAGGGTAGAAAGGACGCCTACGTCCGTCTCGACGAGAAACCCTTGCTGACCCGCCGGCCGTGGTGAGGCCGAGAGCGGCGGATTGCCCGTCAAACCTATTTGGCAACGGGCGCGGGAGAGATCGGCGACGTCCGCGACCCGACCGCCGCTCAGTGCGGCGAGTTCAAGGCGCGCGAGCATCACGTCGCCTTCGATGGCGACGTTGCGCCGAAGTGTGACGAGCAGGGTCGTGCGGAGCGCGTTCATGGAACCTCGGAGCGCAGAGCGTCGCCAGTGTAGCAGGCAAGCGGCGGAGCGGGAGGAATGTGGCACGGTTTGGTAGACTGGCCACGTCATCCGCTGGAGCACGCCCATGTCTGTCGCCCGGCCCCTCACCACGCCGATCGCCCGAAGCGAAACGGCGAATCGCCAACGCTGGCTATTGCTCGCCACGACGGTCGTCGGCCACGCGGTGAAGCACTTTTTCGCCGCTGGCCTCTTCATCATCCTCCCGGAGCTGAAAGCCGGACTCGAGCTCTCCAATGCCCAGGTGGGTGTGCTGTCGACAGCGCGCAATCTGGCTGGCGGGCTTGCCAACGTGCCTGCCGGGTTCCTCGCTGACCGTTGGCCAGAGCGCCGCGCTGAAATCCTTGGCCTCTCAATCGCTGGGATTGGCGTCTTTGCCTATCTGCTCGGCAGCAGCGGCTCCTATCTAGCCGCGGTTGTCAGTGCAGCACTGTTAGCCGCGGTGATCTCGTTTTGGCATCCCGCGGCAATCGGGGCGATCTCGCAAATCTTTGTCCGGCGGCGCGGACTTGCTATCGCGCTCCACGGCACCGGAGGGAGTGTTGGGGAAGCGCTTGGCCCGCTCGTCACCGGGCTGCTGCTTGCACTCTTCGCTTGGACGACGCTTCTCCGAGCAAGCTTGATCCCAGCGCTGCTGTGCGGACTTGTCGTCTGGTTGCTCATCCGCACCGTGCCGGAAACCGGCGCGTCCTCGTTCGGCGTGCGTGGCTATTTGGCGGGCGTGGGACGGCTACTCTCCAACCGCCGGCTCCTGCTCGTGCTCTTGTTCGCAGGGGGATTCGCCGGCGGCCAGAGCGTCGTCCAGACGTTCTTGCCCATCTTTTTGCGGGAGAACATCGGCGTTTCGCCGGCAACGGTGGGCTTCTATCTCGCGCTCGCCCAGGTGGTTGGAATCGGGTCGCAGCCGTTGATGGGTTGGCTGTCAGACCGCTGGGGGCGCAAGGCGGTACTTGTTCCTGCGCTCCTTACCCTCGGCTCCGCCTATGCCGCACTCGCGGTCGCGCCGATTGGGGCGCCGTTCCTTGCTGTCGTCGCCTTGATGGGCGCGTTCATGTACTCGCTGATGGCGATTTTCCTGGCAGCGGCGATCGACCTTGTGCAAGGAGACGTGCAGGCGACGACCGTTGCCCTCGTCTTCGGGATCGCGACCGCAGTTTCCGGCATCGCGCCGGGCGTCGCCGGCATCATCGCGGACAGCGCGGGCACGATCGCCACCTTCCTCTTCGCCGGCGGCTTGGTACTTGTCGTGGGAATGGTGGCGGCGTTCACTCAGTGGAGGCGAGTGCCTGCCTAACGACGGCCCCCGCCCGCTCATCGGGCTGGCCGCGGGAGCGCGTCATCACCGCCACCTTCACAACTCGGTCGCGCAACTGGAGCATCATTTCACGCCGCGTTCACCAGCCGGTTGCTTGCGCATCGGTTCCGGGAGGGGAACAAACCGCCGGCAGCGATACGCGAGCAGCTAACCAGCGCAAGCCAAGCCCGCGACGAGCGACTGGTCGGCAGGCTTGTTCCCTTCGCACGGGCCGGTATTATCCGGCTCGCATGCGAGTCCTCGTCCGCCGGCTGGTGAGGCCGGTCGCCGCAACGATTGTTGGCCTCTCGGCGGCGCTCTACCTCGCGGGCAACCGCGAGCCATTCCTCGAGGCGGCGGCGGCGACCGCGCCGGCCTCGCTCGCTGCCGCCCTCGGGCTCGGCGTCCTCTACTGGCTCGCCCTCGCGGCGGCGTGGTGGCGGGTGCAGGCGGAGCTGGGCGGGGGTCTCGGGTTTTGGGCAGCGGTGCGCGTCTGGTCGCTCTCGACAGTCGCGCGGTACGTTCCCGGTAACGTTTGGCATATCGCCGGCCGTGCAGCGCTGGCGAAGGACGCCGGGGGCGACGCGGTAGCGGCGCTAACCGCGAGCGCGTATGAGCAGGCGCTCACCCTTGCCGGCGCATTCATCGCCGCCGGGCTGCTGTTGCCGCTCACCGGGGGAGGTCCTGAGTATCTGCTCGCGGCAGCGGCGCTACCCGTCGGGCTCGCCGCTCTCCACCCTGCGGTGCAGCGCGCAGTCGTGCACCGTGCCGCGAGGCTGCTCGGCCAAACCCCGCCACGCGTGCTCACCCTTCCCCAACTGGCCGGTCTGCTTGGGCTGTATCTGCTGCCGAACGTTCCGGCCGGGCTCGCGCTGGCAGTGCTCGGCTGGCCAACAGGGCCAGCGGCACCAGACGCCGTCGGGGCGTTCGCCTTCGCCTGGGCGGTCGGTTTTCTCTCCTTCTTCACACCGAGCGGGCTTGGCGTTCGAGAGGTCGCGCTCGCCGGCCTGCTTGCCAGCGGGCTGGGCGGCGCGGAGCCTGCGCTGCTCGCGATCGGTCACCGGCTCGTTCTGACAGCAGCCGAGCTGGCGTTGTCGGCGGCGGCCGGGATAAGCGGGCGGCTGGCTGCCCGCGTGCTATAATCGCCGTCCGCATGGCCGACGCCACCCTCCTGGCGGCTCTCCTGATCGAGTGCGACGGCCGCCGGCGCTCGCGCGACGTATGAGGCCGCAGATGATCACGCTTGGGCGACTCGCTCGCTTTCCTCTGTTCGGATTGGCGATCGGGTTGGTTGCCTTTACCTCGTTCGCCACGCCCGCTGCGCCGGCGGGCCGTCCCGCACCCCAGCGCGCCGAGCCGCCGACTGCGGTGACCGATGTCGTCATCCCTGCCGCTTGGGCAAGCGACGCCGCAGTCGAGCTCGCTACCACCGACTTGCGGAGCACGCTCGCCGAGGTGTACGGACTGCCGGCCCGCCTGATCGCGGACGACACGCCGTCACCGCTGCCCTATAGCATCGTGCTGCTTGCACCCGGCGCCCCGTTCTACGATCGGCTGGTTGCCGACGGCCAGTTGACGCCCGTCTCGCTCGGCCCCGACGGCTACCGGTTATTGCGCATGACCTATCGTGGCGAGCCGCTGATCGCGGTGCTCGGCGGCTCGATTCGCGGCACGGCCTACGGGGTTTTTCGCCTCGTCGAGATGTTCCGCCTCAATCCCGAAAGCTACAAGCGGCCGCTCGACTTGAAGGTCGAGCCAGCGATCGCCCTCCGTCTGGTCTCGAGCCCGACGGGCGAGAACTTCCCGTCCCCGGAGCAGGCGCTTCGCTGGGGCTACAACACCGTCGCAATCACTCAATGGCCGTGGCTGGTCACCTACGACGGGGTAGATCCGGCGATCTACGCCGCCCCAGAGGACCGCGCTTGGGTCGAACAGAACCGCGCTCGTGCCCGTGCCGAGATTGCCCGTGCCAAGGCGCTCCATCTCGACGTGCTCACTTCTGGTGACGTTATCTCCTTTCCCTCGCGGGTCGCCGATTTGTATGGCGAGCAGGTCGGGGTACGCACCGATCGGCCGATCTACTGTCTAGGACGCCCGAAGACGCAGCAGCTTTACCGTGCGGCGTTGCGTGAGCTGTTGCGGACGTTTCCCGAGATCGACTACGTGATGATCCGCACCGGCGAGAACTACCCGGCCGGGCCGGTAAGTGGGAATCCGCCCGCGATGAAGGAGTGCGGCCCGGGCGAGATGACGTCGATGGTCCGGCTGGTGATGGACATCTCCTACCACGAGATCGTCGAGCTCGGTGGCCGACGCTACATCCAGCGCGCGTGGGACATCGGGGCGCACGGCTTTCACGCCGACCCGGCGGTCGCCGGGCGCATCTTGGACGGCGTGGGCGCCAAGCCAAACCTGCTCGTCTCCTTCAAGCACACCCAGACCGACTTTTGGCGCTACAACCCCTCGAACCCGAATCTGAACCGCTTCCCGGCAGCCCGCATGGTGGAATATCAGGCGGCGCGCGAGTATGAGGGCAAAGGGGCGTTCCCAAACTATCTTGGCGGCATTGTCGCCGACGGGGCGCCCGAGAACGGCGGTCAGGGCGCACTTCGCGATCTCGTTGGTAACGGCGTTTCCGCGGTCTGGGTTTGGGCGCGCGGCGGCGGCTGGAACGGCCCCTACCTGCGAAGCGACATCTGGCTGGACGCGAACAACTATGCGATCGCAAAACTCGTTTGGGACCCGACGCTCTCTGCCAAGGCGCTTGCCCTCCAATGGGCGACGCTTCGCTTCGGCCCCCAAGCGGCGCCTCACCTCGCACGGGTCCTCGAGTTGTCCGAGGAAATTGTGTTAAGGACGATGTACGTCGCCCCCTTTGCCCGGCGGCAAGGGGCGTGGGTGCCGAACGTCGCATGGACGCGAGACGATCTCATCTTCGGCGCCGATCGAGTGGGCGCACTGTATCAGCAAGCCAAAGCGCCGCCCGAGTTCGACGAGGCGATCCGCGAGAAAGAGATTGCCCGCCGGCTCTTGAAGGAGATGGTCACCGAAATGGGGCGAGCGGCGGACTTGTCGTCGGATCCGGATCTAGCGGACGAAGCGATCAACACCGTGCGCTATGGCGACACGCTCCTCCGAGCGATGAACGACTACGTCAGCGGCATGTTTTACTACTTCCGCTGGGTCGACCTCGGGCGGGTGCATGAGAACGACCGGCAGGCCGCGCTGCGTTATTTGGCCGACTGGCGGGACGGCTGGACCGCCTTTAACGAGCGCATTCTTCTCCTCTATGGTGTCGCGACTGGCTACGTCGATCATGGGATGGTTCAAGCGGTCGACGATGCCCTCGCCGACCTGAACGGGCTTGCCGTTCGCCGCTGAGGGCGAGGCACGAAATGTATGATGAAGCGGGCGTGCCAAAAGCAGCCGGGAGGCGCCTCCATCCACGTCCGCTTGGGCTAGTTTGTGCACTCGGTTGAGTCCTACGTCATGCTGCCTGCCCCCCGCGCCTTTGCCCGTTCGCTTCGACCCGGCCGGCCGCTCGTCGTCTTGCTCAGCGGGCTGCCGGGAAGCGGCAAGTCGACCTGGGCTCGCCGCTACGCCGCCTGCGTCGGGGCCGACCATGTCGAGACCGATCGGTTGCGACGCAGCATTTTCCCCGTGAGAACCTACAGCCCGGACGAGCACGCCGTCGTCTACCGGGCCGCGTTCGCGGCCATCAGGCGCGCCATTGAACGTGGCCGCCATGTTGTCTTTGATGCCACCAATCTGGACGAGGAGGCCCGGGCGCCGGTCCGCAAGCTTTGCGACGAACTTGATGCCGGCCTGGCGATCGTTCAATTCGACACGGAGCACGAGGAAATTTTGCGCCGGCTGCTCCGGCGAGCAACCGACCCCGACCCCGACGACCAGTCCGAGGCCGGACCCTCCGTGTACGAGGCACTGCGCACGTCCTTGCGGCCGGTGTGCGGGCCGCATTGGCGTGTGCGCGACCCCGCGGAGGCCGAACAGGTGCTCCAGGAAATCGTCGCGCTCGTCCGCAAGGCAGGCGCGTGCGCGTCCGGCTGATCGTCAACCCGGCGGCGGGATCGGGGCGGGTCACCGCCATTCCGGACGTGTTGGAAATCTTCTCCGACGCTGGCTGGAACGTCGATCTCGTTCAGACGAGCGGCCCCGGTGACGCGACCCGTGCCGCGGCCGAAGCCGTCGCCAAGCACACCGACCTCGTCGTTGCGAGCGGCGGCGATGGAACGGTCAACGAGGCGCTCCAACCCTTGGTCGGCGCTTCAACCGCGCTCGGCGTACTTCCGGCTGGCACGGCCAACCTGCTCGCCCGCGAGATGCGCATGCCGCTCCGCGCGCGGGAGGCAGCGCAGGCATTGATTGCCGGCGAGCGGCGGGTGGTCGACGTCGGTCGTGCCGATGGGCAGCGCTATTTCCTCCTTTTCGCGGGGATCGGTTTCGATGCCGCCGTCATCCACGCCGTCGATGAAGACCTCAAACGCCGGCTTGGTCCGCTCTCCTTCGTCGCCGCCTCGGCACAGGTAATGGCGGGCTACCGCGGCGCTCGCGCCGAAATCTGGTTGGATGGCCGGCGACTCCGCCGTCACCTGCTGATGGCGGTCGTGGCAAACACTCGGCTCTTCGCCCTCTTCCCGTTGACGCCTCAGGCGAACGCGACCGATGGTCACCTCGACGTCATCATCTTCCACGGCGTCGGCTGGTGGGCGAAGCTGCGTCACTTGGCGAGCGTGCTTCTCCTCCAGCACCAGCGCGCTCCCAACGTCGAGCGCGCCCGCATCCGCTGGATCGAGTTCCGGAGCCGGCCACCGCTTCCGATCGAACTGGACGGTGAGCCGTGGGGGCAGACGCCAATGCGATTCGAGGTGGTGCCAAACGGCGCGACGATCTGGGTGCCAGCGAGCGCCCCGGACGATCTCTTTGGCCGAACCACGGGGCCTCAAGCGGCGGTCTCACCGGCAATCGACTAGTCAGATCCTTGGTGCACTTGGACACCCACGAAGGCGGGGTGTCCGCGGTCGCGAAACCAGCCAACGACCGTTGCGGTGCGCAGATCGAGGCGGCGGTGTTCCTGTCTCCGTCGGGCGGTGAATGCCTCGCGGGCGCCCGGCTCGCGCTCGGGCAGGTACTCGAACCCACCTTCCTCATTGAAGACGAGCACGCCGCCCGCTTCCTCCTCCAGTGCGCGCCACCCACGTTCGTACGCAACTTGCTCCGCCGTGAGCCGATACAGGACAAAGGTTCGAACGTCGGCGTTATCGTCCTCGTGATAGAAGTCATAGTAGAGGCACTCGCCGTTGACTTCGGCCATGCCAGAGAGCGTGCCGTCATACCACTCGTCGGACCAAAGCACGCGTACGGCGGTACCCGGAATTTCCGGATACCTTGCGAGGTCCAATTGGCGGGTAAATTGGTAGTCGCCCATTCCGGCCTCCCGGAAGACCGACCAATCGTGGCCCACGACGACACGTTTGCCGACCGGCACCGCCCTCGCCATCCTCGGCGAGAGAACCGTATTTTGCACATCGATCGCGGTGCCGTCGAGCGCTTCGTTGCTCGCCGAGGAGACGTCTAAGGATACGCTGTGCTATGGTGGCTTGCGCCAACTCGTCCCCGGCCGGCCGGAGGCAGGCGTGTTCGAACCGGTTTCACCGCTGGCGCGGTCGATCACCGACTTGTTTGTCGTCGTGATGACGCTCGGCGCATTGGTGCTAGCGGGTGTCACCGGGACGGTCGTCTTCTTCGGCATCCGCTACCGGGCGCGGCCGGGGGACGATGAGCCAGCGCCGATTTACGGCAATCGCCGGCTTGAGATAGCGTGGTTCGTCATCCCGGCCGTGATTGTCGCGGGGTTGCTCGGCCTTTCCATCGTCACAGCGCGGGCCGCTGACCCACCGACCACCGGCACCCCGGACCTCGTCATCATCGGTCACCAATGGTGGTGGGAGGTGGTCTACCCGCAGAATGGCGCGGTCTCCGCCAACGAAATCCACATCCCGACCGGTCGCCCGATCCTCGTCCAACTCGAGTCGATCGACGTCATCCACGACTTCTGGGTGCCCCAGCTCGGTCGCAAGATGGACGCCATTCCTGGCGTTGCGAACCGCTTCTGGATTCAGGCTGACCTCCCCGGGGTGTATCTCGGAGCCTGCGCGGAATATTGTGGAACCCAGCACGCCTGGATGCGGATCCGCGTCGTCGCCCAGCCGCCTGCCGAATTCGAGGCGTGGCTCCAACAAGAGGCGCGGCCCATCGCTCCCCCGGCGACGGCGCTGGCACGCCAAGGACAGGCCCTGTTTGAGAGCAAGACCTGCGCCAATTGTCACGCTATCGACGGGCGCGCCCAGCGGCCAAACGTCGGACCGAACTTGGCGCAGCTTGCCCGCCGCGAGACGATCGGCGGCGGCGTGATTGCCAACACGCCAGAGAACCTCGCTCGCTGGCTAGCAAATCCCGGAAGCATCAAGCCGGGCTCGCTAATGCCAGACCTGAACCTTACCCAACAGGAAGTTGCCGCTCTCGTGGCCTTCTTGGACGGACGGCCATGACGACCGCACTGGCACCCCACGGCGATTTGGCGCTCACCGATCGCGAGCACCGGCTGCTCGCTTGGATTGCGACCGTCGACCACAAGCGCATCGGCCTGATGTACATCGGCGCTGGGCTCCTCTTCTTCGTTGTCGGCGGGATCGAAGCTCTGCTCTTGCGACTCCAGCTTGCCCAGCCACAGGCGAACGTGCTCGATCCGCAAAGCTACAACCAGCTCTTCACGATGCACGGCACGACGATGGTCTTTTTCTTCGGGATGCCCGTGCTGTTCGGGATGATGAACTATCTCGTGCCGCTTCAAATCGGCGCGCGCGACATGGCGTTTCCCCGCGCCAACGCGTTCAGTTTCTGGATCTTCCTCTTTAGCGGGATTTTTCTCTATGCCAGTTTCCTTGCCGCCGGCGGAGCGCCGGCGGCCGGCTGGTTCAGCTACGCGCCGCTGTCCGAGAAGCCTTTCTCGCTCAATGCCGGACAGGATTTCTGGACGCTTTCGCTGCTGACGGCCGGAATCGGCTCAGTCGCTGGAGCGATCAACCTGATCGTCACCATTCTCACGCTACGCGCCCCGGGGATGACGATCGGCCGGCTGCCGCTGTTCAGTTGGATGGCGCTTATCACGAGCTTCATCGTCGTGTTCGCTCTTCCGCCCCTCAACGCGGCGCTGATCGCGCTCGCCGTCGACCGCTTGTACGGAGGCAATTTCTTCACGCCCGCAACTGGGGGTTCGGCAGTGCTCTGGCAGCACGTCTTTTGGGCCTTCGGTCATCCAGAGGTGTACATTCTCGTCATCCCTGCCTTTGGCTTCATTTCGGAAGTGATCCAGGTGTTTTCGCGCAAGCCCATCTTTGGCTATAGCTTCGTCGCCGGAGCGACGGTGTTGGTCGGCTTTCTGTCGATGTCGGTTTGGGCACATCATATGTTCGCGGTGGGGCTCGGTGCGCCGCTCGACACGGTATTTGCACTGACGACGATGCTGATTGCCATTCCGACGGGCGTCAAGGTGCTGAACTGGACAGCAACGCTCGCTCGAGGGTCGATTCGCTTCACTGTGGCCATGTGTTTCGTTCTCGCCTTCCTAGCTCAGTTTACCTTCGGCGGGATCACGGGCATCATGTTCGCGACCTATCCCCTCGATTGGCAGCTCACCGATAGCTATTTCGTCGTCGCGCATTTCCACTACGTCCTGATCGGCGGGACGGTCTTCGCGTTTTTCGCCGCAGCGTACTATTGGTTTCCGAAGATGACCGGCCGGCTGCTCTCCGAGCGGCTCGGCTATCTTCACTTTTGGTTGGCTGTCGCCGGCTTCAACCTGACGTTCTTCGTTCAGCATTTCCTCGGCTTCATGGGCATGCCCCGCCGCGTCTATACCTACCCCGACCTTCCGGGGTGGGGCGCCCTCAATAGCATCTCGACCCTCGGCGGGTTTCTCTTCGGGGTTGCGGTCCTCGTCTTCCTGTGGAACGTGCTGTACAGCCTCCGACGCGGGGCGATCGCCAGCGACAACCCGTGGAACGCCTGGACCCTCGAATGGGCAACGTCATCTCCGCCGCCAGAGCACAACTTTGATCTCGTGCCGCCAGTGCGAAGCCGCCGTCCCCTTTGGGACCTCGCTCACCCTGAAGAGGCGGACTACCGGTCCGCCGAAGCCGGCGGGGAGCGCGGGTGATGGCACAGCGCAGCCTCACGCCGGCGACGCTCCGGCCGACGACGATCGGCATGCTGCTCTTTCTCTTGTCCGAAGCAACATTCTTTCTCGTGCTCATCCTCATGTTCATCTCGGCCCGCGCGGAGGCGCCGGCGGGGATGACGGGCGTAGAGCGGCTCGATCCGTGGCGCGCCGGGATGTTCACCCTCGCGCTCCTCGCGAGCAGCGGGACGATCTGGCTTGCCGAACGCAACCAGCATATGAACCGGCGGGGTGCACTCCGGCTCTGGCTCGTCGCTACCCTAACGCTCGGGGCGATCTTCCTCGCCGGCCAGGCAACCGAGTACGCGGGCCTCATCCGTGAGGGCATGACCGTCGCCACGAGCCTCTTTGGCACCCACTTCTACACGCTCACGGGGTTGCACTTCCTGCACGTCACAGCCGGCGTCGTCTTGATTGCGGTGCTCGCCTTGCTCGCGCTGCGTGGCAAACGCAGCGAGCCGGGGATTGGGGCGCTCCAACCGATTTCGGCCTATTGGCATTTTGTGGATGGTGTGTGGATCGTGCTCTACGTCGTCATCTATCTGGTGCGGCCATGACCGACGATCGCCGGGATTGGACCCGTCCGAAACCGGAGCGGACGCCGCGGCCGACCACCTGTCCGGCGTTTCTTGCCGCAGGCATCGTGCTCTTTGCCTATGGATTCACCTTTTCCGGGTGGTTCATTGCGCTCGGCGGGATAATGGTGATCGCGGCAGCCGCCGGCTGGATTGCGGAGCTGCGCCGTGATCACGACTGAGGGATCGCGCAACCCATCGCGCCGCCGGCTGCTCGAGCGTGTCGTCGTCGGCGCCGGCGGGCTCATCAGCGCCCTCGTCGCGATTCCGCCGCTTGCCATGTTCCTCGGCCCGATGTTTCGCCGCGTCCCAGAGCCATGGCGCACCGTCGGACGGGTCAACGACTTTCGCATCGGCGAGACCGTTCAAGTGACGTTTGAGAACGCCTCGCCGATTCCGTGGAGCGGACAAACTGGGCTGACCGCCGCATGGTTGCGCCGAGAGAGCGAGGGACGGTTCATCGCGTTCTCGGTCAACTGTGCCCACCTTGGCTGCCCCGTTCGGTGGGAAGGGAGGGCGCAGCTTTTCTTCTGCCCCTGCCACGGCGGAACCTACTACGCTGACGGTTCTGTCGCGGCTGGCCCTCCGCCGCGCGGACTGAGCCAATACGCGGTGCGCGTGCAGGGCGATCAGGTGCAGATCCTCGCGAGTCCGCTCCCGCTATGAAACAGCGGTTGGGCGCAGCGCTGGCGTGGCTGGAGGATCGCACCGGTCTTGTGGGCATCGTTCGCACCGTAATGCAGCACCCGGTGCCGCCAGGCGCCACGTGGTGGTACGTCTTTGGTTCTGCGACACTGCTCGCGTTTCTCGTCCAAGTCGTGACCGGGGTTGTCCTCGGGTCAATGTACGTACCGGCGCCGGACGATGCCTACCGAAGTCTCGAATTCATTACCAACGACGCGCCTGCGGGCCGGTTGGTGCGCGGCATGCACGCCTGGACAGCGACCGCGATGATCGTGCTCATTGGAATCCACGCGCTTCAGGTGTTTCTTTTCGGCTCGTACAAGTACCCGCGCGAAGTCAACTGGATGACCGGCGTGTTGTTGCTCGCTTTCACGTTGGCGATGGCGTTTACCGGTCAGATCCTGCGCTTCGACAACAACGGCGTGTGGTCGACCATTGTCCTCGTCAAGATGACCTCGTACGTGCCGGTGATCGGCGACGATCTCGGCCGTTTCTTCTTGGCTGGGGACGTCGTCAATGCGTCGACCTTGAGCCACTTCTTCACCTTCCACGTCTTTGTCATCCCGGGGCTGATCTTCGCGATTATCGGTATCCACCTCTACCTCGTGATTCGCAACGGCATCTCTGAGCCGCCGGAGGCGGGCCGGCCGGTCGATCCCGCGACCTATCGTGCGTGGTATCACGACTACCTACGCCGGGAGGGAGTCCCCTTTTGGCCGGACGCGATTTGGCGCGACGCTCTCTTCGGAGTTTTGCTCGTCGTCGGCTTGCTCGTCCTCGCGGGCGTCATTGGCCCGCCCGAGGTCGGAGCGCCGCCCTCGCCCGCCAACCTCGACACCAATCCGCGGCCCGACTGGTACTTCATCTGGCTGTTTGCCGCGCTCGCCCTGCTGCCGCCCGGCATCGAGTTCTATTTCCTCATCCTCGGCTCCGGGCTGTTCTTCATTGGGCTGTTCATTCTCCCGTTGCTCGCCAATCGCGGGGAGCGCAGTTGGAAAATGCGTCCCTGGGCAGTGGGTATCGTCTGCGTCATCGTGACCGGCGTCGGAGCACTCACCGTTTACGGGCTACAAGCGCCGTGGTCGCCAGATTTCGCTACGCAACCGCTTTCCGCCGAGGTGGTCGGCGCGACGACCGGCCCGGTCGCGAATGGCGCCCAGCTCTTTCACGAGAAGGGCTGCCACTATTGCCACCGCATCGCCGGCTCTGGAGGCCAACGCGGCCCCGACCTGACGACGATCGGAGACAAGCTCTCGGAGAACGAGCTGATTTGGCGCATCGCCAACGGCGGCGTCAATATGCCCTCCTTTGCCGGAACACTGACGCAGCACGAGCTGCGTGAAATCGTCGCGTTTCTTCAGAGCCGCCGCAGCGCTCCCGCGCCAGCGCAAAATGTGCCGACCGTGCGCTAGAGCAAGCTCAGACCACCGCCTCGACGAGGGTACCGAACCGGGCATACGAACCGCGCAACGTTTGCTCGATATTTCCCGTGCGTTCGAAGTCCTCGATCAGCCAATGGGCCGGCGTGCGGCGCCGGTCGAGCAGCGCGGCCAGTTGGACCGAGGCGGTCGCGGTCCGGGTCTGAGGCGAGGGCGCGGCTCGCAGCCTCGAGGACGGCGGCCGCACCGGCGACAATCTCTTCGTCGTCAAACGCGAGTCTGGCGACGCGCTGATGCAAGGTTCGATCCGGCACTCGGGCACGGCCTGGCAGTGTCTGGTCCAAAACGACCCCCTTCAGGAGCGCCAGCAGGCTGCCATAGAGGCGAAAGTCTGCCAAGCTGTCGAACGCTTTGAACTCGATTCGCCCGTCTTCGGCGGGGACGCGCGCCGGCTTGGTGAGCGAGGGTCGACTGGTCATGAGTTTCGAGTGGTCGGCAAGGAAGACCATCGCCGCTGGCCGCTCGCCCGTGCGCAGATCAGTTCGCTTGGAGTAGCCGAGCCAGCGCCGCCCGAGGTAGAACGGGGAGGAGAAGCTGAACGGCACGATGTAGGGGCTGTAGTAGGTGAGCTTCATCCCGGCGTCGATGCAGGCTTCACTCGACATCCCCTCGACCGACAGATTGAGGTCGGGGCCGTAGGTCAGCATTGGGATCTCGGCGGTGCGCTTTTCCGGCGAACTGGCACGCCGAGCTTCCTCCCAAGCGCGGAGCGGCGGCACGGGTACGAAGCGCTCACGGACCGGGTTGAGCGCGATCCAGACAGGCTCGAGGCCTACGGCAGCCGCCTCCCGGGCAAGTACGTCAAAACTGGTGCTCAGCTCTTCGATTGCGGCCGCGATGCTTGGGGCAATGGTGGTGCGGATCTCAATCCCCTTTGGCGCGGTTTCCAGATAGCGGCCCTCGTCGTCGTACCGTTCGTACCCTTCAATGTACCAGCGCTTCTCTTTGATGCCGAGATCGCCGATGCGAAGCATCGGATAGTCGCTGTCGAAGCGCGGCAGCGGACGAATGAGCGCATCGAGGTCCGCGAAGCGTATCGTCGTCCAGTCGGCGAAGCGCCCATCGGCGCAGAGGAACGCCACTTCGTGTTCGATGCCGAAGCGAACCATTCGACCCCCGTTCGTTCCCTCGGCCGATCGTAGGCGCCGCACCGCGTTTCGCGCCAGCCGCGCCTATACTGCCAGTGGTCCATGCAGCGGCGCCTTGCGTAGTACCGGGTGAGTGCGCAGACGAGGACATCGATGACCCAGCGAGTTGGCCACCCCTCCCGGCGCGAATTGCTGCGCGCTGGCGCCCTCGCCGGCGCGGCAGCCGTGCTCGGCGGCTGCTTCCGACCCAGCGAGGCCCGAATCGGGATCGCCTTCGGCACTCAGCCCCTCTGGCGCGTCGTCGCGGCGCGCAAAGCCGAAATCGAACGTGTCGCCGGCGCGGCGCTTCGCTTCACAGCCTATCCGTCGGAGACGGAGGCGCGAGCCGCTTTTCAAAACGGAAGTCTTGACATTCTCGCGACCCAGCCGAGCCAGCTTCCTCATCTCCGTGCCGCGGTAGGGCCAGTCCAGCTTTTCCTCGCCATTGCGTGGATCGCGGAAAGCCTGCCGATCATCACGGCCGCAGGGGCATCCATCACCTCAGTTAGCGAACTCACCGGCAAACGATTGGCAATCCCGGCGCTCGACGACCCAGGTGTCGCCTATTGGCGGGCGTTCATTTACGGGGTTCACCGATTTCGGATTGAGGATCGAATCGAGCTCGTCACTGGCCTCGACAACCCGGGCCTCGCGGTGCTGAACGGAACCGTCGATGCTGCCATCGTCAACTCGGGGCTCTGGGCGGCCTTCAAGCCGACCGGCCGCTTTGCCATCGTCTCCGACTTGAGCGCCGAATGGGCGCGCCTCGCGCCCGGCCGGCCAACTCCAATCTTCGGCGGCTACCTCGCACGCCGAGGATGGATCGAGACCAACCGCCGATTGGTGGACGCGTTGGCGCAGGCGACGGCCAGCGCGTTCGACGAATATAAGCGGGACCCCGCGGCGTTCGCGGCAACCGCGGCGAGCTATCAGGACGACGCGGTCGCCCCGCGAGCCCCGAGCGAAATGACTGCGATCGCCGGCTTCCTCGGGATGCGCGAGGCGACGGTCGACCGGCTGTCGGTGGCAGAGAGCGATGTCGAGACGTACCAACAGATCTGGGAATTGATGGCGCGCGCGAGCTATCTCCGAGAGGCGCCGGCGGACCCCCGCGATCTGTTCCTGCTCGGCGCGGGGCGTACCGGCGGGTGACGCTCCGGATTGGCCTGCTGGGTGCAGCGAAGATCGCGCCGGCCGCGCTCCTTAGACCGGCGCGCACTCTCCCTGACGTCGAAATTCTCGCCATCGCGTCGCGCGATCCGCGGCGCGCTCACGCGTTGGCGCGGCGATATCGCATCCCGCGGGTCTATCGTACCTACGAGGAAGTGATCGGCGACCCGGCCATCGACGCGGTGTATATTCCGCTGCCAAACGCCCTCCACGGCGTTTGGACACGGCGCGCCTTGCACGCCGGCAAGCACGTCCTGTGCGAAAAGCCGCTCACTGCGAATGCCGATGAGGCCGAGGCGGTGGCAGCGGCAGCACACAAGGCCGGCCGTTGCGTCCTCGAGGCGTTCGCCTACCGCTACCACCCGATGGCCGACCGGCTGCGCTCCATGATCGCCGGCGGCGACATCGGCAACGTTCGCCGCATCGAGGCAGACTTCCTCGTGCCGCTGCTCCGGCGCGGGGATATCCGTTGGCGTGCCGAGTTGGCCGGCGGCAGTCTGATGGACGCCGGCTGCTACCCGATCAGCCTCGTCCGCTGGCTCGCCGGTGCCGAGCCAGACGTCGTCGCCGCCCGGGCGGTGCTCGCCTCGCCCGATGTCGACCGAACGATGACCGCCGAACTCCGCTTTCCGAACGGAACGACGGCGCGAATCCGATCGTCGCTCCTTTCCCGTCACGTGTTCCGCTCGGTGGCACGCGTGGTTGGGAGCGCGGGGACGGCCCTCGTCTTCAATCCGTATCACCCGAGTTACGGGAACCTACTCTTCATCGCCGGGCAACGCGGACGACGCGTCGAGATGGTGCGCGGCGACAACGTCTACCGGGCACAGCTTCGCGCCTTCGCCCGCATCATCGCTGGCGAAGCCGTCAACCGGACTGCTCCGGAGGACTCGATCGGAACGATGCTGACGATCGATGCCATCTATCGAGCGGCTGGGATGCGACCGCGCAACGGTGTAGCCTACGAAGACAAGACATCGAGGTGACCCATGACCGAGATGCACGATGTCGCAATCGTGGGTGCCGGGGCGGCGGGGCTCGGCTGCGCCAAGGTGCTCGTCGACCTCGAGATCGAGCATGTTGTGCTCGAGCGCAGGGGACATAGGCGCTTCATTTGCACGGTGGCCGGAAGGCATGCGGTTCATTACCCCGTCGTTTACCAGCAATCAATTTGGCTTGCTCGATTTGAACGCCATTGCGCTGAACACGTCGCCGGCGTTTTCCCTCCGTCGTGAGCACCCGACCGGTCGAAGCTACTCCGCGTTCTTGAAGGCGTTTGCGGAGCACTTCGATATCCCGGTTCGGTGTGGCATTGACGTTCGCGATCTCTCACCGCTGCCAGCCGGAGGGTTCGAGCTCGAAACGACGGCAGGGCCGCTGCGTGCCGGCTTCGTGATTTGGGCGGCAGGCGAGTTTCAGTATCCGTGGCTGCAGCCGTTCCCGGGAGCGGAACACTGCCTGCACAGTTCGCTGGTCCGATCGTGGTCGGAGCTGCCGGGCGATTCGTTTCTCGTGATCGGCGGGTATGAGAGCGGGATCGATGCCGCCGTGCAGCTAAGTCGCTTGAAGAAGCGGGTGACAGTGTTGGACCGCAAGCCAAAGATTGACCCGGAGTCGAGCGACCCGAGCACGACCCTCTCACCATTTACCGCCGAGCGGCTGGCGCGGGCTCGGGCGAGCGGCCGGGTTGAGGTGGTGGAGGGAGTAGACGTGGTGGCGGTCGATCGCGCCAAATCCGGTTGGGCGATCTACGCGGCGGACGGATCCGTTCGCATTTCAAAGACCCAGCCGATTTTGGCCACGGGTTTCACCGGTAGCCTTACGCTGATCCGCCACCATTTCGAGTGGGACGACGACGGCGCTGTCCAGCTGACGCACGAGGATGAGTCGACCCGAACCCCCGGTTTGTTCGTCGCCGGCCCAATGGTGCGCCACAAGAACGTCATCCTCTGTTTCATCTATAAGTTTCGCCAGCGCTTTGCGGTCATCGCCAACGCGATCGCCAACCGCCTCGGAGTGGACACCGCTGTGCTGGAGGGTTATCGCAAACGGGGGATGTATCTCGACGACCTTTCGTGCTGCGACGAGCGCTGTGTCTGCTGACCCCACCGCTATAATCGGGTGAGCTAGGCGAAGGTAGGTGAATGGCACTCGCCGATCGGATTCGCTCGCGGGAAGCGGTCATGGCCGTGATCGGGCTGGGCTACGTCGGCTTGCCGCTCGCCGCCGGGCTGGCGCGGCTCGGTTTTTCCACCATCGGCATCGACGTGAGCGCCGAGCGCGTCGAGCGAATAAATGCCGGCGTGCCGTACCTCGAGGACGTCGGCGCTGAAGACCTCGCCGGGCCGGTCCGCGAGGGGCGGCTTCGGGCGACGACGAATTACGCCCGGCTCGTCGACGCGGATGTCATTTTCATCTGCGTCCCTACGCCGATCAAGCCGAACAAGTCGCCCGATCTCTCCTACATCACTGCCGTCGCCGAGGGTATCGCAGCCCGACTCCGGCGCGGCCAACTCATCATCCTGCAGAGCACTACCCACCCCGGCACCACTGAAGAAGAGGTGCTGCCCTGCCTCGAAGGGAGCGGGCTGAAAGCCGGGGTCGATTTTCACCTTGCGTTCGTCCCCGAACGAATCAACCCGGGGGACAAGCAGTTCACGGTCGAGAACACGCCCAAGGTGGTCGGTGGGCTTACCCCAACCTGCACCGAGTTGGCGGCGCTGGTAATGGAACAGTTCGGCGCGGGCGTGATGCGCGTCTCCTCGCCACGCGTCGCCGAAATGGCGAAGCTCCTCGAGAACATCTTCCGTTCCGTCAATATCTCGCTCGTCAACGAAATGGCGTTGCTGGCCGAGCGAATGCGCATCGACTTCTGGGAAGTCATCCAAGCCGCCTCGACGAAACCCTTCGGATTCATGCCGTTCTACCCAGGACCGGGAGTTGGCGGCCATTGCATCCCCGTGGACCCGTTCTATTTGTCGGCAAAGGCCCGCGAGTACGACTTCTCGGCGCGATTTGTCGAGCTCGCGGCCGAAGTGAACCAAGCGATGCCGTACCACGCGGTCGAAAAGACGGCACAGGCGCTCGCAAGCTGCGGCCGGTCACTGAAAGGGGCGTGGGTGCATGTCCTTGGCGTGGCGTTCAAACGCGACGTTGACGACCCGCGCAACTCCCCGGCCGAGCGGATCGTCGAGCTGCTCCTGAATGCCGGCGCCCGCATCACCTATAGCGACCCTCATGTCCCGCAGTTCAGCGTAGGCGGGAGCGCCATTCGTCCTGAACGGACTGTACTCAAGGCGCTCGATATGGATAGTCTGGACTTGTCCGAACCGGACTGCGTGCTGATTGTCACGGCCCATACGGCCTTCGACATCGAGCGAGTGGTGCGCGAAGCGCGCTTGATCGTCGATTCAATGAATGCGACTGGCGGCCGAACCGGGGACCGCCGGATCTTCTCCATCGGCCGTCCGAACCCGGCGTGATCGGGGCGCGCCGGGTGCTCGGCGTGCGTGTCGACGACGTCACGCCGCAGGAAACCATTGACTTCGTCCGCCGCTTTATCGCCGAGCGCCGGCCGCGCCAGATCGTCACCGTCAACCCCGAATTCGTGATGCTGGCGCGCCGACTGCCGGCCTTCGCCGCCGTCCTCGACGCGGCAGATCTTGCCGTGCCGGACGGGACAGGCATCGCGTGGGCGTGCAAGCGAGCGGGCCTGCCAATCCGCTCCCTCGTGCGCGGCGTCGAGCTCGTCGAAGCGCTAGCGGCGGCAGCGGCGCGTGAAGGCTGGCGGGTCTTCCTGCTTGGCGCACGAGAGGGCGTCGCCGCTGAAGCGGCGGCAGCGCTGCAACGGCGCTTTCCCGGGCTCAAGGTCGTCGGCACGTACGCAGGCCGTGCCAGCCAAGACGGCGACGCCGAGACAACCGCAGCGGTGCGGTCCGCCAGCCCAGTTGACCTCCTGCTGGTGGCGTATGGCGCCCCGGCACAAGACCTCTGGATCGCCCGCAACGCCGCTGATCTGGGCGTACCGGTGGCGATCGGCGTCGGCGGCTCCTTTGACTACCTGTCGGGACGAATCCGGCGTGCTCCCCGCTGGGCGATCCAGCTCGGGCTCGAATGGCTGGTGCGGCTGATTCGCCAGCCCTGGCGCTGGCGCCGCCAGCTCGCGCTGGTCAGCTTTGTTTGGCTTGTCCTCAGCCGCCGCCGGCCGGTGCGGCTCATCGCGCGGCAGATCGACTGACCACGCGCTGGGCTGTCCCGATACCGCGTCATAGGGCAAGCCTTATCGTCCGCCTGCCTGCTATGGATGCAATCTACTTGACTTGCGAGCAGCCGAGCGTCATAGTGTGACTGTCTGCGCGCGTCGGCGATGGCAGACCAGCGCGCCGCGCCAATTTCCTCGGCCTCCTGGCCGGAAGGAGTCGCTGTGGCATCAGGAAGGCACCTCGCGCCATCACTCGCACCCCCGGGCTCGGGCTGGCTTCGGCTGCTTTCGGCGTTGGCTCTGGTCGCGATCCTCGCGACATCGCTCGCGGGGAGTGCATCGGCTCAGGGCCGCGAGGATTTCCCGGTCGAAGGCGGTTGGTTCTACACCCAGACGCGCGGCGGTCAGCCGGCCGGCTACGGCTACGCCGTCGTCGATATCGCCGGCGTGCCGATGTGGACGGCGTTCCGCGAACTCGGCGGCGTCGATCGGCTCGGCTACCCGATCTCCCACCGCTTTATCTGGGACGGGTTCCCGGCCCAAGCATTTGAGGGCGGCGTGCTCCATTGGCGCGCGGATGTCGGCGTCGTTCAGATTGTCAACGTGCTTGATTGGCTCGGGCAGCAGGGCTTCGACAACTGGCTCGCCGCCACCTACGGAGCCGCGCCGTCGCTCGACTGGCGCGATGATGTGCTCTACAACTGGGAGTTCGTCAAGGCGCGGCACTTTGCGCTTCTTGACGGCAGCCCGCGCATTCGCGAAGCCTACTTTGGCATCGGCGCCGACCCAGTCACCTATTATGGGCTTCCTCAGTCGGCGGTGAACAACGGTCAAACATTCGTCGTCCGCACGCAGCGGGCGATCTTCCAAGAGTGGCGCCAAGATGTCCCGTGGGCGCGTGCCGGTACGGTCTTCGTGATTGACGGTGGCGAAATCCTGAAAGAGGCTGGCATCATCCCCGCAAACGCCCAAGCGCCGCTGCTGCCGGGACCGGCGTTGTCGCTCGCTGGCTTCCCACCGGTCGCAGTGATCCAGCCTCAGCCGCGCGGCACCGGCGTTCGCGCACCCGCGCCGCCGCCCGACGCGCTTTGCCCGCCCTATGCTCCGGTGCAGCCCTATCGGCCCAACTGCCGAATTCTGTATGGGTTCCCGCCCGGTGCTCCGGTGCCGCCCGGCGGCGTTCCGGCGACGGATGTCCCGCCCGCCCGCCCGGCCGCTCCCCCGCCGGCGATCTCTGCCGCGCCGATTGCGCCGGCTCCCGCCGGGCCAATCGCCCCTGCGCCGCCGCCAGCGTACGGCCCGGCGCCGGCACCCCCGTTCGGCGGTCCCTTCGCCTTCCCGGGCTTTGGGGGATCCTGCACCGGGGACGAAACCGTCGAGTTTGTCCCGAACCCGGCAATCGCCGATCGCGAGTTTTCAGTCGAAGTGTCTTCGGCGAAATACACGCTCGGCGTTGGGCTGTGGGGCCCGGGCAGTATCCGGCTGCGCGAGGTCGTCGCTGGCGGAAAGGGCACCGTTTGGAAATTCGCCGTTATTGCCCCGGCCGGCACGTGGCAATACACCTTCGTCCGCGACGGCGGAGCGAGTGCCTGCGTGACTCGGACGGTTGAGGTCGTCCGCCAGTAAGCCGCGCCGGCTCTCCGGACCGAACGGCCGGCCCCGGAGGGCCGGCCGTTGCATGAGTGCGCTTAATCACACGCCCGAACCGGAGAGCGTTCTCGTTCCGTGCCCAAGACATCAACCCATGAGAGGTACGGAATGGCAGGGCTTTGGCGGGTACTCTTCGGATCAATCGTCGCGACATTCCTCGTGGTCAGCGGTGCAGCGAACATCACCGCTGCACCGTTCCCCTCCTCCTTCACGGTCACCAATCCAGCAAGCGGCGCCGAGCTGTGGGTGGAGGTGCTGACCCCGACCGGCTGGGACGGCCGGCGGCTGCCTACGCTCGTCCTCGTGCCTGGCGGAAACGGCGATAGCACCACGATCACCTCTGGTGGACGCGCCCAACGCATGGCAGATGCCGGCTTCGCGATCGTCGTCTTCGATCCAGACGGCCGCGGTCGAAGCGGTGGCGTGGAGGATTACGGCGGCTTCATCCACCAAGACGGCCTCGCTGCAATCATCGCCGAGCTCCCAAATCACCCAGCCGTTGACCGAAGCCAGATCGGTATCGTCAGCAATTCTTATGGTGTCACGATTGCCGCCGGGATGCTGGCGCGGCACCCGGATCTCCGCGTGCGCTTTCTGATCGATTGGGAGGGCCCCGCCGACCGATCTGACACCGGCGGCTGCGGTGGCGCACCGGCCGGCCATCTGCGGAACGTCGCGAGCTGCGACGACGAATCGTTCTGGCACGAGCGCGAGGCAATCACGTTCATCGGCTCCATCCGCGTCCCCTATCTTCGGATGCAGTCCGAACGCGACCATGTTCAGGCGGACGTGTTCCACGCGATCAGGATGGTCAATGCCGCTGTCGCCGGTGACGTGCCGTGGGTTCGCCTCAACAACGAGCGGCCGAACCAACTGTACTCGCTGGCAGATCTACCAACGATGCTTCCCGAACGGCTGGATCGCGAGCGCGATCGATTGATCCTCGAGTATGCGAGGGAATTGTTCCGATTGGACGTGCGGAGCTAACCGTCAGCGCTGCCCAGAGCCGCGACTGTGCCTGTGGGCAGCGCCCCGGCGTTCTTCGCACCGGGTGCGGCGAGCGAGAATCGAGGGTCGTCGGCCTTCCCATAGCCCCCTGACCGGCACGACACGCAGCCGGTCGCACCCAAGCCGCCTGAAACCCATCCGAGGACCCTCGTCTAACGGACGGACGCAGCCGCAGACCGTGCCAATGTGGGCAGCGGCTCGCACTCGTGGAACGCCTGCAAGGTCGGGACATGGGGCTTCACCGACACCTTGAGCGGAGCGACGTGCACCGAGCGCGGCTGGAGCCCTCTCCATGGGTTCGGCCGCGCCGGGCGATTCTCCCGCAAAGCTAGGGCGTGTCGCTGCCTGACCAACGTCCAGACCGACATCATCGGTGGCAGCACTCAGCATCCGGTTGAGGAGCCGCCTTCACGTCAGGTGTCTCACGATCGGACATCGTCGATAGACCGAAGGATTCGTACCGCCCAGTCAGGCATGGTACGCTCGGTGGCGGAGGCGTGGGAGAGCAGCGTGAAGCGGCTGATCCAAGTGTTGAAGGCGGCGTGGGACACCTACAACGCGGTCAACGGGCCGCGGATGGCGGCGGCGCTCGCCTATTCGGCGATATTTTCCCTTGCACCGCTGCTGGTTATCGCCGTCGGCGTCGCCGGTTTCTTCGTCGGCGAAGAGTTGGCACAGGCCCAAATCTATATTCAGGTGTCCCAAGCGACGAACCGAGAAGTTGCCGAGTTCGTTGTACGGCTGCTCGAGCCGACGACGCGCCCGGCGAACAATGTTCTTGCCACGGTTGTCGGCGTCGCGACGCTTCTGTGGGGCGCAACAGGGCTGTTCGTTCAGGTTCGCGACGCCATCAATGAGATGTGGGGCATCCGAGGGCCGCAAGGACTGGACGTCGTTGCCTTCCTCCGCCGCTATGGCCTCGCAATGCTGCTGGTGTTCGCAGCAGGGGCATTGTTTCTGGTCATGATTGTGGCATCTACCTACGTTAGCCGCGTTCACGAGGTCTTGGGGTCGGAGCGCATTCTCGAGGGCTGGCTCGTCCGGATCACCGAGTTCGCCCTCACGCTGGGACTTGCGACGCTGCTCTTTCTGCTCATTTACCGGATGATGCCGGAGCGGCCGATTCCGTTGCGGAACACTGCCGCTGGAGCGGTGACGACAGCGCTGCTCTTCTCTGTCGGCAAGCTGCTTTTAGCGCAATATCTCACGCACTTCGCACCCGGCTCAGCGTTTGGCGCCGCCGGCGCTCTTGTGGTATTGCTCGTCTGGGTCCAATACTCGGCGCAGATTTTCTTGTTTGGCGCGGCACTTACCCACGTTTGGGGGCAGCAGGAACCAACGCCAATCGCGCCTGTCGTCACGACAGGCGACGAATCCGGAGAGGATCTCGCGTCAGCGCGTACCAAAGGCCGCCTAGCGCCCCTCGATCGCGCCCGGTCACAACGCTCAGCTCGGCTCTGAGCGGGGAAGACCCGCGGTCTCAAGCTCGCCCGCCAGCCGATCGAAGGCAAGCTCGAGCGTGGCCATCTCTCCCGCGAGCTCGCGGACGATCCGCCCGTCCGGCCCGATCAGCCTCAGCCGCGCCCTCGATTCGGCTGTACGAGGGAGCGCCCCAGCGCGGCTGGCATCGAGTTGCAGTGCGCGCCACTGGTAGACTGCCACGCCCGCGCCTACAAGCACGACCGCGAGCGCTCGGGTGAGATCGTTGACGGCCTCGGTGGGCGAGCGGGCGCCGATCACCAGAGCAATCGCTTGGAACGCCATGACGGCGCCGGAAATGAGCGCAGCGAGCACCGAGCCGATCAGCGCCAAATAGAGGTAGAGCCGGCGGGAGAGCGAGGCGGCTTCGGCGACGTCGGGCCGTGGCCTCCAGACGGCGATCCAAACTGGGAGACCGACGATAGCAAGGGTCGCGAACAGGCTAATCTGCTCTTGCCAGCTGAACCCTGCCTGCCCTGTCCCCGAGCTGAGAAGATCTCCAATGGTCCAGAGGACGCCGGCGAGGCCAACCGACAGTAGCGCGAGCGCGACGAGTGCGATGAGATAGCGGTAGAGCCGGCGGACCCCAAGCCGGCGCGGCGCTTCCCCTGCTACCGCGCTCTCGCCCCGCAGCACGCGCTGGTGGTACCACCACGCTGCACCGTAGACAATCGCGGCGGCGACGGGGCCGGCGAGCAATTGGGCGATGGAGCCGGTCTGTCCACCGGGGTTCGGGACGCCAAGCAACCGACTCAGCAGGTAAAAGAGGACCTGCCCGGCCTGCACGAGGGTCACGGTTAACGCGATGGCGATCACGCTCAGGAGGTAGACGGCCCGGAGCACCGACCTGCGATCGTCCTCCGCAATCTGCCCGCGTGACGACCAAATCCAATGTGCTGCCCAAATCAACAAGCCAGCAAGTGCTGGTCCCACCGATTCCGACACTTGCCACGCGGCACCGAACGTCGGTGGACCAACAATGTGGTCGTAGTTCGTTCGCACCAGCGATGTCGTCGCCGGAAGCAAGACAACGAGCGCCCAGAACGCCGAGCCATAGACATACCATCGGCGAATGGTGGCCGACGCACCTCCTTCACCGAAGGCCCTCCGCTCCTGACCGGCAATGCCCCAGTGGTACCACCAGACCGCGAGGGTTACGACGATGACCGGAAGCGGGTCGATGACCTGCATAACCGTCACATTGCGGGTGTGCGCGGCAAATGCCGTCAGCGCTTCGGTCGCGTCGCTAACCCCAATGGCAATGAAGATCGCGCTCACGGCGAGCACGCCGTAGAGGTACAAACGGCGAAGCGCCGCGACGCGCTCGGTCGCGTCGCGCGCCGCCAAGCGATTGGCAAGCCCCCAATGGAAAAGCCAGACGGGGAGAGCGACGATCGTTGTGCCGACTGCAGCGGCGAGATTTTCGGCCAGCCAGTTGGCCGGTATCGCCGTCGGCACGACCATGGCAACCAGCGTACGCGCCAGCTCGACAACCCCGGCGGCGAGCATCCCGAGGCTCACGGCGCTGACGACGTAAAGGTAGATGCGCCGGATCGTTTGCACGGCCTACCTCAGAGGAGGCTCGGGGAGAAATGGCTCGGTCGGCGCTGAGATGCGCCAGCGTCCGCCTTCCAGAACGAGACCGGCCGTTTCGGTAGTCGAGCTGCCGCCGCCGAACACATCGCCGACGTAACTATAGGTGACCGGCACGCGGGCGGTCGTGCCCTCGATCGTCGCCTCGCCGACCTCGATGCGGCGCCGGTCATTCTGCAGTGACGAGGCGAGCCGAAGGAACTCATCACGCGAGACTCGCGCCTTAAGGTCGGCGGAGAGGAGGTTGTAGGCGCGGTCTTGATTTCCCTCGCGGAGCGACCGCAAGTACAGCACGACGACACCACGCGGAGTCGTCTCATCGCCAAGATCACCGCGTCCACCACCCAATGCCACCAGAGACACACTCAGGACGATGAGGCCGAGAACGACCGCAACAACCACCGACGTCACGCGATCCATGCTGCCCCCGAACGCATTGACGCGCGGTTCAGCCTCGTCGTTCCGCCCGCCGACGCTAATCGATGGTGAGGCGGCCTCGTGGAGCCCACGTCACGCTTGTCGGTCTCGCTCTCAAGGTTCAGCCGTGACTAGGGAGCGGATCGCGCCGCACGTCGATCGCACGTCGAGCCTTCGGTTCGGGCGGGCATCGCGACTCGTACCGGGATCGACACAGGAGGCGTGCGCTGCCTGTCTCAATCACTCGTGGCCCATCAGTCGATGGAGTCGGAAGTGCCGGGGATTCCGGTGATGACAAGACATGGGCGCTGTTGCCGTGCGAAGCGGCCGATTAGCAGATCGTTGGTCCAACAATCCCCTGTGTTGCGCCATCGCTCGACAGACTGGACCTGTTCTCGCCGCGCGGCCAGACGGAAAAGGCTTCGTTCGAGGTTCGTTGTGAGGATGACGACCGGCTGGCTCGCGTGGAAACTCCCAACCGCTACCGCGAAGCCGATGCTCGTCGTCCTCCTTGTCCTTCGCGACAGAGCGAGAAAGGAGACGAGCCCGACGTTGGGCCCACACCAATTCGGAGCAACCTCGTCGGGTTAAGATGGTGACGGCGAGATGGGGACACCTGCCTGCGACCGTCGATGCTGACGTTGAGCTTCCGGGAGAACTCGGAACTGGCGAGTCGCGCGACCGGCCACGCCATGACAGCGTGCCTTCGGGGGACGAAATCGCTCGCCGGGAACGGCCAGGCCTTCAGGCGTGACGCTAATGATGTCCAACGCTTCTACCGGCGGAAGAGGCCGAGCAGAGTCTTCCAAATCGGCGGTGGCGGCTCGCATTCGTGACAGCGCGTCGCGCCGTGGAATCGGCAGAACAACCGTCGGCAGTCCGGACAGCGGCCGCCGGCCGGATTGGAGCACTTGTAGCACGTCACCGTATTCACGTCGGCCCTCCCCGCAGCGCGATCCTAGCAGCCACCTTGCCGAGATTCACCCGTCGCGTTGACGGCATTTCTGCCGACCACTAAGCTCACTCCATCGAATACATCCGGTATGTCGAGACGGAATGACGACGGTGGCAGAGCGCGTTGAGGACCGGTCGATCCGATCCATTGATGGCCAGAAGCTGAAATCGGCGATCGCCGGTGGAGCAGCCTGGCTTGAACGGCAAGCCGCCGCTGTCAACGCGCTGAACGTCTTTCCTGTTCCGGACGGTGACACCGGAACCAATATGAGCCTGACGATGCGCTCCACCGTGGCCGCCATCGTCAGCTCGCCCGAGCACCACGTCGGCCACCTCGCGGCCGCCATGGCGCGCGGCGCGTTGATGGGCGCCCGCGGCAATAGCGGCGTCATTCTCTCTCAAATCATCCGTGGCTTCGCCAAAGCAATTGAGGACGATTCGCTGATGGACGGGGTCGTGCTCGCCAAGGCGTTAGCGGGCGCGACGAAGACCGCCTATGCCGGTATCGCCAAACCGGTTGAAGGCACCATGTTGACCGTCATTCGCAAGGCGTCTGAAGCGGCACAACAAACAGCAGAGGGTGAGACCAGCCTCGAGCGGGTGCTTGCGGCGGCGACGGAAGCGGCTCGCCAGGCCGTCGCAGAGACTCCGAATCAGCTTCCCGTCCTGAAACAGGCGGGTGTCGTTGATGCGGGCGGCCAAGGGCTGTATCTGCTGCTCGACGGCGCCCTCCGCACGCTCCGCGGGGAACCGATCCCCGAAACGACCGGGGATCTGGCCACCGTTGCAATCGAAGGGTTTGCCGGCGAGCAGGCGTATGGATACTGCACCCAGTTCTTGATTCAAGGGGAGAACCTCGACACGCCGTCACTTCATCGGGAGCTTGAGGCCCTCGGGGATTCCCTCCTCGTGGTCGGGGACGAAGGAGTCGTTCGAGTCCACCTCCACACCTTCGATCCAGGCGCAGCGATCCAGATCGGCACGCGGCTTGGCCTCCTCCGCCAGGTGTCGATCGAAAACATGCAGCTCCAGCATGAGGATTGGAAACAATCCCACGCCGCCGCGCCCTCCGCGCCGGTCGCAGGGCTTTCCGTCATCGCGGTCGCCGCTGGCGAGGGATTCCGCGATCTGTTCCGGAGCCTTGGCGCGGTCGAGGTGATCGCCGGCGGCCAGACGATGAACCCGAGCGCCGAGGACCTGCTGAAGGCGATCGAGGCCGCGCCAACGACCGATGTGATCCTTCTCCCGAACAACGAAAACATCTTGCTGACGGCTAAGCAGGCAGCGTCGCTCACCCAACGGCGCGTCGGTATCGTCCCGACACGCACCCTCGCTCAGGGCGTGTGTGCGCTCTTGGCGATTCGCGTCGACGACGATTTCGACGCCAACGTCGCGGCGATGACCGCTGCCGCGGAAGCCGTCGATACCGGCGAGATCACGGTCGCGGTCCGCGATGCGACATTTGATAGCATCACCATCCGCAACGGGCAGGCGCTCGGGCTGCTCAACGGGCGGGTAGCGACGGTGGGCGAGACGGTCGAAGAAGCATTCTGGTCGCTTCTCGGCAAGCTGCGTCCCGACACCGCTGAGCTGCTCACCTTGTACACTGGCGCCGACGTGTCGGTTGAAACAGGCCGCTCCCTCGCCCAGCAGGTCATGGAGCGCTATCCGGGGCTGCAGGTCGAGGTCGTCGAGGGCGGCCAACCGTTCTACCACTACATCATCGCTCGGGAGTAATCCGGGCGAGACGGGAGTGCCGCCATGGTCGTTCGTATCGTGACCGATAGCACCTCCGACCTTCCGAAAGACCTCGTTCAATCGCTGGGTATCGAAGTCGTCCCCTTGAAAGTCCTGTTCGGCGATGAAACGCTCCGCGACGGCGTCGACATCGATGATCAGACCTTCTATCGCCGGCTTGCCGAGTCGAAGACGAACCCCACCACATCCCAGCCGTCGCCGGCCGAATTCGAAGAGGTATATCGCCGGGTGGGCGCCGGCGGTGATCCGATCTGCGTCATCACCATTTCGAGCAAGTTGAGCGGGACCTACAGTTCGGCAGTGACCGCCAAAGCGATGGTCGAACCAGCCATTCGAGTCGAGGTGGTGGACTCCCTGCTGGTCTCGATGGCGCTCGGGCTGGTGGTCATCCGGGTCGCCAAGGCGGCCGAGGCGGGAGCGAGCCTGGACGAGTGCGTCGCTCTTGCCAAAGAGACCTCGACCAAGACCGACATCCTCTTTTTGGTAGACACCTTGGAGTACCTCAAGCGCGGCGGCCGAATTGGTGGAGCACGCGCCTTCCTCGGCTCGTTGCTGAACATCAAGCCGATCCTCGGGTTGAAAGAGGGAGAGGTTGTTGCCGTGGAGCGCGCACGGACCCGTCAAAAGGGGCTCGAGCGGCTCCACGAGTGGGTGACCGCCAAGCCAGCGGTGACCGCGCTTTGTGTGCTTGCCTCGCCGCCGCTCGACGATGCCAAACAGCTCGCCCAACGGCTCCGCAGTCGCTACCCAGACGTGCCGATCTACGAGGGCGTGCTCGGCCCCGTCGT
Source organism: Dehalococcoidia bacterium (assembly GCA_026003895.1). Lineage (GTDB taxonomy): Bacteria > Chloroflexota > Dehalococcoidia > SpSt-223 > SpSt-223 > JANWZD01. The sequence continues at coordinate 392,588 of BPIC01000002.1, read as the reverse complement.
CGGGACCCACGCCGGCCCCGGTCTCGTCGGCGTCGCTGTCTACTCCGGCCCGAAGTTCGAGTGATGCCAGATTCCGCCACCATCGACGTGCAGGTCCCCGGACCGGGCGGCCGATTGGCCGTGCGGGCAAAAGGCTTAGGTATGGGCGCGACCGCGGTCGCTGTGCTCGTCCATGGCGCGAACCTGTCTGGCCAGACCGCGTTTGACTTTGCCTTTCCAAACGGCCTGCGCTATTCGCTGATGGACGAGCTCGTGGCACAGGGGATCGCCGCCGTCACCTTCGGCGTGCGCGGTTACGGTGCGTCCGAACTCACCGGCGATCCGCTTGCCGTTACAACCGAGGCCGCAATCGACGACCTTCGCGCCGTGGTGGACTGGCTTTTCGCGGAGTCTGCGGTGCGCCGAGTTCATCTCCTCGGCTGGTCGTGGGGAGGCCGCATCGCCGCCCGTTTCACCGAGCAATCGCCGGAACGCGTGCTCCGGCTCGTCCTCTACGATCCTGCGCTTGGGGGCGACACGGCCCGATCCCCGCAGCCGCCGGACACCGCGTGGCAAGTCAACACCTATGAGTGGGCGATCGGACGACTCGAGCCGGACCTCACCGAGCCCGACGCTCGACATGCGTTTGGGGAAGGAGTCGCGGAGCAAGAGCCGCGCTCCCCCGAACGGCATCCGGGCCGAGGTTGCGCGCGGCGCCATCCCAGCCAACCCGCTCGCCATCAAGCGCCCGACCGCGCTGGTGTACGGCGCGGCCATCAGCGCACGGCACGGAGCCCAGACCGCGACCGACTTTTTCGAAAGCCTCGTGACGGATGACAAGCTGTTCGCCGTTATCCCGCGCGGAGGCCACTACCTGCATCTCCAACGGGCACGGTTCCGGTTCTATCGGCTCGTCACCGAGTGGTTCAATCTCTCCGACGCTGCCTGACCGCCATCCCCTTGGGTTCTCCGCCGGGAACGGGCACAATATGATGCGTGACGACCACCGAGGCGACCAATGTTCTGACCTCGATTCTCACCATGCTCGAACGCGAGGCACGCGCCGGTTACCGCGATCGGTTGGTGATTGGCGGCCTCGACGCTTACCTCGCGACTTGGCTGCCGCGTCTGGCTCAGGGTGGATCGCCCGATCTCCGCGAGGCGATCGCGGCGTTCCCGTTCCGCTCCTACGCACGGACACCAGAGGCTGAGCGGCCGGCGTGGCTCGCCGAAGTCGCCAGCTGGCTCCGCGATATCACTCAGCCGCGCGCCGCACCACCTCCATCCCTACGGCACGCCGCGCCGTCACGCAAAGCACCGCCCGCCACGACCTCGCAATCAATCACCCTCGAAACGTCAATTGCGGCGCTGAAGGGGTTCGACCGGCGCGCCGTGCCGCGCTTTCACCGCCTCGGCGTCACCACGGTGCGGGATCTGCTCTTTTTCTTCCCCAACCGCCACCTCGACCGGCGGGATCTTGCGCCGATCCAAACGCTCCGTCCCGGCACAGAGGCAACCGTGCAGGTCACGGTTTGGGACATAACCCAACGGAGCATCGGGCCTGGCCGCAAGCTCGTCGAGGCGACAGTCGTCGACGAGAGCGGGATGATGCGGGCACGCTGGTTTAACCAACCGTGGGTCGCCCAGAGCCTTCGGCAAGGGTCAGTCTGGCTGTTGTCGGGACGGATCGAGGCCTTCAAAGGGCGGATCGAGATGACCGTCTCGGAACATGAGCCGGTCGACGGCACGGACCGTACCCATACCGGTCGTCTCGTCCCAGTCTATCCACTCACCGAAGGAATCGCGCAACGCACCGTACGCCGCCTCGTCAAGGCCGCCGTCGACCGCTACGCCGCACTTCTTCCGGAGCCCCTCCCCGAGGCCATTCGCCGGCGGGCGAAGCTGATGGGCCGCGCGGCTGCGGTGATGGCGATGCACTATCCCGACACGCCGGAGCAGCTCGCAAAGGCCAAGCGCCGCGTGGCGTTCGACGAACTGTTCGTGATGCAGCTTGGCTTGCAGCGCGCCAAGGCGGAGTGGCGGCAGGCCGGCCGCGCCGAGCCAATCGTTCCCACTCCCGAACAGCGCGCCACCTGGCTCGGTCGACTAGCCTTCGCCCTCACCGGGGCGCAGCAGCGCGCCGTGGACGAGATTTTTGCCGACCTCGCGAAAGATCGCCCGATGGCTCGTCTCCTCCAGGGCGACGTCGGGAGTGGCAAGACCGTGGTCGCTGCGCTGGCGCTGGCTGCCGCGGTAGCGGCGGGGGGTCAAGGCGCGATCCTCGCGCCGACCGAAATTCTTGCCAATCAACATCTTGCCTCGCTCGGCCGGCTCTTGACCGAGATCATGCCGGGGACACGCGTGGAGCTGCTCACCGGCGCCGTCCAAGGGAAGAAGCGACGCCAGATCCTCGACGAGGTCGCCGGCGGCGCAATCGACGTGCTGGTCGGGACTCACGCGGTTATCCAAGAGCAGGTTACCTTCAAGCGGCTGCTGATCGGCGTGGTGGACGAACAGCACCGCTTCGGCGTCGCCCAGCGAGCAGCACTGCGCCAGAAAGGCATCGATGGAGATCGGAATCCGCACATGCTGGTGATGACGGCGACCCCGATTCCCCGCACGCTCGCGCTGACCTTGTATGGCGACCTCGATCTTTCGGTCCTCGACGAGCTCCCGCCGGGCCGCCAACCGATCCGCACTCGCCTCGTTCCGCCTGAGAAGCGCGACCGCGCCTATCAGTTCGTCCGCGAGCAGGTGCGTCTCGGGCGGCAGGCGTATGTCATCTGCCCACTGGTCGAAGAGTCCGAAAAAATCGAAGCAAAGGCAGCAATTGCGGAATTTGAGCGGCTGCGTCTCGTGTTCCCCGACCTCCGCCTCGGGCTCCTCCACGGACGGATGAAGCCAAAGGAAAAGGACGAGGTGATGGTCGCCTTCCGCGACGGCGAGATCGACGTCCTCGTCTCGACCGCGGTCGTGGAAGTTGGGATCGACGTCCCGAACGCGACGACGATGCTCATCGAGGGGGCCGAGCGCTTTGGGCTTTCTCAGCTTCACCAGTTTCGAGGCCGAGTTGGACGGGGCGCCGAGCAGAGTTACTGCCTCCTTTTGTCAGATGCGGGAGAAGCGAGCGAGCGATTACGGATCGTCGAGCGAACGAGCGATGGCTTTGCGCTTGCGGAGGAAGACCTCCGGCTGCGCGGCCCGGGCGAGTTCTTCGGCGTCCGTCAGAGCGGCTTGCCGGAGCTCAAAGTCGCGCGCTTGTCTGACGTTGAGGTGCTCGATCTTGCTCGAGAAGAGGCCGAACGCCTCATCGCGACCGACCCGTATCTCGAGGCGCCCGAACACCGGCTCCTCCGCGCCGAGTTCCAACGTATCTGGGTCGAAGGCGCGAGCGGCGACCGCTCCTAAAGCCCGCGCCCCCGAATGGCCGATCCAGATTCGCGTTCTCCAAATGCGGCCACGAGCCTCACTGCCGTTTTGGAGACACGCTTCGCAGGGTGCAAATCGCCCGGCGCGTGCGCCGTGTCCAGCTCGCTCATGGCTGGGGGACGGTGTGGTCCGCCGAGCCGCTGGCTGACGGCGCCCCGACCGCGAGAGTGGCCGAGCCGACCGGATGGGACCCGAGAAAGGCGCTGGCGGCGCGCGCCGCGCCAACGATGCCCGCGTCATTCAGCAGCGTTGCCGGAACGACGCGCGTCTCCACCGTCACGGACGCAACGAACTTCTCCCACTTCCGACTTACGCCACCCCCGATGATGATGAGATCGGGCGAGAACAGCCGTTCGAGCACCTGCAAATATTCGTTGACATGGCTGCCCCAGCGACGCCAGCCCCAGCCCTTTCGCTCGCGCGTGCGCTCCGACGCGCGACGCTCAGCATCCTTGCCACGGATTTCGAGATGTCCCAGCTCGGTGTTAGGAACGAGCCGTCGGTCGACGAACAATGCGCTCCCGATGCCAGTGCCGAGAGTCACCACGATTACGACCCCGTACTCGTCAGCACCGGCGCCAAACTCCATCTCAGCGATCCCGGCGGCGTCGGCATCGTTGAGCACGACGAACGGGCAACCGGTCGCCCGCTCAAACACCGTCTGGCCATCGACACCAATCCAACTCGGGTCGACATTCGCCGCGGTGCAAACGACGCCGCGCTTAACCACTGCCGGAAAGGTGCAGCCGACGAGACCGGTCCACTCGAAGTGCCGGACGATCTCCGCGACAGCGGCTGCGATCGCTTCCGGCGTGGCTGGCTGCGGGGTCGCGAGGCGAAATCGGTCGGCCGTCAGCGCTCCCGTGGTGACATTGACCGGAGCACCTTTGATCCCGGTACCACCGATATCGATGCCGAGAACCACCGGTTCCGACGGTGGCGCCGTGGTCAACAAGATGCGTTCGAGATCGGGGTCAACGGCAGCCGGGACGTCCTGCGGCGACTGCTCGTCGTCGGCCTCGGGAACTGGGCGGGCGACTGGATCCGATTCATTGACCGTCGACACGATCGGCTCGGTTGACGGTTCCGACTCGGGCACGGCCGCCGGTTGCGCTTGGTCCGGGTGGTCTGGCACGGCAGGCTCCTCTGGTCGATGGGTGGCGAGTGGGGCCCGTGCCGGATCGTCCTCTTCGAGTTTGGCGTGCCATCGCCACTTCCCGCCAAGGATTCGGCCAAGCGCCGGCGCACGCCAAAGACCGGCAACCGTCAAGAACCAAATCATGGAGCGGACACCCGGTCCTTGACGAGGTCGAAATTGCGTTCATTCATGATGCCGCGCTCGCGGAGTTCCTCCACCCGGCGGAACGGCCCAACGCGCTCCGGCGATTCGATGATCCGGTTGGCGGTCAGGTCGGCGATCCCCGGAAGCGCGACAAGCTGTGAAACGGTGGCGGTGTTGAGGTTGACCCGGCCGGCCGTCGCAGCGGCCGATGGCGGGCTCACCGAAATCGCGGTTGGCTCGCCCCGGCGCGGGACCCAAATTTCCTGCTCGTCAGCGATTCGCGCCGCTGGATTGATCGCACGTTCGTCGGCATCGCTGGTGAGCCCGCCAGCGGCGCGAATCGCGTCGTCCACACGGTCTCCAAACCGGAGGGTGTAGACGCCAGGCGTTTGGACCGCGCCGCGCACGGCGACTTTCATCGACGTGTCGAGCGGCAATTGGACAATTTGCACAGGCTGGGGTCGATCGAGCCACCCGCGTGCGACGAGGATGCCAACCGCGAGAAGGGTCGCGGCGGCGAGCAGAACCGTCAGCGCGGCGAGGGCGGGAGGCGCGGACTTCGGCTCCACGAGGCCATCATACTCGGGCATATTCCCGCCGGCAACGGCGGTCCAGACAGTCCGGACGACCCACCTGCCAGGGGCAGGGTGGACCGACGCGCATTCGCATTAGCATGCTATGGTGATAGCAGATTTCAATCGGAGGAATGGCCGTGCAACTTGGCTACTTCTCGCTCTTCGACAACCTGCCGATCTTCGGAGAAGCTCGGCGCGACCCGGCAGCGATGCTGGGTGAGCTTGCCGAAGAGGCAGTGGCCGCCGACGAGCTGGGGTTCAGCTCGTTCTGGGTGGCAGAGCATCACGGCCCGCACTTCGGGCAGCTTCCGGCGCCGGCGCCCTATCTTGGCTACCTCGCCGCGATCACCAAGCGCATCACGCTCGGTCCAGCCTGCGTAATCCTCCCGGCGTCCCATCCCGTTCGTGTCGCCGAGGAGTACGCCGTCCTTGATCGGCTCTCTGGAGGACGGATCGCACTCGCTGTCGGGCGGGGCAACGAGCCGTCCGACTACACCCTATTCGGCGCGGACTACGACAAGAGCCGCGAGTTGCTGCGCGAAGGTACGGACCTCATCGTCAAGTTGTGGACCGAGCCCGGCCTCACCTATCACGGGGAGCACTACCGGATCGACGAGCCATTTACGCTCAACCAGTACCCCGTCCAGCGGCCGCACCCGCCGATCTCGATCGCGGCCTATAGCCCCCCGACGGTGCAAATGGCGGCGGACCTCGGAGTCGACCTGATGCTCTCGCCGTTCGGCGTGGGCATGGCGTTCAGCGGGCTCGATAAGGCAGTCGCTGCATTCCGCGATGCCGCTGCGAAGGCGGGCCATCCGAACCTGAAGATGATTTGCTCCTACTATTGCGCCGTTTCCGAGAGCCCAGCCGACACCGAGCGGCACCAAGCACGACTCCTCAAGTTTGTTCACGGATTGCTTGAAATCGCCGCTGCCAAACCGGACAACCGGGTCTCGACGCCGCTGTCTGCGGCGCGGCAGCGCGTGCTCCAGATGCGTCCCAGTGACATCGGTCCTGATATGCTGCTTACCGGTGACCCGGAGTCGATCATCAAAACGCTCAAGTGGTGCGAGTCGCTCGGCATCGACGAGGTTATTCTCGATGTCAACTTCGGCTGCTACCCGCACCGCGAGACGATGCGGCAACTCGAGCTGCTGGCACGGGAGGTATTTCCGGCGTTTGAGCCCGCCGGTGCAGCCACCCGCTAAGGCGCAGGGCGGGGCGTCGTCGCCTCGGTCGGGATGACGCCCGCCTCGAGCGCGATGTCGCCGCCGTTGGCGATCGTCACCTGACCGGCCTTCGCCCACGGCACGTCGACCTTCCAGCGCTGAAGGACCGCCCTCTGCAGGCGAACGACGGTGTGATTGCCGCGATCTTCCACCCTGGAGGTTGGCAGCCCGAAGGAGCGCAGCGGGTCGGGCTGCCCAAAGTACACCTGCTTGAGCGCAGGGTCCTGGTCAAGCAGTGCCAGACGCGCCGTCTGGATCTCCGGCCAGCTCTTCCCCTCGTCAAACGAAGAAGAGAGCGGGCGGGGTGTGGCGCGCTCACGATCGAGCCACGCATCCTTGCCGGCGCTGGACAGCTCGTCGAAGACATTGACGAAATTCACAACGCCGCGCTCCGGCGACCATTGGAAGATTGCCTTCTGAAACACCTGAGTGACGAACCCGTTCCAAATGAAGCGGTGCGATCGCGGGAAGCCAACACCGTCCGTGCCGCCGAGCCGGCGAAATTCCGTGTAGAAGGGCACGCCGGCGTCGTCGGTTACCGCGAATCCTGTTTTGCCTGGCTCGCCGGTTTGGGTAAAGAAGTGGCCGTTTGGGATATCCCAATTCTGACGAGCCGCCACCGTCGGGCGAGGCGACTCGGCAAGCGACTGCGCCGGCTGGGCGTCCCGATCAAATGCGGAGAAAGCATTCCACGCCGGCGGTCCTTCGTGTCCAAGTCGCCACGCCGCCCAGCCAGCCAAGCGGTAGGTGCGAATTATGCCGAGCTTGGCCGAGATCGCCCGCTCGTCCTCGAACCAGACGATCCGTTCGTGACCCTGATCTGTGTATTTCAGCCACGCGCTCTCGTCTTCGGTTGAATAACCAAGCTGGGCGCCGGGCCGTTTCGCCAACTCCTCGATCTCCGACCAGATGCGCACATCGGCCACGTCTTTGCTATGGATCTTCCAGTCATAGCCCCAGAGGCCAATTCCAAGGAGCAACTTTTCCGGCGGCGCAACTGACGCGGCATACTCCGCGGTACGCCGCACCCAGTTGATCGGGGCCGTCGAGCCGGGAGCGCCAGCCGCCGTGTGATACGCATAGGTCATGAGCACGACATAATCACTCGATCGACCGAGCGCGGCGTAGTCGTAGGCTCCGGCCCAGCCTGTCGTCAGGTCGCGCGGCTTGGCCGCGACAGCGACCGTCGACAACTTGCCGAGCGGCCGCAGCCTCGCGGTCAGTTCCTGCATAAAGGCGTTCAGCCCGGCCCGGTCGGACGGCTCGAGCGCTTCGAAATCGATGTTCAACCCGTCGTACCCATGGTCGCGGACGAGCGCGACAAGCCTGTCGATCACTTTGGCCCGGCTCGCGGAAGTGGCGAGCACCGGGCTAAATTTCTCATAGCGCGGCTTGTTGTTGACCAGCGGGATGAGCTTGACCCCAGCCCGCTTGACGATGCCGCTTACCTCCGGGCGAATCGCGGCCCGACACCTCGCCTCCCTCCTCGACCGTGAAGTAGACCGGCGACACGGCGTCGAGCTGACCAATGCGCTGCTGAAGCAGCCGAAGCGTGTCGGTCGTGAAGACATGCATGTACATAAATCGGCGGATCGGGGAGCTCTGGGCCGACGCGGACGGTATGGCGAGCGGCAGAGCGATCGCAACGAGCAACAAGGCCATGAATAGGCGCGGCATCAGTCGGAGCATACGGGCCTGGCAGACGCTCGTCAACTCGTCTGCATCCGAGCTTTTCACATCGGTCATGCCGAGACCCGTGGCATCCAATTTTCTTGCCGTGGGCAAAAGCGCCAACCTACACTGCTAGCTGGAGAGATTCCTGCGCTTCTCACTTTCCCACGGAGCGATGGTGAACCGGGCGGTTCAAACCGGAGTGCGCCTTGCCGTCGCGGTGGCGATCGCCGGGTATTTGGTCGGGTCGTGGTTTGCCGCCGCTGAGGGGCTGAACGCCGCGCGCCGGACGGCCGACGCCTGGACTCACCGGCCCGTCGTGCCGGCGGCGAACGCGAGTTCCAACGGACCAACCGCCTTCGCCCCCGGCGAGGAAAGCACGCTCGCTGGAGTGCCAACATGGGGCGGGAGCGAGCGAATCAACATTCTCCTGCTTGGCGTAGACACCCGCCCCGATGAACCATGGGAACCTGGCCGCACCGATTTCGTTGCGGTCGCAACGCTCGATCCGGCAACCAGAACGGCGGGGCTCATTTCATTTCCTCGTGACCTGTGGGTGACGATCCCCGTCGCGCCGGGCATCCGTTTTGACGAGCGGATCAACGCCGCCTACCGCACCGGCGAGCTGGAGCATGCACCGGGCGGGGGCCCCGGAGTGGCGCGACGGATGATCGAATACAACTTCGGCATCCGCACCCAGTTTTACGTGATCGTGGACTTCGATGCCTTCGTGCAAATCGTCGATCGGCTCGGCGGCGTGACCGTCGACGTGCAGCGCCCCCTCAAAGATAATGAGTACCCGACCGAGTGGTATGGCACCAAGCGAATTTACTACGCGCCGGGGTTGCAACGCCTCGACGGTCAGGCTGCGCTCGAATACGCCCGTTCGCGCCATCAGGACAGCGATTTCGAGCGTAATCGCCGGCAGCAGCAGATCTTGCTCGCGGCGCGGCAGAAGGCGCTCGACCGCAATCTGCTGCCGGTGCTCCCGAGGCTGCTCCTCGAACTGCGGGACGCCGTTCGCACCGATATGAATCCTTCACAGATCCTCGCGCTCGCTCGTCTGGCGGCCAGCATCGACCTTCAAGACATCACGATCCGGGCAGTGAGCGGTGACGCCATTATCCGATTGCCGGGACAGACCGTGTTCCTGCCCAATCGACCGGTCGTGAGCGCCCTGATCGCCGAGGTGTTCAGCGACCCGCGCGTGCGCCGCGAGGCGGCGCAGATCGTCGTCGTCGCCGACGCGTCTACCCGTGTCCGAGCGACCCGGCTCGCTTCGGCCCTCGCCCAGCGCGGCATCATCGCGCGGGTCGAAGAGCGCCCCACGGTCGAGCCACGCTCCGTCACGACAGTCATCGACTATACCGGCAAGCCCGCGACGCTGCGCTACCTTGGCGAGCTGCTCAAGCTCGATGCTAGTCGGACAATCGCTGAGCTCTCGGGGCTCGGCGCAGGCGATATGGAAATTCTCGTCGGCGCCGATCTGCAATTGCCCTAGCCGATCCACAACGCGTCAGCGAGCAGCGTGGCAAGGTGATGCACCTTGATCGGCGTTCCAGCGGCGTCTGCTGCTCCCTGCAGATGAAGCAAACAACCCGGATTCTCGGTGGCAAGGTCGGTTACCCCGCTTGCCTTGAGATTGTCCAGCGCGCGGAGCACGATCCGGTGACTCACTTCCGGGTGCTCGATCGAGACGGCGCCGCCGAACCCACAGCACACATCGCTTTCAGGCACCTCGACAACCTCGTATCCCGCTCGTTCGAGGAGTCGCGCTCCGGCGTCCGGCCGGCCAAGGACATTGACTCGCTGGCAAAACGGCCGCCAAGCCACCCGTCGGCCACGTGACGGGAGCGCTGGCGGGTCGACGACGCGGTCTAGCAACTCAACGAAATCGAAGGTTCGCGCCGCGAGGCGCGCCGCCCGCGCCTGCCATGCAGGATCGCCTTCCATCAAAGCCTCGTAGTCATGCGCGATGGCGATGGCGCAGCTCGTCCCAGCGGTGACCACAAGGTCGGCCTCCACCTCCAAGGCCGCAATCGTGGCACGAGCGAGACGGCGAGCACGCTCGCGATCGCCGGAATCGAGATGCGGCAGCCCACAGCAATGCTGGCGCGGAGGGACGAGAACGCGCAGGCCACAGGCGCGCAGAACCCGCACGGTGTCGCGCACCACAGCGGGCGCAAGCCGGTCGGCGAGACATTGCAAGAACAGCGCGACTGTTTTGCCGCGGAGTGCCGCGCTCATCCACGGCGCCCGTCGCGCGGGCGCAAATGACTGGCCAAGCAGCCGATCGCGCGCCGGCCGGCGGGCCGGGAGGGACGGGGTACGCCAGCGCTGAGACGGGGGGAGCAGTGCTCGCAGCCGGCGCGGTCCGACCGGCGCAAGCGCAAGCGCCGCAAGACGCGCGACCGCGTCGAAGAGCCGGGGGTGCGCCCAAAGAGCGAGCGCGACGCGCTTCGGCCAGCTGGGAGGCTGCCCACGAGCGACAGCCGCTCGCGCGGCGAGAATCTGCCGCGGCAGCGGGATTTCGACCGGGCAGACACTCGCGCAGGCGTGACACGAGACACACAACGAGAGTGGCCCTGCCGCGGCTGAGTCGCCGTGATGAAAGCGCGTGGTAACCAAGCCAATTGCGCCGCTGTAGATGTATCCAAACGCATGGCCGCCCACCACTTGATACGGCGGGCAGACGTCGGCGCATGCGGCGCAGCGAATGCAGCGCAGCGCATCGCGAGCGTCTCGATCCTGCCACATCGCCGTTCGCCCATTGTCCAGCAGCACGATATGCAGCTCGCGACCGGGCTCTGACCCCGTAATCAGGGTGGTGAAGCTCGTAATCGGCTGGGCGGTCGCCGAGCGAGCGAGCAAGCGAAGCTGGGTTGCGGGCGTCGTCCATCGTGGGCACGATCTTCTCCCAGCCGGCGAGCACGATGGTAAGCGGAGGAAGGGTCGCGACGAGGTCGCCGTTGCCTTCGTTGGTCACCAGCAGGACGCTGCCCGTTTCGGCGACGAGCGCGTTCGCGCCGATGAGGCCGGCATCGGCATCGAGAAAAGCTCGGCGGAGGACGCGCCGTGCGAGACGGACAAGGCCGGCGATGTCGTCTGGCGGGGCGCTCTCACCGATGGCCGATTGAAACAACGCGGCAACTTGGGCGCGGTTCTTGTGAATGGCAGGGATCACCATGTGGCTTGGCAGCTCGCGGGCGATTTGCACGATCCACTCGCCAAGGTCGGTTTCGACGACCGTGATTCCGGCAGCTTCGAGGTAGGGATTGAGCAGTATCTCCTCGGCCGCCATACTTTTGCCCTTCGTAAGCAGCCGAGCGCCACGCTCCCGGAGAAGTGATTCGATGGTTGCCCGCGCCTCCTCAGCGGTGGCTGCTTGATGGACCACCGCTCCGGCGGCCGAGGCACGGGCGACAAAGGTGGTTACCGCTGTGTCCGGATCCGCGAGCACGGCATTCTTCGCCGCGCGGAGCCGCGCCCGCTCTTGCGCAAAACCATCGCCGATGGCGTCGAGCTCCGCGAACGCCGAATCTCGAGATTCACGCCACGCTCGCTGAAAGCTGAGCAGGTTGGCCGCCAGCTGCTGGTTGGCAAGAGCAGCGGCAAGCCGCTCGGAGAAGGGGGCAATCTCGCTCACGACTCATCGACCAGCAGGATGGTCAGGGCGGCGGGGCCGTGGACACCGATTGTCAAAACCCGCTCAATATCACCGGTTCGGCTTGGGCCGCTCACAAACGTAAGATAGGGTGCGCCGCTCCGTGCGAGGTCTCCCGCGGTGGCAAGCGCCGCGGGCAGCGTAGGAACGAGCCGCTTCTCCGGCAGCAGCAGCCACAGGTGCTCCGCGAGAAGACAGGCTGCACGGTCGGCGGCCGGCTCTGAGATGAGGACGCTCCCCGTCTCCACAACACCAAGTCGACCGAGGGCGACTACGCTCTGCATCCCAGGCTCGGCCGGCCTCGGCCACTCGCCCAACCAGGTCCTCGCTGAGGCAGTTGCGCCAACGTCTGGGGCAAGCATGCCGCAGACGTCCTGCCGCGAAAGGCCGCGCACCAAGGCGCCGAGCACCTCAGCACGCCGAACAAACCGATCCTTCTCACCGATCATGTCATAGGATCCAATGGCTCTTGCGGATCGTACCCGACCGCGAAGATTGGATGACAACCTCAGTCTTTTAGATGAAATTTCAAGGAATCTGTCGTGCAGCCAAGGATACGATCGAGCGAACGAGTAGACGATCGGCAGGACCATGAAACGCAAAGAGAGCCATTGTGTTCTACGATAGGTGCGGGCATTTCAACCTGAGGAGCGAACGAGTTCTACGTCAGAAATCGTAGTTTTGGGGACTGGACGAATCTGGTTCGTTTGAAGTAACGTTGTGCCACCCTGTCTTGACGGATCGGTGATAATCATGCTATTGGGACCCCGATCCGTGCGACGGCGCCCGTGTAGTCATCACCCGATGGGCGCCAAGACTTCTCTCGCTGTAGAAATGCTGGAGACCGGGGCGGAAGGGGCAGCATATGGGACGAAGAGAAAAAGCGGTCACAGCTGAGCCAAACACCATCGAGTCGTTGGGGGCGACGCTTAGACGGGCTCGTCAACAGAAAAGCGTGTCGCTCTCCGATTTGGCACAACGCTTGGGATATTCGAAGAGCCATCTTTCGGTCGTCGAGACCGGGCGCGTTTGGCCATCCCGCGAGTTGTTGCAAGCCTATGAATCAGCACTCGATCTAAAGAGTTCTTCGCTCGTTCAGCTTGCCGAATCGCTTGCCCCCCTTCGCCGCTCGCGACCGCCGGCCCCGTACGTCGGCCCCTCGGTCGAGGCGCTGTTGAAGCGCCTTGCCCAGGGCCTGGGCGAACGGCCCCCGCGCGAGGTGCGCGAGCGCGGTCGCAAGCAGCTCCCGGCGAACGGGTCGTCGACGCGAGATCTTCAGGTTGCTTTTGAATGGTCACGCATGCTGGCTGACTGGGCAGCCTCGCACGCGCCAGCCCCGCTTCGAGACGAAATCGTGATCGTCACGTTCAGCGCCTCGGAAATGTTCCCGACGCTGAGCGAGGCTGGTCGTGCATTCAAGGCCGCGCTGCAAGGGGCGTTGAGCAACGGCTGGAACGTCTCCCACATCCGCTGGCTGGACGGCAGTGACGAGGATCGGCTGTCCCAGTTCACCAGCATGATCGATTTCTACGGCTACGCCGGAAGGTATCGGCCCTTTGGCTTAGCGCTCACGAAAGGGCTTGGCACGCCCCCATATGGGCTGGTCGCGGTCCCTGGCTTCGGTTCGCTCCTGCTGCTCCCGACACGGACCGATCGGCTCGGTCAATACGCGGTGTATGCCGCTCTCTCCTTCTCCGACGTGGAATCGACATCGGTGCTCTGGGAGAACGGCTTGGCGCTGCGCGACCGGGCACAGCCCCTCGCGGTCACCTTCGAGCGACCGGTGGATTGGCGAAATGCCGAGACGCCCGATTCCGAATGGCTCCGCTATAGCGACGCCGAAACGCGGACCGTGGTACAGCCCGGCGATCGCTTGCTGGTGCGCGATAGTATTGGCACGCCCGCGTTGCTTGCGGACGCTCGTTCGGACAGCGAGCTGTTGGCGGGGAAACGCGATCCTGCGTGGGAGTCCTTCTTGCGGACGATCCAAGGCGACCGCATCCTGCAGCAGACCGCGTTTCGCGATCAAGTGCGCGCCCATCAGTACCGCGAGGTACTCACCCGACGCGGCTTGGAGCGCTTCGCGGACGGCGAGGCACACCTCGTCGACGCCAATATTCCGCCGCTTGACGGGGAGCAGCGTGCCGCGTGGCTTCACTCGCTGGTCGCGCTGTTGCAGGCGCTTCCCGGCTACGAGATTGGCCTTCTTGACGAACCGCCCGCGTGGCTCGCGCAAGGTGGCGGCTGGCTGGTCAAAGGCAGTAGCGGCGATGGGTTCGTTCAGATCGAAACGGTCTACCGTCGCGAAGGCGTAGCCAGTCAACTGCTCATCGAGGCGCACGATTCGATTCTCGTCCAAGCGATGCGCGATTACTTCCTGTCGCTCTGGGAGACGATCCCGGTCTCTAACCGCAGCAAGCCGCAAGTGATCGACTATCTGAACCAGCTGAGCCGCCGAGCACAGGGAACCAAGTAAGCACCGCACGAACCCGCGAGCGCGGCAAGCCGAACCCTGCCTGAATCATTGGTCGTCAGCGAGATGACGGGGCGAGCATCGCCTCCATGCCTGCGACGGACTGGCGCGAGCACAAGCCAGTTGCCGGGCGACCCGTGGCGACCGCCGCTCATCCCGGATGTCCCGGATGTTCCTGAACGCTGGCAGATAGGCGGCGCTGCCGACCGAGGACCGAGGTCGGCATCCTTTTCGGAGACGGCTGCCGCCCTATGGGGGCGTCGTGGAGCGAATCCGCCTCCCGCCGTGCCGTCTGCCGGCCGAAAAGCGACGCAGTTTGGTGAGCAACGAGCGCCTCGTGCCGATCGGCGGGAGAGGACCGAAGGGGCGAGCGATAGCCGACGGTCCGATCACAGAGGTGCGGTGCGAGCACCGCGTCGGGAACCGACCAGTGTTCCACGGAGGCATTTCCCAAGCGTGCGGTCGGGCTTTCGTGGAGGTGCGGGCCCGTGAGCGGACCCTAGCGGGGGTGTCGTGGACGAGAGACCTCGCGCAGGGGCTCGCTGCGGACTTGGCGGCGAGCGCTTGATCCATCGGGTGCAGGAGGTCTTCGAGACGCGATCGGGAAGGCGCCGCGACCCACCGTCAGCGTGGGTCGCGGCGCCTGATTGCTATTTGATGGCGATCTTTTGTGGCGGCGGAACGGACTCAGCCGGTTTGGGAATGCGGATCTCGAGCACGCCGTCCTTGTATTCCGCCTGCACTTGTTCAGGCTTGGCGTCGAACGGAAGGGCGAGGCGACGGTAGAAGCTCCCGTAACTTCGCTCCGAGCGGTAGTAATTCTCTTCCTTGACCTCCTTCTCCTCTTTGCGCTCACCTCGGATGACGAGGTCACCTTGATCGAGCGTGACCTCGATGTCGTCCTTCTTCAGGCCGGGCAGGTCGGCTTTGATCACCAAGTTGCCATCCTGCTCGAAGATGTCCATCCGTGGCGCCCAAACGAATTGCGTCGGTGCCGGCCTTCGCGGGAGTGGAGCGATTGGCCAGGGAAATCCTTGGCCGAAGAAGCGCTCCATCTCTTCTTGGAGACGCTCAAGCATCGCAAAGGGCTCCCACCTCGCCATCGATCCGTCGCCGCGTTTCACTGGAACTGTTGACTTTTCTGCCATGGCTCACCTCCCAACAAGTCACTCGTGCCCGCGTTCGTCCGACTTCGGAGACGGGGACCGTCTCGGGACTCCGCAACCCGGGGACTTCGTCACACCTCGCAGACTAGAGTGACACCGTGATCTGGTTGTCGACCGAGGCCACACCCGGCGCTGACCACGCAACACGCTCAGCTTCTTTCTTCTCAGCGTACGAGCGAACGGTGCCCTTGAGGGTGACTTTGCTCCCCATCACTTCGACCTTGATCCGTTCAGCATCCGTCTCGGCGCTCCGCACGAGGGCGGCTTCGATCTTCTCTTTGAGCTCAGTCGGACTGAGGTGCGGCTTGACGGTAATGAGGTTGGTGACTCCCTTGACCCCTGACAGCCGGCGAATCACGCGCTCGGCGTCCTGTTTCTCAAACTGCCAATTCACCTCTCCCTTGAGCGTCACCCACCCTTTCGAGACGGTGACATCGATCTTGTCCGCCGAAATGCCAGCGTCCCACTCAAGGGCGCGAACGGCCGCGGCGGCGATATCCATGTCGCTGCGTTCAGCCGAACTCGGCAGGCGGACCTCGATCTCATTGGCCACTGCCTTGACTCCGCGAACGCGATGGGCAGCGTCCTGCGCGACCATACGCTTCAGATAGGTGTCGACCCAGCCGGTGAGGGTGACGACGCCGTCCTTGACGATGACCCCGATCTCATTGGGCTGCAGTTCCGGCTCCCACCGCAATTCGTCCAGAACATCCTGTTGGATATCTTCGTCGGTTCGAAGCGTCGAGCTCGTAAGCGTCATTGCGAACCTCCTTTGGCGCGACCTTTTCGGGGGCTCCACCCCCGAGCGTGGACCGGTTCCTGCGTTCCGGGCGCACTCCCGGCGCGCCTTCCCGGCCCTCCGCCAACACGGTACCCGGAAGAACCACCGCACACATCGGCCAGATGGCCCGTCGGGGCAGTCCGAAGGGCCGTGATTGAACCGGTCGACTTTCCCCGTCCGGGGCTACCTTTTGTGGCAGCGCGGTACCCGATCTGGAGCTGCGCAGCATGGTTCGGACGGCGCAGCCTGAGGGGGCGCTGCTAACCGCGATCGGCGCTTGGACGATCGAGAGCCGTCATCCGAGGCAAAATGGCGGACACAGTTTGCTGAGCAGGTTGAACGCTCGTCGGTGTCAAGTTCCAATGGACGGCTCAGATTGTCGTTTGACTGCCGGATGCAGGGGGTCCGGTTGGAGGGTTCTCGCAGGACAGCTGTCCGTCGTTTGGAGGCCGGATCTGCACGACGGTCGGTCAACGCCTTTGCCGTCGACCCTCGTCCCACCGCATCGTGTGCCCGCACCGTTTCCCACAGGACATTCGGGACACTGGTTACCGAATCGGCCCGGCCAGCTGGGCGGTCAGCGCAGCTGGGTCGCTCACTGGCGCTTCGCAGATATACCGCCGGCAGACGTAGGCAGTGGGCCGCCCATCGACCGGTACTTTCCCCTCGGTAAGCGGTGTCGGCCGCGTCGGATCTGCGAGAGCGACGACCTTGTTCGGCAGGTACGGTTGGCGCACCCGTGCGAGCAGCGCCTCGGTCGCCGGCTCGGCCGGATCGCCAGCGATGACAATCTCGCGCGGGTCGCCAACGGCAAAGTCGAGCGCCGCCAGCAGCCTCCCAAACGCCGAGGGCGCGCGCTGGAGATAGGACACGAATGACCGGAGCACCGCCGTCGCACGTCGCTCGTACTCATCCTTTCCAGTGAGCACAGCGAGACGAAGCAGCGCATCGACGGCGGCCGAACTCCCCGACGGTGTGGCATTGTCAAATACATCGCGCGGACGGACGATGAGCGCTTCTTGGTCAGTCGCCGTATCGTAAAAGCCGCCGATCGCGTCGTCCCAGAAGAGCCGCAGCATCTCGGCGGCGAGCATATCGGCGGCCTCTACCCAGCGCGGCGCAAACGTCAGTTCGTACAATGCGATGAGTCCGTCGATCAGGTTCGCGTAGTCCTCCAGATAGCCGGCGATGTGCGCTCGGCCGTCTTTCCAAGTCCTCAAGAGACGCCCGTTGGGCCGCATCGTGCTGAGCAAGAATGCGCCGTTCGCTTCGGCAGCCCGACGGTAATCGGCGCGGGCGAGCACGGCAGCGGCTTCCGCGAAGGCGCGCAACATTAAGCCATTCCAGCTGGTGAGCACTTTGTCGTCGCGCCCCGGCTTGACTCGCCGCTCGCGTGCCTCGAACAGGCGTTTCCTTCCGCGCGCCAGCGCCTCGGCGATCCGCTCTTCCGGCACACCGAGTTGTCGGGCCGCCTCGGCCGATGTCATCGCGATGTGCAGGATGTTGGCGTGCTCGAAATTGCCCTCCGGCGTCACGTCGTAAACGAGGCAAAAGATCCGCGCGTCCTCGTCGCCCAGCACGGCGCGGACCTCTTCCGGCGTCCAGACGAAAAACTTCCCCTCGACTCCTTCGCTATCGGCGTCTTGCGACGAATAAAAGCCTCCTTCGGGCGCGGTCATCTCGCGCAACACGTAATCGAGAGTCTCTTCGACGATCCGGCGGTAGAACGGCTCGCCGGTCAATTGATACGCCGCAAGGTAGACCCGGGCGAGCTGGGCGTTGTCGTAGAGCATCTTCTCGAAGTGGAGGACCAACCAAGCATCGTCGGTCGAATAACGGTGGAAGCCGCCACCGATCTGGTCGTACATCCCGCCTTCGGCCATCTTGCGCAGCGTCAGCTCGGCCATCGCCCGGGCCTGCCGGTCGCCCGTTCGTGCCGCCTGCCGGAGCAGCACGTCGAGGATCATCGGTTGCGGGAATTTCGGTGCGCTGCCAAAGCCGCCCTCTCGCGGATCGAAGGAGGGGGGCGATCGCCCGGACGGCGTGATCGAGGATCGCCGGCTGAAGCAGCTCAGCCTGCCCTCCGAGGAGCTGCGCCTCGCGAAGGTGCGCGGTGATCTGGCGAGCGCTCTCGATCACCTCGCCGCGCCGCGTGCGATATGCCTCAGCGGCGGCGCGCAACACGCGCGGAAAGCCAGGCATGCCAGGCCGATCCTCCGGTGGAAAGTAGGTGCCACCGTAAAACGGCTCGCCGTCCGGCGTGAGAAACATCGTCATTGGCCAGCCGCCGTGCCCGGTCATGGCTTGCACCGCCGTCATATAAATTTGGTCAATATCCGGGCGTTCCTCCCGATCCACCTTGATATTGACGAACAGATCGTTCATCAAGGCGGCAATCTGCTCATTCTCGAAGGACTCACGCTCCATCACGTGGCACCAGTGGCAGGCCGAATACCCAATGGAAAGCAGGATCGGCTTGTCTTCCTCTTTGGCACGTCGCAATGCTTCGTCGCCCCAGGGATACCAGTCGACCGGGTTGTGCGCGTGTTGCAACAGGTAGGGGCTCGTCTCGAACTGAAGTCGGTTTGCCATTTGAATCCTCGAAGGCGCGGGCTACTTCAAGTGTGCCATGCGCAGCGCCCGGCGTGGGGAGTTGTCGCGGTGCACAGTCTGGCGTATGCTGGCGCACCAGTGCATGGGGGGAGACCGTGGAAAACGCGTTTCGTGCGCAATACCGGCAGATGACTCGGGCGCAGATCCTCGAGGAAGAACGGGAAGCAACGCCCGAGCAAGCAGAGCAAGTGCGTGAGGCGATCAAGGAGTGGATCAAACACTCCTCACCGCACACCGCAAAGTTCTTGATCACGCTGCGAAAGGACGGCCGTCCGCACTGCCGGCCAGTGAGCGCCTTCGTCGAGGGTTGGACGGTCGGAACGATCAGCCAAGGCGAGCACCTCAAGAACCAGCACATTCGAAACAACCCAATCGTGGCGTACCTTTGGGTCGAGAAGTGCCCAGAGGAAGATCGCTGGCTGAAGAGCGTCTGGATGCAGGGGACCTGCGAAATCATCGAGGACGAAGCCGAAGTGCAGGCGTTTTTTGACCGGCGTGAGGCCGCTACCGGCGTCGGGAACAACCACCCCAATGACCAATGGGTAAAACTTCTCCTTCGGACAACCCCGACGCTGGTGCGGGCAGAAGGTTTCCTCGGTCCAAATAAGCCGGTGTTGATTCGCGACTTCTCGCGCTAGGCGTTGTCGCACTTTTGGCGCCGCCGCGGAATGAATAGCTGGAGGGGGATGTGAACACACTCCAGCGCGTGGAAGACGTCTGTGACGTTCTAGGGTTTCAGTTCCGGACGGTCGGCGATGCCGTGGTAGTCCAGTTCGGGGCGCCGGCAGCAACTGTCGTCGTCCGAGCCCGCGATCTCGTCGTAACGCTCGACCGCCCCTGCGGGATCATCCTCCGCTCGGCAATGGCGGATGCGATCCGGGAGGCGAACCGGCTGAACGCCGAGTTCCTGCCGGCCGGGGCGTTTTCGGTCCGCGAGCGGGATCGTCTGCTCAGTTTCGGCTTGCCGCTCGTCGCACCCTTTGGGCTGACACCGGAGCAGTTGGACATCGGCCTCGCGGCGGTCGTCCTCAACCCATTCCCACGGCGGTTCGCGCCATACCTCGAAGTGACGGTGGGTTATCTCGATTCTGATCGCTGGTGGGATGGGGTGGCCTAGTGGGCCCGCGCGGCCCAGCGGCGTTCGGCCTCGATGTCCTCGGGGCGCGGCGAGCCGGGTAACCGCTCCTGGAGGCCCCAGAGGATGCCATCGGGATCGGTGAAATAGGCAAGGCGCCCCGAACCATCGAACGGCGGATTGACAAACTGGACGCCCTTGGCGGCCATCTCGTCGGCCAGCTCGTCAAGGCCGTGAACGCGCATGATGACGCAGTTGTTGGCGTCCTTGCGGTCAGCGAACGGCGGCTGCGGCTCGCCTCCCGGCTGGATATCCATCAACACCGTTTCGCCGAGAGAGAACATCGCCCCGCCCGGGCGCTCGTGTACCAGCGGGAAGCCAACAACGTCGCGGTAAAATGCCGTCGACCGCGCTAAGTCCGTCACGCGTAGCACGACCCAGCCCAATTCCTGAATGTCGGGCGGCAGCGGAGGAAGCCCCTCGACCCGGGTTTCACCGGCATCCCAACGCCGCCAAGCCTCGCGGTCCTGCGGTCGAGGCGACTCACGGGAGCGCTCCTGCAAGCCGGTGACGTTTCCAGATGGGTCAAGAAAGTAGGCGAGGCGGTTGTATGGCTCCGGACGAAAGTCGTTGATGAAGGTGACGCCGGCAGCCGTGAGCCGGTCAATCGTCGTTTGGATGCCGTGGCACCGGAAGACCGGAATGAGCGGCGCTTGGGAGCGGTCGGTATAGACCGGCGGCCGCGTACCACCGATCGATACCCAAAGCACCGTCGTGTCACCGACCCAAAACATCTGCGAGTAGGCGCGTCCCCGAATGCCCGGTAAGCCCATCACGTCGCGGTAAAAGTCGATCGTCGGATGGGGATCCGGAGATTTGCGCGCGAACCAGCCGATGCCTTGGAAGTTGTCCCGCATGATCCTCTCCTTGGCAACGCCGCGATTGCCGCGGTGCCCCGCGCGACCGCCCGATGCGCCACCCTGACGTGCCCATCGTACACCGCAGCACGGCCACCTCGCCGCGTGCCGGGGGCAGCGGTGCGCCTCGCGCGGTAGGGAGCGACGGCAGCCGCCACCCCGCCGCGTGCCGGGGGGGCAGCGAGCGGGAGACGGCGGCGAGGAGGAGGGACGGCCAAAAGCGGAGCGATCTACGATAGGCAGCGCGGCGAAGGAGGGAATGGCCGGATACTGGGCGTCGATCGCGCGGATCACCGGCGGGCCGAGCTTTCGCTGGTGGGCGCTCGGTGTCGTCCAAGTTGGGCTGTTCATGGCCGTGGTCGATGCCTCCGTGGTGAACATCGCGCTGCCCGGTTTCATGCGCCAGTTTGGCGTTGGGCTCGATGCCGCCGAATGGATCGCCCTCGGCTACCGCCTCGTTGCCGCAATTGCGCTTTTGCCCGCGGGCAGGCTTGCCGACCTCATCGGCCGCAAGCGAGTTTTCCTCGGTGGGGTCATCATTTTCACGGCTAGCTCGGCGCTCTGTTCCCTTGCACCGGGAATCGAGCTGCTCGTCCTCTGGCGCATCATCCAAGCAGTCGGCGCAACGGCGATTCTCGCGACCTACGCCGCAATCATTGTGGCGGTCTTTCCGCCGCAGGAACGTGGCCGTGCGCTCGGCATCGGCGGCACCGTGATCGCCGTGGCGACAGCGATCAGCCCGACGTTGGGCGGCGTGCTCGTTCAGGCGTTCGGTCCGCCGTCGGTGTTCGCCATCAACGTCCCGATTGGCATCGCGGGCGCCGTCGCGGCGGCCCTCGTGCTGCGTGAAGACCGGGTCTCCACCCCGCCACGTCCCGGGGAGCGCTTCGACCTGTTTGGCGCTGTCCTCGCGGCGCTGGCGGTGACCGCGCTGCTGGTGTCCCTCGAGAACACCATCGGGGGCGTCGCCATCGCTCCGCTCCGTCTTCCGCTTCTCGCGAGTGGGGCAATCATCCTGGCGTTGTTCGTCCTATTCGAGCTGCGGACGCGTTGGCCAATGCTCGATGTCCGGCTTTTCGCGATCCCGCCCTTCACCATCGCCGCGGTGATCATGATGGTGGTCTCGGCAGCGCTTGGGATCAACACCTTCCTGCTGCCGCTGTTCCTTCAGCTCGGCCTCGGGGACACACCGCTGGAGGCAGGAGCCGAACTTCTCCCCTTGTCGATCGCCCTCGCCGTCGTGGGGCCAGTCTCCGGCACGCTCTCCGACAAGTTCGGGGCGCGCTGGCTCGTGTTCGCCGGGCTTTGCATCGTGTTCACTGCGCTGGTCACGATGTCCTTCGTTGGCGAGGCAGCAAGCGTTGTGGTCCTAGCGGTCCCCCTTCTCCTGCTGGGGGTCGGCGCCGGGCTCTATCAAGCACCGAACAACAGCGTGGCCTTCGGCGCCGTTCCGAAGGAGAGACTGGGTGTCGTCGGCGGTGTCCGATCAACGATGCTCAGCCTCGGCCTCGCCTTCGGGACTGCGCTTGGCGAGACGATTGTCGTGGGGGCACTCGCGCCCTTCGGCGGGGTGGAACTCCTCGAAACTGCGCTCGACGTCGGCGTGCGTGAACGATTGATCGCAGCGTTCGTCGATGCGCAGGCGCTCGCCTACCGAGTGGCCGCCGGTATCGTCCTCATCGGCGTGGCGCTGGCATTCTTGCGCTCGGGAACGGCAACCGGCCAGTCGAAAGAAGCGCCACAACCCGCACCGGCGGCCCGGGTCGAATGAACGCCAAGCTTGCGTCAGCGGAGCGAATGCGTTCAGTTGCTTCCCTTGCTGGCGCTAGAAACGCGACTCGGTGCGTTCTCAATCGCGCCAACGACTGCCGCCTCTCGTCGGCGGGCGCATGCTTCCGGCGGTGGTGTCATCTTCGCCGCGCCCCGTCGGCGGCATCTGTTGCGCGATCTGACGCTCTTCTGTCAGAGCAGCGACGGGATCGCTGTCGCGTGAATTGTCACTTGCGCTCGCCGTCGTGAGCATTTCTGTCCCATTCTCGATCCAATTCGCCCCGGACCGCCGCGTGATTGGGACCCGTCTCTTCTCGCTTGGGACGCCCTGTCCGTTGTCTGCTGGATCGTTGGGGCGGTGTCGGGCCGAATGGGGCCGTGTTCGCTCTGCGTAGCGGGCACGCCAGCTGTTGCGCTCGCACCGGAGTCCTCCCCGCTTTCGGCCGCGATGCCTGCTTGCCCTCTCTCGTGCATGACGCGAACCGTGTGCGCAAGGGTCTGGCCTCGATCAAGCGGCCATAACCCAGCATCGCCGTCGGTGCTGATCCGAGGGAGAAGCACGGGTCGCCGGTGAAGCGCCCTTGATGCTGACCAGCCTCGGTATCGCCATTGGCATGGCGCAATCGACACCAGCGGGCCGGATCTGGCCGCCCGCGCCCCTTCAACCGGAGCACGAGCGCCCGCGCCCTCGATGCCGACCGTCTTCCCCGCGGGGTAGGGATAATGATTGCGCTCGTTCAGCCGAAATAGACCGTAAATGGCAAATGAGCGCCCCCTGCCCAAATTGGCTACTGCCAAATCGGAAATCGGCGTATAGGCGCGGCGCAGCGCGCTTGGTAGACTGCGCAACGCAAGAGAGCACAGGCCGAGGCCAGAAATGCAAGCGATCGTCGACCGTGAGGCAGTGAAGCGTGCGCTTGACCTTATCACCGCCCCCGCCATCTTGGTCGATTGGAGTGGCCAGCTCGTCGGCGTGAACGATCGGCTCGGCCAGCTGGTCGGTGCGTCAGCGAGCGACGTGCTGGCATCGCCCGAGCGGTGGGTGCGCCTGCCGACAACGCCGAACCTCCCGCCGGACGGTGAGCTGCCGGTGCGCACCACCGCCGGCGAGGAACGCTGGCTGCGCTGGCGGCCGGCGCGGCTGGATACGCACGCGCTCGGCGTCGACGGCGTGATCTGGTCGGCGGAGGACGTCACCGTTGAGCGGGGGGAGCGGCGACGGCGCGAGATCGAGAAGCGCCAACTCCAGGACGTCTTTGAGAACGCCGGGATCGGAATGGCCTTCACCGACGTGCACGGTCGCTTCCTCCGCGTCAACCATTCACTCTGTGAGCTGACGGGATATAGCGAGGACGAGCTCCTGACGATGACGGCAATCGACCTGTCCTATTTGGAGGACCGCCGAGTCGAGCTCGGGCAAATCCGATTGCTCTTGAACGGTGACATTTCTTCATTCGAGCTTGAAAAACGTTTTGCCCACCGAGACGGCTCGCCCTACTGGGTTCAGGTGCGAGTGTCTCGACTCGACGGCGATCCCGGGCCGGTGCTTCTGACCCAGATCGAGAACATCCAGCGCCGAAAGGACACCGAGCAGGCACTGCGCGAGAGTGAGGAGCGGCTTCGCCGGCTCCTCGACAATGCTGCCGACGTGATTTACCGCCTGCGTGTCCGGCCGGAGACACTCTTTGAATACGTGAGCAGTTCGGCCGCACGAGTCTTCGGCTATGCGCCGGAAGAATGGTACCGCGACCCTGAGTTGGGGGTGAAAATCTGTCATCCCGAGGATCGTGCGACGCTCGTCGCCCGGCGCTCACCAAGCGAACTCACAACCGCCCCGATCGTCGTCCGGATGATCCGCAAAGACGGCCGGGTAATTTGGACCGAG
This sequence comes from Dehalococcoidia bacterium, assembly GCA_026003895.1. Classification (GTDB taxonomy): domain Bacteria; phylum Chloroflexota; class Dehalococcoidia; order SpSt-223; family SpSt-223; genus JANWZD01. The sequence goes on along the minus strand of BPIC01000002.1, from coordinate 368,079 downwards.
CATCGCATCAATCCGCTGCTCGATGACCAAGGTCAGATCGTTGGGCTTGACGCCATTGTTCGCGACATTACCGAAAGCAAACTCGCGGAAGAGGAACGCCATAAGGCAGCGTTGGCGCTCGAAGCAGCCAATCATCAGTTGACCGAGAAAATCGTCGAGCTTGAGCAGCGCAACGAGGAGATCGCGGTGCTCCGCGATATGGTCGAGCTGCTGCAACTCTGTATCTCCGCGGACGAAGCGTATGAGGTCATTTCCCGCTTCGGTCCACGGCTGTTCCCGACCTCGCACGGCTCGGTTGCGATCATTAAAGCCTCACGCACCGCCGTTGAGCACGTGTCCGGCTGGGGTGACGGTCTCCCCGGCGAGCCGGTGTTTGGCCTGAACGACTGTTGGAGCCTCCGTCGGGGCCGGCCTCATCTTGTCAACGATTTCGAGAAGGACATCGTTTGCCTCCACCTGCGCCAAAGCGCGGCGACACCGTCGCTTTGCGTGCCGCTCGCCTCCCAAGGCGAAGCGTTCGGCGTTTTGACGGTCCAGATGGAGAACGGCAACCCCATCCCGGAATCGCATGTCCGACTAGCCCGCTCAGTGGCCGAACAGATTGCTCTCGCACTGGCCAACCTCGCGCTCCGCGAGCAGCTGCGCAGCCAATCGATCCGCGATCCCTTGACCGACCTCTACAACCGGCGGTTCCTCGAGGAGACCCTCGAACGCGAACTGATGCGTGCGCAGCGCACGGGACGGCCGCTCTCGGTGATGATGATCGACGTCGATCACTTCAAGCGGTTCAACGACGACTTCGGCCACCACGCGGGAGACGCTGTTCTCCGCGAACTCGCCGCATTGTTGAAGGCGAACATCCGAGCCGGCGACGTGGCCTGCCGCTACGGAGGAGAAGAGTTCGTTATCTTGATGCCCGAGGTGACGGAGGATGCCGCGGTGCGCCGTGCGGAAGAGTTGCGTGCCGCCGTGCACGACCTCACCGTGCCACATCGCGGACAGCTCCATCGGTCCATCTCGATCTCGATCGGCGTCGCAAGCACCAACCACGCCGCAACCATGACCGAACTGATCGCGGTGGCAGACCGAGCTCTCTACGAAGCGAAGCACGCCGGCCGCGACCGAGTCGTGCTCGCCGCTCGCCCAGCCGACGAGGCCGAACCAGCGTAGCCGCTAATACGCCCGAGCGAAGATGGCGACCTGCCGCGTGCGCGCACCTGTGTAGAAGCAGACGCCTTCGCCTTCATCAGCGTCCAGCGGAAAGCAGCGGATCGTCGCCTTTGTTTCTTCCTTGATCCGAGCCTCGTCCTCGTTCGAGCCTGCCCAGTGAGTCCGAATGAAGCCGCCCCGAGTCTCCAGAATTTCGCGGAACTCGGAATACGAGCGAACACCGAACGTTGTGTTCGCTTCGCGATGCTCGGTCGCTTGGCGAAGCAAGCTCGCCTGAATCTCGTTGAGGAGATCGTTGACAGCAGCAGCGACGCCGTCGAGCGAAATACCGGCTTGCTTGCCCTCCTTGCCCGGCAGGTCCCGCCGGGCGAGGACAACCGTTCCCTGCTGAACATCCCGCGGGCCGATCTCCACGCGCACGGGTACGCCGCGCATCTCCCAGTCGTTGAACTTGAAGCCGGGCGTCACCTCGTCGCGCCGGTCGAGTTTGGCGCGGATCCCGGCCCCGAGCAGCGCCCGTTCAACCTGCTCGGCCACCGGTTCCACCACCGCCCGGTCGGCGTCCCCACGCCAGATTGGCACGATCACCGCTTGGATTGGCGCCATCACGGGCGGCAGGCGCAGCCCTTGGTCGTCACCGTGCACCATGACGATCGCGCCGACCATGCGTGTGCTGACGCCCCAGCTCGTGGTGTGACAGTACTGCAGCACGTTGTCACGATCGAGGTACTTGATGTCAAAGGCGCGGGCGAAGTTCTCCCCGAGGTAATGGCTCGTCCCTGATTGGAGCGCCCAGCCGTTGCCCATCATCGCTTCAATCGTGTAGCTGTCGACCGCTCCAGCGAATTTTTCATTGTGGCTTTTGCGCCCTTTGATCACCGGGATCGCCGCATCATTGATGGCGAAGTCGGCGTAGACATCGAGCATCCGCAGCGTTTCCTCGATCGCTTCCTCGGCGGTAGCATGGGCGGTATGCCCTTCTTGCCAAAGAAACTCGAGCGTGCGCAGAAACGGCCGGGTGCGCATCTCCCAACGGACCACGTTCGCCCATTGATTAATGAGCAGGGGAAGATCGCGATAGGAGCGGATCCAGCGCGAGTAGGTGTGGCCAATGATCGTCTCTGAGGTTGGTCGAACAACGAGCGGTTCCTCGAGCGTCTCGCCGCCGCCGATCGTGACGATGGCCAACTCGGGCGAGAACCCTTCGACGTGCTCGGCTTCCTTCTGCAAGAAGCTCATGGGGATGAACAACGGAAAATAGGCGTTGACGTGGCCGGTTGCCTTGAATCGCCGGTCCAGGCCATCGCGCACCGCTTCCCAAAGGGTGTATCCGTAGGGCCGAATGACCATGCATCCCCGGACCGGCGCATTCTCGGCCAGCTCCGCCTCGCGGATAACATCCAGATACCAGCGGGAATAGTCGACGTGGCGCGGGGTGATCCTCTCGGCCATCGTGTGGCTCCGTGCTGCTGCTCGGCGGCTGCCTGCAGCGGAAGTATAGGTTGCTCGCCCGCCGCGACGGCTATACTTCCTCGAACAGATGGTCGGTGCTCACCAGCGGCGAGCGGTTCGGGCGGTCTTTTATGACGCGGGGTTCACCCTTATTCGGCCGACCCACACCGTCGCTGAGCTGCTCGTCGAGGTGCTGCGGCGACGGGGCCACCCGGTTGAAGCCGACGCGATAGCGGCAGCCGTCCCAGCCTTCGATCCCTTCCTCGAGCGGTTCCAAGCCGACGGGGATTTTGCCTTCGCGTCCGATTCGCGGACCACCGCGCTCTGGCACGCGTACTACCGCGCCGCCCTGCGGGCCGGCGCCGCCCACCTCGACGAGAGCGAGATCCATGCCTGCGCCGTCGAAGTGACCGAACTGTACGGTCTCCCCGAGTATTGGCAACCCTACCCGGACGTTGAAGCGACCCTCGCCGAGGGCCGGCGTCGTGGCTTGGTGCAGGGTGTCATCTCCGACTGGGGCGCTCGGCTGACGCCCATTCTTCACGGCCTCGGGCTGACCGACCGGCTCGATTTCGTCGTCGTCTCCGCCGTGGTCGGCGCGGCGAAGCCGAACGCGTTCCTCTTCGACCTCGCGCTCCGCCGCGCTGGTGTCGGCGCTGAGGAAGTCGTCTATGTCGGCGACTCCTATCGTTCCGACGTCCTCGGTGGCCGGAGCGCAGGGATTCATACCGTCCTGCTGGATCGCGCCGGCACAGTCAGCCGCCTCGATGCACCGGTGATCCGACGGTTGGACGAAGTGTTTGGGATCATTGACGACATCCTTCGGACCCCGGCTGCGGTATCCTACGACCATGGCTGACAACGAGAATCCCCGCCCCACCTCGTCGTCGGACTGGTCGTCGATCGAGTTGAAAACCCTTACCCTCGAAGCGAGCCTTGAGCAGCAGTTGATCTACGCCCGCGACCTCGCGCGGGCCTTTGCCGAGCTCGAAGCAAAGGAAGCCCAGCGAAAGAACCTGCTCGAAAAAGTGATCTCGGCACAAGAGGACGAACGCCGCCGGATCGCCATTGATATTCACGACGAAGTGCTCCAAATGCTCGGCTTCAACCTCATGAAGATCGACCTGATCGAGCGGCTCTGGGAAAAGGGTGATTATCCGCTCGCATTGGAGCACCTTCGGGGGTTGCGCGACACCATCGAATCCGCCATCAATGTGCTGCGGGACATCATTACCGAGCTGCGGCCACCGACGCTTGACGTGCAGGGCCTTCTCCCCACCCTCGATGAGTACCTCAAGCGGTTCCGGAACGAAACCGGAATCGCCGTCTCGCTCTCGAGTCGGCTTGGCCGGCGGCAGTCGCCCACCGTGGAGACGCTCATCTATCGGTTGGTCCAGGAGGCGCTGGTCAATACGCGGAAGCACGCGGCGGCAACGGCAGTCTCCGTCGACCTGGCTGCGGTGGGAGATCAGATTCAGGTAACGATTCGGGACGACGGTCGCGGCTTCGTCGTCGAGGAGGCGCTCCGCAACAGTCTCGCGCGCGGGAGCATCGGACTGCACTCGATCATCGAGCGAGTCCGTCTTGCCGGCGGTGAGTGCGTCATCGACAGCGCGCCCGGGGCCGGCACAACAATCCGGTTTGTCGTTCCCGTGAACGCCTGAGACGCCTCGCCGCCCCTCAAGAAGAGGAATCGGAACGAGGTTGTCCTTCGCTGGCGTCGGCCAATTCGTTCGCGGCGCGCCACCGTTCCCACGTTTCGGTGAATTCCGCGCTCAGCCGCTGATAGCGCGCTTCGGTTTCCGGCAGGCCGACGGGTTCGTACCCGGGGCGCACTTCGCGCTTGCGCCAAATCAGCTCATGACGAACGCGGGCAATCTCTTCATCGAGCGCCCGCAGTCGCGCTTCGAGCCGTTCGATCTCGTCCATCGCACCTCCCGTCCACCTATGATACCGTCGGCCTTGACGGTCAGCAGACTCGGTGCGAAGATGGGCTCAACCCTCGTGGGAGCTCTCTCGTGACCCGCCCGTCCATGAATCCCTTGATGTTTCGCGAATATGATATTCGCGGCCTTGTCGACTCCGATCTGAACGAAGCGGTGTTGGCCGAACTCGGCCGCGCCTTTGGCACCTTCCTTCGGCGGAATTGGGAGCGTCCGCGGGTCGTGGTCGGACACGACGCGCGGCTCAGCTCACCCCGCTTCGCCGCTGCCGCCATCGATGGTCTCCGGTCCACCGGCTGCGACGTCATCGCGATCGGGATGGTTCCGACGCCGGTGCTCTACTTCGCCGTCAACACCTTGCAGAGCGAAGGTGGACTGTGCGTTACCGCCAGCCACAACCCGCCCCAATTCAACGGCCTGAAACTGCGCAAACGGCCGCACCGCACCGGCGAGCCGCTGACGAGCGAGGAAGTCCAAGAGATCCGGCGCATTGGGGAGGCCGGCCGATACGCCGAGGGCGCTGGTGCGCTCGACGCCGTCGACGCAGTACCACCCTATCTCGCCTACATCGAACGGACGATCCGGCTCGGACGGCCGGTTCACGTTGTGCTGGACTCGGGAAACGGCGCAACCGGGCCGACGGCGTTGGAGGCGCTGCGCCGCATCGGCGCCACGGTGCACGGCCTGTTTACCGAACCCGATGGGACGTTCCCCAACCACATGCCAAACCCCTTGAAGGGTGAGAACCTCCTCCAACTCATTCAGACGGTCCGCGAGACGGGGGCTGAGATCGGCGTCGCGCTTGACGGTGACGGTGATCGGCTCGGCGTCGTCGACGACAGCGGCGATATCCTCTGGCCGGACCAATACCTTATCTTTCTCGCCCGGCAGGCGCTCGCTGCCGGACCAAGCCCAATTGTCTTCGATGTCAAGTGCTCCATGGCGCTGATCGAGGAGATCGAACGCGCTGGCGGCACCCCGGTGATGACCCGCACCGGGTACACCAATATCGCCCGCAAGCGAGCTGAGGTCGGCGCCGCCGTCGCCGGCGAATTCTCCGGGCATATCTTTTTCAACGATCCGGTCATCGATTTCGACGACGGGACGTTCGCTGCCTGCACACTCGTTCAGTGGCTCTCGACTCAGGACCGGTCGCTTTCGGCGCTGATGCGCGGCATCACCGAGTATCACGCGACGCCGGAAGAGCGCTACGCCTGTCCAGACACCGTCAAACACCGTGTCGTCGAAGAAGTGCGCCGCCGCTTCAAGCAGCAGTACCAGACGATCGACCTCGACGGCGTGCGCGTCGTGTTTCCCGACGGCTGGGCACTGGTGCGAGCGTCGAACACTGAGCCGGCGCTCACCGCCCGCTACGAAGCACGGACCCCGGAGCGGCTCCACGCGATCGTCCAGCTTGTCAAGGACGTATTGCGCGAATTTCCCGAGGTCGACTTGGAGCGCGAGTAGCGCCGCGACGACCGAGAAAGGCTCACTGTGACCAACCTGCTCCCTGACCTCGACCCGCCGGCCCGGCTCCTTCTCGGCCCCGGGCCAAGCAATGTCCACCCACGCGTCACTCGCGCACTCTCTGCGCCCGTCGTCGGCTATCTCGATCCTGCGTGGTTCACGGTCATGGACGAGACGGCGGCGCTTCTCCGTCAGGTGTATGGCACCGAGAACCGGGTGACCTTCCCTATTTCGGGCACCGGCACCTCCGGGATGGAAGCGCTCCTCGTCAACCTCATTGAGCCCGGCGACAAGGTCATCGTCGGGCTGAATGGCTACTTTGGCGACCGGATTCACCAGATCGCGCTGCGTGCCGGGGCAGACGTCATTCCCGTGCGGGCGCTTTGGGGCCAGCCGATCGATCCCGAGCGGGTGCGGATCGCTTTGAAGGAACACCCTGGCGTCGCCTTGGTCGCCGTCGTCCACGGCGAAACGTCGACCGGTGTCCTCCAGCCGCTCGAACGGCTCGGGAGAATCGTCCGAGAGCACGACGCGCTCCTCCTCGCCGATTGTGTGACGACTCTTGGCGGCGAGGCCGTCACCGTGGACGCTTGGCTCGTCGACGCCGCCTACAGCTGTACCCAGAAAGCGCTCGGCTGTCCTCCGGGGCTGTCGCCGATCACGGTCGGACCGCGGGCGTGGGCCAAGATCGAGCGCCGGAAAACACCTCCCCAGTCGTGGTATCTGGATTTGAGGCTGCTTGCCGAGTACTGGTTGGGTGGTCGCGCGTATCACCACACCCCACCTGCTCCGATGATTTACGCCTTGCGCGAAGGGTTGCGGATCGTTCTCGAAGAAGGATTGCAGCAGCGCTCCACGCGTCACCGGACGAACGCCGCCGCGCTGCGCGCCGGGTTAGCAACGTTCGGCCTGCCCTTTGTGGCGGCCGAAGACTGTTGGCTGCCAGCACTCACCGCTGTCCAGATCCCCGACACGGTGGACGACGCGGCGATCCGGACAACCCTGCGCGACCGCTACAACATCGAGATCGGCGGCGGGCTCGGTCCCTTGCGCGGTAAGGCTTGGCGCATTGGCTTGATGGGCTACGGTTCTACGGCGGCGAACGTCTTGCTTGTGCTCGCAGCGCTCGAAGCGGCGCTCGCCGAGGCGGGCTACCCCATCCAACCCGGCGCGGCAGTGGAAGCGGCGGCGCGGAGGCTTGGCGCCCCTGCTTGAAGCCCGGCTCCTGCTCATCGGAGATTCGCTTCACCTGCCGCGCCGCTCGTTGCTGATCCGCGGCGCGACCGTCTCCGCACAGGGGGCGGCCGCGTTAACCTCTCACGCGGCCCGTAGTCTCGCCGCACACCTGCCCGGCGGGCTACGATCGCGGCGGAGGAGGTCCCATGCCGACGGTGCGAGGTGTGTTTCCCCCGGTGCCAACCATTTTCGATGCGGACGGCGCGCTCGATCTCGATCGCTTCGCGCGCAACCTGAGCCGCTGGAATACGACCGGATTGGCGGGCTATGTCGTGCTCGGATCGAATGGCGAGTTCGCATTGCTCGACGAACGCGAAAAGCTCGCGCTGATTGAACGGGCGCGAGAGGTGACGCCGCGCGACAAGCTGTTGATCGCCGGCACCGCGGTCGAGTCCACGCGCGGAACCATCGCGCTCACCCGCGCCGCCGCGGCGCTCGGTGCTGACCTCGCGATCGTTCTAACACCACATTACTACTCTCCGTCCTACGACATGGCAGCCTATGTCCGCCATTTTGGCGCGGTGGCCGACGCTTCACCAATCCCGATCCTTGCGTACAACATGCCGAGCTACGCCAAGGTCGATTTGCCAGCATCTACCCTGATCGCACTCGCCAACCATCCGAACATCGTCGGGTATAAGGAAAGCGGCAACAACGTCGCCAAGATTGCAGAGGTTGCCGCCGCTGCGCCGCACGGGTTCGCGCCGCTCGCCGGCTCCGGGAGCCAATATCTGCCAGCACGGCTGGTCGGGGCGACCGGTGGGATCATGAGCCTCGCGATCGTCGCGCCCGATGCCTGCGTCGACCTCGAAACCGCGATCGAGGCAGGAGACCTACCCCGCGCCCAGGCCCTCCAGCGCCGGCTGCTCGCGTTGAACAACGCCGTCACCACTCGCTTCGGCATTGCTGGGGTGAAGGCGGCGCTCGACTTGCTGGGCTACGAAGGCGGTGCGCCCCGCGAGCCGCTCGCCCCGCTCAGCGATGCCGACCGCCGAGAGCTCGCCACGGTCCTGCACGCCGCCGGTCTCGTAGTCGCAACCACCTGACCACCGAGCGAAATCAGTTTGTCGCGGCTATGGCGTTATCGCCACGGCCCCGACATCGTCCCACCTCCGCCTTGCTCGCGACGGCCCTGGCTGCCGTCCCCAAGGGGACAGATGCGCCCGCCGCGTGACGCCGTCGAGGATTGTCGACCGTGCTGGCACTGGCCCGAACAGTGGCGAGCGTGCGCTCCGGCAGTGTCGAGTGCCCCAGTAGCCGCCGGCTCACCAAACTGATCAGCGACGTCCCTCCCGAACTCGCTGCGGCCGGTAGGCGGCAGCGGTCTCCTCAGTAACGGCTTGGCGGCGTCGATTGCGCGCCACCTGCCGACGCCGCGCCCGACGACATCATTCGGGACGACCCACGACCGGCGGCGCGAGTCACTCCGAGGAAGCCTCAATCGAGCAGCCGGCACCCTTGCGCTGGTCGTACCCATTGCAGAGCACTGTCCGCGCGGGAAAGGCGCCCTCAGCCTTTTATCCCTCGGTGGAGTCGTGAAGGACAGCGCGTCGCGGCGCGATGAGGGCGACCGCGGTGATGAAGGCGACTACCACCAAGCCCTGTGCCACCATGGTCGCCTGCACCCCGACGAGGTCGGCAAACGCGCTAATCGGCAGCACCATTAGGGGCATCATGGAGAATGTGAACATGTAGACACTCATCACACGGCCGAGGTAGTCGCGGTCGGCATTCAGCATCAGCAGCGTGTTGTTGAGCGACATATAGAGATTGCCGACGCCGCCGATGAGAACCATCAGAATCAGCGCGACGACGAAGCTGCCCGTCATCCCGATGGCGACGAGCAGCACCCCAAAGAGCAGCGCCGCAATGAGTTGCAAGAGTGCCTTCCGCGAGTAGTCGGCCAGCGCTCCGAGCGCCAGCGAGCCGACGAGCGCTCCGATCCCCTGCATCGTCATAAGGACGCCGAGCCCGGTGGACTCGACACCGAGCACCGAGACGGCGTACACGGGCAACAGGTTCGCGTATGGCATGCCGAACCCGACGAAGACGAATGCCATCACAATCATCACCCACAACGAGGGATGCGCCGTGATGTACCGAAACCCAGCGCCGATCTCGATCAGCACCGGCCGACGTTCTGGCCGGGAGCGGGGCGGCAGCCGCAGCCGCAGCAGCGCCAGCGACGACAGGACGAACGAGGCGCCCATCAGGTAGTAGACACCGGCGCTTCCAAACCCGGGGATAGCGATCAACACGCCGGCGAGCGCCGGCCCAAAGATCCGGCACAGATTGAAGAACGAGTTGTTGACGGCCACCGCATTGGCGACGAACCGTTCCGGGACGACATCAGGCAGGGCGCCCTGCCGCGCAGGCATGTTGAAGGCGAACAATGTCCCTTGCAGCAGCGCCGAGACGACGAGGTGCCACACCTCAATCACCTCAAGCTGGACCAGCAACGCGACCGCAATGGTCTGGACGCCGACGAGGAGTTGGGTGACGAGCATGATCATTCGCCGGTCGTAGCGATCGGCGGCGACGCCGGCAAAGAGGGTGAGCGCCAGACCGGGAATCCCCCACGCCATCGCTACCAATCCAAGGTCGGTCGCCCGGCCAGCGATTAGGTAGGCGAGGTACCCGGTGGTCACCATCTGCATCGTCATCGGCACGTAGGTGAACATCATGCCGACGACGAAGGCACGAAACTGCGGCTCGCTGAGCGAGATAAACATTCTCGGCCAGCGACTGACGTCCGCCGGCCGGTCGGTGACCCGATCGACGACTATTCCTTGGCTCACCGAGAAATTCTAGCAGCGGCTTCGGATTCGCGATAGGCGCTCGGCCTCTATACTTCGCGCGATGACCGGCCGGCGCCTCCGCATCCCGCTCGAAGCCGGCCACGGCGAGCCCTTCACGCGGCTGGATTGGCTGTTGCTCGCCGGCGTGTTGCTGCTCGCCGGTCTCCTGCGTCTTCCGGCGCTGGAGGCCATTCCGCCTGGCCTTTGGCGGGACGAAGCGGGCTACGCGCTGGCTGCGCAAGACGTTCAGCGCGGCGTCTTCCAAGTCTACTGGGGCGACAAAGAGCCGCTCTTTCCCTATGTGCTCGCCGGTGTGTTCACCGTGCTCGGCCCGAGCGTTGAGACGCTGCGCGGGGCCGCCGCGGTCTTCGGGATCGGCGCCGCCGGCCTCACCTTTCTCCTCGGCAGACTGATCTTGGGCCGGTGGAGCGGGCTGGTGGCGGCGGTCGGACTGGCCACCTCATTTTGGACGCTCGACCTCAACCGGATCGGCTTTCGCGTCAACACGATGCCGTTCGTCGTTGTCCTCGCCTTTTGGCTGTTCTGGCGCGCCCAGACCGGCGGTGGCCGCTGGAATTGGCTCGCCGCTGGCGTCGCCGTCGGGCTGACGCCGTACACCTATCTGGCGGCGCGAATGGCGCCGATCGTTGTGCTGGTCTATTTCCTCTCCCGACTGGTCTTCGACCGGCGGTCGATCCGTGCCGAGCGCGCCGGGTGGACGCTACTCGCCGGCGGCATGGCGGCGAGCGCCTTGCCGCTCCTGCTCTTCTTCGCGCTCAACCCGAGCTACTTCGTTGACCGTGCCGGCCAGTTGTCGCCCTTCCGGACGGCCGGCTCACCCGGCGAGGCCGCCCTAATCGCCGCGGCTGGCGTCCGCGACACCATCGGGATGTTCTTCTGGCGCGGTGACAACGAGCCGCGCCACAATCTGCCGGGCCGGCCGGTGCTCGATCTCGCAACGGCCGCGATGTTCGTCCTCGGAGTGGAGCGTCGCTCTGATCCGCGTGCGCGAGCGATCGGCACTCTTCCTGCTGATTTGGCTCGCGGCGCTCCTTCTGCCAAGCGCCCTTGCCATCGATAACCCCCATGCGCTGCGCACGCTCGGCGCAGCGCCCGCCGTCTTCCTGCTCGTCGGGCTCGGCGCAGCGACCGCCGGAGCCGCGATCTCCGTGCTCGTTCGGTGGCCCGGGTTGGCGCCGGCGCTCGCTGCGCTCTGGCTGATCGTCGCCGGATTGCAAACGGCGCGAGACTACTTCCTCGTTTGGGCGAACGATTCACGCACCGCGCAGTTTTTCGAGGCGGAGGTCGCCGCCGCCGCCCGTCTGCTTCGCGATGCGCCGACTGGGGCACTCGCTTACGCGTCTGCACCGTTCGTTCCTCATCCAAGCGTCCAATTTCTCGCGCGTGGTCACGAGCCGGTTTGGAATCGATGGCGGGAACGGAAATCGTGTTTCGGCGCGATGCCGGACCGGGCGGCGTAGTGTACGCCCTGCCGGGCTCGAACGAGCGAGCGCTGGCGGTATTGCGCGCGGCATTCCCCGGCGCCGAGGTAACGAGCGGCCCGACCGCACAAGGCGGGACACCCCGCGCTTGGCTGGTGAGTGTTCCACCGAACGCGCCGGCGCTGCCCCCCGCAGCTTGAGCGGCCCTGCCGCCTTCACTGCCGGCGGGCTCGTCGACGTGACCGGGCTGAGCAACCTGCCGGCGGCAATCGAGCCGGGCGGACGGCTGGAGGTGACGATCGCTTGGTCGCCGCGCGGTCCGACGAGCCGGCCGAATTTGGCATTTTTTGTCCACTTGCTCGATGCCGCTGGGCAGCCACGCGGCCAGCACGACGCCGTCGCCTATCCCAGCGGTCAGTGGCAGGGGGGCGAACAGGTGGTGAGTTGGTTCTCAATTCCGGTTGCCAGCGACGCGCCGCCCGGGCGCTATCGAGTCGTCGCCGGCATCTACCCTCGGTCGACACTGGAACGGTTGCCGTGGACCGCCGCTGGGCCGAGCGGCGATCGCCGAATCGGGGATACGCTTGAGATCGGTGTCACCAAGATCGCGCCGCCCCCGCCGGCTGCGCCGCAGCGGCCGCTCGGAGTCGAACTGGGTGGTCGGATCGCGCTCGACGGCTTCGACGCGCCGCGCAACGGCTGCGCGTTGGAGGCAGCACGGCCCCCCTGCGAGCTCGCGATCGGGCTCCATTGGCGGGCGCTGACCACCCAGCCCGACGACGTGCAAGTCTTCCTTCATCTCGCCGGGCCAGACGGGCGCCCCGTCGTCCAAGCCGACGGGGCGCCGCTCGATGGGGCGTATCCAACATCGCTGTGGACGGCTGGTGAGCGTGTGCTCGACCAGCGGGCGCTGCGGCTGCCAGCCGGGCTGCCGCCGGGAGAGTATCGCCTCCTTGCGGGACTATATCGGCTGGACGATGGCACGCGGCTTGCTACGCCGTCCGGACTGACGAGCGTAGAACTGGGAGCACTCTGGGTTAGTTCCTAACGAGAAATCTTGTCGGAGAACCGAAGGGTTGGTAGCATTAGCCCGAAGGGCAAACGCTTCCACAACAGTGAGGAGTCTATGCGACAACGAATTCGACTCGGCGTCGCGGTCGCGTTGGCGGCCGGCACGCTCCTGACGGGAGGCGTTGTCTCCGCCACCGAGATCGGACGGGCCGGAGCGGGGCTGCTCGCCGAGCAAGCCACCACGGTCGCGATCGAACTGGGCGACTACTACTTCAATCCAGCGTCACCGTCACTGACAGCAGGAAGCTACACCTTCGTAGCCCGCAACGTCGGTGAGAAGCGCCACAACCTGATCCTCGACGGCAACGGCATCTACAAGCAGACGCGCGAGATCGGCTTCGGCGGACAAGACAGCTTTACGGTCGACTTGGTGCCCGGTACTTACAAGCTGTATTGCGACATTGGCGACCACATCGAGCGGGGGATGGTCGGCACACTGGTCGTGACGGCAGCTCCGGCGGCTCCCGCCGAACCACCCGCGGCGGAGATGCCGCCGGCCGAGACGCCGCCAGCCGATGCCCCCCCCTGCCGACGCTCCGCCGGCGGAAGTGCCAGCAGACCCGACCGGCGGCGCAGCGCCGGAAACGGGCGCTCCGGAGGAGGGCGCCGAGGGCGCGTAATGCGCCGCCACCCCTGATCAAGCCCCCGCCTGAGGCGGGGGCTTCGTGCTGTCGAGAGGAAATCGACTTGACAGGCATAGAACATTTGTTCTACTTTGGAGTCGGGATGAGCCACCCGCCTCCGGCGGGATGTTGCGGCAGAAGGAGCATCGCGCTGAACCGCACCGAGGTATCGGTCCTTTCGCTTGTCATCGCCGCTCAGGGCCGGCGACCTCGCCGCACGTGAGGAACTGGTCGAGCGATTCCAACCGCTCATTCGCTCGCTCTGCCGTGGCTGGCCCGACTACGAGGACCAGTATCAAGAGGCAATCTGCCAGTTTCTCGAACTCGTCCGCGAGTACGACGCCGCCAGCCCCGTCTACTTCGGCCACTACATCAAGGTGAAGCTCGCCTGGCGGGTAAAAAACTATCGCCGGCTAGTGCGCCGCCGCACCCGTCCGGAAGCGCCGCTGCCCGACCCCGAGCACGTCATCGCTGCTGCACCCGATCTTGCTGAACGACTCGACGTCCAAGCCGCCCTCAGCCGGCTGTCCGACCGCCAGCGCGACGTTGTCATCCGGGCCTATTGGCACGGCGAGGACTCCGAGCCTATCGCCCGTGACCTCGGCGTCAGCCCGCGCGCCGTCCGGGCACTGCGGCTGCGCGCCGAGCGCCGCCTCGCCGAGATCTTGGCCGACGAGCGCAAAGCAGGGTAGCCCGGGCGCTTGCTCCTCTCTTCCCTCGCCCCTGCCCGACGGGCAGGCAACGAGAGGAGAGCACACACCCGCCAACCAGGATACCCACCTGAGGACGCGCGAATCGTCCGCGCATTCCGAGGTTCCCACACAAGAACGAATCGACGGGCGTCGAAATCCCGCACGATACGACGCCCAGTTCAGCCGGAAGGCACCTCTCTGCTCCCATCAGGACCGGACGATCTCCCGTTGATCGATCCACAACGATCGCCAGCGTCTCCCACCGCGACCTCGACAACCCCTGACGTGATCTCGAAAACGTGCTCCTCGACTCGCCCGAAATCGTCTGCTACGCTGAAGAGGTGCGCGCGCTCCTCCTTATGCTGGCGCTCCTCCTCGGCGCTGGCTGCGGCCCGGCCGATCCCATGCAGGATGCGCAACAGCAGGCGCTCAGCGCCTTCCGCGCAGACTTTGGCGGCGTGGGTCGCCGCGCCCCGTGGACAACCAAGATCGTTATCGCCCCGGATGGCGATTGGGTCGTCCGCGAGATCAGCCACCTCGCCACTGAAACACGTCCCCTTCCTCTCAAGGACGAGGACCGCCGGCGGGGCATCGACTGGCGCGCCGAAGTGCTCGTTACCTATTGGTCGCGTGTGATCGAAGCGGGAGCCTGGCGCGGCCCGGCGTTGCCCAGTTCTTGGGACCAGTATGCCGTGCCATATCGCGTCGAGCGCGTCGACGGTCGATTCTCCGTCACGCGGCTCGCGCCGGTACGCGGGTTTTGAACCCGTGATCCCCGTTCCACCCCTCGTTGCCTATCTGAATCGTCGCTGGGGTGGCCTTCGGCGTCGGGACGTTGACGATGCCATTGGCGCGCCGGTTGGGTATCGCGTGGGGCATGATCGACCTCCCCTCGGCCGGGCGAGGCACAGGACCGACCACTACCCCGAACCGGCGGCTACGCGCTCACGCTCGCGTTCTTCGCTGGGCTGGCCACCGCCGTTGTCCTCTTTCCGCGCTACCCCGGCGAATGGCTGCGTCTCGCCGGCCTCACCGTCGGAGCCCTGTTCATCCTCCCGATAGCTTACCTCGACGACCGCTACCGTCTGTCACCGTGGCCGCAGTTGGCAGCCCAAATTGCCGTCGCACTTATCGCCATCCTCTTCACAATCCAGGTGGACATGATCCGCCGCGTTGAGCTGCCGCTCGCGATCGCCATCCCCTTCACGGTGCTCTGGATCGTTGGCATGATCAACACCGTCAACTTTGCCGACGGCGTCGACGGCCTCGCCGGCGGCATCGGCGCGATCGCTGCCACCACACTCTTTCTGGTCTCCGTCCTGCAGGGCCAGTATTCGATCGCCGCGCTGCCGTTGGCCCTCGCTGCCGCAGCGCTCGCCTTTTTGCGCTGGAACTTCTTCCCATCGCGGCTGATCCTCGGCACCTCGGGCGCGACGCTGATCGGCTTCCTGCTTGCGGTCTTTTCGATCATCGGCGGGGCAAAGATCGCCGCCGCGTTGATGGTGATGGGACTGCCGATCGCCGATGTCGCGACGGTCATCATCTACCGGCTGCTGCACGGCCGGTCACCGTTCAAGGGCGGCGACCGCGCCCACCTCCATCACCGACTGCTTGACCTCGGGCTGACCCAACGTCAGGTCGTCTTCCTCTTCTACGCCTTGACCGCCTTTTTGGGAGCGCTCGCTATCTCGCTTGGGGCTGCCGGCGGAGAACGCTGGCCCGGCCTTATCCCGATGGCGGTGATCGTCGTTGGCGTACTCGCCTACGTCCTGTCGAAAACCAGCCGGCCGGCGAGCGCGTCGCGTCGCTGACTCAGGGGCGGGCAGCGCCGGGCGGTGGGCCAAAACGGACCCGCAGCAAGCCCCGGACATCGTCGATTGCGGTGCGAACGATGTTGACGCGGCTGTCGAGGTCTTCTATCCATTCGACCGGGACCTCAGCGATGCGGTAGCCGCGTTGCTCGGCGCGTAGCAGCAACTCGGTATCGAAAAACCAACTCTGATCTTCGACGAGCGGCACCAAGTCATGCGCCGCTTGTCGCGTGATTGCCTTGAAGCCGCACTGAGCGTCCGAAAAGTGGTGCCAAAACAGCAGCCGAATCAGCAAGTTGTAGCCGCGCGAAATGATCTCGCGCTTCAGCGATCGCGTCGTGCGCGAGGCCGGCATCAGCCGCGACCCGGTCGCGAGGTCATAGCCGCGGGTCACGATCGCGTCGATCAGCGGCGGAAAGGCGTTCAAGTTCGTCGAGAGGTCGACGTCCATGTAGGAGAGGATGTCGGCGTCCGACGCGAGCCAAGCGGTACGGAGCGCGCGGCCACGGCCTTTCTGTTCAAGCCGGAGATACTTGACGTCCGGATGCTCGGCAGCAAGCGCCGCCCCGACCTCAGCGGTGCGGTCGATCGAGGCATTGTCAGCGATGATGATGCGCCAAGGGTGAGGAAACTTCTCGCTCAGAAATTCCCGAAGCTGCGCGATGCTGCCGGGCAGCGCCTTCTCTTCGTTGTAGACGGGGATAACGACATCGACCGTGGGCATCACGCCACCAGGCCCAAGCTCCGCGCCACCGCAGCAACGGGCACCGAATTATAGGCGGCGCCTCTCGTCAGCTGAGAGCAGCGGTGAAACGGCAGCGAGCACCAACGCATGGACCGCTTCCGGATCGCCTGTTCCATCAACCACGCGAACCGCCACCCCAGCGAGGCGTGCCGCGTCGATCGCCCGCCGGTAGGCGCGAGCCACAGCTTGAAGCCGGTCAAGCCGTTCGTAATGCTCTGCAGGTGTGCCGCGGCCTGCAAGGCGAGCGAGGCATTGCTCCGGGGACACGTCAAGAAAGATGGTCATGTCAGGGTGCCCGGCACGGGCGTTGATCGCGGCCACCCATCCGGGCGGCAGGTCGATACTCTGGTAGGCGAGCGAGGAGAGCAGGTAGCGATCGCTGATCACCATGGCGCCTGCCTGAAGCGCCGGAATCACCTCCTGCCGCAAGTGCTCGAGCCGATCAGCTGCGAAGAGGAGCGCGACCGTCGCCGGATCGAGCACCAGCTCGCCGCCCAAGAAGCGCCGGATCAGTCGACCGATCGGTCCATTGGTCGGCTCCCTCGTTTCCACCACGCTCACATTGCGCCGGCGAAGCGCGGCGACGAGGAGCGTGCATTGGGTTGTGGTACCCGATCCGTCCAGCCCTTCGAGGGCGATGAAGGCCATCCTAGTGGCGGAAGTGGCGCATACCGGTGAAGACCATCGCCATGCCGTGGTGGTTGACGGTCTTGATCACCTCGTCGTCGCGAATCGAGCCGCCCGGCTGGATGATGGCGGTCACGCCCCCTTTCGCCGCCCGCTCAACGCCGTCCGGGAAGGGGAAAAAGGCATCCGAGGCAAGCACCGAGCCAGGGGCGCGGTCGCCGGCTCGCTCCAAGGCGAGCCCAACCGAGGTGACGCGGTTGGGTTGGCCGGCGCCCATTCCAATCATCATCAGGTTTTTGGCGAGCACAATGGCGTTCGACTTGACGTGCCGGCAAACGCGCCAAGCGAACAGCAGATCGGTCAGTTCCTCAGGGGTCGGCCGGCGAGCCGAGGCAACGGTCAGTTGGAGCGGGTCGACCGGGGCAGCGTCTCGCGTCTGAACCAGCAGGCCGCCACTCACCCGGCGCAGGTCGTATTCCAGCGGGAGATGGCCGGCTGGTGGCCGCGACGGCTCGTGCGCCTCGGCGACAAGCCGTTGCCACTCGTCGCCCTCCGCGGCGTGCCGCGGAGGCTGATTCGCCAGCCAGTCGCCGATTTCGAGGAGACGCAGGTTCCGCTTTTTCGTCAAGATGGCGAGCGCCTCTGGCTGGAACGATGGGGCGATGACCACTTCGTAGAACGTCTCGGCGATCAACGCCGCTGTTTCGCCATCGACCGCCCGATTGAGCGCAACGATGCCACCATAAGCGGAGACCATGTCGCCTTCGAAGGCGCGCTGATATGCCTCGGCGAGTGTTGGGCGGGTCGCCAAGCCACAGGGGTTGTTGTGCTTGATGATCGCGACCGTCGGCGCCATGAAGTCGGCCACCGCGCCGAGCGCCGCATCGGCATCGAGGATGTTGTTGAACGACAGATCAGCGCCGTGCACCTGCCGGGCGTTGCTGATGCGGAGCCCGCTCATCACCGGCGAGATCTCGCGATAAAAGGCGGCCTTCTGGTGCGGATTCTCTCCGTAGCGGAGGTCGCGCACCTTCTCCAACGCGACCGTGAGCTGCTGCGGGAAGGCGACCGAGTCACCGCGCAGGTATTCGGCAATCACGGTGTCGTAGGACGCCGTGTGCTGAAATGCCTTTGCCGCCAGCTGCCGCCGCCGGTCGGCGTCGATTCCGCCGCTGCGCAGCCCCTCCAGAATGCCGTCGTAGTCCGCTGGGTCGCAAACGACAATGACGCTCGGATGATTCTTGGCGGCAGCGCGGATCATCGTGGGGCCACCGATATCGATCTGCTCGAGCGCGTCGGCCAGCGTGACACTGGGCTTGGCGATCGTCTCAGTGAACGGATAGAGATTGACGCAAACGAGGTCGATCGGCGCGATCCCGAGTCGTCCGATCTCATCGAGATCGCTTGGATGGTCCCGCCGCGCGAGCAGCCCGCCGTGAACGTTGGGATGGAGGGTCTTGACGCGGCCGTCGAGTATCTCAGGGAAGCCGGTCAAGTCGGTGATGGAATGGACCTCGATGCTTGCCTCGGTGAGGGCGCGTTTGGTACCGCCGGTCGAGTACAACTCGACGCCCAGATCACGCAGCCCGCGGGCGAACTCGATCAGCCCCTGCTTGTTGGAGACACTGAGAATGGCGCGCATCGATCTCCTCTCGTGGTTGTGGTGCGAAACGGCGTTTCGTTCGACACCTCAGCCCAGGCGAGCGGCTGAGCGCACGCGCCGGCTCGGACTTCCCCGTGGTCGATTCCACGTTCGCGCCAGTCGTCCCGAGCCCTAGACTGATGATAGAGACGAGCTTCCGAGGGTGTCAATCAGCTCGCAGCGGATCCGGCAGGACGCGTACCCGTCGCCCCTCAATCCGCAGCCGACCTTCGGCGAGGAGACGAACAGCCTCCGGCAGAATGCGGTGCTCCTCCTCGAGGATGCGAGCACTCAAGCTCTCCACGGTGTCGTCATCGAGGACCGGGACAGGGGCTTGGAGCACGATCGGACCAGCGTCGACTTCCTCCGTCACAAAATGGACGGTGCAGCCAGCAACCTTGACTCCGTAGTCGAGGGCGTCCGCCTGAGCGTGGAGACCACCAGCAAATGCCGGGAGCAGCGACGGATGGACGTTCAGAATGCGCTGCTGAAAGCGCCGCACCACCTCCGGGTGCAGAATGCGGTCGAAGCCAGCGAGCACAACGATGTCGACGTTGTGCGAGACGAGCGCCTCGCAGATCGCGAGATGCTGCGCTTTTCGCGACTCGAAGGCATCCCGCTCGAGGACGACCGTTGGGACGCCCGCCTTGGCGGCGCGTTCGAGCGCCGGGACGCCGGCATGATTACTGATGACCACCACGACCTCGCCGCCAAGGGTGCCCGCTGCTTGGGCATCCAGCAGCGCTTGGAGGTTTGAACCGCGGCCGGAGACGAGAACGCCGATGCGGCTCACGAGCGAGCGAACAACAGCGGCGCAACACGTCCGTTCACATGCGGCTCGAGCGCCAGCTTGTCCATTTCGAGCTGAACTGGGATCGGATAGTTTCCGGTGAAGCAGGCCGTGCAAAATCGTTCAGCAGGCAGGCCGACGGCCCGATGAAGCCCGGCGATGCTCAAATAGCCAAGCGAATCCGCCCCAATCCACTCCCGGATCTCCTCGACGCTCTTATGCGCGGCGATCAATTGATCCCGCGTCGCGAGGTCCACGCCGAAGAAGCACGGATGCTTCACGGGCGGGGCGCAGACGCGCATATGCACTTCGGTTGCGCCGGCACGCCGGAGCAGCGCCACGACGTGCGGCGTCGTCGTGCCGCGAACGATGCTGTCATCGACGACGACGACCCGCTTACCCTCCAAGACGTGCGGTAGGGGGTTGAACTTCAGTCGGACGCCGGCATCGCGAATGCGCTGGTCGGGCTGAATGAAGGTCCGGCCGACGTACCGATTCTTGAGCAGCCCCTCGCGAAACGGAATGCCTGAGGCGCGGGCGTACCCGATCCCGGCGGCCGTCGCCGAATCGGGGATCGCCATGACGAGGTCAGCCTCAACGGGGTGCTCGGCAGCCAGCTCGGCGCCCATCGCTTCGCGGGCGAGGTAGAGCAACCGGTCGTCGATCACGCTGTCCGGCCGGGCAAAATAGATAAACTCGAAGATGCAGGTTGCCTGTCGCTCGTTCAGCCGGCCAAGGTAACTGCAAATTCCGTGTGCTCCAAGCTGGACGATCTCACCCGGCATCACCTCGCGCAGGAAGCTTGCGCCGATATGGTCAAGCGCGCAGCTCTCGGAGGCTGCGACCCACCCTGCACCGAGCTGACCGAGACACAGAGGACGGACACCGAGCGGGTCACGCACCGCGTAGACGGCGTCGCTCGTCAAGAGGGTCAGGCTGTAGGCCCCCGAGAGACGGCCCATCGCACGCCGGATCTTCTCTGGCCACGTCGTTCCTGGCGCGAGTGCGATCAGATGGGCGATCACTTCCGAGTCGGTCGTGCTTTGAAACTCCGCGCCTCGCTCGATCAATTCCTCGCGCAACGGCTGAGCGTTCACCACATTGCCGTTATGCGCAAGCGCGAGTGGACCGAGCGGCGATGGGACGATGATCGGCTGGGCGTTGACGAAGCGGCTTGACCCTGTGGTGGAATAACGGTTGTGACCGATCGCGAGGTCGCCTTGGAGAAGAGCGAGATGCTCTTCCTCAAAGACCTGGTTGACGAGCCCCATCCCGACGTGGCGCTGGATCGCTCCCTTTCGATCAGCAACGGCGATGCCGGAGCTCTCCTGGCCACGGTGTTGGAGCGCATAGAGCGCAAAAAAGGTGAGGCGTGCAACGTCCTCACCCGGCGCGTAGATGCCAAAGACGGCGCACGCTTCGTGCAGCTGATCCATCTCCAACCCCCACCCGACGCCGGTCGGGTGTGACCTGGTTGCTTCGTGCTCTTGCGCCGCCATGCGCCGGCGAGTCCTCAACGGCCCGCGTTGACCGCGTTCCAAGTATACTGCCGGCCGCCGGCCCGTGGCAATCATAGCTGGCAAGTTGCCGCCGGTGCAGCTTGCCAGCGCTGGTCTGCTACGATCGCCCTGCGCCCAGAGCTTGCCAGCAGGAGCCGACCGTGTGGGACGGCAAGCGAATAAGTGTCATTTTCCCGACGTATAACGAGAAAGACTCGATCCGTGCCGCGATCGAGGAGTTTTTCTCCACCGGGGTCGTCGACGAGATCGTCGTCGTCAACAACAACGCCGCGCCGGGTACCCATGAAGAGGTCGCGAAGACGGCGGCGAGAGAGGTGTTTGAGCCGCGCCAAGGTTACGGTGCGGCGATCCAGCGCGGGCTGCGCGAAGCCACCGGCGACTACTTGATTGTTGCCGAGCCGGACGGGACCTTCGACGGGCGTGATGTGCGCAAGTTGCTCGCGTATGCCGAGGATTTTGACGTCGTCTTCGGGACGCGCACGACCACCTCGCTCATCGGCGAGGGCGCAAACATGGGCCTCTTCCTGAAGTGGGGCAATTGGGCGGTCGCCAAGCTGCTCGAATTCCTCTTCGACACCACCCACTTCTCGGACGTCGGCTGCACCATGCGGCTGATCAAGCGCGAGGCGCTAGCCAAAATCGCGGACGGCTTTACGGTCGACGGCTCGCATTTTGGCCTTGAGATGATGTTGCTCGTTGTCTCGCGCGGGGTACGCTACATTGAGATTCCCGTCCACTACCGGGCGCGCGTCGGCAAGTCGTCGGTGACTGGCGATCCCCTGAAGGCGGTCGGTCTCGGCTTGCGGATGATCCTTTTCATCCTTGCCTGGCGTTTGCGCCTTGCTCGCCCGCCCTCAGCGCGGCTGGCGGCGATCGCGCCCGTCATCATTCTCGTCGCGCTCGCCCTTTCCCTCGAGGGCACGCGCTGGATCGGCGGCCTCGTTCGCCGCTTCAACCATCGGGGCGCCCGCTAATGGCACACCGCTTGCTGCCAGCACGTGCGGGGACGGCGAGACGTGGGTTTCGGCGTCGTGTCGCAACGACGATGGGTTCGCAGGGAATCCACAGGCGAGGCGCTCACGGCCACCGAATGGACCGTTTGCGCCACAAACGCCTCGAACGATGGCGGAACCGCGCCGCGCGAGCGTCACGCCAACAGGCACGGCCGGCGTGTTTGACACTCCGTTCAGCGGTTCCGTAGCATTGGCCCGGTAGCTCACCTCTGGTCTGAAGGGTCATGGAGCAAGGAACCGCCAGCCCGACACAGCCGATGACGGTGTCCGAGGACGGGCGCCGTCTTCTCATTCCAGCGATCGATCCGGTTGTCAACCTCTGGACAAAGGAGGACTTTGCAGTCTTCCCCGACCATCTGAAGGACTTTTGGGAGCGGATCCGCCTCGGCGAGCAGTTCAAGAACGGCGTGGAAATCGAGCAGATGCTCGAAATGATGGACCGTGCCAACATTGAGATCGCCTTTTTGTTGGCGGCGCGCGGCGGCGAATGGGAAATCACCTACAAGCGCGTCTACGACGTCTGCGAGCGCTATCCCGATCGCTTTCGACCGATCGCCGGCGTGGACCCGAACCGCGGGATGGCTGGGGTCAAGGAGCTCGAGATCGCCGTCATGGAGTACGGCTTCATCGGCGCCCACCTTTATCCCCACTGGTTTGGCATGGCGCCGGACCACGCCCTCTATTTCCCCTACTACGCAAAGTGCGCCGAGCTTGAGGTGCCGATCCAGATCCAAGTTGGCCACTCGGCGCAGCGGAGGATGCCCACCGTCGCGCGGCCAATGTCGCTCGACATGGTCGCAATCGCGATGCCCGAGTTGAAGCTGTTTTTGATTCACACCGGCTGGCCGTACATCGGCGAATCGATTTCGGTTGCGTGGAAGCACGAGCACGTCTATATCGGCACCGACGCACACGCCCCCCGCTATTGGGAGCCGGAATTCATCCAGTTCATCAACACCCGCGGCCGGAAAAAGGTGATCTTCGGCACCGACTGGCCGATTATCGATTTCGAACGGGCCCGCCGGGAGATCCTCGAAATCGGCATCCGCGAGCGCAGCATGCCGTGGTTGATGCGGGAGAATTGCCGCCGGCTCTACGACCTTTGGGAGTTGCCGCCGACCCCCGGCACTGAAGGGGAGTAGCGAGTCGTGGCGATCATCATCACCACCGACATCGAGCGGGCGGCGCGCCGCACCGACCGAACCCTTACCATTCGGCAGGGTGACATCGTTGGTCCGGAGGCGCGCGCCCTCGCCGAGCGCCTTGGGGTCCGAATCGTTGGTCCAGACGCACCGCCGCCCGCCCCATCGTTGGCGTCTCAGCCAGCGTCGTCTCCGCCTCCTCCCCCATCCACGGAAACAGGCTCCCTGCCGAACGTTCCACCAATCCGCCGCGAGCCCGAGGATGTCCCGCTTGAGGGCGCAAGCGCCGCGCCGATGCCCAACCCCGCCGACATCTTGGCGCGGTTGTCCACCACATCCCAGCCCGCTGCGCCGTCCTCGCTCGCTCCTCTCCCGCTTGAGGGCGCAAGCGCCGCGCCGATGCCTAACCCCGCCGACATCTTGGCGCGGTTGTCCACTTCACCCCAGCCCACGGTTGCTCCGTCCCCAAACGAGCGCGACGGCGCTGGACAAGTGGGACAGGCTCCGCCCCCTCCGACGACACCGCCGGTCGGGTCACCAACGGAGTTTCCGTTGCCCGTTCGGCGCATTCCCATCGCGACTCCCATCGCCGCAGAGCCGGAGCGGGTGACTCCCCCAATCAGCAGAGCGGACGCCGGCCCACGGCCGCAGCCGACGCTGGTCTCGTCGCGCCGTCCGCCGTCCTACCGGCAGCGACGCCAGATTGCGAGAGGCAGCGCACCCTCCACTCAGTTGGGTGTGATCTTGGGCCGGGTGATCGACTCGCAGGACGTGCGCCGCGCGGCCGAGGCGCGGGTACGGCTCGTTCGGATCGGCCCAGAGGCGTATGTCACCCGATCGGCACGCCATGTCGCGGCGCAGCTTGGCGTCGTGCTCTACCCAGACAGCAATCTGCTCGACGTCGACGACCGGACGAAGGCGGGGAGGGTCCTCAATCCGATCTCCCGTGAGCCGGCGATCACCCGCCACGGGGCCGGGATAATGCACCCCGGTGGCATCCCGATCGGCGGTGACCATCTGCCCGGAACGCTTGGTGTGGAGGAGGCGAAATGACCCAGTTGCTTGGACCCCGGGTCAACGTGCCGCTCAACATAGCCGACGGCTTGCGCGTAAGCACCTTTCGCACACCAAACAAGCTCGCCGTCGTTCAGGGCGAGAAGCGCTTTACGTTTCGGCAGGTGAACGACCGGGCGAATCAGGTGGGCCACGCCGTCCGCGGGCTCGGACTCCAACAGGGCGACCGCATCGGTGTCGTGCTCGCCAATATCCCAGAATACATCGAGATCGCCTTCGGCCTCGCGCGCGCGGGCTTCGTCATTGTGCCAATCAGCTATCGCCTTGTCGGTCCCGAGATCGCCTATCACCTCAACGATTCGGGAGCGCTCGCCTGTATTTACGCCGAGGATTACGACGGGGCGATCGAGATTGCGCGGGCAGAAGCCAAGGAAGTTCGCCACTGGGTGCGCATCGGCGAGCGCAGCGTCCCGGGCACGCTGCCGTACGAGGACCTGCTTGCGGCCGCCGCGTCGACCGACACCTATGTGCCGGTCGATGAGACAACCCCGTTCTGTATCTACTACACCTCAGGCACCACCGGACAGCCAAAAGG
Organism: Dehalococcoidia bacterium; assembly: GCA_026003895.1. GTDB lineage: Bacteria > Chloroflexota > Dehalococcoidia > SpSt-223 > SpSt-223 > JANWZD01. Next base: position 343,286 of record BPIC01000002.1, on the reverse strand, counting down.
AGCGGTGGTCTCCCATCGCTCACGATCCCTCACCTTCTTCGCGATGGCGGCCGAGTTCGGCTGCTATTCGCCGGACGACATTGCGCTCGGCACTGCGCCGATCTACCACGGCGCTGGCATGGCGTGGTCATTGGCAACCGTCTACTTCGGTGGCACCCTTTCGGTCATGAAACAATTCCGCCCCGAAGAACTTCTTCAGCGAATCGCCGCCGAGGGCATCACGAACGCGTTCATGGTCCCGACCATGTTTCACGCGATCTTCAGTCTGCCCGAAGCGACCCGAACCAAATATGACCTGAGCCGTTTCCGGGTCTGGATGTCGAACGCCGCAGCGCTCCCGCAGGCGACCAAGGAACAAATCCTCGGCGCATGGCCTCACACGCGCTTGTTCGAGCTTTATGGCTCGACCGAAGGCGGTATCGTCACGTCGCTCCGTCCGGAAGACCAGCTTCGCAAGATTCAATGCGTCGGCCACCCATTTCCGTTGACCGAAATCATCTTGCTTGACGATGACGGCAACGAGGTTGGCGTCAACACCGTTGGCGAGCTTTTCTCGCGCAGTCCCTACCTGTTCAACGGCTATCACAACCGACCGGAGGAGACAGCAGCCGGCTTCCACGGCGAGTTCTTCAGCGCGGGCGATCTCGCGGTGCGTGACGAAGAAGGGTACTTCTATATCGTCGACCGCAAGAAAGATATGGTCGTTTCCGGCGGGACAAACATCTATCCCCGCGAAATCGAGGAAGTGCTCTTCCGTCACCCCAAGATCGCGGACGTCGCGGTCATCGGCGTCCCGGACCCGTACTGGGGCGAGGCGCTGAAGGCGATCGTCGTGCTGCGCCCCGGTGAGCAGGCGACCGAGGAAGAGATCATCGCCTTCACCGAAGGAAAGCTCGCCGGCTTCAAGAAGCCGAAGAGCGTGGCATTCATCGATGAATTGCCGCGCAACTCCGCCCAAAAGGTGCTGAAGCGGCAGCTCCGCGAGCAGTTCAAGAACTAATCGGCAGTCCGCGGCGGATCCGCTCAAACAGCGCCGTGGTCTCGGGAAGCGGCTCGACTCCCAACTCCTCTGCCAGTGCCTGCTGACAGCGGCGATAAACGCGCACCGCAGCCTGTCGATCGCCGTTCAGCGCGTGCGCTCGCATGAGCAGTTGATGCGCCCGTTCATCTGCCCGATCGCGTCGGAGCACTGTCTCGCCGAGCGCCAGCGCCTCGGCGGTCTCGCCGTGTTGCAAAAGTCGATTCCCAAGGTCCAACGCGGCGGCGAGATAGCGTGCTAGCAGGCGATTGCGCTCCTCATGCGTCCACGGGTCATAGAGCGATTCGGCGAGGAAGTCGCCCTGATAGAGCGCCACCGCGCTCGACAACGCGCGCGTCGCAAAGGCATCGTCGCCGCGCGCCGCGCTCTCGACGCGCAGGTCGAACTCATCGACATCGATCCAGACACCGGACGCGGGCGCAAACGCGTACGCGAGCCCGTTCCGGCGAACGAAGAACGGCGCAACCCGGGGTGGGCGGCGCGGCTCGATGGCCGCGTTGAGCGCGTTGAGCGCGACCTTGAACTGGCCTTCCGCTGCCTCTGGATCGGCATCCGGCCAAAGGAGCGAACAAATCTGCTCGCGTTGCAGCCAACGTCCGCGATAGGTGACGAGCAGCTTGAAGAGCTGCTTCGCCTTCTCGCGCTGCCACTCGCGCGCCGCGACTTCCCGCCGCCCGCGCCACACGCGAAACACACCGAGCAGTTGAACCCGCAGCGTGAATCCCGGATGGTAGTCGGTGACAGTGCCATCGCTCGCTACGGTCGGGAAGGCCGTCCGCAGCAGGTGCTCGGCAAGGGACTCGAAGCGGGTGGACCGTGCCCGGAGGAGCACCGGGATAAGCGCTGCGGTGTCGCGCGGACCGTAAAGGCTCGGTCCGGTGAGCAGTCCTTCCAGCTTGTGGCGCTCGACAAGCGTGAAGAGCGCGTCCACCGCCGTCTGGGATTCCTCGCCCTGCTCGATCGCATGGATCGCCCGCCAGAGCGCGACGACCGCGCGGCCAAAGTCGTCCTCGACCCGGCAGATGCGCGCCTCGGCGCGGGCGAGGTGGTCCATCGCATCGGGCTCGTCGTTCGCACAGGAAACGCTCGCGCGCGCTGCCGCCGCCCAAGCGGCCAGCCAGCGGTCGCCGGCTCGTTCGGCAATCCCGACGGCTTGCTCAAATGCCTCCTGTGCGCGAGGCACATCGCCGGCGTGTCCCCGCGCAAGCAGCAGCCCGAGATACGCCTCGGCTTCAGTCCGCTCGATGCCGGCGCTGCGAGCGCACGCGATCGCCGTTTCGTAAGCACGGATGGCCGGACCTGGTTCCAGCGGCGCGGCAACTTGCTGAGCATGGCCGAGCCGAATCCACGCGACTGCCTCCGTGAGACGATGACCCGCCTGCTGCGCTTCGAGAATGCCCCGTTGGGCCATTGCGAGAGCGCGCGCCCCGCTACCAAGTGCCGCATCGACGTAGGCGAGCAGCAACGCCGGCTCGCGGTGCGCAGCAAGGACACCTCCCGGCGAGCCAACACCAAGCACCGTTTCGATAGCCGCTCGGGCTTCGACCAGCCGGCCAGTCCGCAGCAGCAGGCGGGGCGGCTCTCCCTCGCCTGCCATTGCGCTGAGCCGACGCGCGAGTGCAGGCTGGCCCGCGTCGATCGAGCATTCGATTTGCAGTCGCACGTTCTCAGCGCAGCGCGGATCGTCCGGGTCGAGCAGCCGGCGCGCCCGGCGGAGCAGCGGCCGCGCCCGCCTCGGCTCGACAGTGTCCAGAAACAGCCCGGCAAGGAGGTGAAGGGCTGCTGCCTCGATGGCGGGATCACCGACGGCAGCCTGCTGCGCCTTTTCCGCAATCGTCACTGCCCGAGCGATGCGGCCAATCGCACGATTGGCCCGGGCCGCCGTGAGCGCTGCCGCCGCGGACATCCCGTGATGGCAGAGACGATCGAACCAGTCGGCCACCTGCGCTGGTTCGTTTGCCAACCAGCGTTCGGCGCCACGCTCGAACCGGGAGCATGCCTCAACGTCGGCGCCCGCGAGCAGCCAATGGTTCAGGGCGGCCGGCGTGTCTCCCAGCCGCTCCGCGATCTGCCGATTGATCCCCCTCCACCACGTGGCCTCGCGCTGCGCGATCCGCCGAAGCGCCGCACGCGCCGCCGGAACGAGCTGCCCGCGGTCCGCCGGGGCGCCAAGAGCTTCAAGCGCCTCTTCATCCAATGACCGGCCAAGCACCTCGAACAGCGCTGGCTGCACCGCTCGATCATCCACCGCGGCCAGCGCCAGCAGCGTCCGCCGATCGGGCTCCGCAAGCGGCGCGAGGACCTCACGCTCGACAAAGGCGGCGAGCGCAGCGTCTGCCGCCGCGCCTGCGCCAAGCCGAGCCGCGAGATCGACGGCGATCGGCCATCCCGCCGACGCTGCCATGATCGAGGTGGGCTCGCCCCGGCGACGGATCTCGAACAGTTGCGCGGCTTCGTCGTCGGTAAAGGCAAGCTCCTCTTTGCCAACGGAGGCAGCATCACCCCGGGCGGAGAACGCAGCGAGCAGGGAGGCGAGCGGCGATCGGCGCCCCGCCACGACGAGATGCGCCTGCTCAGGAAGCCGCTCCACCAGCCAGCCGACCAGCTCGGCCGCCTCGTCGCTGAGCCGTTCGGCGTCGTCGATGACGATGATCGTCTCGTCGTCGAGCCCGCGCACCAGAGCATTGACGAGCGAGGCGGGGGTGCGGGCGTTCGCTGCAGCGGGCACGAGCGACGCACACGCCGCAGCGAGATGAGCAAGGAACGCCCGCGCCGGCTCGGCAGCGGCGCGGCACCACACGAGCGGCCAGCCGCCGCGATCGGCGAGACCGGCAAGTGCAACCGTCTTACCGTAGCCTGCCGGCGCTGCGAGGACGGTCAGCCGCGCCTCGCCAGCGACGGCAAGCACGTCGTCGACGCGCGGCCGCCGCAGCCAGCGCTCGCGCCAGCGGGGAACGGCGACGCGGCTGAGGAGCAATCCCTGAAACTCGGCTGTAACTGGCGGCTCTACCATGGCGCTATCGAACGTCAACCTAAGCCGGCACTTGCCGGCGGAAGCACCTGATTGGAGCACCACAATGGCGAATGAAGCAAATGCCGCTCAGCAGGCCCGCAAGCAGGCCGACATCGCGACCGAGTGGGCGATTCGGTCGGCGCGCGCTTGGAACGATCTGGTCTTCACCACCGCCGACATGGCGTTTGACGTGGCACTGAAGAACTGGGATTACAGCCGCAGCCTGCGCGCCTCGGCCGAACAAGCCGTTGAAGAGGCCGTGCGCACTCAGCAGCGTCTCACCAAAGAGATGCTTCAGGTCTGGCAGGGCTACGCCAACAGCGTCCAGAGCTACGTCAGCAACCAGGTCTCGGTTGCCACCGAGGCGGTCCAGAAGCAAGCCGAGGCCTAATCCTCCACGTCCGGTTCTGCCGGAATACGCGTCCCTCCTCCCCCTTCCCCAACGGGGCGGCCAAATGGCCGCCCCGTTGCTACGTTAGGCGGCGAAAGCGAGCCAGTCCGATCCCGCGTAGGCGGCGAGCAGCGATATCGAGAACGAATAGGACGAGCGCCCCGCCAAGGAGCCAAGGCCAGAGCGGCAGCCAAGCCAATCCCGCCGGCCGAGTGGTGTCGGCAAACGCTGCCGCCGGGTCCGCGATTTGTCGACCGCCAGTTACGCCCGCCAGTCGGTTGAGAAGCCGGTCGTTCGGCGCCAATGAGCGCGCCTCAGGGTCCGCGACCGTCACGAAGCCGGCGATCTCGCTCCGCTCCACCTGACCGGCCCGAGCGATCCGAACCCGCACCTCGTGGGCGCCCGCTTCTTCAGCGCTGAACTGTACCCGATACCGGCCTGGCGCTTCCTGTCGCAAGGGATAGGCCCGTGCTGCGCCGGACGGCGCGATTACCGTCGCTTCGGCGTCGGCGAGGTCGATGTACCGGCCGTCATCGGTCACCACATCGGCGGTAAGGGTCACCTGCATCGCCTGAGTCTCGGCGCGGATGCCGATCCCTGGCTCGGCTGGGACTCCCATGGCGTACCGCACCAGCTGGCCCCAGAACTGCGACCGCCCCGACCAACTCGCAAACTCACCCGCCCAGTCATCCTGAAGGCCAGAGGTCCAGGCGACTGTCCGACCATTGCCATACTGCCAGTGCGCGAGCAGGGGGTCGCCCGAGGGTGAAACAAGGATCGTTTCGGCAGCCTCGCGCGGTGTGGTGACGGCATAGGTGGCGAGAGTCGGCAGCTCGGCAGGTATGAACGAACGCAACACTGGACTCGGCGCAACGTATTGGGGCTGAATTCGCCCTTGCGCCGTCGTCGCCCCGATCGCAATCGAGGTCTCCTTCGCGACGATGCGAGGGATGTCGCGCACCCGCTCGGTGAAGTAGTACCGCCCGCCTCCCTCGCGGCCAAGCCGGCTCATCAGCGCCGTGTCGGCATCGGCGCCGACCGCGACTGCGGAAAGCGTGATATTCGCCGCTCGCGCCTCGCGCAGCAGCCGGTCGTAATCGCCGGAGGGCGACTGCCCATCAGACAGCAAGAGCACGTGCTTATAGCGCGCATCCGTGTCTCGGATACCCTGCACACCGCGCTCGAGGGCGGGAAAGATCTCGGTGCCACCGTCAGCTTGCACGCCGGTGATGCGGGCTTGGATCGCCGGGACGCCCCGGTTATCGGCCACTTTTTGCGGCTGTACCAACCAGCGATGGTTCGAGTCGAAGACGACGATCGCGATGATGTCATCGTCTCGCAGCATGTCGACGGCAAGCATCGCCGCTTCTTTCGCCATCTGCATCTTGGAGACGCCATCGGTCCGCAAGTCCATGCTTCCCGACTTGTCGATGACGAGGACAAGGCCAAAGGTGCCTTCCTCCGGCTTTGGCGGGATGTCGGCATGGACCGGCAACAACTCGCCAAGCAACTGCGACCCGTAGTCTCCCAGCGCGAAGCTGTTTGGTCCCCCGATGAGCACCAGACCCTTGCCCAGATCGCGGACGAACGCCTGGATCGCCCGCTGCTGGTCGAGAGTGAACGAGGTCGCCGCAACGTTGACGAGCGCGATGGCGTCGAACTGGCGCAGGGGCGCGACATTGGGCGGCGCGGTGGGTGAAGCGCGGACCTCGGTCCGCAGCCCTGCCTCTTGGAGCATGGCGTTCAGCCGCGCCGCCTCACCCGGGCGGTCCTCGTAGAGGAGCACGTTGCCGCGCGGCTTCACAGCATAAAAGCCGGCGGCGGCCAGCGCCTGAGTCGTTCCTTGAGCGACTCGCACCTCAACGCGGCGGAAGCCTGCGCCCTGTGCGATGAGGGGGACGGCATACTGGGTCGCGCCGGCGCGCAGCCGGATCGCCTGATCAGCGGCTGGCTGGCCGTCGAGCAGAACGGTCAGGCGGCCGTCGCCGGCTGTCGCCGACTCGATTTGGACGTAGACGTCGAACGGGTCGCCTTCACGGAGGAGCGGCGGCGCATCGACCTGGCGAATCACGAGACCAGCGCTCGGCAGCGTCGGTTTGACGACGTCGACGACGATTCCGGCGGCCGCCAGCCCGTCCATCACTCGCTCCGCCGAATCGAGATTCTCCCAACCGTCCGAGAGGACGACCAGGCGGCGCACGCCGCCGGCCGGCAGCATCGCTTGGCCGAGCCGGAGTGCGGCCGCGAGATCCGTCCGGTCATCAGGGGGCAACGCGGCCGCTCGAAAATCGCGTGTCCTGCCGAGCGGCTGGAGCACCACCGGCTCGCGGCCGAAGGCGACAACGCCGGCCCGGTCATCCGGCCCCATGCGCTCGAGCGCCTGCCGCACCCACGCCGAGGCGGCAGCCTGGAAGCCTGCGGTCGAGGCGGAGCTGTCGATCAAGAAAATGGTCGCCTTCTCGCGTCCCGGCGCGAGCCAACGCGGATCAGCGAGCGCGACCACGACGAGCGCCACGACCAAGGAGCGCACAGCGAGCACGAATCGGCGGCGACCCGCCGACGAGAAGGCAAGTCGGCGCCGGCCAAGCAGAACGATCGGAACGAGAAGCAGAAGGAGCGCGAGTGCCCACGGCGCCCCAAGCTGAAGCGGACCGACCGTCATGTCGAGCCCCTTCGGGTGTAGACCAACCATTCCACAACCAGCAAGAGAAGCAATCCCCCGGCGAGATACGGCCAGAATTCAATCCCAACCGGCTCGCCTTCGACGCCAAGCGCCGGCAGCGAGAAAGGTCGAATCGGCTGCCCGACGGCTGGTTGACGGGGCGCAACGTCCGACTCGCGCTCGTCGGCGACATTGATGGCAAAGAGCGTCAACGGGTCCGCGCCGAGACGACGCAGTTGGTAAAGCCCGGCGATGTCGGTGTCGGCGGTCAACGCCAGCGCAGCAGACTCCACGCGACGACCTTCCGGCCCGACGAGGTCTCCGCGTACCCCCCCCGGAAGCCGGATCGTCGTCCCAGCGGGCGCTGCACCGTCTGGACCAGCCAACACCCAGTCGACGGCGTTCGCAATCAGCGCCGGAAACGCGACCATCTTCGGCAAATTTGAGGCAGCGGGCTCGAACCCCAGCACGACGACGCGCCGGCCGTCACGCTCGCCCTCGAGGATGAGCGGCCCATCCGGACCGGTGACAACCGGCGCCGCCCAACTCGGCACGACCAGCTGCGCCACGCGGCCAAACTCGACTGCCGCCAGATCGACCCCCGCCACGACTGCACTCTCCGGGTCGATGCCGATCGCGTAGCCGGGTCGGCCAATCCGGGCGCTCGCGATCCACGATCCAACCGGAGGATTCACAATCAGCAAGGGGGCCGGCGGCAACGCGGGCGGGAGATAGCCATCGAACACTACCAGCGCCGCGCTTCCCGAGTCGCGATAAAGGTCCGGCGCAACCTCACGTACCGTCAGTTGGGGAATGGCGCGGAGGGCGCGGCGCATCACCTCGGGCGCGGTCGAGACGAGGAGCACCTCGCGCTCGCCGGATTGCGGCAGGACGGCCTCGGCCCGGTCGTCGGCTCGCAGGACGTCGCCGCCGACAAGCTGAACCGCGAAGACGCGCGTGCCCACCGGCGGTTCGAACACGAGATCGGTGGTCGCCCTCGCCCCGAGGCGGACCGTCTGCTCGTCGAACGACAAGCCGTCGCCAAACGCGCGCACCCGCCGCTCGACCGGCTCTGACGCGTAGTTCGCCACACGAACGAAGGCGTCGGGGCGCGCACTTCCCGCTGGCGGACGGCGGACGCCGACCTGGACAATCGCTTGATTGTCGCTTCCATTTCCGATCGGCACGATCGCGAGGCTCGCGGGGATGGAGGGAAGCGGACCGAGGAACGATCCGTCGCTGAACAAAACGACGGTGGCGGGTATCTCTGGCCGTGCGGCAGCGACCGACCCAGCGAGCAGCCACGCGGTACGCATATCGGCCGCACCGTCCGAGGGTTGAATGGCGTCGATGGCCGCGATCGCCGCGCCGCTGTCGCGCGTCGCGACCTCGAGCGTCGCCCTCGGCCCAGCCCGCACGACCGCGATCGCGGTGTCGGCTCCTGCGCTCGCTGCCGCCTCGCGCGCTCGGGCTTTCGCTTCGGCAAGCCGGTTCGGCTGGACATCGGTCGCGTTCATCGAAGCGGAGGCGTCGACGACGAGCACGAGTTGGCGTGCTGGCGGGGCGGTGGTCTCCCAAAACGGACGAGCAAGCGCCAACGTCCCGATGACCACCGCCAGCAGTTGGAGAAGGAGCAAGAGCGTGATCGGCGGCCGTCGGAACCGGGTCCGCATCTCGAGGTCTTGCACGAGGTTGCGCCAGAGCAGAACGCTGCTGACTGGTTCGCGGCGGCGTTGGGCACGAATCAGGTAGATGAGGATGATGACGGGGATCAGGCCGAGGAAGCCGAGCAATGCCGGCGCAAGCACGCTCATACCAGAATCCGGCGGGAGCGCAGCTCAGTCACCACCACGGTTTCGATTGCCGTCGCGCTGCTCATTTGATGGAACGAGACGCCGAGGTCGGCACAGATCCGCTCGTTTTCGGCCGTCCACTCCCGGAGGCGGCGCTGATATTCGTTCACGACGGCCTCGGTCAACGTCACCTCGACGATCTCACCCGTCTCACGGTCAACGAGTTCGACATCGCCTGCGACGGCGGGCGCGAGCTCCTGTGGAGCGAGCACCTGAAGCACAACCGCCTCCATCCGAGCGGCGCGCAGCCGTTCGATCCCGGCTCGAAAGCCCGACGGAGACAACAGGTCGGAAACGACGATCGCGACGCCGTGGGGTTGCCCGGTATCGGCATAGCGGCGCAGAGCCGTGTTGAGGTCGGTTGTGCCACGAGCGCTCAGACTGTCGAGAAAGCCGAGCAGGCGGTGGACGCGGTCCTTCCCGCGCAACGGCCCGGCTCGGTCGACCACGTCGTAGGTCAGCGCTCCAACCGAAACCTGGTCGAGCCGACTGAGCGCGATGTAGCTGAGCGCAGCCACCAGCCGCTTGGCGTAAGCGAGCTTATTCGGACGGCCGAAATCCATCGATCGACTGGTATCAAGCAGGACGTGGATCGCGACATCCTCACGCGCTTCCGAGAGGCGGACAAAGAGCGCGCCGACGCGGCCATACAAGTTCCAGTCAATGCGGCGGAAGTCATCGCCGGGGGCGTAGGGTCGATAATCGGCGAACTCGGCCGAATTCGATCGGGTCAACCCACGGTGCTCGCCGTTGAGGCCGGGCCGGGTGACCCGGCGAACCAGAATGGCAAGCTGCTCGAGCGAGCGCAGGAACGTCTCGTCGCCGAGCATCGTGCGCCCGCTGTCGAGATTCTGAGAAAGCCGGAGGTTCGGCGCTGGGCTGGTCACCGGCCGTTCGGGGTGAAATAGGTCCGGACCGATGGCCGGCGCTCAGGCGCGACCCGGGTGAAGTCCGCCGGGCTCTCAACCGGATCGGTGGGCTGGGCGACGCCGACACCGGTGGCCGGGCGAGCGTTCGTCAACTGGCCGCCGCGTTGCTCTCCCTGACCGTCAGACGGCCGCAATTGGCCGCCGGAATCCGGAGCTTCGATCTGAACGGGACGCCCACCAACCCCAAGCCGGTCGCCGGAGGGATTGTCTTGCTGTGGCAACTCGCCCGGACGTTGATTGCCGATGCCTTGCTGGGGCTGTCCTTGCTGACCCGGCTGGGCCTCCTGACCGCCTTGACCAGCCCGGTTCTGTCCCGGCATCACGCCCGGCTGCGATCCGTTGGCGGAATTCCCCGGCTGCTGTCCGCCGGACGAAGGCTGGCCACCACGCGCCTCCATTCCTTGGTCACCATCGCCGTTCTGGCCCTCGCCCAAGCCAAGTTCCTGGCGGGCTTGGTCGAGCCGACTTTGCGCCCGCCCAAGCTCGTTCTGCGGCACCACGTCGCGGCCCGCCATCCCGACCTGATCGCCGAGATTGCGCATCGCGCGGTCGATCTCCTGATAGTCGCCGCGTGAGAGCGCTTGGGCCGCACGCCGTTCCGCATCTCGCAAGCCGGTGTTCTGCTGAGTCTGCTGAGCGGCGCGCTCCAGCGCTTGGGCCAGCTCGCGCCGCGCTTGCGGCGACAGTTGGTCCGACTCCCGGGCAAGTTGATTCAGCAGGTCGCTTGCGGTGCTGTAGTCGCCTCGATCGATCGCGCCAGCGATATCCTGCGCGGTAGAGGTCTGGCGCAACTGGTCGGCAAGACTCTGGAGGTTTTGCTGCTGACGATTGCTTGCTTCGATCCGCGCATTCAAGCGAGCTTCCGCCTGGCTCAGCTGACGCTGAGCCTCCGCCGGATCGATTTGGCGTTCCTGTGCGCGGCGGCGCGTCTCCTCGATGCTGCCGAGAATGTCGTTGACATTGTTTTGGTTGAGGTCGCTGACGGCAGCTGGCGCGGCCGTTTCCGGTTCGGGAGGGGCCTGCCCACCGAACGGCGAGCGGATGACCGACGACAAGTCAGGCAGCGCGACCCACGCAGCCAGGGCAAGCAGAACCACAGCAGCCGCAATGGCCAGATCGCGCCGCGGAAGGAGCGACCCGAACGCCTCGGCTGGCCGCCGGCCCGCCAGCAGCGCCCCCGTGTCGGCCAACTGAAGCGCCGCCAACGCGCCCCGTTGCGGTCCTTCGGCAAGTTCAAGGGCTGTCCCGAGCCGTTCGCGGAGCCCAAGGGACCGGTCGGCCGCCCGCGCCGCTTCTGCCTCGGTTGGCCGACTCCGCACGACCGCAATTGCGCCGCCGACAACGAGCATGCCTGCGAGCAGAAGAAGAGCATCAGCCGCGCCCGGTGCACCAAGTGCGGCAGCCAAACGCGCCAACAGCAACAGTCCCGCCGTCGCCGTGACCGACCGGAGCCCGATCTGCGCGGCACGTTTGCCCCAGAGAAAGGCGCGCAGCGCCCGAACAAAGGCGATGACGCTCTCAATTTGAGGACGGCGGATTGGTGAAGAGGCAACGACGGCCATCTTCCCTCCGTGGTGGGCGCGAATAGCTCAAAGTGTACCCCACGCGAGGTGGCGGTGATACTTTTCTTAGAGCGTTACGGCGAAGGAGGTTTCGGCCCGTCCATCGACAGGACGGCAAGGCCCGCTTGCCAGATCGCGGCAAGCACTCCACCAGCGATCGCCGCGCCACCGCAGAGCGCGAGGAGGACGACCGCGCCTCCGATGCCAAGGACGTTCCGCCGAGCACGTCCCACGGCCATCAGTGCAAGATGCGCGAATGCTGCGGTGAGCGCCGGACCCGCGAGGGCGAGAGCCGGCAGAGCGTTCCACGGGAAAAGACCCATCGTCAGCAACGCGCCGACGAACACGACGGCGTCTGCCGCGATGGCGGAGGAAACCGCCGACCAGTCCGGCGCGGCAAAGCGGCGTACCGTCTCTCCTACGTCAAAGACGATGGCGCCGATCACAGAAAACAGGAGACCGAGAAGGACCGCCGAGCCAATGAGCCCTATCTCGGCGCGGCCGCGCACCGATTCGACCACCACCAAGAGCAGGCCGAACGCGAGCGGCCAGCAGGCGGCGATCAGACCGAGCTCGCGAATGGCCGTTGCGCTGACGTGATGAATGCGTCTCTCCTGCCGACCGGTGTACGCTAGGAGCGTGTCTGTTCTCTGCCACGGCGGCCGCCGCAAGAGGCACGAAACAGGCGCCGTGGACACGCACATGAGCGTCGACAGCATCATAGCAAGACCAGCTCGTGGCGCCGTGGTCACGGGGCGACCCGAACGAGTAGGAGGCGCGGAATGGCAGACAACCCCAACTCGCCCAAGGACCCGATGCAGGCTTGGCGCGAGATGCGCGACGCAGCGACCGAGCAATGGGCGAAAGCGATGGCCGAATTCGTCGGCACGGAGAGCTTCGCACGGAGCATGGGCGCCTATATCGACGCCTACCTCGCCACCGCCGCACCATACCAAAAGGCGATCAGCGAGTATATGGAGGCGATGCTGACGCGCCTCAATATGCCAACCCGCGAGGATGTCATCGGCCTGGCCCGGCGCCTAACCAACGTCGAGACCCGCCTTGATGACCTCGATGCCCGACTCGACGAGATCGATTCCCGTTTCGCTGACTTGAGCACAAAGCTCGACCTCGTGTTGCGCGCCGTCCAAGCCTCCGGCGCGGCCGCGACCGAGATGGATCAGCCGCAGAACCGCCCGCCCCGGCGGAACGCAAAGGGAACCCACTCATGACCAACACAAAATACCCGGGCTTTGACTCCGAGGCGCTCCTCAAGTTTCGCGCAGAAATCGAGCGGTTCGCGCGCGGCGCCCAGCGCGGCGCACAGCTTGCCACCGGCAAGCTGCAAACCAAAATCGCGCAGACCCCGAAGGAGACCGTCTGGACGCTCAACAAGGCAACGCTCTACCACTACTATCCGCACGTTCCGGCAGAGCAACGCCATCGGGTGCCGCTCCTACTCGTTTTCGCCCTGATCAATCGGCCTTACATTTTCGACTTGCGGCCTGGGAACAGCTTCGTCGAGTTCATGCTCCAGCGGGGATACGACGTGTACTTGCTCGACTGGGGCACAGCCGGACCAGAAGATAAGCACCTGCGCTTTGAGGACTACGCGCTCGATCTGCTGCCGCGCGCGATTCGCAAGCTGAAGGCGCATTCGGGCTCGCGGGAATTCAGTCTGCTCGGCTGGTGTATTGGCGCAACATTGGTGACCATCTACGCCGCGTTGCGCCAACACGATGGGCTGAAGAATCTCATCCTCTTGACCGCGCCTCTAGACTTCTCGGACCGCTCGGCAGTGCCCTACAGCATCTGGCTGGACAGCGAGTACTTCAACGTCGATGGGTTACTCAATGCCGTGGACAACATGCCTGGCGAAATGATCGACTGGGGCAATAAGATGCTGAAGCCGTACGAGAACTTCGTCGGCAGTTACGTTCGGCTCTGGGAAAACCTCGATAATCCGAGCGTCGTCGAGTCATGGCAAGCGATGAACACCTGGGTGACCGACCTTACCCCGTTTGCCGGTGCGGCGTTCCGCGAGTGGGTCGTTTGGTTTTACCGCGAGAACCGGTTGATGAACGGGACGCTCCAGATGAAAGGTCAGACCGTCGACGTCTCGAAGATCACCGTGCCACTCTTGAACGTCATCGCGACCGCAGACCATATCGTGCCGAACGTCCAGTCCATCTCGATCATGGATCGCGTCGGGAGCACTGACAAAAAGCTTCTCAGCGTTCAGGGCGGTCACATCGGGATCATGGCCGGCAGCGGCGCCCGCAAACGGACGTGGCCCCAAATCGACGAGTGGCTCGCCGCCCGGTCCGACTAACTCGCGCCCCACTCGCGAACATCCGCCGGCCGAGAGGCCGGTGAAGGAGAACCCATACCATGCGTCTACGAGACAAGGTCGCGCTCATTACGGGCGGCGGCCAAGGGATTGGCCGTGCAACCGCCGAGCGCTTCGCTCGCGAGGGCGCCACGGTCGTCGTTGCCGACATCAACCTGGCGAAGGCGCAAGAAGTCGCTTGCGCCATCGGCAACGGCGCCTTTGCGCTCCACTTGGACGTCGCCCGGGCGGACTCCGTCGAGGCGTGCGTCGCCGCCATCATCGAGCGCTGCGGCAAGATTGACACGCTGATCAACAACGCGGGCATCACCCGTGACGCGCGAACGATCAAGATGACAGAGGAACAGTTCGACGCTGTCGTGAACGTCAACCTGAAGGGCGTCTGGCTCTGTTGCCGGGCGGTTGCGCCGCACATGCTCGAGCAACGCTCCGGCTCGATCGTCAACGCCAGCTCAATCGTCGCTGCCGCCGGCAACTTCGGCCAAGCGAACTACGCGGCAACGAAAGCAGGTGTCATCGCCATGACCAAGACGCTGGCGCGCGAGCTTGGACCGGTCGGCGTCCGGGTGAATGCCGTCGCTCCCGGCTTCATCGCCACCGACATGGTGGCAACCATCCCGGAGAAGGTCGCCGACGCGCTACACGAGCGAACTCCGCTCCGTCGATTTGGCAAGCCCGAGGAAATTGCCGCCGTCTACGCGTTCCTGGCCTCGGACGATGCCAGCTTCATCAATGGAGCCCTTATCCCGGTGGATGGCGGCCTGACGATCTGATCGGCTCCGCCAGGAGCATTGCCAACGAGGACACGTCTGGTACGTCCTCGATTCTTTCGACCGTGGTTTCGATTCGCGTCGCGCGGTCGTCACCAAGCGCTGCCACGGCGCGCCGTCGAAAGAGAGCGCGGACAGAAGCGCCGTCCCGCTCGGGATCGACGATCGGCGGCGGCGGCGCCGGCGTGACGGTGATCATCCGTCCCCCGCGCAGGCGGATCGCCGCCTCGACGCGCGTCGAAGCGGCGGTGAGGGCGGTGAGGTGCTCGCTTCCCGGCAAGCGATGCAGGCGGACAGCGGCCGTGAGCCGACGGATGGTCGCGTCTGGGTTTGGGACGGTCGCCACGTCCACGAGATCCCATTCATCGCGCACAAGCGCCAGCGCACAAGCGAGACCAATGCTGAAGTGCGCCTCCGCCTGACTGCGTGGCACAAGGACGCCATAGACTCGCTCCATCCCCGGGCTGATCCAACAGTCGACCGCCTCCACCTCGTCGGCGGTGAACGCGTGCTCGCCTCGCGCCTGTTGGAGACCGCCGATCAAGCCATACACGCCAGTCGAAAACTGGTAGGGTTTCAGTTGAAACCCTACCTCGGCGAGGATGCACCTGGCGTCAATCCCCTCGTCGAGCGGCGCTGCGTCGTCGCCGCCATAGGCACGTCGCCACGCGAGCAGCGCATTCGGCGAGGCCGTCATCCCCCGCTCCGCCAGCTCGGCGCAGTAGACACCGAGCGACGCGCCAAGCGGTGTGCGGAGCGTGTTCGTTTGGGAGGGCGCTTGACCGATGAGGCCCGTACCCATGTCGCAGGCGAGCCCAATCGCGTGGGCAATCCCTTGCTCGTCCAGTCCGGCGAGGCGGGCAGCAGCTGCGGCGGCCGCCGGCGTGTGGGTCGGAGAAACGAACTCAGCGCCCGGTCCGGCAAGCCCTGGTCGGATGGCGTCACCAAGCCGTGCTGCGATCTCCCACCCCGCGATGAATGCCGCGAGCAGCTCCCGCCCGTTGACGTGCCGGTCCTCGCCAACCGCGAGGCACACGGCGCCGAGCACGGCGCTGGCGTGCGTTCGCGCCCGTGGACTGAAGTCGTCGGTGTGGCTTGCCATCGCGGTCACCGCGCTCACGAGGGCGGCGAGCTGGGGGTGGCTGCGGCGACCGGCGAACGGCACGGTGACCCGCGGTGCGGAGGCGAACCCATCCAAATACTCGAGGAAGGCCGCCCGCGCTGGGTTGAGCCTCGCGTCGCTGCCAGCGGCGAGGCTCCCGACAAGGTTGAGCAGCGCTAGCTTGGCGAGCGGGACGGCGCGCGCCGGCAGCTTCTCAACATGCAGCGCAGCGACATACCGCGCCAACGCCCGGAGATCGGCCGTCTCCGCCGGATCGGACGGTCTTGCGTTCAAGGCGCACCCCCGAACCAGCGTATAGCATGTTTGGTCACACCGCGGACTCGCACGAGGGACTACGGCAGGCGCGGCAGCTGCGCCGCCAATCGCCACGCTCGACGCAGGAGACCCTGCGTTGGCGAGAAGAGGAGCGCGAGCCCAAAGATGAGTCCCGTGACCGAGGCGATGGCGCCGGCGACTGAGGTATCGAGTGCGAAAGCGGCCAGTGTCCCAGCGATCGCGCCGCCGACGCCGAGCAGGACCGAAAGAGCGATGAGACGTGGCAGGCGGTCGGTCAACAGAAAGGCCGTCGCTGGCGGGACGATGAACAGCGCGACGACAAGCACCGCGCCGACGGCGGTAAACCCGCCGACCGCTGTCACGGAGACCATCGCCATCAGCGCATAGTGCAGCCATACGGGCGGAAAGCCGAGCGAGGCCGCCAGCGCCGGATCGAAGGTCGCCAGTTTCAACTCTTTGTACAGCAAGAGGACAAACGCCAGATCGACGAGCAGCAGTCCGCCCATTACCCAGAGCGCCTGGGGACCGAGCGAGCGATCGCCGACCAGCAAGAGGTCTTCGGCGGCCAGCTCGATACTGCCATAGAGCACGGCGTCAGCATCGAGGTGCACGTCGGCGAAAAATCGTGACGTAATGAGGACACCGAGGGCAAATAACGCGGGAAAGACAATGCCAATCGCGGCCTCCTTGGTAACCTTGCGGCTCCGCTGGAGCGCCTCCACGAAGGCGACGGTGAGCAACCCCGCAGCGGCCGCGCCGACAAAACCCGCGATCAGGTTTGGCCCCTTGGCGAGGAAGTAGGCGGCGACAATACCCGGCAAGATAGCGTGACTAATAGCATCCGTCATCATGGCCATCTTCCGGACAAGCACAAACGAGCCGAGCAGGGCGCAGGCGGCGGCAACCAGCGCCCCGGTGAGGAGAATAACCGACAGGGAGCTCACGCTGGCGTCTCGGGGGCAGCACGGCGGGTGCGCCACCACTCCGGCAGCACCCCCCGCGCCGGCGCGAACAGGATCGACCCAACGACGATGACCGTCAGCGCCAACACGATCATGGGACCAGTCGGGATGCGCGAGGCACTGGCGCTGATCAGCGCTCCGACGACTCCGGCAGCCGCGCCAAACGCGGCTGACAACGCAATCATCGTGCTCAGGCGGTTCGTCCACTGACGCGCCGCGGCCGCTGGACCGATCAGCATCGCCGCCATCAGCACCACGCCAACCGTCTGAAGGCCGATGAGGATCGCAACCGTGATCAGCGTCGTCAGAGCAACGCTCAACGGCCCGACGCCAAAGCCAAGGCTCGAACCGAAGTCCGGATCGAAAGCGAGCAGTTTCAGTTCTTTGTACACTGCTGCCGTCGCCAGCAGGGCGATCGCGGCAAGGACCGCCATCACGATGACATTCTCGCCGACGAGGGTCGCGGCTTGGCCGAACAGGTAGCGGTCGAGGCCGGCTTGGGTAGCGTCGGGGCGCCGGTTCGCCACCGTCAGCAGCGTCAGCCCAAATTCGAAAAATACGGCCAACACAATCCCGAGCGCCGCATCTTGAGCAAGCCTCGTCTGGCGAACGATCCAGAGGAGAAGCAGGGCCCCGAGCCAGGCGGCGACGCCCGCGCCGAGCAAGAGCACCGGCATCGCCTTGGAGCCCGTCAGGAGAAACGCAAGGCAGATGCCGGGCAGCGCCGCGTGGGCGAGCGCGTCGCCCAGCAACCCCTGACCGCGTAGCACAGCAAACGTGCCGAGGACGCCGCTCACGACACCAAGCAGCGCCGCGCCGAGCAGGACGTTGCGCAGGGTGTAGTCCGTGAGAAGCCCCAGCAGGTCCATCACGCCATCCCGATCCGAGTAAGCAGGCCGAGCCGGCCGCCGTAGGTCTCGGCCAGCCGATCCGGCGTGAAGACCTCGCTGACCCAGCCAGAAGCAATCACGCGGACGTTCAGCAGCGCGACCCAATCGAAGTAATCCGGCACCGATTCGAGGTCGTGATGAACGCAGACGACGGTCTTGCCGGCGGCGCGGAGACCGCGCAAGACGTCGACGATAGCGCGTTCGGTGGCCGCGTCAACGCCGGCGAACGGCTCGTCCATCAGATACAGCTCGGCCTGTTGCGCGAGGGCGCGGGCAAGGAAAACGCGCTGCTGTTGCCCGCCCGAAAGCTGGCCAATCTGCCGGTGGGCGAGATCGCGCATCCCGACCAACTCAAGGGCGCTGAGCGCAGTCTCCCGCTCGGCTCGGCCGGGACGGCGCAGCCAGCCAAGCCGACCGTAGGTACCCATCAGAACGACGTCCAACACGTCGGTCGGAAAGTCCCAGTCGACGGCCGTCCGCTGCGGCACATAGCCGACCCGCAATCGCGCCTGACGGTAGGGCACGCCGAAGACGCGCACCTCGCCGTTTACTCGCGGGACCAGATCTTGCACGGCCTTGAGCAAGGTTGACTTGCCGGCGCCATTTGGCCCGACGATGGCGGCAAGGGTCCCAGCTGGAACGGCCAGCGTCGCGCGATCGAGCGCCGGAGCATCGCGGTAGACGACGGTGAGGTCGCGCACCTCCAACGCGGGGGTCATCGCAACGCCCGGACGATGGTGTCGATATTCGCGCGGACCATCCCGATGTACGTCCCCGCGGGAGTCTCCGCCGGGCCGAGGGCATCGGAATACAACTCGCCGCCGAGTGTCACCGCGCAACCGTTGGCATTGGCGGCGCGCCGGACGGCTTCAACCGTCGCTGGCGCCACCGACGTTTCGACAAAGATTGCTTTGACCCCGCGTGCGCAGAGGAAGGCCGCCAAGTCGCGGACATCGGCGGCGCTTGCTTCGGTCGCCGTGCTCACGCCTTGGAGGCCACGCACCTCAAAGCCATAGCGTGCGCCGAAGTAGCCGAACGCGTCATGGGCGGTGACGAGCACACGAGCACTCGGTGGCAGCGTCGCTGTTTGGTCTTCGACATACCGATGGAGCTCGACAAGCATCGCATCATAGGTGGCGAGGTTCCCAGCGTAGACGTCGGCCGAGGCGGGGTCAAGCCGGCTGAGCTGGCGAGCGACCGTCTTCGCCGCCTCGCGCCACAGCGTGACGTCGAACCACACGTGCGGGTCGTACTTGCCTTCGAATTCATCGGGCTCGCGCAATGCGGCCTCGGGCAGGTCCTCGGTCACCGCAACGGTTGGCTTGCCGCTCCGCGCTAGCTTGACAAAGGTATCGGTCATCCGCCCCTCGAGCTCAAGACCGTTATAGAAGATGACGTCGGCCGCCTCCAGCCGGCGCACGTCTCCGGCGGTTGGCTTATAGAGATGCGGATCAACGCCCGGTCCCATCAGCGCGGCAACCTCGACGCGCTCGCCGCCGATGTTCTCGACCAGATCCGCCACCATCCCAGTCGTCGCGACGACGCGGATCGGCCGTCCAGCCAAGTCCCCAGTCTGGACCGCGTTCTGCGTGCAGGCGGCAACCAGCGGAAGCAGAATGGCCAAGGCGAACCAGCGCACGAGTGTTCCTCCACCGCTCGAGGCACGACAACCCGCCGAATGACGGGCAAAGGGCAGCAACCCTCGCAGCTTTCAGTCTAGTCTAGCATCAAGTTTAGATGCAACAAAAATCGGCCCGACACGGTACGCATCCCTCGCTGTAGAGCAGACGTACCCAAAGGAATGGCCGACGCGGACCGCCGCGTGTCGTCGGGCAGGGAACAACGGACCGCCTTGCGGGAGCGTGGACAACCGCTGCGGACTGGGTTACGATTCGCAAGTTCGACGATTCGAGAAAGGTGAGCCACCGTGCCGAACACCAAATCCGCCGCCAAGGCGATGCGGCAGGCGGAGCGCCGCCGCGCCATCAACAAGCCGATCCGGACGCGCACTCGCACTGCGGTCAGACAAGCTCGCGAAGCGATCGCGAAGCAATCTGAGGCGGCACGCGCCGCCGCCCTCCGCGCTCTGGCCGCAAAGGACCCTGCTGCGATCGACGAAGCGCGCGCTTCGGTAGAGCAGCCCGCGGCCGCCGCCCGAGCCGCGGTCGTCAAGGCTGTCTCGATGCTCGACCGCGCAGCCGCGAAGGGCGTGATCCACCGAAACGCCGCCGCCCGGCGCAAGTCGCGTCTCATGCGGCGCCTCAATGCCGCTGCTACCGTCGAGGCCGTTGAGAACGACGTCATCAAGCCGGCCGGCAGCCAGACCGAGAACCAGCAAACGACGGGCGCGACGAAGCAGACCAAATCCAAAAAGCGCTAGCTATCGCGTGGCCGGCGGCTGTCTCACATCGCGGCGAGTGGGAACGTCTGAGACATTCCAACCGCGCCACTGGCCGCTGCGTGCGCCGTGCCAACGTGGCCCGAGGGTGTTCGTGCTCGGGCCGACGAAGAGTCGCTCCGTCGCGTATTGGGCCGCGGAACTGACTCAGCCTCCGGCTGCTGAAGCGTAGCGGTCTGTCTTGCCCTCGCTACCGATGGAGACGGCGCGAGCGCCTCGACCGCAGTGGCGAGTGGGGCGAGAAAATGGTCGGGCTGCGGCCGCTGGCGAGATTTCCTCCCTCGAGGCGGCTCGCGTAGAGCACCAGCGGCGCCTCGCCGATCAATACGGACAGTTCGGCCGGACCCCGCGAACGGACCCACCCCCCGCATCGTCCAAGCGTATCGGAACCATTCCACAGGCCGTGGCGTTCCCTTGACTCGCGGTAGGGGGTCACAGATACTCCATCGCGACTTTCTCCCGGGGGGTTGGGGGTGGACCTCGCGCCGGATATCCGGATTTTCTTCCTCTCCATTATCTACGCCGTCGTCGGGTTGGTCTTGCTCCTCATTGCCTTCTGGGTGTTCGACATGTTCACCCCAGCGCAGTTGGGCAAGGAGATCTTCCAGGAACGGAACACCGCCGCCGCGGTGATGGCCGGGTTCTTTGTGCTTGCCATCGCGCTCATCATCGCCGCAGCGATTCATGGGTGATCCGGTGGAAGCACGCACGCTTTCTTGCCCATCCTGCGCTGGGCCGCTCACGATCGCGAGCCGGTTCACGTCGCTCGTCGTCTGTCCCTACTGCGGGCAGACGTCGGTCGTCCGCGACACCGGGTTGGATCCAACGGCGAAGACAGCCAAGCTGACGGACTACGCTTCGCGGCTCCGTGTTGGCCGGAATGGAACGATCCGAGACCGAGCGTTTTCGGTCTTGGGGCGGGTCCGCTACCGCTATGAAGACGGAGTATGGGATGAGTGGTTCCTGCGCTTTGACGATGGGCAGCCAGCGTGGTTGAGCGAAGATGAAGGCGAGTATGTGCTTTACTCAAAGCGGCGGCTGACGTCGCCCGTGCCACCATGGGAACAGATCCGGGTCGGCGGGACGGTCGAGATCACCCCCCACCGCATGTTCGTCACCGAGAAAGGGGTAGGGAGTGTGCTCGGGGCCGAGGGCGAGTTGTCGATGACGCCGTCGCTCGGGACGACGCTTCGTTACGTGGACGGAACAGCCGCCGGCCGGATCCTCGTGCTCGTCTACACCGACACGGGCATCACCTTCGGCCTCGGCGACCCCTACGACTTCCACGACATCGTGGTAGCCTGACACCATGCCCCTCGAAGTACGCCAGATCCATTGCCCGAACTGCGGGGCGCCGCTCGACATTCTGAACAGCCGCCGGATGAAGACAATCGTCTGCGGCAGCTGCGGCTCTCAGCTCGATCTGACCGATCCGACCTTCCGCGTGCTCGCCGACCTCTCAAACGTTCGTGCCGAGCCACGCACACCGATCGGCCTCGGGATGTACGCCGAATTCAAGGGCCAGCGTTGGCAAGCGATTGGCCGCATTCGGTACCGGGAAGAGGGCGCCTTCTGGGACGAATGGCTCCTGATGACCGACGACGGCGAGTTCCTCTGGCTAACCGAGGGTGAAGAGGGCTTCACGCTCTATGACCCCGTGGTCCCGAGCGAACCCATCGACCCGCACGCCGTCCGGGACGTGGTCACCGTCGACGGCGTCAGCTATCCGGTGCGAGCGCGCGGCGTTGGTACCGTCGATTTCCTCGAGGGTGAACTTACTTGGAAGGCGACCCGTGGCGACCAAGTGCGCTACATCGACGCTCAGCTCGGTCAGACGAAGTTCTCCATCGAGTGGACCCCGAGCGAGATCGAGTATTTCCGCGGAGAAAAACAGTCGGCGAACGCGGTCCGCGAGGCATTTGGTCTTCCGCTGCTTCGCGCTGAGCCCACCGCCGCCGGGGCACGCCGGCGGAGCGCCTGTCTCGCGCCGCTGCTCATCGTCGTCATACTCATCTGCGTCTGCGGATTTCTTGCGCTGATGGCCGCGCCAAGCGAAAGTGAAGAACGTGGGAGCGGCGGCGGGATCGTTTTCGTTCCGGGTGGATCCGGTGGATCGGGCGGTGGCTTCGGTGGCACGACGCGCGGTGGTGGTGGCAGCGGTTCCAGCAGCGGAGGCGGCGGCAAGTAGCCAGCGATGAGCACCACCGTACAGTCGCGCCCGCGCGTTCGACCAGCGCGCCGAGCGGCCATTTTCGACATCGATCCCGCGATCGCCCTCCTCGGTACCGCGCTCGTGGTCGCGGCCTGCGCCTTCATCTACGAGCTCATCCTCAGCACGCAGTCTGCCTACCTGCTCGGCAATAGCGTCTATCACTACTCGGTCACCATTGGCGCATTCATGGCTGCGCTCGGCGGCGGCGCCTTTCTCTCGCGCTTCTTACGCGAACGGTTGCTCGAGTGGTTTCTTGCCGTCGAGATGGGCGTGGCGCTGGCGGGCGGCTTCGCAGCGCTGGTGCTCTACGCGGTCTTTGGGCTGGACGGCCGGCTCTACTATTGGGCGCTCTTCAGCATGACGGCGCTCATCGGTGGACTGTGCGGACTAGAGATCCCGCTCCTCACGCGGCTGATCCGCGAACGAACGACGCTTCGTGAGGCAATCGCCGATGTTCTCAGTCTGGACTACCTCGGGGCACTCGCGGCAGCGATCATGTTTCCGCTCGCGCTCTTGCCGCTCTTCGGGCTCGTCAAGACCGGGCTGTTAACCGGGCTGATCAATCTCGCCGTGGCGCTCGTGAGCTTGGTCATTTTCCGCCATTCGATCGATGTCCGGCCGTTCGCCCTTGCCGGGCTTGGCAGCGCACTCGTGCTGGTCGTGGGTCTGCTGTTTTCAACGCAGCTCACGTCCATCGTGGAACAGCGGCTGTTCCGCGACGAGGTGATACATACCGTCCAGTCTCCCTACCAGCGCATCGTGCTCACCAAGTGGAAAGACGATCTGCGGATGTACCTCGATGGCAACCTCCAGTTCAGCTCACTTGACGAGTATCGCTATCACGAGGCGCTTGTCCATCCGGCTCTTTCCTTGGCGCCGTGGCGGAGTGAGGTGCTGATCCTCGGCGGAGGTGACGGGCTGGCGCTGCGCGAAGTGCTGCGCTACTCCGAAGTCGAGCGCGTCGTGCTCGTCGACCTCGACCCTGCGATGACGAGGCTAGCGCGCGACTTTGGTCCGCTCGCGGAGCTGAATGGCGGGGCTTTGCGCGATCCCCGGGTGGAGATCGTCAACGAGGATGCCTTCAGTTGGCTCGAGGGAACGGCGCGCCCGTTCCCGGTGATCCTCATCGACCTTCCGGACCCACGTACACCGGACCTCGGCAAGTTGTATTCCGTGGAGTTTTACCGTTTAGCAGCCCGTCATCTCACTCGCGGGGGCATTCTTGCGGTTCAAGCGACCTCGCCGTACCACGCACGGGAGGCCTACTGGTCGATTGGAACCTCCCTTGAGGAGGCCGGGCTGCAGATAACGCCCTATCACGTTCTCGTGCCGACCTTCGGCGACTGGGGCTTCTTCCTCGCATCAGATCTACCGATCCCGCATGATTCCTATCGGCCGCGGACGGCGGTGCGATTTCTGACCGAGCAGACGATGGCGCGCGCCCTCGTGTTCGAACCGGACATCGCCCGGGTTCCGGTTGCGGCGAGCACGCTGGATAGGCAGGAGATTCTTGACTATTACGCCCGCGCGTGGCGGGAGTGGCGCGGACGCTAGAGGCGGCACGATGACGACCGGCAAGATCGTCGCCATCCGCTGCTATCGTTGCGGAGCTCCGCCCGATGGACAGTGCCCCCAGTGCCGGCGGCCGTTTTGCAGGGACCACGGCAATCGGCTCTGTCTCGACTGCCGGCGCGCCGGCGGCAACCTCGAATTGCGCATTCCGCTCCGCGGCGTTCCGTCATCGGTCCTCTACCGCTCTGCGCTCGTCGCGCTGGTCGTCGTGCTCGCGCTCATCGCTTGGGATAGTTGGAGCTGGGTGGCTCAAGGCGGCCCAAACCAAGCGCGCCTGATTCCAACCCCGACAGCCATTCCGGTGCGGCCATCGCCAACCGCCGCCACCGCCAGCGTGCCCACTGCCGTCCCTCCCGCGCCTGAGCGGACGCATACAGTCGTCGAGGGTGACACGCTCAGTTCGATCGCCGTTCAGTACAATGTGTCCATCGACGCGATCGTTCAGTTGAACAACCTCGGGGATCGCGAGTTGATTCGGCTCGGCCAGACACTTCGCATCCCGCCGGCACGGTGATCGATGGCACGCTCCAAACGTCGCCGCTCCGCAGTGAACCAGTCCCTCATCCCGCCGCGGACCCGGTCAAGCCGGACGCTTCGCTATCTCTACCTCGCCATTATTGTGAGCATGGTCGCGTGCCTTATCCTGACCCTGCTCCCCCAGTTCACCCCGGTCGGCTGAGCGGAACGCGGCGGTTCCGGCGTCTGCTGTCGCCCGGAACGGCAAGGTTCATGACGGGACTTGCCGTGGCGGCCGGCACGCTAGAACAGCCACAGCCGAGGCGGAACGCCGCGGGAATCTCGCTGGCCCCGGCGCCGCGCCGACACCGAGGACGGGCGCAGATGATGCGCAGCACCGACGAATCACGCGGGGCAAGGCGGTGGCGGCGCCGCGTTAGCTATCCAGCTTGGCGAGCTTCTCCTTGATCTCGGCAATGCGCCGCTTCCATTCGCGCTCGCCTTGGTGGATTTTCCCGGCGATTTCGCGGTTGCCCTCAGCGATGGCTTGCTGCCGGCGCTCCTGCGTGGCCTGCAGCAGCTTCTCGTAGTTGGCGAGCCGGATTCGGAGCTCTTCGACCGTCTCCGCCATCACGTCCTCCCCGAGGAGATGCTCGATCGGGTATGGTACGGGAAGTCAACGGCAGGGGGAGGCATGGAGGAGTCCAGCGCTGCGCCGTCGCGCGCCGGCAAGTGGGTGCACAAGGAACCCGTTGAGATCTGGGCCTTCACGGCATGCGACGCCTATAGTGGGACGGCACACCGGCTCGAAGGCCAACGACTAAGCGATGTCGTGAACGACATCCTTTCCTCTGCCTTGAAAGGGCCGCGCTCTCGCTTCCTCCCCTTGACGGAAGTTACCGTCCATCCTCTCGCTGGCGGCGACGCCGTCGTCTCGCCCTTCGTGGCACTGAACAAAGCGCATCTCCTGCTGATCGGAGAGCGGAGCGGTGGCGTTCCCTCCGCCGAGACGGGCACCAGCCGGGCAGGGCTGCGGCGGGTCGCGATTCGCGCGACACTGAGCGGCCAGATTGGGGTCACCGGGGCGATCATCTGCCTCGGGGGTAAGCGAACCCTCGACGTCTTGAACGATGAGCGTGAGTTCCTCCCGGTGGTCGGCGCAACGGTGCGCTGGCCGGCGGGAGCGGCCGGTCAATTCGACTTCGTCGCCGTCAACAAGGCGCACATTCAGCGGGTTGAAGAGATCGCGGTCGCCGGTGGGTGAGCTCCCGCACCAGCGCACCGAGCAAGCGAAAATCCTCTTGTTGCTGCGCGAACGAGCGGTGGATTTGGGCGCGGGGACCGGGGTGATAGAGCGGGACGAGGCTTCGTCCATACCAGGCGACTGGCTTACCGACGGTGCGGAGCGTGGCCTCGTGAGGCGCAATGGCGGCGAGGGAGCGCAACGCTACCACGCCAAGGGCAGCGACGAGCGGAGGATCGACGGCGTCGATCGTCCGCACGAGATGCTCGCGGCAGTTGGCGACCTCCCAAGCAGCAGGTGCACGGTTCTTGCCGTCGCGGCGCGGATTACAGAGCACCGCGTTGGTGATGAACACCTCGTCACCGTCGAGCCCAGCGGCGTCGAGCAGTCGCCGGAAGTTGCGTCCTGTTTGATCGGCGCTGAGCGGAATCCCGGTGCGCTCGCCCCCGAACCGGCCCGGGGCTTCGGCGACGAATAAGACCCGCGCCCCCGGCTGCCCATTGGCATGGGAGAGGACACGCCGACGCCCTTCCATCGTCGCGCACCGCCGGCAAGCCTGGACGATTTCGATCAGCCGCTCCAAGGCGACCCGATCGCCCCGAACCTTCAGACACCCGGATTCGAGAAACATCGGAGGACTGCCGAACGTTAATTTAGGGACTCGCCGATCGTCCAGCACACGTAAGAGCATTTTCCTACCCCATACCGGAACCTTTGGGGCTACCGCACGGGCGGCGAAGTCGACAACACTCCCATGGCGGCAACGGGAGGAGCCGATCGCAAGAGCGATTGACCGGCTGAAGTGGAGGGGGCGATGCCGCTGACACGAGACCAAGCCATCTACCATCTGCTGCGCCGCACTGGGTTTGGACCGTCGCGCAGCGAGTTCCGTCGAGCGCAGGCCGACGGGTTTTCGGCGACGCTTAGCCGGTTGCTCGATGACGAATCGATCACAGAAACGCTCGACCCGACCGACGGACTCGGCTCGACCTTCGACGCCACCCGGATCGACCACCTCCGTCAAGCGTGGCTGTATCGCATGGCGTTTAGCCAGAAGCAGCTTCGCGAGAAGATGACCTTCTTCTGGCACAACCATTTTGCGACCTCGATCGACACCGTTGCCGACACTGGCTTCATGACCCGCCAGATCGAGTTCCTGCGTGCCAACGCGCTCGGCAATTTCCGGACGCTGCTCCACGGAATCGCCAAAGACCCGGCGATGATGATCCTGCTGGACACCCGTCTGAATTCGAAGAACGCGCCCAACGAAAACTTCGCCCGCGAGGTGATGGAGCTTTATACGCTTGGCGAGGGCAACGGCTACACCGAGGACGATGTCAAGCAGGCAGCGAAAACCTTCACCGGTTGGCGTTTTCGAACGAGTGACGATCCCGCGGGCAAGTGGAAAAAGGGCGACTTCTTTATCCAGACAAGCCAGCAAGACACCTCGACGAAAACAATCTTCGGCCAACCGCTTCCGTTCAGCCCCGATCAAGGCGAAAAGTTCTTGGACCGACTGGTGCAGCACCCCAACACCGGCGACTTTTTGGCCCGCAAACTGTTCCGGTTTTTTGTTGCCGACACCATCGACGAGGCAACTGTCGCTGCCGTCGCCAAGACCTACGTGTCGAGCGGGTATTCGATTGCCGCAATGCTGGAAACCTTGTTTACCAGTCCCGCGTTCCTGTCTGACTCAGCGTATCGCTCTCGAGTGAAAAATCCGCTGGAATTTCTCCTTGGACTGGTGAAGCAACTCGGCCTCGTGAATGCGAGTGGCCAGCCAACCATTCCCTACCCGTTCGTCGTCCAACAGCTCCGAGCGCTCGGGCTCGACTTGTATGACCCGCCCTCGGTGAAGGGCTGGCCAGACGGCGCCGAATGGCTTGGCACAACACCGCTCCTGACCCGCGCCAACCAAGTGAACTCTTTGCTCAACGCGACAAGCCAAGGCAAGCCGACGTACTTCGATGCGGTCGCCTTCTGCAACGCTACCGGACAAAGTACGGCCGAAGGCCTCGTCACCGAGCTCGCAAACCGGCTCGTAGACGGCGATATCTCGGCCTCGTTTCGGGAGTCACTGCTGAACTACGTCGGTCCACGCCGCGCGGCGGCGACGAACGGCGGCGTGTTCATTCCCGTCGCGGCCAAGGCGCATGACGGTACTGACGTTCCTCTCGCGACAGAGCCACCACCGGTGACGACGTGGACCGGGCAGGGCATCAAGGTACGAGGGCTGCTGTACCTCCTGCTCGCCTCGCCCACCTATCAGCTGAATTGAGGAGGCGAGATGCTCCCGTTTGCCCGACGCGATTTCCTCAAAGCCGGCGCCTATCTCGTTTCGCTGGGGATGACGGCACCAGCCTTCCTGACCCGCACCGCCGAGTTGGTCGAGGCGGCGCCGGTCACGCCGGTCGGCAACCGCATTCTGGTGGTGATGCAGTGGTCGGGCGGCAACGACGGACTAAACACCATCGTCCCAATCGGGTATCCGGAGTACTACGCCGCTCGACCGCGCATCGCGATCCCGCAGGCTGCGGCGCTCCCGCTCACCGCGACACTTGGCTGGCATCCGAGCCTCGCCAAAATCAAGGCGCGCTTCGACCAGAGCCAAGTCGCGATCATTCAGAACGTGGGCTATCCCAACCCGAACCGTTCCCATTTTCGCTCGATGGACATCTGGCACACCGCCGAGCCAAGCAAACCCGTCAGCCAAGGGTGGCTCGGAACGTATGTGGCGAATTGCTGCAACGGCGTCGGCGCACCAGCCCCCGAGGCAGACGTCGAGGCGTGGAGCGTCGGTTCGTCGCTCCCGTTGGCGCTCTGGGTGCAGCACGTCGTGGTGCCAACCATCTCGTCGGTCGCCAGCTTCAGTTTTCAGACCGACGGGGCAGCGCCAACGGCGGAACGAACGCTGCGGACATCAACTTTAAAGCAGATTCTTAGCCAAACCACTACCGCGAATCCCCGCGCCTACGAAGAGCTGACGCGCACGATCTACGCCGACGCGGTGACGACGTCTGAGAAGCTGCAAGCCATCGCCAACAGTTACACACCGCGAGAAACCTTTCCCACGCGCGGGTTCGGACCGCCGTTGCGCACGGTCTGCCAATTAATTCAGGCGAAGCTGGGAACCCGCATCTTCTACGTCCAAAACGGCGGGTTCGACACCCATTCGAACCAAGTTGCGGCGAGCGGCGGCACTCCGTCGCCAACGACCGGCACGCATGCCGACTTGCTGACGAATTTCGCCGACTCCGTCGAGGCATTCTTGCGCGAACTGGAGAACATCGGTCGCCTGCAGGACGTGGTGATCCTCACCTTTTCGGAGTTCGGTCGGCGGCTCGCGGATAACGACAGCCTCGGCACCGACCACGGCGCCGCCGCGCCGTTGTTCGTTATCGGCCCGCCAGTCAAAGGCGGTCTCTACGGAAATGACCCGGATTTCAAGAACCTCGACCGGAGCAAAGATATCCAGTTTCAAATCGACTTCCGATCCGTCTACGCCACGATTATCAAGGACTGGCTCGGCGGCGACCCGGCGACGGTGCTTGGCGGGACATTCGCGCCGGTACCCTTCATCGCATGAGGCGGGCGCTCGCCGCGGCGGCGGCGCTTCTCGCTTTGGCCGCAAACCTCGTTGCAGCGCCGCGCCCGCTGGCGGGACAACCCGCTGTTCACACCATCGAGATCGTCGTCGTCGGGCAGGACCGTTGGGCCTATCAGCCATCCCCGCTCGTCATCCGCGCCGGCGACACGGTCGAATGGGTAAACCGCGACCGCGAGGATGCGCACAATGTCGCAATCCCGGCGCTGGAGTATGACGGGCGGTACCTCGGCTATGGCGAGAGCGAGCAAGTTACGTTCGCCCGTCCCGGCCGATATATTTACACGTGCGTACCGCACCCCTCGATGGGGGGCGTCGTCATCGTCAACGGGTTTGTCTACGTCCCAGTGGCGGCAACGCGCCGTCCGGCAGGGTAGCGCACCGAGGTCTCTTGTCGAGTCGGCCATCGGGTAGGGCTGCCGTGCCGCTCCCCCTACAATCCCGCCGATGACACAAGCGCCTCCTTCGCGGTTTGGCAGGCTCGCCCGGGCGGCGCTGACGGTTTCGGCGGGCGGCGCGATCAGCCGCCTGCTCGGGCTAGGACGCGAGCAGACCATTGCTGCCCTCTTTGGCCGAAGTGCCGCGACCGATGCCTTCACCGCTGCGAGCCGGGTCCCCACAACGACATACGACCTCCTTGTTGGCGGGATGATCTCGGCGGCGTTCGTCCCCGTGCTTTCCGCTGAAGCGGAAACCAGCGAGGAGGGGTTCGCGCAATTGGCCGGTCTCCTCGTCTCGTTCTTCGGGGTACTCTTGACGGCGGCGACGGTGATCGTCCTCTTCTTTTCCGCGCCCCTCGTTTCGCTTCTGACGCCCTTCTTCGACGAAGCGACCAAGGCGCTTACCCTCGATTTGCTGCGACTGATGACGCCGAGCCTGTTCTTCCTTGGTATGTCCGGCGTCGCGATCGGCATCCTTCAATCGCGCCGGCAATTCGGGGCGCCAGCTTTCGGGGCGGCGATCTTCAACCTCGGCTTTATCGTCGCCGCTTGGCTCCTGCGTGAACGCGGCGTCGAGGCGCTGGCGATCGGCATCTTGGCAGGCTCAGCGGCCCAACTGGCGCTCCAAGCGGCGGCACTACGAGGCGTGCGTCTTCGGCTTTCGTTCGACTGGAGCAATCCGTTGCTGCGGCGGATCGGCCTGCTGTACCTACCAGTGCTGCTCGGGCTGATCGTGACCTCAGCGGGAGTCTACCTCGACACGATCTTGGCATCGGGTCTGCCGGCAGGGGATCTCACGGCCATGCGCTACGCAACGACGCTGACCCAGTTGACGCTTGGTGTGGTTGCGGTCTCGATCGGCACGGCCTATCTGCCGGAGTTATCGCGCGCCGCTAGCGGCTCTGCGGCGTATCGTCAGGCGCTTGGTGAAGCGCTGCGTGCTGTGCTGGCGCTGGCCGTGCCGGCGGTAATCGCGTTGGCCGTGCTGCGGGAGCCAATCGTTCGTTTGCTCTTCGAACGCGGCGCGTTCGATAGCGCCGACACGGCGCGCACCGCGCTCGCCTACCTCACCTACGCGCCGGGAGCGCCGGCCGCAGCCCTCGATCAGATCTTGGTATTTGCCTTCTACGCCCGACAGGACACGATTCGGCCGGTGCTGGTCGGCGTGGCCTCCGTCGGTATCTATCTCGTGGTCGCGCTGACGTTGGTCCAACCGCTCGGAATGGTTGGGCTGACGCTTGCCAACGCGGCTCAGTGGACGGGCCACCTCCTCATGATGGCGATCTTGACGGCGCTCATGCTGCGGCCGATCTCCCTGCGAGCGATCGTCGCGCCGCTTGGCCGAGTCGGGCTCGCTGGCGCGGCAGCCGGCATCGCCTGGTGGGCAGCTGGGCAGCTCCTGCCAGCCAACTCGCTGCTGCTTCTCCCGGCGCTTGTGCTGGCCGGGGCCTTCGGCGGAGGCGTGTACCTCGCGGTGCTCTGGGTGCTCCGTGCGCCCGAGGTGCGAACCGTGGCCGCCCGGCTGCGCTCGTTTCTTGATCGAACCGCGAGCCGAGGGTAGACTTCTGATGCCACCGGCCAACTGCCGTCGTGCGGAAAAACCACCCCGAAATCGTCGATCCCCGCTTGATGAACTGGAGGACCGTTCCGTGAATCTCCGAATCCCTGGGCCAACACCTTGTCCGGAAGAAGTGCTGGCGGCCATGACTAAGCAGATGGTCGACCATCGCGGCCCGGAGTTCAAGGACGTGCTCCTGCGGGTGACCGAGCGGCTGAAGACGTTTTTCCAGACCAAGAACGATGTCGTCACCCTCACAGCAGCGGGAACTGGCGGTCTTGAAGCGGCAATTGTGAATTTCCTCTCGCCCGGTGAACGCGTACTCGCCGTCTCGATTGGGGTGTTTGGCGACCGCTTCGCCAAGATCGCCGAGACCTATGGAGCGAGCGTCACGCGCCTGCGCTTCGAGGACGGCTCGGCGGCTGACCCCGAGCGGATCGCCGCCGCCCTTGCCGATGACCCCAGCATCAGCGCGGTGACGGTGACCCACAACGAGACGTCGACCGGCGTGACCAACGACCTCGCCGCAATCGCGAAGGTGGTGAAGGCCGCCGACAAGCTGATCTTGGTCGATGCGGTTTCAAGCCTGAGCGCGATCGACCTCCCGGTCGACGCGCTGGAACTCGACGTCGTCGTGTCTGGCTCGCAGAAGGGCTGGATGGTGCCGCCCGGCCTGAGCTTCATCTCCGTCAGTCCGCGCGGCTGGGAGGCGAATGCCAAGGCGACGATGCCCCGGTTCTACTTGGACGTCCGCGAGGCAAAGAAGTCCCTCGATAAGGGGCAGACGCCGTGGACGCCGGCGGTGTCGATCTTCTACGCCCTTGACGTCGCGCTTGACATGATGCTCGCCGAGGGGATGGCGAACATCTTCGAGCGGCACCGCCGGATCGCGCAGCGGACGCGCGAGGGCGTGAAGGAAATGGGGCTCAAGCCGCTGGTGAGGGACGAGCGCTACGCCTCAAACACCGTGACAGCGGTCTGGGCGCCGGAAGGCGTTGAGGTGAAGGCTCTGCGAGCGGCGCTGCGTGAGCGGAACGTCGTCGTCGCGGGCGGCCAAGGAGCGCTCGACGGCAAGATTTTCCGGATCGGCCACTTGGGCTACGTCACCGATGCCGACATCGAGGAAACGCTCAGCGTGTTGCACGATGTGTTGCCCAAGGTTGGCTACCACGCTGCGGCGGCGACCGCCTGAGCGAACAACCGGGGCCGCCGCAAGGCGGCCTTCTTCGTGAGCGGGGCGCCCGCCACGATCGACCGTCTTCCTGTTGGAGTAGAGCGTGCGAATTCTCGTTGCCGATCCCGTCGCCGAAGAGGGTGTTCAGATCCTGCGCGGCGTCGCTGACGTCGATGTCATCACCAAACAGACGCCAGAGCAATTGATCCAACGAATCCCGGCCTACGACGCCCTCGTTGTGCGCAGCGAGACGAAGGTGACCGCGCCCGTGATCGAGGCTGGGACCCGGCTGCGCGCGATCGGTCGCGCGGGGGTTGGAGTCGACAACATCGACGTCGAGGCGGCTACTCGCAAAGGGATTACCGTCGTCAACGCCCCAACTGGCAACACCATCGCGGCTACCGAACACACCATTGCGCTCTTGCTGGCGCTCGCCCGGAATGTACCGCAGGCCCACATGGCGCTGAAGCAAGGGCGGTGGGACCGCGCGAAGTTCACCGGTGTCGAGCTGCGCAACAAGGTGCTCGGCGTGATCGGGCTGGGCAAGATCGGGAGCGAGGTCGCGCGGCGCGCGATCGGCCTCGAAATGCGCGTGATCGGCTACGACCCCTTCGTCAGCGAGGACCACGCGCGGAATCTGGGCGTCGAGGTCGCCGACTTCGACACCGTTCTGCGCATGGCCGACTTCCTGACCGTTCACATTCCGCTCTCCAGCGAAACGCGCTCACTGATCGGCGAAAAGCAACTCGCCATGATGAAGCCGACCGCCCGGATCATCAATGTAGCGAGGGGAGGCATCATCGACGAAGAGGCGCTCTACCGCGCCGTCGAGGAGGGCCGTATCGCTGGCGCAGCGATCGACGTCTTCTCGCAGGAGCCGACGACCGACAATATCTTGATCAAGAGCGACAAGATCATTGTCACCCCCCATCTCGGCGCCTCGACCGAAGAAGCCCAAGTGCAGGTCGCGGTCGATGTTGCCGAGCAGATCGTCGAGATCCTGAACGGCAGGCCGGCGCGCTATGCCGTGAATCTGCCGCTCGTTCCGGCCGAAACGATGAAGGCGCTCCAGCCCTATCTTCCACTCGCTGAGGCGCTCGGCGCGATGGCTGCGCAGCTCGCCCACGGCCAGGTGAGCGGAGTGACCGTGACCTATCGGGGAGAGGTGGCCGAGCACGACACCGCGCTGCTC
Source organism: Dehalococcoidia bacterium (assembly GCA_026003895.1). Classification (GTDB taxonomy): domain Bacteria; phylum Chloroflexota; class Dehalococcoidia; order SpSt-223; family SpSt-223; genus JANWZD01. The sequence continues at coordinate 309,617 of BPIC01000002.1, read as the reverse complement.
AAGGCGGCCGTCATCAAAGGGTTGTTCCACGCTTCCAGCGAAGACCAGATCAACCTTGTCAACGCGACCTTCGTCGCCCGTGAGCGTGGGCTGCGGCTGACCGAGGAAAAATCCACCAATTCCGAGAACTACACGAGCCTGATCCGCGTCGCAATCGATCGGCAAGGGGAAAAGACGGTCGTCGCCGGGACGGTGCTGCGCGGCGAGCCTCGGGTCGTTCAGATCAACGACTACGATGAGATGGACATCGCGCCGGTCGGAACATTGCTCCTCTGCCACAACACCGATCGGCCGGGTGTGATCGGCCGGGTCGGCACCCTGCTCGGGCAACGGGACATCAACATTGCGTTCATGAGCGTCGCCCGTGACCATCCGCGCGGCCGCGCCTTGATGATTGTTGGCGTCGACGAGCCAATCTCCGACGCCGTCCTCAACGAAGTGCGCGCCCTGGATGGCATCGACGACGCGGTCGTTGTGAGCCTGTGACGGACCCAGACCTCCCGCCGGAGGAGTCTCCGGCGCCCGCCGAACCGTCTGCTGCAGCGGCCGACGGCGAAGCCACCAGCCCGCTCGCGCCCGATCATCCCACCATCCCGGTGACTGTGCCCCGCCCAGCCGAGGCGACGTTGCTGCTTCCGCCGCCGCCCATGTCCGCTCCACTCAGCGAGCCCGCGGCGGCCGAATGGACCTACTTCGACCCGTTATTGGTCGACCCCGCGCCCGCCAGCGACGAGCCCATTGAATTGATCGAGCCGCCCTACCAAATCTCCGAACGCTACGTGATCGACGAGAGCGGTGAGGTGCTGGAAATCGCTCGCGAGGGCGCTCTCACTCGCTGGTGGAACGGCCTTGGTCAGAACGATCGCCGGTTTTACTTTGGCTCGATGCTCGTGTTTCTGGTGAGCACGTTCCTCTACTGTCTTGGGTTCACGGCCCTCTCGCTCACGCCGGCGCTCCAGCCGCCCGCGCTGGCGATCGCGCCAACCAGCACGCCCACTCCGACCCAGACGCCCTTCGTGGTGGGACTCACCCCGAGTCCGGACGAGACGGCAGGGCCGACGCCGACCTTTGGGTTGCCGGTGCTGCTTCCGACGGCTACGCCGCGGGTCATCCCCGACGAGCCCGATCCGACGAGCACGCCGGTGGTGGTGGCGACAGCGACGCCAATCCGCACATCGACCCCCATGGGGCCGGTGTTCGCGACGCCGACCCAGATCGCGCGGACGACAACGCCGGCCGCCGCCAGCCGCACCGCCACGCCCAGCGGGCCAGCGACGACACCGACCGTGCCACCCGCCAACGCGACATTCACTCCCGTGGCATCAGGAACTCGGCCGCCGGCGACGCCAACCACCAGCGGAGCGATCCCGACTTCGACGCCCGCGGCAGCGGCGAGCCCGACCCTCGCCGGGCCGGCGCCGACCGCCACGACCCAAATTCCAGTTCCCCCATTCCCGGCGTCTCCGACGCCGCGCCCCTAGGAGGTGCAATGGAGCGCCCCCGCCTCACGCTTCGCGATGTCGCGGCTTCGCCCGAAGTCGATGCGCTCATCACCGGCGCGAACCGTGCGCTTGGGGTGCTTGGGTACACCGAGCACGGTCAGCGGCACGCGTCGACGGTCGGCGCAAGCGCCCAGAATCTGCTGCTCCGGCTCGGCTACCCCGAACGAACGGCGGAATTGGCCGCAATCGCCGGCTATTTGCACGATATCGGGAACGTCGTGAACCGGCTTGATCACGGCCACAGCAGTGGGCTGATCACCTATGACGTGCTGCGTCGCCTCGGGATGCCGATCGACGAGGTCGTCGAGGTGATGACGGCAGTCGGGCACCACGAAGACGATAGCCGGCCCGTTAGTGAAGTGTCGGCGGCGGTGATCATTGCCGACAAGGCTGACGTTCATCGGTCGCGCGTCCGCAATCTTGATCCGCGCACTTTCGACATTCACGATCGGGTCAACTATGCCGTCACCAGCAACGCGCTGGACGTCGACCCGGCGCAGCGAATCATCCGGCTCGATTTGACGGTCGACACGACTCTCGTCTCAATCATGGATTTCTTCGAGATCTTTCTCGACCGGATGGTGCTCAGCCGAGTCGCCGCCGAGTTCCTGCAGTGCACGCTTTGCCTCGCGATCAACGGGGTGGTGCTGGAATCACGCCATCAAGATCGCATCGACGAGTACCTGATTCCGCAGTTCGAATAGCGACGCCTGCGCCAATGATTCGGTATACTCCGGGAACAAGCCACCCCGACACGGCGCTGCCGTGCTGACCTCGCCCCGCTTCCCAAGCTGGAATGCGTCGGCCAACCGAGAGGATGAGATGCCTGGCCTTCCGAAGAACCGCGGCCGCAATTTGTTGGCCGCCAAGATTAAGCGACGCCGCCGGATCGCGATGCAGCCCCACAAGACGCGCCGATTGGCGCGCCGGCTCGGCAAGAAATAGGTGCGTCGCGGCTATCTCGCGACACCGAGTGGTCTACTTCATTTCCGCGCCGCTGGCGATGCCGGCCCGAACGTGCTGCTGCTTCACCAAACTCCGCTCTCGAGCGCGGTCTACGAGGCGATCCTACCGCGCTTGGCAGAGCACTACCGTGTCGTCGCCATCGACACGCCGGGATACGGCGAATCGGATCCGCCGCCGCCGGGTGTTTGGGAGATTCCCGACTACGGTCGCGCGGCCCTGCAAGCGCTTGATGCGCTCGGCTGGGAGCGTGCCCACCTCGTCGGCAGGCTGACGGGCTGCGCCGTTGCGGTGGAAGTCGCCGCCGCCGCGCCGGAACGCATCGAAACGCTCGTCCTCTCTGGGCTGCCCGATTACGACGACGAGGTTCGCAAGAGCAAGCTGGAGACGCTCCGGTGGACGCCGATGAAGCCGGACGGCTCCCAAGCTCTCGACGTGTGGCGCTTTCTGCGCTCGACGAACCCGAGCCTGCCGACCGCGACGATTCACATGATGCACCTCGCCATGCTGCGGCCTGGTCCCCGCAATGAAGAGGGGCATCGCGCTATCTTTCGCTACGACCCGAAGACGCGCATTCCGGCTATTCAGGCGCCAACGTTGCTTCTGTACGGCGAGCACGACTACTTTCTCGACCGGATCGAAATCGTCCGGCCGCTGTTTCGCCGGGCGCGGGTCGAGCGAATCCCCGGCGGGCAGCAGTTGGTGCTGGAAAACCCCACGGGGTTCGTCCACGCCGTGCTCTCGTTTCTCGAACGTCCGGTCGTGTGACTAGAGTCCGAGCCCGACTCCGACGGCCTTGCCCAATCCAAAAGTGATCGCCGCGGCGGCCAGTCCAAACAGCACCTGCCGCACCCCAGAAAACCAGACGCTGCGACCCGTGAACAGCGTAATTCCCGCACCAATGGCAAAAAGGCCAACCGCGCTGGCGGCTGCGCTCAGGACCACCGCTGACGTCCCGCTGGCGAACAGAAAACCAAAGAGCGGGATGATCGCCCCAATGGCAAAGAGCAAAAACGAAGTTCCGGCCGCGACCCAGGCCGAGCCGCCGAGTTCTTCCGGATCGATCCCCAGTTCTTCGCGGGAGAGCGTTTCGAGCGCCGATTCGGGCGAGGCGACGATCGAGGCGGCGAGCCGCTCCGCCTGATCGCGCGGAAGGCCTTTGGCTTGGTAGATGAGGGCCAACTCAGCGGCTTCGTCCTCCGGGGACGCCTCAATCTCTTCCCGCTCGATCGCAATCTGACGGGCGTACAATTCACGGGCGCTCTGGACGGACAGCCACTCGCCGAGCGCCATGGAGAGCGCCCCGGCGAGCAGCCCGGCGAAACCGGCAACGAGGACCGACGATGACTCCAGTGTCGCGCCGGCCACGCCCATCACGAGGCTGAGGTTCGAGACGAGCCCGTCGTTTGCGCCAAGGACCGCTGCGCGCAGCGCGTTCCCGCCGGCGGTGCGATGCCGGCCCTCCAACTGGGCGACAACCGGTCCACCCAGTCCGCTCGGGAGCGAGAGAGTCCGAAAGACGCGGAAATGGGTGCGCTCCTGGGCGGGCATTCCAGCGGCGCGCGCCTCGGGCTGGCTGAGGTAGCCGCTACCCGCGTCCTCCTCCGCGGCCATCAGCATCGGCAGCACTGCGTTCGCGCCGAAGCGCTTCGCCAGCCAAGCGATGAGCCGGGCCCGCCAGCGCAGTTTGGTCGGCGGTAGCGGCTCGCCAAGCTCGCGCAGGCGAGCCTCCCACACCGCGGCGTGGCGTTCTTCCATCTCAGCGAGCTGGCGATAGATCGCAGCAAGGTTCGGATCGGGCTCAGCCTCGGCCAGTTGACGGTAGAGCGCCGCGGCTTCTCGCTCTTCAAGTAGGTTCGTTCGATAGCGTGCGGCGCGGTCGTCGGCCATCACGCCCTCCAAAGGAAATTCGTCGACGACGAGGGTAACCGGCGCCGCTTCGAATTCGCGACGGCCGATGCGCCGGTCAAGGGATCCTTTTCCGACGAGCGACGAACCAAGAAATGGGCCGATTGGCCCCGCGATGGTAGTCGGTTCGGCTCCAGCGATGTTGCCTGACGCTGGCTACACTCGCCCCACAATGGTACAGCTTCCATCCCAATCTGAGCGCTACGAGGGTCACGTGAAGCGAGCGACCAGCGTTGCCGTCGTGTCGCTTGCCGGGGAGCTTGGCGACCGGGTCGGCTGGTGGCTAAGCCGAGAGTATCGGGTCGTGAGGGCGGTTGATCCCAGCGCGCCCCTCACTGTCTTGGTCCTCAGTCGCGACCACGGCCGCGACCACGAGCAGGTGGAGGCGATCCGCCGTACCGTCCCAGACGGTTGGCTCGTGGTGACCGGCTACGGCGACCAACCACCGGAATGGGCCGCCCGGCTCGTCGCGCGCGATCGCCGGGTGGTAACGGTCTTTCCCGCCGCGCCCGCTGTTCTTCAAGTGACAGCCCGCTCCTTGCTGAACCGCGATCCGTGACACCCGGCGTGTCCCGGCTTTTGCGGCGTACAATCCAGCGTATCTCTCGAGGGGAGATCTCGGTCGTGGGCTCGCGCCCGCAGCGCCTCCTCACCGTGTTCGCGCCGATCGCCTTCTTCGTCGGCCTGATTGTGGCCGAGCGGTTCGTCGTGGAGCAGTTGCTCCCCATTCCCGTGTCCATGCTGCTGACGGTCGCGATCGCGACTGTCGGGATTATCCTCTTCAACGTTTGGATTACGCGCCGGTTGAACGCCTCCCAAGAGCGGATCATCCGCCAAAATCGGCAGCTTGCCGCCCTCGATGAGGCGAGCATCGTCATCGCCTCCGAGCTATCGCTTGAACGCGTCTTGCAGCGAATTGTCGATATCGTGCGCGAGTTGTCGGGCGCACGCTATGCTGCGCTTGGGATCCTCGGCCCAGACGGGTATTTGACGGACCTGATTACCTCCGGCTTGACAGCGGCGGAGCGCGCCGCAATCGGGGCGCTCCCACGCAACCACGGCATTCTGGGCACGATGCTGCGCGACGGACAGCCAGTCCGGGTACCGAACGTGGCGGCCGAGCCGGCACGTTTGGGGTTCCCGCCGAATCACCCGAAGATGACAAAGCTCATGGGCGTGCCGATTGTCAGCGGCAGCACGATCATCGGCAACTTGTACCTCGCGGACAAGATTGGCGGCGGGGAGTTTACGGACGACGACGAGCGGTTGATCGTCTTGCTTGCCTCCCACGCAGCGGTCGCAATCGAGAACGCCCGGCTGCACCAGCAGGTCCAGCGCCTCGCCGCGTATGAGGAGCGCAACCGAATCGCCCGGGAACTGCACGACGGGACCATCCAGTCGATTTACGGCGTGAATCTCGTTCTCGAAGACGCGCAGCTTCTGCTTGCCGAGAATCCAGCGGCTGCGTCGGCGCGGATTGATGAGGCGATCGATTCCCTGAACGAAGTGATCGTCGAAATCCGTGGGTACATCCACAATCTGCGCTCCCAGCTCGAGCCCGGCAGCCTGACCGAGATGATTGCCGACCTCGTGGCCGCTCATCGGCGGGCAACTGGGGTGGATATCCAATTTTCCGCTGAGGGACAGCTCGCGTTCGACCCAGAAGCCACCTGGCAGGTCCTGCAGTTCGTCCGCGAGGCGCTCTCCAACATTGCTCGTCATGCTGCGGCGAACCGAGTGACGATTCGGTTGATCAGCCGGGATGATGACGTAACGATCGAAATCGAGGACAATGGACGAGGCTTCGATCCCGCCGCTCCGAACCGGCTCGGGAATGGATTGCGCAACATGCGGGAGCGCGTCGCGTCATTGGGTGGCGATTTGCAAATCGACAGCGCGCCGGGGGTGGGAACGCGGCTCGTAGCGACTATTCCGGCCTCGCAAGGAGTACGAACATGACTGAGAGCGCCGCCCCTATCCGGATCATGTTGGTCGACGATCACGAAGTCGTTCGCCAGGGACTGAAGACCTTGCTCGAGCGGCGAGAGCGGCTCGCGGTTGTTGGCGAAGCGGGCACCGTCGAAGAGGCGGTGCGCGAAGCGCTCCGCACCGAGCCCGATGTCATCGTCATGGATGTTCGCCTGCCCGATGGCACCGGGGTCGAGGCGTGCCGAGAGATCCGCGCCGAGCGGCCAACCACCAAAGTGCTGATGCTCACCTCCTATGCGGACGAAGAGGCCGTCTTTGCTTCGCTGATGGCCGGCGCGTCTGGTTACCTTCTCAAACAGACGCGGGCGCGCGAGCTCGTCAATGCCATCGAGACTGTCGCAACCGGCGGCTCGCTTCTCGACCCGGCCGTCGCGGAGCGGGCGCTTCAGCGGATCCGTGCCGTCGCTGCTGGTGAGCGAACGCCCGAGGAGCGTCAACTCGAATCGCTGACCGAGCAGGAGCGTCGGATCCTGCCGCTTATCGCCGAGGGTAAGACCAACAAGGAGATTGCCAACGAGCTCATTCTTTCCGACAAGACGGTGAAGAACTACGTCTCGTCGATTTTGAGCAAGCTCGGCTTGACGCGCCGCTCGCAAGCGGCGGCGTTCGCAGCGAAGCAGCTTCCTCTCCGCTAGCGCCGCGGGGCCCTCTCGACGTCGAATGCTGTTTCACCGCCGGGATGACCTCTTTGGCAAACAATTCGATCGCCTGTTTCGATCCGGCGACGCCATTCTCGCCGCCCCCGAAGACGCAGATGCAGTGCGCCATTCCGCCCACGCGCTCGAGATCGAGCAGCTTTTCGATCACCGTGTCGACGCTGCCATACAGATGGTTGCCGAAGATTGGCGATTCGCGGACGTCCTCGTGATCGAGCGTCACCATCGCGCCGCTCGGCGTCCGGACAGTGCTTTCCAGCGCGTCGTGGGCACCGGCCGTGGTCAGCAACCGTTTTAGCGTCCCCTGAAGCTGCTGCGTGCCGGCGAGCGCAATCGCCTCGGCTTCCTCATCGGTCTTGGCAATGGTGATGAACTTGCGGACGCCGACGTACGATACCAGTTCGGCGATCTCATCTTCGGGCACGCCTTCCTCGCGGCAGGTATCGATGAACACTTGGCGCTGCTGGAAAAGCTCCGGAGCCGGGGGAAACCCGAGGAGTGGACTGACGCGCCACCGTGCCGCTCGACGGACCGATTCGTTCTGGTTGCAGGACATCGCAAAGGGAATGCGCTTCTGACGCGGCGGCGGGAAAAGCCGCATCTCAGGGATCTGAAAGTACCTCCCTTGGTAGCTGAACGGCTCGTTGGTGAGCGCACGCGTGATAATCTCGAACGACTCGGCGAGCCGTTCGCGCCGCTCCTCGTGCGGAACGCCGAGCAGCTTGAACTCATAGGCGGCCCAGCCCGGGCTAATGCCGGCAATCAACCGCCCTTTGGAAAGGTTATCGACCCAGGCGAATTCCTCAGCGAGCAAGAGCGGATGGTGGAGCGGGACAATCGAGACGGCATAGCCAAGCTTGGCGCGCTCAGTCACCCCGGCAACGTAGGCGAGGATGGCCCCCGGGGCTCCGGTATGGATGTTCTCTGTGAAGTGATGCTCGGTCGTCCAAATGTGATCAAACCCCGCTTCGTCCGCAAAGCGAGCGGCCCACATCGCGAGATCGATCGATTCGTGCGAACTCTGGCCCCCCGCTGCCGACGCGCCGAGCTGTATTCCGAGCTGCATGGCCTCTCCCTCCCTGCCCACCGACCGACTGTCCCGGGCGAGTGTACCGCCCGATTCACGGCACGAACACCCGCCGTCGCAGGCCCGGCTGACAACGCGAACCGAGCGTTCGCCCCGTATTGTCGTCCGCCCCGATCGGTGCCCGCTGAATTTCCGGAGATCACGAGGAGAAGCACCGTGGATCGACCGGTGTTCGGTCACGCGGCTGCTTCACGAGGTCGGCGGCCGGAAGAGTGGAAACGCGCACGAAGGAGTGGCAGATCACCCGAACTCAGAGCCGGGTTGCACGAGTCCCCTAGGGACCAAGCTGGCGAGAGCGCAAGGGAGTCGAACCCTCCCCCGACGACGCGGGCCGCCGGGCAACGGTTTTGAAGACCGCGAGGGCCACCGGGCCCCATCCGCTCCCGTGGAGATCCTATCAGAACACGCAGCGACGACGGGGGAGTCAGGTGGACCGAGAAGCACCCTCGTGCCGACCGCCGGCCGAAACCGTCTCGCCCATGCTGCGAAACTTCTTGTAGCGGCGCGCGAGGAGCTTGTCGAGGGATTGCCGCTGCAGGTCGACGAGTTCGTGAACGAGCGCGCTCTTCAGGAGATGCGCCGCGGCGTTAGGATCGTGGTGGGCACCGCCCGCCGGTTCGGAGACAAGCCCGTCGACGACACCGAGCGCTTTGCAGTCACGCGCCGTGATGCGAAGTGCGCTCGCCAGCTCTTGCGCGCGCGACGGGTCGTGATAGAGGATTGCCGCCGCCCCTTCGGGCGCAATCACTGAGTAGATGGCGTTCTCTTGCATCAACACGCGGTCGGCAACGCCGATCGCGAGCGCCCCACCGCTTCCGCCTTCGCCGATGATCGCCGAGACGATCGGCGTCGGCAACTCGACCATCGTCGCGAGGCAGAGCGCGAGTGCGCCAGCCAGCCCGCGCTCTTCCGACTCGAGGCCGGGATACGCGCCGGGCGTGTCGATCAGCGTCACCAGCGGCAGCCGGAGCTTGGCGGCGAGCAGCATGAGTCGGCGAGCTTTCCGGTACCCCTCGGGACGCGCCCGGCCTTCGTTCCGATCGATGGGATCACCGGGGTGTCCGCGTTCATGGCCGAGAATGACGACCGGCTGGCCGGCGAGCTCGGCAAGCCCGCCGACAATCGCCGGGTCGTCACCAAACACGCGATCGCCATGCAATTCCACAAAGCCAGTGGTCATCAATCGGATGTAGTCCAAGGTCGTCGGCCGCCCCGTGTGCCGGGCCAGTTGGACGGTCTCCCACGCCGTCTCTCCCGCCTGCGACGCGACGGTCGACACTTCTGCCGCTTCCGTCGCGGTCAGCCGATACGGAGAATCAACCAAGGTGAGCAATTGGGCCAGCATTCCCCGCAGCTTCGCCCGGTCCACGATTTGGTCGAGCTGGCCGTGGCGGAGCAGGAATTCCGGTCGCTGGGCGTCTGGCGGGAGACGATGCCCGAGAGTCCCCTCGATGACGCGGGGGCCGGCGAACCCGATAAGCGCACCCGGCTCGGCAAGGGTCACGTCGCCGAGGCTCGCAAACGATGCGTAAATTCCGCCCGTGGTCGGGTTGGTAAGCACACTAATGAACGGCAGCCCGGCGCTATGGTGACGCTTGGCGGCCGCGACCGTTTTCGCCATCTGCATCAAGGAGAGGATGCCTTCCTGCATCCGCGCTCCGCCGCTGGTAACGATCCAGACGATGGGCAGCTTGTCCCGGGTTGCCTGTTCGAACGCGCGGGCAATCTTCTCGCCGGTCGCCGCTCCCATCGAGCCGCCGAGAAACTCGAAGTCGAGGGCGCCCAGCACGACGGTGCGGCCGTCGATCCGACAGATGCCCGTCAGCACGGCTTCGGCCAGCCCCGTCCGGCGCTGTGCGGCGACGAGCCGCTCGCGGTAGGGCAGCTTATCGGCGAAGGCAAGCGGATCTCCGCTCCGCACGCTCCGATTGATCTCGCGAAACGTCGCTGGATCGGCGAGTAGCTCCACCCGCTCGCGCGCCGAAAGGGCGAAATGGCGCCGGCACGCGCCGCAGACGCGCAACCGGCGATACTCCGGGTCAGCGGTGAGGTCAGCCCCGCACGTCGGACACGATTCCAACGACTCGACAACGGGCTCGTCGACCGGCGGCTCGTCCTCACGCCGCTGGGGGCCCAAACGCGTCAAGAACTCTGGGAACCGCAGCATCGTCGGTGTTCTCCCTCGACCGCCCTCAATTCAGAATAGCATGCAAGCCGCCCGTCAAGGCAGGAATTGCGGCCGAGTTACCGTTTGCCGAACAGCCGAACGAGCTGTGCGCCAATCTCGAACAGCACCATGAGCGGCAGGGCGACGAGCGTCTGATTCACGGGGTCGAAGGTTGGCGTGATCAGCGCCGCTGCCACCCACGCGCCCACGATGGCGTATTTCCGGAACCGGCTGATCTGCGCGTAGCGCAGGATGCCGAGCCTTCCAAGGATCAACATAAAGATTGGTGTTTCAAAAGCGACGCCAATCCAGAGGAGGAGGCGGACCACCAAATCGATATAGCTGGATACCTTGATGTACGGCTGAGCGATCTGGTAATCCACTCCGAAGGTGAGGAGAAACTGAATCGCCGGCGGAAGGAGGATGAAGTAGCCGAAGATCACTCCAGCGAGAAAGCTCGCCGTTGCAAACGGTAGGAACGTATAGAGCAGCCGCTTTTCGTGCGGCAGCAGCCCCGGCGCGACGAACATCACAGTTTGGTAGATGTGCATCGGAAACGAGAGAATGAGGCCGCTGAGGAGCGCGACTTTGATAAAGACGCCAAACGCCTCGGTCGGCTCTGTCGTGATCAGGACAACGGCGGGTTGGCCGTTCGCCGTCTGGGCAGCCAACAAGTCGCCCAGAGGCCGCCGCAAGACCTCGAGGATCTGGCTGACGAACACCGCCGCCAACGCCGTCGCCAGCACCAACGAGCCGAGGGACCACAGGATGCGCGTGCGGAGCTCCGCGAGGTGCTCCACAATCGTCATGCGGCGTTCGGGATTGTCGTCCACTCGATTCAGGACCACCATGCGGCCACGCTCTCCCGGTGGATTCTACAGCGGCAGGCGAGCCATTCGGCGGGCCGCACCGCCGGTTGACGACGGGGCCGGTCCACTGAGCACGGAACCCAGAACAGAAAAACCCGCTCCACCGGCGGCAGAGCGGGCGGTGTGTTCAGGCGGACGGCGCTACTCTTCGTCCTCGATGCCGAGATCTTTCAGATAATCCACGGCATCCTGCACGGTTTGGATTTTCTCGGCATCTTCGTCCGAGATCTCGATCTCGACCCCGTCCTTCTTGAACTCTTCCTCGATGCTCATAATGAGCTCGACGAGATCCAGCGAATCGGCGTTGAGATCGTCAACAAAGTGGGCGCTTGGTGTCACCTTGTCCTCATCAACACCAAGCTGCTCGACGGTGATCTTCCGGATGCGCTCAAAAACGGTGGCCATCCTAATCTCCAGGTTGTTCGGCTACTCGCGGGTTGCCTGTGCAGCGATCGTCCCCAACACGCCATTGACGAACCGGGGGGAACTTTCGCCACCGTACAGCTTCGCGAGCTCGACGGCTTCGTTGATCGCGGCTCGAATCGGCACGCCATTATCAAAGAGGATCTCATAAATTGCAAGCCGCAAGATCGCCTTGTCCACCTTCGCCATTTGCTCAAGCGGCCAAGCGCTTGCCGCCTCGGCGAGTGCGCTGTCGATGGCCGGGCGATGTGCTTCGACGCCGCGGACGAGTCGAAAGGCATAGTCGGAGTCGATCGGCACTGGGTGCGCCTCCGCAGCCACTCCGGCGTCATCCTCGGACGGCAACGCCGCGACGCTCGCCAGCCGGCGGCGGAGCGCCGCCTCTGGATCATGCCCCGACGTGTCGTACTCGTAGAGCGCTTCGAAGGCCGCCACACGCGCCCGCCGGCGCGCCGCAGCCTGCGCCCGCCGGTCAGGCGACATCTTGTATCCGCACGTTGACCACCGGCACGCGAAAGCCGATCATCGTCTCGATCGCGGTCGCAACTTCCTGCTGGACCCGTCGTCCGACCTCGACCAAATTGGCGCTCGCGTCGACGGTCAGGTCGAGGTCCAGGTATGCGGTGTCGTTATCGACTTGCGCCCGCACCCCATCGTGGTAGCCTGCGGGAAGCGGCTTGCCTCGCGGCGGCAGCCGCCGTTTGCCAACCGCCACCACCCCCGGCACCTGCATCGCTGTGAGCGCGGCAACGGAGCGAACAACCGCCGGGCTGACCCGCACCGACCCGGCGACGGGAAAGCGGGAGGGAGGTGTCATCGCGCCTCCGCCAAAAGCGAACGGACTGCCTCGGTGTGCAGGTTGCGATCACGAAAGTCGGGACTTGCCAAGAGCCGGCGCAGAAATGGCACCGTCGTCACGACCCCTTCGATCACTGTTTCGGCGAGCGCTCGGTCCAGTCGAGCGATCGCTTCGTCGCGATTTCGTCCACGGGCGATAATTTTGGCGAGCAACGAATCATAGTACGGCGGGATCGTGTAGCCCGCCCAAAGGTGACTGTCAACGCGGATGCCGGGTCCGCCCGGCGGGCGGTAGGCGGTCACCGTCCCCACGACGGGTCGAAAGTCGCGCTCGGGGTCCTCTGCCGTGACACGGCATTCAATGACGTGTCCCGACGGCTCGCGGTCCGGCAGCTCGATCGGCTCCCCGGCTGCAATGCGAATTTGTTGTCGGACGAGATCAACGCCGGTCAGCTCCTCGGTCACGGGGTGCTCCACCTGCAGCCGGGTATTCATCTCGATGAAGTAGTAGCGGCCTTCCCCATCGACCAAGAACTCGACCGTCCCCGCGTTGACATAGCCGATCGCCGCTGCGCCGCGCACGGCATCCTCGGCTATCGACTGGAGGGTGGCGGCTGGCAACGCTGGCGCCGGTGCTTCTTCGATGACCTTTTGATACCGCCGCTGCGTGGAGCAGTCGCGCGTACCGAGGTCGAGCGTCGTTCCGTGGCGGTCGGCGAGCACCTGCACTTCAACGTGACGTGGCCGCTCGATGTACTTTTCGAGATAGAGGTCGGCACGGGCAAAGGCGGTTTCCGCCTCGGCCTCCGCCAAGGGGTAATAATGACTGAGCTCGGCTTCGTTGCGCGCGACCCGCATGCCTCGCCCACCACCACCCATCGCTGCTTTGAGGATGACCGGATAGCCGATGCTCGCCGCGATCTCGCGCGCTTCCGCGAGGTTCCGCAGCGCCCGATTCGTACCCGGCACGGTGGGAACGCCCACCGACGCCATGCGCTCGCGGGCGCGCGCCTTGTCGCCCATCTCGCGCAGGCTCTCCGCCGGCGGGCCGACGAACACAATCCCGCAATGTTCGCAAATTTCTGGGAGATAGGGATTCTCGGAAAGGAATCCGTAGCCCGGATGAACCGCCTCGCAGCCGGTGAGCAGCGCCGCCGTAATGATGTTCGGAATGTTCAAGTAACTCTTCGCGCTCGGGCCCGGACCGATACAGATCGACTCGTCGGCCAGTTGGACGGCCAAACTATCACGGTCGGCTTCCGAATAGCCGACCACCGAGCGAATTCCAAGATCGCGACACGCCCGCACAATCCGGACGGCGATCTCACCCCGATTGGCAATGAACAGCTTGCTGAACACCGACGCCCTCACCCCGTGCGCTGCCTTGAGTGTAGCCGTTCCCGCGCCGCTCGGCGGCAGGCACCCGCGCGGGATTCGAACTACCGGCTGAGAGCGGCGTAGGCCGCTCCAAGGAGCCCCGTCTTCGGGTTCGTAATAATGCTGACGGGAATGCGTTCCATAACGGCCGCAAGTCGGCCCTTATCGCGCAAAACCGGGAGAACGCGGTCGGCGGTCAGGATCGAGAGCAAGCGCGGGGGAATGCCGCCGCCAAAGAACAAGCCGCCCGTTGCCAGCACTTTTAGCGCCAGATTGCCCGCCTCCGCCGCCAGAATGTCGACGAACAGATTGAGCGTCTCCAGACAAATCTGCGGCGGGTCCTCTTGTAGCGCGACATTCAGGATGATCGGCGTCGGGTCGTGAGCAGCAGCGATCCGACCGCGAAGCCAGTCTGGCTCTGGCGTGCCGCGCTGACGCAAGAAGGCATACAAGTTTGGGATGCCGAGCCCGGAGCACACTCGCTCGTACGAGACATGGGATCCGTCGCGGCCGAGCCACCCCAAGAGCTCCAGCTGGAGCGCGTTGGTGGGCGCGAAGTCGCAATGCCCACCCTCGGACGGATGCGGAACATAACGCTCACCATCCCAGACGAGAAACGCTTCGCCGAGGCCTGTGCCAGGGGCGATGACGGCGATCGCCCCACCTTTCTCGGGGCGGCCCGGCGCGAGCGGCTCCACGTCATCGTTCGTGAGATGCGGGACAGCGCTGGCGATCGCTTCGAGATCGTTGATTAGCCGGACCTCGCGGAGTTTGAGCGCTGCCGCAAGCTCGCTCTCGCGCAACACCCACGGGAGGTTGGTGATCGTCGCCGTGCCCGCCACGACAGGACCGGCGACGCCGAACGACGCGCTGCGCAGCTTGACAGGATGATCCGCGAGGAACTGGCGTACCATCGCCTCGAGGCTCGGGAACTGGGCGCTTGCGAACGTTGCCTCGGCGAGCGGCGTCCGCGGCCCCTTCGCCGGATCGATGATTGCGAGGTTGGTCTTCGTGCCACCGAGATCGCCCGCCAAGAGCATCGTCTGTCCCTCGACTCCCTACATGGCGAGACCGCCATCGACCGGAATGGTCACGCCGGTAAGATATCCTGCCGCATCTCCAGCGAGGTAGACGACCAGCGCCGCAACGTCGTTAGCCGTCCCGAAGCGACCAAGTGGGATCTGTTCAAGCGCAGCGGCCCGCTGTTGCTCGCTCAGCGCTTCGGTCATTCCCACGTCGATGAACCCTGGCGCAATGGCATTGACCGTGATCCCACGCGAGCCGACTTCGCGGGCGAGCGCCTTCGTCAGCCCGATCATCCCTGCCTTGGCGGCCGCATAATTCGCCTGACCGGCATTGCCCATCAATCCAACCACGCTCGAAATATTGATGATGCGGCCGCTGCGGCGACGGATCATCGTTCGCAGCGCCGCCTTGGCGCAGAAGAATGCGCCTTTCAGATTGGTATCGACCACGGCGTCCCAATCGGCTTCGGACAGCCGAAGGGCCAGCGTGTCGCGATTGACGCCGGCATTGTTCACGAGGATGTCGATCGCGCCGAAGGCGGCTACCGTCTCCTGTACCAACCGCTCGGCTTCCGCGGGCTGGGCGACGTCGCCCTGCACCACGATCGCATTGGCGCCGGCGGCGCGCACTCGCTCGGCCGTCTCCGCCGCGAGGGCCGCGCTCCCAGCAAAGTTGACAGCGACCGACGCGCCTGCCTCGCCGAGTGCAATGGCAATGGCGCGCCCGAGGCCTCGCGACGCGCCCGTGACAAGCGCCGCTTTTCCTGCAAGTGGCTTCGTCATGAGCTCCCCTTGCCGAGCACGGCTTCAACCGGGTTCTCGACCGAAAGTTGAGGCGCGATTCGTTTCGCAAGCCCGCACAACACCGTGCCCGTCCCCACTTCGTAGAGCGCGGTGACACCATGCTCGGCGAGCACCTCGATCGTTCGCTGCCAGCGCACTGGCCGGGTCAACTGATCGACCAGCTCGCGACGGATATCGGCAGCGCGAGTGATCGGCACGGCATCGACGTTCCCAATAAGCGGCGCCTGAGCATCCGCCACTGGTGTCGCCGCGATTGCCTCCGCCAATCCTTCGGCCGCCGGCAGCATCACCGACGAGTGAAAGGCCGCCGAGACATTGAGCGGCAGAACGCGCCGGGCGCCGCGCTCGCGGGCAAGGGCGCTCGCTCGCTCCACGGCTGCCAGCGGACCGCTAATCCCGATTTGGCCGGGCGCGTTCACATTCGCGATCTCCGCCCCGGTCTCCGCGCAAATTGTCGCCACCGCCTCTTCATCGAGGCCGAGCACGGCCGCCATCGTGGATGGCGCTGCTAAGCCGCAGGCGTGCATCAGCTCCCCGCGCCGACGGACGAGGCGGAGCGCATCAGGGAAGGTCAGCGCCCCGGCGACGACCAGCGCCGAATACTCGCCGAGTGAATGGCCGGCGACGAAGCTCGGCGGCACGGCACGCCACAGTCCGTCCTCGACGCCAGCGCGCCACGCCGCGACGCTGCTAACCAGCAGCGCGGGCTGGGCGTTCGCTGTCGCCGTTAACTCTTCTTCCGGGCCTTCCCAACAGAGACGCGACAGTGGGAAACCGAGGACCTCGTCGGCCTCGAGGAACGTGCGCCGAGCGGCTGGGGAAGCCGCGGCGAGCTTTGCGCCCATCCCGACGGTCTGCGAGCCTTGGCCGGGAAAGACATAGGCAATCGTCATGACGCCGCCTTCGATTCGTTGCGTGTCGGGCGCGAAGGGTCAGCTCAAGGCGAGAAGCGACCGAAATCGCTCCTCGCTACGATAGTTGCCCACAACCGCCAAGTTCAGTCGATCCTCACGGAACAGGTCGTTCGCGACGCGATGAAGGTCCTCAGGCGTGACGCGGTCGATGATCCGAACCATATCGTCGGCCGTCAGAATCTCGCCGAGCAGCAGCTCCTGATTACCATAGGAACTCGCCACGGCGCGCGTGTCTTCGAGACGCAGCAACAGCCGTCCTTTGACGAGATCCTTGGCCTTGTTGAGCTCGGCCTCGTCGACCAGCTCGTGCTTGAAGCGTGCGAGTTCTTTCAGGATCGCCACAATCGCCGCGTCCACCCGTTTCGGGTCGACGCCGGCATACACCGTGAGGGCGCCGGTATCTTGAAATCGGCTCGTGTAGCTGTGAACGTCATAAGCGAGACCGAGGTTTTCCCGGATTTCGAGAAAAAGCCGGCTGCTCATCCCCTCGCCGAGGATGATGTTGATCAGGTCGAGCGCATAGCGGTCGGGGTGACGGGCATCGAGCGCCCGGACCGCGATCGACAGGTGCGCCTGCTCAGTCTTTCGCGTCAGCACCTTCGCGCGGGGCGAGGTCTGTCCATCGACCACCGGGATCATCGGTGCAACATCGTGAGATTCCCAGTCGCTGAAGAAGCGGTCTGCCAGCGCCACGACTTCATCATGCTCAACATTGCCAGCAACCGAGACGACAACATTGTTCGGACGGTATTGGCGATCGACGTAGGCGAGCTGCTCGTCACGCGTGATGCGAGACACCGTCTCTTTCGTCCCGGCGATGTCGCGCCCGAGCGGCTGATTTGGCCAGACCACCTCATCAATCAAGAGGTCTACGAGCTGTTGCGGCGAATCGTGCACCATATTCAGCTCTTCGATAATGACCTTTCGTTCCTTCTCGAGCTCGGTTGGGTCGAAGAGAGAGTGCCGCACCATGTCAACGAGACAGTCGAAGGTCGCCTCGAAAGCCGGCCGCGGCACCTTCGCCCAGTAGACGGTCAACTCGCGATCGGTGGCGGCGTTCAGGATGCCGCCGACTCGCTCGACCTCCTCGGTCACCTCGCGCGGCGTCGGGCGGCGCTCGGTGCCTTTGAAGAGCATGTGCTCGACAAAATGGGAGATGCCGGCAAGTTCATCCACTTCATAGCGGGCGCCGGCGCCAACGAAAATGGCGACCGTTGCCGATCGCGTGTGCGGCATCGGCGCGGTCACGACGCGCAGACGATTGGGCAAGACGCTTTTGTGGTACATCAAGATCCGGTCGGGTGGTGATGGCGAGGATGATAACCGACACGCCGCCGCCCGGCTGTGGCGTTAGCCACCCTGCGCCAGCCGGCGGCGAAGCTCACTCCGAAGCAATTTTCCAGCAGCATTGCGCGGCAGTTCCTCGACCTGCACGAAGGTACGGGGCGTCTTGTAGCCGGCGAGCCGAGCGCGGCAGAAGGCTTCGAGATCCGGTAATTCCTCCCCGGCGACAACCACGAAGGCGACGACTCGCTGCCCCCAGTGGGGGTCCGGCGCCCCGACAACACCGGCGTCGAGAACCGCGGGGTGCTGCCGCAGCACCGCTTCGACCTCCGCAGGATAGATATTCTCGCCCCCACTCACGATCAGGTCATCCCGGCGGTCGAGGACGGTGAGGTAGCCGTCGACGTCCAGTCGGCCAACGTCACCCGTCCGGAGCCAACCGTCCGGCCGCTCAACGGAGCGTCGGAAATAGCCAGGGCTCACCGTGCGCCCGCGAACAGCAATCTCGCCTTCGACCCCCGGCGGAACTGGAGCGCCGTCGGGTCCGATGATCCGCACTTCGGTGGGAAAGAGCGCCTTGCCCACGGTGCCAAGCCGCCGGATCGCGTCCTCGGGCGCGAGCGTCGTCACCTGCGAGGCGGCCTCGGTCAGCCCATAGGTTTGGACAACCGGGAGCCCTGCCGCGACAGCGCGGCGCAGCAGGTCCGCCGGAGCCGGCCCACCCCCGAGCAAGACACACCGGAGCGTTGGCGGCCAGCCGCGGTGACCGCGAACGTCCAACATGCGTTCGAGCATTGGCGCCACGACTGAGACGATGGTTCCCCCACGGTCGATGGCTTCGTTGACGGCCGCCGGGTCGAACCCACGCTGAATCTCGACTCCGATCCCGTAGAGCGCCGCACGAATGAGAATAGACAGTCCACCAACGTGGAACAGCGGCAGCGCGGCGATCCAGAGGTCTCCCGCGTGCAGCCCGAGGTTGAGCGCGGAACCGATCGCGCTCCAGGTGTGGTTGCCGTAGGTCAGGATCGCGCCCTTCGGTCGGCCAGTCGTCCCGGACGTGTAGATGATGGTATGGACGTCGTCGGCGGCGACCCAGCGGAGGTCGCCCGCAGTCGACGACGCCCCCGGCGCGACAAGCGCCGCCAAATCGAGGGGAGCCGGCAGACCCGCCTGCGCTGCGGCGTTGGCCGCGCGCGTGCGCTGCCACTCATCCGCGATTAGCAGTGAGGCCTCGCAATCCCCGAGTTGCCAAACGAGCTCGTCGATGGTCAAGCGCGTGTTGAGCGGGACAAGGATTGCTCCGGCGCGCGGCACCGCATGAATGACGACCGCGAGATCGGCGCTGTTTTCGGCGAGAACCGCGACGCGCGCTCCTGCCTCGATCCCTGCTTCGACAAGGCGCCCTGCGGCAAGGCGAACACGCGAGTCAAGGTCGCGGTAGCTCCAGATGGTCTCGCGGCACCGGATTGCCATCCGGTCGGGTGTCAGCCGCGCCCGCTGGTCGAGCCACTCCGGAAAGCGGTCGCCGATCACACCGGTTGCTCTTGAGCCGCAAAGCGCAGGAGCGCCGCGTCGTCCACGCTCACTCCGAGGCCCGGCGCTGCCGGGACCGCCATGCTGCCCGCCTCGATCGGCAGCGGTGCGACGAGCAGGTCGGAGGCAAGGAATGCCGCCGTCGCTAGCCCGTTGGCCAGCGGCGCTCCCGGGATCGCTGCGGCGAGGTGCAGCGCGGCAGCGGTCGCCACCCCGGTGTCAATTGTCGTCGTGACGATGCAGCTCACCCCCTCGCGGGCGGCGCGCTGGGCGATGGCCAACGATACGCGGAGCCCGCCCAGCACCATCGGCTTCAGCACCAGTACATCAACCGCCTTGGAGGCAAGCAGTGCCGCTGCGGCTGCCGGCGAGGTGACGGACTCGTCTGCCGCAATCGGTAGGCCACTTGCTTCCCGCACGCGCCGCAACGCATCAAGCCGACCCGCTGGCGCCGGTTGCTCGATCAGCTCGAGTTCGAACGGCCGCATGGCCTCCAGCGCTTCGATCGCTTCTTTCACGGTCCACGCCCCGTTCGCATCGAGCCGCAGCCGCGCTGCCGGCCCGATCGCCGAGCGAACCCGTTCGACGCGCCGCACGTCTGCAGCGATCGGTCGACCGCCGACCTTCAGCTTGACAGTGCGGTAGCCTGCCGCGACCGCCGTCGCCGCCTCAGCCGCCGCCTCGCGGTCGTCGGCCGCGCCGATCACGGCGTTGACCGCCACCTGCCCCCTTGCCACACCGAGCAAGGCAGCGATCGGTCGCCCCGTTGCTTGGCCGATGAGGTCGAGGCCAGCCGTTTCGATGGCGAAGCGGACGGCCGCTTCGCTCGCGCTTGCGCCGACCGGGACGGGGAGCTGCTCGAACGGCCGGGGGAGCGAGGTCTGAACCTTCTCCAGCAGCGACTCGACCGGCGGCCCTGGCGGCAGCGCGTGTCCGTGCAGAGGCGAAGCTTCGCCGATCCCGACGTGTCCATCTTCGCCGACCAAGCGGACGATCCATCCCTCGCGGGAGGCAAGAGCGCCGTGCGCCGTCGCAAATCCGCGGGCCAGCGGGATGCGAACGTGCGTCCAACGCAGGCCTTGGATAATCACGGGAAGCGCGGGAACTTCGAGAAGTCGGGCTTGCGCTTCTCCACGAACGCGTTGCGTCCTTCCTTTGCTTCGTCAGTCAGGTAGTAGAGCAGAGTCGCATCGCCCGCGAGCTGCTGGATGCCGGCCAGCCCGTCGGTGTCGGCATTGAACGAGGCCTTGAGCAGCCGGATGGCCGTCGGGCTCTTCTCGAGGATCTCTTTCGCCCACGCGACGGTCTCCTCTTCTAAGCGATCCAGCGGGACGACCGCGTTCACCAAGCCCATTTCGAGCGCTTGCTGGGCGTCGTACTGCCGGCAGAGGTACCAAATTTCCCGCGCCTTTTTGTGGCCAACGATGCGCGCCAGCAACGTGGCGCCGTAGCCGCCGTCGAAGCTGCCGACCTTTGGCCCGGTCTGCCCGAAGCGGGCATTGTCAGCCGCGATCGTCAAATCACAGACGACGTGCAGCACGTGCCCGCCGCCAATCGCGTACCCCGCTACCATCGCGATGACCGGCTTCGGCAACAGGCGAATCTGGCGCTGGAGCTCCAGCACATTGAGCCGCGGCACACCGTCGTCGCCGACATACCCGCCGTGGCCGCGTACCTTCTGATCGCCGCCGGAGCAAAACGCTTCCTTCCCCGCGCCAGTTAGGATGACCACCCCTACGCTGTCATCGGCATGGGCACGCCGGAAGGCGTCCTGCAGCTCGGTGATCGTCTTTGGCCGGAAGGCGTTGCGCACATGAGGACGGTTGATCGTGATCTTGGCCATCCCCTCAGCGGTCTCGTACAGGATGTCCTCGTACTGCGCTTGCGGTTGCCAGGCTACTGGCATAGGAACTCCTCCTTCAGGAACGGCAGCGACTGCCCACCGTCGGGCGAGTCATCGTGCCGAGAACGTCGCCGATGATCGCTGCGAAGCGGGCCGGCTGCTCAAGATGCACCGCGTGGCCCGCGTCCGGAACAATCACGACGGTCGCGTTGGGAAGCCGGTCGGCCATCGTCCGAGCGAGCGCAACGTATTTTGCATCGTCAGCGCCAACCACGAGGTGAACCGGCATCGTCAACTCGCCGAGCCGGTCAATCACCGGCTCCTCAACACCGGCGCCCATTGCCCGCAGACTGCATGCGAGGCCCAGCGGCGAGCAGCCAAGCCGCGCCTCGCGCAGCCGATTGCGCACCTCGCTTGGCAGCCGAGCTTGACTCGCCCAGAGCGGCAACGCCTCCCAGACGTCGACGAAGGCGGCCACGCCTTCCCGCTCGAGGAGCTCTGCTAACCGTTCGTCAGCAGCGACACGCGCTTGCCGCTCGGCCAACGAAACAATGCCGGGCGAGGCGCTTTCGAGGATCAGGGTGTCAACGCGCTGCGGATAGGCGAGTGCGAACCGAAGAGCGACTCGGCCGCCCAGAGAGTAGCCGAGGAGCGCAGTCCGTTCGATCGCCAGCGCGTCCATGAGCGAAGCGAGGTCATCGACGCAGGCCGCCATCCGAGCGCGGGCCACATCAGAGGGAAACTCGGTGCGTCCATGACCAGGCAGATCGACGGCAATCAGCTCCCTGCCCGGCCAGGCAAAGCGAAACGGACGCCACATTTCGGCGCTTCCGGTAAAGCCGTGCAGCAGAACCAGCGGCGCCCCAGTGCCCCACCGTTCGACGTGGTAGCGGAGCCCACGGACGGATACGTCGGTCACCGCGGCAGCAGCCCTCCTGTGCGCAATGAGTCGACCACCGCCGCGACGAGGCGGCGGTGCACGGTGACGTTCTCATCACGCCGCGTGCGCACTTCGATCACACTGACGCTCGGCGCAGCCAGCGATCGCCGAACGGCGCCTATCAGTTCGTCCGCCGTCTCGACTACACCGTATTCCAATCCGTAGAGATCCGCTGCCGGCGCAAAGTCCAGCCCATGCGGTGTACCGAACAACTCTTCGAAATGCTCGGCTTGCTCCGCCTGCGGCAGGAACGAGAAGATCCCACCACCGTCGTTGTTGAGGAGAACGATCGTCGCCGTCAGCCCGTGGAGCTTGGCAGCAAGCAGGCCGTTCAGATCGTGGTAGAACGAAATGTCGCCCAGCACGAGCAAGACCGGCCGTTCGAGCGCAGCGATGCCGAGCGCGGTTGAGACGACACCGTCGATCCCGCTCGCGCCGCGGTTAGCAAGCACTCGAACGCGTCGCTCCGCGGCTGGCAGCACCGTGTCAGCATCACGGACCGGCATGCTGTTGCCGAGGACAAGCAGCGCATCATCCGGTAGGACGTGCGCCAACGCGGCGAACACGCCCGGCTCCGAGAGCGCCGCCTCACCAGTGAGCATGCTATCAACGGCGTGACGTGACCCGATCTCGAGCGCTCGCCAACGCGCGAGCCAATCTGGTTCCACCGCGGATGCCGTGATTGCTGCCGCGAGCGACCGACACAGGGCAGCCGCGTTCGCCCACACCACCTCGGCAGCGACACGCGCCTGGTCCGGCCAGCCGCCGGCATCCACGACGATCTGGCGAGCTGCCGATCCTTCCAGGTACGCCTGAAGCGGCTTTGAGACCGGGGTTGCGCCAAAGCGAATGATGCACTCGGCCTCGAGCGAGCCGACGACCGCCGGGTCGCGGAGGAACAGATCGTAGGCCGCGATGACGTTTTGGTTGACATGCGGCCCGCAGCGCACTTGCGACAGCACGTCGGCGAGGATCGGCCAGCCGAGCGCTGAGGCAAGCCGAACGGCAGCCACCGGAAACGCCGGGTCATCCTGCGGACCGCAAACGATCACCCCGCGCCGCGCTTCGGCGAGGGACCGCGCGAGCACCTCGACAGTCTCGGTCGGGAGCGTTCGCACACCGTCGATGACAGCCGGCGTCATGGCGGACTGATCCGCCGCGAGCGAGTGCGGCGAACCCCGAGCAGGCACGAGCGGCTCGCGAAGGGGGAAGTTGAGATGAACCGGCCCTCGCGGCTCGCCGCCGGCGATCGCGACCGCACGGGCAGCGACAGCTCGCGCCTGCCGCGCCGCCGCCGGACCAACCTCGGGGAGAAGCATCTCCTGAAACCATTTCACCTGACTGCCGTAGAGCCGCACTTGATCGATCGTCTGCAGGGCGCCGACCTCGCGTAGCTCGGGAGGACGATCGGCCGTAAGGACGATGAGGGGAACACGGCCGTGATACGCCTCTACGACCGCCGGAAAAAAGTTCGCCGTTGCCGTCCCAGAGGTGGCGAGCACCGCAACCGGCTCCTGACGCGCCTTCGCCATCCCGAGGGCGAAGAAGGCCGCCGATCGCTCGTCAAGGTGCAGCCACGTGCGAATGCCCGGATGCCGGCGCAACAGCAGCGCGAGTGGCGTCGAGCGCGAACCCGGGCAAATCACCGCCTCCCGGACGCCTGACGCCGCAAGCGCATCGACGAACGCGCCGACAGAGTTCAGGAGCGCCTCAGACGGGTTCACGGACCAGCGACCTCGAGCGCGGAACGCATCGGCATGAGCTTCAATTCCGTCTCGCGCAGTTCGCGATCCGGGTCGGATTCAGCGACGATCCCACAGCCGGCAAATAGCCGCGCCTCGTTCCCACTGATCAGCGCTGAGCGCAAGGCAACAACAAATTCGCCACCGTCGCGGTCCAACCAGCCGACAGGAGCGGCGAACCAGCCACGATTGAAGGCCTCGTAGCGACGGAGCGCCGGCAACGCGGCCTCGGGCGGCGACGCGCCCACAGCCGGGCTCGGATGAAGCTGTTCGACGACCGACAAGATCGTTTCGCCCGGTCGCAGCCAGCCGGTAATCGGCGTCTTCAGGTGGTGAACATTCGGCAGGGTTGCCACCACCGGCGACTCGGGAATCTCGAGCTCGCGACAGAGCGGCGCGAGAGCATTGCGCATCGCGGCGACTACGAAGCCATGTTCGCGGCGTTCCTTGCTGTCTGCCAGCAGCGCCGCCGCGTGACGCCGGTCCGATTCTGGATCGCGGCCCCGCGGCGCAGAACCAGCGAGGCACATTGTCCACAACGTGCGGCCGGTGAGCCGAACCAAGCGCTCCGGCGTCGCTCCGAGGAAAACGGTGGTTCCCACGGCGAGAGCAAAGCTCGTACAGCTCGGGTAGTCAGCGCGAAGCCGCGACAGCGCCGACACGGGATCAAACCCACTCCGACGGGCATAGACGACCTGGCGGGCCAACACCAGTTTGTCGAAGCAGCCGCGCTCGATTTCCTCGACCGCCTGACGCACACCAGCACGAAACTCGGCGGCATCGTCGGCGACGCACTCGGCCGCCGTCGCGTTGCCGGACTTCGCCAGTTGCTGCGTCCAGAGGTCAGCCGACGCCGAGACGGATTGTCCAGCGCGGCTGATGACGAGCCATGCCGTCTCGCCTTCAACGACGATGGCGATTGCCGGAACGACGAAACGCGCCCCGCCGAACGGGCGCCAATGGGCATCGACCGGCCGGAGCGGGTCGAACGCCACCCCTCCGAGGCAGAATGGCGCGGCCGGAGCGCCGGCCTCCGCTTGGACATCCGCCCCGTCGAGCACGGCATGCCACCAATGCGCGGCACGCTGCACCCCGTCTGGTCCGTCGGCGGAGAACACCGCCGCCGCCCCGATGCCAGCGAACGCCCGACCTTCCGACGGCTGAGCCCAGAACACGCCGTCCTGTCCGCCGCGGCGCGCGAAGAGTGCCAACGGGTCGGCCGCAGGAATGCGTGACACCGTCACCTGAAGGGCGGGTGCAACGATAAGGTCAGACCGGTGAACTGCGGTAGTCACGCTGGTTCCACGCCGAAATCCGGATCAATGCCGACGCCGCGCAGGAACAGCCGACGCAAAGTCCAGAAGGCCTCGGGGAGCGAGGATGGCTGATCGGCGTGCGCCCAACCCGTCACCACTTCGTTGAGCGCGCCGAACCACGCTTGGGCGACGAGCGCCGTGTCGATCGGAGGAATCGCGCCGGCGGCAACGGCCGCGTCCAGCTGGTCGCGGATCAGTTGCGTGAACTCGGCGTGGAGCGCGTCGATTCGCTCCCGAATGCGCTGTCCAGCGGCGGCGCCTTCGACAAGAAATAAACGGGCGAGATCCCGGTGCGCGGAGAACGCGTCCAGCACCGTCCACAGCGCAGCTTCCACCTTGGCAACCGGGTCTCGTTCGGCGGCAATGGCGGCTTCGGCACGGGCGCGCAACTGGCTGGCGGCGCGATCGAGTAGCAGGAGGAAAATCGTTTCTTTGCTGGGGAAATGGAAGTACACTCCCCCTTTCGAGGTATTGGCCTCCCGAGCGATCGCGTCGACGCTCGCAAGGTGATACCCGGCTCGTGCGAAGACTCGAAGCGCCGCCTCGAGGATGCTATCGCGCCGCGCGCGCGCCCGTACCTGCTGCATGTTTCACTCGTTTCTAAACCGACTGACGAGTCGGCGGAGCAGATCGTATCACGCACGGTTCAGCCACGGCAACCTCTGCGCCAATGACCTGGAGGGGCGCTGACCGGTGCTGCTATACTTCACGGTCGAAGGAAGAAGTAGGAAGCAAGAAGAAGTGCCCAATCGGGACGCCGCGAGGACGCCCGACGCGCGGCGCAGCGAGAAAGGGGAAAGCCGGGCGTGCTGACCAAAGAGCGAACCCAACAGATCATTAGCGAGTATCGAACGCATCCGACCGATACCGGCTCGCCGGAAGTGCAGGTTGCCCTGCTCACCGAGCGGATCAACGCGCTGACCCAGCACCTGCGCGAGCACAAGCACGACCATCATTCGCGCCGCGGCTTGCTGATGATGGTGGGCCAACGCCGCCGCCTATTGGCCTACCTCGCCCGAGAAGACGTTGGCCGCTATCGCACGTTGATCGCGCGGCTTGGGCTGCGCAAATAGGCTTGCGCCCGCAACGGTCGCGCCCCCTTTCCTTTCCGGGCCGCTTCCCAGCTCGGTCGCGCTGACCTGGGCCATTTTCGCCTGCTCTCACTTCCTTCACGAAGTCATGCACGTTCGGCGCGAGACCGCGCCGGACCGAGGAGTGGGAGATGATCCATCGCGTCGAACGTGAGATCGGGGGCCGGACCCTCGTTATCGAAACCGGCCGCTACGCAGAGCAGGCGAACGGCGCCGTGACCGTTCAATACGGAGACACGGTCGTCCTCGTCACGGCGGTCATGAGTAGGAATGTACGGGAAGGGATCGACTTTTTCCCGCTGACGGTCGATTACGAAGAGCGCCAATACGCCGCTGGCCGCATCCCAGGCGGGTTTCTCCGCCGCGAAGGCCGTCCCAGTCAGGAAGCGATCCTCGCCGCGCGGCTGACCGACCGCCCATTGCGTCCGCTCTTCAACAAGAAGATGCGCAATGAGGTGCAGATCGTGACGACCGTCCTGTCTGCCGACCGAGAGAACCAGCCCGACATCCTGTCGATCATCGGCGCGTCGGCCGCGCTGAGCATCTCGGACATCCCCTTCGACGGGCCGGTCGCCGGCGTTCGCGTCGGGTTGGTCGACGGCATCCTTGTCCTGAACCCGACGAGTAGCGAACTGCAGCGCTCCAAGCTCGATCTCACTGTCGCCGGCACGCGCTCCGCCGTCCTGATGGTCGAGTGCGGCGCAGCCGAAGTGCCGGAGCGGGCAATGCTCGAGGCAATTCGCTTTGGGCAAGAAGCGAATCAAGCGATTCTCGAACTGCAGGAAGAGCTGATTCGCGCCGCCGGCAAGCCGAAGACGCCAGTCACCTTAGCCGACGAGCCGGAGGAACTCGCTGCTGAGGTTCAGCGGGTGATCGGCGGCCGCCTCGCGAACGCGCTGCATCACCCCGTCAAGGCCGAGCGCGAGGAGGCGACCAACGCCCTCCGTCAAGAAGTCATCGAGGCGCTCTCCGAGCGGTTCGAACCCAAGCACATTCACAGTGCCTTCGACGCCGCAATCGAGGCGCAGCTGACGCGGGACATCCTCGAGGAAGGTCGGCGCCCCGACGGCCGGACCACCACGCAGATCCGCCCGATCAGCTGCGACGTACGGCTCCTGCCGCGAGTCCACGGATCGGGCGTCTTCACCCGCGGGCAGACCCAAGTGCTCTCGACCGTGACCCTCGGCTCCATGAGCGAGCAACAAGAGATCGAGGGTTTCGGGCTTGAGGATTACCGCCGCTTCATGCACCACTACAATTTCCCGCCTTACTCCACCGGCGAGACCGGGCGGGTAGGTGCACCGCGACGGCGCGAAATCGGCCACGGTGCGCTTGCTGAACGCGCGCTCGAACCGGTCATCCCCGACCAAGAGGCGTTTCCCTACACGATCCGAGTCGTCAGCGAGGTGCTGAGCTCCAACGGATCGACCTCGATGGCCAGTGTCTGCGCTGGAACGCTGGCGCTGCTCGACGCCGGCGTCCCGATCAAACGTCATGTCGCTGGGGTCGCGATGGGCCTCATCATGGGCGACGACGGCAAGTACGCCATTCTGACCGACATCCAAGGGGTGGAAGACGCGTTCGGCGACATGGACTTCAAGGTCGCCGGCACTGAAAAAGGCATCACCGCTCTGCAAATGGACATCAAGGTGAAGGGCATTACGCTCGAAATCATGGAGCGCGCCCTTGCCCAAAGCGCGCGACGGCGCGAATGTTCATTCTCGGCAAGTTGCGCGAGGCCATTGCCGCGCCCCGCGAGGAAGTGAGCCCCTTCGCCCCGCGGATGACGACCATCCAGATCAACCCAGAGAAGATTCGCTTCGTCATCGGCCCCGGCGGCAAAACCATCCGCAGCCTGACCGAAAAGTACAAGGTGACGATCGACGTCGACGACGAGGGCAAGGTGGTCGTCGGCTCGACCAATGAGGAGAACGCGCTCGCGGCAATTCGCGAGATCGAGGCTTTAACGCGGGATGTCGTCGTTGGCGACATCTACCACGGAAAGGTCACTCGGTTGACGAGTTTCGGCGCCTTCGTCGAGATTCTTCCCGGCAAGGAAGGCCTCGTCCACATCAGCGAACTTGCGCCCTACCGGGTAAACACCGTCGACGAAGTCGTCAAGGAAGGCGACGAGGTAACGGTGAAGGTGACCGAAATTGACCGGATGGGTCGAATCAACCTCTCGCGGCGAGCGGTGCTCGAGTCGGCGAGCCAGCCAACCGTCGACGGAAGGATCGGCACTGACGAGGGCGAGACCATGCCGCCACCACGCCCAGAGCGGCGGCCTGAGCGCGGACGAAGCGGCCCGGGCGCCGGTCCCGGAAGCAGTGGCGGGCGCTACCGTCGCTTCTAACGGCGTCGCGTACGGACGCAAACCAACGCTCGCACGCTGCAGCGACCGCCGCCGGCAGGCGCGGCGGCGCACCGACAGTCACAGGTTCTCCCGCCTGAGGAACGTGCCGGGTGACATTCGCGACCCGAGGCAGGGCATGACGACGGCGGCGACCTCGAGCCATCGCGGGAGCATCGCGTGGCATTGCCGCTGCTTGCCTGCTATCTGCTAGAAGACAGCTCGGCTGCTCGATAGATTCGGCGACAGCCCTCCAATGCAGCCAGGCAGGCGAGTGCGGGGCATCGCGCCTTCCAGCGAGGTTTCATGGTCGTGCTTCACCGCGCCCTTCAGCGAGTCGTGGTGCCATTGCCCACGGCGCTCGATCCGGCGCTTGGGGCCGTCGTCGCCGGACTGCTCGTCATAGGGGCGCTCGCCGCTGTCGACGGGATGGCAAGCCGCGATGGATTTGCCGTTATTCAGCGGTTCGCCTTACCAGCCGCCGCGCTGGTGGTTTGGACCGCGCTGTTCCAGACTCTCCGTCC
This sequence comes from Dehalococcoidia bacterium, assembly GCA_026003895.1. Lineage (GTDB taxonomy): Bacteria > Chloroflexota > Dehalococcoidia > SpSt-223 > SpSt-223 > JANWZD01. The sequence continues at coordinate 280,509 of BPIC01000002.1, read as the reverse complement.
CACAACAGTGCTTGTTGAGTCAGGCCGTCCGAGCTGGCCCGCAGCCGGCGGGCTGCTGCTCTCGGCCGGCGCGGCAATCTTCATCGCCAGCCAGTCGAGTGGCCAACCGTGGGGTGTGGTGGCGATTGCGGCCGCCAGCTACTTGTCGTTGTTTGGTGCCGCCGTGCTTCGCCGGCAGCCAGGCGGGTGGGGGGTTGCCCTTGTGGTCGTCGTTCAGCTTGCCATGGCGGCGACCGCGTTTTTGCTGCTTCCAGCCCCTTGGTCGGTTCCCGCTGCCGCGCTCCTGTCGGTTGTCGCGCTCGCTTTCCTGATCGTTCTACGCTGGGTAATTCTGCCGCGCCGGTTCGCCCCGCTGGACGAATTGGCAGGGCATCTCGCAGCGCTGCGCGGTCTTCTCCCGGCCTTGATTGGGGCGGCGGCAGCGAGCATCGTCCTGTCGTTGATGATCGGTGGGCAGACCGCGGCACTGGGGCGACTCCTCGTACCGGTCGCTGGGCTGGCGGCAACACGCCTCGTCGCGGAAGAGGTCTTCCTGCGGCTGTGGCTCTTGCCCAGCTTGGAGCGTCGGCTCGGCGCAGCGTTGGCACTCGTGCTGACCGCGGGCTGCAGCGCAGCTGTCGCTGCTGCCGTCCGGCCGGCTGGATGGTCGCCGGCGGCCGCGGCGGCCGCGGCGGCTGCCGCGGCGCTTGCAGCCGGGCTCCTCGCCCGCCGCACTCGCAACGGACCAGCAGTCGTTGTTTTCCGCCTGCTCGTGGGATAGCTCGCCGGGCCGGCTCAGTTGCTCTGGCACCCGAGCCATTCTATGATCCGGCAGGTGAGCAGCGGTCACGGCCCAGCACCGGGAGCATCTCCTCGCTTTCTCGCGCTGCGGGCGTTTTTGGTGTTGATCGCGGCCGGACTGGTCGCGATTGAAATCGTTCCCGCGCTGCGGGCCGCTGCGGCCGTCGGGCGGCCGCCGAGCGATCCACTGGTGCTCTATCGTGCGCTGGTGATCGGCGCGGCGCTGCTGGCCGCTTGGCAGCCGCGGCAACACCGCGCGGCACTCTGGCTGGTGATGGCCTGGGCAGCCGGCTCGATGCTCTTCGAAGCCGCTGCGCGATGGGACCTAACACCGGGAGTCGGCGTCTCGGCTGCCATCTTACTCGGATTGATGGTTACCTCTCCGTCTCGCGGCCAGCGCCACGATCCTTCTTCAAAGGAGCAATCGGCATGGACAGCGTCACCAGCACGCTCGCGCGCTTCTACGCCGAAGCGAGGGCGGAGGCCATCCCACCCGCGGCGCTGCACGAGGCGAAGCGCGCCATCCTCGACGGGCTTGGCGTCGGGCTCGGCGGCGCCGACCACCCGTCCGCCGACCTCCTCCTCGGGTATGCCCGTAGCGTAGGTGATCGCCCCGAGGCCCAAGTGTGGGGCCGGCCAGATCGGCTGCCTGCCGAGCTTGCTGCCCTCGTCAATGGCCATCAGGAGCATGTCCTCGACTTCGACGACACCTACCTTCCGGACGAAACGGTCCTCCACGGGACGGTGCCGATCTTGCCGGCAATCTTGGCTGTCGCCGAGGTGCGTCATCTCGGTGGGACGGACGTGCTGCGCGCCTTTGTGCTCGGCTTCGACGCCGAAGCGAGGCTCGCGTTGGCGCTAGGGCGAGCGCATTACCTCGCCGGCTGGCACGTCACCGCAACGACTGGCCCCGTTGGCGGCGCGGTCGCGGTCGGAACGTTGATCGGCCTGCCGGCGAACCGCTTGGTTGATGCGATTGGTATCGCCCTCACCCACAGTGGGGGGGTCACAGCCATGCTCGGTTCGATGTCCAAGGCCTATCACTGTGGGAAGGCAGCAGAGGCAGGCGTGCGATCCGCGCTCCTAGCGGAAGCGGGCTTCGACAGCGCCCCCGAGCCGCTCACCCACCCGCAGGGCTACCTCCACGTCGCGGCAAGTGATCGTGCCGCTCATCACCTGACCGCGCGGCTCGGCGAGCGCTGGTTCCTCCTCGAGAACGGCTACAAACCCTACGCGAGCGGCGTGGTCACGCATCCGATCATCGACGCGATGGTCGCGTTCCGCGCCGCCGGACTCGACCCGAGGTCGATCGAGCAGGTCGAGGCATTCGTCAATCCTTTTGTCCTCCAAGTGACGGGCCAACGCGAACCGCAGACGGGGCTCGAAGGGAAGTTCAGCGCCTACCATTGTGCAGCGGTCGGCCTGCTCGATGGCGCGGCCGGCAAGCGCCAGTTCACCGACGAGCGCGTTCGAGACCCTGAGGTGATCGCGCTGCGCCGGCGGGTCGTCCTCACGCCAGACGAGTCGCTGCGGAAGGACGAATGTCGGGTAGTCGTGCGGCGACGCGATGGGACAGTCGAGGAGCGCCACGTCCCTCGCGCCTCGGGCACGGCGGACAACCCGGTGAGCGACGATGCGCTGAGTGCTAAGTTCCTTGAACTGGCGCGGCCGGTGATCGGCGAGCGGGCGGACCGGCTGCTGGAACGAGCCTGGAATCTCGAGACGATGAGTGACATCGCCGAGTTGGCGAACCTCCTTCGCGCTTAGCAGCGGCTGGCGCGGCGCAGCGCCCTCCCGTATCGTTTCACAGAGAACGGTGTTCTAGATTCGATCGGAATCGTCACTCTGCTCACCGACTAAGAGGTGGTATGGCGTCAACGCTCCTCCCGATGTATTCGTCGAAAGACTCGCCGGTAATCCCGAACCTCAATCTGGAAAACAAGCCGACGCGGCGCGTGATGTTCGTACAGCCGCGCTCGACTGGTGGCAACTTCGAGTATGTGGCGATCTTTCGTCAGGGAACGCTCTTTCTCTCTGGAGCGCTTCGCGACTATCAAGGCGCCTATCACTACGAGCGGTCGATCTGGATGGAGGACCGAAGCGGTCCGATCGATCCAGACAAGGATCTCGAAGGGGTCGATATTCTCTGTCTGACCTGCCTGATCAACGAAGCGCCTCGCGCCTACGAGATCGGGCGGCTCGCCAAGCAGTATCACCCGGAAATCAAGATCCTTGGCGGAGGGCCGCAGATGGGCCCGCTTCCCGCCGAGGCCATCGAATACGGGAAGGTCGACGTCGTCGTTCAGCGCGAGGGCGAAGACGTCATCGGTCCCATCTGCGATTTGGTGCTCACCTACCGGGGCGCAGACCTGATCCGCGAACTCAAGAAGATCGGCGGGATCGCCTTTCTCGAGGACGGCAAGGTTGTCGAGACGCGGCCCCACCGACCTGCTGTTGCGGCAGACTACGTGAAGCTGCCGGACTACGACTCCATCCTCCACCTGACGCCGCAGAATCCGATGGCAGCGGGAGTGCTGGAGACGGTTCGCGGCTGCACCGAGAACTGCTCGTTCTGCGAAGTTATTCAGCAGTTCAAGGGCTATCGCATGGTCAGTCGCGAGGTTGAGTTGGCGCGTATCGCCCAACTTCAGGACCTCGCCGACCGCGGCCTCATCTTCCGCTCCCCGCTCGACGGGCGGTTTTCGGTTTTCGTCTCAGACGACCTCCACGCCCCGCCGTTGCGCGCCACCAAGTTTTATCAGGAACGCTTGGCGCGGATCCGGACGTGGAAAGACCACACCAAGGGCATGTTCCTGATCAGCCAGAACCGGGCCGAGCTCGGCCAGAGCCCCGAGATGATGGAAGCGTATCTCGAAGCCGGGATGGAGATGCTCTACCTCGGGGTCGAGTCATCCAATGCCGAGGCGTTGAAGCTGATCCGGAAGCGGCAGGAACCGGGGCAGGTGCACCGCGACCTGACGGAATTGAACCGGCGTGGCTTCATCGTGGTCGCGATGACCATCATCGGCTTGCCGGGCGACACCGAGCAGTCGATCATGGAGATGGCCGACTGGGTCCGCAGCGTCAGCCGCTACCAGACAGCAAACCTGCTGACTCCGCTGCCCGCGACGATCAATTGGCCGAATCCCGAGAAAGGCTGGCCGGGGCTGATCCCCCTCGACGAGGACGGAAGCATCCTGCCTCCGGGGAAGCTCCGCCCATACATCCTCTACACGGGCCGCCAGTTCGTCCACTACGATGAGCGGTGGTCGATGCAGGAATCGCGCGAGATCTACCGCAAGTACACCGAACGACTGCGCCCGGTCGACTCGCTCTACGCCCGAATCTACCGCATGATTAAGCGGAAGGCTGAGCGGGGCGAATTGAAGCAAGGCGCCCCAACGCGAATTGGCACCGAGCTTCCCGCGGCCGTGTAGTCCGAGAGCGGGCGCTCGCTCGTCGATCCGGCGCCGCGAGCGCGTACCATTCCCGCCGCGGAGCGCGGTGATCCGCCTTCGAACCGGTATCGTACCCCTGCAGTAGGGCAGACTTCCCGCGGAATGGCCGCATGTGACCGAACGGAGCACACCGCCACCAGAGCAGACCGAGAGCGAAGCGATTGCCTACGCCCTCGGCGCATTGGAAACAGCCGAGGCTGCAGCATTCGAAGCGCGACTCGAAACCGACCCGATTGCCCAGCGGGCGTTTGCCGACGCCCTTCGCACCCTTGACCTGCTCGCAGAATCGGTCGAGCCGGTCCCTGCTCCGCCGGCGCTTCGCAACCGTGTGCTGGGCGCGGCACGCGCCGGGCTCCGTCCGGCTCGGCCGGCTTGGTTCCGCCGCCCCGCGACGTGGGCGCTCGCGGCGGCCGCCGCGATTATCCTCATGCTCGGCGCCTGGAACGTCCAGCTGCAACGGCAGCTCGCCGCGCAGGCGCACCTCCTCGAACAGCAAGCCAGCGAGCTCGCCGCGCGCGACCGCCTCGTGCAGGCTATTCGCCAAGGCGATCGAGTCGTGGCGCTTGCCCCCAGCGCCGGCAGCCGTGCCTCGGGGAGCGTTGTGGTGCCAAGCGGCGCACAGCCGTTGCTCCTCGTGGGAGAGCTGCCTCCGATCGGGCCGGAGCAGGTCTACCAAATCTGGATCGTCCGCGGCAATCAGCCGCTGAGCGCGGGGATCTTTCGCGACCCATCGCAGCCGGTGCCGATCGCTGGCATGCTCCAGCCGGGTGATGCCGTGGCGATCACGATCGAGCCGGGACCGAACGGGTCGCCGGGGCCGACGACGCCGCCATTGGCCATCGCCCGCGCCTGAGTGCTGCCGTCTATACTCTGCCCGAGGATTCGCGCCTTGCCTCGAGGTTCGCCGATGGCTGCTCCCAACCGTACCGAATTGACGATTCCTGGCCAGGCTGCCTCGCTGCCGCTCGCCCGCGCCTATGTCCAGCTTGTCTTCAGCGGCGCGGGGTATTCCGCCGCCGAGGCCGAGCAGGCCGGCGACGTCGGCGCTGCCGCGCTCTCGCTTGTGCTCGACCGGCTCGATCCCGCGCAGCCCGGCTCGATCAAGCTGACGAGCGAACTTTCCTCGACGACGATCCGGCTGACGATCGCGGATCTCGGCTTGCCCTTCGATCCGGTCAAGAACGCGACCCTCACCCCACCACGTCTGGGACTGGCAGAAGAGAACCCGGATCGCCGGCAGGCATCGCGCTTGATTCGCCAGTTTTTCGACGAAGCGCGCTGGGTCAACTTGGGACCACGGGGGATGGAACTCCGGTTGAGCAAGCGGCTCCCGGCGAGCGACATCACACAGCGGCTGCCGGCAGCAGCGCTCGCGCCTTGGACAGCCGAGGCACCGCTCGCGCCGCCACAGGAGTATCAGATTCGCCGGATGCGGCCGGAGGAGGCGATCGGCGTTGCGCAGTGTATCTTCCGGACCTACGGCTATACCTACCCCAACGAAGACCTCTATTACCCAGAGCGGATCGTCGAACAGAATGAGAGTGGCGAGCTGATTTCGGCGGTCGCGGTCACTACGAGCGGCGAATTGGTGGGGCATTATGCGCTCGAGCGGCCGGGGCTCGGCCCGATCGCCGAAAGCGGTCAGGCGGTCGTGGCGCCCGCCCATCGCGGCCGCAACTTGATGGAGCAGATGCGCGCCTTCCTCGTCGAGGAGGCCGGCCGGCTGGGGCTCGCCGGGATCTACAGCCAGCCAGTGACCAATCACACCTTTAGCCAACGCGTCAACGAGAGGTTCGGCGCGAAACTGTGCGGCATCTCCCTCGGCCTTGGCCCGGCTTCAATTCAGTTCAAGGCCATCGACGACGCGCCAAGTCAGCGCATCTCGACCATGCTCTACTTCACGCCGATCCAACCACTCGGGACGACCGACTGCTACGCCCCGGCGCGCCACCACGCGATGCTACGGCGAATCTACCGGCAGTTTGGCGTCGAACCGGCCTTTTCACGGGGCATGGCGCTGTTCGGCTTTGGCCAAGTGGATGTCGACTATCACCGCGGGCTGCGCCGCGGCGTGATTAGCGTCCACGCCATCGGGGCCGACACGCCAGCTGAAATCCGACAAGCGCAGCGGGTTCTGTTGGAAACCGGAAGCGCCGAGGTCATCTACCTCGAGGTACCGCTTGCCCATCCCAGCACGCCAGCACTCGTCGATCAGGTTGGGCAAGCTGGGTTCTTCTTCAGCGGCGTCGGCCCCCATTTCGCCAAGCTCGGCGACGCGCTGCGGCTCCAATATCTCGCCGTTCCGCTCGACCCTGCCCAGCTCGAAATCTTCAGCGAGTTCGGCAAAGAGCTGCGCGACTACATCGTTGAAGACTGGCGCCGGGTCCGTGCCCTCGCTGCGGCTCCCCAATCCTGATCGACGCCTGCGCCCCACATCGCTAGGCTCGCGGGCACGCCGCGCCGAGAGCGGACGCCATCGTGCTCTCCGGTCATCGCGGATGACGTGACCGACGTTGCTACCCGGGAGTCGCCTCGCGGCAGCGTGTCGCGCCAATGCGGTGCGTCGCATCTTCTGGTTGCCGAGCGGTGGGTGACGGGATCGCAAGGATCGCGCGAACGCGGCCGCCTCGCCGCGACTGGGCGAGACGACAGCGTCAGGCAACTGCGAGGTATGGCGCGGCGAACGCAGCACCGATAGGGGCAGGAGAGTCGTCCCGCTTGATCGCGCTTTGGCCGTCGGGTTCGAGGTCACGTTGGGCGCCGGGAAAACCGGCTTCCGGCAGCACCGTCACCCGTTCGCTGCCGGCGCGGTCGCGGCCGCCGGCAGCTCGGTTGGCGCGGGCAACGGCTTGGCCGCTGCTTGGCGGCCAAGCCGCCGGGCGACCATCGCGATCCCGACGTTCATCCAAAAGAGAGCGATCGTCTGCGGAAAATGCAAGTTGAAGAAATAATGGTCGAAGATTCCCGCGACGAGCGCCGCGGTAATCGCTGCCAACGCCCCGAGCAGTACAGCCTCGTACTCCGGGTCGGTGATGCGCCGCCACGCGCGAAGCGACACGACAACAAACGTGATGATGACGACGAGGAACGCGGTCAACCCGACGAGCCCCATCTGCTCGGCGATGAGCAGATAGACCGAGCTCGCGGCGATGTAGAGCTCGAGGTCCGGCGCCGCGCCGAACCCGACGCCGAACCACGGATAGGCCTGGATCAGCCGCAAGGCGTCACGATATTCGCCAAGGCGCATTTGAGCAGCGCGGTCCTCGAATTCGATCCCCGATTGGACACGATCGACAACGAGATCCCCCCACGGGGTCACGGCAATCGTGGCGGCGATGAGGAGGGCGAGCAGCCAGATCCGCCGGTACCGGAGGGTCGCCAGCAGCAACCCGGCAGCCATTGCTCCGGCCCACGAGCTCCGGCTAAAGGTGAGTATCAGGCAGAGCAGCATTGCCACAAGGGCGGAAGCTAGCCAGCTTCGCGGCAGGACGGGCTTCGCGCTGAACAATTGGGTTGCAGTGTATGGAACGGTGAGTAGGAGCGTTCCGGCAAGCACGTTCGGATCGACGCTTGTGCCCACGGCGCGCAACATTTGCGACTCGGCGATGGTCCGCGTCACGATCGAACCGGAGGGGTAGTAGCCGATGGCCCGGAGGCTGACCAAGATGCGCGTCGCGAGGTCTTGATCGAGAACGTAAAGCCCGATGCCGAGGAGCGATGCGCCAGTCGACCCAATGATGATCGTTCGGGTGAGAAGCCGCAGGGCTGGCCGGTCTTCGACGAGATTGACGACCGTAAAAAAGAAGAGGATGCCATTGATCGTCTTTAGGAAGAAGCGCGTTAGTTCAGCCGTCGTGGACTGAATGCCGAGGACGAAGGAAGCGATCGCCAATCCGATAAAGACGAGGATGGGGCCGCCGAGCGGTGTGGTGTGCAGCGTCTCCTGCCGGCGCAGCAGCAGTCGAATGATCCAGAGCAGCAAGAGGCTGCCAAGAATGGCATCGACGAAGGTTAGCCGCACGCCCCCGATCGCGATGGGAATGACGCCGAAGGGAAGGAGCGTCACCGTCAGGATGAAGGCAACAAAACCGACCAGCGGCTGGACGAGGATGCCAACACCGGCGGCGACGCCGAGGACGAGCGCAAAACCAGCGAGCGGGTGGATCCGCACACCGAGCGCCGCGCCAGCAATCGCCGCCAGCAGCCCGGCCGTAATGATGAGCGTGCGCGTCGCCACCGGAGAAAGCGCCGAAACGGTCACGGTCAGATTGTAGTTGACCGATGACCCACCCCCTCTCCTCGCCAAACGACACGCTCTGGCCACGAAGTGGACGAGCACGCGCTTGCCAGCCGCCTGAGAGAAAACTCTTGGTCGGCGCCAACGACGGGTCGAAGCGAGGGTGATACGTCGCGGGCGGCTCGACCGGCGAAGCGAAGCGCTCGTCCGTTTGCGGCGTTCACGCGGCGGTGCGAAGGCTCCCCAGTCACCCACAGCCGAGAAGGGGGCAGCGCAATCGGAACAGCGGACGGTGGCCTCCGTTGGCAGGTGATGACTCTTACCATCGGCTTAGCTCTGCGGCGGATGCCCGGTGGTAGAATCAAGCGACGCCGGTGCGGGCCGGCCTGAGCGCGTGGAGAAAGACCCAATGGGGCGCTTCGTTCGGCTTTCGGTCATTACGTTCTTGGTGGCGATGCTGGTCATCGTCTCGTTCGGCGCCGGCGTCGGGGTCGGTCGCTACTCCCCGACCGTGGTCAGCGGGATTCCGCCCGCCCTTGCCGCCGGACCGGTCCCCACGACGGACGGCTTCGGCATCCTGAACGAAGTGCTGCGGATCCTTCGGACCGACTTCGTCGATCGCGACAAGCTCGACACCGCCAAGCTCTCCGAAGGCGCGATCCGCGGAATGATCGAGGCGGCCGGCGACCCGAACCAGAGCTACCTCACCCCTGAGCAGTATCAGGAAGCACGGCGGACGAACCAAGGGGTAGCGTTCGACGGGATCGGGGCGACCGTCAACATGGACGAGAACAACCGGCTTCTCATCGTCTCGCCGATCGCTGGTTCTCCCGCCGCGCAGGCGGGGCTTCGGCCGGGCGACTGGATCATGGCCGCCAACGGCGAAGACACGACCAAGATGACCGTGAACGAGGCAGTCCAGAAGATCCGCGGCCCGCGCGGCACCAAGGTTCGGCTGACGGTCAAGCGCGAAGGCGAAAACCCGTTCGACATCGAGATCACCCGCGGTCCCATCCCGGAAGTGACGGTTTACCACCGCATGCTGCCGGAAGGATTCGCGTACATCCAGATCACGCAAGTCACCCAGCGCACCGGCGAGGAACTGATCAACATCATTCCCGACGTCAAGAAGAACAACCCGAAAGGCATCATCCTCGACCTCCGCTACAACCCGGGTGGGTCGCTGAACGCGACGATTGACATAGCGAGTCAGTTTCTCAAGGATGGCGTCGTCCTAGAAGACGTGAATGGCGATGGCGAGCGCCATACCTTCCGCGTCAAACCCGGCGGCCAACTGACCGATCTCCCACTCGTCGTGCTGGTGAATAAGGGGTCGGCCTCGGCGTCAGAGGTAATCTCGGGCGCGTTTCAGGACGCCAAGCGCGCCACCATCATCGGCGAGACGACCTTTGGCAAGGGCACCGTAAACACTTGGAAAGAACTCTCGAACGGCGGCGCAATCTACGTCTCGATCTCGCATTGGTACACACCGAGTGGACGGCAGATCGAACGCCAAGGAATCTCGCCGGATATCGTCGTGCCGATGACCGAGGAAGATTGGCGCACCGGTAACGACATCCAACTCCGGCGGGCGATCGAGTTCTTGCAGACTGGCAAGTAGGCCTTGCTCGGCACGTCGGGGTCTGGCAGCATCATGGCGTGCCGAAAATCCTCGCCGGTCTGACACTGCTCCTGTTTGCCTTACCGGCGATCATTCTGTCCCTCTGGTGGGCGGCGCTCTGTAGCCGCTTCCTCCAGCGCGTCCCAGCCGGAGACCCGTGGGAGACGGAGATCAGCGGCCGGCGGGCTGCCCGGCTCCTTGTCGTGCTGTTGCTGATTGCCGGCTGCGCCGCCATAGTTTGGGGCTGGGCACAGTTTGCCAACGGCCAACTCGACACGCTCGGGCTGCGTCCGATCGCCGACTGGGCTTTGCAGACGCTCAGCGCCCCGTGAGCAGGCGCGCGGCGTATCTCCAAATCGCGGCGATCGCCGTCGGCTGGGGAACGGTCGCGCTCATCATCCGGTGGGTGAGCGCCCCGAACCTCGTTGCCGTCTTTTATCGCGTGCTATTCGCGAGTGCGGCACTCGGGGCGGGGCTGGGATTAAGCGGTCACGCCGGAGCGTGGTGGCAAGTCGCGCGACGGCCATGGGCGATTGCGATGGGTGGGTGCCTCGCCGTCCACTGGCTTTGCTTCTTCGGGGCGGTGCGCGAGACCTCGATCGCGAGCGCCGTCTTCGCCACGACGAGCACGCCGATCTTCCTCGCCGTGCTGGGACCCCTCCTGCTCGGCGAGCGGCTACACGCCACCGCGTTGTTCGCGACCGCGCTCGGGCTTGCCGGCGTAGCCGTCATGACTGGTCTCGGCGATCCCGGCGAGGTGCGGCCGCTCGGCGTCGCCCTCGGTCTCACTGCCGCCGTGCTCGGCGCCTTCATCCCAATCGCCGGCAAGTTCCTCGGACGGACCAGCGCCCCGGCCGTGATCGTAGGGGTGCAGACGGCGGTCGCGACTGGCATTCTGCTCCCCGTTGCGCTCGCGAGCGGCATAGCGGTGTCTCCAAGCGATTTAGCGCTGTTGGCCGTGCTCGGGGTCGTCCACACCGGACTCGCCCTGAGCTTGTACTATCGAGCCCTACAGCGCATCCCTGTCCAGACCGCTGGGGTGCTCGGCCTGCTGGAGCCCGTCAGCGCCGCCTTTTTGGCGTGGCTGGTGTTGGGCGAGCCGGCGAGCTCAACGACCGTGGTCGGCGGAATGCTCATTGTGCTCGGCGCGCTCCTTGTACGCCCGCGAGGTGGTTGATGCGTGTCTTTGTCACCCGTTTCCTTCCCGGCGACGCCCTCGATCGCCTGCGTTCGGTCGCCGACGTTCAGCTCTGGCCAGAGGACCGGCCAGTGCCAACAGAGGAGCTGCGCGCCCAAGCGGCGCAGGCCGACGGGCTGCTGTGCACGGTCGTTGACCCGATCGATCGGGACCTTCTGGCGGTTGCGCGACGGCTCCGCGTCATCTCAAACTACGGTGTCGGCTATGACAACATCGACGTGGCGGCCGCCACGGCGCGTCGGATCGCAGTCTGCAACACTCCGGACGTCCTGACCAACGCGACAGCGGATATCGCCATCGGGCTGATGATCGCCGCTTGCCGCCGTTGGTGGGAAGCAGAGCAGTTGCTGCGCGAGAATCGCTGGGGTTCATGGAGCCCGACGCTGTTGATCGGTCAACCGTTCTCCCGGCAGACACTCGGGATCGTCGGCCTCGGCAAGATCGGTCAGGCGGTGGCCCAGCGAGCGCGCGGCTTCGGGATGGAGATCCTCTACTCGGGCCGGCGGCGACCCGAAACGGAAAAGCAACTCGGCCTGACTTGGTGCAGCTCGTTGGAAGAACTCCTGCGCGACAGCGACATCGTCAGCCTTCACGTTCCACTGACCGAAACGACCCGCGGGCTTATCGGGGCACGCGAGTTGCGGCTGATGAAACCAACCGCTGTCCTCGTCAACACGAGCCGGGGCGCGGTGGTCGACCAAGCGGCGTTGGCTGTGGCCCTGCGCGAGCGATGGATCTTTGCAGCGGGATTGGACGTGTACGAACGAGAGCCGCTCCCAGCGGACGATCCGCTGCGCGAACTCGACAACTGCGTGCTTCTCCCGCACATTGGCAGCGCCGAGACGACGGCGAGGATCGGGATGGCCGATTTGGCGGTCGACAACCTGCTCGCGGTGCTCGAGGGAAGACGCCCGCGCGCCTGCGTCAACCCGGAGGTCCTCGACTGACCAATCGGGGGATATCGCCGCCAGGGCGGCGAGACGAAGTAACAGCTATGAAGCGATTCCGTTATGGACTCTGGACGGTGCGGTGACCGGGCAGCCAACCGAGGCGACCGATCTCGGCGAGGCGGTGCGGCGGGCGCAAGCGGGCGACCCCGAGGCGTTCGGCACGCTCTACGATGCCTACGTCGATCGTATCTTTCGGTATGTTCGGATTCGCGTCGGCGATGACGTGGAGAGTGAGGACCTGACGGAACACGTCTTCCTTCGGGCGTGGCAGGCCATCGGCCGCTATCAGGACCGCGGGCGGCCGTTCACCGCCTGGCTCTACACCATCGCCGGGAACGTCGTGTCGGACTATTTCCGGAGCCAACGTCGGCGCGCCGCCCTTGACCCGGTCCTCGTCGATCGCGCGACTGATCGGGATCCCGTCGCTGCGGCGGAGCGTGGTGCCCACCGCGCCGCACTCGAGAACGCCATCCGAAAGCTGACACCGGATCAGCAACAGGTGATCATCTTGCGCTTCATCGAGGGCCTCTCGCCGGCAGAGGTTGCCGCTACCATCGGCAAGCGCGAAGGAACGGTGCGCGTCATCCAGCATCGCGCCCTCGCCGCCCTCCGATCGCTGCTCGCCGCCGAGGTGGTGACATGAGCCGGTTTGACGACCTTTTGGCTGACGGCCTCGACGCCCTCGCCGCAGGACGGCCGGTGTCGGACATCCTCGCCTCCGCCAACGGTAACCGCGGCGAATTGAGCGAGTTGCTGGCCCTCGCCGCGGAGCTGCGGTCCCTCGCCGCCATCACGCCGCGCCCTGCGTGGAAGTCGGCGACGCGGGCCCGGCTGATCGACGCGGCGCGCGCTGCCCAGCAACGCCTCGCCGGCGACCGCCCAGCGGAACCCCCAGTCGCGCCAATCGGTCCGATCTCGAGCCCGACGCCGGCTCCCACCCTGCCAGCCGCAGTTCCACCTGCGCCGACGGTTGAGCCGGCGCCTGCCGCGTCCGTGCCACCAGCGCCGCCGCCCGCCGATCCGCCACCGGCCGCGCCGCCGCCCGCCGGCCCGCCTCCCCCGCGCGAGCCACCGCCGGCCCGCCCCACTGTCAGACCCGCGGTCAATGTGCCGCCAGCGGCGAGCCCGACTGCTTCTCCCGAGACCCGTCCACCCGAGGACCGGCCGCACGACGAACGGCCGCGAGCCGACCGTTCGCCTGATGCACAGCCGCCTCCTGATCGGCCAGCCACCCCGCCCGATGGACCGGAGGGTAGCCCGCGCGGAGGGACGCCCGGAGGAAACCGGCCGGCCTTCCCATTCCCGATTCCGCAAGTACCGACCGCCAACCCGAGTGGGCCGGGACCGGATCGCCCGCCGGTGAACCGACCGCCCGACAGCCGGCCTCCCGACAATCGCACTCCGGATGATCGTTCGCCGGGCGATCGAAACCCTGACGACCGACCACCGGACTCGCCACGACCCGGTGGGCCCCAGCCCGGCGGCCCCGCTCGTGGGAACGAACCACCTCCCTCCGGCGGCAATCCGAACCCCGGCGGCGGACCGAGGCAAGGCGGCCCGACTGACAACCCCGGCTCAGGGAGCGATGGTCCGGGCCGCGGCGATCCCGACGGCAATCCGGGGCGCGGCGACAGCCCGCCTCCGCCCGGAAGTGGCAACCCCGGCAGCGGCGGTCCAGCGAAACCCGGCCCCGCCAATCCGGGGGCCGGCAACCCGGGCAGCGGCAACCCAGGGAGGGCCGACACCCCACCGCCACCCGCCGGCGGGGGTCCGGGAAGCGGTAGCCCCACCAACCCCAACCCCGCAAATCCCGGCGGCGGGAGCCCGAGCAGCGGAAATCCCGGGCGCGGCGACACTCCGTCTGCACCCGGCAGCGGGGGTCCCGCGGGCGGACGGCGCTAGTCGGCGTTAAGCGCCTACAATAGCCGCCAATGTCCTCTATCGGCGATCTCGCGGCGCTTCGCCCGCCAACGACCAGCCGCCCAATCCGACGAGCAAGTCCTTGGCAGTCGAGAGACTATCGCTTGTTGCTGATGGGCACACTCGCCGCTGTGCTCGGAAATTGGATTCAGCAGATCGGCCAAGGCTGGTACGTCCTTCAGACAACCGGCTCAGCGTTCGATGTGTCGCTCGTTCAGGCCGCCTCGGCGTTCCCGATGTTGGTGTTTGGGTTGCTTGGCGGCGTGATCGCCGACCGTGTCGACCGGACGCGACTCGTCGTCCTCACCCGCACCACCATCGCCGGCTTGTCGATCCTCCTGAGCGCCCTCATGTGGGCTGGCCTTGCGCCGATCTGGGTGATGGTGCTCATCGCGGGCGTCACCGGTATTGTCTGGGCGTTCGATCTGCCGGCGCGGCAGGCAATGGCACCTCAGCTTGTCGTACCAACCGCACGCGCCGCTGCCATCGCTTGGCTGTCAACGGCCATGAACGGTGGGCGAATCCTTGGTCCAGCTCTCGGCGGCATGCTCCTCGGCATTATCGGTGCCGCCGGCTGCATCTTTGTCAGCGGGCTCGGCTTTCTCGTGATGGCTGGCCTCGCGACGCGCATCCGCCCGTTGCCGGCCGCGCCCGCCAAGCAGCGCGATGTGGCACGCGAACTCCTCGCCGGGTTGCGCTACGTCGGCGCGAATCCGACGATCCTCGCCCTCGTGCTGCTCTCGGCGACGATTGCCGTCTTCTGGCAGTCGCACATTGTCCTGCTGCCCGTCTTCGCCCGCGACGTGCTGGTTGCCGGTGCATCTGGCTATGGCCTGCTCTCAGCGGCGAGCGGTGTCGGTGCCCTCGCCGGAGCGCTGCTGGTCGCGACGTGGCTGCCGTCGCACCGTCAAGGGTGGACGCTCGCTGGCCTTGCGATCGCGAGCGGAGTCCTGCTGCCCGTTTGGGCCTCCGCCACCGGATTTCTTGCCTCCCTTGGACTGCTCCTTGTCGCCACCATCTTCGGCGCGGGTACGCAGACGTTATGCACCAGCCTTCTGCAACGTGAAGCACCAGACCACCTACAGGGCCGGGTGATGAGCGTGACGCTACTCACGTGGGGCGTCACGCCGATCGGTATTGTGCTCGTCGGCTTGCTCGCCGACCTCGGGGGAGCCCCGTTCGCCGTCACGCTGGTCGGTGGTCTTTCTCTTCTCTGCTGCCTGCTGATTCTCGTGCTCGCGCCGGGTCTTCGTCGGCTATGAAGGCAGACGTCGTCGTCGTCGGGGCCGGCCCCGCCGGAAGCGCAACCGCGTTGCGCCTCGCCCGCGCCGGCTGGGACGTGCTGCTGCTGGAGCGCGAGCGCGTGCCACGCTACAAAGTGTGCGGCGGCGGCGTGACGCGCAAGGCGCTCGCCGAGCTTCCGTTTGATCCAGCCGACGTATTGGAATGCGCGCCAACACGCGCCCGGGTTTCGGTGCGGAGTGGCACCCCGATCGAAATTGACGTCGGAGAGGTCGCGGCGTGGACGGTCATGCGCGACCGGTTCGACGCTCGGATCGCGGAGGAGGCGGTTCGCGCGGGCGCACGGCTGATGGACGGCTGCCGTGCCATCGGCATCCGCGATGGTCTCCTCCAAACCGACCACGGCGCCATCCATGCACGGGCCATCGTTGGAGCAGACGGCGCACCGAGCCGCATCGCGGCAGCGCTCGGCCTCCGACCGGCGGCGCGCCAAACCCCCGCCATCGAGGCGGAGGTCGAGGTTGATCCACGGCGGGTCGCCGAATGGCGAAATGTGGTGCTTTTCGACTTTGACGCCACGCCAATGGGCTATGGCTGGATTTTCCCGAAGGCGGATCACCTCTCGATCGGGCTCTGCAGCCTTCACGACAAGCTGCCCGGCCTGCGCGAGCGAACCCGGGCATACATTGCTCAGGTCCTCAGCGGGGAGCCATTTCAAGTTCGCAGCCTCGTTGGCCATGTGCTGCCGGTTGGCGGGCCGGTGGGGCCGGTTCATCAGGGCAATGTGCTGCTCGTCGGAGACGCTGCCGGGCTTGTTGATCCCTTCCTTGGAGAAGGTATCGCCTACGCGCTGCGCAGTGCCCGCTTGGCCGCTGAGGCGATTGATCGATTTCTGCGCGGCGAGGCAGCCGACCTGACGCCCTACAGCGTCGCGATCGCGGAACTCCACGAACGCGAATTCCGCTGGGCCGACCGACTCGGACGGATCGTCTTCCGTCATACCACGCTCGCGGACCGGCTGGCCTTTCGCAACCGATACCTCGCGGCGCTGTTCGTCGGTGTGCTGACCGGCGACCGCAGCTATCGGCGCTTCGTGCTCGACTGTTGGCGCGCGCCACATCGGCTGCTGGCGGGGTATTTCTCGCTCGGCATTGCGTCGAACCGATGAAAGGTGTATACCGTCCGCCATGTGGGTCGATGTGGTTTCGGTTCGCACCTCAGATGGGCTCGACCTGCCGGCTGCCTTTCTCCCGCCCCAAGGGACACCGCAAAGCGCTGCCGTCGACGCCGTCATCCTCAACGGAGGTACTGCTGCATCGTTCTACTCCCGCCCGATTTTTGGCGTTGCGCCTCATCTCGCCGATGCCGGATTTGCCGTCCTGTCGCTCAGCACACGGGGACACGACATCGTTTGGAAACAGCTTGGCCGTGATGGGTATTTCGGCTCGGCATTCGAAATCCTCGCTGATTGCGGCCTCGACTTTGACGCCGCGATTCGGTTCCTCGGCGAGCGCGGCTATTCGCGAATCGCGCTCCTTGGCCACAGCAACGGGGCGGTGAAGGCCATTTATTACGCCGCACACGCGCCGGACGAGCACTTGGCGGCTGTCGTCTCATGCTCCGGACCGCGGTTCTCCGCGCGCTGGTATGCGCAGAGCGAGCGGGCCGAGGAGTATCGGCGCAACCTCGCTCGTGCTCAGGAGCTTGCCGCCGCCGGCGATCCCTACCATCTGTTTGAGTTGACCTTTCCGACCGAGCCCCTCCTCCGCTCCGGGCAGGCCTATCTCGACAAGTACGCTGGCGAAACCTACAACTTCGAGCTGTGGGCCGACCGCATCCGGGTACCGTTGCTCCGCATTACCGGTGAACGGGAGACAAACGTCAATCAGCGCGGCGTCGCTGAGGATTTGATGCGCCTCGCCGTCAATAGCCCGCACCGCAAGGCCGTCGTCATTCCGGGCGCGGCGCACCGCTACACGCCGGACGAAGAACGCGAGGTGGCCGAACTGACGGCGGAATGGCTTCGCTCGTTGCCAAGGGTGGCGTAGTGCACCGGCTCGAGGCGCCGCTCCGCGTCGCGGCGGCGGAACGCGCGGTAATGGATCGTTGGTTCCAAGTGACGGCGATCTCGCAGGACGTTCCGAAGAGCCGAGCGTTTACCCCCGTCGGAGTGGCCGCCGCGACCTCCCTTTCGGGCATGCCCCAGACTCTGTTGAAGCGAGCGCTCGGCCTCGGCCCCGCCGTGCGGCAGGTCGAGCCCGTGATCGGCGCCCGGGGAGGCGCCTCGGGCACGGCACCGCCGGCGAACTCGACGTTGCCGCGGCAGGGCATCGCTCATCGCGAAACGGCTTCCTAGGGATGCCTGAGCGCTCGGATGCTCACTGATCACCGCCGAAGGACAGGAGAACTCCACTGAACAGCCGAACCCATTATCCTGCCACCGCGTTCTCGACGGTCTTGTCCCGACCGACCACCGATCGTTCTGAAAGACACCCTCTTCCGACGCCGAGGTCGAGCCGATGACCCGAGGAGCTCGTTTGCGCGCCCGGCTTGCCGAGCCCGAGATCTTGATCGTCCCAGGCGCTGTCGATGCGCTGGTTGCGCGGCTCGTCCAGCAGGCGGGCTTTCCGGCGGTCTATTTGACTGGCGCCGGCCTAGCGAACGCCCAGTTTGGCCTGCCTGACCTCGGCCTGATCGGCCTTGCCGAGATCGCGACCCAAACCGCCCGTGTCGCCGAAGCAGTCGACATCCCGATCATCGTCGACGCCGATACCGGCTACGGGAACGCGCTGAACGTCCGACGAACGGTGCAAGAACTCGAGCGCGCCGGCGCTGCGGCGATCCAGCTTGAAGACCAAGTTAGTCCAAAACGCTGCGGTCACTTTGCAGGCAAAGACGTCATCTCCCGCGAGGAAATGGTGCAGAAGATCCGGGCCGCCGTCGAAGCCCGGCGCGATCCAGCGACGGTCATTATCGGACGTACCGATGCGCTGGCGGTCGACGGGATCGACGGCGCAATCGAGCGCGCCCGAGCCTACCGCGCCGCCGGAGCGGATGTCCTATTCGTCGAAGCGCCGGTGGACCGCGACCAGCTTGCCCGGTTGCCCAAAGCGATCGACGCGCCCTTGCTGGTTAACCAAGTTGAGGGTGGTCGAACGCCCCTCCTCCCGGCACGCGAGCTCCAAGATCTCGGCTTTCGAATCGCGCTCTACGCGAACACCACACTGCGGGTCGCGCTGTATGCCGTCCGCGAGGCGTTGGCCATCCTCGCCGCCGACGGGGCAAGTGACCGCCTCGCCAACCGGATGCTCGGCTGGGATGAGCGCCAGCGCCTCGTCGGCTTGGACGAGTGGCAGGCGCTCGAGCAGCGCTATGCCTCCTAGCGCGGTTCGGATGTGCGGAATAGGAGGTCAATTTCGCCGCGGCGCGGCATCGACGGCTCGGCGCCGAGCGTCGTCACGGCGAGCGCACCCGCTGCGTTGGCGAATCGAGCGGCGTCCTCGAGCGGCGCTCCTTCGGCAAGACGGGCAGCCAGTGCCCCTACGAAGGCATCTCCGGCGCCCGTCGCATCGACGGCCTCGACCGAAAACGCGGCCAGCCGCTGCTCGCGCGTACCCGAGCGAACAAACGCCCCGCGTTCACCGAGCGTCACGATGACGGTGCGCGGTCCGCGCTCCTGTAAGCGGCGCGCGGCCTCGCGAATCGCTAGTTCGTCGTCAACTCGACACCCGGCAAACGCCTCGGCTTCGAGCTCATTGACCACGAGAATGTCGGTGAGCAAGAACATCTCAGGCTCGGCTGGTCCGGCCGGCGCGGCGTTCCAGACAACAGTCACTCCGGCGTGCCGCGCCAGCTCCGCCGTCCGCCGGATCGACTGCGGGCTTGTCTCACGCTGCGCGACGACGACCCGTGCCGACTCGATGAGCGGCGCGGCGGCGTCGACATCGGCGGCGGTGAGCGTAAGGTTGGCCCGCGGCGCTACGATCAGCGTGTTTTGCCCACCTCGGTCGACGATGGGCGATGAGACGCCGGTGCCGTCACCGCTACGGCGGATGCCTGTTCGGTCAATCCCTTCCCGGTCGAGCGCCTGTTCGAAGAGCGGCGCAAACACGTCGTCACCGAGCCGGCCGATCATCGCCACGGACGCCCCGGCCCGCCGAGCCGCCACCGCCTGGTTAAATCCTTTGCCGCCCAGGAAAATCCCGAACGCTTCAGCGGTCAGCGTTTCGCCCGGTTTGGGCTGGCGCTGCACTTGGAACACAAAATCGATGACGAGCGACCCTACGACGGTAACGTCTGGCATAGCAGGATGATAGGCGGCGGAGATCAAGGGACGACGCGGCGCGAGCATTGGGTGGAAGGAGCGGCTGGCCCCATTCCCGTCGTGGAATGGCCGGCGGCTGGCGACGAGGTGGCGCTACTTGTCCACGGCGCCACCTACTCGGGTCCAACGGCGTTTGGCTTCGCCCTGCCGGGCCAGCACTCGCTCGCGAGCTGGCTGGCGGCGCACGGCATCACTGCGATCACCTTCGCGATACGGGGCTATGGGCAATCGCCCTCGCCGGTAGACGGTTTGGCGGTGACAACCGACGCTGCAATCGACGACCTTGATCGCGTCGCGGCGTGGCTGCGCGAGTCGCGCGGGGTGATGCGACCGCATCTCCTCGGCTGGTCGTGGGGCGGCCGGATTGCCGGTCGCTGGGCGGCCGATCATCCCGATCGGGTCGACCGGCTCGTGCTCTTTGCCGGAGCGTTGCTCGAGGCCGGCCTGCGGGACCGGCCTGTCCTTCCGTTTCGCGAGAACGACGAAGCGAGCGTGCTCGCCCGGCTCGAGCCCGTGTTCACAGACGCCGCGGTGCGGGCGGCGTTCGCCGCGTACGTTGCCCGCTTCGAACCGCGCTCGCCGAACGGCGTCTTGCTCGACCTCGCGAACGGTAGCCCGCCGGTCGACCCGACGAAACTCGTGCGACCGACCCTGCTCGTCTATGGCGACGCCGACCCGCTCTACCAGCCTGCCCGCGTCGCCACCTTCTTCGCCAACCTCGCCACACCCGACAAGGCGCTCGTGGTTCTGCCTGGCGCTGGGCACTTCCTGCACATCCAACGACCGTGCCGACGCTTTTTCGCGCTCGTCACGAATTTCTTTCAGGCCGAGAGCGCGGGCGACTGACCCTCAAGAAGCGGCGGGGCGCAACCGTTCAGCGGCCGTTCCTTCTCACGCCGGTGTGGTCGATGCGAGAACGCTGCTCGATGAGCTTCGCAACGAGGGCGGTCCAGCCGGTCTGGTGGCTTGCCCCAAGACCGGCGCCAGTGTCGCCGTTGAAGTATTCGAAGAACCAGAGCTGATCGCGCCAGAGCGGGTCGTCCTGAAGGGTTGGGTTGTTGCCGAAAACTGGGCGGCGACCGTCGGCGCCGCGAGCGAAGATGCGCACGAGCCTGCCCGACAGGTCGTGGGCAACCTGCCAGAGCGTCGCCGTGTTCCCCGAACCCGTCGGATATTCCACCAAGAAATCGTCGCCGTAATAGTGCCAGTATTTCTGCAATGCCTCGATCAATAGGAAATTCACGGGAAACCAAATTGGTCCGCGCCAGTTCGAGTTGCCGCCGAAGAGGGGGATCTGCGACTCCGCAGGCATGTAGGAGACCACGTACTCCCTGCCGTCGATTTGCAGGACATACGGCCTCGCTTCGTGCGCCTTACTGAGCGAGCGGATTCCAAAGTCGCTCAGGAACTCGTCTGGATCGAGCAGACGAGCGAGTATCCGTTTCAAGCGGTGGCCGCGCAGCAGGGCGAGCAAGCGGCGTTCGCCGACCCCCGGTTCTTCCCAGCGCGGAACAAGCGCCGCGAGGTCCGAGCGATGCTCGAGGAACCAATCCATCCGCTTCTTGAACCCCGGGAGCGTGGCGAGGAAGGACGGCTCGAGCGTGGTGACAGCGAGCAGCGGGATCAACCCAACGAGCGAACGCACCCTGAGGCGGACCGACTGACCTCCCGGGAGGCGGAGCACGTCGTAACAGAACTCATCTTCTTCGTCCCAGATAGCGAGGTCCGTTCCGCCGATGCCATTGAGCGCCCCGGCGATGTACATAAAATGCTCGAAAAACTTCGAGGCAGCGTCCTCGTAGACGGGGTCCTCGCGCGCCAGCTCGAGCGCGATGCCAAGCATCGACATGCAAAACAGTCCCATCCAAGCGGTGCCGTCCGCCTGTTCGAGAAAGCCGCCGGTCGGCAGCGGCGCACTCCGGTCGAAGACGCCGATGTTGTCGAGGCCAAGAAAGCCGCCTTGGAAGACGTTGCGTCCTTGGGGATCTTTCCGGTTAACCCACCACGTGAAATACAGCAGCAGCTTATGAAACACGCGCTCGAGAAACTGGCGGTCGTGGACGCCGGTGAGCCGGTGCTCGATCTGGTAGACCCGGTGCGCTGCCCAGGCGTGAACAGGCGGGTTGACGTCGCCGAACGCCCATTCGTAGGCAGGCAACTGCCCATTGGGATGTTGGTACCACTCCCGCAACAGGAGCACGAGCTGCTGCTTGGCAAAGTCCGGGTCGATGAGAGCGAAGGCGACACAGTGGAACGCAAGATCCCACGCCGCGAACCATGGATATTCCCATCCGTCCGGCATTGACAGAACTTCGTCGGTCCAGAGGGTGCGCCACTCGGCATTGCGCCCGCGTTTGCGGCTCTCCGGCGGCGGCGGATAGGCTGGATCGCCCTCGAGCCACTGGTCGACCGAATAGATGTACGTCTGCTTCGTCCACACCAAACCGGCGAACGCCTGTCGCTGGATGGACCGCTCGTCTTCGTCGTCTCCCTGATAGAGCGGCGCGTAAAACGCGTCGGCCTCCCGACGCCGCAGCGCAAACAGCGCGTCCGCCTCATCGAAAGGGTGTTCCGCGGGCACATCGGCGAGCGCCAGTTGGACGGTGCGCGTCTCCCCCGGCTGGAGCAGCCAGCGATACTGAAGCCCGACCTTGGTACCGATCCGATCCGGATTCACGGCTTGGCGATCGCCCTCGATGAGGTAACGGTGGAAAGCGTCCTTGACATAAGGCTTCGGATTCGGGACCCCGAACAGCCGAGTGAAATTGGTCTCGTTCTCGGTGAAGAGCAGGACAGGGTCGCCTTCCCACGCAAGCCAATAGCTGCCGAGCTGCGGGTGCTGGGCATGAATCAGACGCCACTCCTCGCCGTCGGGGTCTGTCACAGCGGCGAGACCCGGCCGCTCGGGGCGACGTCCCCACGACCAGGTGTTGCGAAACCAAAGAGTTGGAATCAGGTGAATCGGCGCGGCGACCGGACCGCGGTTCGAGACTCGAATGCGAATGAGGACCGCCTCCGGCGAGGCCTTGGCATACTCAACATCCACATCGAAGAAGCGGTTCTCGGCGAAGACACCAGTATCGAGGAGCTCGTACTCGGGTTCGAGCCGCGTGCGAGCGCGGTTCACCTCGACCAGCTCGGCGTAAGGAAACTCCGCCTGTGGATAGCGATAGCGCGCGTAGAGATACGAGGCAGTCGGCGTTGCGTCGAGATACCAGTAGCATTCTTTGACGTCTTCGCCGTGGTTGCCCTCCGCGCCGGTCAGACCAAAGAGGCGTTCCTTTAGGATCGGATCCTGCTCGTTCCAGAGGGCAATCGCGAAGCACAGCCGTTGGCGATGGTCGGACCAACCGAGCAGCCCGTCTTCGCCCCACCGGTAGGCGCGGGAGCGAGCATGGTCGTGCGGAAAGTACTCCCACGCCGAGCCATCGGCGGAGTAGTCCTCGCGAACCGTGCCCCACTGCCGGTCCGCCAGATACGGCCCCCATTTTCGCCACGGTGAATCAGGATCGCGTGCCGCCGCCAAGCGTTCTCGTTCGGCGTCCACCGGCATCCCTCCCAACAGCGCGGTGACGATTATCGCGCGTCGCTCAGCCCAAGGCGTGGTGGGATCGTCTCGGCATCCAAGGACGAGACGATTGGATATTCCAGCGGAGCTGCGCGATGGTTCCGCAGCAGACCATGGGCTCCTCGGAAGGCCGCGCTGACGAAGAAGCAGCGTTGGTCGAACTGGTGCACCGGTGGCGCCCTGTGATGATCGGTCTGGCATCTGCGGGCGTTGACAATCAGGCAATCGCCGAAGCCGGCCACCCTCGAAGCGGGGAGCGGAGTGCTTCAAGACAACCGGCAGTGCCAAGTGAGGCAGGAACTGCGAGCACGAGGTGGACCATCGATGACCGTTGGCGCACCGCCGCTCGCTTGCGCGTACCTTCGTCGATCTGATGACCAACTCACTTGGCGGGGACATGGTCGCAGAACATCGTCGTGGCCCGAAAGCGCACTTCGTCGACTGCCCGTGGTAGGTTTTCTCTGGCCAACTCACTTGGTGAATGGTCGACCTCCCCGGTAAAGCCGGCGAGCACGAGCGTCGACCGGCGGCCAGGTGACGCCGTTCGCGACCTTCCGCCGCTGAAGAGGCGATTAGCGAGGCTCGCCCGGCTTGGTGTGCTGTGTCAGCAGGCGCCGGGGAACGACAGTCAGCGACGCAGTCGGTCGAAGGAGCGCCGGCGCCCCACCGAGCACGGTCAGCGCGAGCAACGGATAGACCACTGAAGAGAGCAGCCCGCCGGCCACGAGGCCACTCGCCGTCGCGGTGTCGAGAGCCCCGAGCCCCAACGCAATCTGCGATCCGGCTACCAGGAACGAAAGTGACGACGCTTGGAGCAGGCCAGCCGCGACGGTCCCACGTCCACCGAGGAAGGGCAGGTAGACCGCCGCCGGCAGTCCGTGAATGACCAGCAGCGCCAAGAAGACGACGGGAGCTTGCGCCATCGCCAACGGACTGGAGAGCAACGCCGGCAGGTCAAATCGAACGCCGCTGACAATGAAAAACACTGGGACGAACACGCCGAATCCGATCGCCTCCAATTTCTGGCGGAATTCCACGTGTGGCCCCACGGCACGCCGGTCCGTGAGCATCACAAGCATTCCAGCAAAAAAGGTTCCCAGAATGATCTCCAAGTTCACGGCCTCGGCCAGCGCGGCAAACACCACGAGCAGCAGCATCGCGCCACGGACTTGGATCTGAGCGGTCGTGTCGGCCAGCCGGTAGAGCACTTCGGACAACCCCTTGAAGCGCGTCAAGAGCCGGAGCGTCAGCGCTAGGGCGCCGCATGAGACGAGGAAGACCGCTACCAGCGCCAAGCGGTCGAGCGGGCGCTCCTGCCCCGCCGTCAAGAAGAGCGTCAAGAGGAGCACCGCGCCAAACTCGCGCAACGTCGCCCCGGTCAGCACGAACTCCCCAAACGGGCGGCCAAGCTGGCCACTGTCCTTCAGCACCGGCACCACAACGCCGAGGCCACATGAGACCAGCAAGATGCCGACTGCCACGGGAAAGGCGATCACGCCCGCAGCGGCGAGCCCGAACGCGACGGCGAAGGCCAGCACCACCGAGAGGGCGAACCCAAACAACGCTATCCGAGCGATTTCGGGCGGGATGCGATCGATCTCCACTTCCCCGCCAGCCAAGAAAAACAGCAGTGCCACGCCAATCGTCGCCAGCACCTCGAGCGGCAAGTCGACCTGTACCCAGCCGAGGACGGACGGCCCGACCACGATGCCCATCAAGATCTCAAGCACGACAGCGGGCAACCGGAAGCGGGGCGTCAGGCCGAGGACGAAGGGGGCAAGGAAGGCGATGGCGAAGACGATGAGGAGAGATCGAAAGGCGACTGGCTCGTCCATCACTCGACCAGCAGCACAGCCCGCGCCGGCGACCCGTCCGCGCCGGGGATTCGGAGCGGGAGACAAACGAGGTGGTAGCGTCCCGGCGCGACGCTGCGTAGGTCGAGTCCTTCGAGAATGACAACTCCGGCACGGAGCAGCACCTGATGCGTCGGCGCCGGGTCGTCGAGCGGAGCACACGAGAGCGTGTCGACGCCCACCAGCCGCACGCCCTGCTCCACCAGCCAAGCAGCTCCATCGGGGAGAATTCCGATCCAATCGGCGGCGGGATGCGGCCGGCCGAGTGCGTCCTCGCCCACGGTCTTGAAGAGCACCCGCCGCTCGCCCGGTGCAAGACCGAGTCGCTCCAAGGTCGTGCGGTCAAGGTGGCCCCGGGCAGCAGTCACATCCACGACTACTGCTTCGCCGATCAAGGCATCGAGCGGGAGCGTTTCGACTCCGCCGCCGTCGGGCAAGAAGTGACTGGGCGCATCGACGTGGGTCCCGACGTGGACCGCGGCAGCAATCGTCGAGACGATGGCGAGGTCACCGTGCGCGCAGTCGGCGATACGCGCGATCCGCGGCGGCGGGTCCCCCGGATAGACCGGCAGCGTGGGCGCGATCGGGACACTAATGTCGATGACCAGCACTCGACACCCCAGACGAGCCGACGCGGACGGCCGGGTTGAGAGTGTACCCGACCTCGCACCAGTGCGCAGTGCGCCAACATTGCGCCAACGGAAGCATTGCGCGTCTGCGATATGAACGGTAAACTCGGCGGGAACGCGCCGTCGGACACGGAGCGGATCAAGCGGCGTCTGCACGCGCCAGGAAAGGGAGCACGATGGGCCGAATCATCATCGCCAACCGACGAGGCCATCAGGTGATCGAGTGGAGCACCACCGACACCGAAGAAGCCCGCACGCAGATTGCCATCGCCGAGCGGATCCTGCGCGAGGCACGCGAGGCGGGCTGCGCCGTCTCGAAGAAAGTGGACGGGCAGCACGTGATCGATCACGGCCCCTTCGACCCGAAAGCGGAGGAGTATCAGATCCTTGCCCCGATTGCCGGTGGCTAGGCTTCCTTCCTTCCTCAACCGGCTCCTCCGAAGGCCGTCGGAGGAGCAACTCGATGCCGAAGGCGCTCCGCTCGAACTGCCATGGACGCAACATTGGGAGTGGGTGCCGAAACGGAGCGCTGGGCGGGATTTCTCCCGAGAAGACTACGAGCGGGCGCGCCGCCGAGCGCGGGAGATCGCCCGCGCGACGCTCGGCGACGAGTTGTGGCAGCAGCTCAATCGCGATGGACATCTCGACCTTCCGTCCCGGCGGTTCCCAGGTGTCGTCTACCGGCTGCGCGTCGGGCGCCGCATTGAAGTGATTACGCCACCGGGGGTGCGGGAGCCTTGGCCGTTCCCCTACCTCTGCATCAACCCGACGTATCCCCTGCCAGAAGAAGAGTTTTTCGCCCACCTCTATCTCTACGTGCGAGACCGCGAGGACGAGGTGATCCGCGTCGCCGCGCCGCAGCCCTGGGATCAACGGCTCGGCCGCACCTTCTAGCCGTCGTGCTACCGGCGCACGGTAGAATCACCGAGAAGGACAGTCGGCTATGGTGGTCACGGTCGAAGAAGAGCTCGAAGGATTGCGCCGGATTGGCCGCATCTGCGCCCTCACGCTCAACGAGATGGCGGCACATCTCCGTGCCGGGATCACGACCGGCGAGCTCGACCGCATCGGCGAGCGGGTGCTTCGATCGCACGGCGCACAGTCCGCGCCGATCCTCGCCTATAAGTTCCCAGGGTGGACGTGCATCAGCGTGAACGATGAGGCGGCGCATGGCATTCCCGGCCCGCGTGTCATTCAGCCGGGTGACCTCGTCAACATCGACGTTTCCGCCGAGCTAGACGGTTATTGGGCCGACATGGGGGCGACCTTCGTCGTGCCGCCGGCCGAACCGAAGCGCCTGCGGCTGGTCGAGGCCGCCCGCCGGGCACAGCAGGCCGCCGCCGCCGTCGTCCGCGCTGGCCGTCCTATGAATCTCGTTGGCAAAGCCGTCGAAGCGGAGGCGAAACGCGCCGGCTTTAAGGTCATCCGCGACCTCGGCTCCCATGGCGTCGGGCGGCACATTCATGAGGAGCCGCACTTCATTCCTGGCTTTTTCGACCCCAAGGAGCAGCGGCGGTTCGAAGAGGGGACCGTGGTCACAATCGAGCCCTTTTTGACGACGAGAGCGATCCATACGAGGACCGCGGCCGACGGCTGGACGATCCGAACAATCGACGGCTCGCTCTCGGCTCAATTCGAGCACACCTACGTTGTGACGAAGGGGACACCGATCCCAATCACCGTTCTCGACTGAGCGCCTCAGCGTGCGCCGGTGGAGGTTGCATGTCCATCGATCGGGTCGTCTATGTTGGGCGCCCACCGCACCAGATGTATGTCGCGCAGCGCACGCCGATGCACGGCGGACGAGGCGTCTCGGTGCTGTTCGTTCACGGCGCCGGCCACACCGGCGTCTGTTGGGAGTTTCTCCCCGACGGCACTGAAGGCTGGCGCGATTCGTTTGTTCGGCGGGGGTTTCCCGTCATCACCGTCGATTTGCCCGGTCACGGGCGCTCCCCGATGCCGCCAGATTTCCCGGCCATGCGCCTTGACCGCGCCGTCGCAGCCCTGACCGAGGTGGTTGCCGAGGCGGGTCCGCTCATCATCGTTGGTCACAGTATGGGCGGGCACGTCACCGACCGCGTCGTCGCGTCGCTGCCGGCCGAACAACGCGGCGCGGTTCGCGCCGTTGTCCTCGTCGCGCCAGTCTCGCCGCCAGATCTCGTTGCTGGAGGCGGCCCGTTGCGCGAGGAAGCCGAGCCAGTCCGATTCGACCGCGAGACGGCCTACGCGCTTTTTGCCAAGAGCGAGCGCTTTCCCAAGGCCCATTTCGAGAATTACTATCGTTCCCTCGTTCCAGAAAGCCCAGCGAGCTACAACGACTTTCAACAGGCAGGTGGCGTTCCGCCGGTCGGCGAGGGTCTTTATCGCCAGATCCCGAGCCTCATTGTTGGCGGCGAGCAGGATTTCATCCCGGAGGCGAACTGGCAGCGCCGTGCCGACTATCTCGGGATGGAGTTGGTGATGCTCGGCCGCGACTGGGGAATGCCGGGACATGGTCACATGCTGATGATTGAAGAGGGCGCGGACGCCATCGCCAGCCGGATCGTCGACTGGCTGAGCGCGAAGGGAATCGCCTAAGCGGCCGGTGGCCAGCCGTACCAACGGCGGGCGTTCTCAGCGAGAATCGCTTCAGCCGCGGCTTCGGCCTCGCCTGCCGTCAGGTCGCCGTCCCCCACGGCCGCTGCGAGCGATTCGCCGAGCGCCCGCCGGCCCCAGCGCGCCGCGCAAAAGAATCGTTCGGGCGCGAGAGCGCCGTCGGTCGAGAGAAGCAGCTTCGACAGCGGCGTCAACTCGAGCGCAGCATCGATGGTTCGCCGCATCCCGCCGACCGAAAGCAGCGGGATGGCTAAGCCGAGGTCGAGGAGGACATTGGGCAACACCCAGGCCAACCAACCGGCCTCGCGGACGAACGGATAGCCGGCGTGCAGGAGGACGAACCGTGTCTCTCGGTAGGCCGGATGGTCAAGCAAGGGTCGGAGGAGAAGCGGGTTCGCTCGCCGGAGGTCAAGATCGGGATCGCCGAAGCCGGTGTGCACTTGGAGCGGCAGTCCGGTTTGGCGTGCGGCCCGCGCCGCCTCGTGCACCAGCCAATCGTTCAACGGCCGGTGGGCAAGGCGAATCGCTCGCCCGCGCAATAGCTGCTGGCGAAGGTGAAAAAAGACCTCCGCGGCCGCAGCGTCGTCCGCCGGCCCGACATCGAGGCCGGTTCGGTAGGCAACGATGGTCTTGAGCGCCACCACCTGCGGACCGGGCGTCGCAATCGCGGTACGCAATCGCTCGACAAACGCCGACCACGTTGACTCTTCGGAGATGAGCGCGGTCGCTACCGATTCGACTCGCAGCACACGCCGGATCGGTGCCACGGAGAGAAAGGCCTCGGCTGGCAGGAGTTGGCCGTCGCCAATGCCCTCGTCGACGAACAGCGCCGCGAGGCGCGCCTCGCTAAAACAGCGGCGAAGCGACTCGTCCCCGCCAAGACTACGGCGCGCCTCCTCGATGGCCGCTTCGGTCGGCTCACATTGGTACAGCTCGGCTACCTCGCGGAGCGTCCGGCGAAAGAGCAATGTCTCCGCTCCATCGGCGATTGCCTGCGGGTCAACCGCTTCGCTAAACGCCTCGCGCAAGGTCACTGGCTGGTCTGGCCGGCGGATGGGGTGACAGTGATGATCGACAATCGCTATCGCGCTGAGATCAAGCACCCTCAATAGCGCTCCAACAGCAGCTTCACCTCGTCTTCATGCGTCATGTCGCGCAGCCCATTCCACTCCAGCTTTTTGACGGCAAGATACGATCGGGCAAGCGCCGGGCCGAGGGCATCGAGCAAGACACGGTCGGTGTCGAGCGCGGCGAGCGCATCGCCGAGCGACGAAGGGAGGCGCCGGATGCCGCGGTTGGCGCGCTCGGCTTCAGCAAGGTTGGCCGGATCGATAGCTACCGGCTCGGGCAGGCGGCGTTCCATTCGCACGCCATCAAGCCCAGCGGCGATCACCGCGCCGAGCGAAAGGTACGGGTTCGCCGTGGCATCGCTCGTTTTGAGTTCGAAGTTGGAGAGTGGACCCCCGGGCTGACCTGAGGGTGGGATCCGGATTGCAGCTTCGCGGTTACCGTAGCCCCAGCACGTGTAGGCGCCGCTCCACGAGTGCGGCTGGAACCGCTTGAACGAATTGTGGCTGGGCGCGGTGATCGCCATCAGTGCCGGAAGATGGGAGAGGATACCGGCGCAGAACCGTTCGGCGACCGCCGACAACCGCGAGCCGTCGTCCGGGTCGGCGACGACGTTTCGGCCGTCGCGCCAAAGCGAAAGGTGAAGGTGCGCCCCGCTGCCCGCCCGATCGGTCCACGGCTTCGGAAGGAAGGTGGCGCGCAGGCCGTGCCGACGGGCCACGGCGTGGACCGTCTCGCGAAAGATGACTTGGTGGTCGGCAGCCCGGATCACGTCGGCATAGCGCACCGGAAGTTCGAACTGTCCGCCGCCGGACTCGGCGTAGACCTGCTCGGGACGGACCCCCTGAGACTCCAGCGCCTCGGCGATTTCTAGCAGCACATCGCTTGCCCCATCGAGCGCTGCCGACTGGGCGAAGACGGTCGCGTCGAGCGGGGCGCCGTCGGGCCGCAGAAGATAAAACTCGTTCTCGAACGCGGCCATGACCTCGATGCCGCCATCCGCGGCGTGCCCGGCCATCCGCCGTAGGAAGCTGCGCGGACAATGACCCCACGGCCCGGTTTCATCCCAAACGTCGCACAGCACGCGAGCCCAGCCGGGGGCATACGGCAGCACCGTGAAGGTGTCCCAGTCTGCTTGCAAAAACGCCTCTCCGGCCGGCGAGAGGCCAGCGCCATCGGCGACAGCGTCGTACATCACCGGCATGGCGGGCGAGGCGGCGGTGATACCCACCCGCTCCCCGGCGAGGTAGCGGTCGAGAAAGACCGTGTGGACAGCCTTGGCGCGGATGAGGCCAGCGTTGTCGGTCCAGACGAAGCGGACAAAGCGGACGCCCTCGGTTCGCACGGTGGACAGGATGCGGTCGGCGGACATGCGGCACCTCGTTCTCACCGCACGCGGGGTCGGTCGGCGGCGGCGCGCCACGCGCGAGCGGCGACGCCCAGCGTCACGGCGAAGATTATCGCGCAGCCAATAAACACCGCGTACGCGCCAAGAGCAGCGAACACCTGGGCGCCGATCAGCGGCCCAACGACACGCGCCCCCGCGCCTGCCGACTGCCCCACGCCGAGGATCGCCCCTTGCTCGCTCAGTGGCGCGGCGTGCGAGACGAGCGCCGTGGCGGCAGGAGCGGTGATTGCCTCGGCCACAGTGATGATTGCCATACCGAGCACGATTCCGACGCCACCGAAGTTGACGGTCAACGGCGGCATGGCGGCCGCGCCCGCGAAGAGCAACGCCAGACCCAAGAGAACGACGACGTGCTCGCCAAACCGCCGCGTCAGCCGGCCGATGATGGTCGCCTGACTAAGCGCGGACACGGCGCCCATCGAGGTGAACAAGAGGCCGGTCTCCGCCGGTCCGAAGCCCACTGTCTCCTTCGCATAGAGCGGAAGAATCGGATGCGAGACCGACGTGCCGAGCGAGACGAGCCCGAAGACGGCGATGGCCAGTGCGCCCGCCGGCTGGCGAAGCGCTGCTCGCAGCGCGGGACGTGGCCGAGCAGTACGGGCGCCCGCCCGCGATTCGGGGAGAAACAGGAGCGCCGCGACGACATTCACCAGCGAGAGCGCCGCTGCGGCGTAGGCCGGGGCGCTCAAGTTGAATTGGCCGAGGAGTCCACCCACCGCCGGTCCCACGACGAAGCCAAGGCCGAAGGCCGCGCCGAGCAACCCGAGCACCCGAGTGCGCCGCTCGGGCGGGGTGATGTCTACCGCGTAGGCTTGGGCGGTTGCGATGTTCGCTGCGAAGATACCTCCGACAATTCGGGCGGCGACGAGCACCGGAAACGAACCGGCGGCACCAACAACGGTGAAGCTCAGCGTCGCGCCGATCAAGCTTGCGATCAGCACCGGGCGACGGCCCCAACGGTCAGACCACCGCCCCCAAAGCGGCGAAAAGATCAGTTGCATCAGCGGATAGACCGCAAGCACCACTCCGATCGCTACCCCGTCCACGCCGAAGGCGATCGCGTAAAGCGGCAAGAGCGGCACGATCAGCGCGGTGCCGGCAATCGAGAGGAAGACGATCGTGAACAGGACGGCGAACGAGCCGCGGGGCGCTCCAGCGGTCACGTTCGAGCGGCCGAGAGGAAGTGGGCGCGAGTGCCAGTACAATCAGTCAGGGCCCGGAGCGTGGCTGGCCCGGCGCAATGTCGGCCCACGGGTGTATCAGCAATGCGCGTGGTTTTTATGGGAACGCCCGAATTTGCGGTACCTTCCCTGCGGGCGCTGGCCTCGTCGGGCGTCGAGCTCGTCGCGGTGTATACCCAGCCCGACCGGCCGGCCGGACGCGGGCGACGCCTCGCGCCCTCCCCAGTCAAGACCGCCGCCCTCGAGCTGGGCGTGCCGGTGTTCCAGCCGGCGACCCTGCGCCCCCCCGAGGAGGTGGACCGACTCGCCGCGCTCCAGCCGGACGTCATCGTTGTCGCCGCCTTCGGCCAAATTCTGCGTCCCAATGTTATCAGCATCCCGCCCCACGGAATTCTGAACGTCCACGCCTCGCTGTTGCCGCGGTGGCGCGGCGCGGCGCCGATTCCGGCGGCGATTCTCGCCGGCGACACCGAAACCGGTGTCACCATCATGCTGATCGATCCGGGGCTAGACACCGGCCCGATGCTCGCCAAGGCCGCGATCCCGATCACCGAGGACGACACCACGGGGACACTGACCGAAAAGCTGGCGGTGCTCGGCGCCGACCTACTGATACGTGTCCTTCCTGAGTGGGTCGCCGGACGTATCATCCCCGAGCCGCAAGACGATGCGCTCGCCACCGTTGCCCCACGCATCCAGCCAGCAGACGCGATCATCGACTGGCGCCAGCCTTCACTGCAGATCGCCCGTCAAGTGCGCGCCTATCAGCCGTGGCCCGGCGCTCGAAGTTGGTTACACGGCAAGCAGTTGACGATCCTCGCCGCCACTCCGGTCGGGGGAGAAGCCGAGCCACCCGGCGCCATTGTGCTCGAAGGGCGATCGGGGTTGGCCGTGGCAACTGGGGAAGGCTTGCTCCGCCTCCACCGCGTCCAGCTCGAAGGCGGCAAACCGCTCGATGCCGCGAGCTTTCGCGCCGGCCACCGCGATCTTGCCGGAGCGGTCCTTCAGTCGTCGGCCAAACCTGACGAAAAATCCAATACACCGGATTGATCCCGCTACCGCGGCCACGAGCGGAGCGGTGCAACCAATTGAGGCGTGGTGCGTTGTAAAGAAGAGAGCACTGGGCGGCGGATGGCGGGATGGAGCCATGAGCGGACAGGTCGCGAGTCTGGAGCAACCCTCGAGCGGTGTACGTCGATTGCCAATTGTTGTGTCAGCAGCGATCGCCGCCGTTACACTGCTGCTGGCGAACTTGCCCGGCGCAACGCTCTCGGCGCCGCAGGACAATGTCGCCCCAGCGATTGAGGATGCTGCCGCCACCGAACTCGGCCGAGCGCGGCAGGTGGCCCAGTTTGCAAGCAGTTACCGCCCGGACATCGATCCACTCGTCCAGACGAGCGGCGGCTCCTTCGTCAAGGCAAGCAACTACCACGGCGTCCTTATCCAAGGCGTGCGCTACTTCTACAATCTGCCCGGTCACCTCAGCTTCGACCCCGTGGGCCGCGGCGAACTGACGTGGAACGACGTGGTCGTCAAGGAACGCATCCAAGCCGCCGACGAGTTCACGATCGTCATCTATACGATCCCGCAGTAAGCGCCCCTTCGCCACGCTCCGTTCTCAGCCAAACCGAGTGAGCAGTTAACGCGAGTCCCCGCCAAACGGTGAAACAGCCGCGAAGGTTGCGAACCGCGGGCGTGTCGCCGAACGGCCACGCGCCATCGTCCTGTCGTTCACCTGCTGCCGAGCATGTGTTTGGAATCGCTTGCCCCGCGAACGGCGATCGTCTCCGACGGCGGCCGCTGGCCGTCCGCGCTCTTCTAGAGTTGACCGGTGCCCGGTCACGAGAGGAGAATGCCCGGCCACGGAGGTGTCGTCATGCTACGTCGGCTGTCGCTTGGGATGCTCGTCCTGATGACGTTGGCGCTTGCGCCAGCTGGTTCGAGGACGGCGCAGGGGGGCGCCGGCGAAGCTGCCGGTCATCTTCATCCCGGGTATCACCGGCTCGACGATTGTGGATTACGCTGACAACAGCACGCTGTGGCCAAGCCTGTTCAGCTCGTCGAAGATCCACAAGTTGAGCCTCTATCCGAATGACCACCCGAGCAGCCAGGTCCTCCCGTCGGCTGTCATCCAATACGCCTTCGACGTCGAGGCGATTTATGCGCCCCTTTTCCAAGCCTTCCAATCCGCCGGCTATCCACTCTACGACACCGGCGGGGCCGTCGCGAAGCAGACCTTCGCGGGCTGCGACACCAGCCAGTTGCCAAACGGTCCGCTGTTCTTCCCCTTCGCCTACGATTGGCGAAAGGACAACGCCGCCAACGGCGCCCTCCTCGGCGACTACATTCGCTGTGTTCAGAAGCTTTATCCCGGCACGAAGGTCAATGTGCTGACCCACAGCATGGGCGGGCTGGTGGCACGTTCCTACATCTTGCAGTCCGGCACGGCGAGCAACGTGAACGCGCTTCTGACCGTCGCTGCGCCGTGGCTGGGCGGGCCCAAAGTGCCGTATATCTACCAAACTGGCGACTATTTAGACATTATCCCAAGCTCGGCACTGAAGGCGGTGGCTGGCTCGTTCAACGGCCTAGCAGAGCTCTTGCCGAGCACGACCTATTTCAGCGTCACCGCCGCACTCCAGCCATCCGTCATCCTCCAAGACAGCTACTGTCTGGCCACCGGCGCAACGACGTGCAGCGGTCCGCTCACTCCGACCGCCTACCTCTCAGCGATCGACGCGGCCTATGGCCAACAGGGCTTTACGCCCGGCGCGACGGGCAACCGATTTCACACGACCCCGTTCACGAACCCGCAGAACAGCATCGACGATTGGCGCGGCGATGTCTCGGGCGTCCGCTATTTCCACATCATCGGCCTGCAGGCCGCCGTCGCGACCCCAGCTCAAGTGCAGTACACCTGCGAGATTCCCTTTCACGGCTCATGCTACTGGCTCGAGACGAGCCTGACGTACACGCAGGGCGATGGGACGGTACCGTGGCTGAGCGCGTTGCGCTACACCGCCCTCACCACCGCGACGGTCGGGCTGCCCGACTACAATGCGCCGAACGCCACGATCCTCCCGTTCGTCAGCCCAAGCACGTCGGACGACGGGAAGTACGAGCACACCGGCCTCGTCTCGAACAATCCTCAGGTGCTGAGTTGCATCATCGAGATATTCGCGGCTGGCGCGCCGGGCGCTTCGTGCCCGCCGGCGCTGCTTCGCCCGTCGAGCGGGACGCCCTCGTTAGCCGCGCCGCCGAAGGGAGACGCCCACTACTTGACAATCCGCAACGCCGCGTCGGTAGTGGTGCAGGACGACGCTGGGAACGTGACCGGGCCGCACCGAGGCTCGGTCGCCTCCATCCCGGCCGTCTTGACCTACCAGGACGTTCATACCGACTTTGCCGCACTGCCCGCCGCCGGCACCTACACGGTCACCATCGTGGCGGGCACGCTGCCCCTGTTCATAGAGTCGCGGACTGGGAGCGACACGGCAACGACGAGCGTCCTCCGCTATCAAGCGCTCTCGCTCCCGGCGGGAACGGCGGCGACACTGCGGCTCACGCCGGGCGGTGCCGCTTGGTTGCACGCACCGGGCGGTCTCAGCCTCCCGCCGTCGTACGAGGGGAGCTCGGACGACCGCGAGCGGCCGCGCTTGGCGATCTCCGTGGATCGCTCGGGTGCCGGCCAGCGGTTGAGGATCGAGGCGACCGACGCCTCAGGAATCGCCGCTGTCCACTACGCCATCGACGGCGGCCCGTTCGTACCCTACGAGGAACCCATCGCGCTGCCGGCGGGTGTCCGGCGGGTAACCGCGTTTGCGGAAGACTCGGTGGGGCTCCGTTCGCCCATCGTTGAGCGGCTGCTCCTTTGGACGACGTTCGCGCCGGTCGCTGGACTGCGCGACCAGCGCTGAACGAGACGACCTGCTAGACTCGGCGCGACAAGTGCATATCGGTCCAACCCGCGGGGGAGCGAGTAGCTGAGAGGCGGTTTCAAGACCACCATCACCGCTCTCCAGACGTGTCCAAATCGCCAATGCAATTGTCCATCCGAGCCCGATTCCGCGCTCGTTTTGCCAACGAGATCCGTCGTCCCCAGTCGCTCGTCCGCTGGCGTCCGTCGCTATCGCGATCACCATTGCCATCACCAGCTGACCGCTGGCGCAGCGAGTCCGCATAGGCGCGCAGGTCCTCGATATGCACGCGCCGGACGCTCCGTGTCGGCCCGACATAGGTGATTGCAATCTCGCCCGCCCGCACCAGCTCATAGAACGCCGAGCGACCGAGCGAGAGGCAGGCCGCCGCCTCTTCGAACGTCAGTAACAGTTTGCTGCTCATCTGCCGCTCCGTCCATGTTGACACATCGCCGAACGCATGCATAGCCCATCCTGCATGACGCGCCGCCGAGTTACCATCGCCGGGCTCCCGCTCGGTCACACCAGACCACGCAACCGCAGGGCGCCGCGCCGGCGGGCGACTGCCACGGCGGCTCGTCAGCAGCACTGGCCTCCACGGGCGTCTGCCCGGTGGCCACCAGCTGCTCGCGCAGCCGCGTGACGAGGTCGGCCAGCCGGTTGACCTCCCAGCGCAGCCGGTCCGCCTCCTGCAGCAGTTGCGCGCTGCAGGCCGTCACACCGACCGGCTGGATCTGCAGCACCAGCGCATCCTCCCCGTGCTGCACCAGCTCGCTGCGCAGCGTGACGTGGCGGACGCGCGTGTAGTCGTCATCCTCGATCACGCCGGCATAGTGCAGCGCATCGACCACCGGTTTGATGCGCAGGTTGTCCGGGTCGAGCGGCCGGTGGCGGAACCGCGCGGTCGCGCTGATCGCGATCTCCCCGCGGACCAACGGCGGGCGCTCAGGCAGCTGCGCGAGCGCCGCCAGCACATGCATCTGCGCCGACTGCGCCAGCTGCTGT
Organism: Dehalococcoidia bacterium; assembly: GCA_026003895.1. Taxonomy (GTDB): domain Bacteria; phylum Chloroflexota; class Dehalococcoidia; order SpSt-223; family SpSt-223; genus JANWZD01. The sequence goes on along the minus strand of BPIC01000002.1, from coordinate 243,555 downwards.
CGTCGCCAGCCGGTCACCGTTTTCAGGTTCCAGCTCGGTACCCGGTAGCCACGCAGCTCGAGGCGCAGTCCGCCCCCAGCACGCGGCGGCACGCACGCCGACATCAGACCGCTCCACGTCGGCGGAGCTCCTGCTCGACGCTCACGAACCGCTGCGTCTCCCACAGCCGCAGCGCCTGCCCGATCACCTCAACACACCCGCGGATCGCATACAGCTCATCGTCCGTCAGCGACCGCATCCCGTGCTGACGCACTCTGCCATCGATCGTTGCCAGCACCTCCAGCGCATCGCGCGCCACCTCGTCACGAAACGCGACCAGCAGCGGCGTCACGATCTCCATACCGTCCTCCCCGTCGTCTGCGATTCGCGCACAGCAACCCCCACGGTTCGCCCTCCCCAAAAAGGCGAACCCGAATTTCCCTATACCGAACTGGTTCGCCTTTTCGGCTTTTCGGGAGCCGAAAAAGGCGAACCGAAAGGCGAACTAAGGCGAACCGTTCGCCTTTTCGTTCGCCTTTCTGGTCGCTGGCTGCTCGAGCAGCCCCCAGCGTGCCTCGTGGCCGCGACCGGTGTGCTGGGTGAGGTTGAGGAACGTCGTTCGGTGTTTCCGGAGTGTCGCGGCGATCACCTCCGGGTTATGGTCGAGCCGCTCGGCGATCTCCGCGACGGTGAGCGCTCCTCTCTGCAGGATGTCCGCGATGCGGTCCTTCAGTGGGCGCATCGCGTCCAGCTCGGGCGAGTCGCTGAGCGCGGTCCGCTCGATCAGGACCGGGCCGGTCTCGCCGTCGAACGACAGACGGAGGCCGATGGGTCGCGGTCGTCTGCCGTAGTTGACTTTTCGTGGGTACAACCCGATGGCGATCTCGTCGCGCTCGTCGTCCTGGACGCGTTTGACGTACCAGGTGCGTCGTGGCTGGTTGTGCCAGAACGCGCTGCCGAACGGTTTCTCGGTATCGCCCGTTTTGGGAGAGTGGGCGATGGTGAGGGTGGTGAGCCCGCTGCCGAGATATCGCAGGCCGCGCTGAAAATAGTCGAGCGCGACGATCGCATCCTCGGGTTTGCCGCCGCACGCGGCGGCGGCCGAGTCGATGATGACGAGCCCCACCCCCTCGCGCTCGATCAGACGACGGAGGGCGTCCCGCTGGTCGACGATGGGGACGCCGCCGGCGTCCCAGTAGAGGACGCCGGTGGGGAGGGACTCGAGGCCGAGGCCAGCGGCCAGGCGCTCGCACCGTTGTCGGATGTCCTGGGCGGTCGATTCATAGTCGATCACCAGCACGTTCGTGCGGGTGGTTGCCAGGCCGACGAACGGCAGGCCGCAGCTGACGGTCAGCGCGATGGCCAGGGCGAGATACGTTTTGCCAGCCGACCCATCGCCGAACAGCACGACTGGCTCTCCGGCGGGCAGCAGCACGTCGACGGTCGAGGGGCGCGGTCCGACGATCGGTTCGATGTCCGGGACGCGGACCGCGCGGTCGCGGGAGAGAAACGCCTGCCGCGCGAGGCCGATCGCGTGATGCAGGAGATTCGTCCAGCGGTAGTCCTCGCCGAAAAATCTGTCGAGCTCGCGGCGCAGCTCGATGCGCTGGCTCGACGACTCGAGGTTCAGCCGTTGACTGAACCGGTCGGGCGCGATCCCCGGCCCCTCGATCGCCAGATCGAGCGTGGCGTCGAGCGAGCGCGGGGATTTTTCGATCTCGGAGAATGTGCACGTGACGATGCCGAGGTCGGTCGGTATCCGGACACGGAGCGCCTCATGTTCCAGATACTCGATCGTGGGAGAGGTGGGCGGGGCGCTGCTCAGGAGCGCCGCAACCGTACCGCCCGCAGCAAAATAGTCGTACGCATCCCCCCCTGGCGGCAGCGCCAGCGGTGGGGTCACGATCGAGACAGAGCGCGCGATGGGGCGAACCACCGCGGCCACGCGACTCATGTACCGTCGCCCCGGCTCGTCGTTATCAGGCCATAGACGTACCTCCCGGCCGGCGAGGATGTCGAACGCGCGACCGACATCGATGCTGCTCGCGCCGCCACCAAAACTGACAGCGACGAGTCCCTGCGCGATGCAGGCATCGGCCGCTTTTTCGCCCTCGACGACCCAGATGATCTCGTCGGCGGCTGCTCGCTCCACGCGCTCCCAGCCGTAGAGCCGAAACTCGCTCACCCGCCACTCGCGACCCGTCGTCCGGTCGCGCAGTCCCTCGCCCCAGTCCTGGCCGGCGAGGCGCCAGCGAAACCGTTTGCTGCCGTCGGGCCGCTCGAACCGCGCCTTTTCGGCGCGCACGCTGCCGTCGATCGACAGGTAGGCGTAGGTGGCGACATGGCGTTCGAGGGGGGTGACAACCGCCTGGTCTCTGGCCGACGGCCGCGGGTGCGAGTCCGCGCGTTTCGGCCAGAGACCACGCGATTGGAGCGCGCTGATGACGGCACGCTGATCGCACCCCGCTTTACAGTGGACGAGCAGCGCGCCGTCTGGGCGCTCATCGACGGTGAGACTGGGCAGCCGGTCGCCGTGACGATGGCCGGCGCTGTTCGGGCAGTGGACGTTGCGGCCGCGGGCGCAGGGGCAGCCGGCGCGCTCGCACTGCAGCGCCGCGCGCACCGTCGCCACCGAGACCGGCGCCGGCTCGCTCATGCTGCGCTCGCCTCGAGGCGCTCGATGACGACGCCGATCAGCTCATCGAACGCTGCCGGAAACTCCGGCAGTTGCATCGCCTTCTCGAGACCGACCACCTCGGCGACGGTGAGCTGCTCCCAGGCGCGATCGGGCACGCCGATCAGCTCGCGCGTCACGCCCAGCAGCACATCGAGCCGATCGTCGATGGTCTCGTCGTCGGGCGGCTCGTCGAGCCCGAGGCTGACGCGCGTCAGCTCGCGCTGCAGCGCCCGCACGCGCTCGGGCGATGCCACGCCCGCGAACCGTCGCTCGGCGGTCGCGAGGAACCGTGCCATCCTCGCTCGGAGGCGGTCCCCGGCGCTCGCGGGAGCAACCAGCTCGGCGGCGACCGCGCTGGTCGACAGGTCGTCGTCGCCGCCGAGCTCCTCGGCGGCGTACAACCCCGACAGTTCGTACGGGAACGCTTTTCGCAGCGCCAGCGCCTCGGCGCATTTGGCGAGCATGACGTCGGGCATGCGCTCCCACAGACCGACCAACGCGCCGGTTTTGTCGCGCTGGGCGTAGCTCGCAAACCGCGCGACCGCCCAGAGCGGCTCCCGAAAATCACGCCGAATCACGGCGAGCTTGGCGGCGGCGGGCGGCTCGTCCTGGAGCCAAACATCCACCCAGGCAGCATCCGGACCACACCAGTAGGGGCCGAGCTGGCCAGCGTACTGGCCGGAGCGCTGCGCGATCAGCCGCATGCCGTCGATGCTGATCTGGGGTTGGAGCACCTCGCGTCGTTCGCGGCTGTCCCAGCGTTTGATCGCGTAGATCTGGCGCGCGAACGGGTCCAGGCCGGTGCGGTTGCAGATCTGGATAAACAGAGCGAGCTCATCGTCGGTCGCGCCCGGGCAGATCACGCGTTTGATCAGCGCAACCTGCGGTTCACGCAGGGGCACGGCCGGTTCTGGCGGTCGCGCGATCGGCATCATGGGCCGAACTCCCGTTCGGCGCGGGCGCGCTCCAGCTGCTGGCGAGCGCGCTGGAGGCAGCGCTCGTAAAACCGGCGCTCGCGGGCGTGATACTCAGCAACGACCGTGAGTCCCTCTGCGGCAGCGGCGCGCTCCTGGCGGGCGTGCCGCTCAGCGAGTGCGCGGTACAAACCGATCGCCTGCGTGAGACGCTCGATCGTGGTGTCGATCGCAGAGTCGGTATCAGGCATCAATCACCTCCCGGTGGGGATGCCACCGCGTCACCGGAGCAGCCCGGCGACGATGATGCCGACGGCGACCCCCCAGGCCGCGCCGGCACAAAACCACGACAACCCGATGACGGAGCGTGCCGACTCGCGCGCCTGGGCGCGCTGCAGCGCGCGCCAGCCGATCGCCGAGGGGCGGCGGTCGCTCATCGTCCCTCCTCCGTCCGCCAGGGACAACCACGCGACCACGACGACAGGCAGACGTCATCGGCGTAGCTCGGCGGCAGCAGGTCGTGCGGCCGCCGGCAACAGTGGAGACGATGGCCGGCGAGATACTGCGTCGAGCTGGGGCTCGAGCGCGCGGCGAGCATGGCGGCGATGCGCACGAGCGTCACCGGCTCGCCATCGAGGCGAAATTCAGCGCAGACGCAGGTTCGACGGCGACGCGGCAGCGTCGCAACGGCGGAGGATGTCATTCGCCCCCCTTGTGCGCCGCCTGCTCGTCTGCTATGCTGAGACCGGTGGTTCCGCTCTGGCTCGTGACGGTGGCGGCCGTCCGAGCCGTTTTTGTTGCGCTGCGCTCGGCGTCGTAGGAGGCGGCGAGCCAGCCGCCGGCCTCGTACACCTCCCGATGGAGCTGGTTTTCGCGGAGGTCGTGCGCTCCGTGCGCGCGGTTGAGCGCGCGCAGGCAGAGCAGGATCGCGCCGAGTGGGGAGCTCGCGCTGGTGAGATGGATGGCACGGTCGATGAGGGTTGTTTTGTCGGCGAGCAGCGCGACCTCGCGCGCGTCGTCCGCGCACAGCGCTGAACCGTTGGCGGCGAGGTCCTCGGCGCGCTGCGCGCGCCGATGGAACAGCGTTCGCATGAGATCCTCCAGTGCACGGTCGCTGGGGTCAGCCGGTTCGCACCCTGCGATAGTCCTCCTCCTGCCGGCGGGCGTGCCGGCATGCTCCTAGTGGCGTTGGTCTCGCTCCGGCGCGGGTGGCGCCTCGGTCAGCGCGCGCTGCCCGTGACGGACGCCACGCTCATAGCCGGCGGTGTAGCCAGCGCGGTAGCCGATGCGCCAGCTGCGCTCATATCCGGCGGCGGAGGTGAGGATGCTCACGATCACGACAGTGGCCGCGGCGAGGCTGGCCGGAACGGCGGCGATCAGCACCATCACCTCCACCAAAACCTCCTCGTTCCACGCCGGCGCGCTCGTCGCATGCAGGCGACGCACAGCGGCACGTCGGGCGCGTCGTAGCGGTCAAACCGGCCGCGCCGGCTGGTCGGCCGCTCACAGCGGTGACAGGGCTCGAGCGGCCCGGCGCCGGTGAGGTCCTCGGGCGTCACGAGGTCGCGAGGAGATTGGCGCGCCGGCGTTACCATGGCTCGTTCGTCAGCACCTGCACGCCGTCGGCGGCAGCGAGGAGCGCGGCGTCCAACGTTGGCGCGTACCATCCGCGGACGTAGATGCCGTGGATCGTGCCGCTCTCTGGGCAGACGTCGACGGCGATCCGCTCCTGCAGCGTCGGGAACGCCAGCTGCACGGTCGCGGGGCCCTCGAGCAGGTACTCCGTGTCGATCGTGACGATCGCCGGGTCGTACAGCTCGCCGAGCAGCTGCCGAACGGCGTCGGTAACCGTGGCCAGCGCGCGCTGGCGCGCCTGCTGCGCTGCCTCCTCGCGAGCGCGCGCGGCCGCCGCGTGCTGCGCGCGCAGTCGCCCCAGGCGTTGCGCGAGCCGCTCAGCAAGCGGCGTAAGAACAGTGAGAACAGTGGGATCGGCTGGTAGCTCGGTCATCGCTCTGTTATCCTTTCAGTGGTCATCGCTGTGACCACTGCCCGCCGGCGTGCGCTCGCCGCGCGGGCGTTTTCGTTCTGTGCGGGCCGCTAGACCGGCGCGCGCTCGTGCGCAACGAGGGCGCGCAGGCGCTCGACCTCCGCCCAGGCGTCGTTGACGGCAGCGCGCTGGACGGCGAGCTGCCGATATGACGCGCCAGCGCGCCGCAACAGCAGCAGCTCGTCATGCTCGCGCTGGTAGTAGGCGAGCGCCGAGGCGAGCTGCTGCGCTGGTGTCAACCGGGTCCGCATCATGGCGTTCCTCCTGCCTGATCGTCGGCGTGCCCGTCTCTCGCCATGTCGAGCCGCTGCCGCGGGATGCCGAGCAGGAGCGCCGCCCGCTCTGCCACATCGCTGCGCAGCGGGATATAGCCGCACAGCATCGGCGAGAGCGTGCCCGCGGGCATGCCCAGCTGGTCAGCAACCCAGCGGAGTTTGCGGCCCTGCTCGCGGATCGCCTGACGGATCAGCAGGGCAGCTGGCGACGGCGAGGGAGGGGAGACGGGGCGGTTCGTTCGCCGCATGCTGGAATACTAGCAGAACGCATATGCATGCGCAATGCCGTTTGGTCGAGTTTTTCACGTTTTGCATGAGACCGCATCGCGATGGCTGCACGGGCTATCCGTTTCGATATGCTGGAGCTGTGCAGGGAGTTGCGATGGCATCGCGGGTCGATCGGGGGTTTAGCGCCTGGCTGCGGGCGGCGATGGAGCGTGCGGGGATCGCCTCGCAGGTGGAGCTCGCGGCGCGGGTCGGCGTCAACCAGTCGACCGTCTCGCATTGGTTGCATGGGGCGTGGCCGCGCGTGATCCATCTCGGCCCGTTGGCCCGGGCGTTGGGGGTGTCACGGCGCGAGATCGAGTGGTATGCTGGGCTCGCCGTCGCGCCTCCAGCGCAGGGAGCCGTGGATGAGCAGGGGGTGACCGTGGGTGATGTCGCGCCGATCCCGCTCGATGCGATTGCGGCCGCGCGCCGCACGCGACTCGCCGACGTTGGCGGGATGCAGGCGACGGACCAGGCGGCGCTCGCGGGCGACGAGCAGTGGTCGCCCGCGCCACGCGCGCGGTATCTCGATCGGCTGCAGGCTGGCGGGCTCGCGGCTGTGGTTGTCGCTGGCAGCTGCCTCGCGCCCGAGGTGCTCGCTGGCGATATTGTCCTCGTCGACCGGCATGATCTGTTTCCACGACCCGGCGCGTTGGTCGCGGTGCTCACCGACACCGGCGACGTGCTGGTGAAACGGCTCGACATGACGCCGAGCGGGTTGGCGCTCGTCGACAGCCGTGGCGCCGTCTATCGCCCAGAGGGAGCCGTGACGCTCGGCCGCGTCGTGTTTGTGGTGCGACCGGCGGAGTAGCGCATGCTGGCGAGGGACACCGCGCCGCGCAATCAGGGCCAGCGAGGTCTCGTCGCGGGATGTGTTACGCTGGTTCTCGGACTGGTTGTCCTGACCGTGGCGCTGCTCGGGCTCCAGATCGCGCTCGTGCTGCTGGATCGCAGCGAGATCAGCGAGGAGCGCGCGGCCCAGGTTGCCGCCGGACGAACCGCCACGGCGCTGGCCCGGGCCGCGGGCGACGAGGCGGCGCGGGCGGCGCGAACCGCAACAGCCGTTGCCCGCGACGCGCAGTCGACAGCAACGGTCGAGGCGCGGGTCGCGCGTGACCAGCGCCTCACGGAGCAGTTCCGGGAGGACGCTCGGCTGAATTTTGCCTCGCCGCCGCCCGTTCAGACCTCGTGGTGGCGGTTCATCGAGGATCTGCGGGTGGAGGGCGACCGTGCCATCGTGGTCGTCGCCCTCGAGCGTGACGGGGAGGCGTTGGAGCGGCAACAGCTGGTGAATCTCTGCTCGGCCCTGTCGTGGTTGGTCAGTCTCACGATGGGGCCGGACGCCGGCCCTGATCACGTGCCGCGGTTGCTGGTCGTCAGCACCGCGGACATCCCGGTGATCGTGCGGCAGGCGCCGACTGACCGCTGTGATCCCAGAGTCTGACCCGATGAGGCGGAGAAGCATGCGCAACACCAGTGTCTGGAGGGGATCATGATCCGTCGCGTGTTGTTCGCGGTTCTCGTGCTCATCCTCGGTGGCGCCTGGTCGTTCGAGACTGTCAGTGCCCAGGCGGGGGTCGTCTGGGTGCGCGGCTATCCTGAGGTCGGCCTGACGGGCTGTGTCGAGTATGTCGCGCAGTGGTCCGATGGGTCGTACACCTCGACGGTCTGGGATTGTCGTGGTGGTGTCGCGCAGATCGGCACGCTGACCGCGGTGCGCGGCTATCCCCAGCGCGCGGCGAACGGCTGCATCGAGTACGTCACCCAGTGGTCCGACGGCCAGTACTCGTGGGTGCCGTTCTCCTGCCCGCTCGGCGTGTCCTACAGCAAATCGGCAGCGCGCGGTCTCCAACAGCTCCGGCTCGCGCCGGTTGCGCCGGCAGCGCCGCCGGCAGTCGTGCCTCCCGCGCCACCGGCAGCGCCCAGCGGCGTGACGTTCACCAGTGTGCGTGGCGGCCGGCCGGGCGGCATCGCCGCCGTCTCTGTCCAAACGTCGCCGTTCGCGTCCTGCTCGATCGTGTATTTCACGCCGGCGGGGACGCGCAGCACGGCGCAGGGGCTGGTGCCGCGCACGGCGGACAGCCAGGGACGGGTGTCGTGGAGCTGGGTGATCGGCACGGCAACACGCCCTGGCACGGGCACCGTCACCGTTACCTGCGACGGCGTCTCGGCAACGACGGGCATCAGCATTGGCTAGCCGCCTCCTCGTTGCGCTGCTGCTGCTCGTTGGCTGTGCGGCGCCGTCTCGCGCCGCGCCACCGGATGCACAGCCAGCGGTTGTGGTCTCGGTCGTCGACGGCGATACGCTCGTCGTTCTGGTCGACGACCAGCGCGAGGTGGTTCGCCTCATCGGCATCAACGCGCCGGAACACGGCCGCGACCCGGAGTGTTTTGGCGAGGAGGCGGCGGCGTTCGCCGCAGCACTGCTCCCCGCCGGGGCGACGGTGCTGCTCGAGCGCGATGTCACGGACCGTGACCAGTTCGGTCGACTGCTGCGCTACGTCTGGACGACCGACGGGACGTTCGTCAACGACGCGCTCGTTCGTGGGGGCTACGCGAGGGTCAGTACGTTTCCTCCCGATGTCCGCTGGACGGCAGCGCTGCTCGAGGCGGAACGCGCGGCGCGTGAGACGCAGACTGGGTTGTGGGGCGCCTGCCAGCGCGACGAGACGACCGAGGTGCCTCTCGAGATCGTAGCGGTCATTGGCGCTCCGCCAGGGGGACGGGCCATGGTCGTCGCCCAGACCGCGCCACACGTGCTCTGTACAATCGAGTACGTCACGCCGGCCGGCACCCGCAGTCAGGCGTCCGGCCTCGGCGCGCGCCGCTCGGACGATGGCGGCCGCGTGATGTGGACGTGGAATATCGGTCCGAGCACGCGGCCAGGCATCGGACGCGTCACCGTCAGCTGTGGCGCGGCGCAGGTGGTCGCCACCATCGCGATCGCGCCGGCCTAAGCGATCGCGGCGACGGTCGCCTCACGGTCGCGCTGGTCGCGACGGGGCGATGATCGTCGCCCGGAGCGGCGCGTCCGGCTGGCGTTTGGTCGTCCAAAATCCCTCGTCCAGCTGACAGTGCGCCTCGGCTGTCGTCTCGCTCCCGTCGCTAAACCACAGCCGCACTGGGAGCGGACGCATCGGCCCGCGCAGCGGCGAGCCGCGGAGCTCGACCCGCGTCGGCATCTCCGGGAGTGTGAGCGCCCAGACCGACGCGTGCCACGACGCCTCCACCCGCAGCAGCACCGTGACGCCGCGCTGCTCCTGCGCGAATCGCCGCCTGTGATCGCGGCGGCGTGATCATCCGTTCGCCGTTGAGCCACCGCGCCATCCACTCGACCGCATCGCTGGCGGCGGCGATCAGCGGCCGACGCGCGAGCCGAAACCGCCGAGCAATCACCGCCCACGGCACCGTCTGCCCCGGCCCAGGCCACCGTCGCGGGCGTCCGTCGGCATCGACCGCCCCTGGTCCTCGCCAGATGATCGCCGCCGCCCCCGCCGCGAGCAGGCGGTCACTCGCCAGTGCCCGCAGCGCCCGCGCGATATCCGCTGCCACAGCCGTCGCCGCCTCGAACCCACCATGCGCCCGCCGCCCACGTCGTCCGGGCGCATCCTCGAACCGCACCCCCATACAGGCGCCAGGAAACCGCGGCCGGTCCGGCGCGCGGAGGTCGCACCGATAGTGCGCGAGACAGAACCGCACATACGCCGCGGTATAGCGCCCAGCCTGGGACCGATCGGTCTGCATGATCTGCATGCATTGCATCATACCCGCGACAGTTCGACCAATGCGTTACGCTGTGGCGCGTTTTGTGCTATAGTTGTGGTAGGCTGCCGCCGTCTGCCCTGCGAGGGCCGGCGGCAGTTGTGATTCTGGCGACGATGCCTCCTCCACTCCCCGCCGACCAGCGCACCGCGATCATCGACGCCGTCCGATCTGGTGCCAGCGTGCGCCAGGCTGCCGCCCAATTTGGCGTCAGCGTCGGCGTGGTGGCGAAACTGACGCGTGGGCTCGCCCGTGAACGAGCGCCAGCGCCAAAAAAACGTGCGGACTATGACCGCGCGCGTCGGCTGGAGGTGCTGAACCGCGCGTTCACGCATGCGCTCGAGCTGCTGCCGACGGTGACGAAACCGGCGCAGTTGCAGGCGTGGGCGGTGGCGGTCGGGGTGCTGATCGACAAACGGCGGCTCGAGGAGGGGGAGGTCACGGCGCGGACGGAGATGGTGACGGCGGATGCGGCGCGCGAGGAGCTGGCGCGGCGGTTGGATGAGTTGGCGGCCCGCCGGCAGCTGCGCCGTGAGCGTGAGCGACAGACGGGATGACGACGGGGCTGCTGCGTGAGCGGCTGTTGACGGTGGCGCCAGAGGTGCGGCAGCGCGTGGTCCAGGAGCTGCCGCCGGCGGTGGCGGAAACGCTGCTGTATGACTGGCGGTTTTGGGCGCGTCCGGAGCAGCTGCCGCCGCCTGACCCGTGGCGTATCTGGGTGATCCAGGCGGGGCGCGGCTGGGGCAAAACCCGAACCGGCGCTGAATTTGTGAAACAGTGGGTGCTCTGTCGACCTGGGACGCGGGCGGCGGTCGTGGCGCGGACGTTCGAGGACGGGCGTGACGTCTGTGTCGAGGGGGAGTCGGGCTTGCTCGCGATCCTGCCGCCGCGCGAGGTAGTTCGCTGGAACCGCTCGCTCGGTGAGCTGCTGTTGCGCAACGGGAGCCGGATCGACGTCTATCCGGCGGTGGAGCCGAACCGGTTGCGCGGGCCGCAGCAGCATGTCGCTTGGTGCGATGAGCTCGCGAGCTGGCGCTATCGCGAGGCGTGGGACAATCTGCTGCTCGGGACGCGGCTGGGGACCGACACGCGGATCGTGGTGACGACGACGCCGCGGCCGACCGCGCTCTATCGGGCGGTGATTGCGCTGCCGGGCGTCGTGGTGACACGCGGCAGCACGTTTGACAACGCCGATCACCTCGACCCGCTGGCGCTGGCGAGCTGGCAGCAGCAATACCACGGGACGCGGCTCGGGCGCCAGGAGCTGCTCGGGGAGCTGCTCGACGATGTGCCCGGGGCGCTCTGGAAACGGGCGTGGTTCGAGGACCGCCGGCCGGCGCCCGAACTGCGCCGAGTTGTTGTCGCGATCGACCCGGCGGTGACGACGGCGCCCGGTGCCGACGAAACGGGCATCATCGTCGCCGGCCTCGGCGTCGACGGACGGCACTATGTCCTGGCGGACCTCTCCTGCCGAACGACGCCGACCGAGTGGGCGCAGCGGGCGTTGGCAGCGTACGACCGCTACCGCGCCGACCGGATCGTCGCTGAGGTGAACAACGGCGGCGATCTCGTCGAGACGGTGCTGCGGACGCTGCGGCCGACGGTGCCGTATCGCGCGGTGCACGCCAGTCGTGGCAAACAGGTGCGGGCCGAGCCGGTGGCGGCGCTCTATGAGCAGGGACGGGTGAGCCACTGCGAGCTGTTCGTGGAGCTGGAGGACCAGTTGGTCAGTTGGACGCCGGAGAGCGGCAGCAGCCCGGACCGGCTCGATGCGTTGGTCTGGGCGTTGACGGAGCTGCAGCAGACGGCGATGCCGACGGCGCTGCTGGTGCTCGACCACGCGCGGCGCCGGGGGCTGACGTGAGCGTGCGCGATCGCCTCCGAGCGCTCGGTGGACGGGCGCCGCGGCCGTCGTCGCCGCCCCCGCGGGCGCGGGCGCTTGCCGGAGGCCGGGTCACGGTCGACCACGGGTGGTTCGGGCTCGCACCGCTCGCGCTCGTGCCGCCGCCGGACGCCGAGCGGCCGTGGTCGCTGGCGCTGCTCGACAGCCGGACGCTCGCTGCCCTCTCGCCGCAGCGGCTGGTCGAGCTGCTCGCCGACTGGTCGCCCGATGTCAGCCGCGCGCTGTTCGATTTTCTCCGGCTGACGAACCCAGGCTGGACTGCGCAGGCGCTGCGCCCGGGTAGCCAGGAACCGGACGAGCGGGGGCAGGCTGCGCTCGACGCGTTCCTCGCCGACCTCCGTCGGCAGTATGGCTCATGCGATGTCGTCTGGGGCAGGCTGTTCCTGAGCGCGTTTCTGCGTGGCGCGCTGTTTGTCGAGCTGGTGCTCGATGCGGCGGGGCGGCGGCCGGTTGATCTGGTGGTGCCGGACCCGTTCACGGCGCGATTTCGGATGGTCGCTGACCCGGTGCGTGGGCAGGTGTGGCAGTTGGGGCAGCTGCAGCACGGGCGGTTCGTGCCGCTCGACCGGCCCACCGTGCGCTATGTGCCGATCGACCCGTTGCCAGGCTCGCCCTACGGCCGGCCGCTCATTACCCCGGCGCTGTTCACGACGCTGTTTCTGCTCGGGCTGCTGCACGACCTGCGGCGCGTGGTGGCGCAACAGGGCTACACGCGGCTCGACCTCGAGATCGACCTGACGCAGCTCGCCGAGGCGATGCCGCAGCTGCGGGAGGACCCGGCGGCGTGGCAGGCGTGGGTCGAGGAGCTGACCGATCAGGTGAAACGGGCCTATCAGGCGCTGGAGCCGGACGATGCGTTTGTGCACAGCAACGTGGTGAAGGTCAATCGGCCGGTCGGCGCGGTCGACGCCGCGAGCATCGGCGGCATCGACCGGGTGCTCACCTCGCTCGAGCGGCTGGCGATGCGCGCGCTGAAAACCATGCCGATGCTGATGGGCACGACTGATGGTGTCAGCGAGGCAAACGCCAACCGCCAGTGGGAGATCCACGTCGCGGGCATCAAATCGATCCAGCACCATGCCGAGTCGACGCTCGAGGAGCTGCTGGGCCTGGCGCTGCAGGCGCAGGGCATTCCGGCGGTCGTGCGCTTTCGGTTTGCCGAGCTCCGCGCCGCGGAGATGTTGCGCGATGCCCAGACGGAGGCGGCGCGCATCGCGAACGCGATCGCGAAATATGAGGCCGGCTGGATCAGCCACGAGGAGGCGAGCCTCGAGGTGACGGGCCGGCCGCCGGCGGCGCCAGCGCCACGGACAGCGGTCGAGCTGCCGGCGGTGCCGGTCGTCAATGCCGACCCGGGGGCGGACCGCGCGCTGGCTGGTGACGACCGGCGTGGCGGACGCCTGATTCCGTTCCGGCCGCGGCCGGGGCCGCCGATCCGGCCGCCGGAGCCGCGCGACACGGTGACGGACGATGAGATCGCGGCCGCCGTCACCCTCTGGGACCGGGTGATGCCTGAGCGGTTTCGCGGCCTGCTCGATGCCACGGCGGTCGGCGACGAGTGACGACGATCGCGCTCGACCCGCTGCTGGACCTGCGTGAGGCACCGGCGGCGGGGGGATCGCCCTGGGCGTACGACACGCGGGCGCATCGCTATCGCGACCTCCGCTCGGGGCGGTTTCTCTCGGCGACGGCGATGGTCGAGCTGCGCGACGATTTCCTCGAGCGTCGGCGCGCCGACATCGCGCTGGTGACCGATCGCCTGCTGGCTGGCGACCTACCGACGGCAGCGTGGTATGCGGCGATGCGCTGGGAGATCGCCCAGACGACGATCGTCCAGTACGCGTTCGGACGCGGTGGCCGATCGCAGCTGACCGACCAGGACCGGCGAACGATCGCGGAGCTGATCGGTGAGCAGGAGGCGCGTCTGTTTCGGTTCGCGCTCGAGGTGGAGGCCGGCGAGCTGAGTGCCCGCCAGATCGCGGCGCGGGCGCAGCTGTATGTCGACAGCGCGACGCGGGCGTATGAGCGTGGGCAGGCGGCGGCGTTCCGGGTGGTGCTGCCGGCGTACCCGGGCGATGGGTCGACGCTCTGTCGCGCGCGGTGCAAATGCCATTGGGCGCTCGAGGACGACGAGTTGGTGGTGCGGGCGACCTGGACACTGGGCAGTGCCGAGCATTGCGAGACCTGCCTCGACCGGGCGGCGCGCTGGGCGCCGCTCGTGCTGTTCAAAACGGGAGGTGGCGGATGACGGTCGCGCCGCGCGGCGAACATCGTGGAACGTTCTGGCAGACCCGGTTGTGGCTCAGCGTGCTTGACCCGCGCCGGCGCTGGCCATGGCGGCCCACGCGACCGCCGGCGGCCGCGCGCCGCGCGCCGGACCAGGGAGGACCGCATGATTCGCGATGACCATGACCAGCCGCTCGTGATGCCTGGCGCTGCGGCGTGGTCCGGGCGGCTGGCGGTGCCAGCGACGGTGCGCGCGGTGCCGCAGCCGCCGGAGGAGCTGGTGGCGCTCGCGCGCCAGCAGGCGCCCGACCCTGAGGTGTTTGCGGCGCATCCGCCGTTTTTCCTCACCGCGACGATCAGCACGGCCGCGGTCGATGCCTACGGCACGCGGATGCGGCTGAGCACATTGAAACGGTTCGCCGAGGATGCCTCGGCGGGGGTGGCGATCCTGTACAGCCACCGGGTCGACCAGCTGCCGATCGGGCGCAGTGTCCGCGGGCGGCTCGTCGGCGGCAAACAGCCGCGTGTCGTCGCCGATGGCTATATCCTCGCCGGGCTCACCGTCGGTGAGGTGACGACCGACGACATCATCGCCGGCATTCAGGGCGGCATCTATCGGGACGTCTCGGTGGGGTTTTACGGCGGACGCACCATCTGTTCGATCTGCGGCGTCGACATGTTCGGCTGGGAGACGACCTGTCCACATTTTCCGGGTCAGCCGGTGACGACCGAGTCGGGCGAGCAGGTGATCGCGATCGGCGAGATCGAGGATGCCCGGCTGTCGGAATGGTCGCTGGTCTATGACGGCGCGACGCCCGGCGCGGCGATCGAGAAAGCGTATCGGCTGGTGGCCGAGCGCGCGCTCCCGCCGGCGGCGCTCGGCTGGGTCGCCGCGCGCTATCAGCTGCCGGTGGCTGGGGCGGCGATGGCGCTGGAGCGTGCGGCGCCGGCAGGCGAGCCGTTGCGCGGCGGCCAGCTGCAGGAGCTGGAGGCGAGACACCCGACGAGCGAGAGGGAGGAGACGATGCGAGAGGAGATGGCGATTCATGATCCGCCGCCGGCGGGGCGCGACCACCCGATCGAGCCGGCGGAGCGCGAGCAGGTCCGGCGCGCGCTCGCGCGCGTGCAGGCACCGGCGACGGCAACGGTGGAGTGGCTGGCGGACGAACTGCTGCGACTGCGCGCTGAGGTCGATCGGCTGACGCCGCTCGCCGCCCAGGGCGAGGCCTATCGGGAACAGCTGATCGAGGATCGGGTTCGCGCGGCGGTGCGCCTGCACGGCCCGGAGGTGGCGGTCGAGGCGTTGCGGGCGAAATGCCGCAAACTGACGCTCGACGAGATCCGCGCCGAGATCGCCGCCGATACCGCCGCCGCCGACCGGCTGTTCGCCGGCGGGCGACAGACGATCGAGGACGATCCGCCAGCGGTGGGTGGTCCGACGCGCCGCCGGCCCCCCGACCGCGCGTTTGCCATCTGAGGCCACCGCCGACGGACCGCGCTGCTGCCCGCGAGCAACCTCGCGGGCAGCGCGATTCGCACCCCATGAGAGGAGGAAACGATGCCAAACCCTCGCGACACGATCTCGTTCGTTGGCATTGGCGCCGAGTACGTCACGTTCCGGATCGACAATGCCACCATCACCTATGACGCGACACAGCCGGGCGGCTCGGCGGTGGTCGGGCGCGCGGTCGGGCTCTCTGCCGCCGGTACCGTCGAGCTGGTCGCGAACGGCGATGAGGTGCTCGGCAAGCTGATCGCCGTCGAGCCCAACCTCACAGCAACGGTCCAGACGGGAGGCTATTGCACGTTGCCCGGCGGGCAGGGCGCCAGCCTGACGCTCGGAAAACGGATCGTCGGCGCGCTCGGCCCCGGGAACGCGCGTGGCTACATCCGCGAGGTCAACACCAGCGTCGCGGCCGAGCTCGGCGTCGCGCGTGGCCTGATCGTTGATGCCTCGACCGCGTCGGCGACGGTCGTGCGCCTCTGAGCCCGCGAGGAAAGAGGAGGACCCATGATCACTGCAGTTCGTCCACGGGCAGCAGAGCTGCTCGATCGCATGGCCGACGGTGCGCTCTACCGCGAGGCGTACAGTCGCGGCATGAACCTCTCGGCGTTTCTCGAGGCCGAGGACCCGAGCGACCAGTATCGCGACGGCCTCGACGGGTTCCAGCGGCTGCTGAAATGCGCCAACATCATCCCGACGTCCGATCCGGGCGCCGGGTATTTTGCGGACCGGTTCGAGGCGTTCGACCGTGACGACCGGACGCGGGCGCTGGTGCCCGAGTTCATGGCGCGCATCTGGCGGGCGGTGAAACACCGCCGACCGGAGACACGCGCCGTGCTCACCAGCGACCTCGAGGCGCTCGGCAGCGTCGCGCGCCCGTACGTCGATGCCGCGACGCCGCGCTATACCCAGATCCAGCCGGCGATCCCGCTCGCGGAGCTGGTCGCCATCACCACGCCGATCGACACTGACGCCTATCGGGCGTTCTACATGACCGAGCCGGCAGCCAGCGAGAAACGGCTTGTCCGCGTCAGCGAGGCTGCCGAGATTCCGCGCGTCACGCTGCGCGGTGGCGACCACACCATCCGTCTCCACAAATACGGCCGCGCGCTCGAGGTCAGCTACGAGCAGCTGCGGCGCCAGCGCATCGACAAGGTCGCCTGGTGGGTCATGCGGATGGCGGTGCAGGCCGAGAGCGACAAGGTGGCGACGGCGCTCGACACGTTGATCAACGGCGATGGCAACGCCGGGACGGCCGCGACCTCGTTCAACCTGACGGCGCTCGATGCCGGGGCGTCGGCCGGAACGCTGACGGTCCGTGGCTGGTTGGCGTTCAAGATGAAATTCCGCAACCCCTACGCCGTCGTGGCCGCGTTCGCCGATGAGACGACCGCGCTGCAGATGCGCCTGCTCAACCTCGGCTCGGCGAACGTGCCGCTGGTCACCGTCCAGGCGCAGAGCGGGTTCGGCGGGTTCCTCCCGATCAACGACAGCCTCTCCGACATGGTGCGGCTGGGCGTGACGGACGACGTGCCAGCACTCACGATCGTGGGCGTCGACACGCGGTTTGCCCTCGAGCGGGTGGTCGAGATCGGCGCCGACATCACCGAGGTCGAGCGCTGGGCGACGCGCCAGACGCAGACGCTGGTGATGAGCGAGGTCGAGGGCTATGCCGTGCTCGACGCGGCGGCGACCAAAATCCTGAACGTCAACGCCTAGACGTGATGGACGAGCTGATCGTCGTGCGATCGACGCTCGCGCCAGGCGCTGATGGCGCGATGCCGGTCGCGTTGTTCGAGCGCGACCCGGCGCATCCGGGCGGTGAGGCGTTCATCGCGGATGACCGGCCGCACCGGGTCGCGCGGACGGCCGCCGTCGCGGCGCGGCTGGCCGCGGGCACGTTGGTCGAGGTGGTCGTTCCGCCAGACGACGGCGCAACGCCGGTCGCTCCAGCGGCGATCGCCTCGCCGCCGGTCGAGGCGCCGACCCGGTCGCCGCGCCGGCGGCGCTGAGCGCGAGCGAGTAGCCGGTGCCGTTCCCGATCGGCGCAGCCCAGTATCCGGCGGTGCGGGCCGCGATCGACGTCGAGCTGACGGCGGAGTTGCTGCCCGATGCCATCATCGCGCTCGATCCCTATGCGCCGGCGGCCGAGCGCGAGATCAAACGGCGCGACCCGGCCTGGGCGAGTCGTACCGGCGAGGATGCCGACCGCCTCGGTCGTGCGCAGCTGTATCTCACGGCAGCGCTGCTGCTCCCGGCGCTGCCAGTGCTGCTGGAGCGATCGGTCGAGGATGTCCGGCTGCGCCGGCAGGAGGTCGACCTCGCGGCGCGGGTGGCCGCGCTGCGCCGGCGCGCCGAGGAGGAGCTCGCCATCGTCCTCGGCGCTGCGTCGGGACCAGCTGGTGTGGTGACGCTGTTCGGTCGCGCGCCGGGCGGGCGCGCGCGCTAGGAGATCACGATGGCCGACCAGTATCTGCGCGTGCGGGCGACGCATCCCGAGGAGGGGACCGGCACGGACCTGGTCACCCTGCATGAGCGGCATCCGGCGCATCCGAACGAGGAGGCGTATGTCGCCGGCGATGCCGTCGTCCTGGTAGCGCACACGCCGCTCGTCGCGGCGCTGATCGCTGCTGGTCGGCTGGAGGTGGTCGAGGAGCCAGCGCAACCGCGTCCACCCCGGCGCGCCGGGCGGGCGGACGGCGCCGAGGAGCCAGCGTAGTCCATGATGTCGGCGAGCGCGATCGCGCGCCTGCGTCTCGACCTGCGGCGGACGCTGACGGACGCCGCCACCATCCTCCGGCCGACGGTGACGGCGAGCGATGATGCGGGCGAGAGCGTCAGCTGGACGACGGTTGCCGCCGGTGTCCCCTGTCGCGTTCGGCCGGACAGTGGCGGCGGCGAACGAGCGCTGCCGGAACGAACGGCCGAGGTCACGCGCGTGGAGATTCTCCTGCCGCCGGACACCGCGGTGCTGCCGCGCGACCGTATCGCCGCGCTCGGCCAGACATTCGAGGTGACGCAGGTCCGGGCGCCGCGAACGATCGCGGCTGCGACGGTGGTCGCAGCGAGCGTGGTGCGCTAGCGATGCGCGTTCGGCTGTATGCGACGGTCCGCATCGACAACATCGATGCGGTGCGCGTGCAGCTGCGCGAGGCGGTGCAGGCCGCGATCGATGAGACGGCCGAGGAGATCGCCGACGAGGCGAGCGAGGGGGTGCGCGTCGACACCGGCGCGCTGCAGGCCAGTTTCTACGTCGTGACGCCAACGACGACGGACTATCCGGAGGCGGCCGCGGCGGCGCTGGCACGCCGGCCGTCGGCGCGGCTGTTGCGGCCGGCGCCGATCCCCGCGCCGGGCGTCGCGTTTGTCGGCAGCGCGGTCGAGCACTGGATCTACAACGAGTTCGGGACGACGCGGATGAGTCCAAACCCGACGCTGACACGGGCGACGGAGGCGGCGCGGCCGCGGCTGCGTGACCGGCTGCGCCGGGCGATCGGTGCGCGATGACGACCGAGCTGGTGGTGGCGCGGCGCTGGATCCGGAGCGTGCTGGCGGCGGATAGCGGGCCATCAGGCGTGTGGACGGTGCTCGGCGGTCGCGTCCGGGCGCGCCGCGCTGTCCAGGGCGCGCCGTATCCGCAGCTGGTGCTGACCGTGCCGGCGGCGACCGATCTCCTCGGCGTTGGCGGCACGCGCGTCTGGACCAATCTGCTCGTGGACTGCCGCCTGATCAGTGAGGGGAACAACAGCGAGGCGGCGAGCGCACTGGCAGCACGGATCGACCAGCTGCTGCACCGCGGGAGCGGCGCGCCAGTGGGTGGGCGGGTGTGGGCCTGCGTGCGGGAGTTCCCGTTTGAGTACAGCGAGGTCGTCGAGGGGCGCGAGTATCTCCACGTCGGCGGCCGCTATCGGCTCTGGGCGACGGCGACGTAGATGAGGAGGATGCATGGTTGAGCGATCGACTGTTTTGCAGTTTGTCCAGATCGCCGCGGAGACGACGCCGGGCACCACGCCCGGCACCGGATTTCGCAAGCTCCAGAGCTTGCGGTTCGAGGTCCAGCCGGAGGGCGATTTTCAGATCCACCGTGGTGCGCCGTACAAATTCCCGTCGCTCGCCATCCTCAACAAAGAGTCGGCGTCAGTCCGCATCCCCGACTCGCCGGCGACCTATAACGAGCTGCCGTACCTGTTGGCGAGCGTGCTGAAAACAACGACGCCGACCGTTCCTGATGGGGCGACCGACGCGCGACTCTGGACGTTCGACCCGAGCTCGACGGCGGCGGACACGCCGCGCACGTTTTCGATCGAGCAGGGCGACGCTGTCCGGGCGCACCGGGTGGCCTATGCGCTGTTCCACGAGCTGTCGTTGAAATTCAGCCGTGAGGCAGCGACGGTCGCCGCGACGGGATTTGCCCGGCCGCTGCAGGACGGCATCACCCTCACCAGCGGCGCCACCGAGGTGCCGCTCGTCCCGATCATGCCGCACACGCTCGATGGGTATCTCGACCCGACGCACGGGGCGCTCGGCACCACCAAACTGCTCCGCCTGTTTTCGGGAGAGCTGACCGTCCGTTCGCGCTGGCAGGCGGTCTGGACGGTCAACTCGGCTGCCGCCAGTTTTGCGGCGCACTATGAGACCGAGCCGGAGGGGCGGCTGACGTTGCTGGTCGAGGCGGATGCGCAGGGCATGGCGCATCTCACTCAGGCACGCGGCGGCGCGACGCAATTTTTCCGGCTGCGGGCAGTGGGCCCACAGATTGAGACAGGCCAGAACCATGAGCTGACGATCGACCTCGCGGTCAAGGTGAGCAAATTGGGGTCGCTGCAGGACGAGGACGGGTTGTTTGTCTGCAACGTCGAGTTTGTCATCGTCCATGATGCGGGCTGGGGCCGAGCGCTGCAGGCGGTCGTCAAAAACACGCTGACGGGGCTGTAACGATGCCACGACTGCACGACGTGCTGCGCGGGACGATCGCGCTCGAGGTCGAGACGATGGGCGTGACGGTCTCGCTTCGGGTGCGCGCCTTTCTCGACCCGGCGGTCGAGCAAACACTCGCCGACCGTGGCGCTGCGCTAGCGAGCGCCTCCGAGGAGGAGGCGCGCGCGTATCTCTACGACGCGCTCGCGGCGTATGTCGCGTGGTGGGACATCACCGAGGAGGACGGCAGCATGCTGGCGCTGACGCCCGAAACGCTCGCGCGGGTGCCGGTGCGCCTGCTGACCGCCATCCTGCAGGCGATCGGCCAGGCGGTGCGCCCGGACCCTCAGACGGGGATCACCTTCGACGCTGGCTCCGGACGGACGGCAACGACGGTGCGCCTCCGGACTGGTACGTCCTGAAACGGCAGGCGGAGTTTTGGGGCTGCTCAGTGTTCGAGCTGCTCGCGCAGCCGCGCATCTGGCGCGAGTGGGCGCTCATTGGGCTCGCGGCTGAGGCGCAGGCCGAGCGCGATCGGCGCCAGCTGGGACTCTCGTGAGATGAGGCACGATGCCAGCGCTCACTGAGCTGTTTGTCAAAATCGGCGCGGATACCGGCGAGGCGATCGCCGGCCTCGAGTCGGTCGCGCGAACCACGCGGCGGATCGCCGGCGACCTGACGGCGTTCGGCGCGACGCTCTCCGCCGCCGTCTCGGCGCCGATCGGCGCGATTGCGAAACTCGGCGCCGATTTTGCCCTCCTGCAGCAGCGGGCGACGCTCGCGTTCACCGCGATGACCGGCAGTGCCGAGAGCGCCGAGCAGGCGCTCGAGGACGTTCAGCAGGTCGCGAATCGGCTCGGCGCCTCGTCCCGTGACCTCCTGCCGCTCGCGCAGCGGCTCGCCGGCGTGGGGATCGCCGCCCGCGACGTGGCGCCAGCGGTCCAGGCGATCGTTGACACCGTCGCCCGGTTCGGCGGCAGCCGCGCCGAGATCGAGCGCGTCACGATGGCGATCACGCAGATGCTGGGCAAAGGGCGGGTCTCCGCCGAGGAGATGACGCAGCAGCTTGGCGAGGTGTTTCCGGCCTGGCAGATGCTGTCGCGCGCGACGGGGAAATCGGTCGCAGCGCTGCAGCAGATGGCGGAAAAAGGCCAGCTCGATGCGGCGCAGACGGTGCGGTCGCTCCTCCAGCAGATGGCGCGCGAGTCGAGCGGCATGGGCGAGCAGGTCGGCACGATGCTGCCCGGCCAGTTGCAGAAACTGCAGAACGCCGCCGAGCAGGCGTTCGGCGCGTTGATGTCGCCGGCGCTGGAGGTGGCGGCGCGCGCGATCGGCGGGCTCGTGCCGATGGTGCAGGCGCTGGCCCAGGCGATCCAGCAGCTCGACCCGCAAACGCGGTTGATGATCGTGGGGATCGGCGCCGTGCTGGCGGCGGCGGGGCCGCTGGCGCTCGCGATCGGCGGCATTGGGTTGGCGCTGAGTGCGTTGCTGTCGCCGATCGGGCTGGTGGCGACGGCGATCACGGGCCTGGCGGTCGCCGCTGGGGTCGCGGCGGTGGCGTTCCTGACGAACTGGAACGGCATTCGCGACCGGTTTGGGCCGGTGCTGCAGGAGGTTGCGAGCACCGTCGGTCGGTTTGCGACGACCATGCTCGAGTGGGGCGTCAACCTGATGGTCGCATTTGCCAACGGCATGGCGATCGGGGTGCGAGCGGTGGTGACGGTGCTCAATGAACTGGCGCGCATCGTTGCGTTTTTCCTGCGGCCCGGCAGTCCGCCGCGATTGCTGCCCGAGATCGACCGCTGGGGCGCGCTGACGATGCAGGAGTACCTGCAGGGGTGGACAAAAGCTGATTTTGGCGTGTTCAGTGAGCTCAGCCGACTGATCGAGGACCGGCTGCGCGTCGTGACGCGCCTCACCGGCGAGCCGCTGCCTGACCTGCTGTTTGGGTCGCGCGGCGCGCTCGTGCAGGCAGTCACCGAGATGCGCGAGCTCGGGCGCGTCAGCGAGGAAACACTCGAGGCGATCCGGCAGGCGGCTGGATCGGCCGGCGATGAGATCGCCGGCATCATCGATGTTTATGCCCAATGGGCTCGCGCCGGCGAGGACGTGACCCGGCTGCAGCGCGAGCTCGCCCAGATCAATCGGCAGTTCGCCGCTGAGCTGCGACCGCTGCAGGCCGAGCTCGACGCCATCAACCGGCGCCAACAGGAGATCGACGACCAACAGCGCATCGCGCGGATGCATGAGCAGGTGCTGCGCGGCAAAGCGGACCCCAAAGAGCTCGAGCTGCTCGTCCGGGAGGTCGAGCTGCGTCGCCAGATCCGCGAGGTGCAGGGCCGGCAGCGCGAGGCGGTCGATGCCAAACAGGCCGAGCTGGATGCCGCTGAGGCGCTGCGGGATGCGCTCGCGCCGCAGATCGAGGCGTTCCGGCAGATGAACGAGTGGCAGCAGGGGACAGTACGCCTGCTCGATGAGTTCACGAAAAGCGCTGGCGGCGCCGCCAGCGCGACTGCCGGTATCAGCGCTCATATCGCCGACCTGCAGCTGAATCTTCCCGCGATCGCAGCCGATACCAACACGATCGCGACGGCGTTCCGTCAGATCGAGGACGCGGTCAAACCGCTGCTCACCCTGATCGATGCGCTCAACGCCGGAGTGCAGAACCCGTTCGCCGACATTGCGGCCAGTTTTCAGTCGCTGGTCGACAACCTGCAAAAACTGCAGCGCGAGGGGACGCGTGTCGGCGCGCCTGCCACCGACCAGAACCCGCTCCTCCAGTTTTTCGCCGGGCTGGGTGTCGCGCAGCCGCTCGGCGGGCTCGGCACTGCTGGCGCGATCCTCGGCGGTTGGGTCGGCGGGCTCGCGGATGCCCTCGGTCGTCTCGTCAGCACCATCTGGACGTCCGTCGAGCCGGCGCTGCAGCAGTTTGCGGCGCTGCTCGGCGCGACCGTCTCGACGCAGCTGTACCAGATGGGGATCGCGCTCGGGCTCTTGATTCGCACCGGGATCGACGTCGTGACGTTCGCCCTGATCGAGCTGGATAAAACCGTGAAGATGATCGATGCCACGCTCCGCGGCGACCATCTCGCGGTGATCCGCGCGGTGAAGGAGGCCGAGGAGGAGCGGACGGCGGTGTTCGACCGCTCGCGGCGCGTCGTCGAGGACTCGATCGTTGCGACGCAGGGAGCGAATGCCGCGCTGATCGAGTTCATGCACACGTTGCGCGCCGCATCGCGGCAACCGAAACCGGAGACCGCGCCTGATGAGCGGACGCTCGCGGTCGCGCCGACTGGGCCAGAGGGCGAGGCAGGTCCGTATCTGATCGGCACGCGGGCCACTGCGCGCCAGCATGGCGGCCCGATCTGGCCGCAGGAGACCTACCTCTGGAACGAGGGCGGACGCGGCGAGCTGCTGATCCCGCGCCGGCCGGGCTACATCGTGCCGCATCAGGGCAACGTGATCACGGTGGGCGCTGGCGCGTTTCCCATCACGATCCAGGCGACCGGCAATGACCTGCGGGATGCCGAGGCGCTCGCCGCCGCCGTGCTCGACCGCATCAACCTCGCGCTGCGCGGGATGGCGGTGGCCTGATGCCGGTGAGCTACGCCTACAGCCTCGCGAGCACCGATGCTGGGCTGAACACCCCGCTGCCGATCCAGCCGAGCGAGGTGCGGTATCTGGCGCCAGACCCAGGGCCAGAGAACCTGCTCGGGCAACCGACGCTCACCTCGACCAAACAGGGGCGCGAACTCGTCTGGGCGGTCGTGCCGGTGGAGTTCTGGGCGACGCTCTGGGCGGCGGTCGGTGGCGATGCCGCGCCGTGTGTGGTGGGCTATATCCGCTGCGTTGATTTTGGCACCAGCGGCTCGAGCGACCGCTGGGGCGATTATCGGTGCGTGATCTGGCGGCCGGTGAGTGGGATGTTCGCCGTGCAGCGGCGGTTGCAGGTGGTGGTCCGCGTGACGCGGATGGAGCGACTACATGATGCGCACGAGTAGAGGAGACTGATGGCCCAGGCTGACCTCTATCTGTTCGACGGCAGTGAGATCCGGCGGGTGGCCACCGCCGCGATCCAGGGCATCGGGTGGGCGGTGCCCGTCGTGCTCGCCGGCCAGAAAGACGATCTCGGTTACTGGCCGATCAAGGTGAACGACGACGGCACCATCCGGACGGCGCCGCAGGCATTCAAACAGGTCGGGTTCAGTAACGTCGCCCTCGCCAACAACGCCACCTGGACCAGTCCGACGGCGAGTGGCAGCGATTGGACTCGGGTGGTCGGCGCGGTCGGCACAGACCGCGCCGGCACGCTCGTCATCGAGCAGAGTCACGACGACACGTTCCCGTCCGGGCGCACCTATCTCGAGACGATCCCCTACCCGGATACGGCCACGTTCCCCGAGATGACCGTCGGCACCGTGATGGCGTTCAGCGTCGAGCGCGTGCTGAGCTATGCGCGGGTGCGGTTCACGAACACCGGCGGCAGCGCGCAGACCTGGCTGATGATCGCCGTCAACGCGACCACGATCGTGCGGTGAGTGACGATGGGCTATTTTGTCACTGAACGGCTGCTCCGCTACGAACCGCCGCCGCGACGACTGCACGTCATGACGACGGGCACCAATCTCGACCTCAGCGGCCAACTGGTGTTGCGGCGTACGACCACTCCAGCCAATCAGCGCGTATGGCGCGTTGGCGTTGATAGCGATAGTGCGCTGCGCCTGTACGCGGTCAGTGACGATGGCGCGAGCGCGAACGCGGCGCTCGAGATTGCGCGCAACGGCGCGCAGCCTGCCGGTGTGATAGCGCGTTCGTCTGTCGTCGACCAGCCGCTTGCGGTCAATGTCGCCAACACGACGCTCGGCGCGTACGTGGGGTTTCGCCGGAGCGGCCAGACGCGTTGGACGTTCGGCGTCAACGCCGACAGTGAGAGCGGGTCGAACGAGGGCAGCAATTTCGCGATCAACAGTTATGCCGATAACGGCAGCTATCTCGCCACGCCGATCTCGATCAATCGTCGCTGGAACGTCATCTCCGCGAACGGCGAGTTCTACGTCAATCGGACGGGCGGTGACCTCGCCAATCTCAACGCCACCCAATCGGGGCAGACGGGCAACCTCGTCTTCCGGCGAAACAGCGTGAAACGGTGGGCGCTGTCGATGTCGTCGGCAACGGAAGGCGGCGGCAATATCGGCAGCGATCTCCATATCGATCGGTACAACAACAGCGGCGACTGGCTGTCGACGCCGATGTCGATCTGGCGTGATAGTGGGACGGTGCAGTTCCGCCATCCTGTGCTTTTGGATAGCGGTGACTGGTCATCAGCGGACCTCGTGTTCAACTCGCCGACCGCTAGTAACGAGCGGTGGCTGATCTGGCGACGGATGGGCACCAATCGCTGGGCGCTGCTCGCCACCAACGCGGCGGAAACCGGTTCGAACAGCGGGACGCATTTCGAAATTCGCGCCTATGCCGACAATGGCGCATGGCTGCACACGCCGCTGCGGATCAGCCGCCGGAACGGCGTCGTCACGGTCACTGGACAGGCGCGTGGCCTGGTGCATGTGCCAAACAACACGTGGACGAACATCTGGCAACCGACGGCCAACGTCACGATGGGCATCATCATGATGGGCCTGATCGGCAACCCGGGAATCAACGGCGATTTTGGCTATAGCGCGTTTTGTCTCTGGCACCGCGGGCCGGACGGCACGATGGGCGTGCAGATTGTCTGGAAGGGAACTGGATGTAATGTCGACGCGGCGAGCGGGTGGATCCGGTACATACAAGGATCTGGTGGCACGCAGGGCGTGCATTACGCGGTCTACGAACTGTTCCGATGGGAGGAGTGATGCTATCACGTGACGCCAGCGGCAAATGGATTGTGCCAACGCCGGACGGCACGATCATCGAAGCGGACCAGGAGGAGACGGCGCGTGAGGTGCAGTTGTTGCTGACGTTTGTGCAGCGCGTGCGTGATGTGGCGACGCGACTGCAGGATGTCCATCGTGACATTCGCGAGCTCGCGGAATGGCGCGATACGCTCGATCTGCAGACCAGCGCGGCGATGCGGGCAGAGCTGACGAAAACGTTTGGTTTGACGCCGCAGGCGTTCTGGCAGGCGTTTGCCGAGATGGAGCAGCAAGCGCGTCCGCCAAAAGCAGCGCGAGCGCTGTTGTTGCGATTGGCGCGACCGGGACCGCCGATGAATCCTGGGATGCGGCCGTTCTGAGATGACGAACGACGCGATGCGTGATATCACGGTGCCGCAGCGGATCGCTGAGCGGCTGATGACGTTCATGCTCGACAAACAGCGCGCTGATGCGGCGTATCAGGCGGCGTTGACGATCACGGTCGCCGCGATGGGATTGGACGACGATCGCGTGCTCGGTGCGGTGGTGCGCGATGATGGCGCGATCGCGTTGCGTCTCGCGGCGGCGACGACGGACGACGAGACGACTGAGGTGCAGAGCGCGCAGGCATGATCCCGTGGGCTGAATATACGCATCCTGAAGCGCGAGTCCAGGACACCGAGACGCGCGTGTTTGTGGGCGGGCCGCTCGACGCCGTCGGGGACAACGCGGTCGCGCTCGGGCTTGCCACCGTGACGACGGCGGTAGCGACGTTGGAAACGCCGTTCGGTCAGATCCGGAGTGGTGACAGCTGGGTCGACAGCCCGCTCTCGGTCTATCTCACCGGTGGGGCGGCATTCCTCAGCCGTGGTGCCGTGCTGATCGGTGACGATGACGACGAGGCGAGCTGGTTCACCTACGAGCGCACGGTCGCGCTCGGTGGCGGGGTGACGCGCCTGGATTTTGTTCGTCGCATCGCGGGAACATCGAGCAACTATGGGATCGGGACGCGGGTCCGCCAGTGGTGTGAGATCACGTCTCGCGTGACGCGGGTGCGGTTTTCCGGTGAGGTAGCTGGCAACGAGGCAACATGGCAGGTGGCGCTCGAGGGTGTGAACTGGAATAGCCAGCTGATCGTCCAGGATGCCAGCATTTTGATCCAACAGCGCCAGTGGGACGATATCACCGGAGCCTGGACCAGCTGGCGCGACCGGTTTCTCGGGTATCTCGACCAGCCAGAGCCGATGCTCGACAGTCGTGGTGTGGTGACGTGGCGCGTGACGGCACGCGGCCGCAACAAATATCTGCGGCTCACGCATCGACCGGCGCGGCTGTTCGGGCTGGCGACGGTCGCGGGACAGCGGACGGCGTCGAGCACGCTCAGCGATCCTGGCGTGGTGCCGGAGGAGGGGGGGTATCGCGCTGGTGACCTCGGGCCGATGCGCACTGCCGACGACAACCTCGGGACGCTCTGGGTCTCGGCCGGGTCGCCGGTACGGAATGAGCTGAATGCGCGTGGAGTGAGTCCGAACCGCGCGAAACGGTGGATCGATTATGGCATCCGGATCCAGCAGGTGTATTGCAGTGCGCCAGAGGGCGGGCGCTGGAGTCGCCAACAGCAAACGTGGATCGAGATCTGCAACACGCGGCATCCGGAGGACAGTGAGCAGCCGAACGGCGAGCCGAACGAGCGCGACACGCTCGAGTATCTGAACAACATCGTGCTCGAGAACAGCCGTGGCCAGCGGGTCTATCTCGGGCGACGGAACGGCTATCCGATCGACGCGACGTTCATCAAACAGATGAACTCGGTGATCGTCTGTTACGACGCGGACGTGTTTCGAGCGCAGTTTGATGTGCCTGAGGGAACGCTCGTGTACTCCTATCGCGACTGCGATGGCTATCGCGAGGGACTGCGCCTGCCCGACGGCACGCTCGCCCCGCGCAATCGGGCCTACCGAGGGGTGGGCGCCGAGTTTTTCCTCGACCCGCGCGGCGATTGGGTGGGGATACGGCGCGCGCGCCAGAACGCTGGCGCCTACGACATCTACATCGCCGTCGATGACGACCACGACGACGCGCCGGGTGTGCGCGCGCCCGGTCGGTTTGCTGAGGAGTGGCACGATGTGGTGATGTGGGGGACGCCCACCTCACCGCCGCCGGGCGGCTGGTGGTGCCATGCTGGCGGCGACAACTACGCCGACCAGAACACGCTCCCAGGCGCCGAGGCGGGCCCAGCGGGGTATCGCGTCCCGGTCTGGAGCGGGGCGCCGGTGCAGGGAACGGGACCCAATCTCACGGGACAACCGGGCGGCATTCGCACCGGCATGAGCATCCGGCGTGAGCGACCATCGCCGTATATCGCCGGCCTCGGCGGCTCCGGCGCGGTCGGCGGCGGCGTGTTCGAGGAGTATGAGGACGGCAATCCCGTACCGGTACGCTACAACCTCGACAGTGGCACCAGCGCCGACTGGGTCGAGCGGGTGCCAGTCATCGGGAATGAAAGCACACTACAGGGCGGCGAGTGGATCAAAGTCGACCTCGGCGAGTTTCCGGCGCCGACCGTAGTCGAGGATGACGGCGACAGCATCCTCGTCAACGATGCCCAATATCTCCCGGTTGCGAGTGAGAGCAACTGGGTGATCATGACCAGCGACCAGTACGCGACCGTCAACGGGGTGACGGCGCCGATCCGGTTTGCCTATCGGCAGAAAACGGGCAATCGTCTCGTCGTTGCGACGCGCTGGGTCGATCGCACGCCAGTCGATGGGACGGGCGCCACCCAGTTGCAGGCTGGAGCGCAGTTGCGCCTGCGCGTGCCACTGCGGCTCGGCGTGGGGCAGCATCACAGCGCGGCGCAGCAGTTCGGCTATGCCAACTACTATCAGATCAAGGGCGTTGGCTGGCGCCGGCGGTGGCGGGGCGACGGCCCGCCGCCGGTCCCGTCGCGCTATGACATCCGATTGTCGGCGCAGGCCTCCCCGAACGACCCGCTGACCTATCTCGGCGAAAACCCGGACTGGCTGACGGTCGCGCGCGTCGTCGACAACAGCGCGCCGGCCCAGTACCACAGCGTCGCGGGGCCATTCGGACCGATCCACGCTCGCTGGGTGATTTTCCATATCTACGCGATGAGCGATGGCGGACGCGCGCGGTTGAACGAGCTCACGGTCTATGTTGCTGGTGGCGACGGCACCGCCGAGGCGATCAACCCGGTGAACGGCATCCCGAGCGCGGCCCACACGGTCAGCGACGTGATCGATGCGCTGCTGGCCGACGCCGGCGTGCCACGCTGGGCGCGGATCTGTTATCCGAGTATGGCCGTGCGCGCGCTGACAGTGAGCGAGGGGTCCGTCTGGCGAACGGTGACGGCGCTCGCGGAGCGCGCCGCACTGATAGTGCACGAGCGCCGCGATGGCCGGATCGTCGTGAAACCGGACCCGCGGAGTGTGTCGGCGATCGGCGGCGTGACGCCAGCGCTGACCATCACGCTCGCGGTAGTGCGCGGCCAGATTCGCGCCGGTGAGCGCCCGCGCCATCAGGCGGGGCAGATCGAGTTTCTCGCGCGCAACGATGTCGGCCAGGAGGAATGGCATATCGTCTATCCGGCGGTCCCGCTGGGGATCGGCGGCAAACTACGGCTCGGCACGCGGTTCGCGATGAGCAAAGCGGATGCGCTCGCGCTCGCCGACGTCGAGTTGCGACGGTCGAATGGCGGCTGGACGATCGAGGTGCCGATCGGCGCCTATGACGACCTCGAGCTGCTCGATGTAGTGCGCGTGGAGCGCATCATGCTCGACGAGAGCGGACAAGAGATTCAGGGGAGAGATTTTTTCATCGTCGGCGCCGAGTATGAGGCGACCAGTCGCGGGATGCGCGGCACGCTGCGGCTCGAGGAGCGACGCACCTGATGGACCGTGAGCGCCAGCTCACCCAGATGGTGCGTCAGTTCGAGACGCTGCTCGCCGAGCGGTTTGCGGGCCGGCGTGTCGAGAGCGTTGGTACGGTGGTCGCGGTCGGCACCGATACGCTCACGGGGCTGCCGAACCGCGTGACGGTCCGGTTCGGGTCCGGCGCCGAGGAAACGTTCCCGGTCTCGCTCGGTGAGCCGCTGCATGTCGGCGACCAGTGGGTCATCTCGCGTGAGCGCGACCCGGTCGAGCCGCGGTATCGGCTCGAACGGCGGTTTGTTGGCGAGGCGGTGTCCCGCGGGGCGTTTCTCGCCCGCGCGCTGCCGACGCTCGTCATCCACGCGACGCTCCAACGCTCCGGCGGACCATCGGCGGGAGGCTATACCGCGACGCACCTGATTCGTTATCACGCCATCCGGCGTGGGCAGTACGACCTCTATGCTCAGGGTATCCCGCAGGTGCTGGTGCGCTATCGCCTCGCCGGCACCAGCAACGAGTGGACCCTCGTCGGGCCGAGCTATCCGCAGCCGGCGACTGCGCAGACGACGACGCTGGCGGCGGCGCTTTCCGAGAGCGCGACGAGCATGACGATTGTTGCCAATCCGGAGTTTCCGGTCTGTCAGCCCGGCGAAACCGTGCGCGTGCTCGTTGGCAGCGAGATCATCCAGGGACGACTAGTCTGGAGCGGCGGACCGACCGCAACCATCAGCTCGCTGACGCGCGGCGTCGAGCCGGTCCCGGGCGATCCTGCCACTGGGCCGAGCGCACACCCCGCCGGGGCGGTGGTGACGTTGTTGACGGTCGATGCCGCGATCGCGGGGCTGCGCCCGGGCACCAACTATGACGCGCAGATTGCTGCCGTTGACTACACGAACGTTCCGGGCCCATGGTCGACCCAGATGACGTTCACGACCTGGCAGCAGACCGACCCGCCGCCGAACGTCGGCGCGGTGACGGTCGAGGCGGTCGCCGGCGGGTTCGAGATCCGCTGGCCAAAAACGCCGATCCCCGATCTGATGGGCTATCGCGTGCGGCGGCATACGAGCGCGCGCAACTGGGCGGCGGCGGCGCGGCTGATTGACGCGAGCGGTGAGGAGGAGATCGCGCTGACGAACTGGGTGCTCTGGCCGACGACGCGCGGCGTGCCGCAGGACGTGATCGACAACGGCCAGGCGCATCTTTGGGCCCATTTTGGCGTGGTGGCCGTGCGCGATAGCGGCGTCGAGAGCGTGACGCCGACGTGGGGGGATGACAGCGCGCCGCCGCCCGCGCCGGACCCCGCGAACGTCACCGTCCAGAGCATTGAAACGGGCGTGCTGGTGACGATCAGCGCCACCGACCGCGCGCGGCTCGATCGGGGCTGGCGCGAGTTCGTGGTGTTCTCGGCGCAGACCGTGCTGGGCCAGGACGAGCGCGAAGAAGGACGAACGAGCGGCCTGTCGATCGCGATTCAGGCTGACCCGGCGAGCGGTCGCTACTACCAGGTCGTGTCGGCGGACTGGAACGGTAACGTTGGCCCCCGGACACACAACGCAACGTACTGGAAACGCGATGCGCGTGTGTTGCCCGCGCCGGCGAGTGTCACGGTGCAGGCAGTGCGCGATGGAACACTCGTGCGCTGGACGCCGGTCGTCGGGCAGCCGACCGTGCCGGCGACGGTCCGCGGCTACCGGGTCGCGCGGCACACGAGCTCGCTGTCGCCCAACCTCGGCGGCACCATGATCGCCGAGGTGCAGGGCACGGAGGTCGTGTTCCCGCGATCGGTCGGCAGCGGCGATTGGTACGGCGTGGCGGTGGTGTCGCATGCTGGCGGGTTCGGCAACGCGACGTGGGCCCAGGAGAATGAGCAGGCACAACAGGCGACGTTCTCGGCGTGGCAGCTGCGCTCCCGCGTCGATGCGATCGAGATCGAGGTCGATACGACGGCGGAGCAGGCGCGCCAGACGCCGGCGTTCCGCGAGTATCGGGTTGCGATCCTGCCCCAGGGGTGGAGCTCGCCGTGGTACATCGCGACGTTCTCGGACAGCCGGCACGTCCTGACGTTGCCCGGCTGGCCACCACGACAGCCGATCGCCGTGCAGCTGCTGCCGCGCCTGTGGAATGGGCGGAGCGCCGCACCACAAACACCGTTCGAGAACTACGCCAAATCCGCCTACGTCCTGCCGCGGCCGGGCATGCCGCCGAACGGCAATTTCGAGCAAACGCGAGTGCTGGCCTCCGATCTGCCGGCGTACTGGAACATCGCGACGATCGGCACGCAGGACAGCTGGCGGGCGTTCTGGGCGCAGACCGGCGGCGTCGACGGTCCGCGCTGTGCGGCCTGGCAACCACCGCCAGGCTGGCCGAGCGGCGAGATCGGCATGCTGGTGCTGAGCGATGCGCCGTTCGTGTTCAGTCGGTCGCGCATGCTCACGGTGACGTTTGCGTATGCCAGCTCGCTCTCGTTCCCAACCTCGCCGAACCTCGGGACGCTGTCGCGCATTGTGCTTGAGTTTTACAGCGACACCTACGGCCTGAACTATCTGTCAACGGGCTATCTCGTGATACCAGCGCTGAACATCATGGATGTCGCGGCCTACACGTGGAAGGAGATCTCGGCGACGGCCGTGACCAGTTCGTTTCCCAGCAACGCGCAGTCGGTCGCGGTGGGGCTGGAGGTCCGGACGACCGACCTGATTCCAGACGGGTTTCTGTTCTACTGCGACAGTTTTCGTGTGACCAACTGAGGCGGGAGGGCGCGGCGTATGGATCCGTTTGCCGATGTGCCGATTTTTGACCACCAGCAGGTCCGTCGACCGGTCACGTGGTTGCGCGCGCGGTTTGGTCCTCATCTCACGGCGTCCTGGGACCGGACGAAACTGCGACTGAACCGCATCTGGGTCACTGAGGGGCCGATGACGATGACGGTGCGGTTTGTCGATGTGGACGGGCGGCCGGTGGTGGGCCGCCCGATCACCTACGGGTGGCCCGATGGGCAGTTGACGTTTACGACCGATGA
This sequence comes from Dehalococcoidia bacterium, assembly GCA_026003895.1. GTDB lineage: Bacteria > Chloroflexota > Dehalococcoidia > SpSt-223 > SpSt-223 > JANWZD01. The sequence goes on along the minus strand of BPIC01000002.1, from coordinate 210,323 downwards.
GCGCGGTCAGCGCGACTGGGTGGTTGGCAACGATGTCTGGGTGGACCCGACTGCGCCGCCGGACAGTCCGCGGGCGCGTGGACCGTACTGGTGCGAGAGTGAGGGCGTGCGGATCGAGGGGATCGCGTGGGCAGCGCAGACGAACCATGCGCTGCCCAATTTTGAGTTTGTCGTGCTGCCGCTCAACAGGACACCCATCCCACCAGCGCCATCGGGTGACCAGCAGGCCGCGATCGCCCAGGAGCTCGAGACGGCGCGTCTCCATCTCGAGCGGGCGCTCGCGCTCCTGCGGGAGCGGTAGCGCGATGCGCGAGAGGAGGGGATGCCGATGCGAGTGATCAGTGCGGCGAGTGTCGCCGCGGTGCTGCTCTGGGCCGGGACGATGGTCCCGGCCCTGCTGTTTGCTCAGGAACCTGGCGAGGGGGAGCTCCCGCTCGAGCGGATCGTGGTCTCGAGCGAGCGAGCCGTGCGGCACGAGGCAGTGGTGCTCGTCCCGGAGTGGTCGCCACGTGACCGGGTCGAGGGCGAGCGCATCGAGTGGCGCGGACGGGTGGTGTGGCCGGACGGGCGGCCAGTGGTGGGCGCACCGGTGATCGTCATTCTCAATCTCCCGCTCGCGCCTGATGGGGTCACAGCGCGCGAGCTCGACCCGGTGGCCATCGGCCAGACAAACTGGCGCGGCGAGCTCATCTGCGGCAGCTGCGACCCGGCGCTGAGTTATGCCGACGAGACGCCCGAGACCGGTTCGTTCGCCCTCTCGCTGCGGCTCCCGTGGGCGATCATCTGGCCGGGCGAGGAGCGCATCGGGGTTGCTGGCCGGATCGCGATCGCGGCGCTCGATGACCGTGATGGTGCGCTGATCGTCGGCATCACCGAGTACCCGATCAGCCTGACGATCGGACGGTTCCAGCGGACTGCCGCATGGATCGACTGATCGGCACCAAACTCGGGTGGTTCGTCGAGGCGTGGACGCCCGGCGCGCTCGAGACCGTGCTCGCTGCCGGCGGCGCCGGCCTGAAGGTGATGACGTCGGAGCCCGAGCCGGTCGAGCGGTTTCTGGCCGACAACCCCGGCGCTGTCGTCGTTGCCCGCCAGTTTCACGACAACCAGGATGCGCTCCTCCGCCAGGGCGAGGCCGGCGGCCGCCAGGTGGCAGCGCAGATGGAGGCGCGATTCGGACATCTCCGTGAGCTGCGCGACGCATACGGTCGGCTCGCCGGCGATGGTCGGTTGTACGTCGAGGGTCTGAACGAGATCGGGCTGTGGGATGACGCGCCGTTCTATAACGCGTTCACGGTGGGGTTTGCCGACGAGTGCCGCCGACGCGGGTTGCAGCCGGCGGTGTTCAACTTTCCGACCGGCAACCCGCCAGGCTATCGCGGCGATGGCAGCCCGGAGGACCTGTGGGCGTATCTCCGGCACTATGAGGACGGCATTCGCGCCTGTCAGTCCGCCGGCGGCGCGATTGTGCTGCACGAGTACGACTATCCGAACTATGGCGCCCACTGGACCTGGCACCCGCTCCGCTACCGCCGGCTGCGGGCGGCGCTCCCGGCACGGTATCACAGCATCCCGTTCATCATCGGCGAGACCGGCATCGATCACGGCGTCATCGGGCCAGTCGCCAATCCCAAACTCGAGGCCGGTTGGCGTGCCGCGCGCTGGCCGGACGGTCGACCGGTCAGCGAGGAGGAGTACGCCGAGGGACTAGCGCGCTACGACGACGCGCTGCTCGCAGACGAGTATCTCCTCGCCGCGATGGTCTTTCAGGCCGGCGGGTTCTGGGACAGTTTTCTCGTCCGACCGGGGGTGATCACCGACATGATCCGGATTCGCAAACGTCGCCGTCTGCCGCCCCCAACACCGCCGGCCGACGTGCCGTCGCTGCCGCCGAGCCTCGACCCGCCGGCGCCGACACCCGAGCCGACGCCACAGCCGCCCGACCTCGCGCGCAGTGAGGCGATCGTCAGGCGCTGGCCAGCGCCGCGTGGCGCAGCGAGCAAACCGGCAGTGTGGCAGTGGTGGAGCCGCGCCGTCGAGGAGGTCGTGCAAACACGCCCCCATCTCGCCGATGACGATGTGGTACGGGTCGGCCTCGGGCTGCTCGCCACCATCTGGTGCGAGAGCGGCGGCGACCCGGACGCGCGTGGAGACTGGACGACGCGCCCCGACGGGACGCGCGTGGCGTGCTCGCGCGGCCTTTTCCAGCTGAACAGTTGTGGTGGCGCCGGTAGCCGGCTGATGCGCGAGATCGGGCTGAGTGATGCCGACCAGCTGCATCAGATTGACGTCCAGTTTCGGCACGCCCGCGCCCTGATCGCGGCGCTCGAGGCGGAGCTGTACTGGAGCCGACAGGAGCAGCGCGCCTGGAACCCGGGCGGCGCGATCCAGTCGGTGCAGCGGTCCAGTGCCGACCCCACTGGCGCCGGCTATGGACGAGCGTACACGACGCTCGCTCGCGAGCTCGGCTGGCAGGAGGAGACCGCAATGCCGTACCCGACCGCCACGATCGGCAACCTGACGGTGATCGACCTGCGCGACCAGTTTCCGTCGACCTATGCGGGCCGCGAGCTCAGCGCGATCCGCCGCCTGATCATTCATCACAGTGGCGACGCCGCGTTGCCGGCCGACGCGCCGGTCGAGGCGGAGGTGGCCGCGCTGCGCGGGATCGACGCCTACCACCGCCGACGTGACTGGCCCTCGCCGACCGAGGGCCCGGGCCGCGGCATCGCCTATCACCTCGCTCTCATGCCGAGCGGGCGCGTTTATCTCGTTGGTGATTGGGCGACCGAGCGCTGGCATAGCGGCAGCCGTGACCCGGCGGGAGGCAACCCGAATCGCGATGGGCTCGCGATCCTGCTGCAGGGGAACTACGACGACGGGCCGCCGAGCGAGCTGCAGCTGCTGATGGCGGCGCGACTGGCGAACGAGTGTCGCTATCAGCTCGGGAACGGCAGCCTGCCGGCGGTCGGGCATCAGGAGGTGGCGGCGACGCGCTGCCCTGGGCGCACCTGGCCGCGCTGGCGAGGGCTGCTGCAGCCGAGCGAGCCGCCGCGGCCGGACCCGCGGTCGGCGGCGCACATCCAGCTCGATGTGATCTGGGCGCTCGCCCAGCAGGCGCCGCCGGAGGTGCGGACGGGGATCGAGCGCGCGGTGATCGCGCTGAAGGACGCGATCGGGATCGACTAGACGTGAGGAGGTGCGAGATGGACGTTCAGGAGTGGGTTGGACTGGGCGGCGTGCCGGTCGTGGTGGCGCTCGTCCAGCTGGTGAAACCGTTTGTCCATGACGAACGGTTCTGGCCGGTGATCGCGGTCGTGTTCGGCGTGACGTGGAACATGGTTGTCGCGACGACGCTCGGCAGCAGCACGGCGGCCGACCTCGCGCGGGCAGCACTGTTCGGGGTCGTCGTTGGGCTGGCGGCCAGTGGACTGTATAGCGGCGGCCGGACGGTACTGAGGCAGTAACATGATGCCCTGGCGGCATATCGGTGCGGTCGTGGCGTTTGTGATCGGGTTCGCCATGCTGATCGGAGCGGCAGCGGCGCTCCATCCTGAGAAACTGACGAATCTGGTTCTGTTTGCGCTCGCGGTCGTTGCAGCGTCGGCCGCGGCTGGGGAGCTCCGTGCCTGGTGGTGCCGGGTCCGAACCCGCCGCCGCCCTCACGCCTAACGGCGGTTGGGCGCCGTGGCGGCGCTGGCTGGCGATCGTGCTGGCGCTCTCGTTCGTGGCGCTGTCGGCCTACGACGTCGTCGTGCCTGGCGCTGAGGTACCGATGATCGTCTACATCGTGCTCGGCGGCGTCATCGGCGCGGTTTTTCCGACCGGTATGGCAACGATCGCGGCGACATTGGACAGCATCGCGACGGTCATCGGACGCCGCCGCCGCGAGTGACACGATCGATCTGATGAGCTCGTCGGTCGAGAGCGCGGTCGTCATCCTGAGTGACCTGCACTACGGAAAAGAGACGCCAACGTACGATCCCGATGTGTTCCAGGCGCGACTGCAGCATCTGGAGACGCGGCTGATCCATATCCGTCAGGCGCTCCAGGGCTACGTGTTCGACGAGCTGGTGATCGCCGGCGCGGGCGACTGGGTCGATGGCAGCGGCATTTTCCCGGCGCAGGCGACGACCCAGCGTGTCGCCAACGTCGAGCAGCAGGCGCGCGATATCGCAGCGATCCTGCTGCCGTGGATCCAGATCCAGCAGTCGATCTGGGGGCCGGCTCGGGTCGAGTGCGTGCCAGGCAACCACGGGCGGGTGGGTGACCGAGCGACCCACGAGGCGGCGAGCTGGGACCTGGTGGCCTATCGGTATCTGCACATGTTGGCGGCGCCGCTCGGGATCGAGGTCCATTTCAATGAGCCGCCGAACGATATTTTTCTCCGGCCGTTCGAGGTTCGAGGCCACAGTTTCCTGCTCTACCATGGGCACGAGTGGGGGCGGACGATCAAAACGCGGCAGACGCGGGTCTACGAGTGGCAGGCGCACTATGGTCGGCAGTTCGACGTCGTGATCAGCGGGCACTATCACGTCGGCGAGATCCTGCAGGGCAACCGGACGCTGCTGATCCAGGCCGGCACGTTTGTCTCGGACGACAGTCACGCCATCCGACGCTATGGTTCGCGGGCAGAGCCAATGACCTGGGCGTTCGGCGTGTCAGAGCGTCGGCCAGTCACGTGGATGTTTCCGATCTACCTCACCGCCTGATATCCGACACAGCTGCTGCAGCGCGTGGCAACGTGCGCGCTGGGCGCAGACAGACCGCCTCAGGCTAGTCCTGCTCGCGTCGACGGTTCCTGCGCAAGGCACGGCTGCCTGTGAGCGGAACGTGCCGCGGTCGCACGACGGTCCGTGTGGTACCGACCACAACCAGTCATGGACGTGGTCCAATCTGACCCAATTTGACCCAATCTGACCCAATCTGACCCGGTCGTGCGTCAGCGCACCCCTAGGGCGTGGCCCAATTTGACCCAATCTGACCCAATGTGGCCCGGTCGTGCGTCAGCGCACCCCTAGGGCGTGGCCCAATTTGACCCAACGTGGTCCATGCACAGGCGCTCTGGCGACGGAACGACCGACGATGGTCGACACACCATCGCCGGTCGCATGCCTATGCTGGGCTCAGCTGGGCGTCGGCGAGCGTCGCCTCGAGCCGGTCGAGCTCCTGCCGCAGCGCGCCGTCTGGGTCAGCGACCCGAACGAGGATCGCGCCGGGCAGGTTGTTGACGCTCCAATCGTCGCCGTCGAGCCCGTTGTGGTGCACGTAGTACACCACGCCCGGCTCGTCCGCCGGGATGATCCAGTAGTTGCCGAGCCGCGCCGCATACTCGCTGTGACAGAGTTCGCGTCCGGCCGGGTGCGTCGCTGGCGCGGCTGGGCGATCGCCATGACGGAGCGCATCGATGGCGAGCTGTTCGAGACGGCGAACGGCGTCGCGACGCGCTCGAGCGCGCGCCTCACGCTGGAGGAGCGGTGCGGCCTCCTCGTCGGTCGCTGGCCGGGCGTACGTCGTGTAGACGTAGCCAGACTCGTCGCCGACGCCGAACGACATGCCGTCGTGCCGGTAGTACTGGGCGGCGGCACCGAGCACCACGACGATGCCCGACTGCTCGGTCCCGTCAGCAGCGCGCCAGCGCGCACGGATGACCTCGCCCGGGCGATGGAGGCGGCCGCCGTACCCCTCGCCGATGGAGAACCGGATCGGCGCGGTCTGCGCGAGGTGCTGCACGCGGGCCGTTTCGGCATCGTCGATCGCCCAGCCGTTGGCGGTCTGGACGATCGACGTGCCGGGCCCGTAGGACCGGCCGGTGACGGCGCACTGCCCGTTGTAGCGGGCGACGCGTCGCGACGGACCGGCTGGCTCGCGGGCGGCGGCGTCAGCGGTCGTGGGGCGTGCGTCGTCGGCGGGATGGCGCAGCGCGTTGGCGACGGCGGCCGCACCGGCCACGCCTGCGGCGGCGGCGTCGTCGAACGCGGCGGCGACGTCGTCGCGCTCGACGGAGCGCGCCTCGACGCGCATGCCCGCGCTAAGGAGACGATACAGGCGCGGCGCGATCGCGTGCGCGGTGCCGGTCAGCCACCAGGTGCGGCTCTCGCCGTTGTAGCGAAACCCGGCCTGTTTAATGAGGGCCCGTTCGCGTTCGTGGCGGTACTCGAGCGCGACGACGGCGTCGAGCTGGTCGTTTCGGCTGCGTCGGATCGAGATAGTCGGCGCCATCATGTGCCTCCTGTGCGCGCTCGCTATCAGTCCGCCAGCGCCCGCTGACGGATGTACTCGCTGATCGAAAGCCGAGCAGCGGCAGCACGCTCCTCGATCTCGGCATGTTCCTCTGGGCTGACGCGCACCTGGATCCATTTGGTGCGCGGCACATCGCGATCATCGTCCGGCGCGAGCAGTGTCGCGATGCGCTCGCGTTCCTCTGTCGTCCAGGCTGCCTGGGGGTCGGCGAGCGCCCGCGCCGCGGCGATACTGGCGCGCAGCGCGCGCAGCCGCACATCGCCGCGGATCGCGAGCGTGGCCAGTGACGATGCCGCCGGCGACCGAGCGGCGATCAGGCGGAGAATGTCGAGGTCATTCATGATGGTCCTCCCTGATGGTTGAGTTTGATCAGAACCTGTCATGCGCCACCCTCGGTCCGTGCCGTCGCGGTGCTGAGCAGCGCCTCGCTTGTTGGATAGCGCTGGTACAGCTGGCGGAGCGCCGCGTCGTAGGCCTGAGCATCCCACGTCATGGTGGCCTGCGCTGCGATCGCGGCGTGGATGGCGGCGGTGAATGCCGGCGACCACGTCAGCTGGCGGAGCGCTCGCACGATGCCGGTGTCAGCATCGACGAGGATGACCTGCAGCAGTGCCCGGCTCTCCTCGGCCTGGCCGAGCGGCGGCGGCAGAACGCGCTGCGCCGGCGGCACGAGATGGATACTGAACGGCGCATCCGACCACGTGATCGCCGGTGCGAACCGGTAGAGCAGGACGATCAGGGGCGGCTCGATAGAGAGGGCGAACGAGGCGCGGCCGCGCTGGATGCTCTCGACCTCGCGGGGCGATGGCGAGCTCAGCCAGAGCAGCAGCTCATGGCCGCCGGCGCGGTAGGTGTACTGGACGGCCTCGGGATAGCGGGTGCGCCCAGGGAGATAGGGCGCACCCACCTGCAGGAGATGCCAGTCGCGCCTCATAACGCCTCAGCCTCGCGCCGGCGGCGCCACTCGGCGCGGTCGATCCACCAGACGAGCCAGGCCTGGTGCGGCTCGTCGTCGCGCACTGGCCGCAGGCCGTGGCTGTCGCGGGCGGCCGGCGGGATCATCGCGAGCGGCGGCGGCTCGCGAGCAGGCTCGGCGCGGGTGGCCCACAGCGGCGGCTCGCCCCACCAGAGCGTCGCCATCACGGTCTCGGCGCTCGCCGAGGCCGGAGCGTAGACGAGGTCGCAGTGCTCCGGCGGGGCGCAGTAGCGGTTGCAGGTGTGATGCATGTTCTCCTCACGAAACAGTCCCCGCGTGAGCGGGGGGGGCGGAATGCGGCGAACTAGTCAGGCTGGACCTCGGATGCCTTTCGAGCGAGGTCGGCGGCGATCAGCGCCTCGACCTCGGCGAGCCGGGGGCTGATCCAGTCCCCGGCCTCCGGCCGGGGCCAGAGAACTGGGCACAGGCCCGCCGTGATGATGCGCGCCGCAGCAGCAACGTGGCGAGTGTGGATGCTGACGCTGCCGCCAGGCCACGCGACGAGATCGACGCGGCCGTCGGCGGCGAGATTGGCGTGGACCGTGAACGCCTCGCCCGCCGGGCGACGGACGGTGACCGAGACCGAACCGTCGCGGGATACCCACCAGCGGCAGCGGCCGGTGGTGGTGACGGCGTGGTCAGTGGGGGTGTAATAGCCGCAGGGGCCGTCCGGCCCGTACCCGAGGGCGGTCCGGAGCTCGACTGCGGCGTGGACGGCCCGGGCGCGGGCCTGGTCGGTCTCGGCGCGCTCGAGGATATCCTCGAGCGTCTCCGGGCCGAGGCACTCGGCCCAGTAGTGCCCGAGGAATGCGCTTATATTGTATGCGGCTCGGAGCTGGCTTGGGGTAACGTACTCCATGTTTCCCTCCTCCCCGCTGGGGGCGACCGGCGGGGGTGATTGTTACGGCGCAGGGTTGACGTCACGCGTTCGCGAGGCTGTCCGCGACCATCTCGTGGTGGTCATGGCATTGCCACCGTCACCAGCCACTCGACGATGACAGTCGGCCGCCAGTGCGGCAGCCGTGGCGGGAGGAGCACTGTGGCGTAGTGGCAGACCTCGACCAGCCACCAGCGATACTCCGTTCCAGCGGTGGCATCATCACTGAGCGCCGGAGGTGCGTACCGCCGGAGCGGGAGCATCGCCGTCGAGACGGTGCGGCACGACGCCCAGTAGGCGAGCGCGCCGATACGGGCCATCGCCGCGCGCTCCTCCGGCTGCCGCAACAGCTCGGCCGCGGCCGCCAGCCACTCGGCCGCGTGCCGGCGTGCCGCCTGCTGCAGCGGCTCGGGCGCGCGATGCCCTGGCTCGCGGCGATCGGCGAGCTGGGCGAGCGTCATGCCCGCAGCGGCATCGGCGAGCAGGCGGTCAGCCACATCTCGCCCCTCGGCCGTCGGCGGCAGCGCGATGCCGCCGGCGTTATTAAACGATTCCATGATGTCATTCTCGAGGAGGAGGATGTACCCGTCCTCCTCGAGCCGCATCAGCCGCCCGGCGGGCAGCAGCAGGTCACCGACATCGCTGACCGCGTACCAGATGATGGTCATCGTCGTGGCACCTCGCGCGCCAGCGCCTCGACCGCCCTGACCACCCGCGGCAGCAGCACCGTGGGCCGCCAGTGCGGTACGCCCAGCAGCGCGCTCGCCGCCCACCACGCCACGGCGCTCAGCCACTCGCGGTAGGCCGTGCAGAGCGCGAGCGCCGACTGGTCGAGGGCTGGCGGTAGATAGATCACGAGCGGCGCGTCGCCATCGCGTCGCATGACGCCCCAGTAGGCGCGCGCGGCGAGCTGATACATGGCCTCGCGCTCGGCCGGCTGGCGCAGGATAGCGGCCGACTGCTCGGCCAGCTCGGCGAGCCACGCGTGCACGTGCTTGGCGAGCCGCGCGGCCTGCGGCTCGGTCGCCCGCTCGCTCAGCACGATGGTGTAGTCGGAGCTCACCGGCTCGTCGATGCCCAGCATCAGCCGCACGGCGCCCGCTGCGGAGTGCATCGGGTTGATCCAGCCGCAGCCGACCCGCCGGTCGACCGCCGTGATGACCGTGCGGCCGAGCGCCGTCTGCGCCCGCTCGCCGTCGGGCAGCAGCACGCCCGACAGGAGGTCATCGCGCACCATCAGCCACCGGTCGTGTAGCCGGGCGAGCGGGCGGGTCATACGCCACCTCCCTGGCCAGTCAGCACCGCGGCGAGTGTCATGCGTCACTCTCCACGCGCACCGCCGGCAGGTACGCCGGCGGGTAGCCCGGCCGCTCGCCGACCAGCGCGACGACAACGGGCACCCGCGCCTCGTCGGGCGCCGGCCACGGCGTCTCCCCGTCGGTCACGACGAGGATCACGTCGGCGCCGGCCGCCTCGAGCGCCTTGATGCCGACGCGGAGGTCGGTACCGCCCCCGCCGACCGGCTGCTGTAGTGCCTCGCGATAGGTGCGGCACGGCCGCGATGCGGTGACGTCGCAGGTGACGTACACCAGGTCGGCGCCGTAGCGTGCGGCCACCCGCTCGGCGACGCCCGCTGCCAGCGGGACGTCGCTCGCCATGCTGCCCGACACGTCGAGCAGCACCCCGATCCTGGCGCCCAGCTCGCGCCACCGCAACCGCGGCGTCAGCGGCCCCGAGCGGCTCGAGAGCCGGCGGGTCCGGTGCGGCACGGCGCCGCCGGCGAGCGGGCGCGTCAGGTGCCGCTCGAGCAACGCCCGCCAGGGCTCGCCGCGCGGACGCAGCACCTCCTCGGCCCACTGCCGCCAGCCGCCGGTCGCTGTGCCGGCGGCGCGCGCAGCCTGAGCGACACGCTGCGCAATGGCGCGGATTTCGCTGGGCGTCATGCCGCGCCGGTCGTCGCCGCGCTCGTACTCGCGCTCGACGCCGTCGGCTGCCGAGCCGCAGTCGCCAGCGCCGAACCGTGTCTGCGCGTTGCCATCCTCGCTCGCCTCGTCACCCTCGCCGGCGCTCGCATCGGTCGACGAGGTGGCGCCCCCACTGCGTGCCCCGCCGCTCGTGGCGACGGTGGCGCTGCTGCCACCGTCGCCACGTCCACCGGTGCCACGTCGACCACCGCTGCGACGACGGCCGCGCGCCCGGCCCTTCCCAGTCCCGGTGCCTACCGTTGGCGCGTCGTCGTCCTCGACGGTGTTCTCGTCCTCCTCTTCTTCCTCCTCCTCGCCCTCTTCCTCGTCCTCCTCTTCTTCCTCCTCCTCGCCGTCGTCTTCGTGCTCCTTGGCAGGCTCGTCGGCGGCTGGCGGTTGCGTGGTAGCGCCGTCGGCCGGTGGCTGCTCGGCAGCAGTGCCGTTGGCGTTGGTGCCCTGCTGCTGCTGCAACCACTCGGCAGCAGCCGCGAGGTACGCCTCGGCTGGCAGGTGCTCGGGACGCCCGAGCGTGCGCGGGAACACCCACGAGTCTGGCGCGCCGGCGATATCGTCGTTAATCTCGGCATCGCCGGCGACGTTGAACACTCGGTCGGCAGCGCCGACGGCCTCTGCGCGGTCCCAGTGCAGGCGCAGTAGGTGCCCAAGTTCGTGCTCGAGTGCGGCCTCGAGCACGCCCGGCTGGCGGAAATCCTTGTACTGTCGCAGCAGGTTGGGGTTGTAGTAGCCCCGCCCGCTGCGGCTGACGGCCAGCGCTGGGCACGAGACGCTCGGCTGCCAGTCAATGGCGAGCAGCGCCTCGGCCAGCCACGGTTGGCGCACGAGCAGTCGCCGCCGCGCGGCGACGATGGCGGAGAAAGTGGCGTCGTTCGTCACGGCATCCCCCAAATAGCGATGCGACGCGCCCTGCGGTCGCGGAAATTGGCAAGCTCGGCGCGCCACTCGGCGTCGCGCTGGAGCGCGGCCGCGAGTACGACGGTGGGCCGCCAGTGCATCACGACGCCGAGCGTGCCGGAGCTGTGCGTCTCGCCGGTGGGGATGGTGGTGGCGAGACGACAGACGCGGTCGAGCCATGCGCGGTAGGCGCGCGCGACATCGACCGGCCTGATGTCGAGTGCTGGCGGCTGCGCGTCCGCCGAGATACGCCGGAGCACCTCGAGCGGGGGTGGCGCGTCGTACGCCACATCCCGGCTCCAGGCGCCGGCGCGGGTGAGTTCGTCTCGCTCGGGCACCCACGCCGCGAGCGCCCGCGCTATGGCGAGGGTCGCAAGCTCGCGTGCGGCCACCCGCTCGGTCGTCTCGCGGAGCAGCGCCACCGCCTCCTCGGTCAGCGCATCCAGCGCCGGCCCGAGGTGGCGTGCAAGGTTCAAGCCTCGCGATACCTCGCCCCCATCGGTGCGCCACGCGCGCAGGTATGGCGTGGCGAGCAGGGGGCTGTGCGTGCCGAGCGAATCGGTGACGTGCCAGTGCTCGTCGCTGACGATGACGTCAGCATCGAGCCCGTCGGGCAGGAGCACGCCGTGCCCTCGGCCGACGGGGCGCGGGTCGTACGTGGCGGTCATTGGCACGCCTCCAGCCACCGCTCGAGCCCGGGCGTGTACACGCCGTGGCGAGCGCATGCGGCGACGATGGCCGACAGAACTGGGATGCCGAAATCGACGCGTTCGTCATCAAACAATCGGTTGAACGCCGTCCACCCGGCGGCGGCGTCGATGGCGCCGGACTCGATGGCGGCGGCGAGCGCACGCCCGACCTCGAGCGCGCCAGCCGGTGTGTCCGGCCACGGCGTGCCGGCGATGATGTCAGCCGGCGTCGGCAACCAGAATGTGGGGTCGCGCAGAACGGTGGCAATCTCCGTCCACGGCCCCTCGCCGACGATGCCGACCGCCACCTCGTCGATGAGGTGGTCGGCGAGCCGGGCGGCGGTAGCCGCCGCCACCCAGCGGCAGAGTGCCTCGGCAGAGCGAGGCGTGAGGTACGCGCCGCCGCCCGCTGGCGGCTGGCCGACGAGCCCCTTGCCCGCCCGCGCCCGCGCGACAGCCTGGGCGCAGAGCCGGTACGCCCGCTCGTCGATGCTCTCGGGCACGGCGATGGGCGGCGTCGAGGTCGTGCCGGTGACGATGGCGAGCCAGTCGTCGACAGATGGTGGCTGGCATTGAATGTGTGCCAGCCGATTGCTGAGCGCCGACGACAGGCTCGCCCCGCCGTGCGTGTGCTCGGCGGGGTTTCCCGCACAGACGATCGCGACCGTGCGGGGCAGCGTGAACTCGTCGTTGACGCGGCCGTCGAGGATGAGGTTCACGGCCGCGTCAAGAGTGACTGGACGAGCCGTTGTCAGCTCGTCCAAAAACAGCAGCCCCCGCGGGGCAGCCGCAAGCCGGCGCGCCCACGCGGGGGTAGCGACGCGATACTCGCCGCGCCACACGTACGGCGCGCCACCGATATCGGTCGGCTCGAGGGTTGAGAGCTCGAGCACGACCAACTCGGCGCCGAGCTGGTCGGCGGCGGCGCGCACCGCCGCCGTCTTCCCAATACCGGGCGCGCCCCACAGCATGGGGCGCACGCCGGCGACGGCGGCGGTAGCGATCACGGACGGGAGGTCAGTCGTTTTCATGAAATTACCTAATCCAAAGCGCCCGCCGGGGGTGGCCGGCGGGCTGAGTTTTACAGCTCGGCCGGGTTGCCGAGCTCGTCGAGAACGTGCCGGTTACGGCCGCCACCGGGCCTCGACCCGCTCCCACCGCCGGCCGAGCGGGTCCGGCGGTGCCGCCGGCGCTGTCGCGGAGGCGGCGATGGACTGCAGATACTCCTCGACCGCGGCGGCCTCGTCGGCCGCCAGCGGCCGGCCGAGCTCGACCGGCCGCCCCGCCCGGCGGGCGGCCTCGAACGCCCGGAGCAGTTTGGCCGCCTGCTCGGGCGTGGGCGCGCCGCCGAACCGGGCGGCGAACTGGGCGAGAAATTCGGCAACGATGGGCGCCTGCCCGCTGGCGGGCGCTGACGCTGACGCAGCGGTGGTCTCGGGGGTAGAGTCGGCGGTGGTCTCGGGGGTAGAGTCGGCGGGGGGCTCGGGAGTGGGCTCGGCGGTCTCGAGCCGCCGGCGGGCGATCTCGCCGACCCGCTCGATGGCGGAACGGACGCGGCCAGAACCAACATGCTCGCGAGAGGTGACGCGGACCGCGCCGGTGACACCGTCGACGTAGACGTCGACGCGGTTGCCGGTCGGCAAGCCGGCCTCGCGGGCGCACTCAACAACCATCTTACCCGGCAGGTAGTAGCGAATGGGACCGGCATCCCCGTTCGGCGCCCAGCGCCGGGCGCCGAGGGACTCGGCTGCGCGGATCAGGCGAGCGGTGGTCTCGTTCATGTCGTCCTCCTCGCCTACCACTATATCTCATCCGCATGACATTGTCAATACATGCGCATCTATAACCAGTGCGTCTGATATCGACAGATTGGATATCAGGCTCGGTGGCGCTAGCTGAGCCGCCGGGCGTCGGGGAACCTGGCGGCGAACCGGGCAAACTCCTCAGGCCAGCCGCGCCTGAGGTCGCTCAGCGCGCCGAACTGCAGCACGCGCTCGACCGCGAACGGCCCGATCCGCTGGCGCGCCGCCGGCACGCCGATCGCCGACAGCCGGTCATAGGCCGCGTTGTACGGCACCTCGCGCGACACGAGGTAGGCCCAGACATCCTCGGTCCGCCACCAGGCGAGCGGGTAGGCGTGCCAGACGCCCGTCTCGCGCAGCTGATGGAGCGTACCGCGGCGGCGCGCGTTGCGCCGCCGGTCGGCGCTCTCCTGCGCCCGCAGGCCGATCGCCACCCCATCGTACCCGTGCCGAATCGCCCAGGCCGCCAGCCCAAACTGTCCGGCAATCGGTTCGACCCACTCAGTCCCGGGCGGCACCCGCGCCGGGCCGTCGGCCCAGGCGGTAAACCACTCCGCATGCCAGACCCGGGCGGCGATCCGATGGAGGTTAGGCGTCCGCTCGAGCTGGGCGAGCGTCTCCGGGAGATTAAACTCGTCATCGCTCCAGACCGCGAGTAGCTGCGGCTCATCCTGGCGCGCCAGATGCAGCACCACCTCCGAGTCTTTGCCGGCCGAGTAGGAGACGAACCGCCGAGTGGTGACGCGACGCCAGGCCTCGATCGCTCGGCGCGCCTCGTCGAGCCGGCGCTGAAACGCCAGCGTGCGGCTGTGGGCGAGATAGCCGGCGCGCTCGGCCGGCGTCACCGCTCGCCCGCCGGCAGGTCGCTGCAGAGCGAGTGATGACGCGGCGACCGGACGAGCGACGCCGCCGGGCGATGCTGGACGGGGTTCGGGACCGCGATCCGGAGCGGCACGCCGACCGCTGCCGCCGCCTCGCGTACCTGGATATCGAACCCGCCAGTCACCCACCGCGCCGGGTCGGCGGCGCGCGCCTGCAGCTCGGCGACAACGCGCGGCGATATCCAGATCGCCTGACTGCCCCAGAGCATCGCGCGTCCACGCGGGGCGATCAGTGTCGGCGCAACCGGCAGCTGTTGCTCGATCGTCGGCCGCCAGCGCGTCGGCCACGCGCTCCGCCCTGGGACGTACAGCCAGACTGTCGCCGCTCCATCCGCGAGCTGCCTCAGCCACCACGCGAGACGCGGCGAGAGGTTGATGTCATCCTCGATCAGCAGCACCCCGCGGTCCGGGTCGACGTCGCGGAGGCCACGATAGCCTTGGCGAGCGTGCTGCTGGTGTGACCGCTCGCGCTCCATCGGCGTCGGCTCGGCGAGCCGCGGGACGATGCCGATCGCGGCGAGCTGCGCGAGCGTCACACTGCGCTCGTTCGCTCGCTCTGGGCAGGTGATCATCACCGTCTGGACACAGCTCGCCATCACTCAGCCGATCTCCCGCATCGCCTCAAACCAGTCGATCTCGGTAAACGCCGGATCCGTCTCCGGGCCCGCCACTCCATCCGGCCCTGGCGGTGGTTGCAGCGGCGGCACCACGCACGACGCATGCCAGGGCGCGAACCAGTACGGCGGTGTCCAGCCACGCCGTTCGATCCGGCCAGCGACCTGCCCGCCGAGCTCCCCGTACGCAGCCAGCGGCACCGGCCGCGTGGCCAGAATCTGCTGCTCGGCCTCCTCGAGAGTGAGCGGCACTGGCTCGACGCTCCAGCGCGCGACATAGCCATAGCCGGTTTTCCCCAGTTTGCCGAGGTGCGAGACCTGCTCCAGCAGGTCGATGATCGTGCCGGCGTGCCCAATCGCGAGCGCCTCGAGCTCGCACGGCGTTCGCGGGCTGATCGGCACGCGAAATTCCTTCCAGCGGCCGGCGTTGGTTTTTGCCCGAATGCGGACACTCATGTCGGCGCGCTGCGCCGGGTAGCGCCGGTGCCAGTACTCGCGCCCGAGCGCGCTCGGCGTCACCGGGCGCAACGGCGTCGCGGCCCACAGCGGCAGCCCCGCGGGGATCCCCTCCTCGCCGGAGGAGACCCAGAGCAGCTGGAGCGGCGTCGGGATGACGGCGGCAGCCTGGTTGCCGAACGCCACCGGATACGGCAGCGCCTGCAGCACCGCCCAGGCGAGCACCGAGTCGAGCGGCTGATCGGCCCGGTCGATCTCGCTCGGCAGATAGCCGGTGGCGAGGTTGCAGCGCACCCGCAGCGGCACCATCGAGAGGCGCGCGAACCGCTGCAGCACCGGCTCGCAGCCGCCCGGCAGAAACGCCAGCGGGCGCCCTACCGCGCGCACAGCACCGTCCCCGTACCGAACGTGCCATCGAGCAGGCCGGCGCGCATCGCCTCGCCGTGCGCCGCGAGATGATCGAGGTACGGCGCCGGGTCGATCGTGAGCGGCCGCTCCACGTGCATCCGCCCCCGCCCCTGGCGCGCCTGGCCACCAAAATATTTGTCCCAGCTGGTGAGCGCGACGGCGACGGCCGCGCGCGCGGCCGGTGACGTCCGGCCGTCGAGCGTGATCTCGACGATCACCTGCGCGCCGGCGGCGAGCGTCTCGTAGCTGTAGAGCATCTGATTGCCCTCGCTCTCGCTGCCGGTCCCACGCGTCCGCGTCTCCTCCGCGAGCAGCTCGAACGCGCTCACCTGCGCCGCTGCGGCGAGCAGCTCCGTTTCCTCCGGCATCACGAGCTCGAGCCAGGGCAGGTACTCGCGCGCGACCAGCCACGCCGTCAGTTTGAGCCGCGAGCCGGACAGCACGAACCGGTCGACCGAGCCGCCGAGCAGCTCGAGCGAGGGATACAGTTTGCGGAGCCGATGTTCGAGTTCGAACTGACTGTCGGGCGCGGTCGTGCCGGCGGCCATCGACCCGCCGGAGTAGAGCAGGTTCATGACGGCCTGGGGCAGCTCGCCGGGCCCGATGCCGAGCGCATCGAGCAGGTGGTCGGCGAGCGGCTGGCGGAACGCGACCGAGCGGAGGGCGTTCTCCGAGATCGCGGGCACTCGCTCGACGACGCCGCCGAGGATCGCGGCCTGGCGCATGAACAGCCGGGTGTTGGTGGCGTTGTCGGCACCGGTGAGCGTGTCGCCGTGGCTGATCGGGCTGACGGCGCGCAGCACCAGCCGATGGCGCTCAGGTGGATGGATCAGGATCGTGGTGGGTGTCATTCGGTTTCCTCCTCGTCGTCGAACAGTCTGCGCGTGGGAGACGTTGGTGAGGCGCCGCGGGAGCGCTGTTTCTCGCTGTCGTGCCAGTAGCGGGCGACCATGACGAGGCTCGCGCTCTGGCTGGCGAGGGCCCGCAGCGTCGCCGCATCGTCACCGTCACTGAGCAGGGTGAGCAGCGGCTCATCGAACCGCCGCGCCGGCGGCGGCCAGAGCAGCCGCCGCAGCAGGATGCTCCACCACTCGCGGACGGTGCGCGCCTGGTGGGCGGCGAGCCGAGCGCGCCCCTCGAGAACGTCGTAGCGCGCGACGCCGCGAAACAGGCCGCTGCCGTCAGTCGAGTTGTAGCTGTCGAGCGCCAGTTTCAGGAGCGCGACGGCGCGCTGCTCGGGCGGACTGAGACTGGCGATCAGCAGGTCCGGGGTGAGATCGCTCATGCGTTTCCTCCGTGCGGCCGGCGATCAGCAGCGCCGGCACAAATTCTGGGCGCGGTCGCCACGGCGCGAGCGTGCGCTCGAGGTCGAGCGCCGCGCGCCCAATGGCGAGGCAGCGCCGATAGTCGGTGAGCAGGCCGCGCCAGACCGTGCGTTTTGAAAACCCGCGGTTGAGCGCCTCGGTGATCGGCGTGATCACGGCGAGCAGCTGGACGAGATCGACGCGCACCACCCGACTGACGTCATAGTCGAGCGCGTGGACATAGATCGCCGGCGTCGCGGCCGTGCCGAGCCGCATGCGCGGCCAGAGCCGGGGTTTCGGGTCGGTCGTCAGCACGCCGGTCGTCGGCGTGGTCGGCGGGAGCCCTGCCAGATGCTGGAGCGCCGCGAGCCAGGAGGGGCGCTCAGGGTCAGCCGCGGCGGCCTCATGCGAGATCAGCGGCCAGGCCAGCCAGCTGCCAGCGGCGATCAGCGAGCGGTGGCGTTGTTTGGCGTCGGAGTAAAACCACGCGCAGGCCGCGCAGACATGGCTGCCGTACTGGAAAAAATCGCCCTGCTGCGAGAACGTCTCGCTGTTGATCAGCTCGTGCGAGACGCCGGCGGTGACCTCCGCGCCACAGGTCGCACAGAGGCCTGCCGCCGGCTCGAGCGGCCAGCGCGGTGCCGGCGTGCCGGCAGCGTACCAGACGAGCTGCGGCGCGGTCAGTCCAGTCGTCATCAGTCCTCCCGTGGTTCGTGGCGCAAACGGCCGACGCGCAGGCGATAGAGCGCCACTCTCACTGCATCTGGCGTGCGACCGAGCTGGCGGGCCACCTCGGCGTATGAGCGGCGGCCCTCGAGCGCCATCAGCGCCACGCGGTACTCCGGCCCGGTCCACCGTCGCCAGCTCGGCGTTTTTTGAGCGTTTCTGTGCGCTCGCACGTAATCGCGCACGCTCTGTGGCGTGCGGCCGAGCACGCGGGCCGCCGCGGCCTGGGTCAGCCCGCTCGCGAGCAGCTCGCGCAGCCGCGCCGCCTCCTCAGCCCGCCACCGCGGGCGGGGGCGCTGGATGCCGAGCGCCCGGCGGCGTCCTGACACAGCGTCAGGCGTGCGGCCGAGCGTGGCCGCGATCTGCGCCAGCGGCCAGCGCCGCCGGGTGGCCGCGAGGAGGATCGCATCCTCCGCTGGCGTCCACGGCGCGCCGCGGCGCGAGCCGAGCGGGCGACCGCACGCGAGGCAGACGAGGCAGCGGTCCTCGTCGAGGTACAGGTTGCCGCCGCACCGTGAGCAGGCCAGACGACCGCGAGAACTCGAACCGGCGCGCTGCGACGCTACCGCGTTGGCAGCTGGCATTGGTCACGCTCCCGTTGCGATCGGGGGTCGCGCGATCTAGAGTCCGGTCGTCGATGAGCGACGAGAAACGCGGCCGACCAAAAACGCGCGGCAACGGCATGGGATCGATCTACTGGCACGCCGGCCGGCGGCGGTGGATCGTCTCCCTGACCCTGCCGGATGGCCGCCGGATCGCCCGGACCGCTGACCTGCCGCCGGAGCCGCCAGACAGCCCCCGCGCGCCGTCGCGGCGCGCGCGTGAGCAGGCGATCGCGAAACTCCGCGCTGCCGTGACGACTGCGCCCCCGCGACGCGCTCCGGCCATCACCGTGGGCGAATGGCTGCGCGCCTGGGTCGACCGGCTCGATGACGAGCAGCTCCGACCGTCGACCCGCGACCGCTACCGCCGGTTCGTCGAGTACTGTTTTTTGCCGCACCTCGCGGCCATCCCGCTCGATCGGCTGACGCCGGAGCGGGTGCGACAGCTCTGGACGACGCTGCGCGAGGAGGGCTATGGTCCGCGCACTATCCGCAACGCCCGGCTCTGCCTGCATCGCGCCCTCGAGGAGGCCGTCGGCGTCCAGCTCGAACACAACCCGGTCGCCGACCGCGCCGCGCGGGCGACACCGCCGCCGCGGCGCGAATATCCGCTGCTGACGGGCGAGGAATATCGCCTGTTCCTCGAGGCAGCGCGGCGCGAGCCGAACGGCGCGGCGCTGATCCTCGCGCTCACCACCGGGCTGCGCGCCGGCGAGATCGTCGCCCTGCGCTGGCGGTATGTCGACCTCGAGCGGGCACTGCTGTCGGTGGTGGCCACCGCAACCCAGGTTGGGGGAGCGCTCACGCTGACCGAGCCGAAAACGGCAGCCTCGCGTCGTCTCGTCGCGCTGCCCACTATCGCCGTCGAGGCGTTGCGCGAGCATCGCCGGCGGCAACAGGTCCTCCGGCAGCGGCAGGGCGACCGTTGGCAGGACCTCGACCTCGTGTTCCCGGGCGAACGCGGCCAGATCATCCGCAAGGACATTCTGGTCGGCCGCCCGCTGGCGCGAGTGCGACGGACGATGGAGGAGCTGAGCGGCGGGCGTGTGACGCTGCCGCCCGGGTTTCGGCCGCATGACCTGCGCCATAACTGCGCGTCGCACCTGCTGATGCGCGGCGTTGCCCCGAAGATCGTCCAAGAGCTGCTCGGGCACACCTCGATCGTGACCACGCTGGACATCTACGGGCACCTGCTGCAGGGAATGCAGACGCAGGCCGCTGCCGCGATCGACGCCGCCATCGCCGACTACGCGGCTATTGCCAGCACGACTGCGATCCGGTCGACGGGCATTGTCACGGCGATTGGAACCTGGAAACAACGCAAACAGGGATAACGTGGCCCGGTGGGGAAACGACGAGCTGAGAGGCGGTTTCAAGACCACCAACCCTTTGAACCTGACCCCGGTAGAGCGGGCATCTCCCGACCAGCCGGGTCCGCGAACAAGCGGTACTCGTTAGGACGAGCGTAGGGAAGCGGGTATCACGACGGCGGCGCGCTTGGCGCACGGCGATTCCCCCTCGGGGCCGACCGGAAAGGACGGCCTCGGATGACTGTGTTTGCGGCCGATGCCGCGCCCGAAACGGGCGTCGCGCCGGTTCCGCCGTCACGCCGCGCCCTCGGATTGTGGGAAACCTTCGTTCTTTGGGCCGACCTCGGCGTCAGCTTCCTCGTCATGGTGGTCGGCATGTTTCTCGTGCCGGGACTTGGGCTGGCCGAGGCAATCGTAGCGATCGTCGTCGGGGCGCTGATCGGCAATACACTGCTCGGCCTTGCTGCTGCCATCGGGGCCGACACCGGCGTGCCGACGATGGTGCTGCTGCGCGCCGCGCTCGGTATCCGTGGCTCGTACCTGCCGACCGCCCTCAACATCCTCCAACTGCTCGGCTGGGCAAGCCTCGAAGTGATCGTGATGGCGCAGGCCGCCGATGCCCTCGCGACACGGTTCCTCGGGCTGCCGTCGGCCTACCCGCTCTGGGTCGTCGTGTTTACGGCGATCACGCTGGCAATGGCGCTCTCGGGGCCGATCGCGGTGATCAAGAAGTATTTGGCGCGCTTCGCTATCTGGGCCGTTCTCGGGAGCATCGTCTGGATCACTTTCGCGCTGCTCACCAGCTTCGACGTGGGAGCAGCGCTCCGCCGACCCGGCACTGGAGCGATGAGCTTCTGGCTCGCGGTTGACCTCGTGGTGGCGCTCCCAATCTCCTGGTTTCCACTTGTCGCAGATTACAGCCGGTTTGCCCGGAGTCGTTCAGCAGCATTCTGGGGCACTGGGCTTGGCTACTTCGTCCCGCACGTGTGGTTCTACCTCCTCGGTGCGCTACTCGTCGTCTCGGCAGGGGTCGTCGGCGACCCATCGGCGCCAATTACCCCGCTCCTTGCGGGAATCGCTGGCCTCACGGCCGGCTGGCTCGCCCTGCTCCTCTTGCTGATCGGCGAGACCGACGAGGCATTCGCCAACCTGTATTCGACCGCAGTGTCGGTCCAGAACCTCATGCCGCGCGCCAGCCAACGAACGATTCTGCTCGCCGGCGGCGTGCTCGTGTTGCTGATTGCGCTCTTCGTCCCGCTGGTCCAATACGAGAGCTTCCTCCTCTTGATTGGCGCAGCGTTCATCCCGCTGCTCGGGCTGCTGACGGCGGATTATTTCGTGGTGCGCGGCGGCCAGTATCACGCCACCGCTCTCTTCCTCAAGCGCGGGCCGTATTGGTACCGCGGCGGGATCAACTGGGCAGCAATCGGCGTTTGGCTGGCCGGCGCATGCGGCTACTTGTTGATTGCCGGGCTGCCAGCAGCAGGGGTGACCGGCCTCGCGCCATGGCTCGGCGCATCCTTGCCGAGCTTTCTCATCGCCTTCGGACTCTATGCGATTGTCGGCCGGCTGACGCCGGTCAAGGAGCGTACGACATGAATGCTGCTGACCTTATCCAGTCGATCCGGTCCGACCTTGCACCGATCGAGCGCCGGCTGACCAAGCATCCGTTCGTCGAGCGCCTGCAGCGTGGGGGGCCTCCGCTCGAGCGGCTGCGCCCGCTTGCCGGGGAGCAATACCACATCATCTCGGCCGATCTGCGCAGCGTCGCTCACCTCGTCAGTCGGTTCGGGGGCGGTGGGGCGCGCGACTTCTTCCTGGACGTGCTAGCGGGCGAGCGGACAGCGCTTGCCAACCTGATGCCGTTCGCCGAAGCGCTCGGAATGAGCAGCCGCGATCTGGCGCTTTACGAGCCGGTCCCGGGGGCGCACGCATATACCGCGTACATGGCCTATCTCGCGCTCTACGCCTCCGACGCCGAGGTTGCTGCCGCCTACCTCGTCAATTTTCCGGCATGGGGAGAGAATTGCGGCCGGCTGGCGCGCGCCTTCCGCGAGCGCTACGGGCTGACCGAGGCGCAAACCGCGTTTTTCGATTTCTTCGCCGCGCCCAACCCGGGCTTCGAGCCGGCAGCGCTCGCCGTGATTCAAGCAAAACTCGATGCCGGTTGGCCGATCCACCTCATCCGCCGCGCCGCACGGCTGCTCCAAGGCTATGAGCTGCTGTTTTGGGACACGCTGGAGGAGATCACGCGATGACGTCCTTCAGCGCCGAACTCCGGGAGCGCGCGGCGCCGATCTGGGAGGCACAACACGCTCACCCCTTTGTCCGCGGCATTGGTGACGGCTCGTTGCCGAAGGACCGCTTCCTCGAATGGGTCAGGCAAGACTATGTCTTTCTCGTCGATTATTGCCGGCTGTTTGCCATTGCCGCTGGGCGTGCTCCAGATTTCGCCACGCTCGTTGCCTTCGCAGACCTCCTCGCCGCCACTGCGAAAGGCGAGATGGACCTGCACCGCCGCCTCGCCGCCGAGCTTGGCATCTCGGCGGCCGACCTCGAGGCCGTCGAGCCCTCCCCGACAACCCGAGCGTACACGGACTTCCTGCTTCGCACCGCGACCATCGGTGAATTCGCCGAACTGGCAGCGGCGCTCCTCCCCTGCATGTGGGGGTTCTCAGAGATCGGCCGGCGGCTCGCCGAGCGCGGGCGGCCTGCCGACCCGCACTACGCAGCATGGATCGACAGTTACGCCGACCCTGAGTTCGCCAAGCTTGCCGCCTGGTGCCGCGATCTTGTCGACCGTCTTGCCGACGGTGCGCCAGCCGCCACCCGAGAACGGATGCGGAGGGCGTTCATCACTTCGAGCCGGTACGAATTGTTGTTCTGGGAGGCGGTTTGGACCTTAGAATGTTGGCCGGCCTAACACCCAGCTCATGTCTCGGAGGGATCGTGCGGATCACCCGGCGACGGTTCGTGGGCGCGGCGGTCGCCGGCGCGGCAGCCGCAGTCCTTCCTCGGCCGGCAGGAGCCCAAGGAACAAACGTCTGGACGACGACCGGGCAGGCGGTCTCGTCTCTCGCGGCATTTGACACGGCGATCCAAGGCGTCATGCAGAAATGGACCATTCCCGGCGGCGCCTTTGCACTCGTGGTCGAAGGCCGCCTTGTTTACGCGCGCGGCTACGGCTGGGCGCCGGCAGGAACAGCCGCGCCGATGCCGACCTCGCTCTTCCGGATCGCCAGCCTCTCAAAGCCGATCACCGCCACCGCCCTGATGCTGCTCGTCCAGCAAGGTCTCCTCTCTCTCTCGGATCCGATCGTTCAGCATCTCTCGCTCACGCCGCCGCCCGGGGCCAGTGCCGACCCGCGCCTTTCGCAGGTCACCCTGCTGCAGACTGCCCAGATGACGGCGGGCTTTCCGGCGAGCGACGGCTCAACTGCGGACCCCATGTTCAGCGATCAAGCGATTGCCCAAGCGCTGAACGTCCCGCTCCCGGTGACGGTCCCCGAGATCATGCAATGGACGACCGGTCGGCCCCTCGCCAGTGCGCTGGGCACCGCCTACAGCTATAGCGACTACGGTTACCTGCTGCTGGGCCAGGTGATTCAGGCGGTGAGCGGCATGCCCTATGAGCAGTTCGTTCAGCAGCACGTCTTCGCGCCGATCGGGGTGTCCGGGCCGCAGATCGGCTACCCGTTCCAGAACGAGGCGCTGCCCGGCGAAGTCACCTACGACGACGGCGGCGTGATGCGGCCCACGGTCTACAGCTCCTCCGGTCAGTTGGTGCCCTACCCCTACGGCGGGTTCAACATCGGCAATGCCAGCTCGGCGGGCGGTTGGGTCGCGTCGGCCGTGCACCTAGCGAAGCTCGCCGCCTCCTATGACAACCCGCCACCCGGCTGGCTGACCAGCGCAAGCATCCAAACGATGCTTGCCGAGCCCTCGCTCGGGGCCGACGCTCAAGGGTTTTGGTATGGTATCGGCTGGCTGACGACCAAGCTCGCGAACGGCAACCAGATCTCATTGCACAATGGGTCGCTGCCCGGCACGACCACCATCCTTGAGCGGGATATTAGCTCCGGGGCGAGCTGGGCCCTCATGTTCAACGCCCGGAACGAGAGCGACCCCTTCGGCTCGTACACGGACGCCTTGAACGCGGTGCGCGGGGTAATTGCCCAAACCGGACCATCGGCGGTGCCGAGCGGGGACCTCTTTCCTGAGTTACTCGCCGCCGCGCCCGGCAGCATCTAGCCGGATTCGGGCTCGCTAACAGGTGCCGTGCTTGATGAGGATGCGGGCAACCTGGGCGTCATCGACCTCAAACGGGATGCGCCGGCGACGCAGTTCAGCGACGGCCTCGGCGTCGAGCTCGCGTGTCGTCCCGTCGACGGTGATGGTCAGCGGGTAATTGTCGGCGTGCTCAAACAGCGCCGCGGCATCTTGGAGACTCATTTCGGTGGATTTCATCGCGACAATCCGGCAGCGCTCCGTCGGCGCGTTAGTATGGGCTTGGTTCCAATAATCGGTCCGCGGGAGGAGACCAGACCGCCGACCGGGTGGCCGCGGCAGCAGCGCCAATTGCGGCGAGAATCGCTCCATCAAGCTTGAGAAGCGTGTCACGATCGAGCGCGTCAGCGGCGAGCGTGGTCTCGCCGAACACCTCGAGGGCGCGCAGCACGGCGTCGACGCGTTGATAGGCGCGGGTAGGAATGCTCGGGTCGCTGGCTGGCGCGGCGATCACGGCC
This sequence comes from Dehalococcoidia bacterium, assembly GCA_026003895.1. Lineage (GTDB taxonomy): Bacteria > Chloroflexota > Dehalococcoidia > SpSt-223 > SpSt-223 > JANWZD01. Next base: position 185,814 of record BPIC01000002.1, on the reverse strand, counting down.
GACCCTGCCGCCCCGCAGGTCGGACAGCGCCACGAGCCATCGAGGACACCGGAGCGGTCCGCCCATTCATAGGAATAAAAGTGCGCTCGACGGTGGCAATTCGTGCAGACGATGACACTGCTCATTGGCGCCCCTCCTCGCAGCAACGCGAGCGGTCGGTCGGGCTGGCGGCCCTGCGCCAGCGACGCTGCCGGCGGTCCGACCTCAAGACGAAATAATAGCCGAAATATTCCCATTTCGATCCCCCGACTTTTGGAGCCCATGCCGTCCGCTTCGCTGGGCATCCCCTTCGCCGGCAGCCGGTCGCAGCACGACGGAGCGCCCCGAGCGGCATGGTAGAATCGAGCAGTGCCGCGCACTGTTGGAGACCATGCCGCTTCGTATCGACCCGCTTCGCCTTGATGACATCCCTCAGATCACCGCGATCGAGCGAGAGTCGTTCCCGACCCCATGGCCACCAAGTGCCTATGCACGCGAGCTCGACAACGCGCTGGCGCGCTACTTCGTCCTCCGGCACGTCAACGAGGGACAGGAGGAGCGTGGTGACATCGTCGGTGTCGCCGGCCTCTGGATCTTCCAAGACGAAGCGCACCTGATGACGATCGCCGTGCGCCGCTGCGCCCGCGGTCTCGGCTACGGCGAGCGGCTGTTGCTGCATGCCATCGAAACAGCGATTGCCGCCGGCGCTGATTTGTTCACGCTCGAAGTCCGCCAATCAAACGAGGTTGCCCAGCGGCTTTACCGGAAGTACGGCCTGGAAGTCGAGGGGCGGCGCAAGAACTATTACACCGACGTTCCGGAAGACGCGTACATCATGACCGTGAGCGGTCTGCAGGACGAGGCATACCGCCAGCGGATCTTCGCGCTGCGGGAGGCGCTGGAGCGCCGCCTCGACCGACAACCGGCGGGGAGCGGCAGGTGCCCGTGACGATCGTCGGCCTCCTCTCGGATTTCGGTCTCGAAGACCACTACGTCGCGGCAATGAAGGCCGAGGTGCTTCGCCGCGCACCGGATGCCGTCCTCGTCGACATCACGCATCTCGTTCCGCCGCAGCAAATCGCTCGGGGCGCCTACGAGCTCGCCTGCGTTCTCCCGTCGTTTCCCAACGGGTCCATCATCGTGGCGGTCGTCGATCCCGGAGTTGGCTCTGAGCGTCGGCCGCTCGCATTGCGCCTGTCGAGCGGGCACCGACTGATCGGACCAGACAACGGCCTGCTCGGCCGGGCTGCGTTGGAAGACGGCGCATCGCTCGTCGACGGGCGGCTGAGGCTCGGCAGCGGTCAAGCGGGCTACGTGCTCGACCCGACGCGGATCGCCAGCCGGTTAAGTGCAACGTTCCACGGCCGCGACCTGTTCGCTCCGGCTGCCGGGCTGCTCGCTGCTGGAACCCCTCTCGAGGGGCTGGGAGCGCCGACGAGCGAGATCGAGGCGCTGCCGGTGCTCGAGGGAGACCGGGTACTGGCGGTCGATCGCTTTGGCAACGTGATCACCTCGGTGCGGCCGGAGCCGGGCACCGACTATGAAGTCATCGTTGGAGGCCAGCGCATCGTTGGGCTCCGTCGCACCTATAGCGACGCTCAAGGACTTCTTCTCCTGACCAGCAGTAGCGGCTATCTTGAGATTGCCGTTCCGGGATCGAGCGCAGCGGCGCTGCTTGGCCTCGCGCCCGGCGACCGGGTCACGGTCGTTCGGCGGGAGGCGCGGCATGATTGAGACGCTGGACGAGCTGCGAACGGCCGACGCGCCGGGCCAGCCGTTCCGCATTCGCTTGACCGAGGCGGAGGCCATCGAGGTTGTCACCCGCCAAGCCGGGCGCGGCGCCCCGCTGCCGATTGGCGATATCTCGCTCGAGCTTCGCCCCGAGCAGATCGCGCTCGCGCTCGACGTGACCCTCGTTGGGATGACGATGACGGTCCAAGTGCGTGGCATCCCGCGGATCGACGCTGATCGCGTGAGCTTCGAGTTTCACGAGATGCGCTTGAACGGAGCGCCGGCGCCAGCGTTCATTCAGCAACAGGTGATTCAGCGGGTCAACGAGCGGCTTGCGCCGGACGAGTTGCCGATTGTGATCGAGAGCTTGGAGCTTGGCGAGGGCTGGGTGCTGCTCGCTGGCCGGACGAAATAGAGGGACTATGCGCTTTGGCGTCGTCGTTTTCCCCGGGACGTGGAGTGATCGCGATTGTGAGCACGCGCTGGGTGCCGTGCTCGGCCAGCCGGTGCGCTTCGTCTGGCATCAGGAGCGCGACCTGAGCGACCTCGACTGTGTGATCCTCCCGGGCGGCTTCTCCTACGGCGACTACTTGCGACCTGGGGCGATTGCTCGGTTTTCGCCGGTCGTCGATGCGGTGCGTGAGTTCGCCGAGCGAGGCGGGTTGGTGATGGGAATCTGCAACGGGTTTCAGATCCTCTGCGAAGCCGGCCTGCTTCCGGGCGTGCTGATCCGCAACCAGGATCTGCAATTCCATTGCGAATGGGTGCATCTTCGTGTTGAGCGGACAGATACCGCGTTCACGAATGCTGCCCGACCGGGTCAGGTCTTGCGTGTGCCCATCTCCCATGGCGAAGGCAACTACTTCGCCGACCCCGAAACCTTAGCGCGGATCGAGGCCAACGGGCAGGTGCTCGTTCGTTATTGCCTGCCGGACGGGACGGTTGCCCCCGAGGCGAATCCCAACGGATCGGTGAACAACATTGCCGGCGTGATGAACGAGCGCGGCAACGTCTTTGGCTTGATGCCGCACCCTGAGCGTTGCTGCGAACCGGTGCTCGGCGGCGTAGACGGAGCCGTCTTGTTCGAATCGCTGATCCGCGCAGGCGTCGGAGTCCGCTGATGACCGTTGACCCGAAGGCGCTCGCCGACGTTGCGCTCACCGAAGAGGAATATCGCCGGATCGTCGCCCGCCTCAATCGCGAGCCAAACCATTTGGAGCTCGGGATCTTCGGGGCGATGTGGTCCGAGCACTGCGGCTACAAGCACTCGAAGCCGCTGCTGCGCCAATTTCCGAAGCGGTCGGCGACCGCGCGCGTCGTAGTGGAGGCCGGCGAAGAGAACGCGGGCGCGGTGGACATCGGCGACGGGCTGGCTGTCGTCTTCAAGGTCGAGTCGCACAATCACCCCTCGGCCGTCGAGCCCTATGAAGGCGCGGCAACAGGCGTTGGCGGCATTGTTCGCGACATCTTCACGATGGGGGCGCGGCCGATCGCGCTCCTCAACTCGTTGCGGTTTGGCCCGCTCGACGACCCACGCAACCGCTATCTCTTCCAAGGCGTCGTCGCCGGCATCTCTGGCTATGGGAACTGCCTTGGCATTCCGGATGTTGGGGGCGAGATCCAATTTGCCGCGCCGTATTCGGGCAACCCGCTCGTCAACGCGATGTGCGTCGGACTGGTGCGTCACGAGGAGCTGATTCGGGCGCGGGCGAGTGGCGCCGGCAACACGCTGCTGCTCGTCGGCGCGGACACCGGCCGCGACGGCATCCACGGCGCAACCTTCGCCTCGGTCGATCTGGACGAGGCATCCGCCGAACGGCGCCCTGCCGTACAGGTGGGCAACCCCTTTTTAGAGAAGCTCCTCCTCGAAGCCTGTCTCGAAGTGCTGGGCAACCCCGATGTGGTCGGGATGCAGGATCTCGGAGCTGCCGGACTGACGAGTTCGACTGTCGAGTCGGCCTCGAAGGGGGGCGCGGGCGTTGAGATCGACGTCGCGCTGGTGCCGCGCCGAGAAGCAGGGATGACACCGTACGAGGTGATGCTGTCCGAATCCCAAGAGCGAATGCTCGTCGTCGTTCGGGCAGGACGCGAAGCCGAGGTCGCCAAGGTGTTTGAACGGTGGGGACTGCACGCGGCGGCGATCGGGAAGGTGACCGACACCGGCCGTCTGGTCGTCCGCGACGGTGACGAGGTCGTCGCCGACCTGCCGATCGACGCGCTGGTCGATCCGCCGCAGTATCAATACGAGGTCCGCGAGCCGGACTATCTTGCCGCCGTCCAGCGGCTGGACGTCCGGGCGCTGCCGGTTGGCGATCCGAATGCCGACCTCCTCGACGTGCTGGCATCGCCTAACATCGCCAGCCGCCGGCCCGTCTACCGGCAATACGATCATCAGGTGCAAAACAACACCGTGGTTGCGCCGGGCGAAGGGGATGCCGCGGTTCTCCGCGTCAAGGGAACGAGGCGCGGCATCGCGCTGAGCATCGACGGCAACGGGCGGCATTGCTATCTCGATCCGTTTGCAGGGGGCGCCCGCGCCGTGGCCGAGGCAGCGCGCAATGTGGTGTGCGCTGGCGCACAGCCCATCGCGCTGACCAACTGCCTGAACTTCGGGAACCCAGAGCGGCCAGAGGTGTATTACCAGCTTGCGCGAGCGATCGCGGGGATGGCGGCGGCCTGCGGGGCGCTGGAAACGCCTGTTGTTTCTGGCAACGTCTCGCTCTATAACGAGAGTGAGCACGGCGCCATCTATCCGACGCCGATCGTGGGAATGGTCGGCGTGCTGGACGACGTCGAGCGCCGGCTAACAGCAGGGTTCCGGCACGCGGGCGACGTGGCAATTCTTCTCGGCGATCTCGACCCTGGGCTCGAATCGCTCGCCGGCTCCGAGTGGTTGGAGCTCCGTCACGGTGTTGTTGCTGGTCGGCCAGCGATCGACCTCGAGCGCGAGGTCGCCCTGCAGCGAACGATCCTTGAGGCGGCACGCGCCGGCCTGCTGGTCTCGGCACACGACTGTTCGGACGGTGGCCTCGCGGTGACGCTCGCCGAGTCGTGCATTCTTGGTGACCTTGGTCTGAATGCGCCGATCGAGCTGCCTGCAAGGCCGGAGGGTGTCCTGTTCGGCGAAGCGGCGTCGCGGGTCGTCGTCTCGGCGCGACCGGAGGCTACCGACCGTATCCTTGCGATCGCCGCGTCGCACGGCGTCCCGGCCAGTGTGCTCGGAATAGTCGGTGGCAGCAGGTTGCGGATCGGCACCGCAATTGACGTGCCGATCGCGGAGCTCCGCGACCGCTGGGAAAACGGGCTACGCCGGGCGTTGGGTCAGGCCTGACCGGTACGACCAGCCGCGATCAGCGGCGGCGATCCGGGCGCGGATTCCCGCCTCGCCTTCAGTGTTGAACAGGTTGGCGGAAAGAACGATCCCGGTGACATCGGACGCGGCATCCGACGCCAGCCAGACTGCCGTTGGGATAATGTCGTCGGGCTGCAGATACGGCCGGCGCTTGAAGGCTTCCGGCATTTTGTTCGGCCCAAACAAATGGGTATCGGTCATCAGCCCGGGCGACAGCGAGTTGACGCGGATGCCTCGCTTGCCAAGCTCGATCGCGGCCGTCCGTGTCAGCACATCGCTCCCCGCTTTGCTGGCCGAGGACACGCCCGTCCCCGAGTAGGGGAGCCGCGCTGACTCGGAGCCGAGGAAAACAGGATAGATGAATAGCGGCGACGGGCGATACTCAGCCCCCTCTCAACTGCTCATCGTGTTCGGTGCACTCGGATAGACCGGAAGGGAATGCACGACGCACTTTTTGCTTCAACAGCCTTGCCGAGCATACCTCATTGGGGTTCGTGAGGGTCGTCGTTGAGGACGTGAAGGAGCAATCCTTGCCGATTGCGAGCACCTGTCTTACGGTAGATGCTGCGAACATGGCTTTTGAGGGTGTTCCGGGAGATGTTCAAGGTTTCGGCAATCTCTTCCCACTTCTGGCCGTGGACCAATGGAACGGCGACCTCGATTTCACGGTCACTTAGCCCGAACGCTTTGAGCCTATGAACAATCACATCGCGGTCTCCCAACACTGACCGACTCGAGCTCTGCCGAGAATTGGACGCCCGGTTCTGGAGGGACCTGGCAACGAGGTCCACCGATGCCCCCAACGGCACAGAGCTTGGGGGAGATGACCAGACCGAGCCCCCGATTGCGATCGAACCGAGAGCGCCTGCGGTGAGCAACGCCGTAACCGTCAGCCCATAGCCAACCAGGCGAGCACCTACCTCGGCTCCACCGAGCACTCGGCCGGCGGCGAGCCCAAGGGCAAGACTTACCACAACGGACGCGAGCCCGACCGTAAACACAGCTCGACTACCGATGGTCACCGCGAGGTCAGCCATGGTCGCCCAGAGGAAGACCCCAGCGCAAATGACTCCTACCCGTGTCAACGCCCTCACATGAACGCACGCGGAACAATCCGCCGACGTAACAAAGAGAGTAAGCGAAATCCCAAGCACTACGGGGGCTAGCAGGGCTGCAACGTAGCGCCGAGGCCATTCTGCAACCGCCAAGACCACCATGGTTGCGGTGACAGACAAGAGATAGGAGAGCAATGATTCGTTCCCCGCGTGGAAAACAAACGGGTAGGTCATTGCAAGAAGCGCCCCGAGTGCGAAGAACATACAGATTGCGAACCCGACAAGGCTGCCAAGATAAAGGAGGTTCAGGTCTTGGCTGGCCTCGCACTTGCTCGGGAAGGACCCGCCCGAGCGAGCACCGGAGATCTGACGGATTATCCCGGCTAGCCCGGCAGCGAGGGCACTCACGGTCACAACTACGGTCACCGGTATACCCGAAGTGCCGAGGCTGTAGAAAATGGTTGAGCAGACGAGAGCTGCAATTCCGATGACGCGCGTCCGCTCCCTGAGAGGAACCGCCTGAGCCAGGCTAAATCCCACGTCGATCGTGAATGGAGCGGAAAGTGCACCAAGGAGAAGAAAAAGCAAAGGACGAGCTTCATTGGCGACGACGAGGCTCCCAGCCGTTAGGACCCCACAAAGCACGAGAGACGGAACGGCAAGCCGAACCAAGCCGCCTGTCCGTGAACCTAGGCCAAGCACGAATAGACACAGCGCGTGACCGACGAGGAAAGCGAGATTGGGATGAAGCGTCGGCGCCGTCGGCCGGGTCGACGACACCGTGACGGGCACTAGGAACGAAAGGACGAACCCCCAACCCAGAAAACAGCCAAACGCGAACGAGAGGCGCAGCGACGAGGGCGATAATCGCCCAATGGGAACGACGGCAATCATACCGACACGATAGTCCACTGACGCCTGACAAACGAGTCTGCGTCAAACCGGCTCAGCTTCGGCGCCAGCCATCCGACCTCGGGAACCAAGCTCCTCTGCCGGCACTACCGAAGCCAATTCGGGGTCACCCTTTAGGGTGATTTTCCGTCGCCTATCGGAAATTCACCCCCTAGGTTGATGGACCGCGAGACCAGAACGTCCGAACCTTGCGCCGGTCGGACTGGCACCAGAGCCAGCGGCGGGTCAGGTGATTGGAATGCGGTACCCGGGCGGCCTCCTCCCGGTCCGATCCTGATTTCGGCGTAGATCGCCCACGGGGGAAATCGCTTCTCCGCGTGTCACAGCAATGAGTCAGTGCCAAACGCCGAGGCCCCCCACTTTTGGCACTCCAGCCCGGCGTGAGTGGTACAGGGGGTGACAGTGCTTCGACGACGCCTTATTTCAGTCGCACTCATCGGGCTCCTGCTCCTTGGATCGTTCGGCTCTCTCTTCGGTCCGGTCGGAACGGCACGAGCTGATGAGCCGAGCCGGCGCTTCTTTTTCCCGATGGTCTCGACGACTGAGCCAGTCCTCGGACAAGAGGAACCCGGATCTGATCCCTCTGTCGTAATGCTCCCAGCACCCCGCGGGGGCCTGGCATTTCCACAGCCCTCACGGACCGTCGGATTGGCATCCGGCGGGGCCGACCTTGTGGCCAAGGATCTCGCAGATCGCGTCGAGATTGCTCCAAATTCGTTCGTCATGCGACCAGGGGAAGAGCGCTTTTTGGGTGTCTGGGTAGCCGATGAAGCCGGCAACCGTTACGCAGGAGATCCGAGCTATCTCGACCTCGTCCTCTTCAATCCGGGAGGCTATCAGGTGGCATGGGCTGGCCCGGGACGGATTCGCGTCAAGGCTCCCGATGCGTTCCGTCCAGATCCACTGGTGATCAATGTCCGCCGGATGGACCTGACGGCAGGCCGCCGGTTCCTCAACGGCATCGCGAACGCCACAATGGTCGTGCCCAAAGCCGAGACGGCCATCCTTCCGGAACCCCTTGTCGGGCTACCAACCACATACACTCTTGACCGGGGCACGCTCATCGCCCGATTGAACCTCTTCACCCGCGAGGAGTGGCAGCGAGCCACGAATTTTGAGTTGCCCGAGGGGTCAACCGATCGACCACGCTTTCCTGTTCTGCTGAAAGAAGATCCTTCAATCGATGTCAACGCTCTGCGCGGTCGTTTCGTGACATCCTTCGGTGAAGCTTTCTTCCTCGGCAAGGTGCAGGAGGTGGTCGCACGACGCAACGGTTTTGCTCTTGTTGCTGTTCAGCCCGCCTTCCCTTGGGAAGTCCTCTCGATGTACCGGGACGAGCTGGATCTTGAACCCGTGATCAACGCCGGGATTGTTCCGGTTGATGGGGCCTCGTTCGCCAAATCCTTTAAAGAACTCGAAGCAGAGCGGTCAGTCCAAGGCCTTGCAGATGAACTCAAGCGACGCTGTAAGTTCAAACCTCTTGAGATCGATACCGCTGCCAAGTTCACGATCGGTGAGGTACCGCTGCCTCAAGTGAAATTCGGCGCTGCTCTGCCATTCGAATGCAGCCTCGCCAAGAACAGTAAAGGCCGGGTGCTCGGCTTCGACGGTAAGGTAGGTTTGGTCTTTTCAGCCAAAGCCTCCGCGAAGACCGGCCAGGTTAAAGGCGAATTGATAGCCGCCCTTTCGGGACAATTGAAGCTGGTCTGGGAATCTCCAGATGGTTTCAAGCTAGAAGGAGACAAGACGCCGGGATGGCTCTTCAACCTATCGGCGCCGGCCTGGAATGACCCGATCTTCAACGTGAACGTCGAATTCGGTCTTGGCGACATCAACTCGCTCGCTTCTTTCAAACCAGAAAAGGGCAAATTCGAGGACAAGGCCGTCCTTGCATCGATCACAGGCAAGCTGGAGGGAGGCGCTAAGCTCAGCTTTGACTCGAAGTCCTCAGAGTTCATTCGGCTTTCGCCTCACTTCAAAGGCGGGATTGAGACTTCAACGCCGTTTTTCTCAACGAGCGGGAGCTCTGCGAAGGGTGAGGCCACTTTCGAACTCGAATCGGCGTTATTCGGCATGGGAGTTGTTCTCGGCGTCGGCGGAGCTTGGACGAACTCAATCGGCTCGTTGTTGAATGTCCTTGGAATTAAGGGCGATATGTCCTCGTTGGTTGGCGTTGGCGCCACCGTGTTCCCGGTTGTTCCGTCCTTGGAATGGAAGTACATAACTAGAACGGCTGCTCTCGGCGAGTCTTCGAAGCGAGGCGGCATTCTCCTCAACGCCAAACGCAAGATTCGCGTACAAGCGCGCGGTGCGTTGCTCCAAGCACTTGAGCAAGGGACGGCAGTCGTCGCCAAGTTTCGACGTGGTATCGATATCGATGCCGGAAGTTGGTACGCCGAGCCTGTGCGATTGGCGGGCGCGACTCCCGTTTTCGTTCAAGCCCGAGACTTTCGTGAACGGGTCACCATTGTCGGCGAGTGGAGCGGCATGCCACTTCGACGCGTCGAGGCTTGGCGCGCAGCAGACGCGAAGGATCCGAGTGCGGCGAGCCCGCTGGCGGTCCGCGAGGGGTCGCTCCGACAATCAGTGACGGTCCAGCTCGATCGTCCAAAGGATTGCGACTCGCTGCCCTCAGCTGAGCGGGAAGTCATCCTCGTTGGCGAGACCGAAATCCCGTTCTTGCCAGTCGCATTCGGCTGGTTCCAGATCGGCAAGGTTGATATCTGCAAATCCCTCTCGCTTCGCGTCCCGGCGGCCCGGGCATTAGTCGGCCAGACAGCGCGAGCAGAAGGAACGCTGAGTTATTCAGGACAAGCGTCTCTCAACGTCGATGTTCAGTCGAGCGTTGTCCAAGCTCAGATTGGTCGACCGACGATCGAGCCGGGCGAGGGGTCTGTTACGGTCAACTTCAGCTGCCAACAGGAAGGGAGTTTCGTTGGACAGGTGCGTGTCAATGAGGCAGGCCGCCCGGGCGACCCGTTAGCTGAATCTCCGGCGGTCGTCACCTGTCTGCGTGGGCCAGAGAACCCTCCGCCGAATAACCCACCCGCGAACGGTGGTACCCAAGGTTCGTCCATCGACCGGTTCGTCGGCTGGTCCGATCCTCACCTGGTGACGCTTGACGGGGCTGCCTACGACTTTCACGCTCGAGGCGAGTTTTGGGGAAGCATCCACCCCGGAATGCCCTTCCAGTTGCGATTCTTCGAAATGCTCAACAATGCCCGAGCCAGCTATATCGGCCGACTTGCTGCCAAGTCCGGCAACTCCATCGTTGAGATTTCGCCATTCCGGGATCACAGGCTGCGTCGGAGCCCAGCGCTTCAGGTGCTTGTTAACGGCAGCGACCGGCTGGACGACCTTCGGGAGCTAGGCCACCTCGCGCTCGACTCAGACGGCTACGTCGCCGTCGTCAGATGGGTAGTCGTGCAGGACGGCTCGCAACGGTTCCGGTATCCGTTAGAGGTGGTGGTGGTTTACCCGGGCGCAAATCCTCGACCATCTCTCTCGGTTCGAGCAGATAGCGTCAGTGGCGCCGACTTCCTCGGCATTTCCGCTGCCTTGCCAGCTCAATTCGCCGGCCAATTGAGCGGGCTGATGGGCAACGGGAACGGCACTCCAACGGACGATTTTGTGACGCGCGATGGCCAACGTTTGACAGCCCCATTGAGCTTTGGCGTCCTCTATGAGGTCTTCGGTCGAAGCTGGGAAGTGCGCCCGGAGGAGTCATTTTTCAGCGACGGACGCATCGACAGCATCTATCCTGTCGCGCCGCCTGAAATCAATCCGGTACGGGCGCAGGAAGCCGAAGCCTTTTGCAACGGTATCTCGAACGAGTTCATTCGTCGTGCATGCATTCTGGACGCCGCTGTGACCGGAGATCCCGCTGCGGCAGCCCAAATTGCACGAGATGTCGACACGTCGTACCAGGCGCTGGGGGCATCCGTCAGCGCGGCAACGCGAGGTGCCCGGCTCGGACTGAGTCCTGTTTCCATAGCAGTCAACCGCTCCAGCGAAGCAACGATAACGGTTGCCAATCCCAGCAGCGACGTCATCCGCTATCGGCTTCACCTTGTCGGGTCTGGGCCCGGGCTTCAGATCGACGGCATCACGCTCCCCGCTGGCGGCTTCGCCAACGAGTGGTCGGTCGACGCCGGTGCCGCCCGTACCCATCGAATTGGTGCGGTCTGTTCCGCAGCCGAGGAGCACGTGTACTTGCTCTCCGCCGTGGAACGTGATGCAGCGGAAAGTCGAACTGTTTTGGTTTTGGTGGACTGTCGCCAAGCGCTGACGATTCAAGCCAGCCCCGGCTCGTTGTCGGTTGACCGCGGCCAGTCTGGCGCGGTTCAGGTCACCCTCCAGCGGGAGAATCTGTCGGGTCCGGTCAACCTATCCCTCTCCTCAACGTCCGCTCCCCTCGATCCGATACCTGCCCCCGACAAAATTAGCTGGACCTTCGCTCCGAATCCGAGCGTGGAGAATTCCAGCACCCTCACGGTTACGGTGGGCGCAGGCGTCGCGACGGGCGCGTATCAGCTCGCCATTCGTGCTACGATTGAAAGCGGCAGCGTGGTGTCGCAGACCCTCGTGCTCACCGTCACTGAGCCGCCTGTACCCACTGGCTGGCGAGTTGCGGTACCGGCGTTTCTCACCAACCTTGCTACCGCAAACGACCAGTTGGTAGCTTTGGGTCCCGAGGGCATAATTCTGACCTCATCAGATGGTGCAACGTGGGAGCCGCAAGTCACGCCGGTTGGAAAAGACTTGCTCGACATCGCCGCCGGTAACGGGAAGCTGGTTGTCGTCGCTAGCGGCGATACCGTCTTGACCTCGGTTGACGGACGCTCGTGGATTGCGCGGTCCGTGGAATTTACGACGAATGTCTTCCGGATTGTGTTTGGAAACGGGCGGTTCGTGATACCAGAACGAGTGAATAGGATCCATACATCACCCGATGGCGAGAACTGGACATCGATCCGGGTGAACTTGAACGGGCGCGTCAACGATCTTACATTCGGAAACGGTCGGTTTGTAGCGGTGGGCGAAGGGTTTGTAGCCTCCTCGACCGATGGCGAGACGTGGACAAAGACCAGCATGTCAGTTGACCTCGTAAGTGTGGCCTTCTTTGGAGGTCAGTTCCACGCGCTCAGCGAGTATGGAGCCTATTTCACGTCTGCGAATGGCGAGACGTGGTCACAGCAACCAACACCGTGGCCCTCACTCTACTGGTCCGCGGACCGCATTCGCATCCGGGCGGCAGGGAGCTACCTTGTAGCTGAAACCGTTGACCACGGGGTCTACGCCACTACCGATGGCCGCACATGGACGCTGCTTTGGACCCATCCTGATTACGACGTCGTCGGTACGGCCGCGAAGAATGGAGAGCTCTTCCTGCTCTTCTCAGGAGGAGCGGTCATCTCGAGCAGAGACCTTCGGGCGTGGGTCCACCGATTCGGTCCGCTGAACTTCCGGTTCAACTACGAAGCAATGACGCACTTCAACGGCCGATATTGGGTAGCGACCGAATCCACGATCCTAGAAGGAGAGAGTCCTGTCCACATCGGCATGCACATCTTGTCGTCTCCAGATGGGCGTGCGTGGACGCTCATGCGCCCGGGGTTTAATGAGCACGAGGATCCGAAGCATTTACTCGGTGGGAATGGTCGGCTCATCCTTGTGACGTCGGAGAATCGCATCTTTTCGTCACAAGACGGCCTGACGTGGACGCTTCGTTTCAACGCGCCAACTGAAGTGCGAGGGATAACGTTTAGTCATGGCAAGTTTGTTGCTGTGGGTTACAACATGGTCCTCACATCGGTCGACGGAGAAAGTTGGACCACTGTCAGCGCTCCCAATCTCAGTTTTACAGGGGTGACCGGAGGCCGCAACCCACTCAACGCGGACGTGTTCGTAGCTGTAAGCGCGTCTGGACATGTGGTGACTTCCAGCGATGGGACGTCGTGGTCGATCGATGCACAATTAAGCGCGCAACTCTACGGCGTTGCCTACGGCCAAGGCCGGTTCGTTGCGGTCGGGGCGAACGGGTGGAACGGCGTGAATCTTCACCTCGCCGAATGGTATCGACTGGACATCAGCGGGTGTACGCACGAGTCTGTCCTTGCATCGCATTATCGCCACCGGGCACCGGCTTCGTTGCCACGAGCAACGAAATCGTATGCTCTAAACATTCGTTCCAACGACGGGGTCCAATTGGGAGCCTCTCATCGAAGAAGAGCTACTTTCGTCGTGGGGCATCAAGGCAATCGCGGCAGGGCCAAGCGGAAAAGTGCTCCTCAGTGACGAGGCGGAGGAAGGCCGCCTCCTCCAGTCCGAAACCGATTGGAACCGGTGGTCGGTCATCCTTCCGCAGAAGGTTCCGGTCGATTCGATGGTCGCGACCGGAAACGGTGTCTTCGTCGCGTTCAACGAGGAAGGCGCGTGGACCAGTGCGGATGGGGCGACGTGGCAGTCGGCCTACCTCATGCCCGAAGCCTCCTCTCTCGGAGTTGTCGAATACGCCGGAGGTCGTTTCGTGGCTGGTGGCTCTGCTGCAATCATCCTGACGTCCCACCAACGGCGCGGTCTGGGCCCCGGCAGCGGTTGCGCTCGAAAGTGGGCTCGGGCGGGACTCAATCTCGGTCTCTGCGATCGCGTTCGGTAATAATCGCTACGTGGCGTTGGGTGAAGGGTGGGTCTCCAGCAACGGCTGGGCACCTGTCATTCTGACGTCTTCCGATGGCTCCAGTTGGGTCGGCCGCGTCTTTAGCGAGATGCGGGGCTACCAGTGCTGTGTTGCGTTCTTCTTCGCGAATGGTCAGTTCTACATTATGTCCTCCTCGCCTGTGTTAACGTCGCCTGATGGAACCACGTGGACATCTCACACACTAGTTGGCCTTGGCGAGGCTTTCCCAAGGCAAGTTGTTTTTGTCAACGGGAAGTTCATTGCGCGTCTCAGTTCTGATTCCATCGCGACCTCGACCGACGGCATCACATGGACCACTGGTTCACGAGTGTGCGGCGATAGGTGGACGACACCGCGACTCTTCGCGGCGGCAAACACGGTTGTCGCAACCTGCGATACAGACGTGTTCGTGTCAAACGATGGTACGAGCTGGTCACCTGTTACCGGCCTGCAAGGGAGACGAATCCGCTCTTTTGGTAGCACATTCGAACCGATGGGTTGCGATCACTGAAGGAGGGTCAATCCTCACGTATTCGGCGAACTGAAGTCTTCTCTCCCGCTCTAAACAGCGCCGCTCTTCGAGGACAGGGCTGCCCCTCGTGTGAGGGGCAGCCCATTGTTTCCAGGCCCCGCCGGACGGTCCTCGCGAAATCGCATGCACCCAAACACACTGATGGCACATCACTCCTTCGTCGCCTGCGCATCGATACCCACCTCGTGCTCATTCGGGTGTCTGAGTTTCACGAGCAATACATTCCACTTAAAGCACGGTCGGTCCCCTTCGGCTCCATCGAACCGGAACATACCGGGCGGCGGCTAGTCGCGACGAGACAGGGTGGCGACAAAGCGGCAGCACCACGTCGACCGGGAATACCAGAGCCCACGTCCTCTCTTCTCAAACGCAGGGTGGGCATTCAGATCGATGGAATGTCCGCAGGTATCATTCCCGTGCAGCTCTACCAATGCGACGGGACACCTCGATCATGTCGGGCTCGATGTTCGGTTCGGTCGCCGGATCTGGCGTGCGTATCGCCTACGAAGTCCACGGGAGTGGGTCGTGGGTCGTCCTCGCCCACGGCGGCGGGCTGGATCGGCGGATGTGGCGGCCGCAGATCCCGGCACTCGCCGAGCGGTTTCGCGTTGTCGCCTTTGACTTTCGCGGCCAAGGCGAGTCCGATGCGCCCGAGACCGGCTATAGCCCCGATCACCTGCTTGGCGACCTCGGCGCGGTAATCGACGGGCTGGAAATCGACCCGCCTGCACCTCGTCGGCCTGTCGCAAGGCGCGGCCATCGCTCAGGCCTACGCCGTCCGAGCACCCAGACCGAGTACGAACGATCGTGTTGGGCTGGCGGCTCCGCTACACCGACCCCGCCCAGGACCCGGCCTTTCGAGCGCACGTCGCCCGGCTGAACGCGCTGATGGACGAGGGCGACGCCGACGCCGTGCTGCGCGCCAACCTCGAGGGGCCCCTGATCGCGCTCTCCAAGGGGACAGCGAACTGGCCATTGATCGCGGAAATCATGCTGAGCCAGCGGCTGCCGCAGCTACGCGACCCGCAGCGAGGACGCTACCCGCCACCGCGGGTCGACGCCGCCAGCCGGGTTCACGAGCTGACCATGCCGGTGCTCATCATTGACGGCGAGCGCGACCTTCCCGGCATTCGCGCCCGCGGTGATTTTCTGCTTGAGGCACTCCCAGCGGGCGCGGCGGGGTGATCATTCCAAATGCCGGCCACCTCTCGAACCTCGACCACCCCGACGCCTTTAACACCGCGATCCTCGACTTTCTGCTTGAACACGAAGCGCACTGACCGTTGCATCAGATCAATCAACGATCGCCCCGCCAAGGGCCGGCGCGGAAGCTCGACATGCTCCGGTGCGCCCCACGCCGGTCACCGCCACCGCGCTACACGTCGACCGATAGGGCCCACCGGCGGGGGGACGGTGCCCGTTCCGGTCAGCATTACGACCCAGCGCGGTACAATATGTCCATGCTTCACCCCATTTCCTCTCGGCTTCGGGCCGGTTCACACGGGTTGGGCGGTCACCTCGGGTCTTCTTGGGGCCGCTGCCTACCTCATCGAGCAAGCCATTGACCTCGCTCTCTTCCGCAATGGCGCAGACGATCTGAAGCTGCTCGGGATGGCGTTGACCCGCCGCGCCCCGTTCTGGCAGGTGCTTGGCCTGATGGCGCATTTCAGCTTCGGGACCGTGTTGGCACTGCTCTACGCTTCGACGATGGGTCGCTGGTTGCCGTTCAGGCCGTGGCTGTCCGGTCTGGTGTTCACCCCAGATCGAGAACGCCGTTCTCAGCGCCTTGCTGCTGCCGCTGGTCGACCGTGTCCATCCGGCCGTGCGGCGCGGCGAGATCCCACGCTACCTTACGCCCGTCCCCATCCTCCAGCAGGTCCTGCGCCATCTCGCCTATGGCGTGGTGCTGGGCGTCGTCTACGGCGAGATCGGCCGGAAGATGCAACGATGACAATTCCCCGAGCATTGACGATCGCCGGCTCTGACAGTGGCGGCCGGCGCGGGGCTGCAGGCCGATCTCCAAGACCTTCTCGGCACTCGGCGTGTATGGCGCGTCGGTCGTCACCGCCATTACGGCACAGAACACCGTTGGCGTGACCGGCATCCTCGAGGTGCCCGCTCAATCTGATTGCAGCGCAGATCGACGCTGTTGCCACCGATATCGGCTTCGATGCAACAAAGACTGGAATGCTCGCGAGCGCAGCCATCGTCGAGCTTGTCGCTTGCCAAGGTAGTGGAGCACGGGTTGAGCCCGCTCGTCGTCGACCCGGTCATGGTGGCCAAAGCCGGCGACCGGCTCTTGCATGAGGATGCCGTCGCGGCATTGCGAAATCGCCTGATCCCGCTTGCCACGGTGGTAACGCCAAACCTGCCAGAGGCCGAGGTGCTCGCCGGCCGGCCGCTCAACACCGCCGACGCCCGGCGTGAGGCAGCGAAGGCGATCCTCGCCCTCGGACCGCGCGCGGTCCTGATCAAAGGCGGCCACCTTCCCGGAGCGCCGATCGACCTCTATTACGACGGAGAGTTCATCGAGTTGCCCGGCGAACGGATTGTCACCACCAACACGCACGGAACCGGCTGTACGCTCGCCTCAGCCATCGCCGCCGGGCTGGCCAAGGGGCTCTCGCCACAAGAAGCGGTGCGCGCCGCCAAGACCTACGTCACGGAAGCGATCCGGGCCGCCTTTCCGGTCGGCCACGGTCACGGCCCTGTTCATCACTTCTATCACTGGTGGGGATGACGTCCGGAGCGCTGGGCAAGCACTTCCAGCTGACGGCGGCCGGCGTTCAACCGGTCGGGGTCGCCTGGATTAATCGTGACGCCATCGATCGGCAGGGCGAGCAACGCCGCGAAACCATCGGCCGGCGCGGCAGCGACGACAAGGTGGTCCTCCGGCAGATCATCACGGCTGGCGCAGTAGCGGTGTGCCCGCGACTCCTCGGTGAACATCACACTGATCGTCGCGCCGCTCGGGTGATGCATGACAATCGGCCGGGCATTCATTGGTCGGCCGTGCTCGTCGCGCTCACCTTCGGCGACAAACCAGAGGACGGGCTGAGCGCACAGCCAGTCCGAAACCGTCTCGGCGGAGACCGTCCCGGACCGGATGCCATCGGCGAGCGCGGTCCACTCGTTCATGGGCCGGCGGCATCGCGGAAGATACGAACCCGACGATGCGGCTCGCGCCCGGTGCTCTCCGACCCGACCTGATACCGTTCGGCGATCTCGTGCTGCAAGCGGCGGATGAACGCATTCTGCGGTGTCAGCTCAACTGGCTGGCCAGTGCGCAACACTTCGTCAATCGCTTCCTCGGCTTCACGCTGCGCCGAGGCGACCGGATCGCCCTCGATGGCGCCAATATCAAACATGTGACCGAGGCTTTGCTCCATTTGCAGCACGGTGTTCTGCTTCAAGACGAACACCGGGATGCCGCGCACTTCCGCGTCCCGCAGCCCGGGATTACGCTGCCGGTAGTAGCTCTTCAGCGTCATCACCACGTCGGCCTGATCAACCGAGTCGACGATGGAAGCCGGCACCTGCATTTCCCGAATCGCCTGTTCGAGGCGGGAACGGCTGATCCCAAACGGATAGATGCGGCGCGGCCGAAGCACGTGGAACGACCGGGCCGGAGGATAGTCGATTCCGGAAGAGCGCTCGGGCAGCGGCTCGTAGCGGTCGCTCCCGCGATCAAGGCGCTCGGGACCGCGCTCGAAGCGAGCGTAGCCACGATCACCCCCGGTCCGAGACGCGCCCTCCAACGGTGATTGCTGACACATCGGTCCGTCCGGTCTGACGAGGTTCGAGCCGCCGTCGCAAGTCACCGTTTTCGTCAATCTCGCGGATCTCGGCCCGCGAGACGCCCGTCCGCAAGATCTCGTCGACGGTTTCGGCGACATCCATGTGAATTGACACGCTCTGATACCCACGAATCTCGACGAGTACGTCGAAGGTCGGCGGCGCTTTGCGTTCGAGAACGGACTTCTGGGTGCCGCGCCGCCGCGCCTCCTCGTCCGAGAGGGTGACCGATTGAATCCCCCCGACGAGGTCGGAGAGGGTCGGGTTGAGCATCAAGTTTTCGAGCGTGTTGCCGTGGGCGGTTCCGACGAGCTGGACGCCGCGCTCGGCGATGGTGCGCGCCGCCTCTGCTTCGAGCTCCGTGCCGATCTCGTCAATGATGATCACTTCCGGCATGTGGTTCTCGACCGCTTCGATCATCACCGCATGTTGGCGGGTTGGGCTCGCGACCTGCATCCGGCGGGCGCGGCCGATCGCCGGATGCGGGATGTCACCGTCGCCGGCGATTTCGTTGGAGGTGTCGACCACGATGACCCGTTTGTTAAATTCCTCAGCGAGTACCCGCGCGATCTCGCGGAGCATCGTCGTTTTGCCGACACCGGGTCGGCCGAGCAGCAAGATGTTCCGCCCCGATTCAACGAGGTCGCGAATGATATCGATCGTGCCGAACACGGCGCGGCCGATGCGCAATGTAAGGCCGATGATCGCGCCCTTGCGATTCCGAATCGCCGAGATGCGATGTAGTGTTCGCTCGATGCCAGCACGGTTGTCCTCACCAAACTCGCCGATTTGGCGGACAACGTGGTCAATGTCGTCGGCGGTGACAGGAGCCTCGCGCAACACCACGTCGCGCCCGGCAAAGCGCGCCTCCGGCCGGCGGCCAAGGTCGAGGATGATTTCCAGCAGGTCGCCGCGATCATCGCGCTGACGAATAGGATCGGCGATGGAACTTGGCAGCGTGTCGAGCAGGGCGTCGAGGTCGTCCGTGACGACCTGCTGCCGGGTACGCGCGAGTGTTCCGGGCAGGGCGGTTACCCCGGAACCGGGACCAGGCGAGGTTGCTTGACGCGAACGCTCAACTGTTTCACGAGCGCGCAAAATGATGCCTCCGGGTGGAACCCACGTTCGCCGAGCGCGTGCGCCAGCCGGGCCTCGTGCTCGGCCACGAGGCAGTAAAGGGGCGCCCGGCCGCGATGGTGCGCGAGCCCGACGTCGAGCAACGTGTCCACGACGTCAGGATGATCGGGATGCGCCAGCAGCTCGAAATGGGCCGCGCGGCCACGCACATCGGACTGGAGCCAGCCGACAAGCTGACCGTCACGCTCGAACACCGTTTCACGCCGGCCCAACGCCGGACGGCCACGCTGACGAAGCTGCTGCCATTCGCTGAGCGTCATCGCCTCCGCCTGCCGCACTCGCAGCGGCACGGAAGCGCAGTACAGTTGGAAGATCGCGTGGGTATCGCCGCTCGCCTTCGGCCGCACGCCATCAGCCGAGAGCGGACGCGGCTGTTCAATCGGCGTCGGCCGCGCATACAGCGTTTCCCCGCTAAAGAGAAGAAACCCGGCGCTTCGGGCGAGCTCTACGAGATCGCTCGACGCCTGCAGCCGGAGATAGAGCTTTTGGATCCCTACCTCTCCGCCGACGGCCGTCAAGTAACTGAGCAACCGCTGAACAACGCGGGGATCGGCGTCCGGCTCGACGACGAGGCGGTCGATCTCCCAAGCAAGTCCTTCGTCCCGCGCCGAGATGAGGCCGTCGATTCGACGACGCTCGACATCCACCCAGGTTTGCCGATTCTCTTCCAAGGCGAGCCAATGCTCGAGAATAAGGCCGAGGGAGAGTGACCGTCGGGGCCGGGTCAGGTCGCGACGAGCGTAGGCCTCGTTGACGAGCCCGCGGCGATTCAAGCCCGCGAGGCGGGGCAGATCGGTCGGGCGGATCGAGCGGATCATCGTGCGCCGACGCCCTCACAGACGCGCTCAACAAAGAGACGGTGCATCCGGTCATCGTCGGTCAATTCAGGGTGAAAGGCGGTCCCCAGCAACGCGCCTTGGCGGGCCGCAACGACGGCGCCATCCGCAAGAGTTGCGATCGGCGTTGCTTCCGGCCCAACCTCGGTAATCAGTGGCGCCCGAATAAAGATGGCGTGATAGGGACGGTCGAGCCCGGCGACATCAAGATCGGTCTCAAAGGAATCGACTTGCCGGCCAAACGCGTTGCGCCGGACGGTGATATTCATCACGCCGATTGCGGGCTGGTCGTGTCCTTCGATGCGCTTCGCGAGCAAGATCATCCCGGCGCAGGTGCCCCAAATGGGAAAGCCAGCGCGGGCGCGCTCCGCGATTGGCTCGAGCAACCCGAAGCGAACCATCAACTTGCCGATGGTGGTGCTTTCGCCGCCCGGGATGATGAGGCCGCTCAAACCGTCGAGGTCGCTCGGCAGCCGGACCTCGACCGGCTCGACGCCAATCCGACGCAGCGCTGCGACGTGCTCCGCAAAATCGCCCTGGAGGGCGAGCACCCCGATCTTCGTTACCACCCCCGACCGGCCATCAACTGTTCGGCGGCGATCTGCGAGATTTCGATCCCGACCATCGGCTCACCGAGATTCCGCGAAACCTCCGCGATGATCTCCGGATTGTTGTAGTGGGTTGTCGCTTGCACGATCGCTTTGGCGCGACGCACCGGATCGCCCGACTTGAAGATCCCGGAGCCGACGAAGACCCCATCGGCGCCGAGCTGCATCATGAGCGCCGCGTCCGCCGGGGTGGCGATGCCGCCGGCCGGAAAAGTTCACCACCGGCAGCCGCCGTCTGCGCGCCACCTGGCGCAGCAGCTCGAGGAGGCGCGCGCAGCTCCTTCGCCGCCGCGAACAGCTCCTCCTCGGCATGCCCTGCAGCCGCCGATGTCCGCCCATGATCTGCGCGCATGTGGCGCACGGCCTCGACGACGTTGCCGGTCCCGGCCTCGCCCTTGGTGCGGATCATCGCGGCGCCCTCGGCGATCCGGCGCAGCGCCTCGCCCAGGTCGGTCGCGCCGCACACGAACGGGACGGTGAACGCGTGCTTGTCGATGTGGTGCGCCTCGTCCGCGGGCGTGAGGACCTCGGACTCGTCGATGAAGTCGATCTCCAGCGCCTGCAGGATCTGGGCCTCGGCGACGTGGCCGATGCGGCACTTGGCCATCACCGGGATCAGACACGGCCTCCTGGATGCCGGAGATCATCTCGGGGTCGCTCATGCGGGCCACGCCCCCCCTGCGCCCGGATGTCGGCGGGGATGCGCTCCAGCGCCATCACGGCGCACGCGCCCGCGGCCTCGGCCACGCGCGCCTGCTCGGGGGTCGTGACGTCCATGATGACGCCGCCCTTGAGCATTTGGGCAAGGCCCGTTTTAACGGCCCAGCTCCCCTTTTCCATGCGGAGCCTCCGAGGTTCGGTCAGTGGACGTTTCCGCCGCCTCGACGAATTCTACGGTTCGCTTCTTCGCACGGGCAAGGCAGTCGGTCGACCAAGCTACTCACTGTCGGCGTTCCCGCGTCGCTCGCGCAGGAATCGCTCAAGTTCCTCGACGAGCGATTGACCGGACGGCAGCTCGCTCGACGGCTGCTCGGCTGCCCCCGGCTCGGGGCCGAGATCGATCATCTGGCGAAGCTGATTGGCAAGCTCGGGGTTGGACGCCAACATCCCATCGACTTCGCGGATGAAGGCCTCGGCGCGGTCCCGAAGCGGTCCCAGGTCGAGCGGCACCTCGGTCACCTCCTCGATCGCCCCGAGCAGGGCGGCCGAAACGGCGGGGTTGACGGCGCGCAGATAGATCGGCGCTGCGGCCCACACACTCGCCGCCGGTAAGCCGATCTCCGTCCAAGCATGGACAAGCGCCGTCACGAACCCAGTCGGGCCTTGATAGCCAGTGTCGACCGCACCCAAGCGGCTCAGCCGCCGCTCCAGCTCGGGGTCAAGCGTCCGGCGGACGAGCGATACTGTCCGATGCGACACCGAGCCGAGAAAGACCCCCATCGTGAGCGCTGCCTCGACGCCGAGGTCACGCGTGAACTCCGCGATTTCGCGCGTCAGCGTTGGCCAATTGAGATGCGGCTCGGGTCCGGTCAACAACACAAGGTCGCGCTCGTGATTGGGGCGATACAACCCGTAGAACTGGATCCGTGGGTAGATGAGCGTCCAGCGCCCGCTAGCCGTGCGGGTCGTGACCGGTCGTTGGACGGTAAAGTCGAAGCACACCTCCGGATCGATCCAGGCGAAAGGTTCGGGCTCAAGATCTTCAAGGAGATAGGCGATAGCGCCGGTCGCGCCGCTACCCGCGTCGCCCCAGCCGCCAAAGCCGGCGATCAGAATGGGGCGGCGTAGCGACGGCCGGTCTCGAATTTCGAGGATGGACATCATTCTCTCCAGCGGCTGCCCTCATCCGCCAAAGCGGCGTATCCCGAGCAGGTCGAGGAGCGCGAGAACAAAGAGCAAGGCTCCAAAGACGACGCCGGTTTCGACGATCAGCCTGGGCATGCCGGCGAGCGATTCACGGGATCGCCAAGTACGAATGGAAAGGTACGCGATCGCCGGGCCGCCGATCAGCAAGGCGCCGAGCACGAGCGGCCGGATTTCGTTTAGGCCGGGAATGAAGACGATGGCAGCCAGTACGAGAAAGATATACAGGATAAACCGCGGCTCGCGGCTGCTCGGGTCGAACAGCCCAGCTTCTTTTCGATTTGGACGGCCGGCGGTCATCCCATCATCCTTCAACGAACGCTTCATCATCGAGCGTACCACATCGGGGGATGCAATGAACGCACGAGATGGGCGTCGACCGCGAGCGTTGGCATTGTACCGCTCGCGTCAACCTCGTACCCTATAGCCGTGACCGGTTTCGGTCGAGGATCGTAGTGTGAAGCGCGCCATGGCGGTGGTTGGGCTTGTCCTCCTTGCCACAGTGCCGTCTGTCCTAATCATCGCCCTCGTCGGTTGGTTCGTGACCGATCAGGTCCAGCAGGACTTGGCCCAGGCCGCCGCCGGTTCGACGCTCGAGAGTGACCGACTGATCGAGCGATCTGCCGCCGAACTGCGCGAACTCCTTGACCTGGCCGGTCAGGACTGCACCCCCGAGGTCGTCGCCCGCCTCTCCGACGCGACGATGCGCTCATCGCGCGTCGGGTCGATTGGACTCCTTTCGGCCGATTCTGTCGTCTATTGCACGAACACTGGACCGACCACCCTCGTGACGGCGGTGCCCACGGGTCGAGCGGTGCCGGCCGAGGGAGTGTACGTCGGTTGGATTGAGAACAGCCTCGCCGGCGGAAGGAGCATTGTCGTCCACGTCCGGGCCGGCACGCGCGGCGGCGTGGTCGGGCGGATCGATCCAGAGGAGTTCCTCGAGCGGATCGAGGGCAATCTGGTCGGGCCGCGCGGGGCGCTCCTCATTTCCATCATTGATGGGCCGACGCTCGGTCGCGCCGCTCCACATTCGGAGTGGTACCTCACGCGCTACGTTGCCCGGGCGCGTTCGACCCAGTATCCGATCGAGATCGAAGCAAGCACCGACGAGGGCTATGTCTGGTCACGCTTCTTGCAATACATCCCACTGCTCGTGGTGATCGGCGTCGGCATCGCCGGTCTTGTCCTGTGGGTGGCGGTGCTGATGCTGCGCCGTCGCCGCCCGCTCGACGAAGATCTCGCGCTCGCTCTCAATCGCCGTCAGTTCGAGGTCTACTATCAGCCGATCGTGGACATCCAAGCCGGCCGGTGTGTCGGCGCCGAAGCGCTGCTGCGCTGGCGGCACCCCAAGCGCGGCCTGCTGCGCCCCGATGTCTTCATCCCGCTTGCCGAACAGACCGGCTTCATCATTCCGATTACCCGCTGGCTCTTCGACCGCGTGCGTGCGGACATCCTGCTGTCCTTTCCAGAGCAGGAGCATATTCATGTCGGCATCAACCTCGTCGCCGAGCACCTCCGCGATACTCACGTTGTCGAAGACCTCAAGGCGCTCTTTGCTGACGGAGCGCTCAATCCCAAAGCGATTACCCTCGAGATCACCGAGCGGCAAATCATCGACAACTTTCGCGAGACCGCAATCGAGGTGATGGAGCGCATCCACGAGCTTGGCTGCTCGATTGCCGTCGACGATTTCGGAACCGGCCATAGCGGGCTCGCAGCGCTCCAACGCTTCTCCGTGGATTACCTGAAGATCGATAAGGTATTCGTCGACACCATCGGGACCGATGCCGTCAGTCGGCCAATCCTCGATTCCATCATCGATCTGGGCCATAAGCTTCAACTCGAACTGATCGCGGAAGGGGTCGAGCAGCGCCATCAGGTCGCCTATCTGCGGGCGCGCGGCGTCCGCTACGCGCAGGGGTATTACTTCTCCTTCCCGCTGACCCTCGCCAGCTTCGCCCGCTTCTACCGCGAGTACAACGGCGTTGTCCCGGCGACGACCGTATCGGCCTAGCGCATTCCCCGCAACCGGCGGAAAACCCGTGTTGATCAAGCGTCATCATTCGCGAACGGCCGAGTCGCGCAGCCGACGTCCCGACCTCGCTCAACCGCCGCTGCTGCCCCATGCTCGTTCACCGTGCCCGAGGGGAGAATCGGGCACGACCGTCCGATAGAACCTGCCGTCTTTCAGCACGCGGCGCTCGCCCAGTTCACCCGGCCAGACAGATCGCGGCGTGAGCGCGATTCCCGAACCGACCGCCGCCAGCGTGTCGTCCGGCGCTGTTGCGCCGAGTGCGCGGACGATGCTGCGGAGCAAGCCGAGCGGCTCGCGGCTGGCTCGAATCACCAGCCAACTAGGAAACGGGGTGCGGCGGACGGTGACGCCAAGGATGCTCATCGTGCGGTTCGCCGGACGCACCCGCGTTGGCCACCGAAGAAGCGCGACGTCCACTCCCGGCTGGCGGCCGCCACGGGAGCCGGACGGGTCGCTTGCCGGCCACATTGCAGACAGCGCCAGCCCGCACCGTCGAAATCCCGTCCGAACCAGAGATCACCGCCACAGCGTCCGCAGCCCTTCAAGCGAAACATGCTGTCCTCCCTCGAACGCCTGTCTCGAACGTGCGTTCTGGTTCCAGCATAGCGAACGTCTGTTCGGATGTCAGCTACTTCTGCGGAAATGCGATCCAAATTGCGCCGGCGGCGGAGTACGGTAAAGTTAACCACTCCCGGCACCGGAGGACGGGCCATGCGCTATCGTCGCCTGGCGTACCGATATGCCGTCGTCCTGACGATCGGCGAACCGCGTCCCATCGGCGATCCGTGGCGCACTGTGCCGGCGGTGTTGGCACAACCGCGCTGGCGGCCCGCCGCTGACCTCGTCGAGGTCGAACATGCCTTCGTTTTGACGGTTGAGCTTGCCGGCGTTGACAGCGACCAAGTTGAAATCCTTCTCTACGAGGACGCCGTGGTGATCGAAGGGCAACGCCGGTTGCCGGCCGCCGGCTTGTATCACGTCGCCGAGATCCGGCAAGGCCAATTCCGTCTCGAGATGCCGCTGCCCGCGCCGGTCGATGCCGACGGCGTCGAAGGGCAGTTGGAACGCGGCTTGCTGACGATGCGCCTTCCGAAGGCAGGGCATCGATGAACGACCGTCCTGAGAACAGCGCTGCTCCCCCGCTCCCTGAGTCGTTGCCGCTGCTCCCTCTTCGAGGCACGGTCGTGTTCCCGCTCGCCGTCACTCCCCTCGTCATCGGTCAGGAGCGCTCGCTCAAACTGGTCGACGCCGTAATGGCCGGCCCACGCTTGATGCTCGTTGCAGGGTTTCCTCCCGACGCCGACGATCCCGCTTCGCTGGCAGAACTGCCGTCGATCGGCACGGTTGCGGTGATTCACCAGTTGCTCCGCGCACCAGACGGCACGATCCGCCTTGTCGTTCAGGGACTTGAGCGGGCGCGCCTCGTCCAACAGCTGTCGAGCGAGCCATTCCTCGTCGCACGGTTCGAACCGGCGCCAGATCAGTCCACTCCCACGATTGAGGCAGAGGCGCTGCGCCGCGTAATCGTCGACCTGTTTCGTCAGATCATGGCGACCGTACCAAACGCGCCGGCCGAACTGCTTGCGGCGGTCGAAGGCCTCTCCGACCCACGTCAAGTCGCCTACTTCGTCGCGTCAACCATCCCACTCCGCTACGAGGACCGGCAGGCAATCCTCGAGCTCGATCCGGTCGAAGCGAAGCTCCGGCGGCTCAACGAACTGTTGCAGCGCGAGCTTCAAGTGCGGGAGGTCGGGCGGCAAATCACCGCGGCGACGCAGTCGCGCATGGACCGCACCCAGCGGGAGTATTTTCTGCGCGAGCAGCTGCGCTCGATTCAGCAAGAGCTGGGCGAAGGCGAGGAGAGTGGCGAGATCGCGACGCTCCGCCGGCAGATCGAGGAAGCCGGTATGCCAGAAGAGGCGCGCCGCGAAGCCGACCGTGAGCTCAACCGGCTCCAAAGCATTCCTACCGCATCACCCGAGTTCGCGATGACACGCACCTATCTCGAGTGGCTGGTCTCGCTCCCGTGGAACAAGATGAGCGGCCGAACGATCGACATCCCGCTCGCTCGAAAGATCCTCGACGACGAGCATTACGACCTCGAGCAGATCAAATCGCGCATTCTGGATTACCTCGCGGTTCGCAAGCTCCGCGAAGAGCGACACGCGCCGCCTCCCAGCGATGAGGAACCCGATGAGCGGTTGATGGGCGAGCCGATCCTCTGTTTCGTCGGCCCCCCGGGCGTCGGGAAGACGTCGCTCGCGCGCTCGATCGCCCATGCGCTCAATCGGAAGCTGGTCCAGATCTCGTTGGGTGGCGTCCGCGATGAAGCCGAGATTCGCGGCCACCGCCGGACATACATCGGTGCGATGCCGGGAAGGATCATTCAGGGAATCCGGCGCGCCGAGGTGAAAGACCCGGTCTTCATTCTCGACGAGATCGACAAGGTCGGCGCCGATTGGCGCGGCGACCCGTCGTCGGCGCTCCTCGAAGTGCTCGACCCAGCGCAGAATCACGCCTTCGTCGACACCTACCTCGGCGTGCCGTTCGACCTGTCGCAAGTGATGTTCATCGCGACAGGCAACACCCTCGACACCATTCCGCCGCCGCTGCGCGACCGGATGGAGATCATCACCCTCGCTGGGTACACCGACGAAGAGAAGGTGCATATCGCCCTCGAGCACCTCGTGCCGAAGCAACTTCGAAACCACGGCCTGCGCGAAGACGAACTACGGTTTGAGCCGTCGGCGCTTCGCCGGATCATCCGGGAGTACACCCGCGAGGCGGGCGTGCGTGGCTTGAACCGCGAAATTGGGACAATCGCCCGTAAGGTGGCGCGGGCGATCGCGGAGGGGAACCGCGACCCGGTGGTCGTCACTGCGGCGGAGGTGCCACGATACCTCGATCGTCCGCGGTACTATGAGGAGATCGCCGAGCGCACCGACCGCCCCGGTGTCGCAACCGGGCTCGCGTGGACGCCGGTTGGCGGCGATGTGTTGTTCGTCGAAGCGACCATGATGCCAAGCGGCCATCAGGACCAGCTCATCCTCACGGGGATGCTCGGCGACGTGATGCGCGAGAGTGCCCAAGCTGCGCTCTCCTACATCCGCTCGGACGCCGTTCGGCTCGGCATCGACCCAGACCAGTTCACCGGCAAGACCTTTCATATCCACGTTCCGGCAGGCGCCATTCCGAAGGACGGCCCCTCGGCTGGCGTGACGATGACCGTGGCGCTCGCCTCCCTCTTGCTCGGCCGGCCGGTTCGCTCGGACGTGGCGATGACGGGCGAGATTACGTTGCGCGGCAAGGTGCTGCCCGTCGGCGGCATCAAGGAGAAAGTACTCGCCGCCCACCGGCTCGGCATTCGGACGGTCATCCTCCCGAAGCGTAACGAGCGCGACATCGACGACATTCCGCCCGAGGTGCGCAACGCCATCACGTTCATCTTCGTGACCGACGCTGCCGAGGCACTGGCCGCAGCGCTGGAGCCGGCGCCGGTCGCTGCCTAGCTGGGTTATAGCGCCGTCCCGCCGCCTCGTCCGTTCCAGCTACCCCGACCAACACCGTCACACCATGGCGAGCGCCCGTGAAGCAGCTGCGCGCCGAAACTTGTTCCACGCTGCGCTCGCGCTCCGCCGCTCGGCCGACCAGCCTGCCACCTCCGCGAGCAGGCAGGGCCAACGCCGGCGAGGCATCCGTGTCCTCGCCGTCTGGTAGGTGCTGAGCCTTCTCGGCCGCATGAGCGGCGCGGCGACGAGGAAGGTGCCGCACTAAACTTCGTCGCAAGGCTCCCCATCTCGATGGGACGTCATGCTCCCCCGGAAACCGGCCTTGCTTCGGTCATCTGCCCGGCGATTCCTTCTCTGGCGCGCCGCGGTGGAGGGGGGATTGTTCGGTGAAGCGAGGGCACTGCGTCGAGCGGTTCCACCCCGATTGGCATGGGCAGCGACTTCCCCGACAGCTTCGGCCTCGTCATCATCCCTCCGCGGCCGCGCCCCCGCGAGCGAGAGCATCAGGAGCCAGCGTTGCCGCAACCCTGCGCGGCGCCGGCCTGAAACCAACCGTCGATCCGAACCGTGATTCTGAGCGTAGCGGCGAGCGCCGCGACAAGGAGAACACCTCATGCGAAGACGAGCGATAGCCGCAAGCAGTTGGCTGATGACCTCCGGCGCTTTCATCTTGCTGTTTGGGCTGGGATTGGACGGGCTCCTCCATGCCCGCAACCCACAGCTTGCGGCGACCGAAGGACTCTTCACTCTCGCCAATCCGGGGCACGTGTTCCTGTTCGCCGGCATCGCCATCTCGACGGTTGGTGCCCTCCTCTTTCTGGTTGGGCAGGCCGCTGGTGGCTGGGGCCGCGCCGCGCTGCTGGCGGCGCCAATCGCGTTACTCGTCGCGCTCGCTGGAAGCGCCGGGCTCATCGCGGCGCGCGGCGAGTCGACGCTGAGTGGCTCACACCGGCACGAGCACGCGGGCGTCCTCGCTGGCGGCCATGCGCACGGCGCCGATGCCCTCGTCGCCGCCACCGAGGCAGAGCGCCTCGCCGCGGCCGATCTGGTCGCACGGACACGCAGTGGGAGCGCGCGGTTCGCCGACTTCCACGTTGCGCAGCAGGAGGGGTATCGCCAAGTCACACGCTACCCGTTCGGCGACGGAACCTACGGACCGGCCCATTTTGTCGCGGAACGATACGTTTCCGACGGGCAGTTGCTCGATCCCGAGCATCCCGAGAGCTTGATGTACGCCCGGCTGCCGGACGGGCGAATGGCCTTCCTCGGCGTGATGTTTTTGGCACCGAAAGGGAAGGGGCCGACGCCCGGCGGCCCGATCACCAGCTGGCACAGCCACGACAACCTGTGCATCGGCGCGGATGGCGTTGTGCCCAAGCGCGCCGGCCGCTGCCCGGCTGGAACCGCCGCCGTCACCAACGAGATGATGCACCTTTGGTTGTTCGAC
The DNA here is from genome assembly GCA_026003895.1 of Dehalococcoidia bacterium. Lineage (GTDB taxonomy): Bacteria > Chloroflexota > Dehalococcoidia > SpSt-223 > SpSt-223 > JANWZD01. The sequence goes on along the minus strand of BPIC01000002.1, from coordinate 156,341 downwards.
CACCCCGACGGACCGTTTGGGCACGAACTCAACGCACCGGCGCTCGCCGTCGCCGCACGGCAGATCCGGGATGGCCAGGTGCCGCTCTCCTCCGGGACAGCCAGCGAGACGCAGCTCGCCGCGCCGCGACGCGGCGCACTTGGCGAACGGATCCGCGCCCTCCTGGGCCGCTAGAGTCGCGCGGCGTTCCGTTGGCGCGTACCATAGCCGTGTGATTCTCGACACCCAAATTCACCTGTGGGAAGAGAACCGGCCGGATCGGCCGTGGGTCCCAGAAGTCCGGCCCGGGCTCCCCGAACCCTTTCGCGCGGAGGATGCGCTGGTTCTGATGAACAGCGCAGCGGTCGACCGCGCTCTCATTGTCCCGCCCAGCCTGCTTGGCGAGAACAACGAGTACGCGCTCGAGTGCGCAGCGGCCTGGCCGGATCGTTTCGCCGTCGTCGGTCTCGTCGATCCCATCCGGCCCGACATCGCCGAGGTAATGAACGGTTGGCTCGAGCAGCCCGGCATGGTAGGGGTCCGCCTGCGGCTGATTGACGCGGAGCAGCGTCGTTGGGGCAGCCTCGCGGCGCTCGAGCCGTTTCTCGCTGCCTGCGCCGCACGGGGTATCGTTGTCTCCCTTTTCGCGCCGCGAGCGGTTGCTGTCGCCGAACAGATCATCGAGCGTCATCCGGGCGTGCGCTTCGCGCTCGATCACCTTGGGATGCCGTTCATCGACGACGGGCCGGATTTTCCGGAGCGCGATCGCATGCTTCGCTTGGCCCGCTTCCCGAACGTCTGGGTGAAGCTCACCTCGATCGCCTCTCGCTCGCGTACTGGCTATCCCTTCGTCGAAACTCACGAGTTGATCCGGGCCGTCTACGATGCCTTCGGCCCCGCGCGAATGCTCTGGGGCACCGATCACACCCAGCAGTTGGCACGGCAACGGGCGACGTACCGAGAACAACTCGATCTGTTTCGCCGTGAGCTCGACTTCCTGACCACCGACGACCGTCGACTCATCCTTGGGGAGAATGCCGCCGCGCTCTATGGCTGGCCAGCGGGCGTCGGTTCGACCTCGCTGTGGGGTGTGCGGTGATCGGCTGGTTCGTCCGTCGCACGCCCCACCCGGAGGAGACGACGGCATTCTACCGCGACGTAGTCGGGCTGCCGCTGTTGCGGACCAATCGCGAAACGCGGATGTTTTGGGCCGGGGAGACAATGATCTTCTGCGTGGGAGCCGGCGGGACGACGCCACCGCGCTTCGCCGATCGGACCGAGACAACCTGCATTCCGGTCTTTCGCTGCCTCGACCTCGAGTCAGTTCTTGACCGGATCCGAGCGGCTGGTCAACCGGTGATCAACGACCGCCAGCTCGTGCGGGGCCGCCTCATCTACATTCTCGACCCGTCCGGCAACGTTACCGGGTTTCAGGAGCGTTACCGATTTTCGAGGCGTGCCGAAGACCAAACGGCGTTCCGAAGGTACGATGCCGGCGAGAATGTGCTGCCCGGTGTGCCGCCGATGCCGCCCGACCTGTACGGGCTCGGCTGGGTCGTATGTTGGTTCGAGGATGAACCACGCGGCATTCGATTCTACCGCGATGTCGTCGGCCTGCCGGACAGTGGCAACCCAACGAACCGCGGCGGGGCGTTGCTCTCGCTCGGCCCGACGGTGCTGCTCGACGCCAAAGGGGGCGGACGGCGGCAGCCAGCAGTGGCCGATCGCACCCAAGCGAACAACCTGTTTATTCTCCGCGTGGACGACCTCGCTGCCGAGGTGAGGCGCTTGCGTGGGAACGGTGTCCGGTTCGTGAACGAGCCGTTTGCCGCGGCAGGGGGAAAACTCGCCTATTTCGCCGACCCCGAGGGCCAAGTGATCGGACTCCAAGAACGCCCCGCCTCTAGCGACCGGGTGGAAGATGAGGCGACTGGCACATGCTGAACGCGTGATCTCGTCGTACCCATCTCCACGAGGTGAAGCGCCGAGCACACGCTGCGCGTGAATCCGGCTCGCCGAGCCGCCCCGGTTCGACCACCTGTGGCGATCGCACCAGTGCAGGACTAGCCGCCCACGTTTCTCGATTGGCTGGACTTGATGTCCGAGAGGAACGAGTCGAGAATCCTGCCCGTTCGGTTGGGCCGCTTCCTATAATGCGCTCATGACGTTCTCCGCGCGGATCAGCGTCCCGGGCAGTCCAACGGAGACGGTGACGCTCGACCGGCCGCCCTACTCCGTGGGACGGACGCCTGACAACGCGATCGTCCTTCCCCACCCGACGGTGTCGAGCCGGCACGGCGAGTTCGTGTCCCTTGGTGGCGCAATCGCCTTCGTCGACCGGGGCAGCCGCAACGGGACTCGCCTGAATGGCGTGCCGCTCCAGCCGCACGTGCCGGTCCCGCTCGCCCCGGGCGACCGCCTCCAGATCGGGCCGATCGTGATCGAGCTCGCGCCCGCCTCCGCCGCCGTCGCCGCCCAACCGAGGGTTCGGCTCGAGGTGCGCACGCCGGGTGCAGCCATCCGAGAGACCGAGGTAGCCGCATTTCCCTTTCGAATCGGCCGGGTCGCCGACAATGACCTCCCGCTTGGCGACCCGATTGTCTCGAGCCACCATGGCGAACTACGCGACACCGCCCGCGGCGTCGTCTACGTGGATCTTGGGAGTCGAAACGGAAGCCGCATCAACGGCGTGCCAGTCGTGCCGCACGTCGAGACGCTGCTCCACGACGGCGATCGGGTTCGCGTCGGCGACGCCGAGATCGTGGTGCACTTGGCGGCGACGCCGCACGCCCGCGAGTTGCCTTCGACGATCCCGCGCGGTATCCCTCACGAACAGATTGCGACACCGCCGCGCCGACGGGGCGCTGGCCGCGCGATCGCCGCCATGACGGCCACCGTGGTGGGGCTCTGCGTTTGTGCCTGCCTCGCTGGCGGGTTCACCGCGGTGCTGCTGACGACCGACTGGACTCCCATCACTGCTCCCGGCGGTCCGAGGAGTGGGGCCGGTCGAGACGGAATGCCGCAGGTGCGCATCCCCGCCGGCAGCTTCACGATGGGCTCCGACACCGGTGAGCCCGACGAAGCGCCGGTGCGCGTCGTCGAACTCCCAGCGTACTCAATCGACCGGACGAAAGTGACGGTCGAAATGTTCAGCCGCTGGGCGGAAAATGCTCGGGTACAGGGAGCGTGGTCGCGCGACGCCGATCCAAAGTCCCCGGTCGTGGGAGTGACCTACGCCGACGCCGAAAACTACTGCAAGGCGCACGGCCGCCGCCTGCCCACCGAGGCAGAATGGGAGAAGGCGGCCCGCAGCGACGACGGGCGGATCTACCCGTGGGGGAACAATTGGGATCCGAGCCGCGTTGACTTCGGCAGTTTCAAGTTTTCGGCGTACCCGATTGCGACCTTCGGCAAAGTCTGGGGTCCGGTTGGAGCAAATCAGCAGGGGGCGAGCGTCTACGGGGTACTCGACGTCGCCGGGGGTCCACGCGAATGGGTGGCCGACTGGTATGCACCCTATCCGGGCGCGGAGTCGCTGGGGTTTGAGGTGCCCAAAGAGCGCTTTCGGGTGACCCGTGGCGGCTTTCGGATCAACAACTATAGCCGCGACGTTCGTACGACGGCGCGCGGCTGGCAGAGCCCCAACGAAGCAAGCCCAGACCTCGGATTCCGCTGTGCCAGTTAATGCCCGGAGGGCTGATGCCGTCTAGCCGGATCACACTCGAACAGCTTGCCGCTCGGCGCTGGTTCCTTCCCGGTTTGGTGCTCGCCGCCCTGTTGGCGATCGGCGTCCTCGGGTTCTCCACCGCCACGATTATCAGTGACCGCGCCGGGGCCCCGCTGCCCACCTCAACGAGCATCGCCCGAATCGCCCGAGTTCCTGCAGCCCTTCCCACGAACGCCGTCGTCGACCCTCGCCTCATCGACCCGAACAATGGCTCCAAACTCGCTGCGCTCTATGTGCTGATCTTCAAGGCATATTCCGAGGGCGGCGTGCCGGCGGCCGAGGCGATGGCGCGCAATCTTGGACTGCTTGATGACAATGGCATCGAGGCCGTGCTCATTCTCGACCGGCCCTATACCGAGGCCTTCGGCCAGCGGCTGCGCGCGATGGGCGTTGAAGTCGAAAGCTGGCACGAGAACCGGGTGACCGTGCTGTTGCCGATGGATCGGCTTCTCCAGTTGAACGCCCAGCGCGATTTCGACTACATCCAAGCGCTGCTCAGCTTCCCTGAGATCGTTGATGTGGATGCGCCGCAGCGGCCAGTGCGCGACGAGGCCGTGCCGCTCGCCACACTGCTGGAGGACCCAGACTCACCGCTCGCCGGAGCCGGTCCGGTGGAAGGCGTCAAGGTGACCGGCGCCGACAAGTGGCATGCTGCCGGCATCAAGGGCCAGAACGTCCGGGTCGGCATCATCGATAGCTTCGCGAAATACCGTGAGCTCCAAGGCCGCTATCTGCCCGCCGGCAATCAAATCATCGCCCGCGACTTCACCGGCAAGGGGTTCGAGCGGGAGACTGATGTCCATGGCACGGGAGTCGCTCAGATCATCCATGAGATGGCTCCCGAGGCGACGCTGCTCTTCGCGAACACCGACGATTTAACGCAGTTCCTGAACGCGATGGACTGGCTGATCAGCCAGCGCGCCGACATCATTTCGATCTCGCTTGGCTTTCCGAACTTCGTCTTCGACGGCAATTCGCCGGCCGCGAAAAAGATCGACGAGGCGCGGCAGCGCGGCGTGCTCGTCGTTGTCTCCGCTGGGAACGAGGGAAACAAATCGGTGCTCGGGAGGACCAACGGTACCCTAGGACTGGCGCCGATCACGCCCGAGGGCCCTGAGTTCATTCCCGTGACCTATTGGCCCCGCAACGATCTCCTGCCGCAAGTGCGACTCATCTGGGCAAATCCCCAGGCCGAGCTGGTCCTGCATCTCGCGGACAATACCGGGAAGGTGTACGCCTCGTTCGAGCGGCGGGCAGTCTCGGGACAGACGGTGATCGTCGGGGCGCTCGACAAGAAGATCGGAACCGAGTCGTTCTCGATCGGTGTCGAGCAAAAAAGCGGCCCGCCCACGCTGTTCCGACTTCAAGTCTCGCGCGCTGACCTTTCGCCCTATTACCGCTCCGCATCACGCAGCCTCGTCGACACCGCCTCAGCGCGTGGTGCGCTCGCGGTCGCTGCCGCTGATTGGAAGAGTGGCCAGCTTGCCGTCTACAGCTCGTGGGGACCGACCCTCGACGGACGCTGGAAGCCCGAGATTGCGGCACCCAGCCATGTCTCGGTCTTCGTGTATCAGGATCAAGAGTATGGGTTTACGGGAACGAGCGCGGCCGCGCCCCATGTCTCGGGCGCGGCCGCCTTGGTCAAATCCCGGTTCCCGACTTGGAATGCCGACCAGATCCAGAAGTTCCTGATCGACAACGCGGTTTCGCTCCGTCCCGGCGCGGCGTTCGGCTATTACGCCACCGGAGCCGGCCGGCTAAACCTGCCCGACCCCAGCACCGTTCGCTAACTTCGGCGACATCCGGCCCCGCCTGCCTGACGGCAACCGACGGGCAAACTACGCCTCGACAGCAACCGCCTTTCGGAACGCGAGCTGACCGTTTTCGACGTCGACAATGATGGTGTCGCCGTCCACGAACCGGCCTTGGAGCAAGGCCATTGCCAGCGGCTGGACGATCTCCTTCTGAATTGCCCGCTTGAGCGGCCGGGCGCCGTAGACGGGATCGAATCCCTCTTGCGCGAGGAACTCCTTCGCTGCCGGTGTGAGTTCCAGATTGATCTTGCGTTCCGCGAGTCGGGCGCGGAGCCCGCGCAACTGAATCTCGACGATCTGCTTGATCTGCTCGAGGTCGAGCCGGCGGAAGATGACGATCTCATCGATCCGGTTGAGCAACTCCGGTCGGAAATGGGCGCGCACCGCCTCCATCACCCGCGCCTGAATGTCGGGCCAAAGGAGCGACCGTTCGGTCACCCACTGGCTCCCGAGGTTGCTCGTCATAATGATGATCGTGTTCTTGAAGTCGACCGTCCGACCCTGGGCGTCGGTCAGGCGGCCGTCGTCGAGCAGTTGGAGAAGAACGTTCAGCACCTCGGGGTGCGCCTTCTCGACCTCGTCGAACAGCACGACGCTGTAGGGACGCCGGCGGACGGCCTCGGTGAGTTGGCCAGCTTCCTCGTAGCCCACGTAACCAGGCGGCGCACCAATCAGCCGCGAGACGGTGTGCTTCTCCTGATACTCGCTCATATCGATGCGGATCAGCGCGCGCTCATCGTCGAAAAGGAACTCGGCGAGCGCCCGCGCCGTCTCGGTCTTGCCAACGCCGGTCGGGCCGAGGAAGAGGAAGGAGCCAAGCGGCCGGTTCGGGTCTTGCAGCCCGGCGCGCGCCGCCCGCACCGCGTTCGCCACCGCCACGATCGCTTCGTCCTGCCCGATGACGCGCTCGCGCAGGCGATCTTCCATTGTGATCAGCTTCTCAATCTCGCCTTCCATCAACTTCGAGGCCGGGATACCGGTCCACTTGCTCACAATCTCGGCGATGTCATGTTCGTCGACTTCTTCTTTGACGAGGGCCGACGAGCGATCGTGCAGCGCCCGCTCGGCTTCGGCCAGTTCTTTCTCGAGCTGGCTAATCTCGTAGCGCAGCCGGGCGGCGCGTTCCCACTCGGCACGCAGACTGGCTTGCTCCATCTCGATCCGCGCCGCCTCGATCCGCTCTTGGATCTGGCCAACGCGGTTTAGCTGATTGAGCTCGGTCTGCCATCGCATTTCGAGCTGAGCGCTCTGCTCTTTCAGGTCGGCAAGCTCCTGTTCGATGCGCTCCAACCGCTCACGCGAGGCGGCGTCTCGTTCACGCTTGAGCCCCTCGCGCTCGATCTCCAACTGCATGATGCGCCGACGGATCTCGTCGAGCTCGGCAGGCATGCTCGTCGCTTCCATACGCAGCTTGGAGGCCGCTTCGTCAACGAGGTCGATCGCCTTGTCCGGCAGGAAGCGGTCGCTGATGTAGCGGTGCGACAGAACGGCCGCCGCAACCAGCGCCGAGTCCTTGATTCGCACTTTGTGATGCTGCTCGTAGCGCTCGCGCAGGCCGCGGAGGATGCTGATCGTGTCCTCGACCGATGGCTCGCCGACATACACCGGCTGGAAGCGTCGTTCGAGCGCCGCGTCCTTCTCGATATGCTTGCGATACTCGTCGAGCGTGGTGGCGCCGATACACCGCAGTTCGCCGCGTGCCAGCATCGGCTTGAGCATGTTCGAGGCGTCCATCGCGCCTTCCGCGGCGCCCGCGCCGACGACGGTGTGCAGCTCGTCGATGAACAGGATAACCCGTCCTTCGGCTTCTTGAACTTCCTTGAGGACGGCCTTCAACCGCTCCTCGAACTCGCCCCGGTACTTCGCGCCAGCGACCATCGATCCGAGGTCAAGCGCGATTATTCGGCGATCCTTGAGCGCCTCCGGCACGTCGCCACGAGCGATTCGTTGGGCCAATCCTTCGACAATTGCCGTTTTGCCGACGCCCGGCTCGCCAATCAGCACCGGGTTGTTCTTCGTGCGGCGGCTAAGCACTTGGATAACGCGACGCACTTCTTCGTCGCGCCCAATGACCGGGTCAAGCTTTCCCTGTCGGGCAAGTTCGGTGAGATCGCGGCCGTAGCGGGTGAGCGCTTGGTAGGTGCCTTCTGGATTTTGGCTTGTCACACGCTGGCCGCCGCGCACGTCCTGAAGCGCTTGATAAATGCGGTCGCGGGTGACGCCGAGGGTGCGCAAAATCTGGCCGCTCGGCCCCTTCTCCGAATCATCGGCCAATGCGAGTAAGAAATGTTCGGTCGAGACGTAGTCGTCCTTCAGCCGCTCAGCTTCCTGCTGCGCGGCCTCGAACACCTGCCTGAAGCGGGGCGAGACGTACAGTTGCGCTGGACCCGAGGCGCGAGCCAGTCCATCAAGCGCCGGGTTCAGCCGATCCATGACCACGCGTGACTGCACCCCCAGCTTTTGGAGGACGGCGGGCACCACACCGTCTTGCTGGGTCACCAGCGCAGCAAGCAGATGCTCCGGCTCAAGCTGGGTGTTGCGACGCTCCTCGGCAAGGCGTTGGGCCGTGACAATCGCCTCTTGGGCTTTCTCAGTGAGCTTATTGAGATTCATTGATCCCCCACCTGTAATGCTGCTTTATACAACGCGTATCAAGGCTTGCCGGTTCCAGCCGCGCCGCTCCCCCGATCTTACGCCCAAGATGTCGAATCAGGGAGGGGAGGACACCCTGCACCTCGCCGCACGGCGTGTTAGGGTGCGCCGCTCGTCGACGTGACGGGTCTCCAGGGTGACAAGACTCCGGCGCCCGTTCAGCGAGGGGCGTGACGATCACCGGCGCACCCACGACCGCCAGAGCCTCGTTTGCCGTGCCGCTAGGGCGAGCGCGACGCCGTCGACCCTGAACCAACGCTTCTCCGACCCATTGCCGCAGATCTCGGGATCAGGGGTCGGCCACCATCACCTGCGTCGTCGTGACGACGAGCGGGCTCAGCCCCATCCGGTGCGAGGCCCGACGCCACTGGCCGACCGGAGGGGTAGCGCCGATCGTCCAGAGCACGGTGCAACCGGCGTTGGCAGGCGCCGGCAGGGCGGGCAGCCGAGTCGCCGGTTGGCGTCGTAGGGCTCTCCACGAGGGAGGTGCACCGCCTCGGGACGGCCGCTGCGAGACGCATAACCGGCGGGGAGAGCGGGCATCTCGACGGTAGGAGAAGCGCCCGTTCCTGTTGGCGACCGACGGCGCGGGCTAGCGCGACGACCGGGATGGTCGGTAGGATGAAGGTCAGCCGGGCGCAGCGTGGGGGATAATGGCACTGGCCGCGGACAACCTCAACGACGCGCTCGATTCCGCTTCCCTCACGCCGCTCCACTGGCGCATGTGGTTCCTCTCGGCCTTGGGCATTTTCCTCGATGGCTTCGACTTGTTCATTCTCGCAGTCGCGATCCCGCTGATTACCCGCGACTTCGCCTTGACGCCGGTTTGGGAAGGCGCGATCTCGTCGGCCGCGGTCGCCGGCGCCTTTCTCGGCGCGTTCACGCTCGGCGCGATCACCGACCGGTTTGGTCGCCGAACGGTGTTCATCGTGAATCTGATGACGTTTCTTCTCTTTGCCGCCCTCTCCGCACTCGCCTGGAGCCCGCTCAGTCTGCTGATCTGGCGCTTCCTTTTGGGCGCAGCGGTCGGCGCAGACTACCCGATCGCGGCGAGTTATATCACCGAGGTGATGCCTCGGCGGCTGCGCAACACGATGTTGGTTGCCGCCTTCAGCTTTCAGGCGATTGGCATGGTGGCCGGCGCGGCGATTGGTTTACTGGTTCTCGCCGCCCAGCCAGATGAGACAGCGTGGCGGTGGATGCTCGGCGCTGGCATCGTGCCGGCCTTGATCGTCGCGCTGTTCCGGCGTTCGCTGCCCGAAAGCCCGCACTGGCTGCTCGCTCACGGCCATCAGCAACAGGCCGCCGACGTGTGCCGGCTGCTCACCGGCAACCAGCTCCGACACGCGACGGTTGATTCCACTACGGTGGAACCGCCCGCCGCCCGCTTTGGCATTGGCTCCTTGTTCTCGCGGCGCTTCCTCCCAATTACGATCCTTACTGCCGCGCCTTGGTTCTTGATGGACATTGCCACCTACGGGATCGGGCTCTTCACGCCGACCATCATCGCCGCGCTCGCCTTCTCCGAGACCAAGGGCGACTGGATCGCCGCGGACATCGCTTCGACCGAAGGAACGGCCCTGCTCGACCTGTTGCTCGTCGTCGGGTTCGGGCTGAACATCCTGCTGATCGCTCGGCTTGGCCCCCTACGGTTGCAGACGGTCGGGTTTGTCGGCATGGCTGCTGGCCTCGCGATCACCGCTGCCGCGTCGGCCAGCGGCGCCGTGAACCTTGCTTTCGTCTTTCTGGGCTTCGTGGTCTTCAACCTGCTCATGAACCTCGGACCGAACGCCACGACCTACTTGCTCCCCGCGGCCGCGTTTCCGACGCCGCTGCGGGCGACGGGACACGGCTTCGCCGCGTCGGCCGGCAAACTCGGCGCGGTGGTTGGCATCTTCCTGCTGCCGATATTTCGCGCCAATGCCGGGGTTCCGACCACATTGCTCGTGCTTGCCGGCGCCTGCCTGCTCGGTCTCGCGATTACCATCGCCTTGCGCTCGCATGCAGAACGGGCAGGGGTCCATCCGGCTCACCGGTCGATGCCGGACGCCGTCGCCTAACAATCAGTTGTCCGCAGTGACGGCGGCAGGCAGAATGGCGACAGGCGGAGGAGGAAGCGTGTACGTCGTCTACGTCGAAGTGATCGATAACAGCGAGGGAGAGTCGACCTGGGAGCGATGGAAACGGCAGGAGGGTGCAATGATGCGCAGCGCCCCCGGCTGGATCAAGCGCATCCTTCTCAGGAGCAAAGAAGACCCCCGCCGCTTCCATTACGTGACGTGGTGGGAGACCGCCGACCAAGCAATCGCGTTCTCGAACACCCGCGAGTTCAGAGACGCGGCGAACGCGCTCGGCGTGACCGACGTGGTGACCCGTGTCCGCTTTGACGAGTGCGAGGTTATTTTGGACGAGGCCGCAGCGCGGACGGCGACCTAACGGGTCGCCGTTGCCTCGGCCCGCCGCTCGCTCGCCTGGAGCACCGGCAGGATCTCCTTGGCGAAGAGCCGAATGGTTTCCTTCGTTCCCTCGAGTCCGCGGCTCCCAATGGTGAAGTTGCAGATAAAGTGGCGCATGCCGATCCGTTCGAGTTCGAGCAGTTGCTCGGTCACCCGATCCACCGTGCCCCACACGTCATTGGCGAGCGTCCGTGGGTTCCGCGGATCGCCCTGACTTTCAGACCCGCGGGTGGTCGAGAGGAAGTCGAGGCTGTTTCGCAGCCGATCCGAGTGAATCAAAGCCTCCTCGCGCGCTTCATCCTCGGTCCGGCCGATAGTGATGAAGCGGCGCACGCCGATCCATTCGTGGAGCTTGGCGATCTCCTCCTCGGAATACCCTTCCTCCCGGCACGTCGCGTCGTAGACCGCCAGATGTTCGGCGATCACCTGCACCGGCGGAGCGCCGAAGACCGGACTCACCCGCCACTTTGCCGCTTGCCGCACCGAGTCGACATGCCCCGTCGAAAGGATGAACGGAATGCCGCCCGGCTGGCGCGGTGGCGGGTGGATCAGGATCTCGGGCACCTGGAAATACTTGCCGGAGAAGGAGACTGGCTTGCCGGAGCACGCCTGCCGAATAATGGCCCACCCTTCGGCTAAGCGCTCGCGCCGCTCCTCGAGCGGCACGCCAAACAATTCGAATTCATAGGCCGCCCAACCCGGGCTAATGCCGCCGATCAACCGGCCATCCGACAGGTTGTCGACCCACAGGAATTCTTCGGCAAGCCGAAGAGGATGGTGCAGCGGCACGATAGCAACCGCGTAGCCGAGGCGGACGTGCTCGGTAACGCCCGCGTAATAGGCGAGTGCCGCGCTCGGCGCCCCGGTGTGGGCGATCTGGGTGAAATGGTGTTCGGTCGTCCAAACGACATCAAATCCTGCTTGGTCGACGAAGCGCGCCGCCCACCGGCAATAGTCGATTGAGTCATGCGAACGGACGCCGTTCGCGGTCGCAGTGAGCGAAATGCCGACCTTCATGGTCCCTCCCGGCGAGCGAACCTCGCTTGTCACCATCGTATACCAGACGCAGGCGGGTCGCACTCCCGCCTTGGGCGATTACGCCGGGCCATCCGGCTTGCGCAGGGCAACGCGGAGCGCCGGCATCAGCCGGGGAAATTCAAAGTGGAAGCCGGCGGCAAGCGTGCCGCGCGGCAGACAGCGGCGGCTGTCGAGGAGCTCGGAGGCGAACTCGCCGGCAACGAGCCGGACCGCAAGCGCGGGTGCCGGGAGGACAGCCGGGCGACCGAGCACCGCTCCGAGCGCGGACGCAAACTCGCCCTGGCGGACCGGCTCGGGGGCACTCGCCAGAAAGACCCCCTGATGGTCGGACTCAAGCAGATGCTGATAGAGCCGGACGGTATCCTGCAGGCTGACCCACGAAAACCATTGGCGGCCGCCGCCGATCGGACCGCCGAGGCCGAGTTTGAATAGGGTGGTGAGCGGACCGAGCGCCCCTCCGCCATAGCCGAGCACAACTGCCAACCGCACGATCGCCCACGACACGCCGAACGACTCGACCTGCCTCGCTTCGGCCTCCCAGCGGACACAGACATCGGCAAGGAATGACCGGCCAGGCGGCGACTCTTCGGTCAATTCCTCTTCACCGCGGTCGCCGTAATAGCCGACCGCGGATGCGCTAACGAAGCGCCGCGGTCGGGAGCTAGCGCGGCCAATCGCCTCGACCAGCTTACGTGTTCCGATCACGCGGCTATCGTGGATCTCGCGCTTCTTCTCGGGTGTCCAGCGGCCCGACACCGATTCGCCCATCAGGTTGACGACGGCGTCAACCGCCGGCCAGTGCGCTATCGCCTGATTGAACGACAGCACCTCGGCGCCCGGCAGCGCCAACGCGGCGCGTTCGACATTGTGACTTATCGCGATTGGCGTGTGCCCATCCTCGCGAAGCGCGGTGACCAACGCTTTGCCAATAAAGCCGGATGCCCCGGTGATCGCCACTCTCATCGTTCTGCTCCCGCCCTCGTACAAGTATCGCACGGAGGATCTTGACGGGCGGACGCCAGCCATCGGTTGCGGAGCTGCGGCCAGCCGCCGACAATAGGGGAATGACCGCATTTCCGCCGGGGTTCGTCTGGGGTGCCGCGACCGCTGCGTACCAAATTGAGGGGGCGGTAAACGAGGACGGTCGCGGCGAGTCGATCTGGGACCGCTTCTCCCACACGCCAGGGGCGATTGCCAACGGCGACACCGGTGACATTGCCTGCGACCACTATCACCGTTGGCGCGAGGATATCGCGCTGCTGCAGGCGATCGGGGTAAACGCCTATCGCTTTTCCGTCGCTTGGCCGCGCATCCTCCCTGCAGGACGAGGCGCCGTCAACGAGGCCGGCCTCGCGTTTTACGACCGCCTCGTCGATGGGCTGCTGGCGGCAGGGATCACGCCGTGGATCACCCTATACCACTGGGACCTCCCGCAGACGCTCGAGGATGAAGGGGGTTGGCCGAATCGCGAGACGGCGGTCGCCTTCGCCGATTACGTGCGTATCGTCGTCGACCGGCTCGGCGACCGGGTGAAGCACTGGATCACGTTGAATGAGCCGTGGTGCAGCAGCATCCTTGGCTACGAGCGTGGCGAGCACGCGCCGGGAAAACGGAGCACGCGGTTGGCGCTCCGGGCAGCACACACCTTGCTCCTCGCTCACGGCCTTGCGACCGCCGTCATTCGAGACCGTTGGCCCGACGCGAGGGTCGGCATCACCCAGATCCTTACGCCGGCCTACCCAGCCAGCGACGACCCGCTGGACGTGGCCGCTGCGGAGCGCTATGACGCGGCGTACAACCGCTGGTACCTCGACCCGGTGTTTGGCCGCGGCTACCCCGGCGAGATGCGCGCCTGGCTCCGCCACGATGTCCCGCCCACGCCATCGTCGGACTTTGACATCATCGCCGCCCCAATCGACTTCCTCGGCGTCAACCACTACTTCCCGGCGTACGTTGCCCACGACGATTTCGATCCCTACCTTCGGCTCCGCCGGGTGATCCCGAAGGGGGCTGAACTGACAGCGATGGGATGGGTTGTCCAACCGCGCGCATTCTCCGACCTGCTCCAGCGCCTGCACCGCGACTATGGGCCGATTGACCTCGTTGTGACCGAGAACGGGGCGGCCTTTCCCGACACACCACCGGTCGCCGGCCGTCTTGCCGACCCGGCGCGGGTTCGCTACCTCGCCGGCTACCTTGCCGAGGCCGCCCGCGCGATCGCGGATGGCGTTCCGCTCAAGGGCTACTTCGTTTGGTCGCTGCTCGACAATTTCGAGTGGGCCGAGGGATACGCCAAGCGATTCGGCCTCTACTACACCGACTACGCCACCCAAGAGCGGACGTTGAAGGACAGCGGCCGCTATTACCGTGCCGTGGTGCGCGCCGGCGCGCCGCTTCCGGCGACCACACCGCTCGACTGAGCACCGAACGTCTGGAAGGGCCGGCCGCGGCGGCGGTATACTTTGAATGAGTGCTGAAACGCGTGAGTCGGCGCGCGGAAGCGCATCACTCGTCACGGTTGGTGGAGATCCACTCCGGTTGGATCCTCAGCCGAACTGAGCACTGAAACGGGGCTGGGTGCGGAAGCCGCGCATCGCCATCACCGTCGGCGCAAACACTCCCGAGCAATCGGTCGCTCGCTACCTTGCCGCGGTGGAGCGTGCCGGCGGCGATCCCGTTCCGATTCGCCCCGGCGATCGGCCCTCGCTCGCGGAGTTCGACGGCCTCCTGCTCTCCGGCGGGGGCGACATTAATCCTGCCCGCTACGGTCAGGAACCCGACCCGCACACCACCGGCATCGACGACGCGCGAGACGAGTTGGAGTTCTCCCTCGCGAAGGCAGCGCTGATTCGCGACATTCCGGTGTTGGCAATTTGTCGCGGATTTCAGGTGTTGAACGTCGTTTGCGACGGCTCCCTTGTGCAACATGTCGAGGGGCATGCGTTGATGGATGGCGGGCAGCACGAAATCGATATCACGCCGGGAACTCGCCTCGCGTCCGCGCTGGGAACGAGCGGCAGCGTGCTCGTCAATACTCGCCATCACCAAGCTGTCCGTGAGACGGAACGGGCAGAAACGTTGGTGGTGGCGGCCGTAAGCCCCGACGGGCTGATCGAAGCGCTCGAGTCGCCGCGCCACCGCTGGGTCGTTGGCGTGCAGTGTCATCCCGAGCGAGTCGAGGAGGTCGATCCGCGCTTCGCGGCCCTGTTCGAGGCGTTTGTCGCGGCGGCCGCCGAGCATCCGCGCTGACTATGCCGTGCCGGCCTCGCGGTCGGCCCAAGACGCAACTAGAGGATTACTGTGATGGAAATTGGCAACGTTCGGCTCGTCAATATCGAAAACGAGATGCGCGATTCGTATCTCGACTACGCGATGAGTGTCATCGTCTCACGAGCGTTGCCGGACGTCCGCGACGGCCTGAAGCCGGTCCAACGGCGGATCATCTACGCCATGGACGAGATGAACATCCGCCACGATACGCCCTATCGCAAGAGCGCCCGCGTCGTCGGCGAAGTGCTTGGCAAATATCACCCGCACGGCGACAGCGCGGTATACGACGCCTTGGTGCGGATGGCGCAGGACTTCTCTATGCGGGCGCCGCTAATCGACGGTCAGGGGAACTTCGGGAGCATCGATGATGACCCGCCGGCCGCCATGCGCTATACCGAGGCACGGCTCTCGGAGATCGCCAGCGAGTTGCTTGCCGACATCGACAAGAACACCGTCGACTTCGGCGAGAACTTCGACGGCTCGCAGCGCGAACCGCTGGTGCTGCCGGCGCGCTTCCCGAACCTGCTGGTCAACGGTTCGGCCGGCATCGCCGTCGGCATGGCGACCAACATTCCGCCACACAACCTCGCCGAGATCTGCGACGCCGCCATCTACCTGATCGATCACGAAGATGCGACCGTCGACGATCTGATGCAGTTCGTGAAGGGCCCGGATTTCCCGACGCGCGGCATCCTCGTTGGCACGGAAGGTATCAAGCAGGCGTATGCGACCGGACGCGGCCGCGTCGTGATCCGCGCCAAGGCACATATCGAAGAGAGCCGCAACGGCCGATTTCAGATCGTCGTCACCGAGATCCCGTATCAGGTGAACAAGGCGGCCCTCATCGCCAAGATCGCCGACCTCGTCAAGGAAAAGAAGATCGAGGGCATCTCCGAGTTGCGCGACGAATCGGACCGGCAAGGCATTCGAGTCGTCATCGAAGTCGGCCGAGGCGCGAACCCGCGAGCGCTGCTCAACAACCTGTACAAGCACACGCAGTTGCAAACGGCGTTCTCGATCAACCTGCTGGCGCTCGTCGAGGGGCAGCCGCGCGTCCTGACCCTCAAGATGATGCTCCAGCAATACCTTGCCCATCGCTTTGAGATTGTCCGCCGCCGCTCCGAGTTCGAACTTCAGAAAGCGCGCGAACGCGCCCACATCCTCGAAGGGTTGAAGGTCGCGATCGACAACCTCGACGCCGTCATCAAGACCATCCGCGAATCGCCGAACGCGGAGACCGCGCGAGGCCGCCTGATGAAACAGTTCGGCCTCTCAGAGATCCAAGCGCAGGCCATCCTCGACATGCAACTGCGCCGGTTGGCCGCACTCGAGACCAAGCGGATCCTCGACGAGCTGAAAGAGGTCCTCAAGCAGATCAAGTATCTCGAAGGCCTCCTCGCGAACCCGAAGAAGATCTACGGGCTGCTCAAGGAGGACCTCGCAGCGATCAAGGAAAAGTATGGCGACCCACGGCGGACGGTCGTGCAGGCCGACGGCAATGCCGACTTCACCGTCGAAGATCTGATCCCCTCGCAGCGTGTCGTCATCACGATCAGCCAGCGAGGCTACATCAAGCGGCTGCCCGCCGATACCTACCGCACGCAGCGCCGCGGCGGGCGCGGCGTGACCGGTATGATCACGCGCGAGGCAGACGCCGTCCAACACATCACCGTCGCTGACACGCACGACAGCGTTCTCTTCTTCACCAACCGCGGGCGTGTCTACCAAATCAAGGCGCACGAGATCCCAGAGTTGTCTCGCACCGGCAAGGGCGTGCCACTCATCAACCTCGTGAATGTCGAGCCAGACGAGGTAGCAACCAGCCTGATCGCCGTCCACGACTTTAACGCCGCCGAAAACCTGTTGTTCATCACCCGGCGGGGCGAAGTGAAGCGCGTGAGCATCCAAGACTTCGCAGCCGTACGGCCGAGTGGGCTCAACGCGATGGATATCGAGCCGGGCGACGAGTTGTGCTGGGTGAAGCTGACCAACTCGACCGACGACGCCATCCTCGTCTCGGCGCGCGGCAAGGCGGTCCGCTTCTCGATGGAAGATGTCCGCCGCTCCAACCGCGGCAGCGGCGGGGTCCGTGGCATGAAGCTCATCGGCGACGACGTGCTCATCGGTGCCGAGATCGTCGAGAAGGACGCGGCGATTCTCCTCGTCACGGCGAACGGGTATGGCAAGCGCACGCTCCTTCGCAACTTCCCCGCAAAGGGACGCGGCACGCAGGGCGTGATCGCGCTCGCCACGAACCAAAAAACCGGACCTTTGGCCGCGACCTGCATCGTCCGGGACGAAGACGAGGTGATGGTCATCTCATCGGAAGGGATCGTCATTCGCATGCCAGCGGCGGGGGTTTCGCTGCTTGGCCGCCAAGCCCAGGGCGTGCACGTGATGCGCCTTGGCGCGAACGACCGGGTCGTCTCGACCACTCGCGTCCGCGCCAACGGCGAACTGAGCGTCTAACGCTACCGCCGCGGCGCTGCGGCGATGGTCGCTGCCGCGCGCGTGCCCACGAACCACGCGCTCGCCCCGACAGCGAGCAATCCGGCGCCAACAATCCCGAACACACCGCCGATGCCCCCAGCGCGATGGCCGGCTGAGCTACCAACGGCGAGACGAACTGGCCGACGAACATGACGGTCGAAAAGCTGCCGAACACCCGGCCGCGCAGCTCCGCTGGCGCGACCGAGGCAACACTCGCGTTGAGCGTCGGTAGGACAAAGCCAAAGCAGATTCCGGCGAAAACGAGACCAGCGACAATCAGCGGCCAGCCATCGGCACGCCAGATCAGCAAGTAGCACACCCCGGCGCCGACGAAAGCCCCGCCGAGGACAGTCGCTGGACGAGCGCGCTCCACCGCCGCGCCCGCTGCGAGGGCCCCGAGGGCATAGAACAACACGAGGCCGGCGATGGCCAGTCCACTTTCCGCCGCGGTCGCCCCCGTCACCTCTGGCAAGTAGAACGGCAACTGGACCGGCACGATGGTATACGCGACTTGGACGAGAAAGCCGAGCGCAAACCAGGGCAGAATGCGCCAGCCGAGTGCGATGGCCGGAAGCGCCGGCGGGGCAGCGCGGACCGTGCGGCGCTCCGGCTCCGAAATAAACGCAACGACCGGCGGAATGAGCAGCAGAGCGATGACGTGCATGGCAAACGGGGCGCGCGGACCAAACGCGGTCAATAGCCCACCGAGCGCAAGCACCAGCGCACCGCCAACGCCTATGGTAGCCTGCTGGTAGCCGAGCATCCGCGCCCGCTCCGGGCCGTCGTAGAAGTCGGAGATCAGCGTTGTCAGGCTGGTCATCACACCGGCGACGGCGACACCGAGCAGAGCGCGCCCGAGGAGCAGCTCGGGCAGCGAGCGGGCGACAATTCCCGACAAGCCGGCGATGCTGTACAGGACGAGCGCGGCGAGCAGCAGGCGTTTGCGGCCATAGCGGTCGATAACCGCGCCGGCAATCGGCGCCCCGAGCAGGATAAACAAGGCCGGAAGCGTCAGGATGAGACGAACCTGAACGCCGCTGGATGGATCGTCGCGAAATTCAGCCGCCAGCCCCGGCAACGCCGCCGCCACGCCCGAGACGGCCAACACCGTGAGCGTGCTGGTTACGAGCAGCGTCGGCCCGCGTAGGGCGGCGCGAGTCAGCGCTCCCTCGCCGGTTTGCGCCGCGGCGCGATCTTCACCGCAGATGTCAGCCGACGGGACATGTCCGCCACGCTGGCGATCGCCCAACGAGGAGAGACCGCGACAACGTTGTTGTCGCCCTCTTTCGGCAGCCCACCGCAGACGCCGAAGCGGCGGCCTCCTTCCGAAACGGTGAGGCGCAGCAGGCCGGCGGCGGCCGGCGATTCGAGGCGCGGCGCCCGATGCCGAGCAGGTCCATCATTCCTCGCTGGACACGAAAAACGGCCCGGCGGGAGCCGGACCGTCCAGACCTCCGAAAAACGGCCTACTGGGCGCGGCGAGCGCTCTGCTTCAGCCGACGGCGAATCGCCTTGCGCATCTTCGCGCGAATGCGCTCGCCCTTGCTTCGATACTCTTGATGCCGCTTGAGATCGGTGAGGATACCATTCTTCGCGACGCTGGCGCGAAAGCGCTTCAGCAGCTGCTCGAATCCCTCACCCTCTTGAAGCCGAACCTCCAAAGGCCGTCTACCCCTTTCCGTTTCGCGCATGCAACCACCAGCCGGACGCTGGCAGTTCGATCCGTTCAAGGTTAACGCGTGCTTCGCCGTTCCGTCAACGGAGCTCAGGCGCGAGATATTCGTCGCTAAAGGGATCCCAGTAGCCGCCGGACAATTCGAGAATTGCGCTCCGGATCTCCTCGGCGAGTCTGGGCGGCGGGATATGGCCGTTGCGTTCGATCGTCGCAAGGAAGGAGGGGGAGATGCCGAGCCGGCTTGCGACCTGGGTAATCGGCAGCCCGGCGGCAAGCCGCCGGTGGTAGAGCTCAGACCCAATAGACACGGTGACCGTCGTCATACGCGTACGTCGCTCCAGAGCCAGGGTAGGAAGGGGCACCGGGGCGGATGCCCATCACTGTAGCAAACAACTGGGGAGAGGACCACCGAAACTCCCCAGTTTCTCGGTTGCTTTCTTGCTTGGCAGGCAAGTGTATCGGCCGCGAGCAGGGCCTGCAAGCAGCTACACTTCGGTCGTGCCGCACTGCTCTGCTCCGCTCGCTCGCCTCGCGTGGTGTCTGGTCGGGACGCTGATCGCTTGCGCCATCGCTGCCTGTAGCGCCCCGTCCGCCCCACCGAGCATACCGGGCGCGTCGATTGCGGAGATCCGGGCACGCGGCGTGCTGCGTGTCGGGCTGCGCCAGGACCTGCCGCGCTTCGCCTATCTTGAGCCGATGACCAATCGCTGGGACGGGTTCGAAGTCGCGCTCGCCCGCGAGCTGGCCGCTGCTCTCCTCGGCAGCGCGGACCAGCTCGAGCTTGTCCGGGTGACCGATACCCAACGGGTTCCCTATCTGCGCGATGGGTCGGTCGATATCGTCGTTGCCCAACTTACCCGCGGCACGAGCGCTGAGATCGCCACCTCGAGCCCCTATTTCGTCTCGGGGATCGGGGTGCTTGTCCCGCGGGAGCGGTCCGGCGCTTCGCTGCAAGAGCTGACAGCATCTCCGGTCTGCGCGGTGAAGCGGTCGGCGGCGTTGGATGCGCTCCGGACTGCCGCGCCGTCGGCGGACACTGTGCTTGTCGATGCGCCGACGGAGTGCCTTCTCGCGCTAGGAGCCGGCCGCGCCGGCGCGATGGCCGGCGACCTCCCTTCCCTCGTTCGTCTCGCCCTCGAAGACCCCTCCACTGCCATCCTCCCGACTCTCCTTCGCGAACAACCGCTTGTGGTAGGCATCCCACTCGGCCAATCGGACCTTCTCGACGCGGTCAACTTGGCGCTCGCGGCGCTCCGCCAGAACGGCCGCTGGACGGCGCTTCACCGCCAGTACTTCGAGGGTCTCCTTCCTGCCGCCCAGCCTCCGACGTAGCGTCCGAGCGCAACGGTCTCCGACATCGTTCGGCCGATTGGGCGGCCCGGTACCGGACGGCACAACGATTCTCGGCCCACCTCTGCAGCGCTCGACGGGACGAAGGTCCGCTTCGGCGAGGGGCGGCGCCACCTCGCGGCCAACGCGACCGCTCAGGCTGTGGTTGACGACCGCCGGCGCTAACGAAGAAGCGAGCGGACGGCCGCCACGATGTGCTGGGCGTCGATTCCAGCGAGTGCCCGAAGTTCGGCCGGGGTTCCGGAGCCGGGTAACTCGCGAACGGCCAACTTGACGACCGGCGGCGGCCGGACGCCCGCATCGGCGAAGGCATCCAGCACCGCGCTGCCAAGCCCACCCTCTGGATGATGGTCCTCGACGACGACGATTCCCGCGGTCTCCCTCGCCGCCCGCAGTAAGGTCTCAACGTCGATCGGCTTCACCGAGTAGGCATCGATAACGCGGATCGGGATTCCGGCGCCGGTGAGCTCTTGGTACGCCGTGAGCGCTTCGAATACGGTGACCCCCGCCGCAACGACCGTAACGCGGTCGTCGGGCGATGATCGCAGCGTCCGCGAGCCGCCGATGGGGAACTCACCGTCGTCGTACAGCTTCGGCGTCTTCTCGCGTGTCGTGCGCAGGTAAGTGATGCCGCGATGTGCCGCGGCTGCTTCGACCAGCCGCGCCGATTGCGTGCCGTCCGCCGGGTACAGCACCACGCTCCCGGCAACCGCGCGCATCATTGCCAAGTCTTCGAGCGCCATCTGCGACGGCCCGTCTTCGCCGATCGAGACGCCGGCGTGCGAGCCGCAGATCTTCAGATTGGCACGCGAGATCGCCGCCATTCGAATGAAATCGAAGGCGCGGGTGACAAACGCGCCGAACGTCGCGGCGAAGGGGAGCCAACCCCGCGCCTGAAGTCCGACCGCGGTCGCCACCATGGCCTGCTCGCGGATATAGGTCTGGACGAATCGCTCGGGGATAACGTCGGCGGCGATCTCACTGTAGGTCGAGTTACCTACCTCAGCGTCGAGGACGACGATCCGCTCATCCGTAGTTCCCAGCGCAGCGAGCGCTCGGCCATACGCTTCGCGCGTTGCGATCGGCTCGGAAAAGGTCGGCATCGGGCGCGGTTCATGACGCGGCAGGGCGATCGGCTCGCTCGGCTCCGGCTTCGGTGCGCTGAACTCGACCGGCGGCTGCACTCCTCCGAGCTCGGCGTAGGCGCGGCGCGCTTCCTCTTCGGAGAGCGCCTTCCCATGCCAGCCATTCTTGTTTTCGAGGAAGGAGACACCCTTGCCTTTGACCGTCTTGGCCACGATCAACGTCGGCCCGCGCCCATCGGTCGCCTCGCGATAGGCTGCGTCGATTTGATCGAAGTCGTGTCCGTCGATTTCGATGGCGCGCCAGCCAAACGCCCGGGCGCGCGCCGCATAGACCTCGGTGTGCCAGCCGAGCGAGGTTTCGCCCGTCTGGCCGAGCCGGTTGACGTCCAAAATCGCGATCAAGTTCGTCAGCCGCTCGTCCGCGGCTTGGTCGAACGATTCCCAGACCGAGCCCTCGGCCGCTTCGCTATCGCCAAGCAAGCACCACACGCGGATCGAGCGCCCTTCCAACCGGTTCGCTGAGAGCGCCATGCCGACGGCCGCGCCGATCCCCTGCCCGAGCGAGCCAGTCGCCACCTTGACCCACGGCAGGGCGGGCGTCGGATGGCCTTGCAGGCGGCTGCCGAGCTTTCGGTAGGTCATCAGCTCCTCGTCGGAGATCGCTCCCACGGCCCGAAACATGCTGTAAAGGAGGGGAGAGGCGTGTCCCTTCGAGAAAAGCAACTGATCGTTGTCCAAGCTCTCGGGGCGACGCCAGTCGTAACGCAGATAGCTCGCCAGCAGCACGGCCATGAGGTCGGCGGCGGAAAGCGAGGATGTTGGATGCCCGGAGCCAGCCGCCGTGGAGCAGCGAATGCTGTCCACACGGAGCTGACGAGCGAGGTCACGCCAGAGTTGGTGGCTCATCGCCGGATGTTCCTTTGTCTGGACGGTGCGGTGCGTGGCTGCCGTCGCGATTATGCCAGTTCGCAGGGGCCTCCTGCCCCTCCTAGCGGGCAAGCTCCGCCGGCGGGTCGACGAGCGCAAAGCTCAGCTCCCCCTCGGCAACCAGCTTGCCGCCAATGGTAGCGACGCCCCTCCCTTTGCCGAAGCGGCCGCGGGAGCGGAGCAGCGTCGTCTCGAGGCGCACTTTGTCGCCCGGCCGGGCAGGATGACGGAACTTCCAGCCGTCCAGCCCGGTGAGCATAGCGATTTTGCCGGCGTTTTCTGGCAGGCCAAGCGCCGCAACTGCGCCGACCTCGGCCAGCGCCTCGACGATGATCGCGCCCGGCAGCACAGGAAACGACGGGAAATGCCCCCGCAGGACATGCTCCTGATACTGACCGACATCGTCGATCTCGCCGACGGCTCGCTCGCCAAATTCACACTCGACGATCCGGTCCAGAAAGATGAACGGCTCGCGATGCGGAATGATACGCTCGATTTCGGCACGACTCAGCGCTGGCATGGTCCTAGCCCACCTGCCGGCAAAAGGCGAGCACGGCGTCGATCGCTTCCTTCGCCTTCCCTGTATAAAAATGGTCCGCGCCCTCGATCGTGGCGATCGCAGACGGCTTCGCGCCGGTTGCCGCGGCGCGGAACTGCTCAAGCAGCCCCGCCGGGATCATCTCTGGCTCGTTGCTTCCGCCGAGAAAGATCGTTGGAACAGTCAGGCCAGCGGCCAGCTTCAGCGTGTCGTAGCGATCGTCGGCGTGGCGATCGAGATAGGCGAGCGGCGTGAAGTACGACCGGCCTTGGATGGAGGTCTCGAAGAGAATCAGT
Organism: Dehalococcoidia bacterium; assembly: GCA_026003895.1. Classification (GTDB taxonomy): domain Bacteria; phylum Chloroflexota; class Dehalococcoidia; order SpSt-223; family SpSt-223; genus JANWZD01. The sequence continues at coordinate 133,044 of BPIC01000002.1, read as the reverse complement.
TCCTCGCCCCGGCCTTCGGCAACGAGTTGCTCGGCCCGGCGCAGTTCTCGCTCGATTGAATCGCGGTTCGGCGACCCTTCCCAGCGCGGCCGGCCGATGCGCCCACCGGACGTCTGGGCAAACACCCGGATGCGCGGGTCGCCGCCATGCGCGAGGAAATAGCTGCTCTTGATCGCGCCCATACTGTGGCCGAGCAAGCCAATCCGACGATAACCGCGCCGTTCCAGCTCATCGAGTGCGGCAAGGATGTCCTCGCCGGCTTCGGCGATGATCTCCGCGGCGAGGCCGTAGAGCTTGCCGTTCAACCGGTTCAGCCACGCCAGATCGTGGCCGCGCGTCGAGAGCGTGAGCACTGGGTAGCCTGCTTCCGTGAGCGCGGAAGCGAACGGGTCTTGCACTTGGCTGTAGAATGCGCCGCTTGCACCCGGCAGAAGGAGCCACGCGTCGACGGCGACCGGTTGGATCCCGGGGCGCGGTTCCCAAAACCCGCCGAAGATCTGCACTTGGTCCCGTGTAATGAGGCTCACAACCTCAAGCTTCATTCCTTCCCTCTTTCGCTGGCGAGCCTCGCCTCGAGCAGTTCGTCCAGCTCGGCGCGCGAGCGTGAATTCTCACGGTAGGCCTGCCGCGTCGCTTGATAGAGATACACCAACTTGAGACCATTGCCCTTGAGGACGGCGTCGCGGTTGGACGGCTCGGCCAGCCGTGTCCAAAGCGCTGGGAACGCGATCCGATCGGTGATGGCATCACCGAGGTCCCCAAGCGATTGCCGCAGCACATGGTCCGGCTCGCCCTCGAGGCCGCATCGCACCGTCACTTGCCCGTCACGAAAGCGGATGGAAACCACCCCTCCGTCGGGCAGCACGACGGCGACCAGCTCATCCCACTCTGGAGGGATCAGCGGGGGAGCTTCGCGTAGGCCGACCTGAAGCGCCGCAGCGAAGCGCTGGGACGCATCGCTCGCCCCCCCGGCGATGACCACGGGTTCGGCAGCGAGCAGCCGGTCGAGCCCGGTGGTCCCACGCTCCGCCGGCGGAAAAACCCTTCGCGGTCACCGGCCCCATGATCCGCGCCCGGTCCCAGCCAATCAGTTGAGGGACGAGGTCATTGATGTCGGTGGCCTGACTGAGCATCGCGCCAATCATGGCACGTTTGCGCCGCGCGGCGGAGGCGGCGCGCTCCGGATCGTCGACCGGCTCGGCCTGCTGGACAAGCCGCAACCAGTGACGAAAATACGCCTCGTGAACGGCCAGACAGCGCTCGACATTGGCGGGAGTTTTGGGGAGGTGATAGCCGATGTACACCGGTGAGGCGAAGGCGCGCACGAAGCGAAACATGTTCTGGTGATAGCCCGCCCCGGCAAAGCGCCGGAATTCCTCCCAGATTGGCTCGAGCGGGTCATAGACCCGCTTACGATACTCCTCGTTCAACGCCAGATCGTAGGCCGGAAACAGGTCAATCACCGCCGAAAGCGTGTCATCGAGCTCGGCCCATTCCAAGAACAGGTTCGGAATATCGTAGCCATCGGCCGCTTGGGCGGTAAACGTCTGGGCGTGCACCCGCCCGAAGATCGACGAGCTGCCGGGGACAAAACGCTCGAGTTTCGCCGTCCGGTGCGGCGCCTTGAACCCGCGCGCCAGACCAGTGTCATAGCCCAGCGACTGCGGACGCAAATCAACGCCGTCGTCCTCATGAAACGCTTCGGCGTCGCGCAGCATCTCCTCGGCGATTGGCAGCATCCGCTGGAGATAAGGCGTCACGTGCGGGGGCGGCAGATACGGCGGCACCTCGATCGTCATGCGTCCTCCGCGTTCGCGCGGCCAGTATAGCCGCCCGAGGCGATAGCGCTCCGAAAGTGTCGCTTGCTTAAGTGCTGGCCCAACGGCCGAGCTTCCGGTAGTCTGGTGTGTGCGGGCGATCGCTGGGTGTCGTGGGACGATTCTGGCCAATTCTCTGGGTGCTGGCCCTGCTGCTGAGCGGCTGCGGCCGAGGTCGAGCGCTGCCTGACGATCCGGCGCTTGGTCTCGGCGTCTTCCCAACCCCAAGCGCCACACCGCCGCGCCCGCCGGTGACGAGCAACCCGGTGGCCGCGCCACCAGAGGCGACGGCAACCGAGCCGGCGAGCGCCCCAACGCCACTGATGATCCCACGCTTCATCCTGCCGACGATCGCCGTTCCAACCTTCGTGCCCACCACGCCACCGGAGCCCACGCCCGCCCTACCGGTTGTTCCGCCACCTGAGCCGCCGACGCCCGATGTGCAAGTGCGCAACCCGCGCCCAGTCGTGACTCCGTTTGCCGTTCCGCCAGAGCCAGAGCAGCCGCGCCCCCGCGAGACGCCAACGCCGCGGGTCGTCACGAGCCCGACACCGCGCCCGACCGAGACGCCCGTTCCCTCGCCAACTCCGACCGAGACGCGCGTCCCGACAGCCACGCGCGAGCCACCGAAGACGCCAACCCCAACGCATCCGTTCGCGGTCGAGCGCAGCTACGGGGCGCCGAACTGCGCCGCGACCGAAATTCGGGGGCGATTCGTCGACAAGACGGGACGCGGCGTCTCCGGAAACGTCGTGCGGGTCGTGCCTCTGCATAAGGACGCCGCACCGGTCCTCGGCTTGCCGAGCCGCGCCGACGGCTCCTACGAGGTGACACTGGCGCAAGGCCCGGACGCCGGCCGGTGGCAAGTTCAGGCGCTGGCGCCGGGCGGGCAACCCTTCTCACCTCCGATCGTGGTGGAAACGACGGCCGGCGACTGCCGGTCGTCAACCGGCCGGCAAACGATCTATGTGGAGTTTCGCCAAGTCAAGTAGCCGCTACTCGCTGATGCCGAGCCGCTTGCCATAAAGACGCTGGTAGAACTCGCGAAATTCACCGTTGCGGATCGGTCGCCACCACGCTTCATTTTGGCGATACCACTCCACCGTCGCCGCGATGGTCGACTCGAAGTCGCGCTCGGGTCGCCAGCCAAGGGCCCGCAGTTTGGTACTGTCGACGGCATAACGTCGATCGTGGCCGGGCCGGTCCTCGACCAGCCGGATCAGCGAGCGCGGCCGGTCAAGGAGGGCAAGTATCGCTTCGGCGAGGGTAAGCGTGTCAATTTCCTCATCGTTGCCGACGTTATACACCTCGCCGGGCTGACCAGCGTCGAGGACAAGCGCGATGGCACGGCAATGGTCGTCAACGTACAGGTAGTCGCGAATCGCTTTCCCGTCTCCATAGATCGGCAGCGGCTCGCCATCGATCGCGTTGGTAATGAAGAGCGGCGTCGCCTTCTCGGGATACTGATACGGCCCTATCGTGTTTGCGCCACGTGTCACAACGACGTCGAGCCCATAGGTGGCGTGATAGGAAAGGGCGAGCAGGTCGCCGGCGGCCTTCGCTGCCGAGTAGGGGCTGCGCGGCGCGAGGGGATCGCGCTCGGTCGAGCGGCCGACCAGCACCGCGCCGTACACCTCGTCGGTGGAGACTTGGAGGAAACGGCCAACACCGTAGGCACGGCAGGCCTCCAGCAACACGTAGACGCCGTGGACATTCGTGCGCAAAAAAGCTGACGGATCGAGGACCGAGCGGTCGACGTGGCTTTCGGCAGCGAAGTTCACGATGGCGTCGACCGGCTCATGCTCGAGCAAGCGCCCGACGGTCTCGGTATCGGCGATATCGCCTTGAACGAAGCGAAAGCGCGGATCGGCATCGAGGCCAGCGAGGTTCGCGAGATTCCCGGCGTAGGTCAGCTTGTCGAGGACAACCAGCCGCTCGAGGTCCGGCCGCTGGAGCGCCAGCCGCACCCAGTTGCTGCCGATAAACCCGGCTCCGCCGGTCACGAGGAGTCGCTTCACACTCTCCCCCGCTGGAGGTGCTCACTTTCACCCGGGTGGCGCGGGTGATGAAGCGGCTGAAGGATAGGTCAGCCGACCGGCGAAAGCACCAGCCGCCGCACCTTCCGGATCGCCTTCTTCGGCGAGGCGTAGCGCTTCCAGGCTGCCCGGAGGTCCCGTCGAAGCTGATTTGTGAACTTGCGCTTCTTCGATTCTTCGAGCGCCCACATCAGAAACTGGATGTCCTGCCCGACGATCTTCGTCTCGGTCGGGTTGCGGCGGAAGCTGTTGTGATCGGCGACCGTCGAGATGCCATGCTCCATGCAGTAGTCGTAGAGGTCCGATCCCGGGTGTGGCGTGTAGAACGAGGGGCTGAAGTAGTCCGGGTCGATCTCTTTGAGCATCGAAATTGTCTCGCGGGTCTCTTCGGGCGTTTCGGTCGGGATTCCGAGCATGTAGTTCGCCCAAATCGACAAGCCGTATTTCTTACACACCTTGGCAGCGTCAAGGTTCTTCTGGCGCGTCGTCCCTTTGTGGATGAACTTCAGCACCCGGTCGGAGCCGCTCTCGAACCCGATGAAGTAGCCCTTCAGACCGACCGACGCCATCAACGCCACCATGTCTTCGTGCTTGACGATGATGTCGGCCCGGCTTTGGCAAAAGAACGACTGGGTGAAGCCCTCTGCCTTGTAGGCAGCGCAGAATTCCTCGACCCACTTGCGGTCTTCCGTCAGGCAGTCGTCGTGGAACATGAAGCTGTTGAAGTGGTAGCGGTCGCGCAGCTCCTTCAGTTCTTGGATGACGTTCGCGACACTGCGGCGGCGTGTCCCGCGGCCGAACATAAAATCTTCGTGCGGCTTGCAGAAATTGCAGGTATAGCGGCAGCCACGCCCAGCGATGATGGTGACGAAGGGGCCGGGCAGCTCGGGGATGAACGGCACTTCCGGCGAGTCGAGGTCGTAGCCGAATTTCCGCCACTCGCTCAAGAAGAGCTCTCGGTCGGCAAACGGCAACTGATCGAGCACCGGGTGGATGCCGCGCAGCACGCGGTCTGCCGGCGCACGTCCCTCGTCGATGGCTTTCAGCAGATTGGCGAAGGTGATCTCGCCTTCGCTCACAACCGTGTAGTCGATATTCGGGTTGCTCGCGCACTCTTCGGTTGCCACCGTTGGGTGCGGACCGCCGACAACCGTGATGATTGACGGATCGACCTCTTTGACGATCTTGACCGCCTCCATCACGGGGTTATAGTCGACGCTCATCATGCTGAACCCGGCGACCTGCGGGCGACGCGCTTCAACTTCTTGGCGGAAGTGCGACCAATCCCGCAGCGCCCGCAGGTCGATCAAATCCATCGGAAAGCCTTGGCTCTTGCCGTAGGCAGCGATGGAGCAGAGACCGTGGCCAATCCAGCCGGAATCCATCCCTTGCTTCAGGCTGTTGAAGCCCTTGCCGGCAATCCCGGCGTAAACCAGCGTTGTCCTCAGCATTGCAACTCCAATCTCGGCCCGCCTTCAACGAGCCCGGGGGAGCGCCCAGCTAGGGCACTCCAACGCGGCTATGGTCGCCAAGCAGCAGCCGGGTCGCGACCGGTTTGGCCTGCGCGTGGCGGACCTCCGCAAAGCGGCCGATCAAACTGTCTTCAATGCGGGTCGGGAAATTCTCAATGACGGCATGCTCTAAGACGATCGAGTGCTCGATCTCGCTGTTCGCGATCCGACAGTCATGATCGATCGCCGAGAACGGGCCGATGAAGCTATTCACAATCTCGGTATTTTCGCCAACGATCACCGGTCCCCGCAGGTGGCTATTGACGATCCGCGCGCCCGGCGCGACAATCACTTTGCCGACGAGGCGCGACGTCTCGTCCACCTCGCCCTCGACACCACCCTCGAGCGTTTCGAGGACGAGCCGGTTGGCCTCCAGCATATCCTCCATTTTGCCGGTATCGATCCACGGCGTCGTCAGGATCTCGGCGTCCACCCGCAGCCCAGCGTCGACCAGCCACTGAATTGCGTCAGTGATCTCCAATTCGCCACGGAACGAGGGCCGGATCGCCTCCACCGCCTGAAACACGGTCTGGTCAAAGAAATAAATCCCGACCAGCGCCAAGTCGCTCGGCGGCGTCTTGGGCTTTTCGACAAGCCGGACAACGCGATCGCCGTCCAGCTCGGCGACCCCGAAGTTTTGGGGATCCGGGACATGATACAGCAGGATCTGGGCATTCGCCTCGCCCGACCGAAAACGGTCGACGAAACGACCAATACCTTCCCGCAGGAAATTGTCGCCGAGAAACAGAACAAACCGGTCATTGCCAATGAAGTGCCGCGCGATTTTGACCCCGTGGGCGAGCCCACGCGGCGCATCCTGCTGGATGTAACAGACGGACGCGCCAAATTTCGCGCCATCGCCGACCGCGGCGATGATCTGGTCCTTGGTGTCGCCGACGACGATGCCGATTTCGGTGATTCCCGCGGCGACGAGGCTTTCGATGGCATAGAAAAGCACCGGCTTATTCGCGACCGGGACGAGCTGCTTCGCGCCGGTGTAGGTGAGCGGCCGCAGCCGGGTCCCCTTGCCGCCCGAAAGGATTAGCCCTTTCATCGGCCCGCCCCGACCGGCCACCGCCTCCAAAACGCCCAACCGCTCGCTCGCGTCTCTACCGGTGGCAGGTCGATGATCTCGCCACGAAGGATGGCGGCCGGCAGGTCCTCGGTCATCGCCCACGCTCGCTTCTGGCCCACGAGTTCGGCAGCGCGCTGGCGCGCTCGCGCAATCGCGGTGGACCGATTCCCAGCCGGCCGGTGGGCATCGGTCGCGATGAGGTGAACGAGGTCGCGCTGCAAAAACAGCTCAGCGGCAGCCTTGGCGCTCTTGCCAAACGCCCCGAGCAGGCTCGCCGCCGTGATCTGCGCGAGCACCCCACGCGCTACCAGCGCCTCAAGCAGCGACGGGTCACGCTGAAACGGGACGTATCGCTCCGGGTGAGCGAGGATGATGCGAGCGCCCCGGGTCTGAAGGTGGAAGATCGTCTCCTCGACATACCACGGATACTCATGAAACGCCGTCTCGACGAGGAGGAAGTCGGTGCCTGCTAGAGGAATCAACTCGCCGGCATCCCATTGTTTCGGCGAGTCGGGTGTCAGATAGACCTCGCAACCAGGGTGGATCGTGAGCGGGATAGCTTCAGCATCAAGGGCGGCTTGGAGCTCGGCGACGCGCCGCTCGACCTCGCGCCGAGGGGCGGATTGGTCGAGCATGTGATGATGCGGGGTGGCCACGATATCCCGCAGCCCTTCATCCGCCGCAAGCCGGGCCATTGCAAGGGCGTCTTCCAGCGACTCGGCGCCGTCGTCGACGCATGGGAGGATATGACAGTGGAGATCTCTCATGCGTGGTACCGAGCCGTGCGCCTTTCGACTGTCGAGTCGGCGGCGAGTATAGAGGCGAGCATCCGCTGATTCAAGGCAGGCGAACGGCCGGCAGGTTGGTAACGAGCAGCGGCCTCCCTTGACGAACCACCGGGACCACGTCGGTCCAGTCCGTTTGGGCACACGACTCGAGGTCGGCGGCCAACCCGATCTTGGCTAAGGAACGGCCATGTTCGCTGGCCGCGAACGCAGCAAGAGGAGTCGCGTAGGCGCGAGCGCACGCCGCGGCGACGGACGCGCCGTCGAACAGCCGCGCTCCCGCCTCCTCGGCGATCAGCGCCAGTCGGCCGGCGACGTACACGTCGTCCAACCCGACAAAGCGGCCGCCGCCGTGGCCTGCGCAAACGATGAGCACGTCGTCGCCCGCCTGAAGCGCCCGGGCAGCGACCGCCGTCAGGTTGGCAAGCGCACCAATCAGCGTCCGCCGGCCACGTGCGGCCATCCGAATGGCGAGAGCGCCGTTCGTCGTGCTGAGCACCAGCGATCGACCGCCGACCGCCGCAGCAGAGAAGGCACTTGGTGAGTTGCCGAAGTCAAACCCGGCAGGCGGGAACCCGCCCTGCTCGCCGGCGACCAGCCAGCCACGCCGTCGACCATACCGCAGCGCCGTCTCGGGCGTTCGTGCAACCGCGACTTCGCGCGCCCCATTGGCGAGCATGGTGACAAGGCTCGTCGTCGCACGGAGGACATCCACGACGATCGCGAGCGGCGCATCCGGCAACGGGTCGGTTGGCCGGAGCGCGACATTCCAGCGCATTAGCGCCAATCGAGACCGGTTCGCTCAGCGACCGCCGGGATATAGGGGTCCGGCACGACGCAGTAGGTGCGATGGACAACCAGCGGCTCGGGGATGGAGTCGGGCGAGATCCCGATCGCGCCGGCATCTGGCAAGGAGAGCGGGACTGCCTGCCAGAGCGGCTCGCCGTTCACCTTCGGAGGATTGGCAGCGAGACCGAAGACGAGTTCTTGGTAGGGGTAGTTCGCGACCGGCTGCGAGCCGGTGTAGGTCGGGCGCGGCCACGGGAAGTCCGGATTGTTCGGGTTATTGCGCCAACCCCAAGCGTTATAGGCCCAGACCGCGTAATACCAATGCTCGGCGATCGTCGGATCAGCGTTGCCGATCGTCGGGGTAGCGTTCCACTTCTGTCCGAGGATCTGCACTCCATAGGCAATGTTATAGACATAATCGGAGGCGATCGCGAGCTGGACGGGCCGGGGGAGTTCTCCCGCGAATCGCATCCCAGTCGACGTCTGCATCACGCCGACACCACAGCCGCCACGCCCCGTGAGGACAGGCCCAACGCTTCCTCGCGCCGTTCCGCTGGCGGCTTGCCGCCAACCGCTCTCAATCCAGCCGATCGCTTGGGGCAGCAGACAAGGGACCGACCCTGTGACGAGGGTGGACTCCGGATAGCCAGTCAGGAGCAATGGCAAGCGCGGGTAGGATGCGCCGAGCAGCCCAGCGGAGGCACGAATGAACGCCGCACGCGCGTCCGCGTACGTTGGCTGATAGGCGCGGGCATTAGTGCCGGCGCAATCCTCTGCGAATGCCTCCTCCACGGGAGCCGGCAGCGCGAAGCTGGCCACCATGGCAGCTGCTGCCAGCATGAACAACAGACGTCGCATCCTCATTCTCCAGCCCAGCCAAGCGGCTCGACGACGCCCGGCAACCGCACTGGCTGCCGTCGACCGTCCGGGCCAATCAGATCGATCCATTCGTCGACAACCGCGCCCGCCGCGCCGAGCCGCACTGTCCGCGCCGCCAGCCACCCGGCGCGCCCGGCCGTCACTGGGAGCGATACCGTTCCGGGCGAAGACGGCACGCTGACCACCGGAACAGGTGCCGCCGCGAGCGCCGACTCGGCACGGCCCGGGGCCCCAGCGACCAGAAGCGTGCCATCCGGCCGCCACGCCGGATGGACAAACGGTCCGGCAAGCGGTGTCCGCGTGAGGCCGCCGGGACCAAGGAGGCCCAGCGCCGGTCCGTAGGAGTAGTCGCTGAAGGCGATCCAGCGCCCATCGGGCGAGACCGAGACGTCTCGCACCGCGCCGGCAGAGAGAACGACGTCGGGCGAATCGACCACGCCCAGCCGGCTGCCTTCGGCAGCGATCCGGAGAATGTGCAGTCCCTCTGCCGGCCAGCCGGCAGCGTACATCCCAAGGGCCCCGTCTCCCCGCGCCAGAGGTCGAACGTCCCCCGTCACGGTGACTGCAACGATCTCGTCCACTGTGCCATGCTCTGCCGCGTGAACGCGCCGAACCGCGATTTCATTCCCGTCAGCAGACCAGACCGGACGACCCCGCAGATCCACGTCGTCGAGCAGCCGCCGGATTTCCCCCCGGGCGAGGTCGATGAGGAGTAGGCCCGCCTCCCGCCCCGCCGGCCGGCCGGGACGAGCTACGGTCGCCGCCAAGTGCTGCCGATCCGGCGCGAGCGCTGCGCGGATTCCCATCCCAGCAGGATCGTCGATCGTAACTCGCGGCGAGAAGCGGCCAGCCACGTCGAGATGACCAAATGTCGCGGTCGACCCATTCCATACCAGCACAACGAGTCGCGGCGCTTCGTCCCGCGGCGGTTGGGGCGCTCCCGCGGCCGGTGCGCACGCCGTCAGCAGTAGGCCAAACGCAAGGAGCAGGCGAGCAAGCATGCCTTGCAGTATAGAGAGCGCCGCCGGGCATGTCTCCTGCTTAGCAGGGTCGTCCCGTCTCGTCGGTGGCCCCGCGGTCCGGCGCGGCTTGGAGTTGCAAGACGGGGAGCGTGGGGCGAAAGAGCAGTTCGGGATGAGCGCGTTGGCGTCCCGGGGTAGAATTCGCTCGAGGGAGGCGGAGATGAGCCTGCACTTCCGGCGCGGCTCCCCCGACCGGCCGCGCGGCCACGCAATCGTCTACTTTGAACTGGCAGAGCAGCCGGGAACCATTGTCGCGACCTACCTCGTGCTGTCGCCCATCGCCTTTGACATCGGCAAATACCTGCCGCCGATGTTTGCCGGCGGCATTGACCCAAGCCAGCTCGGCGGCTCCTTCGTCGCGTTGCCTCCCGTTCCGGAGCGCATGGAGAGTCTCGCCGTTCTCGAACGTCTCGCCGATCTGCGGGACGACGACCTAATCGACGGCGGCAGGATCTTCGGCGGGGTCGATCGCCAGTTGCAGGCGGCGGCCGAAGCCCTCCAAGCCTATCTGCGCGCCTACGAGGCCAGCTCGAAGCCGCTCCTCGACGAAGAACAGCCCCCCGCTGGCGTTTCGCTCGACGTCGACGACGTGATGTACGAGCTGATGACCGACCAAGTCCGGGTGAGCGAGCTGGCGAAACTGACCGGCAAGCTTCGCTATGCGGTCGAGACCGGCGACAAGCGTCTGCTCGACGAGACGGTCGAAGAAGCGCGCCGCATTGGCCGCTACTTGCCGCCAAGCTACCGGATCGAGGCGTTTCTCCGCGCGGCAACGTCGTCGAGCGCCCACGCCGGCACACTGACGGCGCTGTACCTTGAGCGCTGTTACAAGCTCGCCGCCGAGGAATACAGCGATGTCGCCCGGCTCGAACGCGAGATCCGCGCCGCCGAAGCCGAACAGCCGCTCTGACGATCTCGCGGAGCCGGCGATCCGGGCAGCGCCGCTCGCACGCATCGGTCCTCCTCCGACCGGCGGAATCTGCAAGCAGCCTGACGATTGAAACGCCTGCTCGCTTGCTAGTACAATGCCTGCGATGCCGCCTCGCGTTACGCGCCGCGCTTTCTTGGCACTCTCCAGCGCGGCAGGGATTGGTGCGCCGATTCTCGCCGGCACGCCGCAGATCGTCGCCGCTGAAACACCGGAGTCGCGGGTCCATGTGTGGGAGAGCGAGCCGCCGGTCGTCTCCGCCGAATCCGAGGTATATCGGGCGCCGCACTCCTTCAACGCAGCTGGCATCCTCTGGCAAGGCCCGGCCGATGCGCTCGAGGTACGGGCCAGCCAAGGCGGCGTTTGGACGAACTGGCTTGCCGTCCACGCTCACCCGGGCAGCGGCCACGGCGCGGCGGGGGAGTGGCGTTCCGGAGAGTTGGTCGCGTTTGGTCCCGCGACCGCTCTTCAGTACCGGACGCGGGTGCCGGGTGTCCAGCGGGTCCGTTGCAACCTGATCGACACGAGCTCGGGACCGCGCACACCGGCTCGCGCGGCCCTAGGCAGCGGCGTCATCTCGCGCGCGGGCTGGGGCTGCGACGAGCGGCTGCGCTTCCGCAACGGCGAAGAGATCTGGCCGGTCGAGTATGCGCCCGTCGAAAAGGTCATCATCCACCACACCGTGACCCAGACGGAGGAAGCCGACCCAGCAGCGACGGTCCGTTCCATCTACGTTTACCATGCGACTCTCGTCGACCCGAAGCCGGACGGCCGCGCTGGCTGGGGGGATATCGGTTACAACCTGCTTATCGATTGGAAGGGTAACGTCTACGAGGGACGCTTTGGCGGCAAGGGCGCGGTCGGCGCCCACACCCGCGGCTACAACACGGGCTCGGTCGGTATTGCGTTCCTCGGCACCTACACCACGGCCTACTTCACCGCCGATTCTGAAGCTGCCTTTGCAGGAACGGTCGCGTCCTCCTTCGGCGCTCTCGACCCCTTCGGCAGCAGCTTCTTCGCCGATAAGACCCTGCCGAACATCTGTGGTCATCGCGACTGCCTGTCGACCGAATGTCCGGGCAATTACGGCTATCGGCAATTGCCGAATCTCCGCGACTCCGTCGCCCGCTGGCGCGGGACGCCGCGGCCGCAGGCGCAACTGACCTACGCCCGCTTCACCAGCGAGGCGGGCGCAGAAGACATCGTTCGCTTCGAGATCGAGGTTTGGAACAACTCGAAGTCGCGCCTCGAAACCCAAGGACCGGACCCCGAGTTTGTCTACGACGAGACCCAGCATTCCGGCACGATCGGTCAGCCCGGCCAATATAATCGCTGGCGGATCGGCATCGACTTTGCCGACAACCCCACCGGCCGGAGTTACCCCTATCGGTGGGGGCTTGGCCGTCCCCTCGAACCCGGCGAACGGCGCACCATCACCGGCCAGATCGAATTAATTCAGCCGAAGCGGTCGATCTGGTGGGCGAGCCTCATTCAAGAAGGCGTTGCCTTTCGGACTGAACTGTTCGGCGTCAACCGCCCGGTCATCACCCGCCCCTCACGGGTGTTCGTCCCGCTGGTCAACCGCAACGCCGCCGAGCCGGAAGATCTGGCGCTGATTCGACCTCAAAGCAGCGGCTAGCTGCGGGCGCCGGTCTTCTGGCCGCCGGCCTGAGAGAGCAGCGCGTTGTCGTACTGGGTCAGCCGGTCTTGCCGCTCGCGATGCCGCTCGAAGGCGAGCGCGATCAAGCGGTCGCAGAGTTCTGAAAATGAGATACCCACCGGTTCCCAGAGATAAAACGCCAGCGAGCCCGGCATCGTGTTGATCTCGTTGACCCAAACTCGGCCGTCGGCGAGCCGAACCAACGTATCGACCCGGGCAATTCCGGCGCAGTCGATCGCCTTGAACGCCTCGACCGCTAAGCGTTGCACCTCACGCGTCAGCGCCTCACCGATCGGCGCAGGGATCTGACGCGACGCGCCGCTCATCCCCTGCGCCTTGCCGCCCGCGAGGTACTTATCTTCGAACGACAGCAAATCCTGCCAGCGCGCCGGCTGTTCGCAGACCGATGGCTCGGGGTCGTCGTTGCCAAGGACCGAACAATTCACTTCGACGATATCGGTCAGCCCTTGCTCGACGAGGATGCGACGGTCGTACCGGACCGCCACCTCGATCGCGTATTCCAGCCCGTTGCGGTCCTCGGCGCGGCTAATGCCGACACTGGAACCGAGGTTGGCCGGCTTGACGAACATCGGGTAGGGCAGGGCTGCCTCGAGCCGATCGAGGATGCCGGCGCTATCGCGACGCCACGCGCTCAACGTAAACCAGCGCGAGTCGACGACGGGGATCCCAGCGTCGCGAAACGCTGCCTTCATCAGAATTTTGTCCATCCCCACTGCCGCCCCAGTCACCCCCGCACCGACGTAGGGCAGGTTGGCCAGTTCAAAGAGTCCTTGGAGCGTGCCATCCTCGCCGTTCGTTCCGTGCACGCAAGGAAAGGCGACGTCGATCGCGGGGGCGTTGGCGCGCCCGAGCCCAAGGAAGCCCTTCCCGCCGGCGGTCAGCAGCTCGCGGCGCTGCGGGTCCGGCGAGACCACCGCCTCAATAACCCCGGGGAGCTTCGGCGCGGTGCGCTTGAAGTCAGCCAGCGGGGCAGTCGCCAGCGCCTCACCAACGAGCCAGCGCCCGTCCTCGGCGAGATAGATTGGAACGACGTCGTACTTCGTCCGATCGAGCGCCGCCATCACTTGCCGCGCCGTGACGATCGAGACGTCATGCTCGACCGATCGGCTGCCGAACAAGACACCAACGCGGAGCTTCGCCATCGATCCTCCCAGAGGCGGGGGAATTCTAGGGGCTATTCGTTGTACTGGTCAGGCAGGTCATTGCAGAACAGAACGACATCGCCGGGGCCGGCATGGAGCCGAAGGAGGTCGGTCACTTCGGCCAGTGAGCGGACGAGGTGCAGCCGATCCTCGGGAAAGCCGGCGGCGACGAGACCGGCCTGAATTGGCTGGGTGCGTCGCGGACCGACGAGGATGACAAGGTCGCAGACGGCAGCAGCGGCTTCGCCGAAGCGACGGTTTTCTTCCTCTTCGACCGGGCCAAGCTCGACCATCCCCGGCGTGACGAGAATCTTCTTGCCGCCCGGCATTTCGGCCAGCACCTCGAGCGCTGCCCGTACCCCGACCGGATTCGCGTTGTACGCGTCATCGATGATCGTCGGGCCACCCGGCGTTGGGATCAGTTGCAGCCTGTGCTCCGGTGCCCGAATAGCGGCGGCCGCCTCGATGATCGCCTCCGGCGGCACCCCAAGCTCCCGCGCCACAGCAACTCCGGCGATCACATTCAGCGCGTTGTGACGGCCGAGCAGCCCACACCGAAGATGGAACCGCTCATCGCCGCGGACTACGTCGAGTTCAATCCCGCTCGGTCCGCTGCGGACATTCTCGGCAGTGACGTCCGGGTGGCCATCCGGCAAGAGCCCGTAGCGGATGACACGGACGCCGCGGGTCGCGTCGGCAAGACGTCGGACCCGCTCATCGTCGACATTGAAGAAGGCAAAACCATCCTTCGGCAGCGACTCGATCAGCTCGTACTTCGTTCGCTCAATCGCCTCGATCGATCCGAACCGCTCCAGATGCTCCGGCCCGATGGCAGTCAGCACGCCTGCTGACGGCGAGACAAGGTCGCACAGCGCCTTGATGTCTCCGCGGCCGTATGCCCCCATCTCGGCGACGAAGAAGCGGTGGTGCGGCTCAAGCCAACGATTGATGGTGAGGCAAAGGCCCATCAGGGTGTTGTAGGAGCCGGGTGGCTTGAGGGTCGCATCCTTGGCGGCGAGCAGCGCGGCGATGATCTCCTTCGTCGACGTCTTGCCATAGCTGCCGGTGACGCCCACCACATAGGGCGCGACGGCTCGGAGCTTCCGGTGCGCTCGCCAGCGATAAAAGCGCCGGACGGCCGCTTCAACGGGCTGAGCGAGGAGATTCGCCAAGGCGATGACGAGGCCATCGAAGACCGTGAGCAGTCCCATCCCAAGGATTGCCGCCGCCGAGCGATACGGAACGGCAACGGCAAGGGGGTTGAGCGAGATCGTCAAAGCAAGCACCGCGAGCGCCAAAGTGACCCCGAGAAGACGCTTGGCGCGCGCGGTCCAAACGAGCGGCTTCTTCTGCATGGTGCGCGGCCGGCGGACGAACAGGCCGGCGAAGAGTCCAGCCCAACCGAGCGTCGCCACCACGCCTGCCAAGACAGGCAACCCGACCACCGGCAGCGCTGCGAGCGCCACGAGCACGAGCATCAACAGCCGCACTGGCAGGCCGAGCGACCGGCCGACGTCGCCGATCCACCAGCGCAGGAAGCGCCGCGCCTCATACTCCTCGAGCTGAAAAATATGGAGATTGCGCGCCATGCGGGCGAGCCAGAACGGCAGCCAACCGATGATGGCGAGGATGACGCCGACGTCGACAACGTTCACGAGGCGAGAAACGCGCGGACATCGGCCGCGAATTGCTCCGCCCGTTCGAGATAGGCGAAGTGCCCTGCGCCTCGGTAGACGATGAGCCGGGCATCTGGGATCTCGCGCGCCATAATCTCTCCATCGGTGAGCGGTGTGGCTTCGTCCTTCTCGCCCCAGATGAGCAGGGTTGGCGCTTGGATGCGCGGCAAGAGCGGTCGAAGATCCTGATTGACCACCCGCACGAAGGTGGACCGCAAGGGGCCAGCGTTGGCGTAATCGCTCGCCCCGAGCGCATCGTAAAGCCGCCGCTCGAGCGCTGGGCGCACCCGCGCCAGCGGCGGCGCGGCAAGCAGCCGACGGGCGAGCCGCGATGTTCGCACCTTCAGGTGGTAGGTGACGGTGCGGCGCGGTAGGATGCCAGCGCTAGCGACCAGCACCAACTTGTCGACCCGCTCGGGCTGGGTCGCCGCCAAAACGATCGCCACTCGCCCGCCGAACGAATGGCCAACCACGGAGGCGCGGCGGATGCCAAGGTCATCCAGCCAGCCGGCGAGGTGCTCGGCAAAATCGTCGACGCCCCAGGTGGCGGGCGGCAAGGCGCTGCGGCCGAAGCCGGGGAAGTCGAGCGCGAGCGTCCGGAAGTGCAGCGCGAGCGCCTGCTGGACCGGGAAGAACGACCGGCTGTCGCCGCCCCAGCCATGGAGCAGCACCAGCGGGGCGCCGGCGCCGGCCTCGCGATACCCGAGCCGGACACCGGCGACACGAGCAAACATCGCTCAACCTATAGCAGAGCCTTGCGGCCCGTCTCAAGGGAGTCGGGCGATTCCTCGCGGTTCCGCGGCCGGACGTGCTCGGCTGCCCGCCGCCGGCGAGATGCGCAGCAGTAGCACGGTCACCAGCGCCACCAACGCGACGAGGAAGGTGAGAAGGATCAGCCCATCGACCCCGCGCCAATCGGCAAACGGTCCGCCGAGCAAACCGCCAAGGAGCTGCCCGCCGCCGAGGAAGATCGAATAGAAGCCCATGATAGTTCCTCGGTCCTCTGGGAACGACTCGGCGATTTCGGCCAGATAGCCGAGCGCGGCCGGAGTGAACCCGCTCCAAACGAGCACCGCGCCGAGCAGGACCACGACCAGCGCCGGGAGCAGCGGTGCGCCATGCTGACCGTATTGGTTGATCAGGTAGAGCGCCGCCACATCAACGAAGATGCCGGAGAGCGACAGCAACATCAAGGTCGGCCGTGCAAAGCGATGGTAGAGGAAGCCCCACAAAACGCAGCCAACGAGGAAGAAGAGGCCGAACAGCCCGAAGAAGTTGCCGACTACCGGCCCGCTCAGCCCACTGAGGAATTGGGCTGGGTCCGGGTGCTTCGAGAACTGAAAAACACCGTGCGAGAACCAGATCCCGACGATGGCGTTCACCGCCAGCCAAGCCGGCGCAAAGCGTAAGACCCGTGGCGTGGTGATCAGCTGGACGAAGCGCCGGCCGCTGATGTGCGAGTGGCGGAGGGTGAGCGAGCGCTCGCGAATGAACCAGAAGATCGTCAAGCTCGTCGCATAGATGGCGGCGACCAAGAAGAAGCCGGCCGCGCCCAGCCATGCCCAAAGATACCCACCAGCCGCCGCGCCGCCAGCGATGCCGATAATCGTCGCCACCTCGAAGAACGCCATCGAGCGGCCGCGCTTCACCTCGCTCTCATCAGTCTCGGACGAGAGCAGCCCGAGAATCGCTGGCGCCGAGCTGGCTGTCGACAGCCCTTCCAACAGCCGAGTGATGAGCAAAATGAGCAATACCGTTGTCAGCCCCGTCATCACGACCGCGACGAGGCCGAAGAGCGAGCCGAGCATCATGAACAGCCGCCGACCCCAGCGGTCGGAGAGCGATCCAAACACCGGCGCGAGCGTCAGTTCGGCGAGATAAAACGTCACCGCGAAGAGCCCGACTTCGGTCGCAGAGATCGGGTAGAGCGTCCGGTTGATGTGTTGGAGATAGAGCCCGAGCATCAGTCCCGTGGCGTTCGAGGCAACGCGCAGCACGAGATTGCCCACGATACCGACAGTGAGGGGAGAAAGCGAACCGGCTCGACCGGAGGAACTACCCATGGAGCGTGAGGAAGGCAAGCCAGACGGCGAGCACGGCGGTGAACAGCATCATCCCCACGCCAGCATACGTGAGGAAATCGCGCCCTTCGAAGGAGAGGAGAATGACCGAGCTGATGATGCCGGCGACGACGACGAGCGCCAGCACGATTCGGTTGGCGAGCTCGACCAAGCCCGATTCCGTCTCCGGCAGCGCGGGCACGGTGTTGATCCGGAGATCACCCTTCTCGATAAGGCTCAGCATCCCGTCGATCCGCTTCGGGATCAGGCGCGCCAAACTGAGGTATTCGACGGCCGTCATCTGAAGTTGTTCCCAGGTCTGACCAAGTCCGAAGCGCTGCGCCATCAACCGCCGGCCGAAAGGCTCGGCGACCGAGACGATCGAGATGTCGGGGTCGAGGGTCAGCGCGACGCCTTCCATCGTCGACATGGCGCGACCGAGGAGCGCAAGGTCGGCAGGCAGTTGCAGATGGTAGCGGTAGGCGACCTGCAACGTATCCTGAATGACTTCGCCGATCGGAATCTGCCGCAACGGCACGTTGTAATAACGGCGCAGCAGCCGCGCCAGATCGGCACGAAAACGGCGAAAGTCGATCCGCTCATGAATGACGCCGATATCGAGCAATTCGCGCGTGATCTCCGACACGTCGCGCCGCACGAGCGCCAACACGAGTTGCACCAATTCTTCTTTCAAACTTTCATCGAGGTAGCCGACCATCCCAAAGTCGAGGAAGGCGATCTTGCCGTCTGGCGTGACCAAGACGTTGCCAGGATGGGGATCGGCGTGGAAAAAGCCGTGGATGAGCACCTGTTCAAGAATCACCTCGGCGAAACGATGAGCAAGCCGGCGACGGTCGATCCCCGCCTCGGCGAGCGCGGCCGTATCGGTGATTTTGAACCCGCCGACCCAGCGCATGGTCAGCACTCGGCGCGTCGTGTACTCCCAGATAACGGTCGGGAAGGCCACGCCCGGCTGCCCGGCGAACGTGCGGGAAAATAGCTCGATATTGCGGGCTTCGGACGTGAAATCCAGCTCCTCACGGATCGTCCGGGCGAACTCTTCGACCGTCTCCGTCAAGTTGTACGCCCGCGCCCAATCCGTTCGGCGCTCGAGGATCTGCGCGATCCGCATCGTGATATCGATATCGGTTTCGATTTGGCGGACAATCCCCGGCCGCTGCACTTTCACGGCGACTTCTTCGCCGCTCCGCAGCCGGGCACGGTGCACTTGGGCGAGCGAGGCCGCCGCCACCGGCGTTTCATCGAACTCCGAGAACACCGTCTCCATCTCAACGCCAAACTCTTCGCGGAGCGTTTGGACGACCTCGGTGAAGGGAAACGGCGGGACGGTATCCTGCAGCTTGATCAGCTCTTGCAACAGTTCCGGGGGCACGAAGTCGGGACGCGTCGAGAGGACTTGGCCAAGCTTGATGGCGGTGGGGCCGATCTCTTCGATGACGAGACGCAGCCGCTCGGGCGCGGTGTACTGGGGATGGGTGCGCCGGCCAAAAAGCCGGATCGGCCACGGCTGCATGCCGGAGTAATCGAGGATGAAGCCGAAGCCGTGACGGGCGAGGATGTTCGCGATCTCCCGGAAACGCCGGGCATTTCGCGCCGCGGTCCGCGGTCGAAGAAAGAATGAGGCCATCAGTGTCGCGCGCCTCCGGGCAAGGCGCCGCCCCCGCCCCATTCGACTATAGAGCATTTCTTGGGTCGATGAGCCGGTCAGGGAGGGAGGCGCCGTCTGCGGGTCAGACCAGATCGGGACACCTCGGTACCCGCCTGAGCTGAGTTTCGGACCCACTACAATTGTGCCATGACGGCGGCTCTCGCCCCTCGTGCGCGCTGGCGGCGGCGCGCCCTGCGGCTGATCGGCGCCCTCCCGTGGCCCGTTCGACGTCCAACGCCGATTACCCGCGTTGCGCTGCTGCGGCCCGACCACCTTGGCGACCTCGTTCTGGCTGCGCCCGCGATCGCTCGCCTTTGTGCCGCGCTCCCGGAGGCGGAGGTCCATCTCTGGGTCGGCCCATGGGCGGAGCCGGTGGCCCAAGGGATTGGCGGCGTCACGCTGCGCACGCTCCCTTTTCCGGGTTTCGAGCGCGCCCCGAAACGATCGGTGATCGGGCCGTACCGACGGCTCGCCGCCGACGTGGTCCGACTTCGCGCCGAGCGCTACGACGCACTGGTCATCCTCCGCTTCGACCACTGGTGGGGCGCGCTGCTCGCGCGGCTCGCCGGCATTCCGGTTCGGCTTGGCTACGACCAAGCGGACGTCGCGCCGTTCCTCAGCCACCGAGTCCGCTACCGCCCCGGTCTTCATGAGACGCTCCAAAACACTCGGCTGATCGACCGGTTGATTCGCTTGGCAGGCAGCGTGCCCCCGGCCAAGCCGCCTGAGCGGCCCGCGCTCGCCTTTGTCGACGAAGTACCGCCCGAAGGGCTTCCGGAGCGCTTCGCGGTCATCCACCCGGGCGCTGGTTCGCCGGTCAAGCGCTGGCGCACCGAACGTTATGCCGCAGTGGCGCACTGGCTTGAGGAGCGCGGCATTGCGATCGTCGTCTCCGGAAGCGAGGCAGAGCGCGCCTTGGTGGAAGAGACGCTGGCAGCGCTCCCGGTTCCGGCGCGCCCTCTAGTCGGGCTGCCCTTGCCGCGGCTCGCGGCGGCGCTGCGCCGGGCGACGCTGGCGATCGGGCCGGACTCTGGCATCATGCATCTCGCTTCATCGGTTGGAACGCCAACCGTTCGACTCTACGGGCCGGTCGATCCCCGCGCCTTCGGTCCGTGGGCCGCCCCGGATAGCCACGTAGTCGCTTCGCGTTTTCCCTGCGCTCCATGCAACCGACTCGATTGGACGGAGCGCGACCTGCCGATGCACCCGTGCGTTTTCGATCTGCCAGTGGCGCCGGTGATCGCCGCTATCGAGCGCGTGCTCCCGGCGCGCGTCGCCTGATGCGGCTGCGCCGCTGGCTGCGCCGCCAGGCGATTCGGCTGGCACTTGGCATCGTGGGCATCCCAATCGGAGTGCTCGCCGTCGCGCAACGCCTCGCCGACCGGCCTCCCGGTCACGTTCGCCAGATTCTGGTGATCCGCCTCGACTTGTTAGGCGACGTCGTTCTTTCGCTGCCGGCGGTGCGGGCGTTGCGGGTGGCCTACCCGGAGGCCGAGATCACGATGCTGGTGCGGCCCGCCGCCGCCGATTTGGCACGCCGCTGTCCAGCCGTCGACCACGTGCTCGTCTTCGACCCGGACCGGCTGCGCCCTTCGGGCGAACCATTCGCGCCGGCGACGTGGCGGGCCCTTCTCGCTACGATCCGCACGATCCGCCGGGCGCAATTCGATCTCGCGATCGGCCTGTTTGGTGTCTGGGCGAGCCTGTTCGCCATCGCTTCGGCCGCACCGGTGCGCGTTGGCTATCGTCGTGAGGGCTTCCCCTTTGCCTACACCACCGCGCTCGGTGGCCGGCGCTACCGCCCGGTCCGCCACGAAACGGACTTCTGCCTTCGCCTCGCTCGGGCAGCGGGCGGGATCGTCCGGCCAGGCCACGATCTGGTGGCCATGCCGGAGGATCGAGCGGGGGCAGACCGTCTCTTGCGCGCAGCCGGCTGGGACGGTCGACCGCTCGTGGCCGTCAACGCCGGCTCGGCATCTGGGGACGCGAAACGCTGGACACCAGACGGCTGGCGAGAGCTGATCGGCCGGCTCCAGGCCGCCGGGGCGGCGGTCGCGCTCGTCGGCGCCCCTGCCGACCGTTCGCTCGCCGAACGGATTGCATCCGGGTTGTCACCGGCCCCGCTGAACCTCGCTGGCCGTACGTCAATCCCCGAACTGGTGGGCGTGCTCGACCGGGCGGCGCTGGTCATCAGCGGTGATTCCGGCCCGCTCCATCTCGCGGCAGCGTTGGGCGTCCCGGTGGTGGCGATCCACGGACCCAGTGACCCGCGCATCAGTGGACCACGCTCGCCACGCGCGGTCGTCGTCCGGCTGAATTTGCCCTGCAGCCCGTGCTACGATGCCACCTATCCGGCGGAGTGTCCGCTCGGCCATCATCGTTGCATGCGCGACCTGACGAGCGCCCGTGTCGCGGGCGCGGTGGAGCCGCTCTTGCCCCTTCGTCCGGCCCGATGAGCCCAACACCAGAAGCGCCGCTCCGGTGCGCCGCGCATCCGGACGTCGAGACCTATCTGCGGTGTGGTCGCTGTGAAACGCCGATCTGTCCGCGTTGTCTGGTCTACACCCCGGTCGGGGTACGCTGCCGCGACTGCGCCCAACTTCGCAAGCTACCGACCTACGATGTTCGTCCGGCGGGATACCTTGTCGCCTCGCTGACCGGGCTGGCGCTCGCCGTCGGATTTGGCGCGCTGTGGGCAGTTCTGGCACTCGTCGGCTTGGGTGCCGGATTCTTCTCGCTTTGGATCGTGCTTTTTCTCGGCTACGGGATCGGCGAACTGATCTCCCGATCGGTGAACCGGAAGCGAGGGCCGGGTTTGATGGCGGTCGCGGTCGTCAGCGTGGCGTTGGCATTCATCATCAGCCGCCTGATTCCGCTCATTGTGCTCGGCGGACCGCTGCTTTTGGCCGGCGGCCCTGCCGCAACGCGGCTCCTTACCCAATGGCTCCTCGATCCGATCAGTTGGCTCATTGTTGCGATTGGTGCGGCGCTCGCCGCCTCGCGGCTGCGATGAGCGGGGATGCGGCGGCGCTTGTCGCGCGTCTCGCCGGCCGGCGGGTGCTGGTCGTCGGCGATGTCTGCCTCGACGAATACTTGATCGGACGGCCGGAGAGGCTGTCTCGCGAAGCCCCGGTGCCGGTGCTGGAGTTTCTGCGCCGCATGACGATCCCCGGGGCAGCCGCCAACCCGGCCCGCAACATCGCGGCGCTGGGCAGCGCGGCCCGTCTCGTTGGCGTCGTTGGCGACGATCCCTCCGGGCGTGAGCTCCGCCTCCTGCTCGCTGATGCCGGCATCGATGTCGAGGGGCTCATCGTCGATGCTTCCCGGGTAACCTCAGTGAAGACGCGCGTAATGGCCGACGTCGACCTGCGGGTGATGCAGCAAATGGTGCGGCTCGACCGCGGGTCGCGCGCCCCGCTCGATGGAATCGTCCGACGCCGGGTCACCGAAGCGATCGAACGCGGCGCACTCGATGCCGACGTCATCCTCGTCTCGGACTATCGTTCCGGCGTTCTCGATGACGAGACGATCGCGACGATCCGGCGCGTCGCGCGACGCGCCGGCCGACCGACGGTCGTCGATTCCCAGGGGGATCTTTTGCGCTTTCGCGGATACACGCTGGTCCGGTCGAACACGCCGGACGCCGAGGCGACGCTGCGCCGTCCGCTGCGCGAGGAAGCCGATCTTCGCGCCGCCACCGCCGAGCTGCGCGACGCACTCGGCGCGGAGAGCATCGTCATCACCCGCGGCGCGGCGGGCGTGGCCCTCCGGGACGGCTCTGGGTTTTCCAGCCTCCCGGCGTCAAACCGGAGCGAGGTGTACGACGCCGTCGGGGCGGGCGACACCGTGATCGCCGTCCTCGCGCTCGGAGTCGCCGCGGGGCTGCAGGTGCGAGAGAGCGCGACGCTTGCCGCCGCGGCGGCGGGGATTGTCGTTCGCCGGTTCGGCAACGCCGTGGTTTCTCCGGAGGAGCTTGCCGCGGCGGTCGCCGCGAATCACTCCGGAACGTGAATCCCAAGGGCGGCGAGACCGGCACGTGCGCAGGCACGATCCTGTGCCCCGCTGCCGCCGCTGACGCCGATCGCGCCTTCCAGCCGCCCGTTGAGGACGATGGGGATCCCGGCATCACCGGCAAGCGGCGGCTGCCCGCCGGCGACCTCGATGCTGTTGAACCAACGATCATTGACAAACGGCTTGAGCCGAGCGCCTTCGCTGCGGAAGGCGGCGGACGTTTCAGCCATTGCCACAGCAATCTTCACCGTCGCCCACCCGGCGCCGTCCATGCGGCCAAACGCGAGCAGGTGACCGCCACCATCCACAATCGCAATCGACATTGGCACGCCGATCGCCTGTGCTTTCGCGACCGCCGCCGCCAGCGCCGCCTGCGCCCGTTCGAACGTTAATCCGCTGTCCATTGTCTCCTCACACGAACGCGCCGGCCTCGACAAGGCGCGTCCATTCGTCGTCCGTCAGCTTGAGCAGCGAACGCACGATCTGCTCGGTGTGTTGACCCAACAGTGGGGCAGGACGGAGCTGAGCCGGCGAGCGCGACAGCCGAAAGGCCGGCGGATCGTAGGGCGTTCGTCCCGCCACTGGATGATCGAGCAGCGTACCAAACCCCCAAGCATGGAGCTGCGCATCCGCGGCCGCGGTTGCTGCGTCGCGAACCGGCGCTGCCGGCACGCCGGCGGCTTGGAGCAGCGCCGCGGCGGCATCGGCATCCTGCCCGGCGCTCCAGCGGGCAATCCAATCATCGATCGCCGGTCGGACAGCGCGCCGATCCGCGAGCGTCGCAGCCGGAGGAACTGGCGGGTCGTTGAGAGTCGCTGCAAGGTGAGCCCACTGGTCGTCGTCGTAGCACGCGATGGCGACCCACCGATCATCGCCGCGGCAGGGGTAGACGCCGTGAGGAACCGCGAGATCTACACCCGCGGAGACCAGCCGGTTGCCCGTGCGCGCCGCCGATTCGCCGCACTGTGCCGCGATCTCCGGTTCGCGGAAAAGAGAAAGAGTCGCCTCGAGCTGCGAGCCATCAAGATAGCAGCCCTCACCGGTGCGCTTGCGATGCGCGAGCGCCGCCAGCAGCGTCGGGAGAACAGCGAAGGGCGCGATCCAATCGGTGAAGGGGATGCCGGTTGCAACCGGATCGCAGTCGGGCCAGCCGGTGACGGTCGGATACCCGGCTGCCGCTTGCAGGACGGTGCCAAACCCAAGAGCGTCGCGGTCGGGGCCAGTTGCGCCGAGCATCGACAGGCTCAACACAATCACGTCGGGCCGGATTCGCCGGAGCGACTCATAGTCGAGCCCCCACCCGGCCATCAACCGCGGCGTGAAGCTGTCCACCACGATGTCGCAGTGGGCAACCAGCCGCCGGGCGATGTCGCGCCCCTCGTGCGTGGCAAGGTTGAGCGCAATACCCCACTTGCTTGCATTAAGCGGGGAGAAATAGCCGCTCGTCTCAAGATCCGGCTGCCCGCCAGCATATGGTGGAGAAAGCCGGAGGACGTCTGGCCGGAGCGCCGATTCGACGCGGATCACCTCAGCGCCGTGGACAGCCAGTTGGAGCGTGGTGAGCGGTCCGGCGCCAACCCACGAGAAGTCGAGGACACGCACGCCCGCCAACGCGCCCGTTCCAGTCACTGGCGCCGGCAGCGGCGGATGCGCCGCCGGCCCGCCAAGCGTGACCTTCACCGGCGGCCCGGGAACCAGCAGCGTCCCACCGTCCGGAGTCTCGGCAGGCTGGAAGAAACGGCGCGCCGCGAGCTGGCGGTCCGACAGCAGGTCAGCGGGCTCGTTGACCGGGAAGACGATGATCCGTCGGCGCTGGCCTTCCTCGTAGAGATCGCGACGGGTGTAGCGCTTCAGGAATGGCACGAGCAACTCGTCCACGCGGTCCACAACCGCCTGGTCTACCCCTCCGGGTACGACGCCAGCCTGGCTCGCAGCCTCGGCAAGGACCGGGTCGCGGAACGGCCCGTCCATTCCAACCTCGGCGGCCCAAGCGAAGAAGGATGACCATTCGCGGCCAAGGACCCCTTGGAGGGCAACGTAACCGTCCGCGCAGGGAAAGATGAGCCGTCGGCTGGCATTGCCGAATGGGCGGCGCACCCCGGCGCGTTTCGTCAATTGTCGCTCGAGCAGCCACATCGGCCGGACGGGATGCGTCGCCCACGCCGCCGCCGCCTGTGCCGAGACGTCGATGCGTTGGCCACGGCCGGAGCGCTCCCGGTCGAACAGCGCGATCAGCGCGGCCGTTGCGGCATGCGCTCCCGCCACACTTTCGACCGGAACGCCTCCGATCATCGTTGGCGCGCGGTCCGGATCGCCGACCAGATCGAGCAGCCCGCTCGCAGCTTGGATGATGAGCTCGCCGCCCTGCCACCCGGCCCACGGGCCAACCGACCCAAACGATGAGATCCGGACCCGGATTGTCTGCTCGCCGACTTCTGGTGTATCAGCGTTGGCGAACAAGATATCGGCTTCGTTCAGGCGGGTGCTGCCGCTCGCATCCGTCACGACCTCGAAGCCGCGCGTCAGCTCCCACCACGCCGCGCCAATGCCGCAGACGAATGGAGGCTGCCGGCGCAACGGGTGGCCGTCCTTCGGCTCGATCACCCGACACGCCGCGCCGAGATCGGCGAGCAGCCGGGCGGCGATGAGCGTCGACCGGTCGCCCATCGCTACGACGCGCAACCCGGTCAGAAACCGGGGGAACGGGGGATCGATCACGGCGAGCGAGTGTACTGGAACCAGCCGGGTTGTGGCCTCAACGACCACTCTGACGGCGGACAGCCTCGGGCGACACGCCTACGACCCGCTGAGCTCGCCGTGCTCGCCGGGGCGCTTGCCTTCGAGATACGCCATGCTGCGATGGAAATCCTCGGACGTGATGAGCCCAAGCGCGAGGTAGTGGTTCAGCATCGTCTTGAGCTTCAGGATGGCGATCAGGTTGACGCCATGCCGCTTTAGCCGCTCGCCGCCGCCGGCCTCGCGGTCAACCAGCACGATTGCGTCGCGGACGTGCAGCCCCGCTTCTTCGAGCAGCGACTTGGTCTGCAAGATGCTGCCGCCGTGGGTGATGAGGTCGTCGATGATCAGGACGGTCTGCCCGTCCTGATACCGCCCTTCGATGATGTCTCCCATACCGCCGGTACGCGGCGGCCGCGGATAGATCATCGGCGTGCCGGTGAGCAGCGAATAGGCAGTTGCCAGATGCAAACCGCCGAAGGGCACGCCGGCCACCAGATTGAACGGTGAGACCCGCGGCCGGCGACGCAAGGACCCGGACGCGGTCTCATGCGCGATCACCTCGGCGGTGCGGCGGAGCACTTGCGGCTCGCTCACCAAGACCCGTGGGTTGACGTAGACCGGGGAGTCGAAGGTACCCCGGGGAAGCGTGAAACTGCCGAACTGAATGCCACCGAGGTCGAACAGCGCCTTTGCCAGCCACAGATTTTCTGCGCCTTCCAAGGAGGCCATCGTCACCTCGGCGCGAATTTGCGCGAGTATACCAGGCTTACTGAACCATGAAGTCACCGAGCCGGACGCTGTCGCCTCCGGTCACGGGCAATCGGTTGCCGCTCAGCGGGTCATACATCCCGATCACGATTCCATAGTGGCCACGCGGCAAGGTGGCGGGAAGCACGATCGGGGCGCGATCGAGAATCACTTGGCCGGCCAGCCAAGCCGTGGTTGGCCAACGGCCTTCGCCTGGCTCGGCATCACGTTGCGCCACTACCCGCCCGGTTTCGTCCACAACGTGGACGAAGACTTTCAGCGGCCGATCCGAGGATCCCCGGGCAAGCCAGACCAGTTGGACGGTTAGCGTGTCGCCGGGACGGATCACCCTGCGGTCGCTCTCCCAGCTCCGGAGTTCCGCCAGCTGGCCGAATGGCACGGCAACCGGGTTCGGGAGAGAGTCTGGCAGCGTAAACGACCGATCGACCACCTCCACCGTGGCGCGCGCGAGCGGAACGCTGCGCTCGCCGTCCGACAACTCGACCGCGATTGGTCCGGCAGGGACGTCCGCCGGAATGAGGAGGGGCCAAAGCGCCCGCCACGTCCAGCCCGGTGGCGCGGACTCGATGCCCTCCCGCGGGATACCCTCGCTGGCCAGCGCGATCGGTCTTCCGTCCCGCGTCAGCCGGAGCTGGAGGTCGCCACCGGGCTGCCCACTGCGCCTCCAGTAGTAGCCAATCACCAGCCGCTGCCCCGGGCGAACCGTTCCGAGGTCGCCCGTCCCATCGATGCCAACGACGTGAATCGCGCCGACGGTCGCGTCGAGCGGCCGCGCGATCGAGGTCGGCGGCTGCCGGCCAGTCGGCGGGCTGACGCGGAGCGGGGCAATCCTCGTTGCCTGCCCCGCTCGGTTGCCGAGCGCGTCCAACACGTCGAGGGGCGCAAGGCGCGCCCCGTCTTCGGCATACACCTCGACCTCCACCCAATAGTCACCGGGCGGCGTGGTCGGCTCGAGGGGGATGGGCAGATCACCAAACACGATCTCGCCGGGCTTCCAACGGGGCGTGGGGTAGAAATAGGCCGCCGGACGCCGGTCGCTGCGTCCCCAGATCATGCCACGCTCGTCGACGAGCCGAACCGTGACTTTGTAATCGGCGCTGAGCGGACGTGCCGCTTGCCAATAGAGCGTGAGGATCAGCGGCTCGCCGGCTGGGACAACGAGTGACCTCGCGGCCGCGCCACCGCTGCGCTCGTAGCCGAGCAGTCGCAGGACATTGCCGAAGTTGACATCGAGCGGATGGTCGATTTCCGGCTCGGCCGAGAAATGAGCGTTCGGCCAGAAGCGGTACCGCTCGAGGCCGACGCCGTGCGGGGCGGCGTTCAACGGCTCGCGGTCCGCCCCCGTGGCAAGCAGGCGCCCGAGGAACCCGTTCGGATCGACGACCTCGTCCTGCCAGCGGAGGATCCAAAGCCGGTCGGCGCGTGCGGCCAGCTCGTTGAGCGTGTTGGCGAGGTTGTAGCCGAGCGTGGCCCGCGTCGACAGGGTGAAGCCATCGGGCAGCGGCGTATAGGGCCGATCGCCGTAGTAGTACGTGAACACCGGGAAGGCATGGCCCGAAATGAGGGCGACGGCATCGCGAGGCCCCACATCGAGCGCCGCGACGGCGGCGCGCCAGTCGTCGCGGGCAAAACGTGGGTCGAACGCCGCATTGGCGAGCGCGACCGCATATGGCACGGCCAGCGCCGCCATCAACGCTCCTCCCGCGATTCTCGCGGGGAGCGGTCGCGTCAGGAACCAGCCGATTCCGGCCGCGGCGAGCGCCTGCGCCGCCGGCAGCGTCACCAGAAGGTAGCGCGGATGGAACTTCGGCCGACTCCAACTCACACCAAGGAGGAGCAGAAGCGGCACCACGATGGCAGCCAGCAACAGCCCGACGGCGAGTGGACGACGTCGGAGTGCCCAACCGCCGACGGCGATCGCCAGCGCGAAGGCGGCGGCTCCAAGCAGGATGAGTGGGCCGTCGAGCGTTTCGCCGACGGCGATGAGGGTGGCAGCCTCGCGGACGACTTGGGCGGGGTCGAGGGTACCCTGATAGTAACTTTCGTCGCCGTCGAGCCGCGTCAACGCCGGGCCGAGCCACGGAAGGTAGCTCGCCGCAATGACGGCGAAGCCGACGAGCAGCAGCCCGGCGCGCCGGAGCCCCGGCCCGATTCGAACGCCGGCAAGTACCCAACAGAGGCCGATCGCAGCCTCCGCCGCGACAACAAACGCGCCGTAGAAGTGGCTATAGATGGCGAAAGCAGAAGGGATGACCCAGCCGGCAAAGGCGGCAGCGCCACCGTTATTGATGAAGGTGAGGAACCGGTCAAGCGAGAGCGCGACGAGCAGGACCAGCAGCGCATACATCCGCGCCTCTTGACCATACCAGACGGCGGCGGGGGCAATGGCCGCGATGAGTGCGCCGACCGCCGCCGCAGGCGCCCCGGCGCGTCCCGCAAGGCGGGCGATGACCGGGACGGTGAGCACCGAGGGCAGAAGGGACAGGAAGCGGAGCGCGAACTCATTGGCGCCAGCGAGCGCGATCCAGCCGTGCAACAGGTAATAGTAGAACGGCGGATGGATGTCGCCGGCGGTCAGCCGGGTGATCTCTCCGAGCGACTGGGAAGCAAGGTAGACGCTGAACCCCTCGTCGTACCAGAGGCTTTGGGCGCCGAGGCCAGCGACGCGAAGCGCGAATGCGAGCGCGACACAGCCAAGGACAGCGAGAGGGAGCGCCCCTTGGCTCACCACTGGCCCGGGCTACCGGCTCCGTCCGGCAGCGGTGATCCCCATGCGCTCGAGCCAGCGCGGGGGCTCGAGGATCTCCTTCATCGTCGGGAGCGAGTCGGCATCGCGCCAAGCAAGCTGTGCCGCATCATGCCCAGCCAACTCGACGATCTGCGAAACGAAGCGCTCACCCGCGGCATATTGGGCCAGCTTGAGGTCAAGACCCGTGATGCGGAAGACGAGTTGTTCGAGGGGGGAGCGGCGCCGCCGTCGCTCGGCGAACTTCCGATCGATCTCGGCGGCATCGGCAAGCCGGCGCGGGGCGAGGGTGTGCATGACATAATCTCCATATCCCTCGATAAGGCTCATCGCCGCCTGCAGCCGGTCGAAGATCGCTCGCTGCTCGTCTGACAGAAAGAGGCCGATTGGGCCGGCGCCGGCAGCCCCGCTGCTCCGGCCGGCGAGACGGGCAGCGAGGGAGGCCAGCGGATCGCCGCCCAACGTGCCAAGATAGTCGCGAAGCAGCCCGATCAGATAGTCCGCCAGCCAGGGATGCGCACCGAACTCGGCAACGTGGGTCGTTTCGTGGAGACTGAGATACAGTCGGAACGAATCTGGGTTGACGCGCATCACCGCAATTGCCCGCCGGATGTTTGGCTCGACGAAGAGCACCCTCCGGTCGGCTGCTGCCCCAAAAAAGGCGACATCGAATTGGCCAAGCACCCGGCGCGACAGAAAGCCGAGCAAGAGCCCAACTTGCACAGAGAGGGCGACAACGCCGGCGCCGGCAAGCACCCGGTTGAAGGCATTCGGTCCCGGATCGGGGAAGAGCGATGGCGCCAGTGCCTCGAAGAGGCGGCGAAACTGACCAATGTTCGCGTCGACCCAAGCCTCGCGATCGGCGACCTCGACGTTTTCGGGCGCGATCGGCAGAGTCCAGCCGGTAAATTCGGCGATCAACGCTTTCGAATCGGCAACGTAGGCGGCATACTGCGCCTGAAGTCGTTCGAGCGCCGGGCCGACTTCGAGCCAGTTCGTGCCGACGGTCCGATGGGCGGCAGCGCGGACGATCGCCCAATCGATTCCCGGGCGGCCCGCCTCAGCTTGAGCCAAGCTTCTCGCTCAAGAGCCGTCGCGTCAGTTGCGGGTTGGCCTTTCCCCGGGTTGCCTTCATGACCTTGCCAAAGAGGAAATCGAGCGCTGCCGTCTTTCCAGCCCGAAAATCCTCGACGGCTTTCGGGTTTTCTGCCATCGCCGCATCGATCGCCTGCAACACGATCGTGTCGTCTGAAATCTGACGCAGACCTTGTTCCTCAACGATCGCCGTCGCCGATCGGCCGGTCTCGACCATCCGTGCGAAGACATCGCGGGCAATCTTGACGCTGAGCGCGCCAGAGTCAACGAGGTCGAGCAATTCGTTCAAGCCTTCGGGCCGGACCGGAAACGCGTCGATCTCAATCCCGCGTGCATTCAACACGCTATTGACGTCGTTGATGATCCAATTGGCGAGGGCCTTGGCGCGGCCGTTGCCGGCCGACGAGGCGGCGAGCGCCTGTTCGAAGTATTCCGCGGTCCGCCGGTCCGCGACCAGTTGCTTCGCATCGTAGTCGCTCAGGCCGAGCACCGTTCGATAGCGCTGCTCTTTCTCGTCTGGCAGTTCCGGCATTTGCGCGCGGAGGCGCTCCACCCACGCACGGTCGATGACCACAGGTGGCAGGTCCGGCTCCGGGAAGTAGCGGTAGTCGTGCGCGTGTTCCTTGCTCCGTTGACCGACCGTGTAGCCCTTGTCCTCCACCCAGCCGCGCGTTTCCTGCGGGATCCGTTCGCCGCGCTCGAGGAGATCGGTCTGCCGGGCAATCTCGTATTCGAGCGCCCGCTCCACCGAGGCGAAGCTATTCATGTTCTTGATCTCAACCTTGGCGCCAAACGCCGTCTCACCGACGGGACGGAGCGAGATATTGGCATCGCAGCGAAAGCTGCCCTCCTCCATGTTGCCACTCGACACGCCGAGGTAGCGCAGGATACGCCGCAGCTTTTGAAGATAAAGCTTCGCTTCCTCGGGCGTTCGCAGATCGGGCTCGCTGACGATTTCCATCAGCGGTGTGCCGGCGCGGTTGACATCGATGAGCGAATGGGCCTCGCCGCTGGCATCGACGCGGTGCAGCAGCCGCGCGGTGTCTTCTTCCAGGTGCACGCGAGTAATGCCGATTCGGCGGCGCGTGCCGTCGGGAAGACTGATCGTAAGCGCCCCGTTGATGCAAAGCGGCGCATCATACTGCGAGATCTGGTAGCCCTTCATCAGGTCGGGATACGGATAGTTCTTGCGATCGAACTTGGCCCACTCGGGGATCGTGCAGCCCAGCGCCAACCCGGTCATGATGGTGAAATCGATCGCCCGCTTGTTGGCGACGGGCAGCGTCCCCGGCATGCCGAGGCAGATCGGACAGACCGTGGAGTTCGGCGGCGCGTCCGCGTAGGCCGCGCTGCATGAGCAGAACATCTTGGTCTTCGTGACAAGTTGGGCGTGGACTTCGAGCCCGATGACGGCTTCGTAGCGCATGGGTCCCCGCTCCGCGCTCAGCGGAAGGCTGAGAAAGTATACTCACCGCCCGTTTGGCCGAACAACCTGCCGAACCCGCTGCTTGGTCGCAGCTTGCGGCC
Source organism: Dehalococcoidia bacterium (assembly GCA_026003895.1). Taxonomy (GTDB): domain Bacteria; phylum Chloroflexota; class Dehalococcoidia; order SpSt-223; family SpSt-223; genus JANWZD01. The sequence continues at coordinate 101,088 of BPIC01000002.1, read as the reverse complement.
TATACTAGCCACGTGCTGCGCCCCCGCCGGATGCGCGACGACGACGTGCTCGACTGCCTCGAGCTCGACCCCAGTTACACGACCGAATGGGCCTGGCAGCTCGAGCGCCAAGAGTGGGGGGAGGAAACCAGCTTTCGCCTACGCCCGACCAAGCTGCCCCGGCCGCGCACCGTCGACGGGTTTCCCCTCGTCCCATCGCTTGAGGCACGTCTGGAGGCAGCGGACTTCTCGCTTCTGCTGGAAGACGAGACGATCGCCGCCTACGTGTTGGCGACCGGCGCCGGCGCCCGCGCCCGCGCCACGATTGACCTGTTGGTGGTCGGCGCACGGTGGCGGCGGTGTGGGTTGGGCTCGCGGCTGGTTGGCGAGGTGCGCGACTGGGCACGCCGGCACGGCTTGCGCGTCGTCGAGGCGAGTGTCGAGGCGCGCAATGCGCCGGCGATCCGGTTTCTGCGCAAGCAGGGGTTTACGATTCGGGGTGTACGCGACGTGGTGGACCGCGAGGACGAAGTGACACTTCTTCTCGCGGCATCCGTCGCGTGATCGCCGGCGGGATCAAGCTCGCCGGTCCCCAGGAGGGTCCGTGGGCACACGGAATCGGCTCGGCATCGGCCTGCTCGGTCTGGGCACGGTCGGCAGCGGCGTAGCGCGGATCCTGCCCGCCAAGGGCGAGGCGCTATTTGGCCATCTTGGCGCGTCGCTGGCGATCCGCCGCGTTCTCGTGCGCGACCCCGCGAAGCCGCGCTCTGTTCCAATCGACCGAGCCTGTCTGACAACGAACCCGGCCGACGTGCTCGACGACCCCGAAATCGATATCGTGGTCGAGGTGATCGGGGGCGAGGACCCAGCGCTCGGTTTTCTTCAGCGCGCCATCGCCAACGGCAAGCACGTTGTGACAGCGAACAAAGAGGTGCTCGCCAAGCATGGTCCGGAGTTGTTGCGCGCCGCCGCCGAGCGCGGCGTCGCCGTCAAGTACGAAGCAAGTGTCGGCGGTGGCATCCCGATCATCGCCGTGTTTCAGCACGACCTGAGCGCTAACGAAATCAGCCAGATCCGGGCGATCATCAATGGCACGACAAACTATATCCTGACCAAGATGGCCGGAGAAGGAAGCGAGTTTAGCGGGGCACTCGCAGAGGCCCAGGCGCTCGGATACGCCGAAGCCGACCCTGCCGACGACGTGGATGGCCACGACGCTGTCTACAAATTGGCCATTCTTGCGTCGCTCGCCTTCCACGCCGAGATCCGGCCGCACCACATTTTCCGGGAGGGCATTCGCCGACTCTCGGCGCGAGATTTCGAGTACGCCGCCAATCTTGGCTACGCGATCAAGCTGCTGGCGATCGCGCGACGCGCCGACGGCGGGGTCGAGGCGCGGGTCCACCCGACCCTCATCCCGCGCGACCGGCTCTTGGCGAAGGTCGATGGCGTCTTCAATGGCGTCGAAGTCGATGGCGATCTGGTTGGTCGGCTGATGCTTTATGGACGGGGGGCGGGCGCCGAGCCAACGACGAGCGCCGTCGTCGCCGACGTCGTCGATGTGGTGCAGCATCTCGTCCGGGGCGTCTCCCCGGCGTCAGCGGAGCCACCTCGCCAGCCTCTGCCCGTCGTGCCGATGGACCTCGTCAGTTCGCGCTATTACCTCCGGCTGATCGTTGCCGATCGGCCTGGCGTGCTGGCACAGATTGCCCGCGAGTTCGGCAACCACACGATTAGTATTGCCTCGGTCATTCAGGTCGCGGCCAACGCCGACACCGGAACGGCGGAGCTCGTCGTCATGACGCATCGTGCCAGCGAATCGGCCATGCAGAAGACGGTCGCCGCGATCGCCCGCCTGCCGGTGGTCCCGACGGTCGCCAGCTTTCTCCGCGTGGAGGACTAACGTGCAGCCGCTCGAGCTTAGTCGCCTGAACGGCACGCTGACGTGGCTCGAGGACGAGGCGCGCCAAGCGAAGGCGGGGCTGACGCGCATGCAGGGTCAGTACGACCAGCTTCTCGGCTTCATGCGCGAATTCTCCGACCAGCTGCGGATCATGCAGGACGGCATCGCCTCCCTACGCAGTCAGACCGCCCAGATCGCCCAGATGGACGAGGCGCTGAAGAGCGTTCAGGGTGCGGTTGCCCAATGCCGCGACTCGCTTGCTGACCTTGCCGCCTCGACGGATCGCGCCCGCAAGACAGACCAAGGCGAGGTGGAGCGCCTGCGCGCCATCCTTGCCGAGGCGTGGCACCGGATCGAGGCGATCCGCCATGATCTCGACCCGCTTCCGGGCAAGATCCAAAATCTCAACGAAGCTCAGCAGCGCGTTGTCGAATCGGTCCAAGCCGCCAACAGCGCCCACGACGCGCTCCGCGCCGAAGTCACCCAGCTTGGCCAGAAAATCCAGATTAGCGCCGAGCGCGAAAAGCGGGTCGACGATCGCTTCGGCGACCTGCAATTGCAGATCGACAATCTTGCCCGCCAGAGCGAGACCCTCAGCGACCAGATCCGCATCCTGTCCGACCGGTTGATCCAAACCGAGGAGCGGATGTCAGCCGTCCTCGCCGAAGAGGAGGCCCGCCGCGCCCTCGAACAGCAGCTCCATCTCGTTCGGGTCGCGCTGTCCCGCGTCGAGAAACAGGCACACGACCTTGACGTTCGCTCAACCGAACACAAACAGCAGATCGACGAAACGCACCGGCTTGCCAAGCAGGTGGACGACCGCCGGGCGGCGCTCGCGGCGCGGGTAGACGAGCAGGCAGCGACGATCGCGCGGGTTCGTGACGAGCTGGCCGAGCTGCTCGCCGACTATGAATCGCTGGAAGAGCAGCACCGGGTGCGGCTGGTCGCGGAGTTGCAGCAGCAAATCCGCGACGTCCGCGCCCGCGTCGCCAAGGCGCGTGGCAAATGACGCTCAGCGTCCGCGTGCCGGCCAGTAGCGCCAACCTCGGTCCCGGTTTTGACTGCCTCGGGCTGGCGCTTGCGCTCTACAACCGCATTCGCATTGCCGAAGCGTCCACGCCGCACGTGGTCGTGAACGGTGAAGGGGAGCACGACCTGCGGCGAGACCCGTCGAACCTCGCCTACCGCTGCGCCACCATCGGCTATCAGTTGTCCGGCCGCGCCGCGCCCGCCTTCGCCCTCGAGCTCCACAACGCCGTCCCGCTCTCCCGTGGGCTCGGCAGCAGCAGCACGGCGATCGTCGGTGGGCTGCTCGCCGGAGCAGCGCTGGCCGGCGTTGCGCTCTCTCCCGACGAGTTGGTCACCAAGGCCGCTGAGATCGAGGGGCATCCCGATAACGTGGCGCCCGCAGTCTACGGTGGCTGCACCGTCGCAGTGATCGCCGACGGCGTGCGTGTCGCCCCGATACCATTCCCGGCCGAGCTGACCGCGCTTGTCTTCGTGCCCTCGCGACGACTCTCAACCGCCAAGGCACGGGGGGTGCTTCCTGAGACCGTCTCCCGGGCGGATGCCGTCTTCAACCTCGGCCGGACAGCGCTGCTGGTAGCAGCACTCTGCACCAACCGTCTCGATCTCCTCGCGCTCGCCGGCGAAGACCGGCTGCATCAGGACGCCCGCGCCGCGCTCATCCCCGCCTTGCCACGGGTACTCGACGCGGCACGCCAAGCGGGAGCGCGGCTCGCTGCCCTCTCCGGTGCTGGCCCGAGCATCTTGGCCCTCGCCGACGACCGGATCGAGGATATCGCGGCGGCAATGACCGCTGCCGCCGGCAGCGACCTACCGGGACGAGTGCTTCGGCTGGCAGTCGCCCCTAAAGGCGCGACCGTCGAATGATGACCTTTCGCGAGGCTGTCTACGCCCTCGTCTCGCGCATTCCCGAAGGACGCGTGATGACGTATGGCCAGATTGCGGCCTCGCTTGGACTGCCGCGAGCAGCGCGTGCCGTCGGGACAGCGCTCCATCACCTGCCCAACCCCGACGACGTGCCGTGGTGGCGGGTGATCAACCGCGACGGGCGAATCAGCACCCGCTGTTTCGACCACCCGGCCGACGAACAACGGCTGCGGCTGACTGAAGAAGGTGTTCTACCCGACGAGGATGGCACCTTCCCGCTCGATCGCTACCGCTGGTGGCCGTCGCCTGAGGATGAGGCCCGCTGCCGCGTGCAGGAGGCCAGCCTCGACCGGCTCAGCGAGACGATTCAGCCGCGCCGAGCACCCGGGCGGAGAAGAGGGAGCAATTCCTCGCCAGCACGCCGCACTTGGTCCGGCACCTCGTTTGGGTAGCTCGCCGGTATCAGGATGATCTTGCGCGCTCCAGCGTCGACGAAACGTTGGATGAATTCCGCGCAGTCGGCCGCCGTGCCCATGGCCAGAAAACGGTCGACAAGTGGATGAAAATCCTGCTTGTAGTTGTCTGTCATGTAGTCGGCCGCAGCCCGGCGGGCCTCCTCTTTGCTCGCTGCGAGATAAAACTGAAGGTAATGGGCCGCCGCGATCGCCTCCGGGTCGCGCCCTGCCTGCGCTGCCGTCTCGCGCACCTTCTGAAGGCTCGTCCGGTACCGGTCGGGCGTGAACAGGTAGGGCAGATAGCCGTCTCCGAGCAGGGCAGCGCGCCGAATGGCGGCGTCCGACCGCCCGGCAACCCAGATCGGCGGCCCGCCCGGCTGCACCGGTGGCGGTTCGAGGCGAACGTCGTTCAGCTGAAAATACTTTCCTTCATGGCTGACCCGCTCGCCCGACCACAGCTTCTTGGCGACGACAATCGCCTCGTCGGTACGACCGCCGCGCTGCTTCACCGGTACGCCGCAGGCCTCGAACTCCTTGGGATATTCGCCACCCACCCCGATGCCGAGAATCAATCGGCCGCCGGAGATATAGTCCAGCGTCGCCGCCGTCTTAGCGGTGATCGTCGCATGGCGCAGCGGCATGAGATAGACGGCGGTGCCAAGCTGCAAGCGCGGCGCCGCCGCAGCGTAATAGCTAAGCACCGTCAGCGCTTCCGAGACCGGACCGTGAAAGACGATATGCTCGCTGACCCAGATGGAATCGAACCCAAGCGCCTGAATCTCGGGAGCGAGCGTGTAGTGTGAAAAACCCGGATTCATCCCGACGTGATCGATCATCGGTTCCTCACGAAGCCGGCCGGCGGCGCACGAGGAAGGTCCACGGCCCGTCGGTGATCACCTCGTCGTGCTGATTGACGATCGAGACTTCGTACCAGACGATGCCACGGTCTGGTTTCTTGGTCTCGCGCTTGTTCTGGACGACGCTCCGCACGCGAATGGTGTCGCCGACGAAGAGCGGCTTCTTGTAGCGCAGCGTCGCTTCGAGGACGACAATCGCCCCGTTGTGAAGGCCAGAGCGGGAGACGAGCCCGGTCGCCACTGCGTAGCCCGCCTGGCCGTGAAAGATGCGGCGGCCGAACTCCGACTGTTTGGCAAACTCCTCGTCCGAGTGGATCGGCAGCCAGTCGCCTGTCCAACTACAGAACCACACGAGGTCCGTTTCGGTCATCGTGCGCGCCGGTGACCAAAACTCGTCGCCGACGTTCAGATCTTCCCAATACAGGATTGGTGGCTCCCCTGCCACGCACCCTCCTCTACACCAGTGTGTGTGCCATCGTAGCCGATCGTCCGAAGCACGATTGATGATCTTTCGGACAACCGTTGCTATCATGCCACGCGGCCCGGCCCGGCCGGACTGATCCCAGCAGAGGAGGACAGTGTGGCGCTCCAAGCCGAACGCGCCCCGCTGCGGGCGATTCGACTGCCTTCCCTCTCGAGAATTGGCAGTGTTGCGAGCGCCCAGGTCGGAACGCTCCTGTTTCTCCTCGTCATCGCGATTTTCTTCTTCGCCTCCGGCGCGAGTGGACTGATCTACCAGGTCGCGTGGGTGCGAATCCTGAGCCTGATATTCGGCGTGACCGTCCAAGCGGTCAGCGCCGTGCTGGCCGGCTTTATGCTCGGATTGGCCGTCGGCAGCTATCTAGCCGGACGCTTTTCCGATCGCATCAAGAACCCGCTTATCGCCTACGCCTTCATCGAATTCGGCATCGGCGCGACTGGCCTGCTCACTCCGTGGGCATTTGGCGTGCTTCGCGATGCCTATCCAGCCATCTACCGCTGGAGCGAAGGCGTCTCAGCGACGCTCGGCACGTTTGGAGCGCTGGCGTTGCCAGCGGCCGCGCTGCCGGATCTGATTCGGCTGCTCCTCGCGTTCGGCATTCTGCTCATCCCGACCACGCTGATGGGGGCGACGCTGCCCGTCATCCTCCGCTCGACTGTCCTGAACGGGGGATCGCTCGGGTGTAGCGTCAGCCTCCTCTACGCGATCAACACCGCCGGCGCGATCTTCGGCGCCGTGGCGGCCGGGTTCGTCCTGATTGCCAACTCCGGCGTCCAAGGGAGCATTCAGACGGCGGCGGTCATCAACATCGCTATCGGCTTCGCATCGCTGCTGCTTGCGGCGGTCGTCAACATGCTCACCTCGACCCGCTCCGCGGGGATAAGCCAGTCGGCGGTTTTTGTGGCGTTCGGCCTGTCGGGGTTTTTCGCGCTTGGCTATGAGGTCATTTGGTTCCGACTGCTCGGGATCTTTTTCGAAAACGTCACCTATTCCTTCACCATCATGCTCGCCGCCGTGTTGTTTGGTATTGCGGTCGGGAGCTACGTGCTTGGGCCCGTCTTGGGAACGCTCGGCCGGTTCATCAACTGGTGGATCGTGTTCGCGCTCCTTCAATTTGCCATCGGACTCTGTGCCCTCGGTTCCGTGCGGGTGCTCGGGAATCTGGAGGCGGCCATCCAGACCCTCCAAGGGTGGGAGTGGCTCCAGTTTCTCACCCAGTATGAGGACTATCGGTCGATTTTGGCGGCGGTGGCAGCGATCGCTCCCGCGATGTTCTTCTCGGGGATGACGTTCGCCGTCGCGGCGACGCTGTACGTCGGGGACCGCGAGGACGCCGGCCACCGCGTCGGAACACTCTATGCGGCGAACTTGGTCGGATCGATCCTCGGCTCGGCGGTTGCCGGATTCTTGCTCATTCCGGTGCTCTCCAGCCAACGCAGTCTCTTCTTGTTGGCCACCGGTTCATTGCTCGCCGGGGCACTCGTGCTCTGGCTTGCACCCCGCACGAGCACCCACTGGGCCTGGAAGGCCGGCCTCACCGTCGCTGGAGGCCTCGTCTTCTGGTCGGCAGTGCAAACGACGCCCGACCTTTACGAGAACGTGCTCGCGACCAAGTTCCCTAATCAAGAGGTCGTCTGGTATCGCGAGGGTGTCGAGAGCTCAGTAACGGTGGTGCGGAACCCGGCCGACAACTACATCACGCTCTACACCAATAGTCGCGGTCAGGCGCGCGACGAGCCAGCACTGGTGGAATTTCACCGGTTACTCGGCCACATGCCGATGCTGGTGCACCCCGACCCGAAACGGGCGCTCATTGTCGGCATCGGTGGCGGCGCGACAGCGGGAGCGATCGCCCAGTATCCCGGTGTGCAGGTCGACGCGGCCGAGCTGTCCGACGCGGTGATCGAGGCCGTGCGCTTCTTTGCCCATGTCAACTATGCGTTTTTCACGTTGCCGAACGTCACCATCCGCCAAGCCGACGCCCGCAATTACCTCCTGCTGACTGACCAGCGCTATGACGTGGTGTCGGGCGACGCCATTCGGCCGAACGACGCCGGCTCGGCAACACTCTACTCGGTCGAGTACTACCGGCTGGTAGCAAGCCGCCTGACAGAAAACGGCGTCATGACGCAGTGGATCCCGCCGTTCTCGGACTATCAGTACAAGATGATCCTGCGAACGTTCCTGACCGCGTTTCCCCACGCGACGCTCTGGCAAAGCGGCGACTTGATCATCGGCTCGAACTCGCCAATCGTGATTGATCGGGCACGGCTCCAAGCCCGCTTTGCCGACCCCAAGACGGCGGCGGCGCTACGCGAAGCCGGAATCACGAACCCCAACGATTTTCTCAGCCGCTTCAACGCCACCGCCGACGAAGTGCGAGCGAGGATCGGCCCCGGCCCTATCATCACTGACGATCGTCCATACATCGAGTATTTCCGTTCACTGCCACAAGACGGCCCGCCCGATGTGACCGGCTACAGCCGGAATATCCAGCCGATCCTTCGCTAGCGCCGTTCCCGAATTCCGACAGCACGCACCATCCACACCCCGACAGTTCCGGGGAGGGACGAGGAATGCCCCAGCGGTGACCCGGCGCATCCGCCTCGCCCCACAGCCGAGCAAGAGGGAGAGGGGAACCGCGCCCCGCTGCGGCTTCGCTAGCCCTTCAACTCCCGGGTCATGAAGTCGACCATCTTCTGCCAGGCATCTTTGGCGGCAGCCATGTGCGTCGGGTTGTCGGTCGTCCGATGAAAAGCGTGGGCGGTGTCGGGGTAGATCTGGTAGCTGAACTGCTTGTTGTTCGCGCGCATCGCCGCTTCCAGATCGGGCAGAGTCGCATTGATCCGAGCGTCATTGCCGGCGTACACCGCCCAAATTTTGCCGCGCAGGTTTGGCACCTGATCGAGCGGGGGAGCCGTGCCGTACCACGGCGTCGCGGCTGCAATGTCTGGCGAGGCGAGCGCTAAGCGGTAGCTGTAGCCACCGCCGAAGCAGAACCCGAAGACGCCAAACTTGGTCTGCTGAACCCCAGGCTGCTGCTTCAAAAACGCGAGGCTGGCGACAAGGTCGGCAGTGAGCTCCTCGGCGGGCGTCTGGCCGAGCGCGGCGGCGATGCGAGCGTTGTCGGCAACCGCCTTGGTGCCTCCGGCGCGCGAGACGAGATCCGGGGCGAGTGCGACGAAGCCAACCTTGGCGATCCGCCGGGTCACCTCCTCGAAATGAGCGTTCAGCCCTTGGTTCTCGTGGATGACGATGATTCCGGGATATGTGCCCGGCTGCGTCGGCCGCGCGAGGTAGCCGAAGAGCGTGCCGGCGGGACCCGGGTAGGTGACCTCACGGGCTTGAACGGCGGGGTCATTTGGGGTCACGGTTGCGTCGGGGCCAACGAGAGGAGTCGCGGTAGCGGCGGGCGGGCGGGTGGCCTGGGCCGCGGCTGTGGTCGGGGTTGCCGCCGGCGCTGCGCCCGAGCCGGCCGTCGTCGGCGCGGCCGACGGCGTGCAGCCGAGCGACGTCAGAACGGCCGCTGCCCCGGCAATGCTTCCCGTCATCAGCACCGTCCGACGAAGCAACTCGCGGCGATCCATCCGCCCCGCGAGATACTCCTCAGCGAACTCCTCGAGCATGTACTTCTGGTACTCATTCAGGCCGGGCAAGCGGAACCTCCTTCCCGTCGTGACAGATAGTCTACGAAGGCGGCTCGGCGGCGTCGAAGATTTTTCTGCTGCCTATAATGGTGGGGATCGATCGTTCAAGGAGACCGATGCACGGCCTACATGTTCAGTTCACGATCAAGCCTGGTCGGGAGGCGGACTTCCTCGAGTGGAAGCGCCGTGAGGGTGAGCTTCAGCGTAAGGCCCCCGGCTTCATCAAGCGGTCGATGAGCCGCAGCCTCGAGAACCCGCGCGTCTTCTTCTACAGCACGTGGTGGCGCTCCGAAGAGGAGATGCATGCCTTCAGCCAGACGCCAGAATTCCAGCGCGCCCAAGAGGAGACAAACGTCCGGACAGCGGCCGAAGAGCGCATCCTGACACCGGTCAGCGAAGTGTTCGACGAGCGCGGCGAGCGGCCGAACGGCTAGCCAAAGGATCGCCGGATCGCCCCCAAGGACGGCGCCGCTCACCATCGTGGCAAGCGGCGGGCAAACTCCGCAGCGAAATGTTCGCGGCCGACAGCCGAACCGTCGTCCGTCCGGTGCAATCGGGCGCTCTCTCGGGGAGTCTCCCGGAGCCGGGCGGGCGCCGCTTGCCCATGGCGCGAGCAGCCCCAACGATGGTGACCGTGGGGGTTCACTGCTCCGACCGCGGGCCGTGGCCGTCCTCGTCGAAGGCGAGCGTCGTTCGCAACCCATCATAGCCAACGGTCACCGCCGCGAACTCGCGGCGTGCTTCCTCGATCCAGTGCAACGGATCGGCCAGCGCTGGGCTAAAGTGCGTGAGCCAAAGACGACGCGCATTCGCGGCAGCCGCCAGCGCACCGGCCTCGCGAAACAGAAGATGTTTGCGCTCGACCGCGCGCTCGGCCTGTGCCGGATCGGCAAACATTGCCTCACAGATGAGCAGGTCGACGTCGCTCAGAAAGGCCGGTAATCGTTCGGTCGGGCGCGTGTCGGTGACATAGGCGGCGCTCAAGCCTCGCCGAGGAGGTCCGAGCACGTCCTCCGGCGCGACGACCCGGCTGCCGAGTTGGACAGGCTCGCCACTCTGCAGCGTTTTCCAGCGATCGACGGGAATGCCAAGCTCCCGCGCCCGCTCGGGCAGAAAGCGGGGGGCCCGGGTGAGATCGACGCGATAGGCGAAGCAGGGCAGGGTGTGGTCGCCCAATTGGCACGAGATACGCAGTGGGCCAGCCTCGAACGACGCCCCTTCCTGCAGCTCGACAGCGTTGACCTCGAACGGCAGCCGTCCGGTGAAGACGCCAACCGCCGCGATCAAGCGCCGGAGTCCGGGCGGTCCGGCGATCACCACGGGCTCGTGGCGCTCGGCAAGCGCCATCGCCAGCAACACGCCGGGCAATCCAGCGGTGTGGTCGGCGTGATAGTGCGAGAGGAGAATGGCGTCGATATCGCGAAAGCCAAACCCGTGCAGCCGGGCGGCAATCTGGGTTCCTTCGCCGCAATCGATCAGAACGACGCGTCCTTCGGCGCGCAACATCGCGCTGGCGAGCCAGCGGTTGGGCAGCGGCATCATCCCGCCAGTGCCGAGCAACGCAACATCAAGCATGGCTTAGAGGCCCGGCTTGCGGGTGAGCAAGGCAAAGTCGCCGATCACCTCACGCACTTCATAGAGCGGGGCGAACTCGGCATAGAACTGTTCGCGCAAGAACGGGTCGCGGCCGAAGATGATGATCACTCGGATCGGCCGTCCGAACCACTCGCCAGTGAAGCGGCCCTTGTCGACGTTGAGCAGATGCCACAGCGAGTCTTGGTCCACATAATTCTTGTTCGGCAGGTAGTACGCGACATCTTTCCACGCCACATAAAACTCGTCGGGCTGGAGCATTGTGGCGGCGAGCGCCCCAATCTCCGCTCCTCCGCTGATGCCATAGAAATAGTTGGTCGAGGTTGGGGAGCGCGACTGGTCGTAGATGACCGGTAGTGTCCAACCGAGGGACGCCAGCGCTGGCAGGAGGACCAGCTGAGGGCCGACCCGCCGCGCCACGATAACACCGGCTGCCAGTGCCGGGAGGATGAGCAGCGTCGGAGCATACAGCAGCGGCGGCAGGAAGTCGAAGCTCCAGACGTTAATGTACTCCGCGCGCACCTCGAAGAAGAAATACCCGACGAGGACCGCCACCGTGAGGGGGTGGAGCAGCACTTCGAGCGGTTGGAAACGGCGAAAGACCCGTGCCGAGAAGAGGGCGACGGCGCCGGCGAGCGGCGGCATGGCAGCAATGTGGTACTTGGGGAATTCGCCCGCTGTTTTGACAAGGTAGACGATCAGGCAGGCCCAGGCTAGTGCGATGAACAGGTCGACCCCCTGCCCGCCGCGAATTCCGTCGGCGGGCACGTTCTTGGCTGTCATTGCCAGCGCAGGAGCAGGCCGCCGCCGGAACGCCGCCGGGCGAAGCCGCGCTTGCACCCGGCTCGCGAGACCGGCAAGCGCTGCCGCAAAAACGCGGAGATGGTCCACACCGCGCACCACCGTCGCGCCGGCTAGCACAAGCACAAGAAACGGGCCCATCCAGCGGAGCGCCGGCTGCGCCGCCCATGCGATCGCCTCAAAGGTACGAAGCGAGCGGATGCCATAGCCAGCGGCGTCCTCGAACTCGCGCCCGAGCACCTCGAAGGGCATCTCGAAGGGCATCCCCGTCACGAAGCAAGTAAGCCACCAGCTTGGCAGAAACAGCGCCGCGCCAACACCGCCAATGGTCAGCGCCTCGGCGATTCCTTTGTCGAGTTTCCCTTGGAGCGTCCGGTAGACCACGACGGCGCCGAGAAAGAAGAACGGGGTGGTCATCTTCGCCCAGAGGGCCAAGGCGAAGACGACGCCGAGGACGAGGCGGCCCCACCAGCCGGCATCGCACAGTGCAAGGTAGAGCCAGACCAGCAGCATCAGCATGACGGTCAACACGGTGCCGTCGATATCGAGCAAGAGTGCGCTTTGGAGCGTGAGGGGGTTGAAGACGTAGAGCAAGACGGCCCAGAGCGCAAAGCCGTCCCGGTTCGGGTGGGAGCGCAGCGCCTGTCGAACCGCCAGCAGTAAGAAGAGTGCGGTCAGCATCATCGTCGCCACACCGAGCAGGCGGGCGTTCGTCTCGCTGACACCGAACAGCTTGAAGGTCAGGCCGAGCGTGTAGAGATAGAGCGGCGGATGCCAAAGGCCATACTCATATTGCTGGTCGATTTGGCCTTTGTGATTGATCATGAAGCCAACGTTGGCATAGGGCACGCCGGTCTCGGCGATCGCCTGCCCCATTTGGGCGAAGCTCACCTCGTCGTAGACGTAGCGCCGGCCGAGCATCGGCCACACCAGCGCGAGCACGACCGCGAGGATGAGCGCAAACGAGAGCGCGAAGACGAACGGCGCAGCAGACCGTCGCTCGGCCGCGAGGCCGCGGCCGGCAAGCCGCGGCCGGGGCAACGCCGGGGGAAGGGGAAGCGTGCGTAACGTCACAGCCTAGAGACTGTCCTTTCGCTTGAGAGCAACGTAGGCGGCGGCCAGCAGAACCGCCGAAAACAGCGCAAGAATGGCGAGATGCTGCTGCACAGCGATGTCAAATGTCTGCCCCCATTTGCTGTCGTCGAGCAGTGTGAGGCTCTGTCCACCTTGGGCGCGGGCGATCCGCGGAATGTCAATAATCGCGCCGAGTGCCTCCCAGCTCCATTTACTGACGGTGAAGTTGGCAACGAAGCGGGCGAGCTCGCCCATCTCACGAAACGGAAAGATCGCGCCAGCGAAGATGATTTGCGGGATCAGCAGGATCGGCACGAGGTTGCCTGCCTCATCGTTGGTGCCGACAACCGCCGAGACAAACAGCCCGAGGCTGGTCGCCGCCAAAAACGTCGTCAAGGTCGTCACAATGATGCCGATCGGGGTGCCGACCGAGTACACCGGCAGCGTGATGAAGCCCGCGATAATGCCCAGCAGCAGCACGGTCTGGAAGAGGGCGACTCCAGTGAGCACGGTCAGCTTCGAGGCCAGATAGGGCACGATCTTGAGTGAGACCATTCGCTCACGTCGGTAGATGGGCAGCTCCTTGACGATCTCCTTGGCGGCGTTCGAGGTGCCGAGCCAGATCGAGACGATCGAGATCAGGAAGAGCAGCATCATTCCATTGCGCGCGTTGCCGCAGGGCTGACGGAGTGCGTCGCTCCGGAGTGCCTCGGGCAGGCGGGCGATCTCCTCGTCGTTCAGTCCACAGTTCTTCGGCCACTCGAGCTGTGAGGCCGGCGGTGGTACCCGCGCGGCGATGAACTGGTCCATCGGGATGAGCAGCGGCTGTTCGCTAAGGACAGCGCGGTTGTAGAGCAAGGCGATGAGCAGCGCGATAATCGGCGCTTGCAGGAGAAGGATCGCGAGCGCCCGTTTGTTCCACCAGAGAATTTCGAGGGAGCGCCGGGTGAGAATGTCGAACTGGCGGAGGCGCGAAACCCCGCGATCCGCCGGGCGCGGCCGCCGGCGCCTCGCGCTGGCAAGCTCGGCTTGGTCGAGTGCCGCTACCTCGCCGAGGTGGAGCTGGAAGTAGGGTGATGCCCGGTAGCGCTCGGCATAGTGACCGAGCGCGGGCTCTTTGTCGAGCAGGTCATAGATATCGACAAATTCTTGGACGCCGAAGAAATCGAGCGCCTCGTGCGGGGTTCCGAAAAAGGCGACAAAGCCACCTTTCGCCATGAAGACGACCTTGTCGCAGAGCAGAATGTTTTGGGTCGCGTGCGTGATCAGCACGAGCGTCCGGCCCTGGTCGGCAAGCTCGCGCAAGAGCCGCATCATGCGCGTCTCGGTCGCCGGATCGAGGCCGGAGGTCGGCTCGTCCAGAAAGAACAGGCTCGGCTTGGTCAACAGTTCGACACCGATGCTGACGCGCTTACGCTGGCCTCCGGAGAGCCGACTAATCGGCGTCGTCTGCCGGTCCTCCAGCCCCAATTCTTGCAGCACTTCGTCGATGCGCGCTTCTCGTTCGTCTGGCGTCGTGTCGCGGGGCAGGCGCAGCTCGGCGGCGTACTGGAGCGCCCGGCGGAGCGGCAGGTCGCGGTGGATGAGGTCTTCCTGCGGGACATAGCCGATCGAGGTGCGAAAGGCATCGTACGTCTGATAGAGGTCGAGACCGTTGTAGAGCACCTTGCCAGCAGTCGCGGGCCGAAAGCCGCACAAGGCGTCCACCAGCGTCGACTTGCCGGAGCCGCTTGCTCCGACGATCGCGACGAACTCGCGCGGCTTGATGGTGAGATAGACCGAGCGGAGAATGAAAACGCCGCGCCCGACGCTCCGCGACAGCGCAATGGCGTCGATGCGGACGTTTCCTTCGGTAGTGACAGGCGCCAGTTTCCCGTCGGCCAGCGCGAAGCTGTAGGGGCCGATCTGCAGATGGTCGCCCTCGTCGAGCGGTGCCTCGGTGACCGTCTTTCCATTGAGGAACGTGCCGTTCGTCGAGCCCAAATCGACCAAGAACCACGACCCGGCGCGCCGCTCGATCTTGGCGTGAAACCGCGACACTTGCGGATGGCCGAGCGTGATGTCGTTCGTTCTGTCGCGCCCAATGGTCACCAGGTCGCGCCCAGCGAGCTCGATGGTCGGGATCTCGCCAATCGGCGTTTCGGGCAGCGCCGCTGGGGAGTCGAGAAAAACGATGTGGACGTTCTCGCCAATGCGGAACGAGTCGTTATCCTGAAGCAGCTTGTGCGCGATGCGCTGACCGTGGTGATAAATTGCCGTTTCCGCTGCCGAGGTCAATCAGCTCCCAGCCGGCGGGGAGTTGGAACGGATTTCGGCGTGGGCGGCGGCTGACCGTCGGGTCAGGGATGACAATCGTGTTGTCGAGGTTGCGCCCGATAGTCGTAACCCCGACCTCAAGGGGATAGATGGTCGATTGACCTTCCATCCAAACCATCAGCCGGGCCGGGGAGGCTGGCGCGACGACGACGGTGCTCGATTCCTGAACGAACCCGTCCTCGATCACCTCAGCCGGCTGGGTGCCAGCCGCGACCGTGGACAGCGGACTGGTCGGCGAGGCGTCGTCCTGCGCCTCGTCGGCAGCGGGGGCGGTGGGGCTGGCATACACAAGCGTGAACGGCCCCAGCTCCAGTCGATCGCCATCGCGCAAGGCAAACGGCTGGCGAGCGGCGAGACGCACGCCGTTCACGATCGTCCCGTTGAGGCTGCCAAGATCGACGACGACTGCCGTGCCGTTGCCGCGAGTGATCTGGGCATGGTGACGCGACACCGCCGGGTCTGGGAGGAGAATGCTGTTGTCTTCGGCGCGGCCAAGCGTCGCGATCTCGCCGACCAGCTCATGCTCAGTCGGCTCGCCCGCGGGGGCTGTGCACGATGAGGCGGCCGAGCAACGGATCGTCGGCGGAAATCACATGACATCCCGTCGGGGGGAATCGCGGCAGCTCGCTGTGACATTTCGGATGATAGGAACTGGCTGAAAAAGGCGTCAAGCCACAGCGTGGAGCGGAGGACGGACCGTGATTGGCGGCATCGACCATATCGTGATCGTGGTGCGGGACCTCGAGGAGGCGAGTTCGCGCACTATCGGGCGCTGGGGTTTACCGTCCAGCCGGGAGGCGTCCACGCTGGCGGCGCAAGCCACAACGCGCTCGTCGGCTTTGAGGACGGCAGCTACCTCGAGCTGTTTGCCTTTCTCGACCCGGCCAACGCTCGCAATCCGGCCTGGCTCGCTTCGCTCGAACGGGGCGGGGGCGTCACGGACCTCTGCCTGCGCACCAACGACCTCGCGGCCGAGGTGGCTCGTCTCCAGGCCGCCGGCCTTCCCTATCCCGAGCCGAACCCGATGGCACGGCGCCGCCCAGATGGGATCGAGGTCGCGTGGCGGCTGTCCGTCCCCCCGCGCTCGCCTCGCCGCTGGCTGCCCTTCGTCATCGAGGACGAGACGCCTCGCGAGCTTCGAGTGCCGTCCGGAGAGGCGGCAGTGCACCCGAACGGGGGTGACGGGCGTCGCGAGGGTGGACATCGCGGTTGCCGATGGGGAGGCGATCGTCAACGAGCTTGCGCACGCCTTCGACGCGCGCCCGCGCTGGGTGGAAGCGAGTGAGTATGCGCAGTTCATCGTCGGCAAGGCCGTCCTGCAGTGTGAAACCAGTAGCGCCGCGCCGGTAGTCGGCCCCTACCGCATCACCTTCGCCACGCCTCAGGCCGGTCAAGAGCGCCTTGTGGAGAATGCTCGCCTCGTGCTTTGAGGTCCAGCACGAAACGACCTCCGGTCGTGACCGGATCCCGAGGCGTTCGTGCGAGCGCCGGCGCGGTCCGGCCGACGTCCAGCAGGGTACCGAGTCTGGCGACACGCTCGACCGCCTCGCCGGCGGTCACTACAATCCGGCGTCCGGCGGAAGGAGCGCAGCGTGGATATTGTGCAGGCGATCGTCCTTGGCGTTGTTCAAGGGCTTACCGAGTTCTTGCCCATCAGCAGTTCGGGGCACCTCGTGATCGCCCATTCGCTCTTCGGCTGGCAGACAGAAAACGACCTCGCCTTTGACGTCGCGCTTCACCTCGGCACCCTCCTCGCCGTCCCTGACCTATTTCGCCCGCGATATCTTCGGCATCGTCGGCGCGGTGCTGAGCGGGCTCCAGCGGCGGACGTTTGGCGACCCCGGAGGCGCGGCTTGGCCTGTTGATCGTCGTTGGGACAATCCCTGCCGTCGTCATCGGCGCGCTGGTTCAAGGGCTGGCTGAATCGACCTTGCGCGACCCGCGCCTCACGGCCGGAATGCTGATCCTCTTTTCGGGAGTGATGTGGCTCGCGGAGCGCGCCGCGACGCAGAAGCGCACCTTGCTGGGTCTGCGGTTGCCCGACGCCTTGGTTGTCGGCACGGCGCAGGCGATCGCCCTCGTGCCCGGCGTGAGCCGAAGCGGCATCACTATCGCGACTGGGCTGTTTCGCGGCATCCGGCGCGCCGACGCGGCCCGGTTTAGCTTTCTGCTCGCCGCGCCGGTCACCTTCGGCGCGGTTGTGCTCGAAACGGCGAAGCTGGCACGGAGCGGGCATGCCAGACGGCATGGCAGCCGCCTTCGGGGGCAGGAATCGCCTCCTCTGCAGTCGTTGGCTTTCTCTGCATCGCCTTTCTCCTGCGCTTCTTGGCTCGGTTCTCGCTGAACGTTTTCATCGTCTACCGCATCGCGCTGGCGTTGATCGTTTTTGGCGGTCGCGTGGCCGCGTGGGTAAGCATGCCGGTCCGCCGAGACCGCTGGGCGGGCGCCCTAGCACTCTGTGCGCTGCTCGCGGGCTGCGCGGGCCCCCACCCCACAGCAGGAGGTGCGCCGAGTCGTTATCGCGACGAGCGATTCAACCCGCGCCCTCGCCGAGCGGCTTGGCGCCCTGTACACCGACCGAGCGGTGGGCGTCCGGGTGCAACTTCGGCCGGGGAATGCCGAGAGCGCCCTCGCCGCCCTGCAGCGCGGCGATGCCGACCTCGCGATCGTCGACCGGCAGATTCCAGAAAGCGCCCGCCTGCGCAGCATCGAGCTGGCTCGCGAGCCAGTCGCCATCATTGCCAACCCCGCAAACCCGATCGCGAACGCCAGCACCGAACTGCTCAGCCAGTTGTATAGCGGCCGACTTCGCGACTGGTCGGAAGTGGGCGGACCTCCGGGCGCGATCCTCCTCTTGACGCGCGAAGAAGGGGACGGCTCGCGGGCGACACTGGAGCGAGCCGTCCTCGGTGGCCGAGCAGTGACGGCGACCGCCCTGCTCGCTCCGTCGGAGGCGGTAATGATCGATCGGGTAGCGACCCACCCGACCGCCATCGGCTACGTTGGTCTCGGCGCAGTCACCGGAGCCGTAAAGGTCGTGCCGGTGAACAACGTGCCCCCTTCCATCCAAGGGGGCTACACACTCGTGCGGCCTATCCTGCTGGTGACACGCTTCGATGGGGGCTCAGACGCGACAGCAATCGCGGACTTGGCGACAAGCGCCGAGGGCCGGGCCGCAGTCGCAGGATTGGGGCGCTAGCGACGCGCGGGGGCAGCGGCGGCGGCCCGGGTGTGCGCCGACGCCTTAGATCGGGCCGGCGAGCCAACACGGCCAACATGGCGCTCATAGAAGTCGTGCCAATAGTCCGAGACCCAAGCATCGTAGTCATCCACGAGGTGCCCCAAGCCGCGACGCTCCAGTTCCCGACCCACAACATTGCCGGCATGGGGATGGGGGTAGCGCTGGGGCAAGGGGGAGCCGAAGCCATGGGCGTAATGACAAAGCTCGTGCGCGGCCGTCAACATGACAACGAATTCCGGTACGTCGGGATGACGCAAAAGCCCATTGATTCCAACGTAGGTATGGGCCTGGCTCTCGGACATGCGGATTAAGCCAAGTCGGGTCTTCCAGTGGCGCGAAAATTCTATCGTGACCTCGTTGACGCGTTCGACATCACTGAAATGGTTCGCCCAAATGGTGTCGAAAAGTTCTTCCAGCCAATCGTTGGTTCGAAGTAGCGCCAATCCGTGTCGTTGGGAAGACAACGGAAAGCTCCTCCTAAGGTCAATGCGACCATCCGCGAGGGACAGGCATCCCGTACTGGCCGGGCATGATATCGAACCCCAAGAGGGGAGTCAACGCGTCTAAGAGCGATGGGTCATCAACTTTTTTGGAAATGCGGGATCGTGATCCGGCGCTACGTCGGGGTCGGCGCGGCTATCTTGCCCTCGGCCGTCTGCCGACGCACCAGACCAAGGAATTCCGACGATTTCAGCTCGCGCTCGAGGATCGTCCGGATCGCGCGGCGAAGCTGCCCCTCGACCTCGCCGAGCACCCGCGGGTCGGCGTTCAGCCGCATCGCAGCAGGCAGCGTGTTCGCTTGAAGAAAGCGCAGCACCTTGAGCGCCGCCACACTGATTGGCCGGCTCGTCGAATCGATGGGACAAGCGGCGCAGGTGACGCCGTTAGGACCAAAGCGATTCGTCTCTGGCTCGATCTCGCGTCCGCAGACGAGACAGCGGCGCAACTGTGGTCGAAAACCAGCGAGTTCGAGCGCGTGCAGCTCAACATAGCGAAGCAAGAGCTCGCTGTTCCGGCCCCCATCCAACGCCTCGAGGGCCTCGACGAGCAGGCGGTAGAGCGCCCGGTTCTCGAGGTTCTCCTCACTAAAGCGGTCAATGAGTTCGACAAGATAGATCGCACAGCTTGTCAGCCAGAGATCATCGCGAACGTGTTTGTAGCCATCGATCATTGCGGCCCCGGCGACGATGTCCAACGCCTGGCCCTTTGCAATGAGGAGTTGACTGCGGCAGAAGAGGTCGAGATGGCCGGAGAGCTTCGACTTGGGCCGCCGGATGGCCTTGGCAAGCGCTCGTACCTTGCCGTGGTCCGGTGTGACCAAGGTGAGGATCTTGTCGGCCTCACCGAGATTGTCGCGCCGGAGCACGATGCCTTCGGTGCGGTAGGTGCGCGGCGCGCCCATCGCGTTAACTCAGTGCTTGCCGGTTGGCAAAGGCACGGCTCAGCGTCACTTCATCCGCATATTCAAGGTCGCCACCCATCGGCAATCCGCGGGCGAGGCGGGTCAGTCGAACGCCGAGCGGTTGCAGCACGCGCTGGATATAGTAGGCCGTCGCATCGCCGACCTGGTTGGGATTCGTGGCGAGAATGACTTCGTCAATACCGCCAGCGCGAACCCGCGCCACCAGTTCATCGATCCTCAGGTCTTCGGGGCGAATCCCTTCGAGCGGCGACACTGCGCCGTGGAGAACGTGGTAACGGCCACGGAATTCCCGGGTCTTCTCAATCGCCAGCACGTCGAGCGGTTCTTCAACCACACAGACGCGAGTAGGATCACGATCTTCGGCGGCGCAGATTCGGCAAGGGTCGACGTCAGTGATGTTGAAACAGATCGAGCAATAGACGATCTTTTCCTTCACCTCGATGATGGCGTCGGCGAGTGCGCGCGCCTGGGACTCCGGCATGCGAAGCAGGTAATACGCGAGACGCTGCGCCGACTTCGGCCCGATACCAGGGAGCTTGTGAAACTCGTCGATCAGCCGCGCGACCGGCTCGACGGTGGCGGCGATAGTCTGGTGTTGCACGATAGTCTTGCCTCACAGCCCGGGAATGCCGAGCCCTCCCGTCAAAGGTCCCATCCGTTTCTGAACGAGTGCCGCAACTTTCTCCTGCGCGTCGTTGAACGCAGTTAAGAGCATGTCCTGCAGCAGCTCGATGTCCTCAGCCGCCTCCGGCTCAATGGCGATCGACTGCACCTTCTGATGGCCGGTCATCACGATTCGCACGGCGCCACCCCCAGCCGACCCTTCGACCGTCTCATGACCCAGTTCTTCCTGGGTCCGCAAGATCTTCGCCTGAAGCTGCTGCATCTGCTTCATCATGTTGCGATTCACGGTCCCTCCGACGCGCGTTTCAGCGCACTCTGAAGTGTACGCTCAACGGCGACGCAGTTCTCGGCGAGCGTCAGGCGGTGTGCTCGATGCCGGCAATCGTCGCGCCGTACGTCTTCATGGCGTGCTGGACCGTTGGGCTGCTCACGAGCCGTTCGAGCTCGTCTTCTGGGGCGGGTTCCGAGCGTTCCTCGGCGGTAGGAGCGCTTACCGCGTCGCCAGTCTGGACCACCAGTTCGACCGGATGACCGAAGATGGCGGCGAGTGCGTCCTCGAGCGGCTTTCGCCGCCGCTCGACCGGGGCGAGGACGCGCACCGTCAGCACGACACGCTCCTCACTCACCTCAATCGGCCGGGCCGCGAGGAGCACCGGAGCGGCCGCCGGCTCGTGCGCCTTTAGCCGGGCATACAACTCGCGCCAGCGATCGGCCAGATCGCCCGACGGCTGGAAAGGAGCGCCGCTCGGGGCGGTCTCGCGCCGCCGGCGGGCCGCCGGGCGCGCCAAGCCCGTGCCACCGTTTGCCACCGACGGGGCGTCGACCGCCGCAACGGCAACCGGCGGCCACTCCCCTTGCAGCCGGTCGCTCGGCGCCACGGAGTGCGCCGAATCGGTGCAGGCATCGTAGAGCGCAAGCTCGAGCGTCAAGGCCGCGACGCTCTCGCCCCGCAGATCCAATTCGCTGAACCGGCGCGTGATCTGCACCACGCGGTTCGGCTCCGCCCGCCCTGCTAAGTCCCGCACCGCCTCACGTTCGGCGTCGGACGCGTCGATGAGATCGCCGGCGCCAGCCTGCGTCAGGACGACCCGCCGTAGCAGCTCCACGATTTGCCGGTTGAACTGGCGGAGATCGACTCCGTCGGCCGCTGCGTCGTGCACAACCCGCAGCCCAGCGACGAGGTCTCGGTCGAGGATCGCCTGCACCAGAGCGCGGGCGCGCTCGTCGCTGCCAAGCCCGAGCATCTCGGTCAGATCGGCGACTGAGAGACAGTTACCGTAGTAGCTCACCGCTTGGTCGAGCAGATTCTCGGCATCGCGCAAACTGCCGCCGCTGGCCCGAACGATCACGCCGAGCGCGGCGTCATCGATCTCGATCCCTTCTGCCTCGGCGATTGTTCGCAGCTTGGCGAGTGCGGCGTCAGCCGGAATCCTCCGAAAATCAAACCGCTGGCACCGCGAGACGATCGTGGCGGGCAGCTTGTGCGCCTCGGTGGTCGCCAAAATGAAGACAACATGCTCTGGCGGCTCTTCGAGCGTCTTCAGTAGCGCATTGAAGGCCTGCTCGGTCAGCATATGCACTTCGTCGATGATGTACACCTTGCGACGCGCTTCCGTCGGCGCAAAGCGCACCTTTTCGCGGAGGTCGCGGATTTCATCGATGCCCCGGTTGCTGGCAGCGTCGATCTCGATCAGGTCAATCAGCCGGCCTTCGTTGACTGCTTGGCACATGCGGCAGGCATTGCACGGCTCGCCGCCCTGAGGGTCGAGGCAGTTGATCGCCTTCGCCAAGATGCGGCCGGTGCTCGTTTTGCCGGTGCCACGAGGTCCGCAAAATAGGTAGGCGTGAGTCGTGCGATTAGCCGCGATAGCGTTTCGCAGAGTCCGCGTCACTGGCTCTTGACCAGCAAGCTCCGCGAAGGATTGGGCACGCCATTTGCGATAGAGGGCTTGAGCCACCCGGCAACTCCCGGAATTCGACCACGGGCGCGGTGCGCTCCGCACCACGATTGTACGGCAGGGATTCTCCGGTCCGAAGGGGATACCTTAGCCGGCCGCGCACATCCCTTCGTCCAGCTGCAGCACCTGCCGCCTTTGCTCAGCACCGCGGGCGATCACGCAACGCGCTTCGAGATCGAGCTTGACGGCCGTCGTATACCAACCGACCGAGGCCTCAAACGAGGGCGACAGCCGTGCCGCCACCTCGCCGTCAAGGTCGACGACGTGCACCGTCCGGCGGTCGCGCAGGACCGAGAGGATCGCCGCCCGCACCTGCTCGTCCTTGTCGCGCCGGATTCGCCTTACTTGCTTCGTCGGGTCGGCATGACGCAGGTCGACCCGGTCGGTCATCACCTTCCTCCGGTTGCGATCAGAACAAATGTACCATATCCGACGAGGCGACGCGAGCAATCCGACCAGAGGCTGTCCCAATCCGCCGTCAATCAAGCTCGCCGACGAGTCGAGCCACCTCGTCGGCGATCGGCAGAGCGCAAGTGAGGCCGGGCGATTCGATGCCGACGAGGTTGATCCAGCCAGGCAGGCCGCGAGCGCTCTCTTCCGCGATCACAAAATCGGCAAACGCCTCGCGGGCAGCGGCCAACCTCGGTCGGATACCGGCACTTTCGGGCGTCACGTCGTCGGGCTCAAGGAAGGGAAGAAAGCGCCGCGCCGATTCGTAGAACGACTCCGCCGTGCCACGACGAACCCCGTACTGCTCGCTGCGCCCTGAGAGATATTCGACGTCCGGTCCGAGGCGCACCCGGCCATCGACCCCTCTCGTCGCATGGACCCCGAGCCCGGAGAACGCCGCTTGGCCAGCGCCGGCACGCACGCCGTGGTAGACCGGCGCGGGATAGATTGGCCGGCTGATCAGCCGCTGTTTCCCGTTGCCCACCTCGGCGTAATTGCCTTTTACCCATTCCTGTCGGTACCCCGCGGCGTCCACATCGAGGCCGGGGAGCGCCGCAACGAGGTCAGCGTCCAGACCGGCAGCGTTCACCACAAGACGCGCGGTCAGGGTGTCACCGCCGCCAGCGAGGTACCCGACGTGGAGCCGATACCCGCCGGCCATTGGCTCCGCGGCGTCTACCCGGCAGCCGTAGACCATCAGTGCGCCGCCATCACGCGCCCGACCAACGAGATCGCGCAGCAGGCCGTGGGAGTCGACGACGCCCGTTGAGGGGACGACGAGCGCCGCCACCGCCCGCACGTGCGGCTCGAAGCGGGGAACGTCGGCTGCGCCGATCAGCTCGAGCCCTTCAACGCCGTTGGCGCGCCCGACGGCCAGCAGCCCTTCCAGCGTCGGAATCTCCGCTGGCTCAACCGCGACCACGAGCTTGCCGCAGGCGAGAAACGCGAAGCGACCCTCTTCGGCGAGGGCGCGCAACCGGCGATTGCCCTCAACGCACAGCCGCGCCTTCAACGAGCCGGGGGGGTAGTAGATGCCAGAATGGACGACCTCACTATTGCGGCTGCTCGTCCCGGTTCCAAACGTCGTGGCACGTTCGAGGACGAAGACGGTGCGGTCAGCACGAGCCACGGCGACCGCCACGGCGAGGCCAACGACCCCTGCGCCGACGATTACGACATCCGCGTCCACCACAACCTCCGCGGGAAGGGTAGCGGACATCGATCGCTGTGAGATCGAAAGCGCCGCCAGCCTAGCTGCTTGTAGCAGCCGAGCAAACCAAATCATACTGAGTCCGCTCGGAGGTCCTCGTCGATGCGCACTCGCCTTTTGCTGCCTCGACCGTCTGACCAGTCGCTGCTCGCCCGGGGCCTGACCGTTGTGGGGGTGCTTGCGCTTCTCTCCGTCTGGCTGGTTCCTGCCGGCACGCCAGCCACGGCCGCCGATGAGCGATTCTTTCCGGCAACGGGCTTTCGCGTCAGTTCCGACGCGTTTTGGGACTATTTTCAGCGGCGCGGCGGGGTGCGCACCTTCGGTCTGCCGGTCTCGCGCGAGTTCACCCTGCTCGGATCAAAGGTGCAGATCTTTCAACGCCAAGTCATGCAGCGCCGCGCTGACGGCTCGGTCGGGCTCGTGAACCTGCTCGACCCCGGGCTGATGCCGTACACGAAGATCAACAATGCGACGCTCCCGCCGTTTGACCCGGCGGTAACCGCCGGCTCTCCAACGCCGGGCGCCCCGGGGTATGACCAAACCATCATCCCCTTCATTCGTGAGCGGGCGCCTGACCAATGGCAGGGGCGCCCCGTCAACTTCTTCGCGACCTTCCTCGCCACCGTCGGTCTCGCCGAAGCCTACCCAAACGGCGGCGGCGACCCAGCGCTCTTACCGCTGCTCGCACTCGAAATCTGGGGTTTGCCAACCAGCCAGCCGGCATTCGACCCAGCGAACACCAACTTTATCTACCTGCGTTTTCAGCGCGGGGTCATGCAATATGATGCGACGACCGGGCTGACCCAGGGAGTTCTGCTTGCCGACTATCTGAAAGCGATCTTGATCGGGGAGCCGCTCCCGGCTGACCTTGAGCGCGAAGCGCGAACAAGCCCCCTCTACCGGCAGTACAACAAGACCGGCTACCGTGGGATGAACCGTCCGGATGCGTTGCCCGGCACCGATCTCACCGGAGCGTTCGAGCCCGAGGGCGCCCCGCTGCCAGCCGCAACGCCAGTTCGCAGTCCAACCGCTGCCCCGGCCAGCCCGGTGGAAACGTCCACGATCGCCAACGACCGCCTCCGCGTCTCCCTCGGTATCGGTGGACCGGATCACGGCCGACTGACCATCCAATCCGCCGATGGCGAGCTCCGTGCTTGGACGGTCCCGGCAATTGCGGTGAAGAACAGCGGGCGGCTGAGCTTGAGGGACGACACCTTCTCCGACGGAGCAACCGCGCGCAGCCTGCCAATCAGCGATCCTTTGTTGGGTGAGGGCCGCCAGCTCGATGCCGAGCTTCCCCTCAAAAGCGGGGGAACGGTCAAGCTGCTGGCAACCGTGTACAGCGGCAAGAGCTATCTCACGCTCCAGCTAGCGGTCCGTGGGCTACCGGCCGACCGCGCCGCATCTTCGTTCCGGCTCTTTGACGGCGAAGGATTTGGCTGGGTCGACCTCGGCCCAACGACCACCTACCTCACCGACGACGGCGATCTGAGACGGGATGCCCTCAAAGGTGAGCGCGTGCTTGGGGAGGTGCATGCCGGCAAGCCGCTGTTGCTGAACGACGCGGCGCGCAACCGCGCCTTCGTCCTCGCCACGCTCGATGCCGTCGACCATTTCGTGGCGTTTCAGCTCCGGCCGACCAACGAGCCTGTCGGCGTCCGACTGTTCTTTGAGACGATCTTGACTCCGGGGGACACGGGGAGCGACGCGATTTCGCCACGGTTGCTGGTCGACGTGACACCCTCGGGCGACCCAAACACCATGTTGAGCGGCTACCGCCGGGCGATCGCGGCGCTCTACCCAAACCCCAAGCTGCCAGAGTGGGTCCGCTATCAATGGCTGGCCGCGGAGACGCTCGGCAACGACTTGAACGAGGCCGCTATCCGCCGCCAGATCGATTTCATCGCCGCCAATCTTGCGGATCTGGGTCCGTGGCAGATCGTCATCGAGCACGGTTGGCTGCGCGCCGACGAAACCAGCCGGGCCGTCGATTCGTCGCGCTTCCCGAGCGGGATGCGCGCCCTCGTCGACTATGCCCACCAACGGGGGGTGCGCGTTGTCCTTGGCCTCCCCGGTCCGCTGCTGGACGACACCACAAACGCCCGGTTCACCTTGAAGCGCCTCGCCGACCAGAACCGGCAATGGCTTATTCCGCTCTCGACGTCGAGCGGCCGTTCACTTTTCGACTACCGCAACGCCGCGTTCCGCGCCTGGTGGTCGGACTTGGTGCGCGACGTGCTCGTTACCTATGACGCCGACGGCATCCGGATCGATGGGTACGGCGAGGCGTTGGGAGTGGTCGCCAAGGAGACCCCACGGCCGTCCCTTCAAGCTGCCGAACTGTACCGCTTGACCGCCGAGCAAGCTTGGGCCGTCAAGCCGAATGCCTACATCGAGTCGGGCTGGTACGTTCCACCATTTGCGAACCCCTACGTCCACGTGGTCCGGTTCACCGATGAATCCCTCGCCTTCGACCGCGCTACCCCAAACGCAGGGCTGCGCCAGCACCTCGACTACGCGCTGTTCCAGCGCATCGCCCTCAACCAACGGCCGCATCTTGGCGATGTGCTGCGCGGCGATGGGGACAGCCTCCAGCTCGGGCACCGCTGGATTGAGACAAGCCTCGCGGTCGGCGGTGTGACCGGATTGGCAATCAACCTCGCTGGGTTGGACGAGCCGACCCTCACTCAGCTGCGCCAGCGGCTCGTGCACCTGCGCCCATTCGAGGGAAAGACGGCGTTCGCTTTCGGCGTCAACGCCGAGGTCGTCGCAACCCAGATCGACGGGCTGACCTATCTCGCCTTCGTCAACCGCAGTGCGAACCGTCGGACAATCACCGCCAAGCTGACCGACTTCGGGATGCAACAGCGTCCGTCGGTCGTGCGTGACGTCGGGGGCGGCACGATCTTCCTCGCCGACGAGACAATCTCGGCCGACCTGCCGCCAACCAGCCTGAAGTTGTTCATCGTCCGGCAGGACGCTGGGTGGTTGTGGACGACGAGCGCGATTGCCGGCGAGGCGTCTCCCGGCGTGCTGCGGTATCAATTGCGCGGTCCGACCACGGTCGCGGGCGTCATCGAGATCGCGTCGCCGACGCCGACGCGCGTCCTGCTCGACGGCCAACTCCTTCCTGCCTCGGGTTACACCTACGATTCGGGAACCGGGATCTTGCGGGTGACCTACAGTCACGATCAGCCACACGAGCTGCGCGTCGAATACGCCTCGAACGCGCTCCTGCCGCAGCGACGACGGTAAGGCATGCAAGAATCGATGGCGAGTGGGGGAGGATCCAGCCGTGACGGACGACGAGCGCAAAGCGGTTGTCCAGCGCTTCTACGACGAGGTGGTGAACGGCGGCGCGTTCGACTTGGTCGACGAGCTCTTTTCGGACGACTTTGTCAACCACGACCAAAATCCCGGCTTCTCCCCGGGCCGCGAGGGGATCAAAGAGCTCTTTCGCCGATTGCGGACCGGGTTTCCCGATCTCGTGTATCGGGTAGACGAGCTGCTCGTCGCCGGAGAGAAGGTCATCGACCGCGGGGGTCGCAACCGGGACGCAGACGGGGTTCTACGGCACCCTGCCACCGAGCGGTCGCCGCTTCGAGATGAAGGAAATGCACATCTATACTGTGCGCGGTGGCCGCATCGTCGAGCGATGGGCGATCGCCGACGCGTTGAAGATGCGTCAGGACCTCGGGATCGGCCTCAGCTCGGCAACCCCAACTGTCGGCGAAGCCCCTCGGGCTTGACGACCGTGATGCGCTGGTTAGCGACCTTGATGTAGCCCCGGCCGGCATAATAGCGGAGGACGCGGTTCACGCTTTCGCGGGTCGCCCCCACCATTTGGGCCAGTTCTTGCTGCGTGAGCGGGATGCCGATTTGGGTACCCTCTGGCCGGCGGACCCCATGGGCTGCGGCGAGTTCAAGCAGCCGCTTGGCAACCCGACCGTGCACATCGTAGAAGACCAGATCCGACAGTTGCTCGTTGGTTTGGCGGAGCTTCTGACTCAGCAGCACGATGATGCGCTTAGCGAGCGCCGGGCTCTGGTCGATCGCGCTGAGGAGGTCCTCCCGAGTCAACATCAAGGTTTCGGTTCGCTCCATCGCGACAGCATCTGCCGAGCGCGGCTCGCCGTCGAGAACGGCAAGTTCGCCGAAGCAATCTCCCGGCGAGAGAATGGCAAGCACCGTCTCACGTCCATCCTCCGCCGTCAACCGAATCTTGACTCGGCCGCTGCGAATGACATAAAGCGAGTTGCCAATATCATCGCGGTGAAAGATCGTCTCTTCTTCACGGAAGACGCGACCGCGCATCCGCGCCTCGAGCAATTCGAGACTGCGGACATCGAGCCCTTCGAAGAGGGGAACCGAGCGCAACGCGCCGCGCACCGAGACCATTATTGCGCCCCCCGTGGGAGCCGGCGATCAAGCCATGCTCCCGCCACGAGATTGCCGACGCCGCTCAAGATGAGGCCAGCGAACCAAATAGCCGCCGCTCGTTGGTAAAACCGCTCCGGGTAGAGCGCTGCCAACAGCACATCGTTCGGTAGTTGCCAGTCATCGTTCGCGTAAGCAAGCCGGTGATAAAGCGACCACGCGGCCGGAAAGAGCGCCACGACCCCGATCAGCCCGACACCGCCAACGAGCAATGATACCAGCCCGGTTCGGGAGGCGATCTCTGCGGGGCGACGGCCGATCAGCAGGCTTCCGGCACTTGCCAACCAGCCGACTCGCCACACCCAGCGGAGCAAACGATGAACCTCTGGCAAATGCCGGCTTGTTTCGGCTGGCAGATCGTCAAGCGGCGCTCCCTTCTCGATCCAAACCTGTCGCGGATCGCCTCCATGCAGGACGAGCGCAACCACCGCCTCCGGCACCGCGCCGCCACGCCGCAATGCCCAAGCCGGCGACACGCCGCGCTGGATCCAACGATGAAGCCAGACAGCGCTCACGACCAGCCTGAGGATTGCAACAGCAGCGGCCAGTGTCTGCAGCACCGCTGCCAGCCAGTTCACGCTGCCACCCGCAGCTCGGCCAGCAGATGAGGTCGGTTCGTGAAGATGCCACGCGCCCCCTCACCGAGCAGGCGGCTGGCCACCGCGGGATCGTCGACGGTCCAGACAAGAGTCGGCTCGAACGGCGGTGCGCCGAGCCAGCGTCCAACCGCCAGATGAAGCGCTTGGACGCCGATCGCACCCGCTGTTGCCTCCGCGTTCGTCGGCTGGTCCGAAATAAGGGCGCGCGGCACGCCCGGCAGCCGGGTCGCGATGGCGCTCAGGATGAGTGGCGAAAACGACGAGACGCAGGCAATCTGTGCCGCCGGGATGGACCGAACCACCGTCGCAACTCGTTCAGCGAGAGTCGTGGGATCGGCGCCGGCTTTCAACTCGATCACGAGCGGCAGGCCATCCCGCGACCAGTCGAGCGCCTCGGCGAGCGTCGGGATCGGCTCGCCGTCGCCAACACGGAGCGCGGCAACCTCTGCGGCGTTCAGCAGGTCGATCCGTTCGGTCCGCGCAGCGAGACGGACAAGGTCCGCATCGTGGAAGACAACGGGGGTGCCGTCCCGCGTCAGTCGGACGTCGCATTCGACCGCATCGGCGCCCTGTTGCTTGGCGAGGGTGAATGCGGCAAGCGTATTTTCAGTCGCGTCGGCAGACGCGCCGCGATGTGCGATGAGCTGCCACCGTCTCACCGCACGCGGACCCTCGCGGAGCGAGTGCGAATGACAATGGACTCGTCAATCTCGATGAGCGGTACGTCGCTATCGTGTTCAGCGCGGCGAGGTAGCCGCAGCACCGGGGGCCGAAGCCGCAGGCCGACGACTGCGAGGCTCGCCATCACCGCGACGGCCGCTACGCCGCCGGCGATCGGCAGGACCGGCCGCAACAGCGATGGCAGGGGCGGTCGAGCGACGCGCACGGGGTAGGCAGGAGGCGGGAGCACGGCCGGCAGATTCGCCGAAGACGAGCCCTCGCACGCTTGACAGATTGCTGTCTCGTCGACCAGCTCGGCGCCACAGGATGGGCAAGCCATGAGTCCCTCTCCCTTCGAGGCAATGATACCAGGCGGTCACCGGCCGCCGGCTCACGGTCGGTCGAGGTACACCCGCAGTTCTGGACCGAACACCAGCCGCACCGCGCCGTGTCGCGCAATCGCATAGCGCGTGCCCCCGATTGCCACCACCGGCGGTGTCCCGCCCTCCTTGGCAACCCCGATCGACGCCCCGCGGCGTCGGCCGGCCTCGCTCAAGGCGACCGTGGCGGATGGCAAGGCGAGCCGCACGGCCAGTGCAGCCGCCGGCTCCAGCCAGAGATGCGATCCATCGCCAAGCGCCACGTCGGTTGGCCGATCGATCACGGTGAGAGCGAGCTGACGCTCGCTCATCAGCGCTGCCCACCGCCGGTCGTCCTCGGGCAAGGGCGGCCCTGCCACGCGATCGACGGGGACCCGACGCACCACGTCGTTGAGCGCACCGCCCTGCTCCGGCCGCCACGCCGTGGCGACGTAAAGATCGACCCGGCGGTCCCAGATCGGCAGCAGTCGGTCGAGTTCCGCAAGCAACGGCCCCGCGTTCCTGCCACCATCGACGACGATCGTACGCCCACCCGGAGTCCGGGCAACTGCGCCGTCCTCGACAATGGCGATCGCCGCCTCCCCCTCGCGCGTCGCGAGAACTGCTGCCCAACTCATCACGGCGGCAAGCACAGCAAGGGCAAGAAAGGCCAACCCGCGGCCGCCCCCGGTGTGCAGACCGGTGACGACGGCCCGCCGAACCGGCGCGAGGAGCGCCAACCCGGCGGCGAAGTACACCAGCGCGACGATTTCGGCGGGCGGCGCGGCGACCTCGACCGCCGCGCCAGGCAACGCGGCGGCCATCTCGACGAGAGCAGCGAGCGCACTCGTGAAGAGCCAAGCAGGCGGGGCGAGGAGCTGGCCAAGCGGCGGGCTGAGTAGCCCAGCGACGCTACAGAGCGCCGCGGTAGCCATCGCCGGAGCGATCAGCGGCGCAGCGAGCACATTTACGGGAGTTGCCACGACCGAAACCATGCCAAACGTCAAGACGACGATCGGCAACGTCGCCACCACGGCAGCGGTGGTCGAGGCCGTCGCCTCGCGAAGGGGTGCGAGCCAGGACAAACGAAACAGTGCAACCCGCCGCAGCCAACCGTCGAGGCGAGAAGCAACGAGCAGCAGCCCGGCCGTCGCTGCGACACTCAATTGAAACCCCACATCGTCAATGACGCTGGGAGTTGCCAGAGCCATTCCGGCGACCGCGATCGCGAGGAGGAGAAGCCCGCTTCGCTGCCGGCCAAACAGCAAGCCGACGAGGCCAAGCGACGTCATCACCGCTGCGCGCAGCACGGCTGGCGTGGTCGCCGTCACCCCGGCGAACAGCCAGACAGCGACGATCGCCCCAAGAGCAGCGCGCCGCCGCCCGAGAAGCGGGACGAGCAGCCCGAGTGTGCCTGCGGCGACGAGCATCATGTTATAGCCCGAGACAGCGAGCAGGTGGCTTGTTCCGGTGCGAGCAAATGCCTCGCGGAGCGCGGCCGGCAGGTCCTCCCGCCCGCCGATCACCAACCCGGCGGCGATCGCGGCCTGCGGCTGTGGGAGTGACCGTCCGAGGCTGTCCCGAAGGTGCTCGCGCAACGCCGCCAGTTCAGCCACAAGCGGTGCTCCAGACCGCTCGCCGGTGCGCGTCACCTCGGGAAAGCGCATGGTGGAGCGAATGCCTTGTCGCTCCAGAACAGCGCGATAGTCGAATCCCGCGAAGCTCGGCGGCGCTTCGAGGCGCCCGCGCAGGATGATGACCTCGCCGGGAAGCAGCCGTTCTGCCGGCCCAAGATCCACCTGTAGTCGGCCGGAGGCTGGCGACGCCGGCTCACCCAAGCCTGTTACCGCAATCACATGCCGCTGAAACTTCTCGCGCCGATCGCCGAGATCGGCAACCACGCCGTGAACCACCGTCTGCTGGCCATTCGCGCGGCTGATGTCATCGATGCTCGGAGTGCGGACGGCCTCGGCACGCAGCGCGCCGACGATGAGACATACGAGTGCGAGCGCAGCGAGGCTGACGACCCGACGGCGGAGTGCCAGCGCAAGCGCCGCCGCCCCTGCCGCTCCGGCAACGCCGGCAAGGGGAACGACCGGCAGCCAACCAGCGAGCGCCACCCCGACGGTCACCGCAACAGCGGCAATCACGATTGGGGGCGGCACCTCTCCAGCCGCGATCGCCCGAGCGGTCACCACGCTTGTCTGCCAGCGGCGCACTCCAATCATGGTGCAATCCCGGCTCTGGACCCCGTCAGACGAGAAGCCTTTGGCCTTCGCATCGGTCAGCGTGCTGCTTGCGGTCCGACGCTTGGCAATCCGCCCGGTGAGACGCTCGCGCCATCATAGCGGAGTGGGGTGAAACCAGTGTTTTCGGGGCAATCGATGCGGCCGGCCCCGGCCGGGCAGCCGGATCACGCGATGGGCAAAGGAGCACTTCGATACAGACCGAACGCCGCAGCGTTGTCGTTCCGACCTTGGGGGACGATCCCCGCCCAGACCTGCGGCGGGCCGCAGACCTCCCGACGCGGCCTTAGCGACGGCCGAGGAGCCCGTCGACAGTGCGAGTAAACGCCCGCAGACCCACCGGCTTCTGCAGAGCCGTCGGCACGAGCCGCAGGGCTTCCCGGAGCCGAGTTCCTTCGGCGCTGAGGACAGCCGTCAGGATGCCGAGCGCCGCGAGTTCGGCGACTGCCACGGCGCCGAACGGGTGATCGAGGTCGACGACTGCCGCCGCCGGTCGACCGAGGCGGAGCAGCCGTTCGAACTGTTCACGGTCGGCTGCCTGCCGGACGGTGATGCTCTCCGCGGTGAGCGCCCGGTCAAGCGGCGCGGCAGTTGTGGGATCGGCGACGAGGAGCACCCACTCCGGCGGGACGAACAGATCGCTCACCGCGCTCAGCGACCAGCAGGCCGATACTCGAGCAGCGCCGACACCGTTGCGGTCGACTCGGCAACGCTGGAAACGGTTGCGGCAGCGACAAGGCCCACCTCCGGTGCATGCCACGAGTGGACAATCGACGACGCCGGGCTGTCGGCATAGCGGTAGCTCGAACGCAGCAAGAGCGCGTTGGCAAACCGACCCGCCGGCACCCGCACCTCGCCGCAACCGATGACTTCATGCTCGGAGGTGACCTCCACCTCGAAGCGCGAGTCGCGGTACCTCTGCTCCCAACGCTGGCCAACCCGAAGCGTGCGCGGCAGGAACTTCTGCGGCGGCGAAACGGTCACTGCCAGTGTCTCGTCACTGTCGCCAAGCCAATACAAGCCATCCTCACGCTCTTCATAGAAGCGGAAGAGGGTTGCCACCGCGACCCCTTCGACGTCGGTTCGCACGACGTAGGCCGTCGCCGGAAAGATGGCCGCGTGAGGGGCATCGGCAAGTGTCGCAACGCTTCGAATATGCCGGGCGGTTGGTGAGCCAAGCGATTCGAGATCCCAGAGTCCGATAGCGCCCGGTTTCGGCCAGTCCTCAATGGCGGCGTACGCGGCGTCGACCCACTGGGTACCGACCGGCGCGGTCAGCCCGCCCGTCAGCGCACAGTCGAGCGGCTGGCTGGACGGACCTCCGCTCCTCGTCGCAACACAGCCCGTCAGAAGGAAAAGACCTGCCAGACTGCCAATCAGCCCCTTCATGCCGCTCCCTTGTGTCCGTCGTCGTTGTAGCTCCTACGCCCAACCGCTACCCTTTGCCTGGCCTTGCCTGCGGCCCGGAGCGCCTGTCGTCGGTGTAAACCGTACCGTTTGCTCGGCTGACAACGCTAGCGCCTACGTCGGCGGGTCAGGCCGACACCGCACCCTAGGAGGACACGTGACCGTTCGGCGGTCCCTCTCGCTTGCCCTGCTCTTGGTCTGCATCATCGGGTTGTCTCCAACCGGCGCCCAGGCGCGGGACGACTTTCCTGTGCCGGGAGGCTGGTTCTATAGCCAAGCGAACGGCAAGGCAGGGGGAGGAGACGTCGGATTCAGTGTCACCAACAACGGAGGCATCCCGTTTTGGGACTGGTTCCAGCGCTACGGCGGCGTCGACGATGTTGGCTATCCGATCTCTGACCGCTTCGTCTGGAACGGCTTCACCGTCCAGGCCTTTCAAAAGGTCGTGCTGCAATGGCGTCCGGACAGCCGAACCGTCGCGATCGTGAACGTCTTCGATGAACTGAGCGCCGCCGGCAAGGACGAGTGGCTGCTCGCCGTGCGCCAAGTGCCGCGCTCCAACGATTGGTCGAGCGACCGAGGCAAGGGCTGGGAACAGATCGTCGCTGCACATCAGGCGCTGTTGGACCCCTATCCGGCGATCAAGGCTGCCTACTTCGCGGCGGCTGATCCGGTCGCGTTGAACGGACTGCCGATGGGTGTGCACGAGCTGTCGAACGTGGTCGTTATCCGTGCCCAGCGCAAAGTGTTTCAACAATGGAAGGTCGACGTCCCGTGGGCACGTGCTGGGCAAGTGGTCGTTGCAAACGGTGGTGACGTCGGTAAGGAAGCCGGGCTTTATCCTGCCCAAGCCATCCTCCCGCGCACTCCGGCGGGGGACCTTCCCGGCGTGGGCATCTCGACGACGCCCACCTCAGCGCCCCAGCCGGCGCCACCACCGAACGCCTCCAGTCTCGCGAGCCCGCTGCCGCCCGGCCCGCCATCAACGAAATCGTCCATCGCCGGGCTCTGGCACAAGCCGCTTACCGACGACCTGTTCATGACCCGAATCGGTGAGAGCGGCGCAGGCTGGGTCCGGACGTTCTTGACGTGGGAAGACGTCGAGCCGACCGAGACGTCGCCGCCGAGCTACAACTGGTCGGCCAGCGACCGAGCGATCCGGCTGCTGCGGGAGCGTGGTGTCCAACCGCTGGTCAACATTGTCGACCCGCCCTCGTGGGCGGCGTTTCCCACCTGTGGACCCTTCCGCAGCGCGGCGATGCAAGACCGGTGGCTGCAGTTTGTCCGCGCTGCCGTGGAGCGCTATTCGCAGCCGCCCTACAGCGTCCGGATGTGGATGCTGTACAACGAGCCGGACTTCCGCATCCAGAACCCGAACGACAAGTTTGGCGGGGGGTGGGGTGGTGGCTGTTGGGGCAATCATCCAACGGAGTACGGCGCGATGCTCCGCGCGACCTATCCGGTGATCAAAGCGGCAGATCCTGCGGCGGTCGTCGTGATGGGGCCGCTGGCGGCGGATGGCTGCGGAGCGAGCTTCAATTGTGCCTTTCTGCGCGAGGTGCTGGACCCGGCGAAGGGGAACGCTGGTGGCAGCTTCGATGTTGCCTCGTTCAACTACTTTCCGTTTTTCCGGCGGAACTGGGAGCAGTTTGGGACGTCGCTGCTGGGCAAGGCGGAGGGATTTCGGCGAACGATGGCCGAGGTTGGGGTGGCGAAGCCGGTGCTGGTGGCTGAGACGGGGATCGTGCTCGATGGGACGCCGGCGACGGCGACGGCGCAGGCAAACTATGTGGCGCAGGCGCTGACGCTCGGGCTGGTGGACGCGGGCCGACCGGATGGGCGAGGTGTCCAAGCGGTGATCTGGTTCACGCTGCGGGACAGCGACGACCCGAATGACCGCTGGGGGTTGCTGAGCCCGAGTGGTGAGGTGAAGCCGCCGTTTGTGGTGTACCAGACGTGGGTAAAGGAGCTGGCGGGCCTGCGCTTTGTCCGCACCGAGAGTGAGCCGACCTACGGCACGAGCCCGGCGCGGGTCTGCGACAGTGGTCCCTATTTTTGTGATGCGCTGCAGAAGTACGTGTTTGCGAGCGGTGATCTGGAGAAATGGGTGCTCTGGATCGACGCCGGACCACAGCGCCAAGGCGATAGATACAGCACGACCGCACGGCGGACCGTCGAGCTTCCCGCCGACCGCCTCATTGTCGTCCGCGATACGATGGGCGCAGTCGTTCCGGTCAATCGGAGCGGCAGTAGCGCCACCCTTACGGTGACGGAGAGCCCGGTCTATGTCACGCTTCGGCGCTAACCGGTCGACCCCGCGAGTGTCGGTGGTGATTCCGGCGTACAACGCCGCGGAGACCCTTCCGGCCTGCCTTGCCGCGCTCCGCCGCCAGACGACGCCGATCGATCCGAACGAGATCGTCGTCGTCGACGACGGTTCCGAAGACGGCACCGCCGCAATCCCAGACGCCTTCGGAGTTCGGTTGATCCGGCAGGAGCATGAGAACCAAGCGACGGCGCGCAATCGCGGCGCGTGGGCGACAAGCGGGGAGATCGTGCTGTTCACCGACGCCGATTGCGAGCCTGCTCCCGACTGGGTCGAGCGGATGCTCGCGCCCTTCGCCGATCCCGCGATCGTCGGGGTGAAGGGGCGCTACCGCACCAAGCAGACTGGGCTCGTCCCGCGCTTCATTCAGCAGGAGTTCGAACAAAAATACGAGCAGTTGCGCCGTGCCGATCCGCTCGACTTCATCGATGGCTACGCCGCCGCCTATCGGCGGGAACCGTTTACGCTGCTTGGCGGCTTCGACCCGCGGTATCCGCCTGTTGAGGACATCGAGCTCTCGTTCCGAGCGGCGCAGCGCGGCTACCGGCTTGCCTTTGCGGCCGACGCCGTGGTCTACCATCGGCATCGGGAGACGGTCGCCGATTTCGCCCGGACCAAGGCGCGTGCTGCAAAGCTTTGGGTCGACGTCTATGAAGCACACCCAAGCAAATTGGGGAATGACAGCCGCCAGCCACGCCTCGTTGTGGCGCAGATCGGCCTAGCGGCGGCCGTGCTCGGCTTCGGCGCTGCCGGCTTGGTGCTGCGGCCGGCCCGGCTGCTGGCAGGACTGGCGGCAGGTGCCCTTCTGGCTTCGAGCGCACCGCTTGCGGCACGCTGCTGGCGCAGTGACCCAGAGGTTGCCGCGGTCGTCCCATTGCTGACATGGGTGCGTGCCACGAGCCAAGCGGCCGGGATCGCCGTCGGGGCGGCGCGGCGCGGCGGGCGCCTGCTCCGCCGCCGTTAGGGAGAGCGAGGCAGGCGCGGTGATCGCCGCTGAGCCGGCCATCGGGCGCTCCGCCGACGCGCCGGCGGCCCAGCACCCTAGCCGCTGGAGTTGGCTCGCGCTCGGTCTCGTCGCCGGACTCACACTCGGCGCACTCCATCACCGCGACGCAGCCTTCGCCGCGCTGGGCAGCGGACTGCTCGTCCTCGCTGTCCGGATCGCCGCCGGGCAAGGTTGGGGCGCGTTCGTCTCCGGGCTGCTCACGGTCATGCTCACCGCCGCCGTGCCGGCGGACGCGGCTCTGCTTGTCGTTGGCCCGTCGGTCATCGCCGCCGCGCTCGTCTGCGGACAATGGACGCCTCGCTCGACGGTTGCACTTGGCCTCGCCGTGGGCGCGGCAACCGCGGGATCGCTCGCCGCGGTGGTGCTCCTGCCCGCCATCGGTGCAGCCGGCTTCCGCTCGCTGACCGCGAAGGGTGAGCGCCGGCGCATGGTGGAGGACGGCGTCCTCGGTCTCGTGGTGGCAGGCGGGGCGGCGATCCTCGGGTTCGCTGCCGTGAGCACCATCGTTGGCGGGCGAGAGGTGACGGTCTCCCGCGTTGCTGCCCAGCTCTTGGCGCTGCAAGGAGTCACACCCGCTGCGACGCCGACGCCGCTGTCAATCGGTACGCTGCTCCTGTTGACGCTCGGGAGCACGGGCACACTGCTCTGGTGGCGCGGCGCGGACGGCCGGCGACGGCTGGGAGCGGCACTGCTCATCGTGCCGGCGCTAATCCTGCTCTGGCCCGGGCGCCAGCCCGAGGCAGCGCTCGTGGCCGTCACCGCTGCGCTGGCTGGGCTCGGCGGCGCTGGGCTCGCCCCGCTGGTTCGCACAGGCCGGCGCGCTTGGCTTGTTACGGCGGCGATTGGCCTCATCGCGATCCTGTCCGTTGCCGGCCCGCGCGTCGCACTCCCCGCGGTCCCGTCACCAGCGCCGACGGAGCTCCCACCGAGTGGTCTGTTGCAGCCCGCCGAGCGATTGGCGGCAAATGCCGCCGCTGCGCCGTGGGATGCCGTCTTTGATTTGCCGTGGCGCGACGGACCCCTTCCCGTCCTCATGTGGTACGTCGCGCTGGCAACGCTGGCGATCGCAGCGCTGCCCCTGCTTGCCGCCGCCTGCCGCCCGCTTCCCGATTGGGGGCTACCGCTCGCGCGGCCATTCGGCCTGCTCATCGTTGGCTGGCTCGCGTGGCTGATGGCGAGCATTCCGGTCGCGCCGTTCGACCGCACGACGATTGTCATCGCGATCGGGGGGACCGCGACGGTGTCGACTGCGCTACTGGCAACACGGCG
Source organism: Dehalococcoidia bacterium (assembly GCA_026003895.1). GTDB lineage: Bacteria > Chloroflexota > Dehalococcoidia > SpSt-223 > SpSt-223 > JANWZD01. The sequence continues at coordinate 62,874 of BPIC01000002.1, read as the reverse complement.
CGATCTTCGGCGTGGCCTCCGCGCCCGATGGCGGCAGCTCGTTGGCTGGGAAATCGTCTTTGCTGCGAGCTTCCTTCCGTTCGTCGGCATCCGGGCGCTCAATCCCGATCTCTGGCTACCGGTCTACGGCGGCGAAAAGCCGATGGATCTCGCCATCTTGACAGCAGTGGCCCGTTCGACCGTGTTCCCGCCCACCGATCCGTGGTTCGCCGGCGGGACGCTGAACTATTACTACTTCGGCCAGCAGCTCGTGGGAACCCTCGCGCGGCTGACCGGCCTCCCGCCCGAGGTGGCGTACAACCTCGCCATTCCCAGTCTCTTCGCGATGACGGTGCTGGCTGCGGGATCACTGGGCCGCAACCTCGCCGTGCTCGCCGGCTGGCCAGAGCGGGCAAGGCTGGCCGCGCTCCTCACAGCGCTGTTCGTTGCCGTTGCCGGCAATCTCGACCTTCCGATCCAGACGATCGGTGGGTGGCTGCGCGGTGACGGCGTCGCCTTCAACTACTGGAACAGCTCGCGGATGATGCCCGAGCAAAACACGATCACCGAGTTTCCCTTCTTCACCTTCCTGTTCGCCGATCTGCATGCTCACCTTCTCGCCCTCCCGCTGACACTTCTCGCGCTTGGATTGGCACTCGCGCTGGCAAGCGGCGGCGGGGTCGCCACAGCGCTCGCCGCCGGCCTCGTCGTCGGAGCGCTGCGTGCGACGAACGGCTGGGACTTCCCGACGTATCTGTTGCTCGCCGTGCTGGCGGCGTTGGTCCCGCTCCTTGGCGGCGTGACCCTCCGGTCAGTCGTTCGTTCGGTTCTCGCGGTCGTGATCGTCATCGTGGCCGGCTGGCTGGCGTTCCGTCCGTTCATCGACTCATTTGAGCTGTTCTACCGCTGGGTCGTTGCCTCGCCGCAGACGACGCCGCTCCATCAGTACCTCGCCATTCACGGCCTGTTTCTGTTTGCGATCGGCTCGCTGCTCGTGGCCGGATTGCGCAGCCGCACAACCGCGCTCGCCCGCTGGCGCGAGGGGCTGCTGGTCGCGCTCATCGGGGCTGGCGTGGGAACCGCGATGGGCTTCGCGACGGTCGTGGCGCTCCTCCTCCTCGCCGCGGCGGTGCTTTGGCTGTGGGGGCTCGCCGTCGGGGCCGGACACGATCGCGCTGGCCGGACGCTGCTCGCGCTTTTCGTTCTCACCGGCCTCCTGCTCGGCGCGGCCGTCGATCTTGTGACCGTCGCCGGCGACCCAACGCGGACCAATACGGTGTTCAAGTTCTATTTTCAGGCGTGGGTGTTGCTCGCGATCGGGGCGGGGCAGGCGGCGGCGCTCCTCCTCGCTGCGCTCCGCGGACCGTGGACCGGCGGACGGGTGGCGTGGGTGGGTGCGGGCATGTTGATCGCCATCTCCGCGTTTCTCTGGCCCGTGGTGGCGACGCCGTTGCGGATCGCCCAGCGCTTCGCACCGCTTCCGCCAACACTCGACGGGCTCGCCTACCAATGGACCGCTGTCTATGTGGATGAGCGCGGCCCGATCGAGCTGCGTGCCGACCGCGAAGCGATCGAGTGGCTGCGAACGACCGGCGGACTCGCCAGCATGCTCGAAGGACGGACGCCGGCGGCCCGCTGGGGTGGAAGGTTTTCAGTGCACACCGGCATGCCGGCCGTGCTGGGCTGGGAGTTTCACCAAAGCGAGCAGCGGCGCGGCTACCTCGGCATGGTCGGCGAACGGGCGCGGGATGTCGATCGCTTTTACTCCAGCGGCGACCCAGCCGAGGCGCGGGCGATCCTCGAGCGCTACCGCCCAGCCTTCGTCGCTGTCGGCGAACTCGAGGCACGGTTTTATCCGGCAAGCGGTCTCGCCGGCGTGCGATCGCTCGAAGGATCAGCGCTTGAAGTCGCCTATCGCAACGAGAAGGTCACGATCTATCGTGTCCGGACAAGTCAGCCGTAATACTCGGGGATAATCGCTCCGAAGATGGCAACTGCGTCCAACAGCAGCAGGAGCCAGATTCCAGCGACGAGCGCGGCCGACCGCGCGAAGCGCGGCGTCACTTCAGCGAGTCCGGCTGTCAGCAGGAGGAGAAGCGGCGAGAGCGAGGGAAACAGATAGCGGCCTTGCGGCGCGGTCCCGTCTTGAGAGAAGTAGAGGGCGTAGACGAAGACCAGGGCAAACGAAAGCGCGAGGCCGACCGACAACCAGCGCAGTCCGGCCCGTCCGGCGTCGTCGAGCGCTGGGAAGGAGCGCAGCGCGAAGACGGCTGCTCCGATCAGCGCGACCAGCAGCACGAGGCCGATCAACAGATACCACACCGGGGCCAGCGGAACGTCGAGCCAGCCGAACAGCCCGATGCTCGACTGGAAGAACGGCGCGGCGTAGGTAAGAAAGCTGCCGACGACGTTTTGCCATGCGGGCGAGATGCCCTCGATGGCCGCCAAGTTCGACTCTACCGAAGCGTTGGCGAAGTATCGGTCGGCGATGTAGGCGACGGTGTCACGCAGCGGCGGAAACGTCTCGATGGCGGCGACGAGCGCGACCAACCCGAGCAGCGCGATGGCACCACCGGCGGCGCGCGCCCGCCAGCCCTGCCGCCAGATCGCGAGGCCAAGCACGAGAGCGATGAGGGGGATGAAGATCAGGGTTGTCCGTTTCGTGTAGAGGGCGAGGATGGCGAGGCCGACGAGCGCAAACACCCATTCTGGACGATAACCCCGGCGCTCGGCGAGGGCGATCACGAGGAACGCCGTGGCCCCGAGGAGGTTGGCAAGGTTGTCGTTATTCACCGCGCCGCCGAGATAGGCCGGCATCGGAAGCAGGGCAGCGGCGAGCGCGGCGGCGACCGCGAGCAAGGGCCGACGAGGGAAAAGGACACGACCAGTCGCGAAGATGGCGGCGACGGTCAGCCCGAAGAGGAGCGCCGAAAAGGCGCGGACCGTGTAAACCTGAACAGCAACCGGCGCGTCGGGGAAGGCGCGCACGAGAACGGCGGCGGCGAGAAAGTAGGCCGGTTGCCGCCCGACGTAGCGCGCTTGGCCGGGCCAAACCGCTTCGAACGAAAGATCGTCCGGGGGAGGACGTTGGCCGCCAGCAAAGCGAAAGAAGTCGCGCGCCACGAGGTCAGCGACGATCCGGCGCTGGATGCCCAGATCGAGGTCCTCAGTAGGGCGGCCCCGCTGAGCAACCAACAAGATGTATTCGACCTGCGCCGGCTCGTCCGGGGCTTGCCAGAGGGGAACCAACGCCGCGTAAAGGCCGGCATGCGCAAAGGCAAGCAGCCCGATGAGCACACCCACCGGCCACCAGCGCGGCAGCCGGCGCGGCACGCCAACCGGCGTGCGCATCTTGACGGTCTGCTCCGCCGTCTGCGTCATTGCTCACGCTCGAGGATGACGACTGCGCCCTCGCCCGGGGGCACGAGCCTCTGAAACCGTTCGCGGTCGACGACGCGATACCCCGGCAGAGGACCAAAGGCTGCCACGTAGCGGTCGCTCACCACCCACCACCAGCTTTTCGCCGGATCGCGGCGATAGGCCGGATCGTAGGTGAACCAGCCGTTGAATTCGAACCCCCCGTCGATCTCTGCCGGCGAGACACCACGCTCTTGGAGCCGCTCGAGCACCGTCCAACGCGCCCGGTTCCACTCGAAATAGTCGCGCGTCGCGGCGACGCCAAACGCGCCAAACACCAGCAGCACGAGCACCGCCGCGGCCAGCCCGCTGGCCCCAACCCGCCGGCTACCCGCCACACCGAGCGCGACCAGCGGCGGGATGAGCGCGATCAAATAGCGGTCGAGAAAACCCGCCACGGCGAGGGGAGCGAACGAGAACAGCACGGTCGCGGTGAGGAGCGCGAGGAGCGGCCGCCTGCCGCCCAGCACCAAGCAGCGCCCTCCCCGCCAGACGAGGGGAGCCGCTGCCCCGGCGCCCATCCCGGCAGCCACCGTCGCTGTGAACGGCAGCCAAGCCGGAGCGCGGGTGCCTGCTGGCGGATCGCCAAAGAATGCATCCCGCAGGGTAAGCGGACCAAGCCCGATGTCGTAGAGCACGTTTTCGGCGAGCGGCAACCGCGCCCCGGCCAGCGCCAGCGTGAGCGCGGCCAGCCCTCCCACCGCCGCCGCCAGCCGTCCGCCCCGCCCGCCGAGCGCTCCGCCAGCGAGCGAGAGCGGCAACAGGAACAGGCCAAGGTAGAGCGCCGCGATACCACTGTTTCTCGCCGATTCGGCCAAGACCGCCAGCGGACCGCGCTCGAGCGCTTGGCGCAGTTCGCCAGCCTGGAGATTGGCCAGCCCACCCAGCCCAGCGGCGATCGCCCACACCTGCCAAGCGGCGAGCACGGCCAATGCAGCGGCGAGCGGAAGGAGGGCAGCGACGATGTCTCGTGGGTGCGGACGCCGCAGGAGCGCGGCGAAGACGAAGGCAGCCGGCAGCGCGAGACCGGTTGGCCGGATCAGGACGGCCACCGCCGAAAGCGCCGTCCCGGCAAGCAACGCGGCCCAACCACCGCGCGTCAGCCACCAGCCAAGGGCGAGGAGGCCAAGTGCCAGCGCTGCCGTATTCGGCACATCGGTCATGAACGTGAAGGCCAACCCGAGATAGAGCGGACAGACCGCGAGGGTGAGCGCGGCGACTGTCGCGAGCCGGCGCGACGCCCCGGCTAGGCGCGCGAGGCCATAGACCGCGAACGTTCCAGCAAGGCCAGCAGTCACCGTCGAGAGGCGCAGCGCAACGAATGACCAGCCGAAGGGCAGGGAGAAGAGCGCACCCCACGCCGCTTGGGCAAAAAGCGTCACTCGGGCTTCCGGCGAGAGCTCGAACCGGCCCCGCTCGGCAAGCGCCCGCGCCGACTTCGCGTAGTCCCAGTCGTCGTTGAGCGGGAACTCTCCCCACGGCTGGACGAGCAGCGCGGCGGCCAACCAAAGAACCGCGAGGAAAGCAAGCGGCAGGATCGCCGGCCGGTGGCGGACGGCCGGGACGGACGGACGCGGGCCGCCACCCGACTCGCTGCCGATCGTCGCCGCCGGAACCGTCAGGCGGTCGCTCCGTCCAACGTCAGCCAATATTCGAGGCTGTCGGCCAGCGCAAGCCAGCTCGCTTCGATGATGTTGGTCGAACTACCCACCGTGCGCCACTCGCGCTGCCCGTCGGACGACTCGATGAGAACGCGGACAACGGACCCTGTCCCGCTGCCGCCATCGAGGATACGCACCTTGTAGTCCACCAACCGAATCTTCTCGATCTGCGGGTAGAAGGCGGTCAGCCCCTTGCGAAGTGCGCGATCGAGCGCGTTCACGGGGCCATTCCCTTCGGCGGCGGTGTGAACCAATTCGCCGTTGACACGGACCTTCACTGTCGCCTCCGAGAGCAGGCCGTCGTCGTCGGATTCGACCGGCGTTCGGCGGCGACGCTCGACGATGACCAGCCAGTCGACCAGCTCAAACGGCGGTTGGTAGCCAGGCCGGCTTCGCCTCACCAGCAGGTCGAAGGAAGCCTCCGCGGACTCGAACTCGAAGCCCTCGTGCTCGAGTTGCTTCACCCGCTCGAGGATGCGCCGGGCTTCGCCGCTCGTCGCGTCGAGGTCGAGGCCACGCTCTTGGAGCTTGTAGAGGATATTGCCTCGGCCCGATAGCTCCGAGACGACGACACGCGGCCGATTACCGACGACCGCCGGATCGATATGCTGATAGCTCTCGGCGACTTTCATGAACGCTGCGACGTGGAGTCCGCCCTTGTGGGCGAAGGCGCTGCGGCCGACGAACGGCTGATGGGAATCGGGAGCGAGGTTCGCGATCTCGCTCACAAGGTGGCTCACCTCGGTCAACCGCTCGAGCGAGCCCGGCCGCAGCACCTCCCGGCCGAGCTTCAGCGCAAGATTCGGGATGACCGAGCACAGGTTGGCGTTACCGACGCGCTCGCCGTAGCCATTGATGCAGCCTTGAACTTGGGTCGCGCCGGCCTCAACGGCTGCCAAGCTGTTCGCAACCGCCAATTCACCGTCGTTGTGGGTGTGGATGCCGATCGCCACGTTCGGGAGCCGCTCGCGGACGGCAGCGACGACCTCCCGGATCCACTCCGGCAGGCTGCCCCCGTTGGTATCGCAGAGGATGATGCGCTCGGCTCCGGCGCGGGCCGCCGCCGCGACCGTTTCGAGGGCGAACGCCGGGTTCGCCCGGTAGCCATCGAAAAAATGCTCGGCGTCGTAGAAGACGCGCCGGCCTTGTTCGCGAAGGTACTGAACGCTGTCGCGGATCATGGCGAGGTTCTCTTCGAGCGTCGTTTCGAGCACGTCGGTGACATGCAAATCCCACGACTTGCCAACGATTGTCACAACCGGTGTCTCGGCGTCGAGCAGGGCCTGGAGTTGGGCATCCTGATCGACAGCGGTGCCCGCGCGACGGGTGCTGCCGAAGGCGCAGAGTACAGCGTTCTTGAGCGACAATGTCTTGGCGCGCTCGAAGAACTCGGTGTCTTTCGGGTTCGCGCCGGGCCACCCGCCTTCGATGTAATCGACGCCCAGTTCGTCCAAGAGGCGCGCAATCTCCAGCTTGTCGGCAACCGAAAGGGACAGCCCCTCCATCTGGGCGCCGTCCCGCAGTGTCGTATCGTAGATTTCTACCCGCACGACCGGTCTCCTATGGTCACTCCCGTTCGAAGCGCCCCCGTGGCGCAGGGTCCGCCCGGTCGATGGGCGGGGCGGAGCGGTCTCCGGGACCGCCCCGCTGGGGCGGTCAACGGCGTCCGCCCCGGGGTTAGCGCGCGCGAATAATCGCGTCGGCGATTCGCTCGCCCATCGCGTCGGTGCCGATCACCGGCTCGCCCGGTTTGGCGAGGTCGGCGGTGCGGGCGCCAGCGGCGAGCACCTCGTCAACGGCGTCCTCGATCGCCCGCGCTTCGGCCTCGAGGCCGAGCGAATAGCGCAGCAACAGCGCCGCACTCTGGATTGTTGCGATCGGGTTCGCTTTGTTCTGGCCGGCGATGTCGGGCGCCGAGCCGTGGATCGGCTCGTAGAGGCCGCGCCGGAAGCCGCCTTCCGATAGGTCTCCGAGGCTGGCCGACGGCATCATCCCCATCGAGCCGGCGAGCACCGACGCCTCGTCGGTCAGGATGTCGCCGAACATGTTCTCGGTGACGATGACGTCGAAGCTGGCAGGCCGTTGGATGAGATACATCGCCGCCGCATCGACGAGAATATGCTCCACCGTAACATCGGGATAGTCCGCAGCCACCTCGGTTGCCAACTCGCGCCAGAGCCGCGATGTCGACAGAATGTTTGCCTTATCGACCGAGGTGAGCCGCTTCTTGCGCGAGCGGGCGAGCTCGAAGCCGACGCGCAAGATCCGCACAATCTCGGGCTCGGTATAGACCATCGTGTCGACGGCTTCGCGGCCGGCCTGACCCACCCGCCGCTCACTCGGTTGGCCGAAGTACAGGCCGCCGAGCAATTCGCGGATGACGATCAGGTCGACGCCCTCCATCAGGTGTGGCTTGAGCGGCGTCGCGTCGCGCACGATGGGATGGGGCTTCACCGGCCGGATGTTGGCGAAGACGCCGAGCGCCTTGCGGAGCGCCAGCAGCCCGCGCTCGGGCCGGTCGACGGCCTTCGGATCGTCCCACTTGGGTCCGCCTACCGCACCCAGCAGGACGGCATCGGCGGCCAGCACGGTGCGCTCGGTCTCTGGGGGGAAGGAATTGCCCGTCTCGTCGAGCGCACAGCCACCCAGCAGCGCCGTCCGATACTCGAACGTGTGGCCAAAACGGAGCGCGACGGCGTCGAGCGCCGAGACGGCTTGGGTGACGACATCGGGACCGATTCCGTCGCCCGGCAACAGGGCGATCGACGCCTTCACGGGGTCACCGTCTGCACCACCTTCGCGGTCGACACCTCGCGGTTCGACAGCAGCCGGTTGAGCGCGTTCATGTACGCGCGTGCCGAGGCGACGATGATGTCGGTGCTCGCGCCCCGACCGATGTACGACTGGCCATCGTGGTCGATCCGAATCGTTACCTCGCCGATCGCGTCGATCCCCTCGGTGACCGACTTGACCGAAAATTCGGACAGCACGTTCGGCACGCCGATAATCCGATTGATGGCGCGGTAGACCGCATCGACCGGGCCAGTGCCGGTGTCCGCATCGGTGATCATCCGCCCTTCGGGGTCGATGAGCCGGACGGTGGCGGTGGCGATGCTGTGGTCGCCGCAGGTGACCTGCACGTGGTCGAGCTTCCACGTTTCGGTCTGGATGCGGTGTTCTTCGGCGACAAGCGCCTCCAAGTCGCGATCGGACACTTCCTTCTTCTGGTCGGCAATTTCCTTGAAGCGAGCAAAGGTGCGGTTCAGGTCCTCTTCGCTCAGCTCGTAGCCCAGTTCTTGCAACCGCTGCTTCAGCGCATGCCGGCCAGAGTGCTTGCCGAGCACCAATTGGCTTGCCGGCCAACCGATCGAGGCGGGATCCATAATCTCGTAGGTTGATCGCTCCTTCAGGATGCCGTCTTGGTGGATCCCCGATTCGTGTCGGAAGGCGTTCAGCCCAATGATCGCCTTGTTTGCTTGGACGACCATCCCAGTGCGGTCGGCGACGAGCCGGCTCACTCGGTAGATTTGGGTCGTATCGATCCCGGTGTCCACCTTGTGAAAATCGCGCCGCGTCCGCAACGCCATTACGACTTCTTCAAGCGAGGCATTGCCCGCCCGCTCGCCGATGCCGTTGATGGTGCACTCGACCTGCCGGGCGCCGGCACGGATGCCGGCCAAGGCGTTGGCGACCGCCAGCCCGAGGTCATTGTGGGTATGCGTGCTGACGATGCACTTCTCAATGCCCTTGACCTCGTTCATGATCTTTTGGATCAGGGCGAAGTACTCCTCGGGGGTCGCGTAGCCAACCGTATCGGGGATGTTGAGCGTAGTCGCGCCCTCTTCGACCGCCGCGTTCAGAATCTCGACGACGTAGTCGGGATCGGAGCGCGTCGCATCCATTGGGCTGAACTCGACGTTGTCGGTGTAGTTGCGCGCCCGGCGCACCATCGCCCGCGCCTGTTCGAGCACCTCTTCGCGGCCTTTGCGCATTTGGTGCATCAAGTGAATGTCGGACGACGAGATAAAGACATGGATGCGCCCATTTGCCGCTGGCCTGATCGCCTCGGCAGCGCGGTCGATATCGGCGGGAATGGCGCGCGCCAGCCCACAAATTTGGACGTCGCGTATCTGCTCCGCCATCAGCCGGACGGCCTCGAAGTCGCCCGGGGAACTAATCGGAAAGCCACCTTCGATGATGTCCACGCCGAGGCGGGCAAGCGCGTGGGCGATCTCCAGCTTCTCCTCGACATTGAGCGTGCAGCCCGGCGACTGCTCGCCGTCCCGCAGGGTCGTGTCGAAAATCAAGACTCGGTCCATCACTCCCTCCTGCTTACTCCGCCGGCCCCTTCAGCCAGCTCATCATCGCGCGAAGCTCCTTGCCGACCGTCTCGATCGGGTGCTCCGCCTCGAGGCGTCGCAGCGCGTTGAAATGCGCCCGGTTCGCCTGGTTCTCTTGGATCCAGCGGCTGGCGAAGCTGCCATCCTGGATCTCACGCAAGACCTCTTTCATGCGGGCTTTGACACCCGCGTCGATAACCCGCGGACCGCTGATGTAGTCGCCATATTCGGCGGTGTCGCTGATGCTGTAGCGCATGTAGGCAAGCCCGCCCTGATACATCAAGTCCACGATCAGCTTCAACTCGTGGAGACACTCAAAATACGCCGATTCGGGCTGGTAGCCCGCTTCGACCAGCGTCTCGAAGCCGGCTTTGACGAGCGCCGAGACACCGCCGCACAGCACGGTTTGTTCACCGAAGAGGTCGGTCTCGGTCTCTTCTTTGAAGGTCGTCTCAAGCACGCCGCCGCGTGTCCCACCGATCCCCTTGGCATAGGCGAGTGCCCGCTCGTGCGCCATCCCGGTCGCATCGTGATGGACAGCGATGAGGCAGGGCACGCCGCCGCCCTCGGTATAGACCGAGCGAACGAGGTGACCGGGCCCTTTCGGCGCAATCATCGTGACGTCGACATCGCGTGGCGGGTCGATCTGACCGTAATGAATGTTGAAGCCGTGCGCGAACATCAACATCTTGCCGGTCGACAGGTGCGGGGCGATCTCCTCACGATAGACCTTGGCTTGGCTGGTGTCCGGGATGAGCATCATGATGATGTCGGCCTCGGCCGCCGCTTCTGCGACCGGCCGCACCGTTAGCCCTGCCGCTTCGGCTCGCGACCAGCTCTTGCTGCCGGGATAAAGCCCAACGCGCACATCGAGGCCGCTGTCACGGAGATTAAGCGCATGAGCATGCCCTTGGCTGCCGTAGCCAATGATGGCGATGCGACGTCCCTCGATGAGCGAGAGATCGGCGTCGCCGTCGTAGTAAAGCCGAGCCAACGAATCCTCCTTACGCGCCGATCGCGCGAATGAAGCGCTTTCGTCCGTCATCGACCGCCGCGCTGGTGCGGACCATCGCCACTCGGCCGGTTCGGACGATCTCGCGGATGCCATAGGGCGCGAGGAGATCGATCAGCGAATCGACTTTCGATTCGTCGCCAACCGTCTCGATGATGATGGCGTCGGGGCCAACATCGACGATGCTGCTTTTGTAGATATCCGTCAGTGCCACCAGCTCGGCCCGCTTTTCGGGCGGGCAGTCGACCATAATCATCGCGAGTTCGTGCTGCACCGTTTGTTCCGATGAGACGTCGACGACCTTCACCACGTCGACCAGCTTCTGGCACTGTTTGACAACTTGGTCCATGGTGACGTTCTCGCCATCGACGCCGATCGTCATGCGGCTCATACCGGGGGTCTCGCTATGGCCGACGGCGAGGCTTTCGATGTTGATCAACCGTCGCCGAAAGAGGCTAGCGATGCGCGTTAGGACGCCCGGCCGATTGCGGACGAGCAAGATGATCGTGTGCTTGTTGGCCGCCATGCATTCGACTCCGTTCCTGCGACCGCCCTCGTGCCGGGAAGCCGCCTCGAGCGCGCCCTCCCACGGAGGACGCTTCGCTCCACCCTCGGTTGTTGTCCACCATTGGGAGGCGTGCCGGCGCCGTTGCCGACGGCAAAACAAAACTCCCGTCCCCGGAGGGACGGGAGCTCAATCCCGCGGTACCACCCTCGTTGATGCCCGGCAGGGGACCGATCAAAAAACGCTCCGCGTCCGAAGGGACGGGAGCGTTCCCGTGGTACCACCCTTGTTGATGCCAAGGCATCCACTCGCTGCGCGCTATCGGGCGCACCCGGCCTGCACTACTACGCGCAACGACGCGCGGTTGGCACAGGCGGCTCCGGGGCGAGTTCCGAGCCGGCGGAAGGATGGGCTTGCACCAAATCCCCAACTCGCTGGCAACCGGACTGGCTCGTACTGCTCCCCGTCGTAGCCGGACCGTTAATAGTTCTCTTGCAGCGTAGCGACCTGCTCGACGATTGTCAAGGGATCGCGGCGTGCCTGGCGGGGGTCGAACCCACGGCCTCTACCTCCGCAGGGTAGCGCTCTATCCACTGAGCTACAGGCACAAGCGCATCCGAAGTATAACGGACGCGGTGCTCCCGCTCAAATCGCGTTCGGGCCCGATCCGCGGTGACCGAGCGTCAGGCCAGCCTAGGCTGCACAGCGCTCCACCGCGGCCGCCGCAAGGTCGGCCACTCGAATCGCGCCCAAGGAGACGGCGGCGGTGCTCTGGCCCGGGAAGACGGAATCGCCAACTAGGAAGAGATTTGGAATGCCGGTGCGCGGCGAGAGGCTGCTCCAAAGGCTGCGTTGTCCCAAGCCGCCGACGAAGCCGCAATGGCGGCGCGTGAACCGGTGGAAGGTTCGTGGCGTGCCGGGCAGAACCAACGTCGCCGCGCGGACGGCAGGAAGCACCTGCGCCGCCACAGCAAGCAGCCGGTCGCGGTAGTGGTCGCGCCGCTCGAGATAGGCTGCCCGATCGAGCGACCACCATGGTCCCACTGCCGTGTGGGTTGAGATGGTCACCGTCCGAAAGCCCGCCGGGGCGCGGGACAGGTCCCACTCCGGTGAGAGGGAGATGAAGATGCTATTGCCCTCGCCAAGCGGCGCGCTGGGGTCGGCCACGACCTGGTAATGGGTGGGAGTTCCGGCCGGAACGGCGCTCGCCGGCACCGCGAGGTAGAGCGTGAACGCCCCCCAAGCTGGACGGAGGGCAGCCGTCCGCCGGCGCAACTCTCGCGGCGTGCGTTCGCCGAGCAATTGCACGAGGCTCCACGGCGTCAGATTGGCGAGGACGAGATCGGCGGGATACCATTCGCCGCGCTGCGTTAAGACGCCATCGACGAGACCCCCACGCCAGGTCAAGGCCGTAGCCTCGCGCTTGGTCAGCACCTCCCCGCCATCCCGCCGCAGTGCCTCGGCGAGGGTCCGTGCCAAGGCGCCGATCCCGCCCGACACCCCGACGACACCCTGACGAGCGAGGTCGAGCGCCACCGCCGCATAGGGCCAAATCGTCTCAACAGCCAGCGCTTGGGCCGAGATCAGCAACTGGGCGTCGACGAAAGCGGCAAGAAGCGCCTCCCCGCTCGGCAGAACGTCGTGGGCCGTGCGAACGAGGTGCGGCACGAGCGCGACATCGCCCGGGCGGGACTGGCGCACCAAGGCGATGACATCGGCGACCCGTTCGGGAGGCCAGGCTGGCCGGCGCGCCGCCAGCGACCACACCCGGTCGGCGAGCGCTTCCTGCGCCTCCCAAAACCGATCGGCGCTGGGGCTTGGAAAGACACGGCGCCGTTCCTCGCGCCACCGCGCGGAGTCGCCCCAACGGACGATCCGGGCATCGCCAAGCTGGACGACCATGGCTGGCTCGACGGCTCGCACCGGCCAGCGAATATCGAGCAGCGCTGCAACCTGCTGATGGGGGCCACCCTCCCGGAACCCCCCAGCGAGCGTCGCTCCGCAATCGAAGCGGAAGCGCCGGTAATAGAACGTCGCGGCGCAGCCGCCGACGTCAACGTGGCGCTCGAGAACGGTGACAGCATGACCGGCCCGGGCAAGGAGCGCCGCCGCGGTAAGGCCGCCGATCCCGGCGCCGATGACGACGATCCGGCGCACGGCCTACCTCGGCCGGTGGGTTGCAGGGAGCGCCGGCCAGTCAAGCAGATGTTCAGCCCGGGTCGCGACGAGGTCGACAGGAAGGCCGGCAGCGACCTCGGCGGCGGCACGGCCGCCAACCACGACCTTCGGTCGGCGGGCAGGCGACCAGGCGGCAAGCGCAGCGATGACGTCTTCGACGAAGGCGCGCTCGCTGGGCGCACCGGTTGAAATGAGCAGTAAATCCGCCTCGTTGTCGGTAACGAACTGCACGGTGCTCGAGGCCGGAGTATCCGCGCCGAGGAACTGCACGGACCAGCCCTGTTGCTCAAGAAGAGCGGTGACCATCCGCAACCCCAGCTCGTGGCGCTCGCTGGCCGCACAGGCCGCAACCGCAACCCGACCGTCTGGCGGCGCCGGCGGCTGGTAGAGGCGCAGGTTCGACAGCAGATCGCGCACGACCGCACTCGCGAGGTGCTCGTGGGCGACGTCAAGCTCACCACGCTCCCAGAGGTCGCCAATACGCTCGAGTGCCGGCGTCAGGACCTCGAGGCAAAGGGTTCGCGCTGGGATTCCCACACGCAGCGCCTCGTCGATCAGCGCGTATGCCTCGCGGCCGTTGCGGGCCGCGATTTCATTGACGAACCGTTCCGCCAGCTCGCGCGGGGGCCCGATGCGGTCGCGCCGAAGAAGCAACTCGCGGATCTCGGCGAGGGAACGGTGCTGCTGCTGCTGACGCTTGATGAGGCGAATGCGCTCGAGGTCGTCGTCAGAGAACAAGCGATGCCCGCCCGCGGTGCGCCGTGGCCCGAGCAGGCCTTCCCGCTCCAGAAAGCGGAGACTGCTGATGCTGACGTCGGGAAACTCGGCGCGCAAACGCTCGACGGCTTCGCCGATTCCGAAGGAACGCGACGGCGGGGTGCCGTTCGAGCGGCAGACGACCATAGTAACCTAGAGTTTAGCTTAAGGTTTGTCGTTGGGCAAGCGCTCCTCGTCCTCTTGATGGTTCAGGCAGTTGGCGCAGTGACCGAACACCGATTGGTGCTGGAGATCGGCGTGAAACCCGTAGCGCCGTTCGAGCTCGCGGGTGAGCGCCTGAAGCGCGTCGTCGTCGATCTCGATGATCCGTCCGCAGGCGTGGCAGACGAGATGATGATGCGGGGCCCGGCCCGACCAATGGTAGACAATGCGGTTGAGGCCAAGATCGGTGCGCCGAACAAGATGGTGGCGTTCGAACGTCTCGAGCGTCCGGTAGACCGTCGACAGGTTAATCCCCGGGTTGTCGTCGGCGATCGCCGAGTGGATGTCTTCCGCCGAGAAGTGATCGTGGGCGCCGGCGATCGCGTCGAGGATGACGATTCGTTGCGGAGTGACCCGAAGGCCGCGACTGCGAAGCAGTGCGGCGTAGTCGCTGCGCGCCCGGCTGACACGGGTATCGGTCAGAGTTTCCATCGAGCCACCCCATAATCGTTGAGTGCAAGCCGTGTGCAACAGCATACGGTATCGCAACGCAAGATTGTACCACTCTATCCGATTTTTCGCGGATTGACCGCGTGATCCAGATCACGTTCCCCGTGTGACTGCCGGCACGCCTCGCTGCCAATGCGAAGCGTACACTGCACCTCAGAGGTGGTGACGCCGCCCCTGCTGAGGCCGACGGCAGGAGACCGGCGACTCTCCACCTCCACGCAGTGACTGGGTCGGGGAACTGGGGCTGGGGGCGGCTGCTGGGAGTCCACGACCCAGTCACTCCGTTTAACGCCTACAATCCCGCCATGGCCAGCGCTCCCTGTCCGGTCTGTGGCCGCTTCGCCAATCGTCCCGTCACCGCGGATGCCGCCGTCGTCCACGCTGGCCGTGTCCTCCTCGTCCAGCGCAAACACGACCCCTTCCGCGGCGCCTATGCCCTGCCCGGCGGCTTCGTCGATCCGAACGAAAGCCCGGAGGAATGCGCCCTCCGCGAGCTGCGCGAAGAATGCGGTCTTACCGGCACGATCGAGCATCTCGTCGGGGTCTACGCCGCCGCCGACCGCGACCCGCAGCGGCACACCATCACCTTCGTCTATCGCATCCGGCCGGATCAGCGCCCCACGGCGACCCCAGGGGACGACGCCGCAGCGGTCATCTGGGCGCCGCTTGAGGCACTCCCACCGCTCGCCTTCGATCATGCAGCAATCCTCGCCGACGTGCGCGCCGGCGTTCGCCTCGTCTCGATCAGCGGCTAGAATGGAGCAATGAACGAACTGCGCATCGCGATTCCCCCAGGCCGACAGGGGTTCGACGTCGAGCAGGCTGGTGGCAATGGCGACTTTCATCGACTCGCCTACGCGCGGCTGTTCGTCTACCCGCCGACCATCGACCCCGCGACCGGTGCCGCCATTGGCGACGTCTCCCGTCTCGAAGGTCAGCTTGCTGCAGGGTGGGAAGTCAGCGCCGACGGCCGGGTCTACCGCGTTACCTTGCGCCGCGGTGTCGTTTCACCGTTCGGCAACGAGTTGACCGCCGAGGATGTCTGTTGGGGCTGGGAGCGGGCTTTCGGCTTGCGCGACGTTGGCAAGTGGGTCGCGATCGTCGGCTCCGTGACCGGCCCGGAATCGGTCGTCGCCGTCGACCGCTACACCGTGGAGTTTCGGCTGCGTGCCGCCAATCCGACGCTGCTCCACCAACTCACCCGTTCGACGCCGACCATCTACGACTCGACGGAGGCGCGCCGCCACGCGACGCCCGACGACCCGTGGGCAAAGGCGTGGCTTGCCGCCCAGCCCGCTGGATTCGGCTCCTACGCGCTCATTCGGCACAGTCAATGGACGGAGGTTATCTTCGACGCCCATGAGGGGGGCGTCGTTCGCCCCTCCTTCGATCGCATCCGTTTCATCATCGTGCCCGGACGCCGAACGCGGCTCAACTTGCTCCGGGACGGCGCTATCGACCTTCTCCTCGACCTTAATCCGGCAGAAGCGCAGACGCTCCGCGACGCCGATGGCGTACACGTCCTCGCCTCGCGCTCCGGCAGCCACGTAGCACTGATGCTCAACTGCCAGCAGGCGCCGTTCGACAACCCGCTGGTCCGGCGGGCGATCGCGTGGGCGACACCCTACGACCGCATTCGGAACGAGGTGTATCGCGGCACAGCCGCGGCGTGGCGCAGCCCGTTTCCGTGGCCAACGCCGGGGGCGACCGACCAGTTTTGGGACTACGACTACGACCTCGACCGCGCCCGCGCCGCGCTCGCCGAGGCGGGACTACGCGATGGCTTCGCCACCGAAGTATTTATCGATGCCGCGAACCGTGAGCACGAGGCGTGTGCCGAGATCGTCGCGGAGTCGCTCGGCCGCCTCGGTATCGACGTGGCAATCGAGCGACTGGATTCCAGCACGTTTTGGTTCGGCGGTCGCTATGTTCGGCCCTTCCCGATGCTGATTTGGGAAGACTGGCATCAAGTGCCGGACCCCTACTATGCCTTGGTCCACGATTACGATGCGAGCCGGCTCGGTCTGATCAACTGCGGCCAGTATCACAGTGAGCGAATCGCCCAGCTCATCCCGCGCATCGAGAACGAGCCTCGCTGGGAGGCACGCGCGGCGCTGCTCCGCGAGGCGCAAGCAGTCATCGCGGCCGATTCGCCAAACGTCCAGTTGGCCCAGCCGGCTGTCTTTGCCGCCGCTCGCGCCGAGATCGGCGGGCTCTTCTTTCCGCCCGATCGGGCGCTTCGCTACGAGCTGCTACATCGCTAGGCAGCCCTCGCCACGCGCCGCCGCCAAAGGACGCTATGGGGCGCTGCGCGAGACGGTGCCGCCCGCAGGAACGGAGACCGAGCGAGTGCCGGGGCCGGCGCCGCTTTCGGTGACACACCGTTCCGTATACGTGCCAGCGGGGACGGACGTCGAGTCGGAGCCGCCAGGCGGAATTTCGAGCCGCGTGCTGGCCTCTGGGCCATTATAGGAGCAGATCAACGTCTCGGTCCGGCTGGTGTTGCGAACCGTAATCGTGCCCACGCCGCCACCGCCACCCCCGGGCCCAGGCGGCGGAGCTTGACGCACGGGCGTGTTCGTCGGCGCGGGCGGGGGCGGCGTATTGGTTGCGGCGGGGGGCGCCGGGGTATTGGTCGGCCGCGGCGGCGCCGTGTTCGTCGGGCGTGGTGTCTCGGTCGGAACGGGCGTCGCGGTCGGCGTCGGCTCCGGTGTCGGCGTTTCGGTGGGTTCGGCGGCAGTGCCACTCACATTGCTCGGCGGGCGCGTCGTGGTCGGCGTGGGGGTCTGAGGAGGCGCGGTAGGTGTTGCGGTTCCGTTCAGCGCCGCGGCAAACAGCCCGAGCGAGCCGTTGAGCGCAGACACGCCAAGGACGCCGCCGCCGATGGCAAGCCCGAGGCAAAGAACGATGCCGAGCACAAGGGCAGCGATGAGCCGGCCGGACGACCGTTGGGTCGCCGCCACCTTTCGCTCGGTCTGGGCTTCCGGCGGCGCTGACGCGACCGCAGAAGGAATGCCCGGTCGGGTCGGCATCGCGGTCACGGCCACGGCGGGGCGCGAGTGAGGCGGCGTCGGCGCAGCGCGCTGGCCGGTGCGCAGGTAGGGGTTGGCGGCCGCGCCGAGGGCTTCGACAAATTCTGCGACCGAGGGATACCGGTCGTTCGGGTCCTTGCTGAGCGCCCGCAGGAGTACGGCTTCGACTTCCGGCGGGATGTTTGGGTTAAGCGTCCGCGGCGGCGGCACCGGCTTTGTGATGTGCTGGATCACCGTGCCGACGGGCGTTTCGGCGACGAAGGGCAGCTGCCCAGTCAGAATCTGGTAGAGAATGACGGCAAGCGAATACTGGTCGGCCCGTCCATCGACGGCAAAGCCTTGGCCCTGCTCTGGGCTCATATACTCCGGCGTCCCGATGCCGACGCCGGTGCGGGTCAGGTGGGTGGAGCCCTGCACCATCCGGGCGATTCCGAAGTCGGAGAGGAGAGCCCAATCCCGCTCGCCCATCAGCACATTCGATGGCTTGACGTCGCGATGGACGATTCCCTGCTCGTGGGCGTACTGCAGGGCGCTGCCAACCTGATTCATCACCTGAAGGGCCGTGCCGAGGGGCACCGGAGCGCCGAGGCGCTCACGGAGCGTCTGGCCGCTCGGCGCGAGGAGCATGACGATGTAGGTCAGGCCGTCTTGTTCACCGAAATCGAAGACCGGCAGGATATTGGGGTGCTGAAGCTGGGCAATCGCATTGGCTTCGCGGCGAAACCGCGCGAGGTACTCTGGGTCACCCGCGAGGTAAGCGGGCAGGACCTTGATGGCAACATCTCGGCCGAGCGTCTCTTGGCGGGCGCGGAAGATCGTCGCCATCCCGCCTTGGCCGATTTGCTCAATGATGGTGTATTGCCCGAGACGCGATCCGGGCCGCAGCTCGGCCACGTGAGCCTCCCGCAGACGCCAACCACCTCGACCCGATCCCGGCTCCGGTGCGCCGCACTCGAAGTATAGCCCTGCGGGCGGCCGAGGGGCGTGCGAAGGCGCACAGTCCTCAAGTGGCAGGGGGCACGGAGGGCTGGTACAGTTCCGGTGGAAGGCCGCGTCAGCGACCGACACTCCTCTCTGGGAGTATCTGCATGCACCGCTATCTCTGGCGGGCCGCCGGAGTGGCGTTTCTCGCCCTCGGTGTCGCAACCGCCTGTCAGGCTGGGGCGACGCCCCCCGTCATCAATCAGCAACAGGCCCCGCAGCAGCGGGTCTACCCCTCGCCGGCCGTCTCGCCGACCCCGCCGCTCCCGACGCCGACCGTCATCTACCTCACGCCGCCCCGCCGCTGACGCGCTCGCCCGCTCCCTCTGGCGGCGCGCCCGGCTTCTCGATCGGGAGGTCGTCGCGGCTACCCCATTCGCCCCACGAGCTGACGTAGTTCTTGACTCGCGGGTACCCAGCAACTGTCAGCGCAAGCCACGTGTTCGCCGCCCGGTAGCCGCCGTGGCAATAGGCGATGACCTCCTGGTCAGGTGTCACTCCGAGCGCTCGGTACATTGCAGCGATCGCCTCGGCTGACTTCAATCGGCCGTCCGGACCAATGTTATTGCTAAACTCGAAGTGAACGGCGCCTGGAATCGCGCCACCGTGCTTGGCACGCACCCGCTCGCCGGTGTACTCCTCGACGGAGCGGGTATCGAGCAGGACGCTTCCCGGTTTGCCAATCGCCTCGCGGACCTCCTGCCAGCCCGCCAACAGTTCAGGATTCCAATCCGACTGATAGACCGTGGGCGATGGCGTTGCCTCGCCCGTTTCGATCGCACCGCCGCTGGCCCGCCACGCCGTCAGCCCGCCATCGAGGAGGGAGGCTGCTTCATGGCCGAACAGCTTGAGGACCCAGAGGGCGCGCGCCGCGAGCATGTCGGTCGTTTCGCTATACACGACGACCGTATCGTTCCGGGTCAGTCCGACCTCGCCGAATGCCTGCTCGTGCTGGCGACGGAATCCATCCAGCCCCTCGGGAGACGAATCCCACCAGTGCAGTGCGAAGATGTCGACATTCACCGCACCGGGGATGTGCCCGGCAACAAACTCGGACGGCGTGCGAACGTCGAGCAGCCGAACGGCCGGATCGTGCAGCCGCTCGGCAACCCAGGCGGCGTCGACCAGCAAGCTGCGTGTATCGGTCATCGAATTCCCTCCGGTTTGCGCGTCCTCAGCCATTCGCGCAACGCGTCGCTGAACCGATCGGGCTGGTCGCCGGGCACGAGGTGGCCGGCGTCGGGAATGACCACGTAGGCGGCATCCGGCAGCGCCTCGACGAAGACGCGCGCCTGCTCTTCACCGATGACGTGGCTCTTTTCGCCTCGCACCACCAACACCGGCAGGCGAAGCTGCCGCACGTATGGCCAGAGGTCCTGACGCGTGCGCTCGACCGTTGGGTCGCGAAAGAACTTGTCGTACTTCCACGTCCATTTGCCATTCGGCAGTTGCTTCAGGTTGTGCTGCAAGCTCCCCCGGAAACTGTCCTTGGGCCGCAGGGGATTGTATTTCGCAGCGCGTTCGACAAACGCTTCGAAGGTGTCGAGTTCATCGTCCATCGCCATGAAGTTCCGGATTTCGCGGCCGCCACGTTCGATGATCTCGGGGCCCATGTCGACGACCACGAGTCCGCGCAGCTCATGCTGGCGGCGCGCCGCAAAGCGAATGGCGTTCATCCCGCCCATCGACAGCCCAACGAGCAGGAAGTTGGTCAGTCCAAGCTGGTCAACGACACCGTCGAGGTCACGCTGGTAGGCTTCGGGAGAATAGTCGCGATCGGGCGCCCAGTCGCTATCGCCATGGCCGCGCTGATCGAGCGAGACGACATAATGGTCTTGGCCGAGATCCATGGCAACAAAGTCCCAGCTGTGTGCCTGCTGGCCGACGCCGTGGAGCATCAAGATTGGCGGATGACTCGGATCGCCCCACGCAAGGTAGTGGAGCCGCAGACCGTCGACGACGACCTCTCCGTGACGCGGAGTTAAGTTTGCCCTCACCCATCCCTCCGGGTTTGCTGGCTGGGCGCGATTGTATCCAAGCGTGCCGAGCTTGGGCCACCGCCGTTGAAGCTCAGCGCGGCCTGTGGTAGAAACGGGCGCGTCGGAGGTGCTCGCATGAACCGAACTGAGATCTGGGAAGACGACCTTCGACAGGCCGAGGCGTATCTCGACCTGCTCAGCAGCCGGCTGCCGCTGACGCCGCTCCCCGTGCCCGAGCACGTCCGACGGTGTGAAACCGAGCGCGGCTGGGAAGACCTGTCGGTGTTCACGGCGCCCAAGATCGAGCGAATTACCGTTCATCGCTTCTTCGCCCTCGGCCGAGTGCGTGAACACCTCTGTCTCGGCTGGCCGGCGGCGGACTACGACTTCCCCGGCCTTGGCATCGACCTTTATGAACGTCCGGAGCATTTCACGCTGACGGCAGACTTCCTGCCGATGCAGGACGTCGTCTATCACCGCGACTATTACGATCGCTACCTCAGTGGCTACAAAGCCCTCATCGACGCGTGGTGGCCTCGCTTGATCGCCCACCAAATCGAGCCAGTCCCGCCGCCGCCGGCCTACTTCACCAACCAGCTTGGCTCCTGCCTCGCCCTTCATCTGCCGCTCCGCTACGACGGCCTCGACACCGCGCTCGCCTTCCAGCGAGAGGCGGTCGGGGTCTGGCTGGACGTTTGGGCACGGGCCGAACCGGTTCCCGAGGCCGAGCGGGAGCGCTACAACGCCCGGCGCAACCATCTGATTCGCAACGCCTACAAGCGCTCCGACTATGAGTCGGTCGCCTCGAAGGTGATGGCCGCCGTCGTCGGCTGGGAAACCACGAACGGCATCTTCGACGCCATTTTCGGGCCGTAGCTGCTGCTCGCTCGGCAGCCCCAAGCGCGAGGACCGGAGGGGACGAGGCCGGACCTGCCCCTTACTTCACCTTATACGCGCTGTCGAGGGTGAAGTAGAAGAAGTACGGCATGTCGACGCCCTTCACCTTGCTCGACCACGCCGAGTGACTCGGCTGAATGATCAGCGGCATGACCGGGACGTCGTCGGCCATGATTTGGGCAGCTTGATGGAAGAGCGGGGTTCGCTTCGCCGGATCGCGCTCGGTATAGGCCTGGTCGAGCAACCGATCCCACTGTTGGTTGCACCACCAAAGCGCCGTCGGCGGTGCGCCGACCGGCTTCCCGCAGCCAATGTTCTGGCGGATACCGGAGATGAAGCCGTTGGTGTCGCCGGCAACCGAGCCGAACAACTCGGCCTTCAACTCGTTGCCACGGCCGGCGCCTTTCGTCGCCGCCTGCACGAAGTCGAGCGGGATCGCCTCGACCTCGACGCCGATCGCTTTCAGATTGGCCTGCACCGCCAAGGCGATTTCCTGTTTGATCGTGAAGGAGGGGAACTCCATCCCGGTCTCGACGCGGAAGCCGTTCGGGTAGCCTGCTTCGGCAAGGAGCTGCTTCGCCCGGTTTGGGTCGTACGGATAGGCCTGGATCGCCGGGTTGAAATACGGGCTGTCTGGGATGGCGTATTGACTGGCGACCGCGGCCTCGCGGAACAGTTTGGTGATGGCTTCCCGGTCGACGGCATAGTTGAGTGCCTGGCGGACGCGCTTATCCTTCAGCGGCGAATTCCTCGCCTCGAGGGTGCCCTGGGGGAAGAAGAAGGCGAGCGTCGAAATTTTGAAGAATTGGGTCGTGCCGCCCGCGCGTTGGATGGCATCGAGTTGGTCGGGCGTGAACGTGTTCACGGTCAACACATCGAGCTCGCCGGTGCGCAAGCCGTTTATCTGCTGTCCGCCGTCCGGCACCACCCGGAAGGTAATCTCGGTGTTCTGCGGAGTCCGAAACGGGTGGGGCGTTGCGCGCTTGCGGAACGTCACGAGGGCATCCGCGCGGTAGTCCGCCAACTCGTACGGCGAGGAGCCGATCGGCTTTTGCACGAATCCTTCAAAGCCAACCGACTCGTAATACTTCTTGGGGATGATGAAGACGAGCGGCGTCGAGGCTTGCACGGTGACATCTGGCACTCGGGTGGCGAATTCGACGGTCGTCGCGTCGACGGCCCGGACGCTGTCGGGAACGACGTTGATGAAGTTGGCGCGCGCCGGCCAGTTGCGCGCGAACATTTCGGTGAACGAGAAGGCGACGTCCTCCGCGGTCAGCTTATCCCCGTTGCTGAAGGTCAGATCGGGGCGGATCGTCCAGCGCCAGCTCAAGCCGTCCGCCGAGAGATCCCAGCGGGTCGCAACCTGCGGCTCGATGCTGAACTTGGGTCCAAACTTCGTCAGCGTGTCGTAAAGATGCCAGCGGATCCAGTGCCCCCCGGCAGCCGCCGGCGTCATGTTGGCGGTGATCGACCCGACGGCGACGTTCAGCACCTGCCGCTCCTCGCGCTGCTCGGCAGGAGCAGCTGGCGCGCCGGGAGCGGGCGCGGACGTTGGAGCGGTGGGAGTGCACGCCGCGAGCGCAAACGACAAGAGAAGGACACCGTGTCGAAGCGAACGGATCATCGACCCCTCCTATGAGTGGCTATCGTACTCGATAGGTAGAGTCGAGTGAAAAAATTCTCAGGTAGTAATAGTCCGCGCCGCGGACGGTTGGCGCGAGGACCGTATAGCCCGGCAGGACGATGAGGTAGAGGAACGGCACGTCTTCGCGTTGGAGCCGGTTCGCCTCACGCATCAGGGTCTCCCGCCGCGCCGGGTCCCGCTCGGTAGTCGCCGCGGTGATCAGGCGGTCCCAATCTCGGTTGCAATACCACCGGCCGGTCGCGCCGCCACCAGATGGGCTCGAACACCCGAGAAAGGTGCGCATGTTGGTGGCGAAACCGTTCGAATCCAGCGTTGCTGCGCCGAACAGCTCGGCCTTGAGCTGGCCGTTGCGACCGTAGGCCTTGTCGAGATAGGCGTTGGCTTCGAGGGGAACAAGCGGCGCTTCAACACCAACGTCCGCAAGATAGCGCTGGACCGAGAGAGCGATATCGGTCGGCATGATATTCGGTTGATATTCGAGGCCGCTCTCGATTCGCAGCCCACTCGGGTATCCCGCTTCGGCAAGCAGCTGCTTGGCGCGCGCCGGGTCGTAGGGAAAGGGCGACGCTGCTGGATCCCAATAGAGACTGCCCGGCGAGGCGTACTGCCCGACTGGCTCCGACCCGTGGAAGAGCGAGGCAATCGCCACCTTGTCGACGGCGTAGTTCAGCGCCAAGCGAACGCGCTTGTCGCGCAGCGGCGAGGCACGCGCGGTCATGGCGCCGTCCGGATAGGCGATCGCAAGCGTCGCGAGCGGAAACGTCTTCACCGTCATCTCGGCAGCGAGGAGCTGATCGACTTGACTTGACGTAAATGTGTGAACAGCGGCGATGTCTACCTCGCCGCTGCGGAGGCCGGCGATCTTCTGACTGGGATCGACAACCGCCGTGAACTGGATCTCGTCCGCGATCGGCTTGCGGAACGGATGGAGGTTGACGCCGGCCGGAGCGACGCGCTTGCGCACCGTCAGCGACACGCCAGGGCGAAGCTCGGCCACCTCATAGGGGCCGGACCCGAATGGCCGTTCGGAAAAGGCGTCCAGTCCGCTAGCCGCGATTGCAGCCTGGGGAAGAACCCACAAGTACGGTAAGTTGTTCGGCAGCGAAATGTCAGGAAAGCGCATCGTTAGGACAACAGTTGCCGGGTCCGCAGCCTGCACCGAGGCGATGCTCGCAAACAGTGCGGTTTGTGGCCAGCGGCGCTGCCGTGTCTGCTCCAAACTGAAGACGACATCGGTAGCGGTGAGCGGCGATCCGTCGGGCCACCGCATATCGCGCCGCAGCGAGAGCGTCCACGTCGCACCATCGGATGAGAGCACCCAGCGTTCGGCGACCGAGGGCCGAACTTGAAAGTTCGGGCCAAACTGGGTGACACTGTCGTAGATCGTCCACGCCATGAAATGCCCGGCAGTCCCCGCCGCGGGCGTCAGGCTGCTGGGGACAAACCCCGTGACGACGCGGAGCACCTGCGGAACATCGCTTGGCGGCACGGGCACGACAGTCGAGAGGCCGCCAGAGGGCGTGCAGCCGACGAGCGTCAGCGCAATCAGCAGCACGAGCGAACGCATTCGCGTGCGGCACCCCCGGGACAACCGTTCGCGGCACACCACGAACTGACAGCTCAATCATACTTAGAGCGCGGCCCGGCGTACACGCAGCAGCCCACTCCTCGGGTACAATGCCGTTCGCGCGGCAAGGGAGGACGATGGACTGGGCGGCAGTCGAACTGGCCAAGACGGCCCGCTGGGTCGTGACTGAGGCGGCGGCAACCCAGCCGGGCGAGCAAGTGCTGATCGTGGCGGATTTTCATTCCGATCTCGCCGTGGTCGAGGCGCTTACCGCAGCGGTAACTGCCGCCGGCGCCGAGCCAACGGTCGCGTTCATGCCCGCCCGCGCCGTTGCCGGGGCGCCGGCCACCGAAGTCGTCCAGCACGCCGTCGACGGCGCAAGTCTCGTCATCTGCCCAACGACGACGGTGATTCATTTCAGCCCTCGCATTCGGCAAGCTCTCGACGAAAAACGCATCCGGCTGATATCGATCTCGATCGACCGCGAAACGATGACCAAGGGCGCGGCTGCAGCCGACCCGACCGAGGTCGCCGCCATCACGACTCGGCTCTACGAGGTGCTCGCCCCAGCGCGCGAATTGCGCTTCTGCTCACCGAGCGGCACCGACTTCACGTGTAGCGTGGCGGACCGGCTGCCGAACTTCTCGATCGGGTTGGCGCGGGAGCCAGGAAAGATCGGTACCTTTCCATTCGGGGAAGTGCCCCACGCTCCGATCGAAGGCTCGATGAACGGTACGGTCGTCTACGACGGCCCGGTGCACAGCATTGGCCACCTCACCAGCCCCATCCGGCTGGAGGTACGGGCGGGGCGCGTCGTCGCGATCGAGGGCGGCCCAGAGGCAGAGCGGCTGCGCGCCTTGATCGACGGCGTCGAGAACGCCGATGTCGTCGCCGAGGTATCGGTCGGAACAAACCCGAAGGCGAATCTCGCTGGGGACATTCAAGAAGCAAAGAAGCGCTGGGGCACCGCCCACGTCGGGCTCGGCAACAGCACCGGGCTGCGCGGGCTGACGTTCAGTCCCCTCCACATCGACGGGCTGATTCTCCGGCCAACCGTCTGGGCGGATGGCCAGCTGATCGTCGACGATGGAAGGCTGCTCGTATGAAGCGCGGATTTGTCGACACGGCAGACGGTCAGCTGCATTATTGGACCGAGGGCGACGGTCCGCCGCTCGTCCTGCTCCACCTGACGCCAGACCCACGCGCGTTCGAGCGGCTGATCCCGCTGCTCAGTCCATTCTTTCGCACCGTGGCCATCGACCTGCCGGGGTATGGCGACTC
The DNA here is from genome assembly GCA_026003895.1 of Dehalococcoidia bacterium. Classification (GTDB taxonomy): domain Bacteria; phylum Chloroflexota; class Dehalococcoidia; order SpSt-223; family SpSt-223; genus JANWZD01. The sequence continues at coordinate 36,969 of BPIC01000002.1, read as the reverse complement.
CGCCCGCCCGCCCGAGCCGTATACGACCACGGAAGAATTTGCCACGGCTATCCTGCGGGCGGTCGACGGTCTCGGAATCGGCCGGTTCTCCCTCCTCGGCCACATGACCGGCGCGAACATCGCGGCGGAAGTGGCGGCTATCGCGCCGGATCGCATCGAGCGGCTGGTCCTTTCCGAGCTCTTCGACTGGGCATCCCGCCCCGAGCTGGTCGGCATCCACGCCACGCGCTTTCCTGCGCCCGACCCGTCGCCCGACGGCAGCCACCTCCTCGCCATCTGGAATCAATACAGCGGGATGCTCGGCGAAGTGAGTCTGGACGACGTCCAACGCCGCTTTTACGTGCTCTTTCAAGCGATTTACAAGGGGCCGAAGGAAGGTGGCGAGGTGTATGGCCCGGGCGGTTGGGCAACCGCAGCGCCGTTCACCATCGAGCGCCAGCGCTTAACCGAGCGGCTGCCACGGATCACCGCGCCGACATTGGTGTTGTGCGCCGGACGCGGCGTGCTGCGGAGCGGCGCCGACCCGCGTCTGGACCGCGAGCGACTGACGGCGCTGCTGCCCAATGGCACGAGCGCCGTCGTCGATGAGATCAGCCACGTCGCCCCGTTCACCCATCCGCAAGCGTTCGCGGACGCGATCCTGCCGTTCTTGCGCGGTTAGTCGGCACGCGCGAAGCGGTATCCGTATTCGCAGTCGGAGAGGAACGCCACTCGGTTATCGACGAGCCCGGCGTCGCGAGCGATCGCGATCAAGTCGCCCTGCGGAATGGCTGGCCCGTTGCAGCCGAGCAACCCCGGCCGCGACGCGACGATCCAGAGCAGGCTGCGCGGCTGAAGCTGCTCGACCAACTCCGGCAGCTCGCGGCGCAGCGCCTCGGCGCCGGCTGGCCAATAGAGGACGACGTCGGCACGGTCCGGGCTCTTGACGAGCGGCGTGCCGCAGGCGCGATACAGCCCGTCGATGATCTGCGCGTCGCCACGTCCACGCACGAAGACCGTTTGGCCATCGTGGAGGCCGAGTCGGCTGTTGACGTCCGAGGCCGGAATAGCCTTCGGATTGGCGAGCCGGCCGTCGGCCGGCGAAGGAACAGCGACCGACGAACTCTCCACCGGGTAGAACCGTGCGGCGCTGATCGTCACGCGCTCGAGACCGGTGAGACAGTCGGTGACCTGCATCGTTGTTCCTCCGAGATGCCTACGTCCGCCTATGTTAACGGCATGTAAGCTCAACGCTGATTGACAAAACGCACGTTTGATATAGACGGCGTCTATGACCGACGTGGCCGGACCGAGAGATACGGGCTGTCGACGTCGATGAACCGCCACGGCATGGCGGCCCACTCTCCGGCGTAATCCACGTTGATGCGCTCGGTGGCGACGATTCGTGGTGGCCGGGCGCCGCGGTCGACGATAGTGAGCGGTGGCTGCAGCAGGTCGTGACCGGTGAGCGAGCGCGGGATGGCGAGAGCCGCCGTCAGCCGGCCGGGACCATCGGTGCGACCGAGGACGTGCTCGGCCGGCTCGAGGGCGCGAATCAGCACCGCGGCCGGCCGGCCGGCCGGCTCGGTGACCACGTTCAGCATGGTCGAGAGGCCGTAGATCAGGTAGAGGTAGGCATGACCGCCGGGACCATACATCGGCGCGTTGCGCGCCGTTCGGCCAGATCGGCAATGGCAGGCGCGATCCTCCTCGCCGATATACGCTTCGACCTCGACAATCTTGCCGGCACGCACTACCCCCGCCGTCGACGTGGACCACATACTTGCCAAGCAGGTCGCGGGCGACGTCGAGGGTCGGCCGGACGTAAAATGCGCGGGGCAGCACCTCGCCGGTCACTGCCACGCTCCGGCTGGTATCATCGCGTGGCCGCGCGCCGCCAAGAGGATTCGATGGACTACGAGTTTGGCCTCGATTTCAACGAGATCGAGCGCAACTTTGACTATGCGGAGGTTCTCTCGGTCTACTTCCCCCTCCTGGCGCGCACGCTCGTGATCGATATGCGCCACGATCCGACGTCTGAGCCTCTGATTCGGGTCATGCCGATGGTCAACTCGCTCGAGGAGCGCTACCGCAGCCTGCGCCGGCTCCGACCACAATTTCCCCAGCCGGAGCAAATCGCCCTCGTGCCTTGGCCGAAGTATGTGGACTCGCTTCTCCGACTCGGCCTGTGGGACCGGCTGCTGCGTCGGCTGGAGCGCGGCGGATTTCGCCGGAGTCTGGAGGATGCGGAGAAGGCGCTCAGCGAGTTGCGGACCCTCGAACATGCGACCGTTGTCTCGGCAATTAAGGGCCGTGGGTTCAAGACTCTCTGGCCGGCATCTCGCTAGCAAGCGGGGGTGGTCCGTTGCCGTCGATCAGCCCGATTCCGCTGCCCAGGTCAAAATCGGCAAAGCAATCGGCCGTTCGGCCATCGTCGAGTACCAGCCGGAACAGAAAATCCGACGCGCGGAGGTCGAACGCCTCGATCACCTCCATCCGGCCGCCCCATTTGCCTGGCAGCGACGGGGATGGTGGGATGATCCAGATCTGGCAACGAACGCGCGCTGCCGGAGCATCGCGGTCGACGGCGTGAATCGTCCCGGTCGTTTCGATATCCCAGCTTGGCTCCATAGAGCGATTGTAGCAACCGGCGACCAGCCTCGCCTCGGTCGATGACGGCAACACAGGTCGGACGCGCCCTCCTGCGCCGCGGCGAGACCGTCGCGGTGGTCGAAACCTCAGCAGGCGGGCTGATCGTCGCTACCTTGCTTGGTATCCCCGGGGCATCGGCGTGGGTGCGCGGCGGCATTGTGCCCTATAGCCCGGCGGCGCGCCGGGCACTGCTCGGGCTGGACGAACTCGGCCCCGGTGGCGCGGTGAGCGAGGAAGCGGCGCTTCGTCTCGCGGAGGCCACGCGCCAGATCCTCGACGCAGACTGGGCAATAGCCGAGAGCGGCATTGCCGGCCCCCAAACCGGACGCCGCTCCGCCAAGCCGGCCGGCCTTACTTGCCTCGCGGTGGTTGGCCCGACCTTCCGCCGCAGCGCCACCGTGCAACTCTCGACGCGGGGCCGGCGCGCCACGATGCGTGGCTTCGCCCGCGAGGCCATTCGCCTGCTCGCCGAAGTGCTGGAAGACCGAGAAACGCTTGCGACGAAGCAGGGAAGCTAGCTAGGATCGCCGAGCCGGCATGCCGGTGGGAGCGGTCGATGGAAGGCCTCATCTGTATGCTTTTCGGCTTCTTGATCCAGTGCGGCTCGGGAGCGCCAGCCTCGCCCGCCGCTCATTCAGCGGAGCCGCCGGTCGCCACCGCCACGCTCTCCCCGGCGCCGACGCCCACGATTGCCCCGACGCTCGTTCCTCCCACCACAACCCCCACGCCCGAAGCGGCTCGCCTCCGACTCCCGCCACCAGAGGGGGCACCGGAGATCGTTCGTGGCGACATCGCGTCCAGCAAGGTGGCACTCACGTTCGATGCCGGGGCGGGCGCACGGCACACGCCCGCGATCTTGGATGCGCTGAAAGCGGCGAACCTGAAGGTGACGATGTTCCTCACGGGCCAGTGGGCGGAGCGCTACCCCGAGTTGACGAAGCGGATCGGCGCCGATGGCCACGAACTGGCGAACCATAGCTATTCCCATCCCGAGTTCACGAAGCTGAGCTCGCCAGCGATGATTGCCGAGATCCAGCGTACCGAGGAGCTGGTCGTCGGATTGACTGGCAAATCGACCAAACCCTGGTTCCGGCCGCCCTTCGGGAACCGCGACGCACGCGTCCTCGCGGTGATTGGCAGCCAAGGCTACTACTCCGTCTACTGGACGCTCGATTCGGGCGACTGGCGCACGGACTACTCGAACGCTGACGTGCTCAACATCGTCTCCAATCGCGCAGCGGGTGGCTCGATCGTGGTCCAACATCTCGACTCGCCGCAAACGGCGGCAGTGCTTCCTCAGATCATTCAGCGGCTGCAGGCGAGGGGCCTGTCCATCGTCACGCTGAGTCACCTGTTCGCGGACTAGCGCGCCCCACGCCCTCTGGTACAATCAGGCCCGGACTCTTTGGCGAAGGCGGGCGGGTCGTGAGAGGGGCCATTTTCGGCGCCGTGATTTTGGCGCTGGTCGTGCTTGTGCTGCGCAGCGGTGGGCTCTCGCCGGTGTCGAGCGAGCCGGAACTCCCCGACGATCAAGCCGCCATCCAGCTTGTCCGCCGCTACGAGCCGGTGCCCGGCCGCCCCCAGACCATCGACGATCGAATCGCCACGGTCATCGAAAACTCCCGCCTCGCCGGCCAGACCCAAGAAATTGTCGGCTGGAGCGCCCAAGATCTCGGCGATCGGCGCTACCTCGTTCACTTTGCCCTGCGCGAAAACGGCGTCTGGATCGGCGCCGAATGGTTCGTCAACCTGAAAAACGGCTGGATCAACCCGACCAATCAGTACGCTTCCTGGCTGATGTTCGAGCGGAGTTTCTAGCCCGTTCGCCTGCCCGCCGTCGAGGAAGGGCGGTCATCGGGTCGCAGTGTCAGGTGCCTCCGCTGGAACTGCTGAGCGCCTTCGACATTCGGTAGTTGTCGTCGCCACTGAGACACGAACGCGTGAGACCCCCGGCCAGCCCGCCGGAACGCTCGTGCCGCCCGTGGGGCCACGAGGAGACGTCTGGCCGCCCTCCCAGCGCCAGCCAGACCAGCCGGCCGCACGCCGAGAGTGACGAGGGTCGCTCCAGCGTCGCCTGATTGGGGGCAGGAGACGGCGGGGACGACAGTCCGCCGTCTACTTCACGCACACCCGGACTGGAATCCAATTGCCCGGCGCAGCGTCGGGGTTGACCGACGAAAAGCCGGCTCGCCGCATCGCCCCGACAAAGTCGGAGTAGACGAAGGCGCTGCCGAAGCGCTCGCCGTTGTGGTTCGTGTCGAAATCACGGACGTAGCCGGCGACGGTCGCGGCTTGCTCCGGCGGGCGATTCGGAAAGTCCGCGAGGGCAAAGACGCCACCAGGCCGCAGGACGCGGTAGGCCTCGCGAACGATTTGCTGGCCGATCTCCACCGGCACCTCGTGAAAGAGGATGAACGCCCAGACGATGTCCATACTGGCATCGGGGAATTCGAGCTCCTCGGCCTTCATCTGGGCAAAATGGACTTCCAAGCCCATCGTAATGGCTCGGTAGTGCGCGTAGCGGACCATTGGAGCCGAGATGTCAATTCCCCACACCTCGGCCTGAGGGAACCGTTCCTTGAGCGCCGTCGCGCTCTGGCCGGCTGAGCAGCCGAGGTCGAGAACTCGCCGCACCTCGCCATCCGCCGGCGTCGGGATCAGAGCCACCAGTTCGCGCTGCAGGTCATCGTCGTTGTTCCGTCCGGTGAAAAAGACCTTAGTGCCGTAGTGGTAGAAGAACCCGGCGAGCGGGTCGGTCCAATAACCGCCGGGCTGGAGATGAAAGCGGCTCTCGCGGAAGTAGGCCGGGTAGTCAAAGTTCGGGTCGTAGCGCACCGAACCCGGGCCAGCGCGATCGGCCGCGTCAAGCGCCGCGAGGAGCTCGGCCTCGCGCTTGCGGTAGGTCTCGTTGATGCCAACCCATTTCATCTCCTGAGTGGAGCGCATCAGCCGGTTGCGCGAGGCAACGATCGGCAGCGGGTCGAGCCGGCGCTTGACGTCGTCGAGCGACGTGGGTGGGGCTTCGGCGAGCACCGCTTCGGCGATCCTGGTCATCACCGGGGCAACCTGCTTCTGTGTGAAGGAGCGAAGCCCTTCCGCGAAATAGAGATAGCTATCGTCTTCGCGCTCTGCCGCTTGCGGCGTTGTGCCCCATTGCTCCGGCATCGTCCCCCTCCTTCGCTAGCCGACAGCCACGCCGGAGCCAAGCCCCGGCTCGGTCATGGCGACGGGATCGAGTAGTTCGTCGAGCTCCTCCTCGGTCAAGTTGGTGCGCTCGCGTGCTACTTCGCGGATCGTCCGCCCCGTCCTGAACGCTTCCTTGGAGATTTCGGCAGCGGCGTCGTAGCCGATTCGTGGTGCGAGGCCGGTGCAGATCGCCAGCCCTTTCTCGACCATCTCCGGCCCGCGTTCGGTGGCCTTCAGCCCGTCAACGCACTGGCGGGCAAAGTTTTCGCTCGCCTTGGCCAGCAGTTCGATCGATTGGAGCAGGTTGTAGGCGGCGACCGGCATCATGACGTTCAGTTCGAAGTTGCCCCATTGGCCACAAATCGTGATCGTCGTATGGTTGCCGATCACTTGGGCGCAGACCATCAACAAGCTTTCCACGATGACCGGGTTGACCTTGCCCGGCATGATCGAGCTGCCGGGCTGGACGGCCGGCAGCGCAGCTCGCCGAGCCCGGCGCGCGGGCCGGAGCCCAGCCAGCGGATGTCGTTCGCGATCTTCATGAAGCTGACGGCCACGTGCGGAGGCCCCGCTCGCCTCGACCAACGCGTCGATGGTCGTCTGGGCCTGGAAGTGGTTGCCGTCTCGCGGAAGGTCGACCGGTCCAGCGCGCGCAGCTCTCGCAGACGCGCCGGGCGAAGTCCGGGTGCGTGTTGATGCCCGTGCCGACGGCCGTGCCGCCGAGCGGCACCTCGCGCAGCTCCTCCTGAGCATGCCGCAGGCGGGATCGCCGTGCGCGACCTGCGCCGCATAGCCGCTGAAACTCCTGCCCCAGGCGGATCGGCGTGGCGTCCTGCAGGTGCGTGCGCCCGGTCTTGATCACCGGCCAAAACTCCTCGGTCTTGCGAGCGAGCGAATCCGCGGCAGCCGCTCGCAGCGCCGGCAGCAGATCGTCGCGTGATTGCGGTGAGCGCCGCGACCTGCATCGCCGTGGGAATGGCGTCGTTGGACGACTGCCCGAGATTGACGTGGTCGTTCGGATGGACGGGATGCTTCGACCCGCGCGTGCCGCCGAGGAGCTCGATCGCCCGGTTGGACGATGCACCTCGTTGGCAGATTCATGTTGGTCGAGGTGCCGGAGCCGGTCTGGAAGACATCCACGACGAAGTGGCGAATGGAGCTTGCCTTCCGGCCACCTCGTTGGCCGCCTGAACGATCGCGTCGGCGATGCGAGCGTCGAGCAAGCCAAGATCGCGGTTCACCTCGGCCGCCGCTCGCTTGATCTGGGCGAGGGCGCGCAAGAATCGACGGTTCAGTCGGAGATCGCTAATCGGGAAGTTCAACTCGGCGCGGCGCGTCTGCGCCCCGTAATAGGCGGTTGCCGGCACTTCCATCGTGCCGAGGGAGTCCTTCTCGATTCGATGGGTTGCTTGGCTGGTCACGGAAATGCTCCTTCGCGGTGGCTCGCAGGGATGGTACGGACGGTCTTGGAGGCCTGTCAACGGCCAGCGTCTGGTTCCGCGGAATGTCGGCTCGGTATAATCCGGCCGCTTCCCCGGAGGATGTATGGATCGGCCGATCAACGGCATTTGGTTCAACAAAGAGACCAAGAAGGTGCTGCGGGTCAACTCGCCGTATTACAAGGATGAAGTCGCCAAACCCCAGTGGGAGATGCTGACCGACGAGGTCAACGCCACCCTCCTCCGCGTCCGTGAGATCGCCGTCGAGCGCGGGCTTGTGGACGATCCCTCCATCGTTACCTGGACCTAACATGCGGCGTCGGCGCTCCCGAGGCATCTCGCGCCGGGCGTTCCTCTTGGGAGGCGCCGGCGCCGTCGGTGCGGCAGCCATCGCCTCTCCCCCAGGACGGGACGTCCTCGGCCTTGCTGGCTGGTGGCTCACCAACCGGACGCCGCCCGAGGTTCGGCTGGCCGTCCCTGAGAACGTCAGTCGGGGCCCCATCACGATCGGCGTCGAAGTCGGCGAAACGCCAAGCTGGTCGTTCGTCGAGGCGACCCTCGATGGGCGGCCCGTCGAGCCGGCACAGTTGATGTCCATCGACACCAAGCTGCTCCGCGACGGCGAGCACCAGATTCGGGTCGCCGTCGCCGATGGATCACTCCGGCGCAACGTCCGCTGGGCCGAAGCGACGTTCACGACCGACAACACGCCGCCCCCAGGTCATCCTCGAGACCCGAGCGCCGGCGGCCGCCCAAGGACGGACGCTCCTGCTCCAAGCGCGCGCCAATGAGCCGGTCCAACTCGCGCTCCACCATGGCGAGGCGAACCCGATCTACTTTACCGAAGCCGCCGGTACCTACGTGGCCTTCGTCGGCCTCGACGGCCGGGGCGCCGGTCGGCATCCGGACGCTGAAGCTGGTCGCCAAAGATCGCGCCGGGAACGAGGTCCACGCTCGAAACACCGTTACAAGTGACGCGGGGGAGCTTCCACTCGGAGCAGATCGTCCTTTCGCCGGAGTTCTTCCGGTTCTTCACCTCCGGCCAGTACGACCTCGAGTTGAAGCAGCTCGAGGAGTACTACTCAAACAGCGGGAATGAAAAGCTCTGGGACGGCCCGTTCGAGCAACCAGTGCGCGGCGTGGTTTCGTCGGGCTTCGGCATCGACCGAACGTACAACGGCCAGGAACGGCGTCGCCATCTGGGCACAGACTTTGACGTGCCGGTCGGGACGCCGGTGAACGCCGTCGCCCGCGGCAGGGTCGTCTTCGCCCAACCCCTCGTGGTGCGCGGCTCTGCCATCGTCCTCGACCACGGCGTCGGGGTGCACAGCACCTATTACCACCTGTCCCGGATCGACGTGAAGCCAGGTGAGGTGGTGAATCGCGGCCAGCCGATCGGGCTTTCGGGGCGCAACCGGCATGGTGACGGGGCCGCATCTCCACTTCGAGATCCGGATCGCAGGCATCGCCGTCGAGCCGATGGAGTGGTTTCGCACCCGCTTCCTCTAGCGGCCAGCGCCGGCGCAAATCAATTCGAGCAGTCAGATGCCTGGTATGCAATACTCGGTACTCCGCCAACGAGGATGCTGGAGGACCGATGAAGCATACGGCTATCTCGCTCCTTGCCATCGCGGCGCTGCTGACCGCCTGCGCAGCGCCCGCGCCGTCCACGGGATCGCCCGCGATGCGCGGGCCAAAGCAGCCCGGGCGAGACACGCGCCGAGACCCAGGTGACTCCGGATCGCCGTCTCGAACTTTTATCAGTTCCTCACGCCGCAAGCGAGCACCGTCTACAACTACAACATCTGGCCGATGTACGACAATCTGACCCAGTTTGGCCCCAAATTCGCGGTGCAACCGTCGGTCGCTCAGCGCTGGAGCCTTTCCGCCGACCGCCTAACGTGGACGTTTCAGCTCCGGGAGGATCTCACCTTCTCGAACGGCGAGCCTCTGACCGCCGATGATGTCGTCTTCTCGCTCAATCTCATCCTCGAGAAAAATTGGCCGCAGCGCGCCTACTTCCCGTCCGTCACCAGCGTGACCGCGAGCGACGCACGAACCGTCCTGATCACGACCCGCGCTCCGGACGTGTCGGTGCCGAACAGCGGCCACTTCCTGATGATCCTGCCGAAAAAGTATTACGAGAGCGTTGGCGACGATGGGTTCCGCGAAAAGCCGATCGGCTCGGGCCCCTATGAGCTCGTCCGCTTCGTTCGCGAAGATTCGACCCACTACCGGAAGCGCGCCACACCGCATCCATTCCGCAGGCCGGCCAACGACGAGATCATCATCCGCTACATCCCGGAAACGATCCAAATGATCAACGGGATCACGACCGACCAGTTCGACCTGATCGGCGGCATCTTCACCGGCGACCAGATCGATCAGCTCAAGCTGCGCGGCATGATCGTCATCAACCGGCCTGGGAGCTCGGTGAATATCATGATGCCTCAAGGCACCTACGAATCGCGGAACACACCGCTGAAGGACATCCGCGTTCGGCAGGCGCTGAACTATGCGGTCAATCGGGAGCAGATCGTCCAATCAATCTTTCGCGGCTACGCTCGCGCGAGCGGCCAACTGCTCGTCCCAGATAGCCCCTCTTGGAACGATGGCATCCCACCGTGGCCATACGACGTGGCCAAGGCGAAGCAGCTCCTCGCGCAAGCCGGCTACGCCAACGGCTTCAAGCTTCAGCTGCAGATGAACCCGGCAAGCCTGCCGCAAGAGGTCGCGCTTGCCGTGCAGAGCGATTTGAAGGCGGTGGGCGTCGAGGTCGAGATCATCCAGCTTGAGGGGGCGACATTCGCTGACTATTCGAACGGTCGGAATAACTACGTCAAGGCGGATCTGTTCGCCTTCGGGCTCGCCGAATCGAATGGCATGTCGCAATTTTCGACGATCGGCTGCAATAAGCCGGTAGGGGCTGCGCCGTCGGCAAACTATTTCTGCATTCCCGAACAGGAACGGCTGAACGAGCAGATCGTGAACGAGCTCGACCCGGCCAAGCGCGCAGCGCTCATGCAGCAGGCCACCAAAGTCGTCGCCGACGCCGTGCCCGCCATCTTCCTCTTGGTGCGCGATGCGATTTTCGTCACGTCGCCGAAAACCCGCGGCTTCGATCCACCACTGTTCAATCACTTTCACTACGATTCGATGTACAAGGTGAAATAGCGCGGGCGCGGGTTCGCCAGCACCTCAGCGTGATCCGCCGGCTTACGAACCGCCCTGAAGACCGAGCCGACCTATGCTCGGCGCCGATCGAACGCCAGCAGAACGGGCGAGTCCGCGCCACGGTCGTTCGGGAGACAGGGCCACAACGCCTCGGGCCTGGCGGCTGGGAGCGCCACGGTCGCTGATCGGGATGCGGCGGGCAAAGCGCTGCGGCGCCCGGACCGTCCGCTTACTCCTCGGGAACGGTGCGCAGAATCTCCTCGAGCACGCGGTCAGTGGTGATCCCCTCGGCTTCGCCCTGGAAGTTGAGAATGATGCGGTGGCGCAGCGCCGGGAACGCCACCTGACGTAAATCGTCGAAGGCAACATTGAAGCGGCCGTCGAGGAGCGCCAGCACCTTGGCGGCAAGGATCATCGCCTGGGCCCCGCGTGGGCTGGAGCCGTAGCGGACATACTGACGGACGATCGGCGGAGCGCCTGGCTGATCGGGGTGTGTCGCCATCAGCAGCCGAACAGCATATTCGCGCACATGGCTGGCAATCGGCACTTCCCGCGCGAGCTCGCCCATCTGTTCGACGAGGTCGCCGTTGGCCACCTTCTCGATGGCCGCGTGGGTCGCCGACGTCGTCCGATCGAGGATCTCGGCCAGCTCATTGGCAGGGGGATAGCCCACGTGGAGCTTGAAGAAGAACCGGTCCAGTTGCGCCTCTGGCAGCGGGTAGGTGCCTTCCATCTCGATGGGGTTCTGCGTGGCCAGCACGAAAAAGGGGCTGGGCAGCCGGTGGATCGTCGTGCTGATCGTGACGGTGTGCTCCTGCATCGCTTCGAGAAGGGCGCTTTGCGTCTTTGGCGTCGCACGATTGATCTCATCAGCGAGGACGAGATTGGCGAAGACGGGCCCTTCCTGAAAGCGGAACGAACGGCGACCGTGCTCGTCCTCGACGATGATGTTGGTTCCGATGATGTCGGAGGGCATCAAGTCTGGTGTGAACTGGATGCGGCTAAAGTGGAGGTCAAGCGTTTCGGCGAGGGTGCGGACCATCATCGTCTTGCCGAGGCCGGGCACCCCCTCCAACAAGACATGACCACCGGAAACGAGCGAGATCAGCACCTGCCGAACGATCTCGGACTGGCCAACAATCACCTTGGCGACTTCACGCTGAATGGCGTCGGCGGTGGCGCGAAATTCTCCGGGCGTAAGCGTACGATCGCGTGCAGTCGTCATGGCGCTCCTTCTCGCATTCAACCGGTGGGTCCGGTCCTCGCAAGTATCGTGCATGGTGGAAAGCGCGTACCATCTGGCAAAGCGAGTGGCTGGAGCAGCATCGATGAGCACACGATCGGGCGGGGCGATCGCCCTCGTCGGTTCGGGCGAATATCTTCCGGTAATGGACGAGATCGACCGGGCGTTGCTGGCGACCCTGCCGGCGGGAGCGCCAGTGGCGCTCCTTCCCACGGCGAGCGGCCTCGAGCCGGGCTCCCCAGCGCGTTGGAATGCCCTCGGCGAGCGCCATTTTGCCGCCCTCGGCGCCCCGACGATCCCGCTCTTGCTTTTGCACCGTGAGGACGCGTTTGACGAATCGGTGCTCGCCCGACTGCGCGAGGCGCGGTTCTTTTACTTCTCGGGCGGCAACCCAACCCACGTCGTCGAGACGCTGCAGGGCACCCCAGCTTGGGCGGTCATAAGTAGCGCCCTTGCGGAGGGTGCCGTCATTGCCGGCTGCAGCGCCGGCGCAATGATGCTGGGCAGCTACACAATCCGGATCCGCGACGCGCTGGCAGGCCGACCACCGACGTGGGCGCCGGCGTTAGCCGTCGTACCACAGGTCGCCGTCTTGCCGCACTTTGACCGGTTCGCCGCCCGTTTTGGAACGGGGACGATCCAACACCTGACAGAGAGCGCCCCTGAGGGGCTGATCGTCCTCGGCATCGACGAAGATACTGCCCTCCTTCGGCTGCGCCCGGGCGAGCCGTGGCGGGCCGCCGGGAGGCAGACGGTGTCCGTATTCCGCGCGGAGCGCCCGGTCGAGGTGCTCTCTCCAGGCGACGAAATCGACCTCGACCGGTAGGCGGGCAACGAAAAAGCGCCGGGATCGATCCCGGCGCTTGCATCAGGGAGGACGAACGGGTTAGTGGCCGCCGCAGGCGCAGCTCGGGCCGCAGCCTCCAGCCGACGCATGGGCATGACCGTGGCCCGCGTCTTGCGCCGTCGAAAACGACTGGCCGCAAGCGCAACTCGCGACGGCGTTTGGATTGCGGATGGTGAAGCCCGCACCCATCAAGCTATCGACATAATCGATTTCGGCGCCGTAGAGCAGCATCGCGCTCTCGCCGTCGACGAGAATGTCGAACTTGCCGGCGGGAACGACCTCATCGTCTTCTTGGCGCTGGTCGTCGAACATCAGGCCGTATTGATAGCCCGAGCACCCGCCGCCCGCGATGAAAACGCGCAAGCCGTAGCCCACCTTGCCTTCGCGCTCGAGGAGCTGCTCGACCTTTTGCACGGCGTCGTTGGTAATCGTGATCATGAGAGATGTGCCTCCAATGTCGGCGGCGCCGGCATCCCGGCTTGGACTCGATGTACATGCAAGTATCAGCCCCGGGGAGGGGGGGTGTCAAGCGGTGGAACGATGGGGCTCCGAGATCGGAGCCCGGCCGCTTCGACGGTTGCTGCCAGCCCTGCCGGCCAGCCGACCGGAATAAGGTGGACCCCAGCGACTCCCTCGATCGCCCGCACCTGCCCGATCAATTCGGCCGCGATCGCCGCGCCGACCTCGGGAGCGGCCGCCGCCCCTGCCTCCTCCAACCGTGCAATCACCGGATCAGGCACCGGCTGGCCCAGATGTTCGCCGAGCCAGCGCGCCGTCGCCGCCGAGCGGAGCGGGCCGACGCCAGCGAGGATCGCCACCCGGTGGTGGAGGCCGCGGCGGCGCACTTCGTCCATCCATTCGGCGAAGCGCCCGACGTCCCAGATGAACTGGGTTTGGACGAACTGGACACCCGCCTCGATCTTGCGCTCCAACCGATCGACGGTCTGACCGATTGGGCCAGCAAAGGGGGCCTCCGCGCCGCCGATCAGGAATTGGGGCGGACTCGACAACGGCCGGCCGTTGTCGAGCTCGCCGGCCCGTAACCGACCGATCAGCCGGATCAGTCCGAAGGAATCGAGGTCGAACACCGGCTTGGCATGAGGATGGTCGCCCACCGAAACCGGATCGCCCGTCATTGCCAGCACGGCCCGCACCCCAAGCAGCCAAGCGCCGATGAGGTCGCTCTGGAGCGCCAGCCGATTCCGGTCGCGGCAGACGATCTGGAGGATTGGCTCGACACCTTCTTGAAGCGCGATCGCTGCGCCAGCGAGAGCGCTGGCGTGCACGGATGCCCCCGGATTGTCGGGAATATTGACGGCATCAACGAGCCCAGCCACGTCCGCAAGCCGGCGGCGAAACACCCTCGCGTCGCCGCCACGAGGAGGCGTCAGCTCTCCCGTCACCAGAAATGCCCGCTCCAAAAGGCGGTGGACGAACCCGCGTTCCCACTGCATGCGTTGAGTCTATGGCGCAGCACACCCGCGGTGTCATCACGTGCGCTATCATGCGCGGTAGCTTGTATACGGAGATGGCCATGGCGCGGCGCGGCATCTCGCTCGCTTACAGCGAGCTGAACGAAAAAGCGGAGTTCGCCCGCAAGGCGGATGAGGCGGGGTTCGACTACATCTGGAATTCGGGAGAGAGCATCCCCGTCTTCGGCGCGATGAGCCTGACGACCAAACGCGCGAAAATCGGGAGCGGAGTCATCCGTGCCTTCGCTCACGACGCGCGCTCGCTCGCACAGCACTGCGTCGACTTGCAGATTCTCTCGGGCGGCCGGTTCATCCTTGGGCTGGGCGGCGGCACGAAGCGGATGAATATCAACCAACTTGGCGAGGCCTTCGAGCACCCGGCGACTCGGCTCCGCGAACTCATCAAGATGTTCCGTCAGGTCTGGTCGACGCCCGCCGGCCAGCCAATAACCTTCGAGGGAACCTACTATCGCTACGTCGGGAGTGGGCTCGGCGCGTCGCGCCGGCGGCCGATGGATGTCCCGCTGACGCCGATTTATCTGGCGGCGGTGAACCGATCGATGTTCCGCCTTGCGGGTGAGTTGTGCGACGGGCTCTGCGGCCACCCGATCGCTTCAGTGCGTTTTATCCAGGAGGTCGCTTGGCCGTCGATCGACGAAGGGCTCGCGCGTGCCGGCCGGACACGCGACAGTTTCGACCATCATGCCTGGATCATCACCGCCATCAGCAACGATCGGCAGCAGGCTCTCCGCGAAGTGAAGTTCCACATGGGACGCTTCATGGCAACACGGTCCTATGCCATCGTTCTCGACTCGCAAGGGCTGGAGTCGGTGCGTCATGCCGTCCAGGAAGCGTTTTTCCAGCACAATGAGGATCCGGAGCGACTGATCGCGGCCGTGCCGGACGAGGTCGCCGAGCAGCACGCAATTTTTGGGACGATCGACGACGTCCGTCGCCAGGCAAAACGGTACGAGGACGTCGTCTCGACAATGACGTTTTACACGGCGTCGTTCTCGATGTCGCCGGAGCGCATTCGCGAGAATATCAACCTGATGATTGAGGCGTTCGGCCGCTAGCCGATTCGAGGGCAGCGAAATAGCGGTTCGCCTCCGCCAGCCCGGCCGGCGAACCTACTTCGTAGAAGCGCATCGTCACTTCGTAGCCGGCAAGCGTCCCGGCGGCAGCGAGGTCGCGCTGCACGTCAGCGAGATCGAGCGGCGAGTCGGCTGGGTAGCGGTCAAAGACGCTCGCCTCGAAGGCGTTCAAGCCGTAGTCGAGGTAGGTCATGTCGGGCGTCCGTGTCTGCTTGTCGTAGCGCAGCACCCGGCCGTCGCGGTAGACCACGTTTGAGCGGTCCCACCGCCCTTCGTTGCGAAAGACGGTCATCAGCGCTGGCATCCCGCAGGTGAGAAAGGCTCGCTCGACCGCCGCGTAGTCGATGTCGAGATAGGAATCGCCATACAGGGTGAAGAAGCGCTCGCCAAGCACCGGGAGCGCCGCTTTCACCGCGCCGCCCGTCCCCCGCAGTTGAGGCCCGTCGAAGATGTAGTCGATCGTGACGCCGAACTGGCTGCCATCCCCAAGTCGTGCGACAACCTGCTCCCCGAGATGGCCGAGGAGGTAGACGAGGCGCGTGTAGCCGTTGCGCCGCAATAGGGCAATCTGGCGCTCTGCGAAGGGCCGGCCGGCAACCTCGACCAACACCTTCGGGATGCGTTCGGTGATCGGACGGAGGCGGGTCGCCAGTCCGCCCGCAAGGATCGCAACAGGAAGCGGCATGGCCGGAGTATAGCGGGGCGATGGCCGAAGCCAAGGGCCGTCGGCCCGACCGGGATCCGCAGCTTGCTTGCCGGAAAAGAACATCTGTTCTATACTGACCGGTGGAGGGGGCGATGGGGCAGGTTCAGTATCTCGAGCGAGCGTGCAAGCAAGTGCTCAATCGCGTCACCGGCATGCCGTTTGCCTGGAGCGCGAACCCGTATCGCGGCTGTGTCCACGACTGTCAGTATTGTTTTGCCCGCGCCACGCACACCTTCCTCAATCTTGCTGGCAGCCAGTTCGCAAGCGTGGTGCAGGTGAAGGTGAACGCGCCCGAGGTGCTGCGCCACGAGCTGCGTCGAGCGTCGTGGCGGCGGGAACGCGTCTCGGTCGGAACGGCGACCGATCCCTACCAACCGATTGAAGGACGCTACCGCCTGACGCGCCGCTGCCTCGAGGCCTTCGCCGACGCACGGACGCCGGTCACGATCGTCACCAAAGGGACGCTCATCGTCCGCGACATCGACGTGCTGCAGCGGCTGCGCGACTCCGCAGGAGTGACGGTTTGCCTCAGCATTCCCACGCTCGACCGGACGCTCTGGCGCACGCTCGAGCCCGGCACCCCGCCGCCCGATCAGCGGTTGCGCGCTCTGCGGCTGCTCACCGATGCGGGTATCCACGCCGGCGTCTTGCTCGCGCCAATCGTTCCAGGGTTGACAACGCGCGACGACCGCCTTGCCGCGGTGATGCGTGCTGCGAAAGCGCACGGCGCACGGTTTGTGAGCGGCCACGTGCTGCACCTACGACCGGGTGTGCGCGAGCACTTTCTCGCCTACCTTGCCCGTGAGCACCCCGGTCTCATCCCGGTGTACCGCAAGCTCTATCCGGGCGCCTACGTAGCCGAGTCGTTCAAGTCGAAGATCGACGACGTCGTTCGCCGAATGCGCGAGCGAATCGGTCTCTCCGGTGAGATGGAGTCGCCCATCTCGCCGGCTCGGCCGATCGACCCGGTCCAGTTGAGCCTATTCGCCGCACCGCACCCGCTTGCGGGTCACCGGCGCGCCGGCTGACCTCCGCCGACCGCAGCGTACCTTCGCTCGTTTCACTCTCGCGCTCCACGTGCCCGGCAGCCAAGCGGCCTCCTGTCGACCGACGCAACACTTGCGCCCCGGTCAGAGGTCGTGCGACGCTTCGGCCGGCGAAAGACGAGCGGGTGGAACAGGCATGCTGCAGATTCGATGGGCGTTCCTTTTGGCGGCGCTCGCGGTGTGGGCCGTCCCTGCGTCGCTGTCAGGGCAGGGGACGGTTGTCTGGATTGCCGGCTATCCCGAGCAGCGGCGCGACGGGTGCGTTTGGTACGTCGCTCGCTGGTCGGATGGGTCGTTCACCGCAACGCCGTGGGAGTGCGGGCCGAATGGATCGCCCGCCCGCGCCGACGGCCTCGTTGGCGCCGAACGCGGCTACCCCGAGCTTTATCCGAATGGTTGCGTCTGGTATGTCACGCGCTGGCGCGATGGCGACTACAGTGCCGTGCCGTTCTCCTGTCCACCCGGCGTCACCGTGACGAACGATGGCGGCACCCTCAGCCCATCTCCGACATTGTCACTCCCATCGCCGACGCCTGGCCTTCGCGATGGGTTGCGGTATTACCCGCTCGGCGGAACGCTCACGATCGAGGATGTCTCGCCGCCGGTTGGAACCGAGATGGCCGCCAATGGCCGCGTGTTTATCTCCTACCGTCATCACGCGACTGGACTGCCCGAAGGATGGCGGATGGGCTATCGAATCTGGGGGAGCTGTGTCACCCGGGACGGGCGGGAATGCCGAGATTGTTACCTTGCCGACGGACTGCAAGGCAGCCCCCGCTTCTATCAGCCAGGCCCATCGATCGCCACGTGGACCGGCCCTCAAGACGCCATCCATACCTATCGCCGTATTCAAATCTGTTTCACGATCCTGAACCCGGAGACCAACGAAGCGCGCTGGACGAACGTCTGCGACGAGCGCCAAGCCCCCAGCTAATTCAGCGAGAGGAGCGACAGCATGGTTCTCGCGACAGGCACGTGGAATTTCAAAGCGGTCAACTTCGCCGGCTTCGAGAGGAAGAGAGTGGCGCTGACCGTGTGATCGAGACGATCACGAGCATCTCCGTTACCATGTAACGAGGCAGGCGCCAAACGTTAGAGCGGTGTGATGCCGAGCGTGGCCTCTGCCCAGAAGCGCATCCCAGCCAACAGCAACAACTCTGCCAGCGCCAGCGTCATCGCCAGCGAGCCTGGGCCGAGCAGGTCAGCGGGACGCATCGCTTGCCCTTCGCGACGCAGAATGCTCAGCACGATGAGCAGATTGATCGCGAGCAGCAACCCGGCGACGCCGGCGACCGACAGCACCGACACTGGGTAGAGCAGCAGCCAAAAGCCGGTCAGCACTATTGCGACAAACGCCGCTTCGACGAGGAGCAAGACCGCCAGCCCGCGGAGCCCGACGATGGCGCGATACTCGCCATTACGCCACACCGAGAAGTTGAAAATCGGCAAGATGAGCAGCGCGATGCCGAGACCGCACAGGGCGCCGGTCACGAGGCGAAGCCAATTCTGGGGCGGATAGGCATGTGGCAGCCGAAGGTCGAAGAACAGCGCGTTCACGCCGTCGAAGCCCATGATGGCGATAAACAGCAGCGCGAGCGCCATCACCGGGATGCTCGGCATTCCCGTCCACTTCCCCCGCCCGGCCAACGCCAGCGCGAGGATCGCCACGAAGAAGCCACCATAAATGCCGATCATCCGCGATTCGAGGGGTGGCTGGACGTCACCGAAGAAGATCGAATGTCCGGGCCGCTGGGCGCAAACACCCGCCGAGAGAATGCGCAGCTTCTCGAGGAACGGCAGGGGCAGGAGAAGAAAGCCGAGGAAAAGCACAGTCAGCAGCGCGACCGGCGCCCAGAACCGAGGTCCTCGTGTCCGCGCTACCGTCACCAGCTCCGTCATGCCGCCCCCGTGGCTTCGTCGCGTCAAGTATAACGGCGCCTGCGCGGGTTTCAGTGCGGCGCGTCACGCCCGGCGCGGCAGGCTCTTCTCCTCGGCTGCTGCACCGCAGTTCACCCCTCACCGCCCACATGCAGCTTCTCATGAGTGCTGTGAGGCCCGGTGGCGAACCGACGGCCAACGCCGTCGGCGACTCCGGTGAGCAGTGCGACGAGCCGTCAGGCGACGGCTTGCTGCTTATGCTCCGCCGGACAATTTGGGTGGCCTCTCCTGGGAGCAGTGCGACGAGCCGTCAGGAGCCAGAAGGAGTTGGGGTGGGCGGGATCGGCGTAGCCGTCGGCCGGGGGCGAGGCGGGTCAGAGACGAGGCGCCGCAGCTCATCGATCGCGGCGCGCGAGACAAGGTAGACCGGACCATCATTGCCAACCCGCACGTAATAGCCATCGGCGAGTGCGGTTTGGTCGCCGATGCGCAGCTCGGTACGCGTGCCATCCTTGGTGGTTAGCGTCGCGCTGGTCGTCGGATTGACTAGCCCGTACTGGGCGAGTTGCGACGTGTCGGTGAGCACGCGATTGGCGGTGAATGGCACGAGCCGACCGGCGACACTGAGCATTCGCACTTGGTCGGCATCACCGGCAGTGGGTTCGACGATCAGCCAGTTGCCTCCCGGCGGACGGTTGAGAACGGCGCGTCCCTCCGGGGTGCGAACCTCAATCGTCGCTAGGTCGTCCGGCGTTCCACCAAGGAGCGTAACAGGCGTCGGCGCCGGCGGCGCCCCGGGCGGCGGCGGCGGCTCACGGTTCATCTCGACGAAGAAGACGTATCCCCCGAGCACCGCCGCAATCACCACCAAGGCGAGGGTAAGGCGCGGGTTCACCGCCGTTGCCACCAGACCGCCGCTCCCGCACCAAGCACCGCGAGCGGCAGGAAAAGAATGCTGGAAAAGAGAATGAGATTCGTTTGCATCGGTGTCAGTAGGAGCCGCTGCTCTTGGTCCGGCGTTTTCGGGGCGATCGAGATAAGCGCTTCTTCCTCCGCCAGCCAGTTGACGCCGTTCAAGAAGAGGTCTCCATTGCTGGAGAGGTTGAAAAACTGGTTGGAGGCGAAGTCCGAGTCACCGATCACCAACAGCCGCATCAAATCGGCACGCTGCGTCGTCTCGCCTTGGCGCAGCCGCTCCACTTGCTGAGCAACAGGAAGCGGACCTCGCAGATCTTGACCGTCGTTGAACTGCAATTGGTCGGGGTTCGACTCCAACCAACTCTGATTGCTGCTTTCGGCAATCGGGAAGATTGAGAGATTTTGCGGCGGGTTGTCGACACGCAGGATAGCGGTTGCCAGCGGAAAGACCGTCGGCGCGAGATCGCGCGTGATGGCGCTGAACTGATAGCGCTGGATGACCAGCGCCCCAATGTCCTGCGGCAGTGACGACGCCGGGTCGATGATGAATCCGTCGCCGACGCGCAGCCCGTACGGTTCAAGGAGTGCGTCCAGACCGTGAGTGGTGCGCGGGTCGACGAGGATGAACACTTTCCCGCCACCGTCGAGATACTGTTGGAGCGCCCGCCGGGCACTTTCGTCGAAAGGCCGCCGCGGTCCAGCGACGACGACTGCCGCGGCATCGCTAGGAACCGCCGGCGTCGTCAACGGATTGAGTGTCTCTACGATATAGTTCAGCCGTTCGAGGCTCTGTTTGGCGAGACTGAGGCCAGTACGGTCGCTCGAGGCAAGATCAAGCTCGCCGTTGCCGTTGGTGAAATAGACCTTCTTTTGATCGCCCCGCATCACCTTGAGGAGAGCGCCGGTGACGTTCGCCTCGGTGACACTCGTGATCTCGGTCTTTCGTCCACCAGATTCGAAGACGAGCGTGCCGCCGGTGCGCACGCCCAGCTGGCGCACGAGCGCTGGCTGGGTCTCTGGATCGACATACTCGATCGCGAGCTTGTCCGTCCGGACGGTGTACTCCTTCATGAGATCTTCGGTTTCGCCGCGGCGCGGATCGCTTGCGGTGTAAAAGGCGGTGATTTTGACCGGCTCGCGCAGTTGCTGCAGCACCTGGATGGTCTGAGGCGAGAGGGTGTACTGCCCAGTTCGGGTCAGGTCCCAGCGCGTCGAGTAGCGGGTCGAGAGAAAGTTGGCGAGGCCAAGAATGAGGATAAAAGCGACGACAGCGAGCAGGGAGTTTGCACCGTAGCGCGTCGTCCGGCCGGTGGCGGCGCGCCGGATTGTGCCAAGCGAACCGGTAGCCCAGAACACCGCGAGCGCGGCCCCAACCGCCAGCAAAATCTGAACCGGCCCCGTGAAATCGCGTGTGACCAGCCACCATCCGCCAGCAACGAGCAGCAACCCGGCGCCGATCGCGCCAGCGAAGGGCGTAAAGCGTTCCAGTCGGTCGTTCCAGGTCATATCCACCTTCGAGCGCCGACGACCTGCACGGTCGCGAAGAGCGCGGCAGCGGCGAGCGACAGGTAGTAGACAATGTCCTTGGTGTCGATCACGCCGCGGGAAAAGTCGTTGTAATGGTCAAGCGCCGACACGTAGCGCAAGATGTCGCGCAGCGTGCCTTGGAACACATCGCCGATCGGCGCGGCCAGCCAGAAGACCAGCAGAATCGCGAAGGCAAGCACCGCCGCGACGATTTGGTTCTTGGTCAGGGCCGAGGTGAGCAAACCAATGGCGATGAATCCAGCGCCCAGCAGCACCAAACCAAGGTAACCGCTAATGATCGGGCCCGGATCGGGCTTGCCGTAGACAAATAGCAAGAACGGATAGTAGAGCGTCAGCGCCAGCATGACGCAAAGCAGCCCGAGCGCCCCAAGAAACTTGCCGAGCACCACTTCCCAGTCACG
The DNA here is from genome assembly GCA_026003895.1 of Dehalococcoidia bacterium. Taxonomy (GTDB): domain Bacteria; phylum Chloroflexota; class Dehalococcoidia; order SpSt-223; family SpSt-223; genus JANWZD01. Next base: position 15,386 of record BPIC01000002.1, on the reverse strand, counting down.
CACCGGCGAGGTCAGCACCAGCTCGATGGTGCCCGTCGCCTGCTCTTCGGCCAAGAGCCGCATCGTGATCAGGGGCGTGATAAACAGGAAGATGACCCGGAAATTGTCAAGGGCAAAGCGCAGGCTCGCTTGGTTGGTCAGCACAACCGACAACGCGAAGAAAATCCCGGTGATAACGAGGAACCCTGCGGTCACCACGTAGGCAAGCGGCGAGGTGAAATACGACCGCAGTTCCTTCCCGGCGATAGTGAAGACGGTCATGCCGCCGCCTCCGCTGCCTCGAGAGGCGCTTCCTCGGTCGTCAACTTCAGGAAGATTTCTTCAAGGCTCATCCCAACTGGCCGGAGCTCGCGCAACCCCCAGCCCCGGCGGACGATCTCCGCGGCGATCTCCTCGCGCGGGTCGCTATCCGGCGCGGTATCGACAAGAAACCGTCCTGCCTCGGCCTGATCCGGAATGACCGCGAGGACGTTCGGCATCGCCCCGAGCAAGCCCGCCACCTCGTCCACCGGCCCGCGCACGTGGACCAGCAGCCGATCGGAAGAGCGCAGCCGGTTTGTCAACCCTTCGGGCGTGTCCTCAGCGACCAACCGTCCTTCGTTGATGATTACGACGCGTTGGCAGGTCTGGCTTACTTCGGGAAGGATATGGCTGCTCAGGATGATGGTGTGGTCGCCGGCGAGCGACCGAATGAGGCGGCGGGTTTCATTGTTCTGGCGCGGGTCGAGCCCGGCCGTAGGCTCGTCCAAGATCAGGACAGGCGGATCGTGAACGAGCGCTTGCGCCAACCCGACGCGTTGGCGATAGCCTTTCGACAGCTTGCCGATGATCGTGTTTGCGACATCCTCGACCCGGCATTTGGTCATTACATCGTCGACGCGACTCTTCAGATTTTTGCGGGGCACGCCACGCAACGTCGCCATATAGCGCAGATAGGAGCGGACGGTGAGGTCGGTGTAGAGTGGTGTGGTTTCAGGCAAATAGCCCACCCGGCGGCGAGCCTCAAGCGAGTTCTTCATGACGTCAAATCCGTCGATCGCCGCCGTCCCTGCACTTGGCGGAATGAAGCCCGTCAAGATGCGCATTGTCGTGCTCTTGCCGGCGCCGTTCGGGCCAAGAAACCCGAGGATCTCACCTTTGGCGACATGGAACGTGAGATTTTCGATGGCAATGTGGTCGGCGTAATACTTTGTCAAATTCTGGACGTCGATCATGGAGCATCCGAGCGCCGAAACTGGCTTACGCGAGAACCCGCGGCAGAAACCGTCGAATCCTAGGGACGCTTCTGCGCCGAAATCAAGCGAACTGCGCCACGCTTACGAAACTCTTAGACACGCGCTGGGGAGGACGGAGGAATGGTTGACGAGCGAGTCGGCTTCCGATAGCCTCCCGTCGGCCGGCACCCAGCCCGGCGATCACTGGACCTGTGACGACCACTTCCTTCCCGCCGCCGGCTCGCGCTCGACGGCGCACCCGCCGCCGGCCTTCGATTGTGGCGACGATCGACGCCTCAATTCGGCCTTGGCTGGTCGCGCTCGGCCTCGGCGGGCGGCGCCCTGCCAATCCGCAGGCCCACGCCCGACGACGGCAGATCGCGCTCGCCGAACTCGCCGCCCGATTGCACGAAGCACGCGAGTATCGTCACCTCTCGCTCGCCGCTGCTGCCTTGGCAACCCAAATCCGTGTCGAGCACCTGACGGCTCTCGAAGCCGGCGATCTCCGATCTTTGCCCGGCCGCGCCTATACCCGCGCCTTCGTGCGCACCTACGCCAGCTACCTCGGGCTCGATCCGGACGAACTGCTCGGGCTCTTGCCCACCCTGCCGGAGCGCGCACCGCGCGGCTTCCCGTCGATGCCCACGTCGACCGCGCCGAACTTTCTCCTCTGGGGCGCGGTCGCCGCCTGTGTCATTCTCTTCTCCTGCGTCGGCTGGCTGGCGCTCCAAGCGGCGCTTCAGGCGATCTCCCCGCCACCGAGTCCATCCGTTCTAGAAGCGCCGAGTCCGCGATCGGCGCCGGTCGTGCTGGACGCCCAACCGCCGACGCCCAGTCCCACCCCGACGCCGCCCGTCAACCTCGTCGTCCGCGCCTCCGAGCGCCTTTCGCTCACCGTAACGATCGACAACGCCGTCGTGTTTTCTGGCACCCTCGAAGCCGGCCAAAGCCGCTACTGGTCGGCACAGACCGTCCGGCTGCGGACGACCAATGCGGGCGCGACCGAAGTGGTGTACAACGGCCAGCCGCGGCCGACGCTCGGTCGCCGCGGCGAGACCGTTGAAGTCGAATGGGGCGCTGCGCCAACGCGTCCGGCCGGCACGCCCGGTCCAGCACTGTTCGCAACGGTCACTCCGACGCCCGCCCCCCCACCACCGGCGCCCACCGGCGAACGGCCGCGTTAGCGACGCCGGCGTCAATCGAGCGGCAGCGGCTCGAACCGGACGCCCTGTTCCGTGCGAACAAGCCGGCCCACGGCGTCGCTGTGCTGAAACACGAGCAGGTGCCCCTGCGCGGCTGCTTCCGAGACGACACGTCGCTTCGTCTCGATCGAGACGAGCGGGAGGACGTCGTACGCGGCAACCCAAGCGAGCCGTTCGAGCTGAACCGGCCGCTGGGCGAGATCCGCGAGGAAGATCGCCGTCTCGCCACCGTCATGAATCCGGACGATGCAGTGATCTGCGGTGTGGCCCGGCGCGAGCTCCAGCCGCACCGCCGGGGTCACGTCGGCGTCTCCCGTTACGAAGTCGACCACGGCGGCATCCTCCAGCGGACGGTAGTTTTCGGCGAGGTAGGTCGCTCGGGTGCGCTCGTTGGGCCGGCAGGCCACCTCGTACTCGCCGCGCTGCATGAGATAGCGAGCGCGCGGAAATGCGGGAACGATCCGCCCGCCGCGCTCGGTCGTGTTGCCCCCGCAGTGATCGGCATGCAAATGGGTGTCGATCACCAAATCGACGTCCGCCGGCTCAAATCCGGCCGCTGCCAGACTGTCGACCAGTCCTGGGGTATCGTGCAGATCGAGGGTTTGGCGCGTCCGTGGCGACACCTTGTCGCCGTAGCCAGTGTCGATCAGGATGCGCAATCCATTCGCCTCAACCAACAGGCAGCGCAGGCCGAAGCGAATTCGGTTTGATTCATCGGGCCGTTCCTCGCGTTCCCAGAGCGCTCGCGGCACGATCCCAAAGGTGACACCGCCATCCGTCAGATACCAACCTGCCGACAGCAAGTGGACGGTGACGCTCCCGACACGCAGCCGTGGTGTCATCGGAAAACGACCAGATCGGTGAGCGGAGTTCGCGTCGGTTCGGCAGGTGGAGCAGCGGGATATCCGGCAAGGACCAGAGCACGGGGGGCCCAGCCGTCCGGCAGCTCAAGCGCTTCGCGGATCGTGTCCGGGCAGAAGGCCGGGGCACAGATCCAGCACGTGCCGATACCACGGGCGCGTGCCGCGAGCAGCAGGTTTTGCACCGCCGCACCCAAACTCTGCTCGGCCGTCAGCCATTCGGCATGCCGGCGTTCGGCGTCGGGATAGGCGTCCAGCCGGTCGCCCGTGAGGCTGACGACGATCGCTGCTGGCGCCTCCATCAGGCGGCGGCGGCGCGTCTCGACTTTCTTCAGAAGGCTCTCGCTGACTTCCCCGTGCGCCGCAAGATCGGCGAGCCAGCGTGCCGCCATTGCCTCGGCGAGGCGACAGCGCGTCTGCCCAGGACGGACGATGGCGAAGCGCCACGGCTGGCTATTATGCGGCGACGGGGCCCAGCGCGCCGCCTCGAGCAATTCGAGCAGATCGGCCTCATCGATTGGGTCGGGGAGGAAGCGCCGGACCGACCGCCGCTCGCGAATTACCCGCTCGAGGGTCGTTGTGGCAACCGATTCCCGCCCCGGTACGGTTCGCGAGATCATCCCGGCGATTATCCAGCACCCTAGGAGCGAGGCACAAGCGGAGGCGACGCTACACCGTCTCGCCCCCGTGTGGCACAATCGGCTAGCGGAGGAGCACGATGGATTACACCGGCCTCGTCGCGCGGGCGATCGCCATCATCCGGCGCACCCGGGCTCTTTGGATCTTCGCGATCGTCGTTGCGCTGGTCGAGCCGCCGCTCTCCTTTGGTAGCGGAGGGACGCCGGGCGTCAATTTCAACTTCGAGCCACGAGTTCCCGTCGACGAAGCGGCTCTCGTCCGGTCATTCGTCGCGGCATTGGTGCCATTTCTGCTCATTCTCGGTCTCTGGGCCGTCGCTTCGTTCTTTGTTGCGCCGCTCGCGAGAGGCGGTCTCGTTTGGACGGCGTGGCGCGGCGCGGCCGATGAGGACCCAGCGGTGAGTGAAGGCTTCAGCGCGTCCCGCCGACACTACGGGCCGCTGCTGCTCATTCAACTTTTGAACCTGATCGTTCCCGTCGGGGTTGGCCTCCTCGTGGCCTTCATCGCCGCGCCGTTTGTGGCGTTCGTCATCGCGACCGCCGGAAGTCGCGACCCGAATGCCGGCGCCCTCATCGTTGGTCTCGTGTCGCTGGTCTTGTATCTGATCGTGGCGATAGTTGCCCTCGTCGTGCTCGTGATCGCCGTTTCAGCGCTGCTTCAGTCGTTGATCACTCTGGCAAGCATCGACGTCATCATTGCCGAGAACGGGGCAGGCGAGGCGCTGCGCACGGCGTGGCGCCTGATCACCGGCCATCTGGGCGCTGTCGTGGTGATCACGATCCTTTTCGCCATTCTCAGCGGGATCATCAGCGCGTTGGCCGCAATTCCGACGGCGGCGCTCTTTCTCATTCCGATCGGGCTCTCGTCGGGCGGAGTGCCCCCTTTCGGGTTGATTTTCGCCGGCATCCTCATCCTCATTCCGTTGACGTCACTGTTGCAGACGCCCGTGCAGGCGCTGCGTTACACCTATTTCACCCTGCTGTACCAAGGGTGGACGGGGCGCTGATCGTCAACGCGCCGGCGTGACATCCCGGTAGTACGCGTGATGCTGGTCGACGAGCCAAGGGTCAAAGACGAGCCGAGACTCGGCAGCCCGGGCGCGGGTCTCGCTTGCGAAGTAACGCTCGACGCCGTCCTCGCTCTCATAGTAGTAAAGGCTGGCATAGCGACGCGGAACGCCTTCCTGCCAGTACCGCCGTGCCCCTGTTGCGCCCGGTGCACGGCAGAGCACGTCGGCATGCTCGGCGTACCACGCCTCGAACCGTTCGATCATTGGTTCGACCACGGTGATGGTCACCAGTTGCATCGGCATGCTGGACCCAAGGAGGTCAACGCCATAGGGGTTAATTTCGCCGCGAAACGGGTAGAGGTCGAGCTTGCGGATCGGCAGCCTGTCGCTTGGCAGCGCAAACGGTGCGAGGGGCGCGTCAAGGTCGCCGCAAAAAATCCATTCGGTCGGCTCGAAGAAGCCCCGGGTCGGCTGGTAGAGCCGGGCGCCAACGACGCGTTGGAGGGCGGGCTGGCGGCGCAGTTCGTCCCACACGGTTTCGGCGGTTGTCCCGCGTGGCACGCCAATACGCAAAAGGAGCAGTTCGGTCATGGTTTGCTCCGGGTCAAGTGTGGCGACATGGTACACAAGCCGCCGACCGGCTGGCGCCGCGAGCGAGATTAGACCGGGAGCGGTTCGAGAAGCCGGTTTTGCGCGTCCACGTGGACGACGCGCGGCCGGACCTTGCGGACCTCGGCCTCTGGAACGAGGCTGTAGGCGATGATGATAACGCGGTCGCCGACATTCACGAGCCGCGCCGCCGCACCGTTGATCTGCACCTCGCCGGAACCAGCGGGCGCGGGGATGGTATACGTCTCCAACCGTGCGCCGTTGTCAATGTCAACAACCTGCACCCGTTCGTAGGGAGCAATATCCGCCGCATCGAGCAGCGCTTCGTCGATGGTGATACTGCCCATGTAATCGACATCGGCCTTCGTGACCGTCGCCCGGTGAATCTTTCCCCGGAACATCTGCCGGAACATGTGATCCTCCACGCCGAGTACCGGACGCGCCCGACGAGGCGGATCGCGAGATAAGGCGGCTGCCTTCCGGCCGGATTCGGTCCAGAGGCGGAGCAGCGGACGGCGTTCTCTCGAACGATCTCGGTCGCCATGGCGATCCAAGTCGGCCCAAACTATACCGCACAACCTCCTCCCGTTGCTCGGCAGCGCGCCATGAACCCCCACCTATCGTTCCAGCAATCTGAATACGAATACGCAATATAAGACGTTTGTATCGGCCACTTATGTGCTAGCGATCGGCGACGCCCGCTCGTAGCATGACGCCGCTTGCGCCGATTTGGCGCGTGGGAGTGGTCACCATGCGCGTCGCCTGGTTCGAGGTTGGCCTCGCTTCATTCGCGGTGGCGTGCGCCGCAGCGATCGGCCTCGCGCTCCAACGTGAAGACCCAGCAACGTGGGGGACAGTGGCCGCCGCTTTACTCGCCGGCCGCATCGCTCTCCGCTAACGCGCTCGCCGAGACGGCCTCGACCGCTCGCCAGTTTCGGTACCCAACGGGCCATTCCGTCGGCGTCGGTCGCCGCACAGCGCTGCACCCCTCCGCCTTCGCCGGAATCTGGCGGCCGGCTCCCTCCCAGCAGACACGCGTGTGCCCACACGCTGGCTGACCGCCGACCGTCCCGTCGAACGGTGCGGCAGGTCGAACTCACCTTGGCAACCGCTCACGATACAATTCGTTTGTGAACGACCGGGTCATTCGCCTTCTCGAATTCGACAAGATTCGTGAGCGCCTCGCTCGCTTCGCTGCCTTCTCCGCCAGTCGTGAACTTGCCCTTGCGCTGCAGCCCGAACCGACCCTGCCGGCTGCCGAGCGCGCCCAACAGGCCGCCGAGGATGCCCGGACGCTGCTTCGGCTAAAGCCGACCTTCTCGATCGGCGGCGCGCGCGACGTGCGAGCGCCGGCGCGCCAAGCCGCCCTCGGCGGGCTGGTGGAGCCGCTTGCCTTACTCGACATCGCCGCGACGCTGGCGGCGGCGCGCCAAACACGCGGGCTGCTCACCCGGCTCGCCGACCAATTACCGGTGTTGAGCGAGATCGCCTCCGACCTCGTCGACTGCTCAGCACTGGAAGACGAGATTGCCCGCTGCATCGGTCGGCGCGGCGAGGTGCTCGACAGTGCGAGCGCCCCGTTGGCACGTATCCGTGCCGAGCTGCGCGCCGCTCACGACCAACTGCGCGCCCGGCTCGACCACTATCTCGCCTCTCCTCTCGGCAAGACGGTCCTTCAAGAGCCGATCGTAACGGTGCGCGAAGGCCGCTATGTGGTGCCGGTGAAGGCCGACTTCAAGGGGCAGGTTCGGGGAATCGTCCACGACGTCTCAGCGAGCGGGGCGACCGTCTTCCTCGAACCGCTCGAAATCGTCGAGATGAACAACCGCTGGCGCGAATTGCAGCTCGAAGAGGAGCGTGAAATCGAGCGCATCCTGCGGCGGATCTCGGCCGACGTCGGCGATCAGGCGCCCGCGATCGTCGCCGACGTTGAGATCCTCGCCGCCATCGATCTTGAACTCGCGAAGGCACGGTACGCCGAGGCGTTGCACGCCGTCCGGCCGCGCCTCACGCCCAGCAGCGGCACGTGGCGGCTCGACCTCCGCGATGCTCGCCACCCGCTCCTCGGTGAACGTGTGGTGCCGATTTCGGTTGAGCTCACGAGCGACGAGTTTGTCCTCGTGATCACTGGTCCGAACACCGGCGGCAAAACGGTGGCGCTCAAGACGGTCGGCCTCCTCACGCTGATGGCGCTCGCCGGCATGCCGATCCCCGCCGCCGACGGCTCGACCGTGCCGGCATTCCGCGGAGTCGCCGCCGACATCGGCGACGAGCAGAGCATCGAGCAGTCGCTTTCGACGTTCAGCTCCCATATCGGCGCAATCGTCGACATCCTGCGCGACGCCAGCCCGGCGACGCTCGTTCTGCTTGACGAACTGGGTGCGGGCACCGACCCCGTGGAAGGATCGGCATTGGCCCGAGCGCTCCTTGCCCACCTCGTCCGGCGTCGCATCCCGACAATCGCAACCACCCACTACAGTGAAGTCAAGGTGTTTGCTCACACGACGCCTGGCGTGCGCAACGCCTCGGTCGAGTTCGACCCGCTCACTCTTGCGCCGACCTACCGGCTCGTCATCGGGACGCCCGGCGCAAGCAACGCCCTCGCAATCGCGACGCGGCTCGGGCTAGCCCCGGAAATCATCGACGAGGCGCGGGCCCTGCTCTCGCCGACCGACGCTGAGATCGAACGGTTGCTCGCCGATTTGCAGCGCGAACGCGACGCGCTGGCAGCCGAACGTCAACGCGTGGCCGAGGCAGCAGCCGCCGCCGAAGCTGAGCGGACTCGGTTGGCGGACGCACTGGCGACTGTCGAACGGGATCGGGACCGGCTAGTAGAGGAGATACGAAGCGAAGCCTTGCGAGAAGCGGACGAATTGCTGCGTGTCTTGCAGCGCGCCGCTGCCGTCGCCACGGAGCGACCTTCCATCCAAACGGTGGCGGAAGCGGCCGCCGAACTCGCCGCGGCGCGGCAGGCCTTTGTCCGACGCGTCCGGCGGCCGAGCCATCCGCGCCGTCCGCCGCCGCGCCCCCGCCCGCTCCGCGTCGGCGATCCGGTTCATCTCCGCCGGCTCGGCCAAACCGGTGAGCTCGTCGCACTCTTCCCGGAGCGTGAGGAGGCGGAAGTTCGCCTCGGCGCGATGAAGACGCGGGTCCCGCTCCGCGACCTCGAACCGATGTCCGCACAGGACGCCGCCCGGGAACATCGCCGAGCACACCAGGAACGGCGCACGACTTTGCCACCGCTGCCCAACTCGCCGGGCGTTCAACTCGATCTTCGCGGCCGCCGGGTCGATGAGGTGTACGAGGCGCTCGATCGCTACCTCAACGACGCCTATCTTACCGGGCTGTCCGAGGTCCGCGTCGTCCACGGGAAGGGGACGGGGGCGCTGCGCCAAGTTGTCCGCACTCACCTCGCCGCCCATCCGCTGGTACGCGATTGGGCGCCGGCTGCGTTAACCGAAGGCGGCGAAGGCGCAACGATTGCCAAGCTCGCTGTCTAGCGTCGTCGACGCCCATCACCAGACCGGAGTGAATGCTCCGGACCGGTCGGTCGACGGCTGCAGCGTTGGCAGCATAATTGCCGGCATTTGGCTCACCGGCATCGGTCTGCTCATCAGCACCGGATGGTGGTGGGCCGGAATCATGGTGGTCATCGGTGTTCCGGTAGCGGCGGGGCTGCTGCCGCGCGGCCAACTCCTCCCCGCGCTTGGCGTCGTGGCGCGCTCTCGCGCAATTCCTCTCACCATCCCGCTCGCCAGCGCGGTCAACGTGCCGTGGAAGAGGATCGCCGGATTCCTCCTGATTGCCCTCGGCGGCAGCGTCATCCTGCGCCGAGTACTCCAATGCAGTTGACGGGGCACATGGGCTTTCGAGACCGGCTGGTTGTCTGCTAGCCTTCCCGCGGCGGCGGCGTGCCGCATGACGAGCAGACGAGGGGACGAGGGATGGACCGGCGGCGGCTGCTAATCGTGGCAGCGATCCTGCTCCCGCTCGGCCTCGCCTGGTGGAGTGCACTCGTTCCGGCCGCCGCGCAGGCTGCCCGCTGCGCGGGCATTGTCCTTCCTTGGGAAGAACCGAGCGATTCAACGCGTCCCTGTGAGGACCTCACCAGCCGAGGGGCAGTGCGCGTACCGTTTCAGGCGACGAACACCCCGACGCCGACGAACACGTCGGCTGCCTCGCCGACGCCCTACGTCTCACCAACCCGACCGCCCGGGCAGACGTTCACGCCGACCGCGACTGGTCAGGCCGGTGCGACCGCCACCGCTACCCAAACGCAGACACCGACCCAAACGCGGACCATCACCCCGACCGGCGTGCCGGCCGCCACAAATACGGTCACCAGAACGCCCGCGCCGGGAACAGCGACCGTGACTCGCACCGTGACACCGACGGTCGCCGCCCGCACCCCCACCCAGGGAGCCGCCACGGCCACTGCCACGCTCGTCCCCGGCACGCCGACGACAACGGTCGGGCTCCCGCGCACTGGCGACGGCAGCTACCGCGGCGATGGCGGCGGCAACGCCGGCCTCCTCGTCGTCGTTGGCGCGGCGCTGGTGTTTGGGGCGGCGCTGATCGTCCGTGCCCGCCGCAGCCGACCAGCGGGCGACTAGCGCGAGTTCAGCCGAGCGGCAGCGGACCGCGCGCGCAGCTGGCGAGCAGCCAGACACAGCCAAAGGTGAGCGGAAGGCCTGTCGCGAAGAGGAGCGCCCAAAACCGGGCGTCGCGCCTTCGTCGCATTCCTCTCCTCCGTCGCGTGGTGGCGGGATGATGCCAGATTGAAAGGCCCGCTGGAGGATGAAAAATCGGAAATCCAGTCGCGCGGGGTACTGCGTATACCTCATAGCGGGCGAGGCATGAGCCCGCGAGATCCGGACTCGCAATGACGCGAGCGCGGAGGGCCGAGATGTTGAACGTCTATTTCAAGAAGTGCCCCAAGTGCGGCGGCGACCTGATTCGCAACCCGGTCGAGCAGATCACCTCCTGCCTCCAATGCTCGCGCATGCTGAGCGTCGCCGAGGAAGAGCGCATTCTCGGCATCGCTCCTCCGCCGCCGCCTCGGCTCGAACCCCTGCCTCCCGCCAAGCGAGGCCGCCCGCGCAAGAACCCGGTCGCTGCCTAGACCACCGCCGCGGCGCGGCCGCCAGCCGCTGCGCAGCGTCGCGCCACCTTTGTTCCCCCGAGCAAGACGCGCCTTGACAGCCTCGAAGAGAGGCTGGTAGCGTTCGGGCGATCTCTGGGGGTCGCCCGTGCTTCTGGTCATCGATGTCGGCAACACCAACGTGGCAATCGGGGTGTACGTCGGCGAACACCTCCGGGCCACCTGGCGCTTCGCCACCGACGTCCACAAGACCCCGGACGAATATGCGGTTCTCCTGCGGGGGATGCTGCCGCCAGGGGGCATCGCCCTGGACGCAATTACCGACATCATCCTCTCGAGCGTGGTCCCGCCACTCGTCGGAACCATGGTCCAAGTGTGCGAACGAACGTTCGGCCGACAGCCGCTTGTCGTCGAAGCCGGGGTGCGCACCGGCATCCGGATCTCTTCCGAGCAGCCGCGGGAAGTTGGCGCGGACCGGATCGCCAATGCCGTCGCCGCGGCGCGCGTTTATGGCGGACCAGCCATCGTGGTCGATTTCGGCACCGCGACGACCTTCGATGCCATTTCGAAGGATGGAGACTATCTCGGCGGCGCAATCGCGCCAGGAATCGGCATTGCCAGCGAAGCATTGTTCGCCCACGCCGCCAAGCTGCCGCGTATCGATCTGGTCCGCCCCAAGTCGGTGATCGGTCGCAATACGGTGACAGCGATGCAAGCCGGCATCATCTTCGGCTATGTCGGGCTTGTCGACGGGTTAGTCGAGCGGATCAAGCGCGAGCTGGGCGGTGACGCCGCGGTGATCGCCACCGGCGGCCTTGCCGACATCATCGCCCGCGAGTCGACAACGATTACCGTCGTTGACCACGACCTGACCTTGACCGGGCTCTACCACATTTATCAACTCAACCGACCGACAGCATGATCGCACTGCGCGGCCGCCGAATCGTCCTCGCCGTCAGCGGATCGATCGCCGCCTACAAGGCCGTGCAGATCGCCAGCGACCTTTTCAAAGCGGGCGCATTGGTCGACACGATCCTGACAGCCGGAGCGCTCCAGTTCATCCAACCGCTCTCCTTCCGCGCGATCACCCACCGCCTCGTCGCGAGCGACCTTTGGGATCCCCATCACCCGAGCGGTGTTCTCCACGTCGACCTTGCCGACTTCGCGGAAGCGCTCCTGATCGCGCCAGCAACCGCCCACACTCTCGCGCGGCTCGCCCTTGGCCTCGCGGACGACTTGCTCGGCTGTGTCGCGCTCTCCACGCATGCCCCGCTCGTGCTCGCCCCGGCGATGGAATCCCGGATGTGGCTGCACCCGGCAACCCAGCAGCACCTCGCAGCGCTGCGCGAGCGCGGCGCGACCATTGTCGAGCCAGGAACCGGCCATCTCGCCTCCGGCGCGAGCGGAATCGGGCGGATGGCGGAGCCCGCGACGATCCTCGGCCACTTGGCAGCGGTCCTCGGGCGCGGGGGCGATCTCGCTGGCCGGCACGTCGTCGTTACCGCCGGTGGCACTCGCGAGCCGATCGACCCTGTTCGTTACATTAGCAATCGCTCCTCCGGCAAACAGGGCTATGCCATTGCCGAAGCGGCCCGCGACCGGGGAGCGCGAGTTACCCTCATCACCAGCGCTGGGTTGCCGCCACCGCCGGCTGTCACCGCCATCCCCGTCGAGAGCGCGGAGGAGATGTTGGCCGCCGTTGCCACGGCCTGTCGCGAGGCTGACGTGTTGGTGATGGCAGCGGCGGTCGCCGACTATCGGGTTGCCGCGCCTGCACCCGAAAAGATCAAGAAGCAGGACGAACGACTGACGCTCGACCTTGTCAAAAATCCGGACATTCTGGCGTCGGTGCGGGGCGACTTTGTGCGCGTTGGGTTCGCCGCCGAAACCGAGAACCTCCTCGCCAACGCCGCCGAAAAACTCCGCGCTAAAGGCCTCGACCTGATCGTCGCCAACGATGTTTCGGCGTCGGACGCCGGCTTTGCCGTGGACACCAACCGCGTCGTCTTCTTGTCGCCCGACGGTGTGGAGAGCCTCCCGCTTCTGAGTAAGCGCGAGGTGGCTGACCGGATCCTCGACCGCGTGGTCGAGCGGCTGCGGGCTCGCCACGCTTGAGAGGCCGTCGGGGGATACCTATAATCCCGAGCAGCGGGTGGCAGTTTCGCGGCGGAAGGGAGAGCATCGAACGATGAGACCTCATGCGTTTCTCAATGGCCAGTTCGTCGCCTTGGAGGACGCCAAGGTCTCAGTGGCGACCCACGCCCTCCACTACGGAACCGGCTGCTTCGAAGGCATCCGCGGCAATTGGAACGCCGAGGAAGAGACGATTTATCTCTTCCGGCTGCGCGAGCACTACCAGCGGCTGCTCCGCAGCGCGAAGGTGCTCAACATCACCTTGCCGTACTCGGTGGACGACCTGTGCGCGATCACCGTCGAGCTCGTCGAGCGGAGCGGCTGTCGCGAAGACGTGTACATCCGCCCGATGGCCTATAAGGGAACGCCGGTGCTCGGGGTGCGGTTGCACGACCTCGACGATGCCCTCGTGATCTTCGTCAGCCCGTTCGGCAACTATTTGGACGTCGACGCGGGGATCAAGGTGTGCGTCTCAAGTTGGCGGCGGATCGACGATAACACCATCCCGGCGCGCGCCAAGGTAACCGGCGGCTACGTCAACAGCGCTCTGGCGCGCACCGAGGCGCACCTCAACGGCTACGACGAAGCGATCATGCTGAACCACGACGGCCACGTTTCGGAAGGCAGCGGCGAGAACATCTTCCTTGTCCGCGACGGCGTCCTGCACACGCCAGGAATCAACGAAAACATCCTCGAGGGCATCACCCGCCATTCGGTGATGAAGCTGGCCGCCGATGAGCTGGGAATTCGGACGATCGAGCGCACGGTGGACCGAAGCGAACTTTACGTCGCTGACGAGATTTTCCTCACCGGGACCGCGGCCCACGTGACGCCGGTCGTCGAGGTCGACCGCCGACCGGTCGGCAACGGCGAGATCGGAGCAATTACCCGCCAAATCAGCAAGCTGTACTTTGATGTCGTGCGCGGCGTGAACAAGAAGTACATCGACTGGTGCACGCCGGTTCGGTCCGCCCCGGTCGCGGCCGGTCGTTAGACCGCGAGGATCGCGCCCATCACCACGATCGAATCGGCGTCCGTCTCCCGTCCAACGCTCGTCGCCACGCCGCCCGGCAGGCTGACCGCGGCGATCGTCGGCCTCGCCATTCCCGCCGTGCTCGTGCTGCCCGTCCTCGTGGTGATCTACCGGCTCACGGTCACGCCGCCATCGATCGAGATGTTTTGGCTGATCGTCTTCCTTTTTGGGGCGGTCGGCGTCGGCTCGCTCTTTGCCTACTGGGCGCTTTCGGCGCTCTTCCTCAGCTATGAACTGAACGACCGGGCGCTCGTTATCCGGTGGGGGCTGGCCCACCAAGTGATCCCACTCGAACGGATCACCGGCGTCGCCTACGGTTTCGAGCGGCCAGCGCCCAAGCGCCTCGCCGGCGTGCGTTGGCCCGGGAACGCCGTCGGACGCGCGGTCGTCGACGGCATCGGCCAAGTGCTTCTCTATGCCACCTACCGGACCCCAGACCAGTTGCTCTACGTCCAAACCCCGGGCACAGCCTACGGGATCGCCCCAGGAGACGTGCAACGCTTTCACGGACGCCCTGGTCAGCCGGCTCGAGCCGCGTGAGCAGCCGGAGGAATCGGGACCACTCACCATCCGCAGCTTGACGCTGCAGTTGGAGACCATCCACTACGCTGGCCCGCTCAAGCTGGGCATCGTGCATGACGCCGTGGCCATTGCGATCACGGGATTGGCGATCCTCGTCAACGCGGCGCTGTTTGGCTACGTGCTGTATTACTACCCGACGTTGCCCGACCTGCTGCCGCTGCACTTCAACCTGCTCGGCGAGGTCGACTTCATCGGGCCGCGCAGCGATGTCCTTCCGATTGCCGGCGATCGCGCTTGCCCTCTTTGCGATCAACTTTGTCGCCGCCGCGGTGCTCTATGCCCGCGAACGGGTCGCGGCCTACGTCGTCTTGTCGACCGGCCTGCTCGTGCAGGCGATGTTTTGGGTCGCCACCACCCGGATTGTCTATTGACCTACTCTTCGAAGCAACGCCCGTAGAGGATGAGATCGCGCTCGACCGCCGTTTCGCCGAGCGGTCGGCCGAAGGCATAGACCCCTCGCCGCCAAGTCTGCTCGCCGACGGTCGCCTCGCCATCCAGCGTCATGAGCTCCACGATGAACCCGGACCAGAGAGGGAATGGCCCGCGATAGCCTGCCGGAATGCGCAGCAAGAACGCTGCATCAGCCGCCCAAGGAGAATGGCTGCTGCGGCCAAAAACTGAAGACGGCTCGCCCGGGGACGCCGCGAATGCGCTTTTCGTGGATCCGTACCCGAGCGTCGAGCGGACCCAGGGAAGTTCCGGCGTTCGAACGTACATCGGTTGTGCCTTGCGTGTCGTCCAGCGTTCGTCGATTCGATATTCACCGGGCCAGGGCGAGGGCGGATCATCGAGGTGGAATTTCACCGATTCGCGGCCGAACGAAATGAGCTGCGTTCCGCCGCCGTCGGAATGCTCCTGATCGCCGTAGACCGTTCCTGCAGGCCGGTAGAGATAGTCGCCTTCTCGCAAGGGATGAACGCGATCGAAGGCAAACTCCCCTTCATACATAAAGATTTCGTGATCGCTGTCAGCGAAATGCGATTTCTCGGGCACCGCAAAGCCGG
>BPIC01000001.1 GCA_026003895.1 Dehalococcoidia bacterium | reverse complement strand
GGCGGGCGATGGCCCGGTCGCGCTCGCCTTCGACGGCGAAGCGGCCGAGGTGCGGATGACGGCCAAGGAGGACGAGCTCGTCGGCACGTCGCTCGCCTTCAACCGTGGTCAGTTGGGGGACGGTGGCAATGATGCGGGCTCGTTCACGGGAGCCATAGGCGGAGAGCGGCCGTCCGTCGAGAACGATCGTGCCAGCCGTCGGCCGGAGAAACCCCGAGATGAGCCGGAGTAGCGTCGTCTTGCCTGCGCCGTTTGCGCCGACCACCCCGACGATCTCGCCCGGATGGACCGCAAACGTCACGTCACGGACCAGCCACCTTCCTCCAGCGGCGAACCCGACGCCGCGCAAGTCGAGGACTGGCGCGGTCACCGAGACCACCTCACCAATCTCCGATGCGCGCCCGGTTGCGCCACAGCAAGAAGACGAAGAACGGTGCGCCGAGCAGGGCGGTGACGACACCCGTGCGAAGTTCGGCAGGCTGGAGGACCGTTCGGGCAGCCGTGTCCGCTGCGACGAGGAAACACGCTCCGCCCAGTGCCGACACGGGGACGAGGAGGCGGTAGTCGCCGCCGACCACGAGCCGAAAGGCATGCGGCACAATGAGCCCGACGAAGGCAATTGTTCCCGAGACCGCCACCGCGGTTGCGGTGACACACGTTGCAACGGCGAGTACGAGCAGCCGGGTCGCTCCGACAGCCAGCCCAAGCCCATGGGCCGTCTCGTCACCTTGGGCAAGGACATTGTGGTCCCGACCGAGCAGCGTGAGCGTGATGAGGCCGATTGCGATTACGGGTGCGATTGCTTGCACATGCGCCCACGATCGGCTATCGAACCCACCGATCAGCCAGAACAGCATCCCCCGCACCAATTCTTGGTCGCCGGTCATTGTAATCACCGCCGAGGTGAGCGCCCCGGTAAATGCCTGAACGGCTAAACCAGCTAGGATGAGCGCAGCGGGAGCCAGCCTTCCGCTCGCGGTCGCCACCAGCGTCACGCTACCAACCGCAAGGATCGCTCCGCAAAACGCCGCGACTGGCAATGCCCATCCCGGCGCGGCGGCGCTCGCGAGATGCGTGGCGATGGCAAGCACAGCACCCAGCGCCGCGCCGCCAGAGACGCCCACTACCCCTGGATCGGCAAGCGGATTGCGAAAGACGGCTTGCAGCGTCGCCCCGGCAGTCGCCAACGCCGCGCCGACGAGGAGCGCGACGACAATCCGCGGAAGACGGATCTGCTCGATGATCCGTTGCTGGGAAGGTGAAACGCTTCCGACGGAGAGCCCAACGCGCCGCGCGAGCGTCGCTGCCGTCACATCTACTGGAACAGCGGCCGGCCCAACCGATGCCGCAGTCAGGACAGTCATCACGAGCGCAACACTGAGGCCGCCAAGCCAAAGCGCCAACCGCGTCGCCACGGGCCGCCTCGCGGCCGGCGCCGAGGAAGCGGGAGCCGGAATGAGGTCGAGCGGCCGCGGCGGAGCGTCGTTCATAAGGCGCTCGCCACAACCCAGCACGCCGCCTCGGCGAGCTCGACGGCGGCGCCGAGCACATCGCCGCTCACACCGCCGATGCGCCTCATCGCAAACAGTCCAATCAGCCCTGCGATGAGAGCAGCGGCGCCAGCGAGCGCCAATCCACTCATCCCGGCCAGCCCGACCGCCGGGACAAGTGCGACGATGGTAGCGAGGATCAGCGCCGCGGGTGTAGCGCCGGCTCGCCAGACACTGCCGAGGCCGGGACGTGGGTCGGGGAAAAATCGCCCGAGGCCGACGATCGTCCAGCGCGCCAGCGCCGGGGTGACAATGAGCGCGGCCGACCGGAGCGGGCCTTCGAGTTCGGCAAGTGCCGCGCTTTTGGCAAGGAGGGTCAAGGAGACCGCGACCACCCCAAACCCTCCGGTGCGAGGATCGCGCATAATTGCCAGCCGGTCAGCAGGCGATCGGGGCGCAAGCAGGCCGTCGGCACTGTCCGCGAGACCGTCGAGGTGGAGTGCGCCAGTAAGCACGGCGAGCAACGCCACGAGCAGCGCGGCGCGAACGGCCGGTCCCAACCACGGCGTCAGCAGGAGATCAGTCGCGGCGAGGAGGACCCCCAGCGCAAGGCCGACCACTGGGCTCCAACGGACGGCGGCCGTCAAGTTCGGTCCGCCCGGCACGGGCAAGACCGTCAGAAATTGCAGCGCCGTCAGCAGCCCGGTCACGCGCTCCGCGCATCCTCACTAGGTCGGTCCGCCACGAGCGGGCCGGCGACCGCTGCTCCTTCCCACGTGTTCATTTCAGCGAGAATTCGGCAGGCGGCCTCCACAATCAGGAACGCCAGCGCCGCGCCTGTCCCCTCTCCAAGGCGAAGGTCCAGACTGATGAGCGGTTGGAGGCCGAGCTCACGCAAGACGACGCGCTGCCCAATCTCGACAGAGGCATGGCCGGCGATAAGGTACGGCTGGACCGCGGGCGCAAGCCGATAGGCGAGCAGCGCTCCGGCGCTCGAAATGAAGCCATCGACAACGACAGGGACACGCCGCGCCGCCCCAGCAAGACAGACGCCGGCGATCGCCGCGATCTCGAGACCGCCGACTTTCGCGACGACGTCGATCGGATGAGCGGGATCGGGCTGGTTAATGGCGAGTGCCCGCTCGATCACCGCGATCTTGCGAGCGAGCATCGCGTCATCAATACCAGTGCCTCGCCCCGTCACTCGCGCCACCGGCTCACCGGTCAATGCGGCGACCATGGCACTCGATGGCGTCGTGTTGCCAATTCCCATGTCACCGGTGCCGAGCAGGGTTGCTCCGGCATCAATCGCCATCTCGGCCGCGTCAATTCCGGCGGCGATCGCTGCCCACGCTTGATCGCGCGTCATCGCCGGTCCGCGCGAGAGGTTGTTCGTCCCGCGCGCAACCTTCCGATGGATGAGGTGCGGGTGCTCGGGCAGGTCGGCCGCCACTCCGACATCGAGGACGAGCACCTCGGCCCCGGCCAGTCGTGCGAGCACGTTGATCCCAGCGCCGCCTGCGAGAAAATTCAGCACCATCGCTGGCGTCGTTTCGGGGCCGAACATGCTTATCCCTTCTTCAACGACGCCGTGGTCGCCGGCACAGGTGATGATCGTTCGCGCCCCAAGGCGGGGTATCGGCGTGCGGGTGATCCCCGCGATCTGCTCGGCAAGATCCTCGAGTCGACCGAGACTGCCCCATGGCTTGGTGAGCTGCGGCTGCCGGGCGCGGGCAGCTTCCATCGCCGCTTGATCGAGCGGCCCGATGGCGGCACAGACGGATTCGACACGACTACGCATTCGACAGCCTCCTGGCCACAAAAAAACTCCCGGGTCCGTTGGACCGGGAGCTATTCCGGCAACAGACCCCACGCTCCGCGGCGCGGGCAGTCGAGATGGGAGGAGGCGACCTGGCTTACGGCAAACTGCCGATCACAGTTGCGGGACAGCGCCGGAATCGCACCGGCTTCGCTCGAACGCCCCAGAGGGGCCATCCCACCGTTTCTGCACTTGGGCCGAAGTCTACCAGCCATGCCGGGCGCGCTCAAGCCTCCCGCGTGCCCCGAGACCGTCGACGCCTGCTCGGCGTGAATCGCTCGAACGGTGAACTGCGAGAGCACTCATCGCGATCTGCCCCGGGCCCGACGAGCTGACCTGCCTCGGGGATTTCTGCTCGGGCGAAGTGCTTCCTCTCGGCAGGCGGCTCGGCTACGGTTAAGCAGACAGCGACGGAAGAGGATGACGACCACCATTCGCCCTGAGATGGGGCTGCGCGATCGCTATCAGCTCTTTCGGCCGATCGGCGAAGACGAGGCGGCGGAGATCTTCTTCGCGCGCGACCTATCTGACGATGCGCCTGTGCGAGTGCGCTTGTTTCGCGCGGAGGCGTTTCCGGATCGTGCAGCGCGACGGGCAGCGATGCATCAGCTTGCGGCGGCGCTCGACTGGAAGCATCCCGGGGCACTGGCATTGCGCGAACTTGGGGTGGAGGGTGACCGGCTCTACACCGTCACCGAGCGGCCGCGCGGTGCGCTGCTGCGCGAGCGGCTGGCAAGCGGTGAACGGATGGCGCTGGCACTCGCAGCAAGCGTGGTGGAGCGAGCCCTCGAGGTGATCGAAGCGGCGATTGTGGCCGGCATCGCTCATCCGGGGCTGACGCCCGACAACGTTTTTCTCAATCCCTACGGCGGAGTGGAGGTCGGTGACCTTGGCCAGCCAATCGCGCTTGCCGCACTCGGCGCAACCCCCGCCGCCGGCGCTCTACGTTCGACCGCCGGAGGCAGCGATCGGCCGACCGGCGACTGTCGCCGAACATCTTTATAGCGCCTCGGCGCTGCTCCTCTGGCTGGTTTCCGGGTCGCCGCCGTTTTCTGGTGAGACCCCCGAGCGCGTGCTTCGCCGTCACCGCAGCAAGATTGCGCCATCGCTGGCAACCATGACGCGCGATGCCCCCGACGCCCTCGTGCGCGCGGTAGCACGCTCCCTGCGCAAGGATCCCGCCGGCCGTCCAACGACGATCGCGGTGCTGCGCGAGCCGCTCCGTCAGGCGGCGAAGAACGCTGACTGGCCGGCCGCACTGATCGCGGAGCCGGCGCTCCCAGCGGAAGAGCCGCGCCGCCGCGTGTGGCGCCTGCCCCTGCCGTTCCGTCGCGCCCGATAGCAAGCAAGCACGCGAGTTGTCCCCTTGCTGGTCGCCTAGCTACAATCCGATCTCGCGCCAGACCGATCACGGACTGGCAGCGGGAGGCGTCCATGAGGCGACTTGCGGCACTCGTCATGGCCGTGTTGGTCATGATGCCGCTCTTTTCCTATCGTCCCGCCAACGCCCAGGAGGCGGAGATCGCGCTGCCAAACGGCAGGTTCTTCACTCAAGCAAGCGGTGACGATTCCCGACGCACCGGATTTCCGGTCGTCGACGACAGCCGAGCGCGGTTCTGGACCGAGTTTCAGCGGCTCGGCGGAGCGCAGACGGTCGGCTACCCCATTAGCCGACGCTTCAATTACCAAGGATTCGAAACGCAAGTCTTCCAAAAGCTCGTCTTCCAATGGAAACCGGGCGACAACCGGGTGGACTATCTCAACATCTTCGACGTGCTTGGCGACGCAGGAAAGGACGATTGGCTCGCCACGACGAAGCAAGTGCCGAATCGCGGCAAATTCGACGAGCAGGGAAAGTCGTGGGACCAGATCGTCGCTGGCCGGTTAGCCCTGCTCGATAAGAACCCGGCAATCAAGGCAGCCTACAATAACGTGCGTGGCAACCCGATTGAGATGAATGGGCTGCCGACGAGCGAAATCACCGACTATCCAAATGTCCAAGTGCTGCGTGCGCAGCGCGTGGTCTTTCAGTATTGGAAGGTCGAGGTGCCGTGGGCACGAGCGCAGACGGTCACGGTCGCGAACGGCGGCGATGTGGCGAAGGAAGCCGGGATCTTCCCGGCCGAGGCGCTGCGGCCAATGACGCTCGTCGAAGCGACTGCCCCCGAGGGAAGCTCACCCGCGGCGACCGCTGTCCCGGCAGCGCCGAGCACGCCCGCCGCAACGGCGACGCCGGCCGCGCCGGCGGCCAATCCGGCGACGCCGCTCACCCTCGCTCCGGGCGAGCCGCTGCGAGTCGAGCTCACGGGGCAAGCCTCCAACCCGAAGCCCGGTCAGCCAGCCACATTGTCGCTCCGCGTCACCGACAGCAAGGGCAATCCGATACCGGGCGCAATCATCTTGATTCTCGTCCACTATCCGCTGAAGTCGGACGACACCACCTACGCGACGGACGGCGTGTTCTTCTCCCGCAACCGAACCGACCAGAATGGCACGGTCGTAGCAGAGTACATGATTGACGCGAAGGTGCCGAGCGGATTGGGTATCTCTCTCGAAGTCTCGGCACTCTACCCACCGACCGGCGGCCGGCTGACCATTCCGATGGTCGTCGGGTAACGGACACGGCAGGAGGGCAACCCATGCGGCGACTCATTTCAACCGTTTTCGGGCTAACGGCACTCGTAGTCGCGCTCGTGACGTCGCCGGCCGCGGCGCAAGAGGCGGACAGCCCGCTGCTTGGCGGGCGCTTCTACACCCAGGGGTCGAGCCAAAGCGGGCTTGGCTTCGCCGTCGTCGACAACGACGCAGCGGCGATGTTCAGCGCCTACCTCGCCTACGGCGGTCCCGACTATCTCGGCTATCCGATCAGCCGCCGGTTTATCTCCGGTGGCTATATCACGCAGGTGTTTCAGAACGCCGTTTTGCAGGCGACGCCGAGCGGCATTCGACCGCTGTCGGTGATGGACTTGCTGAGCACTGCTGGTCTCGACGGCTGGCTTGCGACGAACCACCTCATTCCGCCGGTGGATCCCGCGGTCGATCACGCTGCTGCGCTGAATGAGTACGCGTCGCTTCGCGACGCCTACGGTTGGCTCGGCCCAGACCTGAATGGACGGGTTACCGCCCGGGCGCAGGACATGGGCGGGGTGTTGACCCTGCGCACCCAACGGACGGCGATCTATGAATCCCTGATCGACGGCACAATCCGCTATGCCCGCGCCGGGGAGATCGCCCGCGATGCTGGGATCTTCCCGTCGAACGCCTTCCAGCCGCAGACCCGCGCTCAAGCGGCGGCGGGGGATCCGGCGCCGGTAGCCGCACCGCCGGCCACCACCGATGTGCCGGACAACCCACCGCCACTGTACGTTGCGGCGGTTCCAGCGGTGCGATCACCGGTCAGCGGCGAAGTCACCAAGGTGACCGTCCGGGTGACCGACGTGACCGGCCAGCCAGTTGCTGGCGCAAAGGTGCTCGTCATCGTCCATTATCCGCTCAAGCCGGGCGATGAAGAGGCATACACGGTCGATGGCGTCTTCTTCGGACCAGAGACCGACGCACGCGGCACCTCGGTGGTCGACGTGCAGATCGATCCGGCGGTGCCGGCCGGCGTGCCGGCACAGCTCGAAGTGTCGGCAGTCTACCCTCCATCGGTGGGCAAGGTGGCGGTCGACTTCGTCATCGGCTGACTTCACGCCGCATCGTATCTTCACCCCCTCTCCGGCCACGAGAGGGGGTTTCGCTTTTCCGGATGTGGCGCTTCCAGCCACGCAGCCGCTAGGGTGCTTGCCAACCTGCCTGCAATACGCTAACTTACCTGCAGCTTTGGCGACGGCGTCAACCGCGGGCTCCGGCTGTGGACCCGTGCCGCCCGGTTGGGGGCAATTGGTGGTGGCGCTGTCCGAATCCGGGCCCGGCATCTGCAGGCGGGAGTAGAGACCGGCTGACGAACGCTGGCGGCGCGGCCGCCGAAGGGGAAGAATGATGCGAATCGTACGACAGGTGGTTGCGCTGGGAGCGGTCGTGGTCATCGGTGGCTCGCCCTTTGGCGCATGGGCGGACGAGCCCGTGAGCGACCCAGCGGCGGCCACACCGCCGATCGTGGCCGGCGCCGATGGCGGCAGCGGAACGTTCTACGTTCCACCTACGGAGATCGTGCCGCCGCTCGTCGTAACTCTGTCAGCGGACGGCGGCTTGCCGTCGGGCGCCCCGGGCACGCTGACGATCCACGCCGTCGACTCCCTCGGCAACCCCACCGGGGGGTTCGCCACAGTGATCGTTCGCTTTCCGCTTGCGCCAGACAACTCGGCCTACTGGACCGATCTGGTGCTCCTCGCGCCAATCTATGAAGATGGCTACGGCACCGTCACCATCACGATCCCGTCCGCCGTGCCGTCCGGCACGCCGATCAGCATCGAGGCGCACGCAATCTTGCCGCCCCACGTCGCGATGGGCGAGCTGAAATTGAACGTCGGGTAACCTTGCCCCAACCCGGACGGCCCCGGCAGGCGTCAGCCCACCTGGTTGTTCGTGCGTCATCGCGCACCTACAATATCCGCCGGCATGGCCGATCTGTTCATCGTCATCGTCAGTTACAACGTCGAGCGGCTGCTCCGTGACTGTTTGCGATCGGTCTTCGCCTCGACGGGCGTCAGCTTCGAGGTGGTGGTCGTTGATAATCAATCGACCGACGGCAGTGCCGCCATGGTGCGCGACGAGTTTCCCGAGGCGCGGCTGATCGAGAGTCCGTACAACGGTGGGTTCGCCTACGCCAACAACCTCGCCCTGCGTGAGTACCTCGCGCGGCCGGCTGCTGATCGCCCTCGCTACGTCCTGCTCCTGAACCCGGATACCGTTGTGCCGACAGACGCGCTCGCCGAGATGACAACATACCTTGACGCACGGCCGCGCGTCGGCGCGGCGGGACCAAAGCTCCTGCTGGCTGACGGCTCGCTCGACTACGCTTGCCGCCGGTCCTTCCCCAGCCCAGCGGTCGCCTTCTATCGAATGGTCGGCCTGAGCAAGCTGTTTCCCCGCAGCCGCCGATTTGGTCGCTACAACCTGACCTATCTCAGCCCCGACATCGAAACTGAAGTCGACTCGGTGGTCGGCGCCTTCATGCTCGTCCGCGGGTCCGCCATCGAGGAAGTCGGGCTGTTGGACGAAACCTTCTTCATGTATGGTGAGGATCTCGATTGGGCGTTCCGCTTGAAGGAACGGGGCTGGTCGATCCGGTATAACCCAGCGGTGACCGTGTTGCACTACAAGGGGCAGAGCAGCCGGCAGCGGCGCGCTCGCACCACACTCGAGTTCTATCGAGCGATGGACCTGTTCTACCGGAAACACTACGCCCGGCGGTATCCTCCCGCGGTCAACCACCTCGTTTTCGCGGCGATCCAAGGGTTTCGGCTGCTGACGGTCGTGTCGTTGCGCGTCGCGCCGCTTGCGCCGCTGCCGCAGAGCTTCGCGCCGCGGCGTTTTCGTCCTACGGGGTAGGCAATGGTGGTGCTTGCAACCCCGCCGGCGACCGACCCCGGATCCGGGTTCCCGGTCGAGCCGGCCCGCCGGCCCGCGATCCCTCGCTACCGACCCCTTCTCGCCTTTTTGGTCCTCGTTGGCGATGTGCTCGGAGCAGTCCTTGCGGTCGTCCTCGCCTATCGTATTCGCTTTGAATCCGGCTGGATCTCGGTCATCGCCATCCACCCGTGGGAGCCCTATCTCGCCTTCGCGGTCATCTTCGCGATTTCGGTACCGGTCGTTTTCGCCTTCTCGAAGCTCTATCGGCTGACCAAGAGCGCGAGCCGCATCGACGAGCTGTACAAGATCTTCGGCGCCTGTTCGATCGCGCTGCTCGTCTCTCTCGCCGTCTCCGTGCTGACCTACCGCGACTTCGACTACTCGCGCGCCATTCTCCCCATCGTTTGGCTGCTCGCGATCGCCATGATTTGGTCGCAACGGCTCGTCCAATATTGGTTGCACGGGCTTTTGCGCAGCCGCGGCTTCGGCACCGAGCGACTGCTGGTCGTCGGCGACGGTGAAATCGCGGCAACCCTGATCCAGAAGGCAGTCGGATCGCGCCGACTCGGCTACCAGACCGTCGGCGTCCTCTCGCGGACGCTTGCCCCCGGCACCTTGGTCGCTGGCGTGCCGGTCCTTGGTACACCCGACGAGGTGGCTCGTGTTGTCCGCGAGCAGCGCGTGAACGAAGTGATCATCGCCGACCCAGAGATGAGCCATCGCGAGATCCTCGACATCGTCGGGCGAAGCGACCGCGAGAACGTCAATATCCGCGTGTTTCCGGACATCTTCCAGATCATTGCCTCAGAAGTGTCGATCGGCGATTTCGAGGGAATGCCGCTCGTCTCGGTGCGTGACGTTCAGCTCCGTGGTTGGAATCTGACCGTCAAGCGCTTTGTGGATGTGGTGATCAGCGCGGCGGTGTTGATTTTGCTCTCACCGTTCTTATTGATGACAGCGCTGCTGATCAAGCTGACCTCAGGGAACGGCCCAGTCTTTTACGCCCAAGAGCGAGTTGGCCTGGACGGCAAGCCCTTCATGATGATCAAGTTTCGCTCGATGCGGCCCGATGCGGAGGCGGAGACAGGGCCAGTCTGGGCGAAGGAAAACGACCCGCGGCGGACACCGCTCGGTCGGTTCCTGCGACGTTTTTCGCTGGACGAGTTACCGCAGTTCATCAACGTCCTCTTGGGCGACATGAGCATCGTTGGCCCGCGCCCCGAGCGGCCGCATTTCGTCCAGCAGTTCAGTCAAAGCGTGCCACGCTACATTGACCGCCACCGAGAAAAGGCCGGTATCACCGGCTGGGCGCAGGTGAATGGCCTGCGTGGCAACACGTCGATCGAGGAGCGCACGGCCTACGACTTGTGGTACGTGGAGAACTGGACCCTCTGGCTCGATTTCAAGATCATGCTGCGGACGCTCGTCTCGGTCGTCACCGACAAAAATGCCTATTAGGGCGACCTGAACGAGCGAGTCACCCGCCGCTCCACCCTCTTGTCTCGCGGCGCCGAGCACCTCGCCTGGGGGACCCCAGCGAAGGCCCGCCGCGTCCGCTCGGGCGGGGTGCTTGCCAGGTAGTTCGGAGCTGTAGTGGAGCCGCCAGACAGCGCCCGGCACATCGTGCGCGAGCAGCTAAAATCGGCGGACGCTCGCTGTGCGAAGAAGGTCGATCAATGCCGATGTCCCACGTTTTCGAGCGATTTCGCCCCAAACCGCCCGCCCAATCGCCGAGCCTCTATTGCATGCTCATCGTGGGTCTTGGCAATCCTGGCAAGGAATACGCCCAAACACGACATAACGTCGGGTTCATGGTGATCGAGGCTCTAGCCGAGCGTCACGGGCTGCGCTTTCAGCGCAAGCATGGCAAGGCCGAGGTGGCCGACGGGCTGATTGCCGGCCAGCGCGTCCTGCTTGCGAAACCCCAAACCTACGTTAACCTGTCCGGCGAGGCAGTCAACGTACTGCGCCGGTTTACCCGGCTTGCGCCGGAGCGTATCCTCGTGATTTGCGACGATCTTGACCTTCCGCTCGGGACGATTCGGATCCGCGAGCAGGGCGGTTCGGGCGGACACAACGGACTGAAGTCGATCGCCCACCACTTGGGAACCACCCGCTTTCCGCGCCTCCGGATCGGAATCGGCCGGCCACCTGCCGAGGAGCGACTAGGGCGTGACGACGACTTGGTGACGGCGCACGTGCTGGGGAACTTCACGGCAGACGAGCGAGTTATCATTAACAGTGCGATTGCTCGGGCAGTCGCCGCTGTCGAGACAGCCGTCGTCGAGGGCGTCCAGACGGCGATGAACCGCTTCAACGAGCCGGGACGCGGTGTCGCGCCCTAAGTGGCGGGGCAAGTTCACTCCCGGTCCAGAGACCCTCGAATGCTGATCCCGGACGTCATGGCGGGCGTCTACCTCGGCGCGTTCCTGTTCGGGTTGCTCTTCACGATCGCCTCATTCGTGCTCGGCGGTCATTCCTTCGCCGGGAACGGCGTCCACCTCGATGCCAGCGGCGTCGACCTCCACACCGATGCCGGTCACCACGTCGGGCATGGCCCTTCCCCCTTCAACCTTCAGGTGCTGGCGGCCTTCGTCACGTTCTTCGGTGGCGTGGGCTACGTGCTGAGCATCGCCGGACCGATCTGGGGTCCGTTCGTGTTTCTGATCGCGCTCGTGGCTGGACTGCTCGCCGGCGGAGCAATCTTTTGGTTTCTCGCCAAGGTGATCTACGGTGGGCAGACGCCCGCCCTGCGCGAGCGGGACTTCCAGCTCCCGGGGACGATCGCTCGCGTCACTTCGCCAATCCGCGAGGGCGGCGTCGGCGAAATTGTCTTCGAAAAGGGCGGCCGGCAGCGCGTCGAAGGCGCACGTCTCGCCATACCGGGCTCAGCGGCACGCGGCACGGAAGTCGTCATCGTCCGCTACGAGCAGGGGATCGCTTACGTCGAGCCAATCGACGAGTTTTTCAAGTAGGGGGTGGGGTCATGGAGTTGGTTTCCATCGCGATCATTGCCGTCGTTCTGGTGGTGGTGTTTTTCGTGCTCGTCTCGATTGCGGCGCGACTCTACCGCGTCGTCGGTCCGAACCGAGCACTCATCATCTACGGCCTCGGCGGTTCCCAGATCGTCACCGGCGGCGGACGCGTAGTCTTGCCCCTCGTCCAAAATGCCCAAGAGCTCTCGCTCGAGTTGATGTCCTTCGACGTCGCGCCCACGCAAGATCTGTATACGTCGCAGGGCGTCGCGGTGCGGGTGGAAGCCGTCACGCAAATCAAGGTGAAGTCCGACCCCGCCTCAATCCGCACCGCCGCTGAGCAGTTCCTGACCAAGCCACCTGCGGAACGCGAAGCGGCGATCCGGCTGGTGATGGAAGGGCATCTCCGCGGAATGGTTGGCCAGTTGACCGTCGAGCAGATTGTGAAAGAGCCCGAGATGATTGCCGACCGCGTCCGGACGACCTCCGCCGAGGACATGGCCAAGATGGGGCTCGAAGTCGTCTCCTTCACCATCCGCGAGATCAACGACAAGAACGAGTACATCGCCAATATGGGGCGACCAGACATCGCCCGCATCAAGCGCGATGCCGACGTCGCGACCGCGGAAGCGCAGCGTGACACGGCGATTCGCCAAGCCGAGACGATGCGCGAAGCGGCGATCGCCCGAGCTCAGGCGGATCAGCAGCGCGTGATCGCGGAGACGGCCTCGTTGGCCGTGCAGGCCGAGGCCCAGCGCGACCTTGAGACAAAGCGCGCCGAGTACCAAGCCGCCGTCCAGCGCGCCAAGGCCGCCTCCGATGCCGCCTACGAGATCGAGTCGAACATCCAGAAGCAACGGGTGATTGCCGAACAGGTCGCCATCGAGCGCATCCAACGCGAGGAGCTGGTGAAGGTCCAAGAGGCGGAAATCCAGCGGCGCGAGCGCGAACTGGTCGCCACGGTGCAAAAGGCTGCCGAAGCCGAGCGGGCGAAGGTCCTTGCTCTGGCCGACGCCGAGCGCGGTCGCATCCTAGCGCTGGCCGAAGCGGAGAAGCGCCGCCTCGAGCTCGAGGCGGCGGGCCGGGCCGAGAGCATTCGTGCTCAGGGTCTGGCCGAAGCCGAGGTCATTCGCGCCAAGGGCGAGGCCGAGGCAGCGGCAATGGCGTTGAAGGCGAGCGCGTTCCACGAGTACAACCAAGCCGCCATCGTCGATAAGCTGCTCTCGGAACTGCCCGAAGTGGTACGGGCGCTTGCCGAGCCACTGACGAAGGTCGACAAGATTACCGTCGTCTCGACCGGTGCCAACGGCACGCGCGGCGCGGGCATCAATCAGATCACGGCCGACATGGCGCAAATGAATCGCCCAAGTGCCGGCGCTGGTCGAAACCCTCACGGGAATGAAGATCGACGACCTGATGAGCCGGTTGCCCCAACTGCGGGACAGCGCCCCCGCCGGTTCGCCGAACGGCGCCCGGACGGACGGAAAGGCAGAGTAGGTCCTGCGAGTCGTCCCTTCCTCGCTGCACAGCAGCGACTCGCGGCTCCGTGGCGGACCGGGCACCTTGCTCGTCAGGGTACGCCGGC
Source organism: Dehalococcoidia bacterium (assembly GCA_026003895.1). GTDB lineage: Bacteria > Chloroflexota > Dehalococcoidia > SpSt-223 > SpSt-223 > JANWZD01. The sequence goes on along the minus strand of BPIC01000001.1, from coordinate 1,008,412 downwards.
GCAGGGGGGCTGAGACTGACCGAGCCGAATCGTGCCTCGTTCGCAACCACCGGGGTGCTCGTTTTGGCGCGGTGTGAGCACAGAGGTTTTCGAAACGGCTTGGCCGGTCCGCCCCACGCTCGACCGGAGCACGTGTACCCTCCGCGACGGGAGCTCAACCTCACCGAGATACGCACCGCTCGCGCGGGGTTCCCGTCGCCGAATTCGCCGTAGGCCCGGCATGACCTCGAACGCGAAGGCCGCGGCATCGCGCCTTGGCGATGGAACAGGGGTTCGGCTATACTTGCCCCGCGCCCCGCTCGCCGATCCCGGGATGTAGCTCAGCCAGGCGTAGAGCGCTGCGTTCGGGACGCAGAGGCCCCCAGTTCAAATCTGGGCATCCCGACCCCACCCCGCTTCGGCGGGTTTTTTCATCACCGCGTTCCGGCGAACGGGCGGGCGTACCTCCAGTTGTTCAGCTTCCATCGCGGCGTCCAGATCAGCCACGATTGCCGCTCCCTCGGCCCATCGCGCCTCGACCGCAGCTCGCCGTTCGGCGAGGTCAGCTCGACCAGCGTGCGCATCCCGCCATGAGGCACCGACGAGCGCCGCTTCGACGGCGCCACGAATCTACTGCATCCGGGAGGGAAAGCACGGCCCGACAACGACCTCGCCATGCAGCTGCAGCAGACCGATCCAAGCCCCAGCGTTGACCAGAAAGGGAATGCCAACCTACTGAGCGGTTACGAGTCCCTCGACGGGTCGCCAACGTGCGAGAAACATCACTCCCAGCCAGCACGATCTCGAACGCCGCAAGCGCGGCGGTGCCGACGAGGCGCCGGGGCGGGCTTGGCCGTTGGCAGGCGGCATCGTCCACCCCCGACGAACTCGTACCGGCGAACCGCGCTGGCAGCCGGGCCGCCACGTCGCGAGGACGCTCCCCAACCACAAGGGCCACCGGCGAAGCCACGGCCCGGGGCCGTTACGTCGCGAGGACGCTCCACCACCAGCGGTCGCTCCGCCCATCGTAGAGTGATTCGAGCGCTGCTGCGGCGGTCGCCGCCTCGTCGCTAACGAGCCGGTCTTCGGCGGAGGGCCGCGCCGGCGCCTCCGACTCCTTGATACGTCGAGCGGGATCACCAACCCACGACGAAAGCCGGAGGAACTAGCCGCACAATCCGGGTGACCGCACCGCCGGTTCGTGTGGCGCGGTCGCCGCCGAGAATCCTCGGACGTGAATGAAATCGAGTCGCAGTCCGGCACATTCCAGACCACTCCGCCAAACGGTTGATCCGCCAAGGCGGGCGTCGCCGCGTAGGCCGTCGGCCGATCGGGAGACAGGGCGGGCCCTCGAAGGTGCTCGAAGCGATGAAAGGCAACCGGGCGGCCGGTGAACTGGGCGCCCGGCGGCGTTCTGGGAAGGAGAAATGCCTCGGCGGCTCGCCGCGCCGCGCCGAGGTGATGGTCGGCAGCCCGATCTGGGCCCATCGCGAGGTTCACGATGGAGCTGGTGACGACGTTGGCACCGCCGAACCCGGCAGGTAGGGGCGGGCCCCGACGCGCCGACGACATTCCGGACCAACGCGCTGACGAGGAGCACGTCGATGGCAAGCCTCCGGCCTTCGTCGCCGGAACCGAGGAGCGAAATCGCGCGAGGGTATGCGCTGGAAAGTCGAGCAAGCCTGCGGGGGGAAAGCAAACCCATCGAGCGCCTCACCGGAGAGAAGAAGCGATGGAGGAGCGAGCACGTCCGGGAGATCCCCGGACGCCGCCGTCGAAAATCTCCCCGACGGCCTGCATCTCCTCCTTGAGACCGCGCAGAAGAAGGCTGCCCGTCAGCTAGGGTTCGCGGAAAAAAGCGATCGACAATCTCGACCAGCTCGTCGGGGGATTCGTCCGGCGCGGCGATACTGCCGTCTGGGACTTGGTGAAACCGACCGTTCGGCATGAGATGAACGGCTTGTCGGCTCTCGTCGAAGATCCCGTCACGCTCGCCACACATGACGAGCACCGGCACCGGCACCGACCGCGCCAACGCGAGGTGATCTGCCCTGCCGACCGCCCAGAAGCCATAGGGTAGCTCGCGTCCCGCCTTGAGCGTGTCAATCATGGCGCGGATCCCAAGCTCAGGCGTCCAGTGCTCGCCCAGCAACGCGACTCGCGCCTTCCACCGATTGACGACCTGCGTCCCCTCGTCGTCATACTCTGCGAGCGGCATTGCCACCAGCCCGGCCTTCCGGTTCTCGTCCATCAGCGTCCAGCCCCAAGTCGCGAGCTTGAGGACGCGCTCTGGGTGCGTGGCGGCGAGCGCCGCACCGATCATCCCGCCGGTGTGGTGCCCGAAGATGAAAAATTGATTGATCCCCAGCCCATCGACCGCTTCCAAGACAGCGGCGGCATACTCAGTGAGCGAAGGCGGCGCCGCAGGTCGAAATGAGTCACCATAGCCGGGGGTGTCGATCGCCACGGCACGATAGCCGCGGCCCGCCAACCTCGGCAGGATGGGCTCCCACATCGCTGATGAAGCTGGCGACATGTGGAGCAGGACGACTGGATCGCCCTGACCGGCTGTCCGGTAGTGCACCTGCCCGTGAGAGGTGTCGACGTAGCCTTTCCGAATCGTCATCGCGCCGCTCCCGGGAAAACCTCGGTCCTCAGCCTATCACAACGGTCGTTGGGTCGACGGAACGGGGTATAATCGCAGGACGCGGACTGCCGCCCCCGGACTGTGTCGTGATTGCCTCCGAACGCCTCCAAAACCAATTAAGAGCCGTGCCGGCGAGTCCCGGCGTTTACCTTATGCGGGACGCGGCAGGCGAGATTATCTACGTTGGCAAAGCGATCAGCCTGCGCAACCGGCTGCGATCCTACTTTCAGACGTCCGCAAGCCACACGCCGAAGGTCCGCAAAATGGTCGAGCGGATCGCCGACTTCGAGTTCATCGTCACCGACAGTGAACTCGAAGCGCTCATCCTCGAATGCACGCTGATCAAGCGGCACCGGCCTCGGTACAACGTCGTAATGAAGGACGACAAGAACTATCCGTACCTCAAAGTGACAAACGAGGCGTTTCCAAAAGTCGTCATCACGCGGCGGCTGCTGAACGACGGGGCGCGCTATTTCGGCCCTTACGCGGACGTCGGGTCCGTGCGACGGACGCTCGACCTGCTCAATAAGCTGTTCCCCTATCGATCCTGCGACCGAGTGATCACGGGAACGGACTCCCGCCCCTGTTTGGACTTCCACATCAAGCGGTGTCTTGGCCCCTGTATCGGCGCGGTTGACGAGGCTGGCTACCGCGACGTTATCAACCAAGTCGTCCTGTTCCTCGAAGGTCGCCACGACGAAGTCATTCACCGGCTGCGGGACCAGATGGAGCAAGCCGCCGAGAACCTCGAGTTCGAGCGAGCCGCCGCGCTCCGCGACCAGATCGCGGCGGTCGAGAAAGTAGCCGAACGTCAAAAGGTCGTCTCCGCCAAAACCGAGGATCAAGACGTGATTGCGTTCGCCCGCAACAATGGCGAGGCGTGCGTGCAGGTCTTCTTTATTCGCAACGGCCGGCTGATCGGTCGTGAGCATTTCATCCTCCAAGGCACAAGCGAGGAGGATGGTGGACAGATCGTCGCCAGTTTCGTAAAGCAGTTCTACGATCAGGCGCCCGAAGTGCCGCCGAAAATCCTGCTTCCCAACCGGCTCGACGAGGAACAGGTGATCGAGTCTTGGCTGCGGAACAAGCGGGGCGGTCACAAGGTTCGTCTGCAGGTGCCGAAACAGGGTGACGCCAAAAAGCTCGTCGACCTCGTTGCAGAGAACGCCCAACAGATCCTCGAACAGCTTCGCGCGAAGTGGCTGGCCGATGAGAACCGCAACGGTGCGGCCCTCGACCAGCTCGCCGACGCCCTCGGCCTCGCCGGTCCGCCAGCACGCATCGAGTGCTACGACATCTCGACCATTCAGGGAACAGCGACGGTCGCGAGTATGGTCGTTTTCGACAATGGCAAACCCAAGAACGCTCACTACCGCCGCTTCCGCATCAAGACCGTGTCGGGCAGCAACGACTACGCCGCAATGCAGGAGGTGTTGCGGCGCCGGCTGAAATATCTTGCGGCGCCGGAGGCCGTCGCCGCCCCCCTGAGGGACGACACCGAACGCCGAAGCGACGGGAACTTCGACTTCCCGACGCCCGACCTTATTCTGCTCGATGGCGGCAAGGGACAGCTCTCGGCGGCCTGCGACGTCCTGCGCGACCTTGGGTTGGAATCGTTGCCGATTGCCGCGCTCGCAAAGGAGGAGGAAGCAATCTTCTTGCCAAACGTCGCCGACCCAGTGCTGCTGCCGGCGACCTCACCGGCGCTCTACCTCGTCCAACGCATCCGCGACGAGGCACACCGGTTCGCCATCGCCTATCACCGTAAGCTGCGCTCGCGCGGCGCGTTCGAATCCGAGCTTGACCAAATCCGTGGCGTCGGTCCGCGCCGCAAGCAGGCCCTCTTGCGGCATTTCGGCTCAGTCAAGGCGATCCGCGAGGCATCGGTCGACGAACTAGCAACCGTCGTCGGGATGACCCGCCGCCTCGCCGAGAAGATCAAGAGCCAGCTCTAGCCGCCAAGATGGTCACGTTGCGAGCTTTCTCAGACGCAACCGCGAGCGAGAGTGGTTGTCCGGCGCGTTTTCCAGGGCGCGTTGTGCTCGTCCAGCCTCTTCGCGCCGAGCCCTGTCTGAACGCAATTGAGATCGATCGCCTCGACGTAGGGTTCTCTAAACCGGCATCTCCGGATCTGGGGTGAAAGGTGCGAAGGCTTGCAACAAGCACGCTGCGTCGTGCTGCGCCCGACGACTGATCCGAGCGGGGAGGAACACCCCCAGTGCGTCGTTTTGGGCGCTCAGCCACAACTTAGCCGTCGTTGACAGCACGACGCCCGCGTGTCCACCTGTCGGCGCCGCTTTCGGGGCGAACCGCGCGAAAACATGCGGGCTCGACCGAGTGTCGCCCGAAGCCTTCGCATGTGCGACGTGCAACGGCTGGGGGAAGGGCTGAGGGGGCGTTCTACGCCCCTCACGTGCTTCTCCCACGTCCCGGCGGGTGAGGCGGACGTCGAGGGCGGGCGGGAGCGACCATCAGCTATCATGACGCGAGAATTCGCAAGGAGCGCGCATGGCGGTCGAAATCCCAGTGAAGTGGTGGCGCTATCTCGGGGACCAAAAGGTCGCGCGGCTCGGCACGGCCGACAAGCAAGGACGGCCCCACGTCAAGCCAACGTGGTACATCGTCTTCGAGCACAACATTTACATTGGCACTCAGAAGACGCGCAAAAGCTTCCGCAACATCCTCGAAAACAACCAAGTCAGCTTCTGTGTCGACCTCAGGCACACGGGAGGAAGAGTATAAGGGGATCATCATCTGGGGCTCGATGGAGATGCTTCCAGAGGACGAGTTTCACGTTCGCTTCCGCCAATTTCTGATCCAGCGCTACTACGGCACCGAAGACAACCCCGGCTACCAGTATGTGCGCTCACTGCCAGCCCCGCAGTTGATGCGCCTCAACCCCACCAAGATCTACACGTGGGACTTCTCGAACTTCGCTTAACGCCCTTCGGCGCAAGGCCCGTGCCGGCCCATGGTGTTGCGAGATGAGGTCGGCGTTCTCGGTATCCTGTTGGCGCCCGGTCGCGCCTCAAGCCGCCGGTTTGCCCCGAACGGCGCACTCGCTTCGAGCCCGTTCCTCCGCGGCCATCACCGGACACCAACCACGAGATTGAGCCGATGGACGTGGATCAGGGAACGGCGAGCGACAGCAGCCGAGCGAGAGGCTAAGCCGGGGGGGACCGTCGCCGATGATCAGCAGGAAGCTTGTGGCCAAACCGAGATCCACCTCGCATGATCGATCAGCGCGGCCGGAGAACGGCGGCGGCCGCTGGCCCGGAATGGGCCTCGCTCCCATTCCGGGGAAGGCGGCATGCCGGACGGCCGGGAAGACTCCGCGCCGAATCGGGCCGACCGGCCCGGTGCCAAGCGACCGCAGGCCGCTTCGAGCGCCAGCGAATGGCGAGCTAGAGCAACGTCGCTTGGCGGCGCTGGTAGTCGACGGCAGGGGGTGAGGTCATGCCGCCGACGCGTCGCGCCAGGCCATGCAGCGCAGCGTCCTCGCTGTCATACTCCCACCGGCCCTGCGGGGTCTCGGCGATCCATTTGCGGCTCTTCTTATCAAAATAGACCCGGTTGGGACGGGACTTTGGCTCCTCGGTCATCGTGGCTCGCTCCGCCGGCAATACCTGCCGGCTGGGGGTCTCCTCGTGGTATCATACCGCCGGTGGGGGGATCCGGTCGACCAGACGACCGGCAGACATTGGCAGCGTGGTTGGAATCCCTCCGCCCGGGCACACGGCCGTTCAGCGGCGACGGAGGAAGCAGGAGTGTCCCGAGAGATCGCGGTCTTCTCCGGACGGGCCCCACCTCGGCCTTGCCGAGGCCGTTTGCCAACATTTGCACATTCCGCTTGGCCAACGTCAGTTGTTCGACTTCACGAATGGCCAGACCTTCGTCAAATACGAGCAGATGGTGCGCGACCGCGACGTGTTCATCATCCAGCCGGGCGCTGCGCTGCCCAATGGCTCGGTTAACGACGCGATCATGGAACTGCTGATCATGATCGAGGCGGCGCGCCGCGCGCTCGGCCTGGCGCGTTACGGCGGTCATGCCGTACTTCGCCTACGCCCGCACCGACAAGAAGGACCAGCCGCGCGTTCCGATCACCGCGCGGCTGATCGCCGATCTGCTCGTCGCCGCCGGGGTCAACCGGGTCCTGACGCTCGATCTTCACGCTGGCCAGATTCAAGGCTTCTTCCCGGCAACCGTGCCGGTGGACGAGGTGACGGCGTTCCACCTGCTCTGCGACCATATCACGAGCCGGCGGTTTCGTAACCTCGTCGTCGTCGCAACCGACCTCGGGTTCGCCAAGCGAGCGAAGAACTTCGCCCAGGTTCTCGGTGCGCCCGTTGCCTTCGTCGCCAAATCACGCCTCGGCAACACCGACCTGACCGAGGCCCGAGCACCTCATTGGCGACGTCCAGGGGATGGTCGCGCTCGTTGTCGACGATGAGATCGACACCGCCGGTTCCATTACCTCAGCGGCGCGAATTTGTATCGAGCACGGCGCAACCGAGGTCTACGCCGCGGCGACTCATGGCCTCTTCTCTGGAATGGCCATCGAGCGCATTGCCCAGTCGCCGATTTGCGGAGCTGATCATCACCGATAGCCTGCCGCAGCAGACGATCCGCGAGCGGCTTCGGAATGTGACAGTCCTGCCGACCTCGCGGCTCATCGCGGAAGCGATCCACCCGGATCCACGAGGGCGAGAGCGTCGGGGGCGCTCTACCGAACCCTCTACGGGGACTGGCTGCCCGTTTCTTAGCCACCCTTGATGGGGGGACTGGTAGAATTTCGGTATGTTCAAATGGCTCACCAACCTCCTCACGAGTGACTCACCCGAGAAGACGATCAAGCGGCTCACCCCCGTTGTTGCGGCAATCAACGCGCTCGAACCGGAGATGTCACCCAGCTCAGCGACGACGAGCTGCGCGGCAAAACGGCGCAATTCCGGCAGCGGCTGGCCGACGGCGAGGACGCTCGACGACCTGCTGCCCGAGGCGTTCGCCGCGGTCCGCGAGGCGTCGCGCCGCTCGATCGGGCTGCGCCACTACGACGTCCAACTCATGGGCGGCATCGTCCTGCACGAGGGCAAGATCGCCGAGATGAAGACCGGCTGAGGGCAAGACGCTGGTCGCCACCCTGCCCGCGTACCTCAACGCGCTCACCGGGCGGGGCGTTCACGTGGTCACCGTCAACGACTATCTGGCCAAGCGCGACGTGCAATGGATGGGGCCGGTCTATCACCGCCTCGGCATCTCGGTCGGCGTCTATCCAGCACGAATCGTCGTTCCTTTATAACCCGGCGTGGACCGAGGGTGACACGCGCTTTCTTTACCTTCAGCCGATCACCCGCCAAGAGGCCTACGCCGCCGACATCACCTACGGGACGAACAACGAGTTCGGCTTCGACTACCTGCGCGACAACATGGTCGTCGACCTCTCACAGCGGGTGCAGCGCGGCTGCACTACGCCATCGTCGACGAGGTGGACAACATCCTGATCGACGAAGCGCGCACGCCGCTCATCATCTCGGGCCAAGCCGAGGAACTCGACCGAGACAGTACTATCATGTTGCCCGCGCCGTCCAGAACCTGCAGCCCGAGGAGGACTACACGGTCGACGAGAAGCACGCGCTCGTGACTGCTTACTGACCAGAGGCATCGCGCGCATCGAGCGCATGCTCAAGGATCGATAACCTCTACGACCCGGCAAACTATCGAGCTCACCCACATATCGAGAACGCGCTCAAAGCGCACGTCATTTTCACAACGCGATCGCGACTACGTGGTGCGCGACGGCGAGGTCGTGATCGTCGATGAGTTCACCGGGCCGGCTGATGTTCGGCCGGCGCTGGTCCGATGGGCTGCACCAGGCAGTCGAAGCGAAAGAAGGGCGTCAAGATCCAGCGCGAAAGCGTGACGCTGGCGACGATCACGTTCCAGAACTACTTCCGAATGTACGAGAAGCTGGCCGGCATGACCGGCACGGCGTGACCGAGGCAGGAGGAGTTCCACAAGATCTACAACCTCGACGTTGTACCGATCCCAACGAACCAGCCAATGATCCGCGTCGATCATGGCGATCTCATCTATAAGACGAGACAAGCGAAGTTCGACGCCGTCGTCGAGGAGATCGTCCGATGCACGAGCAGGGCGACCGGTGCTGGTCGGCACCGTCTCGATCGAGAAGTAGCGAGATACCTCTCCAACTGCTGACGCGACGAGGGCATCCCCACAAGGTCCTCAATGCCAAGTACCACGAGCGGGAGGCGCGATCGTGGCCCAAGCCGGGCGCCCGGCGCAGTGACGATCGCGACCAACATGGCGGGCCGCGGGACCGACATCTCCTCGGCGGCAACCGGAGGGCTGGTGACGCGACCGACTGCGCAAGCAGGGGATCGAGCCGCACGCGGCGACCGAAGAACAGCGCTGCCGCCGCGCTCGCCGAGGCCGCCGCGATCTGGGAGGAACAGCGGGATCAAGTGGTCGCGCGGAGGGCTGCACATCATCGGCACCGAGCGGCACGAGGCGCGCCGCATCGACAACCAGCTTCGTGGCCGCGCCGGCCGACAGGGCGACCCCGGCTCCTCGCGCTTCTTCGTGTCGCTCGACGACGACATGATGCGTCGCTTCGGCGGCGACCGCGTCAAGAAGATCATGGAATGGGCTCGGCCTCGAGGAGGACGTGCCGATCGAGCACGCACTGGTGAGCAAGTCTATCGAGAACGCCCAGACCAAGGTCGAAGGGTACAACTTCGACATCCGCAAGCACGTCGTCGAGTACGACGACGTCATGAACAAGCAGCGCGAAATCATTTACGGCGAGCGCAACAAGATCCTCTCGGGCGCCGACTTAAAGGCGAATATCCAAGAGATGATCCACAAGTCGCTCGAATCGCTGGTCTCTCAATATATCGGCGAACAGATCGACGAAGAGACCGATTTCGAGCCGCTGCTCAACCAGCTTCGGATGATTTTCCCAGTTCCGCCAGAAATCACGCCTGACTATCTCGCACGCATGAGCGCCGACGAAGTGATCGACGCCATCCTCGAGGCCGCAGGACCGCGCCTATGAGGAGAAGGAGCGCGAGGTCGGCAGCGAAAACATGCGTCTGCTTGAGCGCTTAGTGCTGTTGCGGGCGATCGACACCAATTGGGTGCAACACCTAACCCAGATGGAGCATATCCGCGAAGGGATCGGGCTCCGTGCCTACGGCCAGGCGGACCCGCTCGTGGCCTACAAGGAAAGAGGCCTTCGCGATGTATGACGTGCTTCGCGCCAACATCGAGCGCGACACCGTCAACATGATTTACCACGTCGGCATCATGCACGAGCCGCCACCACCGCCGGTCGTCCGCAACGTTCACGAGAATCGGCAGCCGGATGCCGAGCCCGCAGGCCGCGCTAACGGCGCACCGCGCGCCGCGGCACCGATCCGCAACGGCGCACGCACCGCAACCGCTCCGGTCGCCGTAGGGAGCAAGCCGCAAGGTCGGTCGCAATGATCCCTGTCCCTGCGGTAGCGGACGCACAGTACAAGAAGTGCCACGGCGCGGTCTAGCGTCCGAGCTCAAGCTTGGTCAGCGGACACCCTCGTCTTGAGCAACCTTGTTGTCGCAGCCCTCACGGTGTGAGGCACCCATAGGAAGGGGACCGGCGACGTCCCGGTCGTCGGCCGGCCAAAGCGGCCATATCGGTGCTCGAGCGCGCCCAACCCATGCTGAGCCTCGTGCTGACCGGCGGCCACCCCGTGTGAGGTGCCCGCAAGGTATCTGCCAGACCGCATTCGGCTCGTTGCTTGCCGAGGGGGCCGTTGAGGCGTTTTCGCTGGTTCGCCGCCATCTCCGGGCCGATGGCGTGATGCGATTCGGCGTTCGCCAAGAATCCCTTGCCGTCGAGCCCCCAACAGAGCCGCGGGGGAGGCAATCGCCACAGCACACAGCTGGTCGAAACCTCGTTCAACGGGGTCGTTTCGCAGCTGGACCGCGCCACCGGAGCAAGGCGCCGAAAACGCCGCCGCCCGCTCTACTGGAGCGGGCGGATCGCGTCGGCGAGCGGGCGCCTACTGACCGCGTTGGAGGCGACGGATCTTGTTGACAAGCAGCCAGCGATCTTGCTCGGCGATCAGGTTACCAAACGGCGGCATGCCGTTTTGTGGGCCTTCTGGGTTGTAATTCAAACCACTGGTGAGGATGTAATACAGGTCGCCATCGGTGCGGGCAACTGTCGTCGGGCCCTTCAAATTCGCAGCCGGACGACCCCGGTTGGCGGTCAGGAAGGCATTCGCCCGGCCGTTGCCTTCGCCCTGCGGGCCATGGCAGAAAGCGCAGTTGGTGACGTACAGGGCATCGCCACGGGCGGTGTCTTGTCCGATTGGCACGGGGTTCTGCAACCGGCTGGCCTCGGCGGCGTTCGGCTTGTAGTTCCCGCCGGAAACCGGCACTGCGCCTTCCGGCGGATAGAGCCGACGCGGCTCCTGTGATCGGAACGACTGCTGATAGTGCATCTCGGGAAAGATGTCGAAGGGGTATTGCCCGCCGGCAAACGGCCAAACGTTGCCGTTCAACGGCTGGTCAACGGTCGGGACACAAGCCGTCAGCAGCATGCCAGCGCCAACCGCCATCCCAACGAGCGAGGGAGGTAGCCGCATCGAAGCTCTCCTTAGCTAGTGCGCCCGGCTGCGGCGGCCTCGCGAACGACATCCTCCGCGCCGACTTTCTGAAAGATCGATTCGGCTTCCGCCACGCGCTCCGCGGGTCCCTGTGCGACAACCCCGATGAAGCCATCGGTCGTAATCCGCGGATCGTAGACGCCGCCTTCGAGATTCGGCAGGCGCGACTCGAACAGCGTCCCGAGGATGGTGAAGATGATGGCGCCGAGCATCGTCCCTTCATAGGTGATGATCACCATTGGCGGAAGGGAGAGGATCGGCTTGCCACCGGTAATCATGGGGTAGGTGACCTGCATCCCGCCGGTAATCAGCAGCCCTGCGACGAAGCCGCAAATCGCGCCGATGATCGGGAAGAGAAAAAGGCGGTGCGGCGCGACGTGCTCCCCGAACACCTCTTCGGGATAGGGGCAGCCCGTCAGGATGTCGTAGTCCCCTTTGTGCGGATCGAAGCCGGCATTCTTGAGCGCCTGCGCGGCATCGGCCGCGAGTTCCGGCGTCTTGAAGAGGCCAAGAATCTGTGGCATCGCCCTTACTCCTTCACAATTGCCGGCACACGCATCCGGCCTAGGGGAATTTCGGCGGTGAACTTCTGCCCTTCCTTGATCTCCCAAAGTGGGATCGGCGGGCAGACCTTGGAGAACAGCAGCAGGAACAACCCAACCATCGCCACCGAGCCAACGACCAGCCCAATCTCCACGAGGTTCGGGTTGTACACGTTCCACATGTAGGTGAACTCTTCCTTCCGCTGGAGGCCGGGAACGATCAGCCAAAACCGCTCTGACCACATGCCGATGTTGACGAGGATCGAGCTCCAGAACATCAGCGTGATGTTGCGCCGGTTGCTACGCTTCAGCCAGAGCGGGATCGGAATGATGAAGGACGTGATCAGCACGACCCAAAAGAGGGCGCCCCACGGCCACGAGAAGAACCGCAGTTCCATGACGGTCAGCTCGGCTGGTTCAGCAGCATAGATTGCGTAAAAAACGTCGAGCATAAAGAAGTACAGCCAGGCACAGGCGACGGCGATCAGCAACCGGCCAATGGCATCGAAGTGCTCCGGCCGCAGTTGATTCTTCCAGCCGAAAAACTTGCGCATGATCGCCATCAGCGTCAGCACTGCCGAGACGCCCGAGTGGACAGCGCCAATAACGAAGTAGGGCGCGAAGACCGTCGCGTGCCAGATCGGCACCAGCGAAACGGCGAAGTCCCACGACACGATCGAATGCACCGAGACGAAGACGGGAAGGATGAGCGCCGAAAGCAGCACGCCGACGATGGTCTGCATCTTCCACTGACGGGGGGTGCCACGCCAGCCCATTGCGAGCGCACCGTAGATGAGCTTCCGTGTTCCGGTCGACCGGTCGCGAATGGCGGCGAAGTCGGGGATAAGCGCGACGATGACGAAGAGCGCCGAGCCCGTCAGGTAGGTGAAGATGGCGCTTGGGTCCCACACGAGGGGAGACCGGGGATTCGGAAAGATCTGATGGTTGAAGTCGTAGGGAAAGACCCAGTAGGCGATGCGCCACGGTCGGCCGGTGTGGATAAGGGGGAAAGAGCGCCGCCGTCGCAAGCGAGAAGACCGTCATCGTCTCGGCCGCGCGGGTAATCGGTCGCTTCCATTCCGCCTGAGTCAGCCGGAGGATTGACGAGATCATCGTTCCGGCGTGGCTAATGCCGACCCAGAAGACGAAGTTGGTGATCAAGAATCCCCAGAAGACCGGCCGGTTCAGCCCAGTGAGGCCCAGACCAAAGATCACCATGAAGGTGAATGAAATCACCATCAACGAGGCGATCATGGCCAAGATGGTCGCCGCAACCCAGAAGCGCATCGGCGTCACGAAGATCGAGCGAAGCAGCTCCTCATTGACTTGCCGGTCGGTGAGCGTAACTCGTTCTTGCATCGTCTTACTCCGGCTTCCCGATGACGACCACTTGGCCGAGCAGGTATTTGCGAGCTGTCCGGTACAACAACCCTTCCTTCATCTCCCAGAGGTTGAGCCGCGGCACGAGCCGAAGCGCCACGAGGTAGAAGAAGACCGCGCCGCCGATGAAGCCCGGGATGATGAGAAGATCGGCGAAATCCGGCCATTTGAACGGCGGAATCACTTCGACAAGTTCGCCCCCGTGCTCGACCAAGGACCAAGGCCCGACAAACAACCGCACGTTGTTCATGAAGTTCCCGAAGAGCACGATGCAGGAAACCACGATCGGACCGCGGATGCTCTTGCGGATGGGGTTCCACATCAAGATCAGCAACGGGAGCACGAAGTTGCAGAGGAACGCGAGGAGGAAGGGGATTGCGTACGGACCGAACATGATCAGCTGAAGCAACTGGATTTCGTTCGGCTTGCGGCCATACCAGAACAGGATAAAGGCCGACCACCAGAAGTAGAACCACAGCAGCGACAGCGCCAGCAGCAGCTTCGCCAATCCCCAGAACTGGTCGAGCTTGATGTAGTCGGCATACCCGAACCGGCGATAGAGGCCAAGCGCGACGATCAACGTTGCCACACCGGCCTGCAACCCGGTGATCGAAAACTGCGCCGGATAGATCGCATCGATCCAGCCCGGCACCAAGGCCATGGAAAAGTCGGTGGCGATGAGCATGCCGGCGAAGACATACATCGCAAGGTAGAACGCGCCGAGCGGGGTAAAGGCGGTGCGCGTGACGCGCCATTGCTTCATGCCGCCGACCCAGCTCGCCGCCCGATCGAGCAAGGGGCCGCGCACCCCGCGCGCCCGCAAGGCCGCCCAGTCGGGCACCGCCGAGACGTAGAACATAGCGAGGCCAACCGCGGCCAGCCCAAGCAGGGCGAGGAAATCATAGACCCACGGTGCGCCCGGCCAACCGAACCAAATCGTCCGCTGCCCCGGCAGCCGCGTCGGCAACACCACGAGGAGGGGAATGGACAGGAGCACCACGAGCACCGCGGTGGCGGTGAAGGTTTCGGCAGGGCGGGGTGAACGGTCGCCGCCAATCGCCTTTCGCGAGGCGGGTTGCGATCGCCGGCAGCGGCGCGGCAACGAAGGTGCACATGATGAAGGCGAATGTAGCCGCCGTCCACCCCCAGCCCGTCGACGGCGTGCCCATGATCACCTTCAAGACCAGCCCGACAATGCCAACGACCAGCAGAATCCCGGTCACGAGGGTCCAGGTTCGCAAGAGCGGCGAGGGATTTTGGTATCGCCGCACCATGTCGTTCGTCAGCGACGCGCTGGTGTACTCTGGCAGCTCCGGCCCGTGCGGTGCTCCAGTGTGGTTCGTATCGTCAGACATCAGGGTTCCCCTCGCGAGCCCTGCCACGCCAGCCCAACCCGGTCCAGCGTGCGACGGCTCGCCCATCAGTCGCTCGACGCGACAGCGCGGCCGACATCAGTGGCCGCTCTCCTCGCCGTGATAGTTCGGGTCGACCTTCTTGAGGTGATAAACGCCGGGATCAGTGCCGAGATGCTCTAACAGGCGATAGTGACGCGGATCTTTCGCAAGCTGGCTCACGAGGCTTGTCGGGTCGGCCAGATTGCCAAACACCAGTGCGCCCGTCGGGCAGGCCTGAGCGCAGGCAGTTGTGAACTCTTGGTCTCGCACCGTTCTGCCTTCGAACTTGGCCCGCCGCTCGGCTCGGCGGATGCGCTGCACACAGAACGTGCACTTTTCCATGATGCCTTTGGAGCGCACCGTCACGTCGGGGTTCAGTTGAAAATTGAGCGGCTCCGGCCACTCGCGCTCCCAATAGTTGAAGTAGCGAGCGTGGTAGGGACAGTTGTTCGCGCAATAGCGCGTCCCGACGCAGCGGTTGTAGACCTGAACGTTCAGGCCTTCTTGGTTGTGATAGGCCGCGTAGACCGGGCAGACTGGTTCGCACGGCGCGTTGGTGCACTGGACACACATCACCGGGAGATACCCAGCCTTCACCTTGGTCGGGTCGTTCTGATCGATCCCGGACCAATAGCGCTCGACCCGGATCCACTGGATCGACCGGGCCTGGAGCACGATGTCTTGGGTATTGAGGGGGACATTGTTCTCGGCCTGACAAGCCACGACGCAGGCCTGACAGCCCGAGCAGCGGTCGAGGTCGACCACCATCCCCCAGCGCTTGTTCTCCGCCATCGTTCGATCCTCGCAGCGCGGTTGCGCCTAGCTATCCTTGTTAGTGATTTTCAGCGCCTCGGCGTGCTCCAGCTGAACGGCCGGCACGTAGCCTTCCAATTTCGACAGCGGAACGCTTCGTCCCGTGCGCGTGAGCCGCACCTTCGTCGCCGCCCAAGCGAGGGCGCCCGTCTGTTGGTCGGTCAGGTCGGCAAGGATCCCGATCGGGTTCACGCCGACCCCTTTCTGCCAGCGTCCACCGGCGGTGTGCCCATTCCCCACCGGGATCGCCACTGTCCAATCCGGCGTGCCGTAATTGATGTAGACCGGGGCCTCGATCCGCCCATTCGGGCTCTCGACGACGACAACATCGCCTTCCTTCACACCAAGCTGGTTGGCAACCCGCCGGTTGATCTCAACCCACGTGCCCCACGCCATGGTAGTCACCGGGTCGGGAGTCTGCTGAAGCCACGGCAGTTGCGCTCCCTCCGGCGAGCCGAGCGTCGGCGACATGAACGGTTGAAGGAAGAAGGGATAGGAGTCGTCCCCGGCAATTCGGGCCGGTTCCGGGGCGCTGGCGAACCCAACAGGGCGAGGCGTCGCGGCTTGAGTCGTCGTCGTGGACCACCAGCCACCTCGCTGTTGGACACCATTCAGGAACAGATCGAAACTGTCCGCCGTCACGGAGCCGGCACGCCGGTCGAACAACGGCTGGGCGAACAGCCGCGCACCGTCACGGATCGTCGGGAACGGCACGCTTCGCACCACCTCGCCACCGATCGCCCGCATCAGATCGAGGATCGTGTCGCCGAACTGACGCGTGTCGAACACGCGGTTGACGACCGGCTGCTTGAAGGTGACCACCTGGAAGCCGGGAGGAGCAGCCGGCGCTTCCACGCCCCACTCTTCGAGCGGGCTATGCGACGGCAAGATCAGGTCGGCCAGTTCGCTCGTCTCGTCGGGCAGAGTCGAAAAGCTGATTACCCGCCCCGCATTGAGCAGCACATCGCGAACACCCAGCGACGGTGGCAGCGCGAACACCGGGTTGGCGTTGTAGACCAACACGACGGCATTGGATCCCACTTGCCGCAGCCGGATCATCTCGCCCTGCCACGTCGTGAAGGAGCTTGCGCCACTGCGGAACGGCGATTGGACATTCGGAATTGTTGGAGGCGCGGGATTGAGACGAACCCCACCCGGTGCGCCGACGGCGCCGAGCAGAATATTCAAGTTCAGGATCTGGACGAGGTTGAACAGGCCGTTGGTGTGAGCGCCAGCCGAACCGCCACCGATCACCACCGCTGGCCCGTTCTGGCCGAGCCGCTGCGCGATGGCGGTGATCCGCTCGGCTGGCACGCCGGTCTGCTGTGCAACCTGATTGCCCGAGAAGGCGGCGAGCGCTTGGGCGCCACCGCTCGGGTAGACGCCGCGGTCCCCAAAATTGCCCGCGATCAGCGCGTGGGCGATCGAGAGCGCAACCAGCCCCTCGGTCCCCGGCCGGCACGGGATGTACTCGTCAGCGTTTGCCGCCGTCACCGAGAAGCGCGAATCGATGTGAATCAGGTACCCGCGCGTCGCCTTTCCCTGGCGAAACTGCCCGTAGCCGATGCCCTGTCGGACAGGATTTCCCCACGCGCCGAGCCAATCCGCCCCGATCGACAGCACCGTGTTGGCGCGCGGCAGATCGTAATCGGGGAGGACATCCGCTCCAAAGACCCGCTGCACGGCGGCGCGATAGACCGCGTCATCGTTCAGATCGAGCGTCAAATGGGAGCCGCCAAATGCGCGAACGAATGCCTCGACTGCGACAAGCGAAGGGCCACTGAGCGGTGGCGTCATCAGCACGAGGCGTCCGCCGGTTGCGCCGCGAATGGCCTCCGCTGCCTGCGCAAGCGCGTCGTTCCACGAGAGATCGCTATAGCTGCCGCTGCCGCGGGCGCCATTCAGCCGCATCGGCCGCTGGTAGCGGTCCGGGTGGTAGAGCAGCTGGACAAGTGCCTGGTCCCAAGCGTTTGACTTCCCTTGGTTGACGGGATGATCGGGGTTGCCCTCGACCTTGAGCGCCCGGCCTTCCATCACGCGGACAATGATCCCGTTGCCACGCGTGCCGGCGGTGGCATACCAGTTGTCTCGTCCAGTGACGAGATCTTCGGGAATGCGGGTCGGGCTTTCGACCTTCATATCCCGCGCCGGGATCATGCAGCCGCCAAACGCGACGGCGCCCGCTGAGGAGACCCCGGCAATCTTGAGAAAGTCTCGGCGACTTGCCGCCATCGGGCTCCTCCTACTTGTGGCAGGTCCAGCAATCGGTCGGGGCATTGTTTTCGCGATGGCAATTGACACAGTCGCCCATGCCAAGCGCCCGCACCTGCTTGACCCGCCCCAGCGGCATCTGATCGATATTCGTGACATCACCGTGGCACGTCGCGCAGTCAAACCCCTTGGCGATATGGGTCCAGTGGACAAAGCCAACGTGGTCTGGCTGACGATGCACGCGAACCCAGTCGATCGGCTCGTTGTTGCGATAGGAGTTCAGAAGCTTCTGGATCTCGGGGGAGTCCGTCCGCACGACGACGTGACAGAAGAGGCACTGCTCAACCGGTGGGATGGTGGCCTGCGCTTCCGTGTCGACGCCGCGGTGACAGAAGCGACACTCCATGCCGAGGGCAGAGACATGAACGGTGTGAGGAAAGTTGACCGGCTGCGCCGGTCCCGGCGCCATCTGCCCGGCGAAGGCAAGCCCTGCTACTCCTAATCCGACGAGGAGCAATGCGGCAATGAGACCCGTGCCGAGGATGAGGCTTCTCCGATTCATTCGGCTTGCTCCATCACGCACGCGGCTGCCCGCGAGCGCCCGGACCTCTCACAAAGCACGACGGGCCGTCGAGGGAACGCGCCCCGGTCATCGGGCCGCGCGCGTGCCATCCCCTCTCCCGCCGCGACATGCGCGAGGCAGAACGAAGTTGGGTTGTCTTCCGAGCGAGGGCGGGATCCCGCCGGAAGGAGGCGCCTGCAAATCCGCGCCATTATATCCCACCGCCGCGGTGAGGCCACCTCACCACCGCGCGCCTAGATCCAGACGCGCGGCCAAAACGGCAGGATCGCCGGATAGAACGTCATCACCGCGATGACTACCGTCACCACGGCCGCCGCCAACAGCACCACCGCCCCCACCAAGAAGACCGGACGCAACCCGAACAGCCGGGTCAACATCGGGTTCTTCTGGTAGGCGCGGGCTTGGGTCGCTTGAAAGGACGGGATAACGATAATCGCCGTGGCCAATGAGAATGCGCCCATACCACCCAAAAGGACCAAGAGAAACAACAGCCACGTGACCACGGCAAGCGATTGCCACTGCGCCGCGGTGATCTGGGCGAACGACATGAGCCTTCCTCGCGCGGAGTCTCCTGTTGGCGTGGACGCGTGACTACCCAAGGGCGCGGGGACAGGCCGTATCATACTGGTTCGTCCAACCCAATGTAAAGCCAGCAACGGTTTCCCCAAGCTGGAAGTTCATCCCGTCACCTTTACCCGGCAAGCCTCCACGTGTTTGCGCGGACGTGCAAAGCTCTGCATCGTCCAGTGGTTGCGGCGCTCGGTTGCCGATGATAAAGTTTGGCTAGGCAATGTCGATCCTGGTGAACAGCTGACGATGGCGTCGGCCGGAAGACACTGTCAGCGAGGGCGTGACGCGGCCTCACTCGCGATGTCGCTTGGACGTTGAGCGGCCGAGCTTGCTGGGCGGGTGGTGACCAAGGTCCCTCACATGTTGCCGACGGTGGCCAACATCGGATAGGCGCCCAATGGGCCCCTATCTGAGGAAGTCCTCGTTGTCTGCCGCGGGTCTGATGATGGGCACGCCAAGTCCGGGCAGGCTCTCCCCGGTGAGATGCATGCGTTTTGTGCAGCGTCTCGATGTTGCACGAGCCGCGAACCGACGATGTCGTTCCTTGTTCGAATCACGAACCGCGCACTGCTCCGCGCCCCATCCGCACCGACTCCTCGGCGTGGGGGAGACCGCCATCTCGTCCGTCTGGCATTGGGCCTCGCCGGCGTCGCGCTGGTCTCGGCCGTTCTCGCGGCGTGTGGTCCGAGCGACCCGGTGTCGGAAGGACGCCGGCTTGTCGGTCAAAAGGGCTGCACCGGGTGCCACATCATTCCGGGCGCCGGCGGGAACAGCTCGATCGGGCCGAGCCTCGCGGGCTTTGCCTCGCGGCCCACAATTGTGGGGGCGATTCCGAACACGCGAGAAAATTTGGCACAATGGATTACCAATCCTTCAAGTCTGAAGCCGGGCACCTCGATGCCGAGCCTCCCGTTGTCACCGGCGGAAGTGAATGCAATCGTGGCGTTCCTCCAGACTCTGAAGTAGCCACCGTCGAGTTGCCATGAAACGGCTTGTTCTGCTCTCCGTCGCGTCCACGCTGATTTTCGCTGCCGTCGTAACCGCCGCAGTCGCGGTAATGCTCACGACCCGCCCGAAACCGGTCACCGCGTCCCTAATGGCCAACGCCTTGCCGGCAGCGGATTTTTCGCTCCGCGACACCGAAGGCCGCTCCGTCACCTTGAGTAGCTTGCGCGGCAAACCCGTGCTGCTCACCTTCGGCTACACCAGTTGCCCCGACGTGTGTCCGGTCACGCTGGTCAAACTTGCTCAGGCAAAAGCGCAACTCGGCCCGCGCGGCAAAGATCTTCAGGTTCTCTTCATCACCGTTGACCCCGATCGTGATCGTCCGGACGTGGTGCGCTCCTATCTTGCGCAGTACGACCCGGCATTTCTCGGACTCATCCCAACCCCTGAGGAACTCGAGGAGGTCGCCAAGACCTATCACGTCGTGTACGAAAAGCAGCCCGGAAGCGAGGCGGCTGGCTATACGATGGCGCACACCGCCGCGACATTGGTCATCGACCGTGAGGGACGGGTGCGCATGCTATTCTGGCCGGAGATGTCGCCGGACGAGATGGCCAGTGACCTCCAGACGGTGCTTGGGCTATGAGCCGCCTGCTCGGCCTCGTCGTTGCCGGCATGGTGATGATCACGGCCTGCGCCACGCCTGCCGGCCAAGTCGGGGGTATTCGCATCGAAAATGCTTGGAGCCGCCCCGCCGCTGCCGGTTCGAACGGGGCGGTGTATTTCACGCTTCGCAACAGCGGCGGCGCCGACCGATTGGTCGCGGCTTCCACCGACGTCGCTCGCGCAAGTGAGATCCACAAGACTTCAACCGAAGGCGGCGTCGCCCGGATGACTCATGTGACGGGTATCGATGTGCCCGCGGGCGGCAGCATCGAGCTCAAACCCGGTTCGTATCACATCATGCTGATTGGCCTCAATCGGGAACTGCGCGGCGGCGACAAGTTCTCCATCACCCTGACGTTTCAGAGCGGAGCAAGTGGCACGGTGACCGTCGAGGTGAAGGGGAACGATCCTCCTCCGGCCTACTGACCCTCGAGTGTCGTAGGGCGGGCCATGGCTTGAGCGCCAAGCGGCGGGACCAGAACCGGGAATTCGGTCAGCGACCGGTCCCCCGCTCTTCCTCCGGCGCCACGAGGCCGCGCTGAATCGCGACGAGCGCCGCCTGGGTACGGTTGCTGACACCAAGCTTCTGGAAGATCTCGCTCAGCCGGTTGGCGACGGTCTTCTCCGAAAGGAAGAGCCGGGCCGCAATGGTGCGGTTGTCGTAGCCCGCCGCGAGGAGCTGAACAATCTCCCGCTCGCGCTCGGTGAGCGCGGCACCCGGCGCAGATGCTTCTCCGCGCACCGCAGCAAAGACCCCGGCCACCAGCGCCGGGTCCAACGCGGATTCTCCGCGTGCGACACGCTCGATCACCGCAATCAACTCTTCGGCGTCAGCATCTTTCAACAAATAGCCGCGCGCTCCAGCCCGTATCGACTCGATGAGATGCTGGTCCTCGCGATACATCGTGAGCATTACCAGTTTCACCTCGGGATGATTGGCGGCGAGCCGTTTCGCGACCTCGACACCATTCAAGCCGGGCATCTGGATATCGAGCAGCACAATGTCTGGCCGAAGCGTTTCGACCGCGCTCAAAACTTCCGGTCCGTTCGCGGCCTCGCCAACGACGACGAGCGATGGCTGGCGCTCGAGGATCTCGCGCAGCCCCTGCCGAAACATCCGATGATCGTCCGCCAACAAGATTCGGATCGGCGTCATGAGGCCACCAAGGAGCGAACCGGCAACGGCAGCCACGCCTGCAACATTGTCCCCTGTCCTGGCTGACCCGAGACACTGACCCGGCCGCCAAGCGCAGTGAGCCGCTCACGCATCTGCCGGAGGCCCAACCCGCTACGGGGCGATTCGGCAAGCCCCCGACCGTCGTCACGCACCGTCACCGCCAACCCGCCATAGGAGGACGCGAGGGTCAGTGTCACCTGCCGCGCACCCGCGTGCTTGGCGACGTTGGTAAGCGCCTCCTGTACGACCCGGAAACATGCCGCCTCAATCTCGGGGGAGAGCTCGGCCGGCGCTTTGGCGGTATCGATGGTGATCTTCCAGCCATGTTGGTTCGCGAACTCGGTAGCGTAGCGGCTGATCCCAGCAAGAAACCCGACCTCGTCAAACTGGAGCGGCCGAAGCGCAAAAATCGCACGCCGGAT
Organism: Dehalococcoidia bacterium; assembly: GCA_026003895.1. Classification (GTDB taxonomy): domain Bacteria; phylum Chloroflexota; class Dehalococcoidia; order SpSt-223; family SpSt-223; genus JANWZD01. Next base: position 986,408 of record BPIC01000001.1, on the reverse strand, counting down.
CTCGCCGATTTGTTCCCGCAGAGTCGCCTTGAGCCGAAGGAGTTCTTCCCGCAGCCGGTCGGGGTTGGACCCGATCCAGTCGAGCCACAAATCGACCCGCATCCGCTGGAATGCGAGGCTCTGGGCAACGCCGTCGTGGATGTCGCGGGCGATGCGAGCCCGTTCTTCGGCGATCGCCCGATCGAGCTGGTAGACGGCGACCGCTTCCCGTACCCGCCGTCGCGCCCCGCTAATGGCTTCGGCGACTTCGAGCCCGATCGTCCAAAGGAGAGTCCGCTCGTCCGCCGCGGAACGGGCGCTGCCGAGGTACAGCTCGATCCAGCCGACCGAAGCCAACCCATCGTGGAGCGGGAGAACAAGGCATTCGCCCCAAGGCGAGTCGATGCGCTGCGCTTCAGTAAGGTTCGGCCCGATCTCCGCGAGCCCCAATGCCCGACGCCGCTCCGCGAGCGCATCGGAAGAGGCGCCCGTGCGGCGCACCTCCGCTGGGTCACCTCCGTCGAGCAGCACGATCGCGCCGCACTCCACCGGGAACAGCTGGGCCGGTGCGCCGAGCGCAGCTTCGAATATCTCATCGAGCGTGGCCGAAGCAGCCAGTCGCCGAGTGACCTCGCTCAAGAGTCGGAGATGCCGGTTCGTCCGCTCCAACTCGGCGTTCAGCCGACGTTGCTCCGCGAGCGTCGCTTCGAGGCTGGCTTGGTGTCGTTTTTCGCGCCCGGCCAGCCACGTCAAGCAGAGCCAGATCGCCAATGCGCCAACGACACTCCAAACCACGACATCGATCACCTCGCGGTTCTCGCTTCGGACAGTGCTCAATAGGCTGGATTCGAGCAGGCGAACCAGCGCAAACGAGGCAGCTACGACCGCGGCGAGAGGCCAGCGCAGTTGCCGGAGGAGTTGCCAGCGCGTCGGATCACGCGTCTCAGACACGGAACGATCCTACGCAGGACCAGCAAATGATGCTACCCCCGGTGAGAGGCGGCGCACAATTGGGGGAAACGAGTGAACGTCTGCGCCGCATCACCGGGGGTTCAAGAGGGGGTTGGGGTGGCCAAGACGGCCAACGGATTGGAGTGACGCGCGTTCAGTGCGAGATGGCGGGGTCCGCGACCTCCTCGAAGAAGGATCGGCCGGCGGGTGACCAGAGGACTGCCGAGACCAGCTTCGCGAGCAGATCGGTTCCATCGGGCGTGCGGCGGCGCAGCGCCCGCTCGACCTCGCCGGGCCGACGCAACTCGACGCGCGTCACCAGCGAGGCGAGCGTTCGCGGGTCGGTCCCGGCGAGCGCAGGATTCCATTGGTCCGTCGAGCCCAACCGCCGGTGGAGCGCTCGATACGCTACCTCACGGTCCTCCGGGCGAAACAGGTCGAATGCCTGCACGTGCGCCGCCTCAATGGTCGCCGCTGAGGCGAACCAGAGGAAGTAACGATACCGCTGCAGATCCGGCCAGTCGAGCGACGCATTGAGAACAGCGTCGAGCTGGCCCGGCGCCGTTGCCGGGCGCTCGACCGCTGGCCGAATGGGACGGTCGGACATCAGAACCATGGGGTCTCTCCTCGTTGGCAGCGGCGGTTCGCCGCCGTCAGCTAGAACTCCCCGAAGCCGCCGAGGTCGAAGCCGGGATCGTCGAACCCTCCGCTTGCATCGGCCAATCCCGGATCGGCCATCGCTCCGGCGTCGGCGCCGGTGTCGGCGCCGGCGTCAGCCTCGGCTTGGGGCTGCGTCGGGTCGCCGAAGGCATCCATCAACTGCTGGGCGATCATCGTCCCGATGAACGCGCCGGCGATACTCGAAAGCAAGCTCGCGCCGATCATCGCGCCCATGCCGGGACCACGGCTGCCAAACGCCCGTTCCAGCGTGCCGGGCTGACGCATCTCGGCGCGTGTCGCGACGCGCGCGAGGGTCGCCGGGTCGTCTTTTGTTGCCTGCTCGTGGGCAGGGACAACGGCATTGAGCTCGCGACACGCCAGCGCCCGCTGCTCCGGCGTGAGCTTGGCAAACGCCTCCTGATGCGCCTGCTCAATCGCCTCAGGCGGCGCGGTCTGAAGCAAATAGCGATAGCGATCGAGCGCTTGCTGATCGGCTGCGCTCACTGCCGGCGCTGGCTTTGGCGACCGACCGAACAATCGATCTAGCAGCCCCATCGGACCTCCTCGTCGATGCGGCCCCGCCGCTCGCAGTGAGCGGGACGGGCCGTGTTGCCACTAGCCTAGGCCGGCCACGCTGGCTTCAGGTAGAGGAGGCTTTCCTGATTGCTCTAGGAAGAAGTTCCCGATCAGCGGTCAGCGGCATTGGACCTGCCCTCCGCCGACAGGCAAGAACCCCTCCGCGCCAGCCTTCGTCGAGGAATGTCGTGTCCAGCCCGAGCTTCCGCCAGCCCACGCCGGACGATCGGCGAGCGGACGACACCAACGACTGCCCTTAGACCGCGTCGAGGGCGCGGACAGCGGCGTGGCCCTCATAGATCGCCTCAAGCAGAGTCCGCGGCGCACGCATGTCGCCGACCGTGACCAACTGGGGAACGGCGCCCTCCAACTCACGGGCGAGAATCACCTGCGGCGTGTTGGCGGTCACGCCGACGATCCACTCGACATCCTCCAACCGCTCTTCATGTCCGGCAAGGACATCAGCGAGGACGAGCCCGCCACCCTCGTAGCGCAGCGGACGGCGGTACATTCGCGTTGTCACGCCAAGCGAGACCAAGCGGTCGACGGCGGTCGCCTTGCTATACATATTGATGTCCCAAAAGAGGACATCGCCCGGCGAAACAATCGTTACCGCGGCGCCGGCGCGCGCCAGCGACTCGGCGACCGACGCGCTCGCCCAACTACCGAGCAGATCGACGACAACCCCGCGCCGACCGGCATAGGCGGTTAGGTCGCCGGCCAGCACCTCCGCCGCAGCGGGGACAGGACCGTAGCCCTCAATGGCATACGGGGTTGGTTTTGAGCCGAGGGCGAGAATAACGACATCCGCGCCCTCGGCCAAGACACGATCCGGCGTCGCTTCACGAGAAAGCACCACCTCCACACCGAGACGCTCGAGCTGGCGGGAGAAATAGTCGATCGCAAGGCCGAGATCGGCGCGACCAGCCCCGCGCTTACCGATGCGCAGCTGCCCGCCGAGCGCGTCAGACGCTTCCCAGAGCGTGACGCGATGGCCGCATTCCGCTGCCAGCCGCGCCGCCTCCAGTCCAGCTGGCCCACCTCCGACCACCAGCACCCGACGCGGCCGGCTTGACCTCGGCGGGTCGACCGGCCATTCCGCCTCTTTGCCGACCGTCGGGTTCATCATGCAGGTGATGGGCACCATCTTCGATAGTTGGCCGATGCAAAAGTTACAGGAGACGCACGGCCGGATTTCATCTTCGCGGCCCTCGATGGTCTTCCGGATGAGGTGCGGGTCGGCCATATGCGCTCGGGTCATCCCGACGAGATCGACCTTGCCCGTCGCCAACGACTCTTCGGCCACCGCCAGCGTGGTGTAGCGGACGATCGTGAAGATCGGCACGCCGGGAACGGCGTCGCGAACCGCATAGGCAACGTGACGGAACGGCGCAGGGCCGTAGTTCATTTCGGCGACGTGGAACCCGATGCTCGGCAACGCATAGGCCGAGACGGAGACATTAATGAATTGAACCGGTGCGGCGTGGTGGATCCGGGCGATCAGATCGACGCTCTCTTCCAGACCAAGACCGCCCGGGACCAGCTCATCCCCCGAGACGCGTATGCCGACGACCAGCCGATCGCCCACCGCCTGCTGGACGGCGCGGAGCACCGACAGAGGAAAGCGCAATCGGTTCTCGATGCTGCCGCCGAATTCATCCTCGCGCCGGTTGACCGCGGGTGAGAGAAATTGGTGCAGGAGGTGACCGTGACCAAAATGCACCTCGAGCCCATCGTAGCCGGCTTCCGCAAGCAGCTCTGCGGCGTGGACGAAGGAAGCGCGCACCTCGTCCATTTCGCGCACGGTCATCTCATGCGGGATAGCCCCGGTTGCCGACCACGGCACCGGAGAAGGCGCCCACGACGGCATCCGCAAAAAGACATTCGTCGTTTGGCGGCCGGTGTGCAGAATCTGAGCGAAAATCGGGATCCCATGCTCGTGAACCGCGTCAGTAATCCGGCGGAATCGCGGCAAGGCGCGGTCATCGTAGGCGACGATACACTGCGCCCGGTCGACGCTGGCCGGGTGGACGCGGATACCCCCGGTGAAGATGAGCCCGACCCCACCTTTCGCGCGCTCGGCGTGATAAGCAACATCTTTCTCGCTCGGCAGCAGGTTTTCTCCGAAGTTCGTCGTGTGCCCGCTAATGAAGATGCGATTCTTCAGCTGCACACCGCCCACGTCGAACGGCGAAAACACATGAGGATAGCCGGCGTTCATCGTTCCTCCGGATCCTTGCAACAAAGGTTGAAGCGAATCCTAGGCTGGGTGTATCTTCCGTGCCAAAGGGCAGCTGGGCGCCAGCGCGAACCTTCTTTCAAGATGCCATCGTCGCTGCGCACAGACGTGGTCCCGCGACGTGACACCTTTTGGTGTTTGAAAGGAGAAAGGCAATGAAGCGTCTGCTCCTGTCACTCGGACTCGTGATTGCGCTTTTGGCTCCGGCCTGCGCGCAGACCGGCGGTCCCACCACGCCCGGCCAGGGAACCGGCGGCGGTGAGCCCATTGTGCTGGGCGCGATCGATACCATCTCTGGACCGAACGCGCAGGTCGGCACCGACGGGGTGAATGGCGCCCGGATCGCCGTCCAGCAGATCAATGAGCGCGGCGGCATCCTCGGCCGGCAGGTCCGCCTCGAGGTGCGCGACGAGCAATTGAAGCCTGACGTCACGGTGCAGGCCTTGCGCGAGCTGAATTCCCAAGGAGTCCGGCTCACCTTCGGCTATACCTCAAGCGCCGACTGTCTCGCCGCCATTCCGGTCGCAGCCGAGATCGGCTCGATCGTGATGGGATCGCACTGTGCGGCGATGCCGCAGACCACCGACCGCTACGATCCGCATTTCGTTCGAACCGCGGCCAACGATGCGATGTATCAAGGTGCACAAGCCGAGTTCGTCCGGCAGCGCTTCCCAACGATTCGGGACTGGGACGTCTTCGGGTATGACTACGTCACGGGCCGCGACCAATGGGCGAAGTTCCAAGAAGAGACTCGCAAGGCGCTCGGCGCTTTCAACCCCGGCCGAGAGGTCTGGGTTTCGCTCACCGAGACCGACTACCGCTCCTTCATCACTCGGATGCTGAGCGACTTGCCGGCGGACTCCGCTCAGAACCGTGGGTTGTTCCTCGCAATGTTCGGCGCCGGGGTCGAGAACCTCGCCAAGCAAGGCAAGCCATTCGATTTCTTCAAGAAGTGGCGGGTGGCGGTGGTCAACATGGCGATGGAACGCCTCGCGCAGACCTTGCGGGCCGATACGCCCGACCTCTGGAATGTCTACGACTACTACTACGCGGCCTACGACACGCCGATGAACAAAGAGTTTGTGGACGCCTATCGTCGGGCCTATAACGACTTCCCAAGCGCGTGGTCGTACCAGGGGTACATCAGTGTCTGGGCCTATAAGGCGGCGATTGAGAAGGCCGGTTCGACCGACGTAAATGCGCTCATCCGCGCCTTCGACAGCGGCGTCACGTTTGAATCGCCGTCCGGCCCCATCTCGATCCGGGGTGAGGACCATCAGGCAGCCGCGCGGCTGGTCGCCTATCACATCACGCCCGATGCGTCGACGCCCGAGGGGTGGCGGGTCACGGAGTTCGTCGTGCTGCAGCCCGACCGCTACATGCCCCCGGTCAACGTGCGGCGCTAGACCGTGCAAGGGATCGTCCTCCCGGCGGTCAATGGGCTCGCCCAGGGGATGCTCCTCTTCTTGGCGGCGAGCGGCCTGTCGCTCGTCTTCGGGGTAATGGGCATCCTCAACTTCGCTCACGGCGCCTACTTCATGTTTGGTGCCTACCTGACCTACACCCTCGCCGGCGGCCAGCAACTGCCGGCGTGGCAGCTGATCGCGGTCATCGTTCTGGCCGGGCTACTGACCGCCCTCATCGGGATGGCGACTGAAGTGCTGATCTTCCGTCGGATGTACCAGCTCGACGAGATCAATACGCTCCTCGCGACGTATGCGCTGCTGTTGGTGGGAAGCGGGCTGGCGCGCCAAATTTGGGGTGTGCAGCCCGTCTCACAGCCCCAATCTGAGGCGTTCTTCTCGACATTCGCGATCGCCGGGGTCACCGTGCCGATCTACGACTTGGTGCTGCTTGCTGCCGGGCTCCTCTTCGCGGTCGGGCTTTGGTGGCTCCTCTACCGGACCGATTTTGGTCGCACGGTGCGCGCCGTCGCGTATGACCGGTGGATGGCCAGCGCCCTCGGCATCGATGTGAACCGGGTCTTTACCCTGATGTTTGGCGTCGGGATCTTCCTCGCGGGAGTCGGCGGTGGACTCTACGCGCCGCTTGTCTCGGCCAACCCCGACCTGGCGTTCACGTTCATTATTCAGGCGTTCGCCGTCGTGATCATCGGCGGCATCGGCAACCTGCCGGGCACCTTCGGCGCATCGGTGCTTGTTGGGTTGCTTGGTAGCTTCCTCATCGTGTATGCGCCCGGCTTGTCGGCGTTCAGCCTCTACATCATCATGGTCGCCGTCCTGCTGTTCCGCCCCGGCGGGCTGTTCGGCGCGCGTCGGACGCTTTCCCTTGGCTAGCGTGACGAGCAGCGTTCGGGCGGTGGCTGGCGGACCGCGCGCGGTGTGGGGCCGGCGAGCAGGCCTCGTGTTCCTCATCGCGCTCATCGTGCTGTTGCTGGTCGTCCCGCAGATCCTGCCGCGCGGTCAACTGTTCTTCTGGCAGCGAGTGCTCATCTTCGCGGTTTATGCGATGTCGGTCGCGCTGCTCGTTGGATTTACCGGGCTGATCTCGTTCGGCCAAGCCGCATACTTCGGCATCGGCGCCTACACCATCGGCCTGCTCCTCCCGCTCAAGCTTGCCGCGCCGATCACCGTCGTGCTTGCCATTATCGCCGGCGCGGTTGTCGCGCTAATTGTTGGCGCAATCATTCTTCGGGCCTCCGGACTTGCCTTCGGCATGTTGACTCTCGCCTTCGGCCAGGCGCTCTACCAACTGACGTTTGTGTTCAAAGACATCACCGGTGGCGAAAACGGCATCCCCGGCATTCTGCGCGGCACCGTGCTCGGCATCAATCTCGGCAACCCCGTGACCTACTGGTACTTCGGGCTCTTCTGGTTGGCGCTCGGCGTCGGCTTTTTGGCGCTGGTGCATGCCTCACCCTTCGGCCATACGCTGCGAGTGATTCGCGACGATCCCAAACGGGCCGGGTTTCTCGGGATTCCCGTCTTCCGATACCAGCTCGGCTCCTATGTCATTGCCGGGGCGATCGGAGCGCTCGCCGGGGCGCTCTACGCGCTCCTCGCGGGTATCGTCACCCAGGACATGCTCTACTGGACGCTGTCGGGAGATCCGCTCATCATGTCACTGATTGGGGGGCTACGGACGTTCTGGGGACCAGCGGCCGGCGCCGTGCTGTTCATCTGGGTACAAGATCAATTGGCGCGACAGACCGGGGCATGGATCCTGTATCAAGGGCTGACCTTTCTCGTCTTTGTCCTCTTTTTGCCGGAAGGGCTGGCAAGCCTCCCTCGCCGCTACCAATTGTGGCGTGCCCGACGGCAAGCCCGCGCCGAAGCTGCACCAAAGAGAGCGCCGGCATGAGCCTCCCCTTGCTGCGGCTCGCCGGCATCTCCAAGCGCTATCCCGGCGTCCAAGCGCTCACGGACGTCTCGCTCGATGTGCCGGCGGGTCAGTTGCGCGCCGTTATCGGTCCCAACGGCGCGGGCAAGAGCACGCTCTTTGGCGTCATCTCGGGGGAATATCCGCCAGAAGCAGGCGTCGTCGAGCTCGACGGCAAGAACATCACGGGCTGGCCGCCCTGGAAGTGCGTCCGCCTTGGCATGGCGCGCGCCTTTCAAGTTGCCAAGGTGTTCCCACGGATGACCGTCTACGACAACGTGCTCGCTGCGGTGATGGCACGCGATGGCACGAGCTGGCAGTTTTGGCGGCTGACGAGCCGCGTGCCCGGCCGCAAGCGGGTAGATGGACTGCTGGCAGAGACCGGCTTGCTCAGCCTTGCCGAAACGCCTGCCGCCGTCCTCTCCCAAGGCGACCGCAAACGGCTTGAGATCGCGATCGCGCTCGCCTTGGAGCCGCGCTTGCTGCTGCTCGATGAGCCGACCGCCGGCATGTCGCCCGAAGAGACCCACGCCACCGTCGAGCTCATCCGTCAGTTGTGGCGTGAGCGCGGGCTCACGGTCATGCTCACCGAGCACGATATGGGAGTCGTCTTCGCCCTCGCTGAGGAGATCACGGTGCTGCATCGGGGACGCATTCTCTGCACCGGCTCGCCGGAGGAGATTCGCGGTCGCCAAGACGTGCGCGAGGTGTATCTCGGTGACATCGAGCTCTAGCCCGATCTTGACAATCGATGGGCTCCATGCCTACTACGGCACCGCGCACGTTTTGTTCGACATCACGCTCGAGGTGCCGACCGGCGCGACGGTGGCGCTCCTCGGGCGGAATGGCGCAGGGAAGAGCACCCTCCTGAAGAGCGTGATGCGCCTCGACGTCCAAACGCGCGGTGCGATCACCTTCAAGGGAGAACGGATCGACGGCTTGGCCGCCTACCAAGTTGCGCGGCGCGGAATCGGCTTCGTGCCCGGCGACCGGCGGATCTATCCCGATTTGTCGGTACGCGAGAATCTCAACCTCGCTCGGCATTCGCTCAACGGCCGCACGCCGCTCTCCATCGACCAGATCTTGCGCACCTTTCCGACGCTCGGACCGCTGCTCGAGCGCCGCGGGTCGGCGCTGTCGGGCGGCGAGCAGCAACTGCTCGCCATCGCGCGGGCGCTCATTTCGAACCCAGACCTTCTCCTGCTCGATGAGCCGTCTGAGGGCCTTGCGCCGGTGATTGTCCAGCGGGTTGCCCAAGCGATCGCCGACCTAAAGTCCACCCACGCCAAAAGCATTCTGCTCGCCGAGCAAAACGCCCGCTTCGCCGTCGGCCTCGCCGACCAAGTGCTGATCATCGACGAGGGGCGGATCGTCTTTCGTGGGTCGCCGGAGGAGTTTCGCGCCGCAGAGGAGATCCAGAGCCGCTACTTGGCGGTGTAGCCGTCCGTCTTGGGCCGCGCTCCGCGCTCGATTCATCCCTCCCTCCCCGGCGCAGCTCCGTCGCGGACTCTCTGGGGAGACCTCGCAAGCAAGGCGCCGTTCCTGCTACGCATGCGCGCCTCCGAATGCGAGGCAACCGTGTCCTCGCCCTGACGCCGGGCACTGCCAAGGCGGCCTCGGCGGTGCTGCTGCCGCCTCGCCGAAGCCGCTCTGACTGGCTCCGAGCCGCCCGCGCTTGAACCACCATCGGGTTCGGCAAGCGAGACGTTGCCCCCGGATGTGCGCCCATGCCGCTGCACGGTGTTGGGGCTCGCGTCCCAACGAAGCGCGTGCGCGCGGGCTGGCTACCAGCCGCCGGTGAGAGAGGTCACGTCCGCCGGCCGGTTCAGCGAGGTGACAGGGACGCGGACACGCAACTGCTGACCTGGCGCCAGTGTGGCGGTGGGTGATGGTACGGCGGTGCTGGTGGGCGTCACCGACGGGGTGGGGGTAGGCGTGGCAGGCAGTGCGCCGCCGACCTCGACCGCGCCTTTGTCGCATTGCGGCCCGGCCGGCCGGCTTGCTCCGCGCTCGTCGACTGAGGGACAGCCGTTGGCGCTCGTCCCGCCGGTGTCGATGGCCGGGCTGCCCGCCCCTGGCAACATGGTGAGCAGGACTCCGGGGTTTGTTGCCGAACCGATACTCGGGCCGCCATTGTTCGCCGGCGCCCCGAGGTTCGGATTCGCCGCGTTCTGGACATCGCCCGTACCAATAAAGTTACAGCCAGGGACATCGGACAGGTTGTAGCCATTCGATGTGACGTTCGCGCCGCTCGCGCAATTCTGAACCGGCGATGTTTTGAGGGTATTCTTGGCGATGATCGTCCCGCGCACTTGGGCGGTCGCGGCACCGTCGACAAAGATTCCTGCGCCCTCCCCGACACCGTTCGTCCCGTTGAAGCTGACTGAGTTGCTAAAGATGGTGGTGTAGCTCAGCACGAGACCGGCCGCGCCGCCGAGGCTGATACCCCCGCCTCGGCCACTGCCGTTCGCCGCCGGACTGTTGCCCGCGCCTTCACTCTCGCCGTTCGCCTGATTGAGGGCGAGTGTGCTGTTGGTGACCCGAGTCTGCGAGGAATAGCTGAAAATGGCACCACCGTAGGCGTCGCCGGGCGCACCGCCCGAGCCGGCGGGGTTTTGGTTCGCACCCTTGGCATAGGCGAGATTGCCGACGAAGGTGGTCGCGCTGATGACCATCGGCGACGCGAACGAGCGATTCGCAATCGCGCCTCCCTCGGCGAGACCGCTGCCCGGCGACGCAGAGAACGCGCCGGCAGCGCTGGCGGTATTGCTGATGAATGAGGTGCTCGTGACGGTGATCCCACCGGACCCGCTAAGCCCGTGATAAATCGCGCCGCCGCGTGCCCGGCCGCTTCCGCCGGCCGGAATGTTCAACACAGCATGAGCAACCGCGCGGTTCTCCCGGAAATACGAATTGCTCACGACGAACGGGAAGTTGAACTCCTCACCGAGCGTGATCGCACCACCGACACTCTCGATATCCTCGCCGGGCCCGGGGGTACGCGTCGCGGTGTTCGAGATGAAGCTCGACGAGCTGATCGTCGTCGTGATCGTCGTCGAGATCGCGCCACCAACCACACCGGTGTTGCTGATGAAGGTGCTGTTCGTGATCGACAACGACCGAGCACGCGCCTCCGCGACAATCGCCCCGCCGCCGGCGTCAATCCCACCCGTGGCCAGATTGTTGGTGAACGTGCTGGCTGTGACGGTCAGGACGCCGCCGGCGAAGATCACCCCGCCCGCCCGGCCATTCGTCGCGCTGTTATTCCGGAAGGTGACATTCTCCACGATCACGGTATGAGTCGGGGCAAAGGAAATGACCGACCCGTGGATCGTGCCTTGGGTCCAGTTCTCGACGATCATGTTCCGTAGGACCAAGGTCTTGTTCGTATTGCCAATGCCGGTGATGAGAAACAGCGTCGTGTTCGGATTCTTCGGCCGGACCGTCAGCCGGTTGCCGCCGTCGATGGTGAGCGTTCCGCCGATCGGCACGGCGTTCAGCGAGTACCCGCCGTTCACCGTGATCGTGGTATTGACGCCGCAGGAAAAATCGAAGGTTCCGCCCGGCGCTGTCGCGGCTTCCTGAAAGCCTTGCTCGGTGCACGGCTTCGTCTCGGCGGCCGCGCTCCGCGGGGCAACGATGGCAAGCGCCGCCGAGCAGACAAGAAGGATCACCGCCAGTGCCCGCCAGCGAGCTCGGACCGTCTGCATCGCGTACCTCCAGCAGTGAACAACCGGATCGCTGCTCGGCCGGGCCGAGGGCGGCCATTCTACCAGCCTGCCGGCGGATGCGCATCCCGGCCAGTTGGGCTACGCAGATGGATGGGTCCGGCGCGCCCGCCGGTGGAGTGACACTCCGATCAGTTGGCCGGCGAGCACAACGCCCGTGAGCCCCGCCACCCCGAGTGCGAACCCAACCTCCCGCTCGACTACACGTTGGTAGGCGACGGTATGAATGAGAACGAGCAGAACGAGGAGATAGTTCAATCGCTGCAGCGCCTTCCATCTCGGGCCACGGAGCGCTCGGAGCGCTCGGTCATTCGAAAGGACAAGGAGCAGCAGCAAGACGATCGTCGCCGCCAGACCCAGCCAATTCGCGAGGCCAAAGAGGTCGGTGAGCGGCGCCCAGCCGGCGACTACCTCAAAATACCGCTCTTCCTCGCCGACCGCGAAATATGCCTCGCGAACGATCGGTTGAACAAAGTAGCGGATCGGATCGCCGCCGAAATGAACCTGGAGACCAAGCACAACATGGGCAAGACCGGTGAGCCCCGCCCAGATGCCGAGGTCTCGCCGCAGAGAGAGATTGACGGGATTGCGCGGCCGTCGGCGAAGGGCGAGCGGACCCACGAGGAGTGTCGCTCCGATCAGCGTGAGCGACAAGTAGCCGAAGCCGATCGTCGCCGCTTGGACGAACGTCTCGGCCCGCGGATACCGCGCCGACAGGGCCAGCGTCGCCACCGTTAGGAGCGCCACACCGAGGTGGGTGGCAAACCGGCGAGCGCTCAACGAACCCACCGCAGTGACGAACCTTTTAGCCCGAATCGGGGATACAATAGGTACCAGCTCACGAATGATTTACGCATCTAACACAACGATTACGCACCGATGTGCGGGGTTGACATATACTGGAACTTGGGGAGAAAAACCCGTCGGTTGCACGGCGCAGCGATCGTCAGACGCGCCGCACGCTTCGAGGGCAGGAATGCCGATGAAACAACCGCTCGCCCGCCGCCGCCCGCGCCTGACCGTGCGCCTCGTCGGTCCGATCGTTCGGCGACCGCTCATCCTTCAATTGAACGTCCGCCAAGCCACGAGTTAATCCACACCGAGCACAACCCGCCCCAGTTCCCCGATCGGCAGGTCGGTTGAAAGGATTTCCATCCGAATGATGTCGTAGGGCCGGCCAGCGACCCAAAATGCTTCACGCCGACGGCCGTTCTCGCGAAACCCCGCTCGCCGATACGCCCGAATGGCGCGCTCATTGAACGAATACACCGACAGCTCGATGGTATGAAGTCCGAGGCCAGTGAAGCCATACCCAGCCACGAGCCGCGCTGTCTCGGCTCCATATCCTTTGCCCCAGCATTCCTTCTCACCGATTACGATCCCAAAGGTCGCCCGCCGATGCTGGTAATCGATCCCAGTCAGCCCGGACGTACCGATAGGACTGCCGCTCGTCCGCTCGTAGATCGTGAAATGAGCTTCGTTAGAGTCGCGCACCGCCGCGTCGTACCAAGCCTCTTCGCGCTCGATTGGTAGCGGGCCCACCCACGCGCCCAGGTTGCGCGTCACCTCAAAGTCGTTCATCCAGCGTGCATAGAGCGGCACGAGATCGCGCCGAAGCGGCCCAAGCGCTACCTTCTCGCCAACAAGGTTGTGCACCGGATCGAGCAGGGCCATCGCCGTCCTCCAAGAAAAGGGAAGTAGGTATACCCTCAGGCGCCGGCAGGCGGTTCGCGGTCGATAAGGTCGAGGAGTGTCGGGTAGACCAGGTTAGTCCGTTGGAGACGTTGATGAATGTCGATCAGGTCATGCACCAGTCCGGCGCTGCGCGGGAAGTCGAACGAGGTCACGCGCTGCAACCCTTTCGACTGCCAGAGCGAGACGAGCTGACGGGTAATGTTGTTATTGACGGCCGCGTCGTTGCCGTTGGTAACCACGACCACATCCTGAACCGCCGGCGGCCGCTGGAGTGCCGCCCGGGCGGTCGCGAGGCCAAGGCGCAGCACCTCGCCGAGCGCCCGGGTCGAATAGCCGTAATAACTGTAGGGAGGTCCATCCTCGAAGGGGCGAAAGCGCTGCGTCTGGATATTCGGTCCCCGGAGCAGAGCGCCGGCGAGGAGAAACTGGACACCGGAGCGATAACGACCGAGTCCGAGCGACGGCGCAATCAGCACCGTGCGCCCGATGTCCGGCCGGAACTGCGTCACCCACGCGGCGATCACGCCGCCGGCCGATAAACCCGCGATGATGGTCTGCTCACCGAGACCGACGACGATGTCGGCGATTCGGTCGGCGAAGTCGCGCAGCTGCTCGGCTGTCAGCTCGGAAAGCGCGTTCGTCATCCGATCGGCGTAGCCATTCTTCGGCATGCGCGGCAGCAGTACGTTGTAGCCGCGCTCAAACAGGAGCCGGCCGAACGGCTCGAACTGGGCGGGGCAGTTGGTAATGCCGTGCACGAGGACGATGGCGCGCGCGGTTCGCCGCCCATGGGTCAGAAGAGTCGATCGGCAGACCGCATTCACCTCCGGTCCATCGAGCGCAGCGAGGGCGCGGAAGCGCTCGACCGCGCCGGCGTAATCACCGGCTGGGTTTGGCCGGCTTTGCAGGTCGTCGGTCCGAACGCGGGTCAGCCAAGCGGCGCCCAGCCCCAACGCAGCTAGGGCAGCCGCTGCCCCGTAACCGATTCGGCGTGCCGTCCAGACGCGATTCATCATAAGTCCATCCGTTTCGAAGCCCAGAGCAGGGCGTCAGCGTAGTCTCGGCGGAGCACCGCCAGACCGTGGCGCAGCTGGGGAGCGTACCTCCAGCTCACATACCCGGCGTAGAGCGGCGTATCGTCGGGCGCAACCAGCGCGACCTCGTCGATTCCGAGCACGGTCCGGCCGGCGAGCAGGGTCGTGCCGTCTCGGAACATCAAGGCGAGCGGCGGCCGAAAGACCGTTCTTGTTCTACTATCAGTCATTCCAGGGAGCGCGCGGAGCCGGCCGATCAGTTCTTCCGGCGGCGGCACGCTCGGCGCGCCGTTGCGAAAGAACTCGCGGGCGATGAGCACGACGAGCCGGCTCCGGCGCAGCCCCCGGTGATGAACGCCTGGCACGACCACGAGGCGAACGCCCGGCGCTTTGGCGCTGGCGACACGAACGAGCCCATCGCCAGAGGAGTCCGATTTCCCGGCGATCGAGAGCAGCCGGAGATGGGTGGCGAGCCGGGCGGCAAGGGGCCGCCGGTCAACCTTCAGATCGCGGCCGATCGCGAGGTCAAGGGGGTCGGCGAGGTGCGCAAGGTCGGCCCCGCCGATCGGCGAGCCGATGAGCACAACCCCGTCGACGCGGGTCCACCACTCCGGGTGACGGTCGAGCACCTCAAGCCAGATGAGCCCGCCCATCGAATGGCCGACCACGCGAATTCGCGCCTCAGGACATGCTCGAAGCGCTTGCTCCGCTTCCCGCTCTACCCGGTCGACGAGCGTGTCCATCCGAATCCACGTTTGAAGGAAGCCCAAGTTTGGGGTGATGACCCGCGTCCTCGGCGTAGCGAGCCCCCGAGCGAGCGTCCGCAGCGAAGACGCGCGATCCGCCCAGCCATGCTGGACGAACAGCAGATACGACGTGGCGGAGTCAGTGGTCACCATGCCGATCATATCCGCGGCGGAGTATTGGGGACGCCGACGTTGGCGGAGACCGGGTACGCTGTGCCTCGCACGTTAGCGATGGGAGCAACGATGGAGATCGCGATTCCTTGGCAATGGCATCATCGGCAAGACCGCTCGGCGCGAAATGGTCCAAGGCCGGACACCATATCGTCTTCGGCACGCGAGAACCGGCAAGCACCAAGACGCGAGAGGCGTTACTCGCCGCCGGGATGGCGGCGCAGGCCGCCTTCGTTCGCGAGGCGCTGGCCTATGGCGAGGTCGTCTTGATCGCCGTGCCTAGGAACCGCCGTCCCCGACCTGGTGTTTCGAGCATCGCAGCCAGCTGGACGGCCAAAATCGTCATCGACGCGACCAATCGCTTCGGCGAGCCAGTGGCTAACCAGCTCGCGACGATTCGGCGAGGCCGCGCCGGGCGCCCTCCTCGTACGGGCGTTCAATTCGCTGGGGTGGGAGAATTTTGAGGAGCCGGAGTTCGGCGGTGTGCCGGCGGGACTTGTTCTATTGCAGCGCCGACGCGGCGCGGGAGGTCGCTGAGCGATTGATTGGCGATGTCGGGCCTGCGGCCGATTCGAGTGGGAGGCCTCGACCAAGCACCCCTCGTCGACGCCGTCGGTTCGCTCTGGGTTTCAGCTCGCCATTCGGCAGGGGTTTTGGCCGACACACCGCCTTCAAAGTGTTGACCGCCTAGCGGCCGATTTGGAGAACGGCCAAAAACGCCTCTTGCGGGATCTCGACCTGGCCGATGCGCTTCATTCGCTTCTTGCCAGCGGCCTGCTTCTCGAGCAACTTGCGTTTGCGGGTGACGTCCCCGCCATAGCATTTGTCGAGCACGTTCTTGCGTAGCGCACGTACGGTCTCGCGTGAGATGACGCGGCTGCCGATAGCCGCCTGAATCGGCACATCGAACATCTGGCGCGGAATCAGTCCGCGCAGCTTCTCGACCAGCTGCTTCCCGTGTTCATAGGCAGAATTTGCGTCGACAATCAGCGAGAGCGCGTCGACTGGTTGGTTATTGACGAGAATATCGAGTTTGACCAGCCGGCCCGATCGGTACTCTTTGAAGGTGTAGTCGAGCGAGGCATAGCCTTGGGTGCGCGATTTCAGCTGGTCGTAGAAGTCGATCAGAATCTCACTGAGCGGGATGTCATATTGCAGCAGCACGCGCTGATCGCCGGCGGCGCTGTCGGTGCGGCCGGTCGCCTCGAGATATTCCATCTTGATGAACTCGCCGCGCCGCGATGTGACGAGTTCCATAATCTGGCCGATGTAACGCGAGGGGACAATCACCGTGATCGTCATCCACGGCTCAGCGATATCCTGAATGACCGATCCATGCGGCAGGTCCGCCGGGTTATCGACGATAAGGACTTCACCATTCGTTTTCGTGACGTGATACTCGACGCTCGGTGCGGTGGCGAGAAGTTGGAGACCGTACTCGCGCTCGAGACGCTCCTGAATAATCTCCATGTGGAGAAGACCGAGGAACCCACAGCGAAAGCCAAAGCCAAGCGCGGCGGACGTCTCTGGCTCGTAGACGAGGGCAGCGTCATTCAGCTTGAGTTTGTCGAGCGCGTCGCGGAGCAGCGGGTAATCCGACCCCTCGACCGGGTAGATGCCGGCAAACACCATCGGCTTGGCGGGTTGATAGCCCGGCAACGGTTCCGCGGCCGGCTGATCAGCGAGCGTGATGGTGTCGCCAACCCGGCAATCGCGCACCTGTTTCAAACCGGTGGCGACATACCCCGATTCGCCGGCTTCCAGCCGCTCGACCGGCGTCATACCGGGGCGGAAAATCCCTACTTCGACGGGTTCCATCTCCTTCTCGTTCGACATCAACAGCAGGCGCCGGCCGCGCTCCAACACACCGTCGACGACGCGGACGTAGGCGATGACTCCCTTGTAGGGGTCGTATTTCGAGTCGAAGATCAGCGCGCGCGTTGGCGCATCCGGCTTCCCAGAAGGCGGCGGGATCTCACGGACGATCGCCTCGAGGATCTCCCGAGTGCCTCGGCCCTCTTTGGCGCTGGCCAAGATGATGTCCTCGCGACCGATGCCGATCACGTCTTCGATTTCATGGATGACCTTCTCGGGATCGGCGTTTGGCAGATCGATCTTGTTGATGACCGCGATCAGGTGAAGGTCGTTTTCCAGTGCGAGGTAGACGTTGGAGAGCGTTTGCGCCTGAATCCCTTGGCTCGCGTCGACGACGAGGATCGCCCCTTCGGCAGCGGCGAGCGAGCGTGAGACTTCGTACGTGAAGTCGACGTGCCCCGGCGTGTCGATCAGGTTCAGCTCGTATTCGATCCCATCGCTTGCGGTGTAGTACATCCGCAAGGGATGAAGCTTGATGGTGATGCCACGCTCGCGCTCGAGGTCCATCGAGTCGAGCACTTGGTCTTCCATCTCCCGTTGGCTGATCGTGCCCGTATATTCGAGCAGCCGATCGGCGAGCGTCGATTTTCCGTGATCAATATGCGCAATGATGCAGAAGTTGCGGATGTATCGCTGATCCATGCCGGCCCGGGCCGCACGGTACCCCGGCGAGCCGCCAAGGGAACACGTCGCGTGCGGAGAATGCTCGCTTGAAGTGTACACGACCTTGTCGGCGTTAAAGGCGAAGGGTGAGGCTCACGGGGGCGTGGTCGCTTCCTTCCACCTCGCAGTGGATGTCGGCGTCCACGATGCAATCGCGCAGTACCGGCGAGACGAAGAAGTAATCGATGCGCCAGCCTAGGCCTTTCTGACGGGCGAAGGAACGCATGTCCCACCAGGAATACTTCACCTCGTGCGGGCGAAGGTGGCGGAATGTATCGATCAGCCCGGCCTCGAAAAATCTCGCCAACGCCTGCCGCTCTTCGGGCAGAAAGCCGCTTGTCTTGCTGTTCTCTTTCGGTCGCGCGAGGTCGATCTCCGCGAAGGCCGTGTTCACATCGCCGGTGACGACCAGTGGCCGGCCCTCGGCGAGGTACGGCGCGATCACCTCGAGAAAGCGATCGTAAAAGGCGAGCTTGTGCTGCACCCATTCGGGTCCCCGGCCGCCGTTCGGGAAGTAGATGTTGAACAACGTCAACGGCTCGAACTCGGTCACCAGCACCCGTCCCTCACCGTCGAAGCGCGGGTCGCCGAGGCCAGCGCGAATCTGCTTTGGGAGCTCGCGGGAATACGTTGCCACGCCGCTGTAGCCCTTTTTTTCGGCGGCAACCCACGCCGAGAAGTAGCCCGGCGGGTTGATCAGCGCCGGCGAGAGCTGATCCGGGTGCGCCTTGGTCTCTTGGACCGCCACGATGTCCGCCTCGCAGCCGCTCAGCCAGTCGAGAAAGCCCTTGCGCTCTGCAGCGCGGATTCCATTCACGTTCCAAGAGACAAGACGAAGCTCGGTCACTCGGCACCCTCGCGACGATCTGCGTTCGCAGCCTAGCGCGTTCGCTGACGAGATGCCAGCCGATTAGGTGACGACATTCGCGCTCCAATTCGGCACAATCTGCGCGGGCAGTCGCCCGGACGAGGAGGTGCCCCATGGCGGACGGCTTTCGCGAGCGAATTCAGGCCCTGGCCGACGACGCTGGCATCGCGATCCAAGATCTGAACGACCAGCGGGCGATCATTCAATTTGGCATCGGCGAAAGTACCCAGACGCTGATCGTGATCGACATGGCAGACGTTTGGGAGTTTTCGTGCCAAAGCGCACTACGCGAATCGTCCGCCCAAGAACTTCCTGCGCCGCTGCTCGCCTTTCTCCTTGAACGCAACGCCCAAAACCAGCGCGGATTTTGGTGCATCGAGACCGTGAATGGCCAAGCCGTGATCTCCTATATGCATAACCTGCCGCCAGCGCTGCTGACGACCGACGAATTCGTCGCCACCTGCGAGACGGTGGTGCGCCAGGTGGAAGCCCTCGAAGCCGGTTTCCGTATCGCCGCACGGCAGTTAAGCGAAACCGAAGCCGCCGAGCCGGAGATCGGTCGCGATGGAACCGGAGGGGAGGCCTGACGCCGAGGCACAGCCGAGCGCCGCACCGTGCCGTCCCTCGGCGCGGGACGGCGGCACGGGCCACGGGACGCCCAAGGTGGTGAGATTCGCGGGCTGGCCCGACGCAAGGTCGATCACCTGCACGGCCGTGACTGTCGAGCGCACCCGCGGCGGCGCTTATCGGGTGGCGACGCGCAGCGGCAGCCCGAAGCCCTCGTTGATCACCTCGACCTTCGGGAAGTGACGGCGCAGCATCGCGCCGAAGTCGGAATGCGTGAAGTCCTCGCGGTAGGGCTCCTCATTGTGGCGGCGATCGATGTCGCCGAGGATCTCTCCGTAGATGCCGCGGGAGCGGCCCATGGGCGTGTCAGCGGTCGGGAAGTCGAGTACAAGGAAGAGCCCGCCCGGGCGCAAGATCCGTGCCGCCTCAGCGCACACGCGTTCCGCAATGTCGAGCGGCAACTCATGGAACAAGATATAGGCGTAGACGAGATCGAACGAGGCGGGCGGAAAGCCGGTGTCTTCGGCCAGCGCCTGCTTGAAGTGCACCTCGAGGCCAAGCTCAACCGCACGCATATGGGCGTAGCGCAGCATCGGGATGCCGACGTCGATTGCCCACACCTCAGCATTCGGAAAGCGCCGCTTGAGGGCCGTCGCGCTCTGACCGGAGGCGCATCCCATCTCGAGGATTCGGCGCACCTGACCATCTGCGGGGATCGGCAGCTTGTCGACCTGCGCCTGATGCATCTCGTCGTAGTCGTTGCTCCCGCCATAGAACTGGCGGGTATTGGCATGATAGAAGTAGCCCGCGAGCGGGTCGGTGACATAGCCACCGCGCAGCCGATGAATCTCGCGGGTCGCATACTCCGGGATCTTCCAGTTCGGGTCGTATTGCAACGTTCCCGGTCCCATGGTCTCGGCGCGGTCGAGCGCGGCGAGCAACTCGGCGCGGCGGCGCTCGAGGTCAGTGCGAACGGCGGTATGGTTCATCGTCTGGATCGCGTGGCGGATGCGGTGACGCGCGGCGACGATGGGCAATTTCCCAAACCGCTCATGCGCCTCGTCGACCGTTTGGATCGGGCGCCCTTCACGTTCACGGAAGGCCGTGTATTCCGCCTCGACCAATGGTCGGGCAGCTGAATCGAGCTTGCTCACGAGGCCGAACAGCCCCTGAACGAAATCGAGATATAGCTCGGTGTCGAGCTCGGTAAACGCGGGATTGGTGCCAATTTGCGGACGAACCATGACGATCCTCTCCTCCCGTGCCCGCTGATCGTACCCGCAGGCGCGGTTTAGCGGGTGGCGATCCGAAGCGGCATTCCATAGCCTTCGGTGCGCACCTCGACCTTGGAAAAGTATCTCCCAAGCAGCCCCTCAAAATCCGAGTGGGTAAAGTCCCAGCGGTACGGCTCTTCGTTGTGGAGCTGGTCGATACGGCCGAGCACTTCACCGAGGATCCCCGTCCCGCGGCCGTCGCCGCGCGGCACGTTGCGCGTCTGGAAGTCGGTCACGAGGAAGAGCCCGCCCGGGCGCAAGATCCGCGCCGCCTCTGCCACAACCTGTTCGGCAATCTCCATCGGCAGTTCGTGAAACAAGATGAAGGCGTGGACGATGTCGAACGAGGCATCGGGGAATCCGGTCGCCTCGGCGAGGCCCTGCTTGAAATGGACCTCGAGGCCCATATCGACCGCCCGCTTGTGGGCGTAGCGCACCATTGGCGCACCCACGTCGATCCCCCACACTTCGGCATCGGGGAAGCGTTGCTTCAAGGCAGTGGCGCTCTGGCCTGCTGAACAGCCGAGGTCGAGAATGCGGCGTACGTGGCCATCCGTCGGGACCGGCAGTTTTTCGACGCTCCGCGTGTGAATTTCGTCGTGGTCGTTGCGCCCGCCAAAGAACGACTTCGTGCTGTAGTGATAGAGATACCCTGCAAGCGGGTCGGTGACGTAGCCGCCCGGCATCCGGTGGATCTCGCGTGAGGCATAGGCCGGTGGCACCCAGTTGAGGTCATACTGAACGCTGCCCGGGCCTCGTCGGTCGTAGCGGTCCAGCTCGGCAAGGAGCTCCGCCTCCCGGCTCCGCAGGTCCGCCAGAATCGCATCGTGGTTCATATCCTGAATGGCGTGGCGGATCCGGTGACGAGCGGCGACCACCGGGACACGACCGAGGACAGCGCGCGCTTCGTCAACGTCGGCCGGGTCGCGGCCGGTGACGGCGCGGAAGTCGGCAAGCGCCCGCTCCGCTCCCTCCCGAAGCGCCGGCTCAAGCTTGCCAATGAACCCGAACAGCCCTTCGACGAAATCGACGTACGTCTCGGTCTCGAGTTGGGCCAGCGGGGGATTTGTGCCAATTTGCGGGCGGGTCATATCGCGCCTCCCAGAGTAACGAGCAACATCCTACCACTGCCGACGCTTTAATCGTCGCTATTCGCCTCCACGGCGCCACGTTTGGCGCGGCGCGTAGCCCTCTTTTCGCAAATAGTGCTCGGTGTAGACAATCCGGTCGGGCACCAGCTTGATGAGGGGAAGCTGCGGCGGACGATCGAACCCGCGGCCAAGGTCGGCGGCGCCTTTTTGCCACGCATAGACCTCCATCCCGGCGGCGTGCTCGGCCGTTCCTGGCAGAAGGATCTGGGCCGTGCCAAAGAGCTGGCAGCCGCGGGCGCTTGTCCAACCGATGAGCGGCTGAAAAACGGCGACCGAGATCCGCTGGTCGCGCTCCATGTTGCGCAGCTTGGGCGCTCCCGAATTCGAGACGAAGTAGATCGTGAGCCCGTCGTTGTAATACTCAACCGGGCTTGCGACCGGTCCGTTCGGCCCCAGCGTCGCAACGACGCACATGTTCTGGGTCGCCAGCAATTGCTCGATGCGCGCTTCAAGCTGCTCACGCGGCAGCGCCGTCTTCGGCGACGGCTTGGCGAGCCACGGGTGCGCTTTAGCGGTCATGCACGTCCATCCTTTGCGGCAGGTGGTCTCATCCTGCTGCACGCTCGCGTTGCTTCGGGGGACACAGGCTATCGGCGTAGGAACAGTAGACGCAGCAGTCGCCCGGCCGAGGCCGGAGCGTTGCGCCACAGGCGGCACAGCGATAGACAATCTGGCAATAGTCAGCCGGCATCGTCTCACGATGCTCGGCGCCGCAGAGCGGGCAGCGCAGAATCGCGCGCCGGCGGATTCTCACTCGACCAACTCCTCTCCTGCCGGCCGCCACGTCTGCTTCGCGGCATAGCCGAGCTTGCGCAACCACATCTCGGTGTAGACAATCCGGCGTGGCGTCACCACAACCAGCGGTACCGGCGGCGGGGCGATGACCGGTCGGCCGAGGTCGGCAGCCGAGGATTGCCAGCGGTAGACCTCCATGCCCGCGGCGTGCTCTGGCGTGCCCGGCTCGAGCACTCGGGCCTCGCCAAAGATTTGGCAGCCGCGCACGCTTGCCCAGCCGACGTATGGGGCATGAATGCCGAGCGACACGCGTGAGTGACGGCGGAGGTTCGCGAACTTCGGGGAGCCAGCGTCGGCCACAAAGTAGACAACGAGGCCGGCATGGTAGTACTCGACTGGGCTGGCGACCGGATTGCCATGCGGATCGACCGTTGCCAGCACCGCCATATTTTGGGAGGCCAGCAGTTGCTCGATGCGGTCTTCCAATTGGTCGCGCGGCAGGGCGACCGCTGGCGCAGGTGCGCTGAGCCAGGGATGCGCACGACTTGCCATCAGTCCCCTGAGACCTCCACCCGGAAATTTATTGTACTCGGTGACGCTGAATGAGCTTCTGGACCTCGACAACCGCAACCACACTCAAGGCAACGGCGACCATGCGGAGCCATGTCGCCCAATCGAGGGGCTCGAACCCGAGCAGGAATTGGGTCGGAGGGAAAGCAAGCGCTCCGACATGGACCGCAAGCGCGGCCACCGCGGAAGCAAAGAGGAATGGATTCGAGAAAGGGTTGAGTCGAAACACCGATTCGAGCTCGGAGCGCGCGTTGCCGATTTGAAACGTTTGAAAGAGGACCATGGTGGTCAGCGCAACGGTCTGCGCGTGAGCGAGGGTGGCACCCTGATCGAGCTCCCACCGAAAAAGCACGAGGGTTCCGAGCGCCATGATGATTCCGGTCACCATCGTCCGGCGCCAAAGCCGACCGGACATAATCCCTTCATTGGGTCGGCGCGGCGGACGCTTTAGCACATCGCGTTCCCCAGGCTCGAAGGCAAGCGCAACGTCTTGCAGTCCGTTCGTGACGACGTTCAGCCAGATCAACTGCACTGGCAGGAAGACGATGGGCCAGCGCAGAGCCAACCCAGCGAGCAGGGCCACGATGGTGGCCGCACCGGTCGAAACGAGAAAGAACGTCACCTTGCGAACGTTGTCGAAGGTCACCCGTCCCTCTTCGACCGCGGCGTAGATCGTGACAAAGTTATCGTCGGCCAGAATCATTGCCGCGGCTTCACGCGCGACGTCAGTGCCGCTTCGTCCCATCGCGATGCCGATGTCGGCCGCTTGGAGCGCCGGTGCGTCGTTCACACCGTCGCCGGTGACCGCGACCACCTCACCATTGGCGCGCAGCGCGCGCACGATGCGTAGCTTGTCCTCGGGAGTGACGCGCGCGAAGATGGAGACCGTTCGCACGATTTGACGAAGCTGCTCGTCAGTCAGTGCAGCGAGCTCGCGCCCGGTGAAAACCGGGGCGCCCGGCTCGCACAAGTCGAGTGCCTCCCCAATCGCCCGCGCTGTCACCGCGTGGTCACCAGTGATCATCACGACCCGAAGGCCGGCCGCGCGGCAGCCGGCGATCGCCTCGCGAACTCCGGGCCGCGGCGGGTCGACCATCCCAATCAGTCCGAGGAAGGTCAGCCCCTGCAGCTCGGGAAAGGGCGCTCGGTCGTCCGGCAGCGCGGTCAGGCGCCGCATCGCGACAGCGAGCACGCGCAACCCGCGCGCCGCCATGGTTGCGGCAGCGTCCTGCACGAACGCGGGATCAAGAGCGGATTCGCCATCGTCCCGACGTAGTCGGTCGCACATCGCCAGCACTCGCTCCGGCGCGCCTTTGACAAAGACGGCGGCTTGGGCGCCGTAGCGGCGAACGCTTGCCGAAAACTGCCGCTCCGGCTCGAACGGCAGCTCCACGATCGGCTCATGAGCGGCACGGACGGCTTCTGGCTCGATCCCAAGGCGGGCGGCGGTCACGAGCAGGGCGCCTTCCGTTGGGTCTCCCTGAACGCGGTAAGTTCGTCCATCCCAGAACGCCGAGGCGTCGTTGGTAAGAACCCCGGCGAGCAATGTTTCGTAAACGGCGGGATGCTCGGGGATTTCGGCGATCGCGCCGGCGGCAAGCAGCGCACCGATCGGCTCATCATCCTCGGCAGCGACAGAGAAGGTTAGCCCGCCAGACCAGACTTCATGCACCACCATCCGGTTCTCGGTTAGGGTGCCGGTCTTGTCGGAGCCGATCACCGTGGTGCTACCGAGCGTCTCGACGGCCGGAAGCCGCCGGACGATCGCGTTGCGGCGGGCCATGCGGCGGACTCCAAGAGCAAGGGTGATGGTGAAGGCAACGGGCAACCCCTCTGGCACGGCGGCGACCGCCAGCCCAACGGCAACGAGGAACATATCGGCCGGCGGCTGCCCCACTGCCACGCCGATGGCAAAGGCCAGTGCCGACGTGACGGCGACGATCACACCGATTGCACGGCCGAGCTGGCTCATACGACGTTGGAGGGGGGTCTCAGGCGACTCGGCGGTGCGAATCGTTTCTGCGATCGCGCCCAGCTGGCTCGTCCGTCCGGTCGCGACGACGTAGCCTCGGCCGCGACCGCTCGTCACGACCGTCCCCATGAACAACATGTTCACGCGATCGGCAGCGTCGACCACCTCCGGAAGCGGTGCGCTCGATTTGTCTACCGGCGCCGATTCGCCAGTCAGCAGCGACTCATCGACCCGAAGTCCCGCCGTCGCGATGAGGCGGATATCCGCTGGAACGCGATTGCCCGACTCGACGAGGACCAGATCGCCCGGAACGAGTTCCCGGCTGTCGATCTCCCACTCGCGGCCATCGCGGACGACGCGGGCCCGTGGCGTCAAGAGCCGTTGGAGGGAGCGGGCAGAGCGCTCCGCGCCGCGCTCTTGGAAAAACCCGACAACCGCATCGAGCACGATCACCGCCGCGATCACGGCCGTATCGACCCATTCTTGGAGGACGACCGTCACCACGGCGGCAATGCCAAGGATGGCGATGAGCGGGCTCTTCAGTTGGCGAAAAAAGATAGCCGCGTCGCTGGGGGGCGGTGATTCCGGCAGTGCGTTCGGGCCGACGCGGGCGATCCTCGCTGCCGCTTCGACGCGGGAGAGACCGGCCGGGCCGCTATGGAGCCGACGTTCCAGCTCACGACGGTCAAGCGCGTGCCAAGCGACGCCTCCGGCACGCTCGGGGCTGGTCGTCTCCAACCGGTCTCCTTAATTGCAATTGCCGCTGGCCGCGCCGAGCCACGAGGAGCAGACGCGTCCTCGGGGATACGGGCGAGGTCTAGCTGACTGGGCGTGGCCGGCCGATTGAACGAAACTACGAGCGAAGCGCCGCCAGTTCCTCGAGGAAGATCGCTTCGGCAAGCGCCATCCGTTCAAGTTCGTCGAGATCGACGCCTTCGTTTGGGCCATGAATACCTGCGTCGGGATCTTCGACCCCCCACATAACAATCGACGCGCCGGGGAATGCCGCAGCGAGTGCGGGAATGAGCGGTATCGACCCACCCGAGCCCATCTGCACCGCGGGAACGCCATAGGCGCGCTCCAACGCGCGCTGGGCGGCCGCAAAGGCCGGGGCGCCGGTGGCGACGGCGAAACCCGCCCCGAGCCCCTCGCAACGAATGTCCACGTGGACTTGCCGCGGCGCGAGGGCGCGCAGCCGGCGCTCCAGCAGATCGAATGCCACCGCGGGATCGTGATTGGGCGGCACCCGCAGCGCGATCGCCGCGCGCGCGACGGGCACCAGCGCGTTTCCGGCCCCCTCCACGCGCGGCGCGTCCAGTCCGATAATCGCTGCAGCCGGGCTCGACCAAAGCTGTTCGGAGAGTGAGCCTGTCCCGGCCAGCCCAACCCCGGGCAGGATGCCCGCCTGCCGGCGGAATTCCGCTTCCGGGTAGTCCAGCCCGACCCACGGCTCACGCGTCAGGCCTGGAATTGCGGTGTTGCCAGCTTCGTCATAGAGCCCAGCAAGCATCCTTACCAGCGCGACGAGCGCGTCGGGCGCAGGCCCGCCGAAGAGCCCGCTGTGCACGGGCTTTTCCAGCGTTCGTACCTCGACGACCGCCTTGACCACCCCACGCAGCGTCGTTGTCAGCGTCGGGGCGCCCAGCTTCCAATTGCCGGCGTCGGCGACAACGATAGCGTCGGCTTGCAAGATCTGGCGGTAGTCGGCAAGCGACGCTTCGAGGTGACTCGCGCCCGTCTCCTCTTCGCCTTCGACGATAACCTTGACACCCACCGGCGGCCGGCCGCCATGGGCTCGCACCGCCAGCGCGTGCATGATGATGCCAGCCTTGTCATCCGCCGCGCCGCGGCCGCGCAATCGGCCGTCGCGCATGACGGGAGTGAAGGCGTCTCCCTGCCACCCATCGCCGGCGGGCTGCACATCATAGTGCGCATAGAGCAAGACCGTCGGCGCCCCCGGCGGCGCTGGGATCTCGGCGTAGACCGCTGGCTGACCGCCCGGTATCTCGATCAGCCGCGCCCCCTGATAGCCGGCGGAAGCGAGGATGTCGCGCGTTGCCTCGGCAGCCTCACGTACCGGCTCGACCGGGAACCCAGGGAAGGCGACCGAGGGAATACGCACCAAACGCTCCAGTTCGGCACGCGCGAGCGGCATGGCAGCGCGCACCGCCGCCCGCAGAGCGTCCGTCATCGCTCAGCCCCGGACGACAGCGGAGGCGGTGCCGACGACCGCTTTGGTGCCGTCCTCGCGCTCCAGCCAGACATCGCAGACAAGCCGGACGCCGTCTCCTTCTGGGATTCGCTCGCGCACCGTTCCCTTCACCGTGATCGGATCCTGATCGAAGACAGGAGACACGTAGGTCACTTCCAATCGACCAGTCTGGAAATAGGTCGGACCGAAGTAGTGAACGAGCGCCCGCGAGATCCAGGCGATGCTCTGGCCGCCAGCGACGAAACCCCGCTGGAAGCCGAGTTTCTGGGCGGCTGCATCGTCATGGATATTCGCCTCGCCCTCCCGGTCGGTACGAGCGTGAACGTTCGAGGCGATCCCCTTCCATTCCGGAATGGGCGCACCGATGGGCGTGTCAACGGTCGCGCGCATTAGGTCGCCTCCACTGGCATTTGCAAGAACGTGTCGCGCTTCTTGACGAGGACGCGTCCGGTCTGGTCGGTGGTGACGAATTCGAACGTAACGTACGTCCGGCCTTTCCGCTCGTACTTGTCGACGACTTCACAGGTGGTTTGGATCGTTTGGCCGAGGTGGAGCGGGGCAAAATACTCTTGACGCGTCTTCGTCGGGATGACGCCGGACATGCTGAACCCGTTGGCCCGGAGGAAGCGATCGAAGTCGGCATTCGTCAGCGTCGGCGGAGCGATGACGCTTCCAAAGAGGTCCGGGTTCTTTTCCGGCGGGTTTGGATCGTGTGCCAAAGCGATGTCGGTAGCGATCCACTCCTCAGTGACGGTCAGCTCGATCGGCGGTAGACGCTGGCCGACTTCGAGGTCGGCAAAGGTCTTCATGGCTTTCCCCTTCCAAGCGAGGATCGTGGCGAGCGATCGCCGAGCTTGTCAAGGGTGCTGCTCCACTTCTCCGCGCTGCCGCGCAGTGGCACACCAGTGAAGGCGACGGTCTGCTGATCGGTGACACGCTGGGACCAGCCGATGGCCCCGCGCCGACCCGGACCTCGCGCGTGGCGAATATCGTCATCACCAGCCACTCCCGTGGTCAGCTTGGCGGCATCCCTACCGACGCTCGGCTACCCAAACCATTCGCCTGAGGCACATTGGACGCGAGGGTTCGCCGCCTGATCCCGACGGTCGGCCGACTCGACACGCCGGTCACTCCAAATTGATGACGCCGCTCCGGCCGCCGCGCTTGTGGACGAGCCGGACCGCTTCGATCCGCATCCCGCGATCCGCCGACTTCACCATGTCATAGATGGTCAGTGCGGCGACGGTCACCGCCGTTAGCGCCTCCATCTCGACGCCGGTTCGACCGCGCAGCGTGACGGTCGCCTCGATCTCGACGGCGTTCTCCCGAAGCTCGAAGCTGACGGTGACCGCCGAGAGCGTGAGCGGATGACACATCGGGATGAGATTCGGTGTCTGCTTCGCGCCCATAATTCCGGCGACCTCGGCCACCGCCAGCACGTCGCCTTTGTTCGCCCGACCTTCGCGAATTAGCGCAACCGTTTCTGGCCGCATCGTCACCCGGCCGCGGGCGACGGCAACGCGTGTCGTCTCGTCCTTGGCGGACACATCGACCATCCTCGCGCGGCCTCGCTCGTCGAAATGCGTCAGCTCGCTCATACTCGCACCTGTGCCCGTTCAGCAAGCCACGCTCGCGCCTCGGCGATAGCTTTGCCGCGGTGGGAAATCGCCTGCTTCTCGTCGATCGACAGTTCGGCGAGGGTCCGCGTTTCGCCCAGCGGCTGAAACACCGGGTCATAGCCAAATCCCCCGCTTCCACGCGGCGCGGAGGTGATCATTCCTTCGCACACACCACGAAACAGGGCGACCGTTCCGGCAGCCTCGGCGATGGCGATGACGCAGACAAACCGCGCCGACCGCTCAACCGGAGGGACGTCCGCCAGTCGGTCCAAGAGCAACTGCACCCGCCCGGCGTCGTCCAGTCCCTCGCCCCCGAAGCGCGCTGACTGCACGCCGGGTGCGCCGCCAAGGGCGTCGACGATAAGACCCGAGTCGTCGGCGAGTGCTAGACAATTCCCCATCGCGGCGTAGGCCGTCGCTTTGAGCGCGGCATTCTCCTCGAAGGTCGCCCCGATCTCGGCAACGGTGGCGCGAATGCCGCGCTCGGCCAGCGTGATCACTTCGTAGGGCAGCCCGGCGAGGGCATGGACCAACTCGCGATGCTTCCCCGGGTTGTTGGAGGCGATCAGCAGTGGCTCGGCCATGGGGCGGTATAGTAGCACCGCGCAAGGAGGTTGGATGCTGCTCGAAGGCCAAGTCGCGCTCATTACGGGCGGCGTCAGCGGGATCGGTCGCGCGGTGGCGCTCCGGTTTGCCGCCGAAGGGGCGGCGGGTGTCGCGGTCAACTATTCGCGCTCGGAGCACGAGGCCGCCGAGACCGCCGCGCTGCTCGGCGATCGCGGGTTCACGGTCCGCGCCGACGTCTCGGATCCGGCACAGGTACGCCGCATGGTCGAGCAGACGCTCGCTCGGTTCGGCCGGCTTGACATTCTGGTCAACAATGCGGCCACAACACGGTATTGCTCCTTCGACGAGGTCGACGAAGCGCTCTGGACACGGGTGCTCGGCGTCAACTTGAATGGGCCGTTCTTCTGCATCAAGGCGGTCGTGCCGCAGATGCGGGCGCAAGGCAAGGGCGTTATTGTCAATGTCTCGTCGGTCGGAGGAATCGCTCCCGTTGGTAGCTCGGCTGCCTATTCCGTCTCGAAGGCGGGGCTGAATCACCTTACGCGCGTCGCGGCCAAGGCACTCGGCCCGGTCATCCGGGTCAACGGCGTCGCGCCAGGGTTGGTCTTCACACGCTGGAACGCCGACCGCCCGCGCGAGGCGCAGGAGGCTCAGATCCAAGAGGCGCCGCTGAAAATGGGAGGCCAGCCCGAGGATATCGCCGATGCGGTACTGTTCTTCGCGTCCGACCGCTCGCGATTCATTACCGGTCAAACACTGATTGTCGACGGTGGGCGCTATATGCAGTGAATGCTGGCGGTCACGGACCGCGGCGCCGCTTGCCTGCTCGTCGCGGGCTGAGCGCGGCAGCAAGCCGAGCGGTCATCTCTGCCGGCGTCGCCCGCTAGGCGGCGAGGCCGGCGACGCGGACGATTCGGAATCCTCCGCCCCCTCGGTCCTCTCATTTGCTGGCAAGTCGGATGAAACAGCCGATTGACGGCCACGCCCGGACCGGCCGCGGCGAGCGATCGGTGGCACTGCCGATGCTGCAAGAGAGGAGTCATCGGGCTGGACGATGTCTGTCGTGTCAGGGTCTGTGTGGGGCGGTGCTTCGGTTGACAACGGTTCGAGGGGAGGAAGCACGTCCGCCGTATCAGGGTCGCTCAGCGGGGGAGCTTCGGTGCTGGGCGGCGGGGGCGGCGTCAGCTCGGCGGTGTCAGGGTCGGTCGCGGGTGGGGCTTCGCTGGCGACCGCGGTCGGTTTGCGGCGGCGGCGCGAGCGGTCGGTTTGCGGCGGTGGCGCGGCCTGCTCCTCGGCGAATTCCTCGGCAGCTTCGCGGAAGACTTCTGGGGCGCCTTCGGCATCGAAGTAGATCGTCAGCGGATCTGGCTCGGGCCGAGATTCGACCGCTTCGACCGGAGCGCCATCGGTTGTGCCACTGCTGCGTCCGCCCCGCCGGCGGCGCCGGCGGCGACCAGACTCCCCGCGCTCCTGCTGCTCCTCGAGGTCGGCAGCGATCATGGCAAGACCGGGGTCTGTCCCGCCACTCTCTTCGGCCAGCTGTGCGATCGCGGCCTCACCGACGGTCAGCTCGTCACCTCCGCGAACGATGACGCGGCCAAGCAACGATTCAAGCGGCGGGCGGACGACTTCGATGTCCTCTTCTGTCTGCTCGGCCGCGATGCCGGCGGTCTCTTCCGGCTCGGTGGCACGTGGCGGCACCGCGGCGGCACGGATCGGCCCGATTGGCGGCTCACCACGACGGATCTCTTCGAGGATCGGCGGCGCGGGCTCGACGAGCGGCTCCGCAGCGAGCGCCGGCGTCGGCTCGGCTTCGGGCGAGGTGGCGAACGCGGCCGCCGGGGCAGCCTCGGGCCGGGGCCTCGGCTGCACGGCGCGCTCCGGCTGGCGGCTGGTCTCAAGCTGGGCGATCACTTCCGGCCGGCGGAAGGGCAGCCGACCCGGCGGTCGCGGAGCCCCTTCCGGCCTCGGCTCGGCCCGGCGTGGCATCGGTGCGGGTTCAAACCGTTCAGCACCTGACTCGTCGACGATGTCGGCCTCGTTGATCGCTTCAGCGAGATCCATCTCGAGCGCCGTGCTTTCAGCGGCACTCTCCTCAGTCCGCTGAACCTCGCTTCGGCCGCCCCGGCGACGACGGCGGCGCCGCTTCGGCGCAGCAGTTGTCTCGCTCACCTCGGTCGGCGCAGGCTCGGCAACGGCCGGCACCGCTGCCACCGGCGCGACCGGTGCGGTTGGAAGGACACCTTCATCCGGCGTCTCAACCGGGCCAATGGCTGGCCCCGTCGGCGGACGGATGCTCGGTTGGACGGCGCCGGTGAGAGATTGCTGACCGCGCGGCATCGGCACGCCGCGTCGGCGCGGACCGCCGACAAGCTCACGATAGGTGACCAGCCGATCGGCCGATTGCGCGAGCTGGGCGGCGGTAAAGTCGCTGCCGACGACCACGACGTGGGTGCCCCGCAGGCGCGCCATCCGGACCAGCGGCATCAGGTCTTTGTCCGAGGAGACGACGACCAGCACGTCCGGTCGAAGAAGGTGAAGGAGATCAATTCCGTCGGCCACGAGCGCTGTGTCGGCGACGCTCTTGCCGGTTCCTTGTTGGCCCACCGACGTCTGGAATACCGGGGCGAATGCAGGCTCAACGCCGGTCCGATACACCATCATCCGCAAGTTCGGATCGTCCCACGATCCGTAGGCTCGAGCGGCGACGACCGTGCCAAGGGTCTGCGCGTAGGCGACAACCGGGCTCAGGTCGGCAATCATCTGAAGATCGCGGCGGACACAGATCTCGAAGTTGTCGTAGTCGATAAGGAGAACGACTCGACCGTTCTGAGAAACCACGCTTTTCCTCGTAATGTCTTGCGGGGCGCAGCGTACGAAAAGTCCCCGATCGCGCGAATTATAGACCCACTCCCGGATTCGGTATGATCACGGTGATGTCGCTCCCCATTCGGCACGTTACCGAAATCGACGCCGCTGTCCGCGCTGGTATCGATCGGTTGGCCGAGGTGGCGCGAGCATTGGCTGCCGAGCCAGAACCGGGCTTTGCCGAGTATGCCGCCGCCGCCCGGCTCACCGGCTGGCTCTCCACCGTCGGCTTTGCCGTCGAGCGGCCGCTCGCCGGCCTCGACACCGCCTTTTCGGCAACCGTCGGCGATGGCCGCCCCCCGTCTCGCGGTCTTCCTCGAGTACGACGCCCATCCAGAAGCGGGGCACCTCGCCGGCAAACACCTCGCGGCCGCGGCAACCGCGGCTGCGCTCGCCCGCGTTGGCGGCAACCGAACGCTTCTCCGGATCGCTCGTTGCCATCGGTGCGCCAGCCTCGGAGCCGGACGCGCTCGGCGCAGGGGGCAAGGCAATCGTGCTCGAAAGCGGGGCGCTCGACGGCATCGATGCGGCACTCCTGCTCGTCGCCGCAAACGCTCACCGTCCGCGCTTGACCGGCGCCCCTGCCGGGCGCCTCCTTGAGCTTCGCTTCACGGGCAGAGCGTCGCACGCTGCATCCGCGCCGGAGCGTGGAGTAAACGCCTTGGAGGGGGCGCTTGGTACCTTTGTCCTCGTCAATGCGTTGCGCCAACACTTGCCGATTGGCTCGCGCATCGACGGCGTGGTGTCCAACGGCGGCGCAGCGCCGAATATCGTCCCCGAGAACGCGGCGGCTCGGTTTTGGGTGCGCACGCCCGGGCCAGTGAGCTTGCGGCGGGTGACCCGTCGACTGCTCCGCTCAGCAGAATCGTCGGCGGCGGCTGCCGGCGCGACCGTCGAGCACGAAGAGCGCTGCCGCGCCTTTCTCAATCTCATCGATTGCCCTCCCCTCGGCGAGCCAATGGCCGAGGCGTGGCATCGCGTCTACCACGACGAGCCCAACGGCCCGTGGGCCCTCCCCTATCCAACGGACTTTGGCAATGTCTCCCACGTCATCCCATCGCTGCTTATGCCCTTCTGGGTCGCCGACGCCCCGCCGAAGACGCCCGAGTTTGCGGCAGCAACGATGACGGACGCAGCGGTGGAAGCGGCCGCCCGGGCGGCGCTGGCCTATGCGCTGGGCATCGCGACGCTCCTCGCTACCCCGGCCGCGATCGCGGCCGGTGCTGCCGACCTCGCTGCTCGTCAGGAGCGACTGCGTTCCTTCGCGGCGTCGGCCGGCGAGTTCTGATAGACTGGCCGCGCCTCAGCGGAGCCGACGTGACCGTTCTTCTCGAAACTCACCTGCCCAACCGCCTGCATCGCGGCAAAGTGCGCGACACCTACGATCTCGGCGACCGCTTGCTGATCGTGGCCACCGACCGAGTCTCCGCCTTCGACGTCGTGATGCGCGAGGGGATCCCAGATAAGGGCAAGGTGCTAACGCTCCTTTCGGCGTTCTGGTTCGAGCGCACTGCTGCGATCCAGCCAAGCCACTACATCGCCGTTGTGCGCGACACCGGGTGGCCCTACGCGGAGGCGCTGCGCGACCTTGTGGAGCCTGTGCCGCCCGAACTCGTCGACCGCGCGATGATCGTCCACAAAGCTACTCGGATCGACGTCGAGTGCGTGGCGCGTGGCTACCTCGCCGGCTCAGGATGGGAACAGTATCGGGAAACCGGCACAATCTGCGGTGTTCGGCTGCCACCGGGGTTGCGGGAGAGCGAGGCGCTGCCCGAACCAATCTTTACGCCGACGAGCAAGGCGGAGTCTGGTCATGACGAGCCGATGACCTTCGACGATCTCGTGCGACAGGTTGGCGCCGATCGCGCAGAAGAGCTGCGCGACCGGACATTGGCGCTCTATTGGTACGCCGCCGAGTATGCCCGGGGACGCGGCATCATTATCGCCGACACGAAATTCGAGTTCGGCCTGCTCCATGGTGAGCTCATCCTGATCGACGAAGCGCTCACTCCAGACAGCAGCCGGTTTTGGCCGGCCGACCAGTATCAGCCGGGACGTCCCCAGCCAAGTTTCGACAAACAGCCGCTGCGCGACTGGCTGGCGGCGACCGGCTGGAACCGCGAGCCGCCCCCCGCCGGCGTTGCCGGCCGAGGTCGTCGCCGCAATGGCCGACCGCTATCGTGAAGCCTATCGCCGCCTTACCCGGCGAGGAGATCGAACGTGTGGCTCGCTAAAGTGATTGTCAGCCTGAAGCCGGTCGTCAACGACCCGCCAGGCATCACCATTCATGGCGCATTGCGGACACTCGGTTTCACCGGCGTGCAGTCCGTCCGCTCCGGCAAATACTTCGAGATCCGGCTCGACGCCGACGATGAGGCCGCCGCCCGCCAACAGATCGACGCAATGTGCAAGCAACTCCTCACCAATCCCGTGATCGAGGAGTACCGCTTCACCGTCGAACACGCCTAACGGACAGCCCCCTCGCTCCCCTCGGGCAACTTCATCGGCCGCCGTCGAAACGCGGCGGACGCGGTGCTCCCCGACCAGCGCCGTCGGCGCCCGCCGTGCAGGAGCTTGCGGGAGCGGGGACCACAACGCGTGCGTGCGCCCCAGTGCAGCCGACGGATTAGGACGAGGCGAGACTGGTCAGGTAGCGTGTCCGCGCTTCGTCAAGTACGCGGCGGGCAAACTCCGCATCGCGCCAACCAACAATCTCGCTCCATTTGTCTTCAAGGTTCTTGTACGTCTGGAAGAAATTCTCAATCTCGCGTTGCCAGTGCGCACCGAGCTCGTCAAGTGTGGTGATGTGCGACAGGCGGGGATCCCCGCACGGCACGGTAATCAGCTTTCGGTCCTGTCCCTTATCGTCGATCATGTCGAGGCAGCCGATGGGAATGACCTCGACATGACAGCCCGGAAACGTGGGCTCGTGGACGATGACGAGAGCGTCGAGCGGGTCCCCATCGGGCTCGAGGGTATCCGGGACGTACCCGTAGTCCGCCGGGTAGTGGACGGAGGAGTAGAGCACGCGGTCCAGCCGGAAGACGTGACGCTGATGATCGAACTCGTACTTGTTTCGGCTTCCTGCCGGGATTTCGATGACAACCTCAATCGGTTCCATGACCCTGCCGTTTCTTGCGTTGGTGCTTTGCCCGGTAGAGCGCCTGATCCGCCCGCTGCAACAGCGCCTCGGTGGAGACGCCATCTGCGGGGAAGGCCGCGCCGCCGACCGAGAACCCGACCGGGATCGTCCGCCCCTTCCAGTCGAGGGAGAGTGGCGCCCTGCGCCGCAACCGCTCACACACCAGTCGAACGCCGCGGTGGTCCGCGTCGGGCAACACGACGACGAACTCGTCGCCGCCGACCCGCGAAACGAAATCACCGGCCCGTGTAGCGGCCACTAAGGAACGAGCGACCAGCCGGAGCGCAGCGTCGCCGGCGACATGCCCAAACTGGTCGTTGATTGCCTTCATCGTGTCGACGTCGACCATGACCATCCCGTATGGCTGCTCCGTTCGGACGGCGCGAGCGTGGTGCCGGTGCAACATATCTTCGAAGGCACGCCGATTGGCAAGGCCCGTGACTGGATCGGTCAACGCTTCTCGCGCCAGTCGATCCACCAACTCGGCACGTTCGAGCGTTGTTGCCAACTCGTCGCTGATCGCTTCCACTGTCGCGATCTGGTCCGCCGAGAACTCGCCGACCGGATGTGCGTAGCCGAGGAGGAAAACGCCGCGCGGGCCGGCCGCTGGCGAGCAGGGGTGCCGCGATCGCCGCGCGCAGCTGGTCAAGGAGCGGTCCTTTGAGGTCCAGCCCGGGCAGGTCATCTAAGTTCGGGATCGCCACCGGTTCGCGGTTTCGAATCGCCCAGCCGGCCAATGAGCTCGTCTGCTCGTCGAGTGCTTCGATGGCAGCCAGCGCGGCCGGATCAATGCCCCAGCCGCCAACAGCGCGCAAGCGGTGCTCGTCATCCAGCGTGTAGACCGCGCCAATCTCTGCCCCAGTCAGCGCGGGCGCTTCCTCAATGATGGCGGTGACCGCGTCGTTTAGCCCATCGGCGCGGGCGAGCAATCGCGAGACACGTCGCAGCCCTTCCAGTCGCCGATGGGTACGGACATGCGCCGTGATATCTTCGACGAGCAGGACCGCGCCATCCGAGCCGCCATGGATGCGGTTGCAGAGGAATTCCACCGTCCGGTCGGATCCATCCAACGCGTACTGGAAGGAAAATCGAGGGAGCGCGCCTTCGACAACTCGGCGACACCCATTCACGATTTGCGCCGCCTCGGTTTCGCGGAGGAACTCACCAATCGAGCGGCCGTGCAGCGATGTGGGCTGGCCGACCAGGTCGACAGCGAGCCGGTCGGCGGCGCGGTTAACATAAATGATTCGGAGCTGCGGGTCGAGGGCGAGCACGGCATGATCGATGGAGTCGAGGATGTCCTGTACGGGCGGCCGGACAGACGCTGTCGCCGCTGCGTCAACCGTCATCCAACCTCCCGAAGGCAGGGTGGGGGCGCCGCGCGTAGAGTGACTAAACGGTGGGCGCCGGGGCGGGCGTCGGCTCGGCAGGGCCGGGGGCCGGGGCACCTTCGAGGATGGCGAGCAGCTCGTCGCCTTCGATCGTCTCGCGGGTCATCAGAACCTGCGCGAGCGTGTCGAGAATTGCTCGGCGCTCGCGCAGCACCTGTTCGGCGCGTTGGTAGGCCTCACTGATGATGTCGTGAATTTCGTTGTCGATCTGCTCGGCGACCTGCTCGCTGTAGTTCGCTGCTCGCTGATCTCCCGGCCCAGGAACACCAGCTCCTCCTTCTGCCCGAAGGCGCGCGGGCCGAGGCGCTCGCTCATGCCGTACTCGATCACCATGCGACGGGCGAGGTTCGTCGCGCGCTCGAGATCGTTCTCGGCGCCGGTCGTGACCTCTTCGAAGACGCAGCTTCTTCGGCGAGCGTGCCCGCCCAATGGCCCACGGCCAGCATGGCCTCGAACTGCTGCGCGTGCAGAAGGTAGCGGTCCTCCGTCGGCAGGACCGAGTGTACCCGCCCATCATCCCCCGGGCGACGATCGAGACCTTGTGCACCGGATCGACGTTCGGCAGCGTGCGCGCGACCAGCGCGTGGCCTGCCTCGTGATAGGCGGTCATGCGCCTCTCACGCTCGCTGATGACGCGGCTCTTGCGCTCGGGCCCAGCGACGACGCGGTCGATCGCCTCGTCGAGCTCGCCATGCCAGATGAGCTTCTTGTTGCGCCGGGCAGCGAAGATGGCGGCCTCGTTCAGCAGGTTCGCCAGGTCGGCGCCGCTGAAGCCCGGCGTCTGCTGCGCGAGCGTCTCGAGGTCTGACGTCCGGTCCGAGGGCTTGCCGCGCGTGTGTACCTTGAGGATCTGCATGCGGCCGTTCATGTCCGGTCGGTCCAGCACGACCTGCCGGTCGAACCGGCCCGGCCGCAGGAGCGCCGGGTCGAGAATGTCCGGCCGGTTGGTCGCGGCGATGACGATCACGTTCGTGTGCGTGTCGAAGCCGTCCATCTCGACGAGGATCTGGTTCAGCGTCTGCTCGCGCTCGTCGTGGCTGCCGCCCAGCCCGGCGCCGCGCTGGCGCCCACGGCGTCGATCTCGTCGATGAAGACGATGCACGGCGCGTTGCGCTTGGCCTGGTCGAACAGGTCGCGCACCCGGCTCGCGCCGACGCCGACGAACATCTCGACGAACTCGGAGCCGCTGATGCTGAAGAAGGGCACCCCCGCTTCACCGGCGACCGCGCGCGGCGAGCAGCGTCTTGCCGGTGCCGGGCGGGCCGACGAGCAGCACGCCGCGCGGGATGCGCGCTCCGAGCGCGGCGAACTTTTCGGGTACTTGAGGAACTCGACGACTCTCTTGGCAGCTCCTGCTTCGCCTCGGTCGCCCCCGGCGACGTCGGCAAACGTGACAGTCGGGCGGTTGGCAGCAGAACATCGCGGGCACGGCTCTTGCCGAAGCGACATCGCCTGGCTGTTCGTCCCTTGGGCCTGCCGCATCATGAAAAGCAGCACTGCGCCGAAAAAGAGCAGCGGCAGAAAGTTCACAAACAGGGTGATCCAGCTGCCAAACTGACTCGGTTCCTTCACGACGATCTGGACGCCATCCTGCCCGACCGGGATGCCTTCCCGCTCGAAGATTTGGACGAGGCTGGTGTTCGGCTCCTTGCGCGAGGTGAAGCGGTCACGGTTGTTCGGCTGGAAAATCGTTAGCGAATCGCCCTGGACCTCGATCTTGTTGATCTGCTGTTTTCGCGCCATGTCGAGCACCGTCGCCATGTCGATGCTCTGGCTGGGCTGGGTCGGGGGAAAAGACGGTAAAGAAGATCGCGATCACCGCGACCAGAATCAGGAGATAGATGAAGCTATTGCGGAGCCACCGAGAGTCCATGCTGCCCTTTCCTGCGGCAGCTCGGCGCGGGCCGAACGACCGAGTCAAGAGAGTATATCAAAGGGGTTCCGGCCCTCCGCCATTCTCGTGCGACACTTGGAGCTCAGCAACGTACGGCAAATTGCGATACAACTCGGCGTAGTCGAGCCCATAGCCGACCACGAAGCGATTAGGAATCACGAAACCGGTATAGTCGATCGGGACGGTCGCCCGCCTCGGCACCTGCTTATCGAGCAAGGCACACACCCGGACACTCGCTGGCCCGCGCGCCAGCAGGTAATCGAGGATGTAGCGCAGCGTCAGCCCACTGTCAACGATGTCCTCGACCACGAGTACGTCGCGCCCTTCGATGCTTTCCTCGAGGTCTTTGAGGATGCGAACGATTCCGCTGGTCTCGGTGCTTTTGCCGTAACTGCTGACTGCCATGAAATCCATCGTGACCGGCAGCTCGATCGCGCGGGCAAGATCGACGAGAAACATCGCCGCCCCCTTCAGAACGCCGACGAGCACCACCTCACGGCCCTGATAGTCGCGTGTGATCGCCTCGCCGAGCTCCCGCACGCGGCGCTGAATCGTCTCCGCCTCGATGATTGTCTCGCCGAGCTCCGCCTGCACGTTCGCCCTCCGCTCCCTCGGACTGTATCAAAGACGGCGCTCAAGCGTCGCGATGCGCCTCAATCCACGTCGCTTCGTCACCTTCCGCCACTGCTTGATCCCCCGCGACCCTGCCGCCGACCAGCCAGACAATTGCCTCCCCTTCGACAACAACTGGCACGAAGTCACGCTCCTCGCGCGGGGTTTTCCAGTTGACGAGCGCGTCCTGCAACATCACGCTCCCCGGTCCGCCGAACGGACGGTACCGATCACCGGGTCGCCGGGACCGGACCAAAAACGGTCCCCCGCTTCGTACCCAAACGTGACGTGGCCCGCTGGATCGCCGGACGTCGCGCGCCGTCCGGCGTTCGGCGCGAAGCGTCCATGGCCCGAAGCGGACCGTCCCCGGAACAGCAAGCACGACCGGCGCGGGTGGCGTCGATGCCGGGCGCCGACGTTGAATCCGAAGGTGGCCATCGTCGACCACGGCTTCCAGCCCGCCCGGCAGGTGAAGGCGCCGTGGCCCGCAAGCGCCCGCCGCGGCGAGAAGCTGGGAAACATGGCGGTGCTCCAGCGGTGAGGGCGGACCCACGATGCGCTCGGCGGCGAGCCGAATCGCCTCGCTTGCCAAGGCCATCGGCCAGGCCACCAGCACATCGCGCCGCAGCGAGCCCGCTGGGCCGGCGATCTCATCCCAGCGTCGATCCACTTCGGCACGCACGAACGCCTGCTGGTCACGCAGCAACGTCATGGCCGCCGTCACGTCTTCTACCAGACGGGGGTTCTCACGGAGGAGCGCCGGCAGCACCCCCGTGCGCAGGCGGTTGCGGAGAAATTGTTCCGAGGCATTCGTGGAGTCGGTGAGTGGCTCAATCCCGCGCGCCCGACAATAAGCGATGGTGGACATCCGCCGAACCTCGAGGAGCGGCCGAACGACGGGCGCCGCCCCCCCCGGTCAGGCGATCGAGCCGCGTCGATGGGGCCATTCCGCCGAGCCCAGCCGGACCCGTGCCCCGCACGAGGCGAATCAGCAGCGTCTCGATCTGGTCATCGGCGGTGTGGCCGACCGCAATCGCCCTTGCGCCGACCATCCTCGCGGCCCGGCCGAGAAAGGCGTAGCGTTCTCTCCGCGCCCGCGCTTCAAGGTTGCCCCCCGCGCTGAGCGTCAGGTCAAGACGCTCGACAACGAGCGGTAGGCCGCGCTCGGCGGTCAAAGCGCGTACCCAATCTTCGTCTCGGTCGGCCTCGGCGCCACGCACGCGGTGATTCAGGTGCGCTGCGATGACGGGAATGCCGGCTTCCGCAAGCGCGAGAAGGAGCGCCGTTGAATCCGGTCCGCCGGAGATCCCGACCAGCACCGCCTGGTCATGCGCGAGCAGGCCGCTGTTGAGAGCGCGCCGGATAGCCTCGGTGACTGGCTCCGTCATCAAAGAGGACGGGAAAAGAGGGAACCAATGCTGACGCAGTTGGTAGCGGGGGGTAGGATTCGAACCTACGACCTCCGGGTTATGAGCCCGACGAGCTGCCACTGCTCTACCCCCGCGATATATGGAAATTATACCTTATCCGGCCGGCGTATTCAACGCGCCCGCCGCACCGATGGCGAGGAGTCGGGCGATCTCATCAGCGCTGTAGCCGGCTTCGCGCAGCACTTCAACGGTGTGTTCGCCGAGCCGCGGCGCTGGCCGGCGATAGTGCGCCGGCGTCGCGCTGAACTTGTAAGGCGGCCCGGCGTACTGGAAGCGCCCAGCGATTGGATGCTCCAAATCCACAAAGTACTCGCGGGCGCGATACTGCTCATCTTCGAACAGCTCAGCGAGCGTCATCACCTTGGCCACCGGCAGGCGAGCCCGCTCCTGAAGTAAGCGGAACGCCTCGGTGGCAGTGTGGCGTTCCAGCCACGGAACAAAGATTTGGTCGAACTCCTCGCGATGCTGGTAGCGCAGAGCGTTGGTCGCAAACCGCGGGTCATCGAGCTCAGGAAGATTGAGCGCGACGGCAACGTCGGCGCCCGTGCGGCTGCCGAACATCAAAAAGAGGTCACCTTTGGCGGTGGCCCGCCGACCGGCCGGGTGGAAGCCGGCGATCGTCGCCCGCCGCCGCCGGTGGACAAGTCCCCAAGCACTGGTAGAGCCCGAGCGAGAACTCGATCAGATTGACGACTGCTTCGAGGATGGAAACGTCGATGTATTGCGCCTCGCCGAGCGCGTCGCGCTGCCAGAGCGCGGCGAGTGCGCCGATGCAGGCGTTGATCCCGGCGTGGAGTGATGGCTGCGCCCCAGCAGTCTTGAGTGGCGGCCGCTCGCTATGCCCCGTGACGTAGGGCACCTCGCCTTGACCCCACAAGGTGAGCTCGGTTGCTTCGTATTGGGCGTAGGGACCGGTCTGCCCATAGTTCGAGATCGAGACGGTGATGACATCGGGGTTGTGCGAGCGGATCGTTTCATGGTCGAGACCGAGCCGCGCCATCACGCCGGGCCGAAAATTTTCCACGACGATGTCTGCCGAGGCAGCGAGCCGCAGGGCGACCTCTCGGCCGGCCGGCTGGGCGAGATCGAGGACGACGCTCCGTTTGTTCGTGTTCAGGTAGAGGAAGGTCGCCGAGGTCTCGAGCGAGCGGTTGGCGGGCGGGAAAGGCCCGAGCTCGCGCGCCGGGTCACCACGGTTCGGCCGCTCAATCTTGATCACATCAGCGCCAAAATCGGCGAGCAGCTTCGTCGCGAAAGGTCCGGCGATGTGCCAGCCAAAGTCGAGGACGCGGACGCCTTCGAGGGCTCGATCGGGCATGGGCGAGCAGTCTACCATCGGGCCGAGACGGCGTCAAAGCCGCGAAACGTTGCCGACGGCGCGCTATACTTAGATGGATGCCCCGATAGCTCAGAGGATAGAGCACCGGCCTCCGGAGCCGGGTGCGGCGGTTCGAGTCCGTCTCGGGGTACCAGTTGGGGCCGAGCGAACGCTCGGCCTTTCTGCGTAAAGGAGGGTCGATGACCCGTTCTCGTCGCGCCCGGCGGGAGGCCGCACGCCGACGGGCTCACGAGCACCCCCAGTCCTCCCCGGCGACCCCACGACAGCCGGCCGCGGCGCCGGTCGAACAACGCCCGGTCGCCAAGAAAGTGGTCCGCTCCCGGCCGCGCCGGCCGTGGTATCGCAACCCCATCGTCCAACAAGTGGTCTTCCTTCTCGTCAGCGCTGGCGTTGTCACCGGGCTGGTCTATTTGTTCAACCAGCAGCAGATCATTTCCAACCTGCCCACACCGACGCTGACGCCCTTGCCAACCTCGACGCCAAACGCCACCGCAACCGCCGGCGCGATAGAGACGGCGACTGCCCGCGCCAACGCGACCGCAACACCGGAGACGACTGCCGTCGCGGGCGCTGCCCCGGCGGCCTCCCCCGCCTCATCTCCAACGGTCCAACCGCGCCCGACGTATACCGCGCCTCCGGCAATGACCATCGACACTTCCAAAATCTACACGGCGACGATTGACACCGTGAAAGGGCCGATCGTCATCGAGCTCTATCCACAAGATGCACCGATGACGGTCAACAACTTTGTCCGGCTCGCCCGGGACGGCTTCTACAACGGGCTCACCTTTCACCGGGTCGAGCCGTGGGTCATCCAGGGCGGCGATCCGGAAGGCACTGGCCGCGGCGGTCCCGGTTATCGCTTCAACGACGAGCCAGTGCGGGGCGAGTATCTTCGTGGCATCGTCGCGATGGCAAACGCCGGGCCGAATACCAATGGCAGCCAGTTCTTCATCCTCAAGCGAGATACCCCGCTGCCGAAGCAATACAACCTGTTCGGCAAAGTGGTGAGCGGGATGGACGTTGTCGATCAGATTCAGGTCGGCGACCGCATGAATAGCGTCACAATAACCGAGAGTTGAACGAAAAGGAGAACCCGATGGCGAAGCAATACCAGTCGCCGCCGCCGATGACGATCAACCCGGAGCACTCGTACATCGCGATCATCGAAACGACGCGCGGCGCCATTCAGGTGGAGCTGCTCCCCAAGGACGCGCCGAAGTCCGTCAACAATTTCGTGTTCCTCGCGCGAGAGGGGTTCTACGACGGCCTCACCTTCCACCGAGTCGAGGACTGGGTCGTGCAAGGTGGCGACCCTTTCGGTCGCGGCTACGGCGGGCCTGGCTACCAATGGGAAGACGAGCCGGTGAAGGGCGAGTACCTCGCCGGCATCATGGCGATGGCAAACGCCGGGCCGAACACCAACGGCAGCCAGTTCTTCTTCCTGAAGCGCGATACCCCGCTGCCGAAGCAATACAACCTGTTCGGGCGCATCATTCAAGGGCAGGACGTGGTCAACCAAATCCGCGTAGGTGACACCATGACCTCCGTGACGATCGCCGAGACCGATGCAAGCGGCAACCGGGTCAACGCCTAGGTCAGACCATCACCGGATTGACGAGGCCCAACCGCAGCGGCCGAACGCAGATGAAGACGACGCGCTGGACGGAGCGGAGCCGTGCATCCGGAACAATCGGCCTGTCTTCCGGAGGCATCGACCCTGAACGCCAAGCAAGACACGCCCGGCTAAGCCCTAGGAACCAGCTCCAGTCCGGAGTATCGTCCACCAAGCAAGCGGTCGAGCGTTCGAACGATAGGTGAGCGGATGCGAGTCTACAGCGTTACGGGTGTGCCGCCCGAGATCCAGGCCTACGCGATGGCAAAGTACAGCCGCTCCAGTCAGTCGATGCTGGAGAGCATCACCGAGCTGAATGCCGAAAAGGCAGAGCGCTTTCTCGAGACCTTTTATTTCCAGTATGGCCATCGTTCGATCGCCGACCTCGCTCACTTGTTCTTCGCGGTCGAGGACATCTCGATCCTCGCCGCCATCATCTTGGTGGATGAGCCGCTTTGGGACGGCCAGGAACGATCGACGCGGTACCAAGACTTCTCGCGTACCGGCTACATCGTTCCGCCCGGCCTTGAGGGGCCGGACGCGGAGCGATTTCGGGCCGTCGCCGACCGTCTCTTCGCTGACTATCGGTCGC
The DNA here is from genome assembly GCA_026003895.1 of Dehalococcoidia bacterium. Taxonomy (GTDB): domain Bacteria; phylum Chloroflexota; class Dehalococcoidia; order SpSt-223; family SpSt-223; genus JANWZD01. The sequence continues at coordinate 942,334 of BPIC01000001.1, read as the reverse complement.
TCACTGGTGAGCTGCTGACCGTCCTTACAGCCGCCGTGCCGCGCCCCGACGACCTCGACGAGGGGCAGTATCGCCGGACCTTGCGAGCACGTGCGTTCGACGTGGCACGGGGGCTCCTGCCGCTGGCGACGGCGACGAGCGTCGGCCAGGTCGTGAGCGCTCGCGTCCTCGAACGGCAGATCGCCCGCCTATTGGCGAACGAATATGACGAAGTTCGCCAGATTGGCGAGGAATTGCGAGCCGCCTGTCAGCGCCCGGCGGAAGCACCGTTGCTCGATGCGTTGCGCGCTCGGGTGGACGCACTCGCCGCGACCGACGGCGTCTCGGAGTCGGTGCGCGCGGCGCTTGACGAAGTTCGCGCTTGGCTGACACCGGTAGCAGTCGCCCCGACCCTGGTGAAATACACCAGCCCGGACCGATATCCGCCCCACACCCACGAGGAGTTGACCGGCCTCGCCCGCCGCGAATTGAACGGTCTCGTGCCGGACATGACGACCCGAGTGGCGCTCGCCGACGAGGAAACCCCGCTCGACGAGGTCGTCACCACCGCGCTCTTTTCGGCCGACCAATACGGCCGCTCCTACCGACAGGTGCAAGGCCTCGTGCGCAGTTGGAGCGATGACCGCAAGCGCGCCGTGCTCGACTTGACCATGCGCTGCCGCGGCCGCCACGATGACCTGCTGCGGCTCCACCGGTCCGGCTACGCCGTCAAGTTCGACCTGCTCATTGATCTTGGCGCGTATCGTGATCTTCACCGCCACCGCCGCTGTGTTCAGATTCTTCAGCCGTTGTCGCCGCTGTACGGGATTGACTCGCCCGAGGAGGTTTTTTCGCCTCGGGTTGGGGCCAGCCGCCGATGCCGCGCTCAACGCCGGGCTGCACCGCCGCTACGCCGAGGCGATCGCCTTTGCCCACGACGCTGCCCGGTCGTTGGCAGACCGCAATCCAAAGGCAGCCACCTACCTGCTGCCGCTGGCGACGCGCTGCCGCTCATTGTTCAAGATGGACCTCGCCGAAGCCGCCTACATCGCCGAGCTCCGTACCAAGCCGAGCGGCCATTTCTCCTACCGTCAGGCCGCTTGGCAGATGGCCGAGCGCCTGCGTGACCGCTTCCCCCATTTCGCACGCCACGTTCGGGCGACCGACCCCGACGAACCAATCGACTTGCTCGATCGCTAGCCCCGCGTTCCGTTCGCGCATCCCGTTCCAGCCCCCCATCGCGACTTCCTGCAGCTGCACGTCGAGAACCAGTACGCCGCACTGGCGGCCGATGGCGCCGCCGGCGAAGGCCCTCAGCAAGGCCTGCCGGCGCACCCCCTCTGAACGGGCTACGAGATGGCCAGCCGAGCGAGGCATTTCGTGCTCCCACTGCAACTCTCCCCAGCGCTCCGCGTGTCTCCCGCCGCCGTGTGCGTATCCGGTCGGAGCGCCGGCGATCGCGTCCCTCGTGCGTCGCCTTCGTCATGCTTCTCCGCCGCGTCGGCCGGATCATTTCGGTCGAGCCAGCGAGAACACCGCAGGACAGAGAGAGCGAAACGACGCGAACGACACGCGAGGCAACGGGTGCGGCAAGCGGAGGGGGAGATTGGTATACACTGCCGCGAGCAACACCGGAGGAGGAAGAACGTGCGCGTGGCGGAGAAAGTCGCGCTGGTGACCGGAGCAGGGAAGGGAATCGGCGAGGCAATCGCGCTGCGGCTCGCCGACGAAGGCGCGGACGTCGTCATCAACGACATCGACCGGGCGAGCGCCGAGGCAACGGCCGAGGCGGTCCGCGCCAAGGGTCGGCGTGCCGCCGTCGCCATCGGCGACGTCTCGAAGTTTGACGAAGTGCAGACGATGGTCGAGGGGGCGATCGGCAAGCTGGGGCGGATCGACATCCTCGTCAACAACGCCGGCATCTTCATCGACAAGTCGATCTTTCGAATGGAGCCGCGCGACTTCGAGCGAGTGCTCCAGATCAACCTGTTCGGGGCTTGGAATTTCATCAAGTGCGTGGTGCCGGGCATGCGCGAGCGGCGCTACGGCAAGATCGTCAATATCTCGTCGCGAGCAATGCTGGGCAATCCCGGACAATCGAACTACTCGGCGTCGAAGGCGGGGCTCGTCGGCATGACGCGTGCGCTGGCGCTCGAGCTTGGCAAGTTCAACATCAACGTCAATGCCGTCGCCCCGGGAGCGGTGATGACCGACTTGCTCCGCCAAACGAGCGAGGAGAACATCCAGCGCATGCTCGCCAATACGCCGCTCGGCCGGATCGGCGATCCGGTGGACATCGCTAACGCCGTGCTGTTTCTCGCGTCGGACGAGGCGTCCTACATCACCGGCCAGACGCTGATCGTCTGCGGCGGCCGTTCGCTCGGCGCATCGAACCTCTAGCGGCCGTCCGTTTCCATCGTGGCGGATACGAGGCGGGGCGCGCATCCCAATCCAAAAAGGACCCACGCGACGCCCGACGTGAGCGGCACGTTCTGGCCGCGACGAGGCCTGAGGCGATGAGGCCGCTGTTCGGCCATTTGACGAGGCAGATTGGCGCTCCGTACAATGCGGTCGGAGCGCCGGTTTTCGTATACGGGCGCTCGTGGCCGAGGGGCGAGCCGCGTGATCTCGGTAGTAATGTACCTCGACTTGCCCCAACTCTCGCGTTCGGGCAAGAAAGAACAGCAGATACCGTACGAGCCGGGCATGCGCGCGATCGACATTCTTCACCGCGAGTTCCCCACCGGCGACCATGACCTCATCATGGTCGCCATCAACGGCGAGCATTCTCCGCCCGAGACTCCGCTCCGTGATGGCGACAAGGTCGAGCTGCTGCACCCAATGGTCGGCGGCGCCCGTCAGTGTGCCTAGGTCGCTCGCACTCCCGCGCACCGTTCCCGCCCTGACGGCATCGACGAGGCGAACACTCATTGGCGCTGGCGGCCAGCATGCCGCCGGGAAGCTCAATCGAAAGGACGGTCGGCGTGGAACCTAGCTGCTCTCCACAGCCCTGTCGAGATAGCTTCTGGAATATCGGCGACGAGCGAATTGTCCTCTACATTGGCGCGGCCATCATGGTTGGCCTGCTCGCTTGGGGGATCAGCCGGTGGTACCGACTCTGGCTGATTGGTAAGCCCGAATTCCGAGCGAATGACCTGCTCGGCCGGCTCCGCCAGATGCTCGTCTTCGGCCTCGGTCAGCGCCGCACAAGCCGGGACGCCTACGCCGGGACGATGCACGCCTTCATTTACGGCTCCTTCGTGGTGCTCACCGTCATCACCATCATGGAGTCGCTCAACTATTGGGGCCATCGCCTGTTCAACATTCAGTTCCTCAACGGCCCCTTCTACCTCGTCTATTCCTTCTTCGGCGACGCCTTCGGCCTGCTTCTCCTCGTCGGCGTTGGGATGGCGGCCTACCGCCGCTATGTCATGAAGTCGAGCAAGTTGGAATACCGCTTCGACGACGGCCTGACGCTCGTCCTCTTCACGGTGGTGGGGCTGACCGGCTTTTTCGTCGAGGCCGCCCGCCTCGCCGTGACCGAGACGGTGCAGCACCCGCAATGGGCAATCTGGTCGCCGATCTCGTATCTCCTCTCGTTTGCGCTCTTGTCGTTGCCGGTCGGCTTCCTTCTCGGCTTCCACAAGGCGATGTGGATGCTCCATCTGCTGGCAGCGCTCGGCGTGCTGACTTGGATCGGCTATTCGAAGATGAGCCATATCTTGTTCGGCCCGCTGAATATCTTCTTTTTCAATCCCCTCGCCGGGCGGGCGCTCCGCCCGATCGACGACTTCGAGGGTGCCATCGAGCGCGGCGAGCCCCTTGGCGTGGCCAAGCTGACCGATTTCACGTGGAAACAGTTGCTTGATAGCTCGGCGTGCATCAAGTGCGGCCGTTGCCACGCCGTCTGTCCGGCGACGGCGTCCGGGAAGCCGCTGTCGCCGAAGAACCTGATCCTCGACATCCGATACCACCTGCTGTCGGCCGGGCCCGGCTATCTGGCGCAAAAGGCGGCCGGGACAAACGGCGCTACCGCCGCCGAGGAGACGCTCAGTCCGGTTGCGCCGGACGGCCGAACGCTCGTTGGGGATGTGATCAGCGACGACGTCCTTTGGTCGTGCACGACCTGCCGCGCCTGCATGGAAGAGTGCCCGATGTTCATCGAGCACATCCCCGCGATCGTCGATATGCGCCGCAACCTCGTGATGATGGAAAGCCGCTTCTCTCCCGAGCTGCAGCGGCTGTTCAACAACCTCGAGTCGGCAGGCAATCCTTGGCGATCACCGAAGGCGCAGCGCGCCGACTGGGCCAAAGATCTCGGCGTGAAAATCCTCGCCGAAGCCGCGGCCGAGGGCGAAGAGATCGAGGTGTTGTACTGGGTCGGCTGCGCCGGATCGTTCGACGAGCGCAATCAAAAGGTTGCGCGTTCCTTCGCCCGAACGATGCAAGCAGCCGGCGTCAAGTTCGCCATCCTAGGGCGGGAAGAGACCTGCACCGGCGATCCCGCGCGGCGGTGCGGCAATGAATATCTCTTCCAACTTCTCGCGCAAGAGAATATCGCGACGATGAACGGCTACAACGTCAAGAAAGTCGTGACCGCTTGCGCTCATTGCTACAATACCATCAAGAACGAATACCCGCAGTTTGGCGGCCACTACGACGTGATGCACCATACGGAATATATCGACGAACTGATCAAGAGTGGCCGCATTCGAATCCAAGGTCGCATCGACGAAACGCTGACCTATCACGATCCTTGTTACATTGGGCGGCATAACGGGCTCTACGACGCGCCGCGCGAGGTGCTGAAGGCAATCCCGGGACTGAATGTCATCGAAATGCCGCGCAATGGCCGCAAGGCGTTCTGCTGTGGCGGTGGCGGCGGCCACTCCTTCTTCGAAGTGAAGATCGGCAGCCGGATCAATCACTTGCGCACGCAGGAAGCGCTCGACACCGGTTCCCGCGGGCTGGCGGCTGCCTGCCCCTACTGCAACCTCATGTTTGAAGACGGCGTGAAGGTCAAGGACGCAGTCGAGCGCTTCCGTGTCCGTGACGTCGCCGAGTTGATTGACGAAGCAATACAAGCCGGGACGTCTGCCGCCCCGGCAGGGAGCTAGGATGAACATCATCGTCTGCGTCAAGCAGGTGCAAGATCCGGAAACCCCGGCATCGCAGTTCCGGGTGGACGAGGCCGCCAAGAAAGTTATTCCTCCACCGGGGATCCCTCCAACCGTCAACCAATACGATGCCAATGCCATCGAGGCGGCCGTCCAGCTCAAGGAGCAGCACGGCGGTCGCATCACCGTGATCTCGCTCGGCAAAGACACCGCCCGCGACGCCATCAAGCAGGCCCTTTCGATGGGATGCGATGCCGGCTTGCTCATCGATGATCCGGCGTTTGAGGATGCCGACGCGTATCAGACCGCCAACGTGCTGGCCGCGGCCATCAAAAGCGTCGGCGACTACGACCTGATCCTCTGCGGCCGCCAAGCCTCCGACTGGGACCAAGCGCAGGTGCCCCAAGGGTTGGCCGAGCTGCTCGGCATACCTTCGGTGACGCCGGTCGCCGGCATCGAGGTGACGGGCACGACATTGCGGGTCAAACGGTTGATCGAGGACGGGTATGAAGTGCTCGAGGTGCCGATGCCGGCTCTACTCGCCGTTTCCAACGAGGCGAACCAGCCGCGGTACCCGACGTTAAAGGGAATCATGGCGGCGGCGCGTGCCAAGGTGGACGTCAAGTCTGCGGCGGACCTCGGCGTGAACGCCGTCGGCCGAAAGGTCCAGTTGCTGCGGCTGTATGTGCCAAAGGTCGAGTCGCAAATCGAATGGATTACTGGCGAGACGCCAGAAGAGCAGGCCGCCAATCTGGCGCGTCGGCTGCGCGAAGAGCGCGTGATCTAGAGTTGAAGGGATCGCCCGGACGGTCCGGGCGGCAGTGGAGAGAACGATGGCTTCGGGTGTGTTGGTCTACGCGGATCACCGCGAAGGCAGCGTGCTGGCCGGCACGAAAGAGGCGTTGGGCGCGGCGCGGCGGTTGGCTGATCAGATCGGCGGGCCGGTCAGCGCCGCACTCATCGGCAATGGCGTCGCCGGCTTGGCCCAAGAACTCATTCAATCCGGCGCCGACACCGTCTACGTCGCTGACGCGCCGGCGCTCGACAAGTACACCAACGCGACGTACCTGCCAGCGCTCGATGCGATCGTGTCGCAGGCTGATCCGGCGGTGGTGCTGTTCAGCAAGTCGCTGGTGACGTTGGATCTCGCGCCGCGGTTCGCCTTCCGCCGCGGCGTCGGCCTGGCCAATGACGTGATCGACCTCAAGGTCGAGAACGGTCAGGTGATCGCCAGCCGGCCCGTCTACGGCGGCAGCGCCATGGCGGAAGTCTTGCCCGAGGGGACGCCGCAAATGTTCACCATCCGCGGCAAGACGCAGGAGCCGCTCACGCCTGATCCGAGCCGGCAAGGCAACGTGGTGCCCGTTTCGGTCACGGTGAGCGAAGGGCCGGTGAAGGTCATCGATCAGCAAAAGGAGCGGGCGAGCGGTCCCAAGCTGCAAGATGCGACGCGCATCGTCTCCGGCGGACGTGGCATCGGCGAAGCGAAGGAGAACTGGCGCCAGTTGGAAGAGCTGGCCGAAGTGCTGGGCGGCGCCGTCGGCGCAAGCCGCGCGGCGGTCGACGCAGGATGGGTCCCGACGCATATGCAGATCGGGCTGACCGGCACGACCGTCTCGCCGGACCTGTACATCGCTGTTGCCATCTCCGGTGCGGTGCAGCACATGGCGGGCTGTAGCGGTGCCAAGACGATCGTTGCCATCAACAAGGACCCGGAGGCGGCGATCTTCAAACAGGCACGGTTTGGCGTCGAGGGCGATTGGAAGAAGATCATCCCCGCCCTCACCAAAGAGCTGAAGGCAATGATGTAGGATGGGCGCGGCGTCCACCGGACGCCGCCCGCATCCGGCGCGCCGGATGACGAAACCGCGGAGGAACGTGTGTACAGCCGCATCATCCTGGTGAAGTTCAAAGAAGGGATTACCGACGAGGAGAAGCAAGCCCTCAAGCAGGCCTGCTATGGTCTCGAGGGCATCGAGTCGGTGCGCAAGGTCCACGCCGGCGAAAACGTCGGCCCACGTCCCCTCGGCTTCGACTTCGGTTGCATCATCACCTTCGACGATCGGGAGGGCAAGAACCAGTACGAGCCGCACGACTTGCACAAGGCGCTTGTCAGCGTGCTTCGCCCCGCCTCCGCCGGACAGCCCGACTCGATCATGTTGTTCGACATCGAGAGCTGAGAGCTCGTTCCCGCACCTCCGTTCACCCCGCTCCAGTCTGCTCACTCGGAGCGGGGTAGTCATCTTGGCCTCGCTCCGTCGTCTGCCCGCGACGCGGTGAGGCGGCAGTTGCCGCTCTCCGAACTCCGCAAGGACTGCCCCATGTACCGAGCAGGGTCCGCCGCTCGCTACGCTGAAGCCGGGTACACTTGACGAGCAACCACGGGATCTTGTGGTCAGCGGCGCAGGCGCCTACTAGACACTCGGTCTCGTCGTTCGGCATCTTGACAGCCTAGTTGACCGATGTACAATGTCGAAAAAGCCAGGCAGGCTGGCCAAAACGCGGTCGGGAGCCGATAGGGTCAGTGAGGGGCTCCCTGTCGCGCTCGGTTATCGGAGCCGGCGCGCGGGAGGGCGCCGCAGATTGAGGTTGGACCAGATCCGTTCCGGCTGGTGGCTGAACCAAACTGAAGACCGGAACAGACAGGAGGTTGCCGATGCGACTCGGTTGGTCAGGACATGCGCGCCGCGCCCTCCAAACCGTCCTCTCCCTTGCAGTGCTCGTCGCGCTGCTCGTCAGCGTTGCGCCGCGGGGAACAGAGGCCGCAGCCGGAGACGACTGGGCTATTCAGGGCGGTTGGTTCTTTACCCAGACTCGGGGCGACTCCCCAGCGGGCACCGGCTTTGCGGTTCTCGACACGGGCGGCATCCCCTTCTACAACGCCTTTCGCCGGCTGGGCGGCGTCGACGCACTGGGCTATCCGGTGACGCAGCGGTTCGTCCTCGACGATGCCGTCGTTCAGGCGTTTCAACGCGGTGTGCTCGAATGGCGCCCGGAGACCGGCGTTCAAGTTACTAGCGTGACCGGTTTGCTGGCCGAAGCCGGTTTGGACGATTGGCTGACGTCGACCTACGCGCTTCCATCAGCGGGTCAGCCGACCGCTGAGTTGCTTGCGGCAAACAGCGAAATCGCGGCCGCCTACAGCGCCGTGCCAAACGCAGCGACAATTTTCGGCCTGCCGGTCGCTCTCGAAGATTTCGGTCCAGTGGTAACGCTTCGAACCGAGCGGCTGGCGCTGCAGCAATGGAAGTTCGAGACGAGCTTCGCCCCGGCGGGCGCGGTCATCGTCCCGAACGCCGGCGACATGCTTGGTGCAGCGGGCCTCGTGCCCTCCGGCGCGGCGACCCCCGCCACTGCCGAAGAACTGAGCCGGGGCATGGGCGGCTACTACCCGTACGCGGCGGTAACGCTCCCGCAACCCTACTACTACATGCCCTACTACCCGTACTACGCGCCGCCGACGGTGCGCTCCCTGCCCTATTACCCCACGAATTACTACTGGGGCGCGTGGTATCAGCCGTACGCCTACTATCCTCGGCCGATGGTCTATCCGTACTACGTCTATGGCATTTACGCGCCCTACACCTATCCGTATGCGCCCTATGCGCCGGGCTTCTACCACCACCGCCCGTATCAGCCCTACAACCCGTATCCTTGGTGGTGGAACCCGTGGGCGCCGCCGCAACCAGCCGCGTGTCAGGGTGATGAGCAGATGAGCTTTGAGCCCGGGCGGCCGGGGGTCAATCAAATCTTCACCATCGCGGTGACGTCGTCGCGGCCGTCAGTGAACGTTTCGGTCCAGGGCCCCGGGAGCCCTCGCTTCCTGGGCGTGTCCGGGGGCGGCAAGGGATACATCTGGCGCTGGCAGGCGCAGATCGGCGCCCCTGGCACCTTCAATTTCAACTTCCTCGTCGGCGGGACGGTCTGCACGGCCAATGTTGTGACGATCGGCTAGCCCCCAGCGGGGCCAGTCCGGGGGCGGGCGTACGTGACACGCCCGCCTTTTCGTTTTGAAGCCACTCCGCGTCGAGGCGTCAGTGCGTTATCCTCCCCGCCCGATGACTACCGTTACACCGGAGACACCGCTCACTGGTTTGACCACCGAGGAGGCAGCCCAGCGCCGGGCTGCCGGCCTTGGAAACGACGTTGCGATCGCATCGAGCCGGTCCTACCGTCAGATCCTGCGCGACAACGTCTTCACGTTCATCAACAACGTCCTGTTCGGTCTCGGCCTGACACTCGTCCTGCTCGGACGAGTGACCGACGCGCTCGTCTCGGTAGGCGTCATCCTCGTCAATGTCATCGTCTCGGTCGTTCAAGAAGTGCGTGCTAAGCGCACGCTCGACCGGATCGCACTGCTCACCCGCCCGAAGGCGACCGTTGTGCGCGACGGCGTTGAGCGTGAGGTCGACCCAGCAGAAATCGTCCTTGGCGACCTGCTCGCCGTCGGACCCGGCGACCAGATCGTCGTTGACGGCGTGTTCGCAAGCGACGGCCGCATCGACGTGGACGAGTCGCTGCTCACCGGCGAATCCGATCTCGTGCCCAAGTCGGCGGGCGATGCCGTGCTGTCCGGCTCGTTCGTCGTCAACGGCGCAGGGCGCTATCTGGCCACCAAGGTGGGCGCGGAAAGCTTCGCCAATTCACTGACCGCGGGCGCGAAGGCGTTTCGGAGGGTGCTCACCCCGCTCCAGCGCAAAATCCACCTCGTCGTCCGGGTGTTGCTGCTGATCGTCGTCTATTTCGAGATCTTGCTCGTCGTCAATGCGGTGCTGGCAGAAATTCCCGTCCTCCAAAGTGTCCAGGCATCGGTGGTCATCTTTGGCCTCGTGCCGAATGGGCTGTTCTTAGCGATTGCCGTCGCCTACGCCGCGGGAGCAGTACGGATCGCAGGCCGAGGCGCGCTCGTCCAGCAAGCGAACGCCATTGAGTCGCTGTCGAACGTCGACGTCCTGTGCCTCGACAAAACCGGAACATTGACGGCGAACCGGATTCTGTTCGACCGGATCGAGGCAGTGGGTATCGATGAGGACGAGGTGCGCCGGTTGCTGGGGATCGTTGTGGCGAGCGCCAGCAGCGGAAACCGGACGAGCGAGGCGATCGCCGCGGCATGCCCGGGCGAGGCGAAGCCAGTGTCTGAGGAGGTGGCGTTCTCCTCTGAACGGAAATGGAGCGGGCTCGTCATCGATGGCACTGCCTATGTTCTGGGGGCGCCAGAAATGCTGCGGCCGGCCCTCGCTGCCGACCCGACTGCAGCAACCGTCGCCGACTGGTCAGCCCGGGGACTGCGCGTTCTCCTGTTCGCACGGCAACGCAGCGGGTCGCTCCACGATTCTCGCGGGCAGCCTGTGCTTCCTGCCGGCCTCGAGCCGATTGGCGTGCTCGGCTTTTCCGATGAGCTGCGGCCAGAGGCGAAGGAGACCCTCCGTCAGTTCGCCGAATCGGGCGTCCGGGTCAAAATCATTTCCGGCGACAACCCCGAGACGGTAGCAGCGCTCGCCCGCCAAGCTGGTTTGGAACATGACGTTCGACTCGTCTCGGGCCTCGAACTGGCAGGCATGAGTCCCGCCCAACTCGAAACGGTAGCGGTTGAAGGGACGATCTTTGGGCGGATTACACCGCAGCAAAAGGAAGGCCTCGTCGACGCCCTCAAGCGGCGGGGCTTCTACGTCGCGATGATCGGCGACGGCGTCAACGACGTCCTTTCGTTGAAAAAGGCGGACCTTGGGATCGCGATGGAAAGTGGAAGCCAAGCGACGCGGGCCGTAGCCGATATCGTGCTGCTCGGGAGTTCGTTCGCCGCGCTTGCACCGGCGGTACGCGAGGGACAGCGCATTCTCAACGGGATGCAGGACGTTCTACGCCTCTTCCTCACCCGCGTCGCCTATTTCGCGCTCCTCATCATTTCGACGGCTATCGTCGGCGGCTTTCCCTTTACGCCGAAAACGGCCTCCATTTCGACTCTGTTCACGGTAGGACTGCCGACGTTGGCGTTGGCGGCGTGGGCGCAGCCGGGGCCCGTCGTCAAGGGACAGCACATCCGCCCGCTTCTCTACTTCATCATCCCCGCTGCGCTCACCCTGTCACTCGCCGGGCTCCTCGTCTACATCATGTTCCTCCTGATGGGCTTCGCCACGGTCCAAACGGCGCAGCCTGAGCTGTCGCCCGATCAGACGGCCGACCTCGCGGTTCCCTACGCTCAGGCGGCGATCGTCACCTTTACCGTCCTTTGCGGCCTCGTGCTGCTGGTCTTCCTCAAACCGCCGGTTCCTTGGCTCGCCGTCGCGGCGCGCTACACCGGGGACCGGCGCCCCGCGTTGCTCGCGGTGCTGCTGCTTGCCGCCTACGCGGTCGTCCTCACCGTGCCGGGCTTCGGCTGGCTCCTCGAGATGCCCCAGCTCACGCTGTGGGAGCATGCACTGCTTGCGCTCATCGTCGCGACGTGGGCCACCATTCTCTACACCATCTGGCGACGGCGGTTGCTCGATCGGTTTTTGGCCGTCGATCTCGCAGACTTGGCAGGATTCGAGCCCAGCGACGCCCGCTGATCGAGTCGACAGAAAACTCGTGAAACCGCGAGACGGCGGGTACACTAGTTGAACACGCCACGTCGTCTGGCCCGGTAGGAGTGTGATGGCTCGTCTTCGCGTCTCGGCGCTCTCGCTCGTTCTCGCTCTGTTCCTCGTGTCCCTGCTCTCGGCCTGCCGGCTGGCGTCGCCTCAGCCACCATCGCCCGTTGCGCCGGCAGCGCAGGCCGTGCCCACCGCCGCGCCGCCCGCTTCGCTAGCACCGCCGTCGGTCGGCACGGCGGCCGATCCCGCGTTCTCGGGGGAACGGGCGTTGCGCCTCGTCGAGCATCTCGCGACGACAATCGGGCCGCGACCGGCCGGCTCGATGGGCTACAGCCGCGCTGCCGAATGGGCGGCCGAGCAATTCCGCGCAATGGGCTACCGCGTCGAGCGGCAGGCGTTCAGTTTCGATGAATTTCGAGTGCGGCGGCTTGAGGCACGCATCGTCTCGCCGGCGCCCGCCGAGCTCGAAGCGGTTGCGATGACGAACTCGGGCAGTGGGGAAGTGACCGCCCCGCTCGTGCACGCCGGCCTCGGTCGCGACGGCGAGCTGCCCGCCGAGGTCGCCGGCGCGATCGCGCTCATCGAGCGCGGCCAGATCACGTTTCAAGAGAAGGTCGAGCGCGCGACGCTCGCTGGCGCCGTCGGCGTTATCGTCTACAACAACGAGGCGGGGTTCATTCAGCCATCGCTCGCCCAAGCAGCGTCGGTCCCAGCGGTCCTTATCTCGCGCGACGACGGCCGTCGACTGGTGGACCAAGCGAGAGCCGGTCGGGTGATCGCGTCGTTGGTCGTTGACGCCCAGCCGGAAACCATTCGCAGCGAAAATGTCATCGCGTCGCGGCCGGGCAGCGGTGAGAGTATTCTTGTCGTCGGGGGCCATCTGGACTCCGTCGAAGGATCGCCGGGCGCAAACGACAACGCCTCGGGCTCTGCTGTGACCCTTGAGCTGGCGCGAGTGATGGCGGGTGTCCCCACAAGCGCCGAACTCCGCTTCATCCTTTTTGGCGCCGAGGAGAACGGGCTGTTCGGCAGCCGCGCCTACGTTCAACGCCTGACAGAGGCCGAGCGAGCACGCATCGTCGGGATGATCAACCTCGACATGGTCGGCATCGACCTGCGCTTGTCGGCAGCGGGCGCTCCACGCCTGAGTACGCCAGCGCGCGAAAAGGCCGCCGAGCTCGGCCGAACGCTGCCGGAAGTTACCAACGCCGGCGGTGGGAGCGACCACGCTTCGTTCTCGCGGGCGGGGGTTCCGACGATCTTCTTCTTTACAGGCATCGACGAGAACTACCACAAGCCAACCGACCAAGCTCACCTCGTTCAGCCGGAAACCCTCCAGCTCGTTGGCGAAATCGCGCTGCACGTCCTCAAGACCGTCGCAGGGTAGCGACCTCACCGGCGAGCATAACTCCTTTTGTGCTGCTTGCTTGCTTCCTATACTGCGGCACATGGAGCGATTGCGCCGAGAGCAGCCGCGCGTGATTGGCCGCTATCGTGTCATCGAGATGCTTGGACCAGTCGGGCTGGGCACGGCCTATCGCGTGCGCTCCGGAGATCGAGTGTTCGCGCTTCGGCTGCTCGACGGCCTACCGCTCGATGGCGAGGGCCGCCTGTTGGCACGCTTCCGCGAGATGATGCACTCCGTCCGCGACCTGCGCCATCCCCATATCGCGCCGCTCCTTGACGTTGGCGACGAGCGGGGCATTCCGTATTTGGTCTTTGAGGACTATGCCGACGGTAGTGTTTCGACGCTGCTCGGCAGGCCGCGCCCTTGGCGCGAGGTGCTGCCGATTGCGCAGGGAGTGGCCGAGGCGCTGGACTACGCCCACGCGCGCGGCGTGGTGCACGGTGGCCTCGACCCGTCGGCCGTGCTGCGCCGTGCCGACGGATCGGTGGTCGTCGCCGAGTTCGGTCTGGCACGGCTTGTCTGGCTTGCGCCGCCACATCGGCGCGCTGCGCTGCTCGCCGGTCGCTTCAATCTTGCCCCGGAGCAACGCGCCGGGGATCCGGCTACCACCCGAAGCGACGTCTGGGCCTACGGCGCCCTGCTCTACGAACTGCTGACCGGCCAGCCACCGGTACCTTCGGCCCCCGGATCGCCGCCGGCGCCCCCCAGCGCCTTCGTTGGGAGATTACCGGCGTCCGCCGATCACGCCCTGCTTGCGGCGCTCAACGACGACCCAGACGACCGGCCCGCCGCTGCCGGAACGGTCCTGCGCGACATCGTCGCCTCGCCGGTCGAAGCCCGGTCACGACGGGCGCTGCTGCTTCATCATCGCCGGTCGGACCTGGCCGTGCTGGAGCCGCCACCGGTTGAGCGTCCTCGCGTGTTGCCGACCGAGTTTCGCCCGCCACCGGCGCTCACCTCCCCGCCGACCGACCGTCCTGCGAGGCGGTCGTTTGCCGAACGAGGTTGGCGCTCGCTCGTTGACCTCGTTCATTGGGGCAGCTCTCGGCCAGCCGAGGCCGTGCTCGCTGGCGCCGCCGTCGTTCTCCTCGTTCTCGGTGCGGTCCGGTTCACCGCACCGCCTAGCCCAGCGGTTTCCGGCGCGGCGCTCTCGACGCTTTCCACGACATCGCCGGCGGGCAGTTGGACGATGGCAGGACAGAACCCAGCGCGAACCTCCTTCGCTGCTGAGTCGGCTACCGTGCTCGAAGGCAGGGTTGTCTGGCAGCAAAGCCTCGGCGCCACCATTACCTCGCCGCCGGTGAGCGCTGGCGGGCTGGTGCTCGTCGGCCTCGCAGACGGACGAGCGGTCGCGCGCGAGACCCTCAACGGCCAATCGAAGTGGGAATACAAGGCGAGCGGATCTATCGAAGCCGGGCCGGCCATCGCCGACGGGTTGGTCTTCCTCGGCCTGAAGGACGGCCGCGTCGTTGCGCTCGATCTGGCGAGCGGTGGGCTGCGCTGGGACTATCGAACGGGCGGGCCCGTCACCTCCGCTCCGCTTGCGATCGACGGTGTGCTGTTTGTTGCGTCGCACGATGGCGGGGTGTACGCGCTGGACGCGGCCGGCGGCTCGCTCCGCTGGCGCTACGACGCCGGATCAGCGATCGCGGCACCGCTTGCGGTTGGCAACGGGCTGGTCGTCGCCGGCACGGCGGACGGACGGCTCCATCTTCTCGACCTCGCGTCGGGCGCCGCGCGTTGGGTCTACCGGACCGGCGGCGCGGTGGACGCCCCACCGCTGCTCGCCGGCGGATTCGCATACGTGGCGAATGACCGCGGGATCGTCCACGCCATCGACCCGTTTGCCAAGGGCGCACCGTTCGAGTGGGAACTGCGCGAACTCCAAGCGCAGCTCTATCTGTGGGGGCTGCCAGTCGGCCTGCCGGGTCCCCAGCCCGGCTACAAGTGGAGTGCCAACGTGGCGTCGCCCGTCAAGTCGGCGATGGCGACAGCGGGAGCGCTGCTCTTCGTGCCAGGCACCGACGGCAAACTTACGGCGCTCCACGCGCTTGATGGACGGCAGCGCTGGCAGGCCAACCTCGGTGGCCCGGTCGCGTCACCGATCGTCGCCGGCGACCTCCTCTACGCGGCCTCCGAAGACAAGCGGCTCGTAGTCCTTACCGCCGCGACAGGCGACAAGGTCCTCGAGATTGCGCTTCCCGGCAAGATCCGCGTCGCGCCGGCCCTGGCGCGCGGGCTCCTCTTTCTCGCAACCGAGGAGGGCCGGCTCTACGCGATCAAGTAGTCGCGGCCTCGGCCCAACCCCGCTGCGCTACAATGGCCGGGCCGGCAGGCGACGCATCACTGCGGCGGGAGACGACGATGACCCAGATCGAGAACGTTATGCGCGAAGGGCGGGTGTTTCCGCCGCCGCCCGAATTCAGCGCACGAGCGCGCGTGAAGAGCATCGAGGAGTACCAACAACTCTACCGCGAGTCGCTCGACCAGCCAGAGCAGTTCTGGAGCCGAATGGCGAGCGAATTGCATTGGTTCACTCCATGGCAACAGGTATTGGTCTGGAACGAGCCACACGCCCAGTGGTTTGTCGGTGGGAAGATCAACGCCGCGTACAACTGCGTCGACCGCCACGCTGAGGGACCGAACGCCGACAAGGCCGCCTTTCTTTGGGAGGGCGAACCAGGCGATACCCGCCGGGTTACCTATCGGGAACTGAAGACCGAAGTCTCCAAATTTGCCAATGTGCTCAAGGGATTGGGGCTGCAGGCGGGTGACCGCGTCGCGATCTACATGCCGCTCGTGCCAGAGTTGGCGATCGCGATGCTCGCCTGCGCCCGCCTTGGCGTCGTCCACACGGTCATTTTCGGCGGGTTTTCCGCTGAGGCGATCCGCGAGCGAGTGAACGATGCTCGCGCCCGCGTCGTCATCACCGCCGACGGTGGCTGGCGGCGGGGGGCAATCATCCCGCTGAAGGCCAATGTCGACGACGCTCTCGCAGACGGGGCGTGTCCGAGCGTCGAGAAGGTTATTGTCTACCGCCGCTGCGGCAACACGATCGGCTGGCAGGAGGAACGCGACCTCTGGTGGCACGACGCCATCGCCGGGGTTTCCGACGACTGTCCGGCCGTGCCGCTCGACTCCGAGCACCCGCTGTACATCCTCTATACGTCGGGCTCGACGGGCAAGCCAAAAGGCGTCCTCCACACCACGGGCGGCTACCTCGTCGGCGTCTACCTGACGTCCAAGTACGTCTTCGACCTGCGCGAGGATGACATCTTCTGGTGCACGGCGGATATTGGCTGGGTCACCGGCCATAGCTATGTCGTCTACGGCCTGCTGGCAAATGGGGCGACGAACGTCATGTATGAGGGCGCGCCGCAGCATCCCGATTTCGGTCGTTGGTGGTCGATCGTCGAAAAGTACAAGGTGTCGATCTTGTACACCGCGCCAACGGCAATCCGAACGTTCATTCGGCAAGGCGAGAGCTGGCCAGCCAAGTACGACTTGTCCAGCTTGCGCTTGCTCGGGACGGTTGGCGAGCCCATCAACCCAGAGGCTTGGATCTGGTATCACCGGGTGATTGGTGGCGGGCGCTGTCCAATCGTTGACACGTGGTGGCAGACAGAAACTGGCGCCATCATGATCGCATCGCTGCCGGGCGCGGTACCCCAGAAACCGGGATCGGCCGGCCGGCCGTTCTTTGGCGTCTCCCCCAAGGTGGTCGATCGCGACGGCAACCCACAGGGACCGAACCAAGGCGGCTTCCTCGTCATCGACCGGCCGTGGCCATCGATGCTGCGCACCTTATTCGGCGACGACGAGCGGTATCGCGCCCAATATTGGAGCCAAATCCCTCACGTCTACTTCACCGGAGATGGTGCGCGCTACGACGAAGACGGCGATTTCTGGCTGATGGGGCGCATCGACGATGTGGTGAATGTCTCTGGCCACCGACTTGGCACCGCCGAGGTGGAAAGCACGCTCGTCTCGCACCCCCTCGTCGCCGAGAGCGCCGTCATCGGCCGGCCAGACGAAATCACCGGCGAGGCGCTCGTCGCCTTCGTCACCCTCAAGGGCAATGTCGAAAAGTCCGCCGAGCTCCGGTTGGAGCTGATTGAGTTCGTGGGCGAGCAGATCGGAAAGTTCGCCCGGCCGCAGGAGATCCGCTTCACCGACGCGCTGCCGAAAACGCGAAGCGGCAAAATCATGCGGCGGCTGTTGCGCAAGGTGGCGACGAACGACCCGTCGCTCGGCGACACCACGACCCTCGAAGACATCTCGGTGTTGGCGCGGCTGCAGGAAGAGGAGGAATAGGGCCGCCGCTGCCTTCAGCCCGTGACCGTGTTGGCCAGAGGCAATCTCTTCGCCGCCACCGTGAGCGAGCGAACAATGCCTTGCCCAGCGCCTCGACATCCGAGGGCAGCCTCCGCAAGCTTGCGGGGCTACCCGATCGCGAGGCCCCTTACGACCGGATGAAGGCCAGCAGTTCGTCGCGCTTCGCTTCCATCTTCTCACGCGAGAGCGCTTCGAGGTTCAATCGGAGCAGCGGTTCGGTGTTGGAGGCGCGAACGTTGAAGTGCCAGTCGTCGTACGAGACCGAGATACCATCGATGCGTTCGATCCTGCCGTCGGCGTAGCGCTTCGCGATCGCCTCCATCTTGGAAGCAGCATCGGGAACAGTTGAGTTGATCTCGCCGGAAACGAAGTAGGTATTCTCCAGTGGCGCAAGCAACTCACTGAGCCGCTTGCCGCTGGTTGACAGCAGCTCAAGGACCAGCAGTGACGGGATCATCCCCGAGTCGGCAAAGTTGAAGTCGCGGAAGTAGTAATGACCAGACACTTCGCCGGCAAAAATTGCGTTCTCCTGCGCCATGCGGCGCTTGATAAAGGCGTGGCCGACTCGTTCGACGAGAGGCACGCCGCCCGCCTCGCGGATGAGATTCGGCACCGCCCAGGAGGAACGGACGTCGTAGACAACCCGGCCGCCGGGATGCTTCCGGAGAAGGTACTGGGCAAGCAGCGCGGTGATGAAATCGCCCGGGACAAATTTGCCGCGATCGTCGATGACAAAGAATCGGTCGCCATCGCCGTCGAAGGCGAAGCCGACATCCGCCTTCTCTTGCGGAACACGCGCCTCGAGTTCGGCGCGGTTTTCGGGCTGAAGCGGGTCAAGCCCATGGTTGGGCAGGGTACCGTCCGGCTCGAAATACATCGGGATAAGCGTCACCGGAAGCGCCCCGTACAACTTGATGAGCGCCGGCCCCACCATGCCGTTGGCGGTGTCGGCGACGACCTTGAGGGGCTTGATGGCACTGACGTCAATCAACCTGAGCAGGGCGGCAACGAACTCGTCCATCAAATCGACGGACCGTTGGACGCCAGCGCGAAGCGGCTTGGGAAACTCCTCACGCTCGACTAGCCGGCGGAGGTCCTGAATGCCCTCGTCTCCACTGAGGAGGTAGGGCATCTGTTTCACCATTTTGAAGCCGTTGTACGCCTTGGGGTTGTGCGAGGCGGTGACCATCATGCCGGGATGGCCGAACTTCGAACAGGCGAAATAGTATTGATCGGTGCTGACCATCCCGACATCGATCACATCCGCGCCTTGGGTACGGATCCCCTCGGTGACGGCAGCGAAGAGCGCTGGCCCGGACGTGCGCATATCCCGGCCGACGATGACCGTCTCGGCCTGAAGCAAGGTGACGAAGGCGCGGCCGATAGCACGAGCAATCGCTTCGTTCAACTGCGTTGGATAGATACCACGAATGTCATAGGCCTTAAAAATCGTCGGATCGACGTCCACGCTGCGTTCCTCGTGCCAGAGTTGTCGGGGGCGCGGGCTCCGCTTAGGGGTCCACCCAACGGCCGTCAGCCTTGATGAGCGCGACCAGCTCCTCGACACCGCGCTCTTGGGGGACGCTCGACTTAATCAGCTCGCGGCCGCGGTAGAGCGAGATCACGCCGCCGCCCTTGCCGACATACCCATAGTCGGCATCAGCCATCTCCCCGGGGCCGTTGACGATACAGCCCATCACGGCGATGTTCAGGCCGGAAAGGTGGCCGGTCGCAGCCTTCACCTCGCGAAGCACGGTCTGGAGATTGAACTTGGTCCGGCCGCATGATGGGCAGGCGATGAACTCGGTCTTAGTCCGCCGCAACCCCAGCGCCTGCAAAATGTCGTAGCAAACCGGGATCTCGTTGATCGGGTCCTCGGCCAGCGAAACACGGATCGTGTCGCCGATGCCCTCCGCAAGCAAGGTGGCTATTCCCGCAGTCGACTTGACGCGGGCGTAATCACCGTCACCCGCTTCGGTGACCCCAAGATGGATCGGATAGTCCATCCCGAGCTCATCCATCCGCTTCACCATCAACCGATTCGCGGCAATCATCACGGGCGCTCGCGATGCTTTCAGCGATACAACGAGGTTCTGATAGCCATGCTTGGCACAGATTTCGAGGTACTCGATGGCTGATTCGACCATCCCTCGGGGGGTATCGCCGTAGGTGACGAGCATCCGCTCGGCGAGCGAGCCATGATTGACGCCGATCCGCATAGCGATGTCGCGCCGCTTGCAGACCTCGATGACCGGCAGCAGCGCCTCTTCGATCGCTTCGCGCTCGGCGCGGATCTCGTCGTCGGAGTATTCCTCGCTGCGGCCGCGCGGCTTGCGAAAGACGAAGAGACCGGGATTGATCCGCACTTTGTCGACGAACTCGGCGACGGCGACCGCGATGTCGGTCCCCTGATGGTGGACATCGGCAACGAGCGGAATGTCAACTCCGCGCTGATCGAGCTTGTTCTTGATCTCGCCGAGGCATCGCGCGTCGTTTAGCGTTGGGGTGGTGACACGGACGAGCTCGCAGCCCGCCTCAGCAAGGCGGACGATCGACTCGACGCAGGCATCGACGTCACGGGTCTCCTCGGTGATCATCGATTGAACGACGATCGGGTGGCCACCGCCGATGGTAGAGCGTCCCACCCGAACCGGGCGTGTGCGTCGGCGCGGCGTCAGCAGCTCCGGGGAATCGGTGGGCATTAACAGAGGCATCGTCATAGCTCCGCCGGCGGGGTCGACGTCTCCGCCGTCGCCGCGATTCTACCAAAGCCGTGCTCGGTATTCCGGTCGCCGCGCGATGGCGGTGAGGCGCCGCCAAATACGTCGGCGCGAGACCACTTTGACCAGCGTGCTACGGAGAATCCTGAACTGAGATGGCGCGGCGTGCCCGCCGGCCAGCAAGCGAGCTAGCGAGTTCGCTTGTCGGCCAGCCCGCGCGCCCGGAGATCGTAGTCGAGGTTGTACTCGACGACATTGAGGTATTGGAGCAGGCGCTCGCGCCGGCGGCGCCACACCTCGCGCTGCTCGTCAGCGAGCATGTCGCGGACCACGGCAGCGATGAGCGTGCGCGTCGCGTCCGGGCCGAGCCGATCGGCCAGCTCCACCGAGCGCTCCTCCTCGGTGACGGCCGGAACCTCCTTGGTCACATCGGGGACAAACATCTCGTCCATGGTAGCCTCCGCCCGGAGAGTCCCTGCTCCTCCGGCCCGTGTCTCGCCGGGGATCTCCTCCCCGACCGAACCGTTCACTTCTTGCTCGGAGTATCGGCAGGTCGGCCAGCGACGGCTAGGGGATATGGCCCTAGATGCGAACCGAACGATCGTCCTTACCACAATGGACGTTCGACCGGACCACCGTGCCCTATTCCGCCGGTTCTTTGCCTGAAGCACCGGTTCGGCAGCATGGCGAGTACCCTCGGGACCCGATTTCACCGGCCTCGGCGACGCGGACCCGGGAGCGTTACCCCTCCCAGGTCTCAAAGCCGTGTGCACGCAAGGCAGCCCGCGACACTTGCTCATCCTGTGCGCCGGTGCCCCCGGCGGATCCGATCGCGCCGAGTGTCTGTCCGTCCCGCACGATCGGAAAGCCGCCCTTGCTCAGCGTGATCGCTCCCTGCGCGGCGATGGTGAAACTGAGGTAGACGTGCGGCCACTGGGCGCCCGTGTCGACCGCTGAGGCGGTGGGTCGATTGAACCACGCAGCAGCGCGCGCCTTCTGAAGAACCGACTCGGCCGCGATGATTGAGGCGGTATCGAGCTTTGCCATTGCGATGGGGTGACCGCCGGCGTCCACCACCGCGACTGCCATCGCCAGCCCCTGTTCCTCGGCGTAGCGCAAGGCACTGTCAATGAGCTGGCGTGCCTCTGCCAGCGTCAAGCCATTTGCCATCAATCTCCTCCCAGCCCTGGTTGGAGACAGCATACTCAGTTGACAGCGATCGGGCCCGGCTGGTGGCCGAGCGTCAGCCAACTGCGGCGGACGCCGGTGGGACTCGTGACCAACACCGGCAGCGCCAGCGCGGGATAGCAGCCAGCGAGCCGGCTCGTTTCCCCGGACGGCACTTCTCCGGCGATCTCGGCAAGGATGGCCGAAGCGGGAGTGAGGAAGCGGATCGCGCAACGGTCATCGACGGGATCGATCGCGATCCAAATCAGCATGCGCGACGCTCGTCCCACCACCGCTTGAGCAATTGCCGGCGCAAGCCGGTCCAGCACGCGGGTCAGCACATCAGGGCTCGTTTCCATCTCGTTCTCCCTTTCGGCAGAACGAGACATCCTCTCCAGCGATTTCCCGAACGAACGCCGTCTCGCTGGCGGGGGCTGGCCCTTCGGCGGTTTCGAACCGTGCTACGACTGTCGCTTCAGGAAATCCAAGACGAGGGAGGCGAACTGCTCGGGTGCATCCTGCGGGAGGCCGCGCGGCAACTTCGCGAAATGGAGCGCGGTGACACCGGGAACGACCCGCCCTTCACTGGCTGGAATGGTGTCGAGACAGCGCTGGTGGGCACGCACCAATCCACTTTCTGCGCCATGAAGCACGAGCGTCGGCGCCTGAATCTGCGCCGCCCGCTCCCAAAACGGATAGCGGGTCATCGCGTCGGGCGCTGCGCCTTCCCACCCCATGTGCCCATAGCGCTCGCACGGCGCGTTGACGATCAGCAGGTTCAGGGTGTGGAACTGCACCTCCTCCGGGGTAAACCCGAGGTCGAGTGCCGGCCGATAGCGATTCCAGGCATCGAGCAGGTGACGGCCCGTAGGGTCGTAGGGGTAATACTGGTGCAGCTCGAGATGGGATTCGCGCCGGCGCTCGGTGAACCAATTGAATGGCTCGGACAGCACGAGCGCACTCACCCGCTCGGGGTGGGCGGCGGCGATTTCCGTGGCGATTACGGCGCCGGTCAGATGACCAGCCAGCGCAAATCGATCGACGCCGAGCGCGTCGATCCCTTCCATCAACCGCTCGGCAAATTCGGGAATCGTCGTAAACGGCGGGTCCGGCCGGTCGGACTGGCCGTAGCCGGGCGTATCGAACGCGATCACGTCGTGCTCAGCGGCGAGCGCTGGGAAGACGCTGAGATAGACGGCCGACGATTCGGGTGTCTGATGAAGGAGAACAAGGGGCGACCCGGTGCCCGCGCGGCGATAATGGAGCTGACGGCCGGCTGGACCGAGATAGCCCCGGTGCAGGGTGATCGAGACAGTCATGACCGTCATCATACCGCGATCGGACAGGCAGCGTGGATCACCATCCGTCGACGTATGATTGGCGACGCCGGCGCGCCGGCGTGCTGCTGCACCCCACCTCCCTCCCCGGCCCGCACGGAATCGGTGATCTTGGCGACGTCGTCGACGACTGGATCGCCTTCCTCGATGCCGCCGGCGCACGCCTTTGGCAGATCTTGCCGCTCGGGCCGGTTGGCTATGGCAATTCCCCATATGCCGCGCTTTCGGCATTTGCCGGCAATCCCCTGCTCATTTCGCTCGATCGGCTGGCCGAGGCAGGGCTGCTTACCGCTCGCGAGCTTGCAGACGTGCCTGGTTCGCGCGAGGGGCCCGTCGACTTTCAGGCGGTGCAGGAAGCCAAGTCCGCCGCGTTGGCGCTCGCCCACGTCCGCTTTGCCGCCGGAGGGGGCGATCACGACGCCTTCGGTGATTTTGTCCGGCAGCAGCAGGGCTGGCTGGAGGACTGGGCGCTCTATGCCGCCTTGCGCGAGCACTTCGACCACCGCCCGTGGACCGAATGGGAGCCAGCGCTCCGCCGCCGCGAGCCGGAGACCTTAGCCACGTGGCGCGATCGTCTCGCTCGACGTATCGAGTATCACCGCTTCGTGCAGTGGGTCTTTTTTGAGCAGTGGAACCGCGTGCGCCGGTTGGCGCACGCCCGGGGTATCCAGATCCTCGGCGACGTGCCAATTTTCGTCGCCCATGATAGCGCTGACGTTTGGGCGCGGCCCGAGATCTTCTCGCTCGACGAGGATGGCAAGGCGCTGGTTGTCGCCGGTGTTCCGCCGGACTATTTCTCGGCGACGGGGCAACGCTGGGGCAATCCGCTTTACCGCTGGGATGTGCTCGCCGAGCGCAGCTATGACTGGTGGATCGAGCGGCTGCGAGCGACCTTGGCGCTCGTGGACCTCGTCCGCCTCGATCACTTCCGCGGTTTCGAGTCGTACTGGGAGATCCCGGCCGACGAGCCGACGGCGATCAACGGCCGGTGGCGGCCAGGCCCCGGCCGAGCATTCTTCCGCGCGATGGAGCAGGCGCTCGGCACGCTGCCGATCGTTGTTGAGGACTTGGGCCTCATCACCCCCGAGGTTTCCGCACTGCGCGACGAACTGGGCTACCCGGGCATGAAAGTGCTGCAGTTCGCCTTCACCAACGATCCGGCCAACCCGTACTTGCCGTTCCACTACGAACGCAACACCGTGGTCTATACCGGCACGCACGATAACGACACGACCGCCGGATGGTATGCCAGCGCCGATGAGGCGGAGCGGGACCTTGTCCGGCGCTACCTCGGCGTGGCCGGGACGGACATCGCCTGGGACTTCATTCGGCTGGCACTTTCGTCGGTCGCCGAATTGGCGATCGCGCCGTTGCAAGACTTGCTGTCCCTCGGCTCGGAGGCGCGGATGAACCTGCCAGGCAAGCCGGAGGGCAATTGGAGCTGGCGCGTCGCCCCGAGCGCGCTACGTCCCGAGATTGCCGCCCGTTTCCGCGAACTCTGCCGCCTCTATGGCCGGCTAGGAGAGGACGGCGGCTAACTCGCGTCCCGATCGGAGGGGAACGAGGCGCCCCACGCTCACGAGGTCGTCGGCTGGAGTTCGGCGCTCGCCTCGATTTTGGCGAGGGCTCTGTCAAGCCAGTCGAGCTCCAGCTGATAGAGCGAAATGAGGTGATCGGCCGTCAGATCGTGCCAATCACCCTTGTGCGGACTGCTCGCCAGCTGTTCGCGCACCTCGGCAAAGCTCGCTTCGACTTTGGCGCGGCGGTCGGCAAGCAAGGCGAGCGCGTGATCGCGCGACAGATGCGGGAGAAAGAACATTGCCACGTCGACCGGCTGGCGCAGCGAGTCGAAGGACGAAAGGACCTCTCGTAACAATTCGTCGAAATAGGCGCGGCCAGCCGGGGTGATGTAGTAGATCTCGCGATCGACCGGGCCGGTCGCGCCGTCCAGCGTCTCGGTGCGAACCTCGAGGTAGCCGCGGCTCGTGAGCTGCTCGAGCAGGTAGTAGAGATTGGCCCGCTTCAGATCCGAGACGACCATCATGTGCTGGTCGATCGCCTCTTTGATCTGATGACCATACATCGGGCGGTTCTGCAGCATCCCGAGGATCATGAGCTGGCGATGGCGCGCCCCCATGTTCATAGCTCAAGTGTACACGAGGCGCCATGGCCGAACGACTCCGTTAGCCGACCGCTCGACGCACCTCCTCTAAAACCTCGACGACGACCGCGCGGTCACGCTCGAGCACGGTACGGTCGGTTGCTAAGCCTTCCAGCGCAGCGATCAGCGCGGCGCGGTCCGCCGGGTTATCGACCGCCGCTTTGCCCATCGCCCGGATGATTTTCGGACGGAACGACCAGTTGGACTCGTTGGTCGCCGACTCGGCAAGCAACTCGACTGGGATGCGCTCGCGGTCGGGCGCTTGGTCGGCTGGTGCGGTGAACCAACGCAGCAGTTCTTCGCGAACAGCAACGCTCGGATGCGTGCGGAACGTCGCTTCGGCTTCCTGCTGGCGAGTGGTCATCAGCCTGCTCCTCGGGTCTGCGGCGCGACGTCGACCCAGATTCGGCCTTCCTCCTCCTTGACGGGCCACGCGCTGATCGGCCAGACAGCGGGAAAGCGTGTTGCCTTGCCGGATCGGACATCGAACCGGCCTTCATGGCGCGGGCAGCAGAGCTCGTAGCCATCCATCGTTGCCTCGTCGAAGGGGGACTGATCGTGGCTACAGACGTTGTCGAGGGCGTAGAGCACGCCCCCGACGCGGGTAATGACGACCGATGCGCCGCCAACCGTGGCAGTGAGGACATCCCCTTCTTGCAGATCGGCGGCGTCCGCGACCGGGATAAAGCTAGACACGCGCGACCATCTCCCGACGCTCGGTCTTCGCGAAGCCTGGCAGCCGCTCGAGCTCCATGATATAGAACGCTTCCTCCGGCTCACCCTCGTACCAGTCGGGGTTGCCGGGCAGCGACAATTGTGGGGTGCCGGCGGCCTTGGCCGCTTCGTAGGCCTCGCGGCTCTCCCAGTAGGTAATGTTCCACCAGCGGTTACCCTTGACGTCCTTCCAGACCTCCCACCACACTAGACCCGGTGCAGTCGGGGCGCCTTCCGCTTCTAACGCCTTGATGACGTCCTCGGCATGCTCTGGCTTCGGGGAAAAGAAGATCAGCGATTCGAACTTCCCGACGCCCAGCCGGGGGTAGCGTGCGGGCTGCCCAGCGACCGGAGCGCGGCCAGGCGCGGCATTCATCAGCACGTCGTGAAACGAGAGGGTCGCCCGGCGGGAATACATCTCGTAGTCCACCTGGCGATGCGACGTTTGGATGTCTTGGCTGCCCCGCCACGCGTCGAATGCCGCCGAGTTCTCCCAGACCGACGTGCTGATAAACTCGTTGCCCGACAGCGGACCGCGCAATTCGAAGCGCGTCGCGTTCCATTTGTCGGTGATCGCCGGCCCGCGATCGGCGGCAAAAATTACTGATTAGGCGGTCGAAGAACTCTTCTTTCGGAAACAGATGATTGGTGACCGCGTACATTGCCCCTCCCTCGACACGCTGCCGACGTGTCAGTCCTGACCGCGAGTCAAGCAAATCTCACCGAAAATGTCAATCCTGACATCAGGCGACGACTGTCCGATCTTCTGCGTATTTTGTCGATTGACTCGGCTCCGCCGCCTGACCAGACTCGAGGCCGTGGAGAGGAGACCGAGGATGATTGTCGATCGCGGCAAGATCGGGACGATGCCAGCGGCAAGCGAGCGCGAAGACGAAGCCTATCTCGACTTCGTCGAAGGGATGCGCAACTGGAACTTTCTCGCGTTAGATCCGGTGTTGCAGGCCCGCGCCCAGCGGGCCGCGCAAGACTTCGAGGCCCGCCACGGGCGACCTCCGACGACTATCGAAGATGCTATCGAAACGCTCCATGCCCTTCCGATCGCCGCGAGTCGCAACCGAGTGATCCGGAGCGTTCAAGAAATGTTCTGGGATCGCGTCATCGCGACCTACCGGAAGCGAGAACCGGAGCTGCTCGCTGCGCTCGATCGCGCCGACCGGTCTGGCCCCGGTTCCGTCACGTGGGATCCCAACTTCGTCTATCCCGACTACTTTGCGACGGTCGAATTTCACATCCAACCGGGCAATTACCATGCCGACCCGCTGGCAGGCTACATCTACCACTACGGCACCAAGGTATTTTTTCGCGGCGCCAATGATCATGACGAGCGCCAGCGCGAGTTCGCCTTTGCCGTGCCAGTACCGCGCGACGGCATCGTACGCCGCACCCTCGACTTGGCCTGCTCGATCGGACAAGTCACGACCGCGATGAAGGAACGCTTTCCGCAAGCCGAAGTCTGGGGCATCGACATCGCCGCACCGATGGTGCGCTATGCGCATAAGCGTGCAATTGAGCTTGGACTGGATGTGCACTTTGCCCAGTGCGCGATCGAGGACCTGCGGTTTCCGGACAACTCCTTCGACATTGTCACTTCGATGATCATCTTCCATGAGGTACCGCTCGAGGTGACAAAGCGGGCGCTGCGGGAAATCGCGCGCGTTCTCCGACCGGGCGGCGTCTATGCCGCATCCGACTTTATGCCGGCCTCGAAACTCGACCTCGTCGGTACCTACCTGCGCTACATTGATAGCATCGACAACGGCGAGCCGTATGCCGAGGAATTCATTTCGGTCGACATGACCGACCTGCTGCGCGAGGTCGGTCTGCGTCCGATGCCGGGCAGCGAGGGATGGACCCGACCGTGGCGATGGTATAGCGAAAAGCCGAGCTAGACCTCCACGCCGCTCGCTGGTTCCAGGGCTGCAGTGCTCAAAGGCGTGAATCCGTCTTCCTGTTGGGGCGCCGCCCGCAGCCGACCTACCGGAAATCGACCCCTTCGTCGAGCGGGGGATGGTACGTGTGCCACGTTGTCGCTCGCTCGTAAGCGGCGGCGGCGCGCAACACCAACGCGTCGTCGAAAGGGCGGCCGGCAAGGTTCATGCCGATGGGGAGCCCTGCGCTGCTGAAGCCGCAAGGGACGCTCACCGTCGGGATACCAGCAATATTGTGGGGCGCCGACCAAGCGACGCGGCGAATCGCCTCCGGCCGCCGCATCGCCTCAAGCGGCGGCGCCGGCGTGGGCACGCTCGGGGTAAGGAGGAGATCGACCACGTCGAATGCCGCGAGGATGGCCGCACGCAATCGCTGACGCTCACGCTTCAAGCGAAGATAGTCGACCGCCGAAGCCGCCATCCCTTCCTCGATTGAGCTGCGCAACCGTTCGGGATACTGGTCTCCCTTCTCGCGAATGAGTGGCTCATGAAATGCGGCCGACTCGATGCGAATGAGGCGCATGACGACATCCATGCAGTCCGCCGCTTCTGGGAGCCGCATCGCGATCACGTCAGCGCCCAAACCCTCGAACACCGCCCCCGCAGCCCGTACCGCCTCGAGCACCTCAGGATCGACCTCATCAGAGAAGAAGAGATCTTGCGGCAGGCCGATGCGCAACCCGCGCACGCCGCGGTCAAGATGGCGTAGGTAGTCGTCAGCCGCCTCGCGGGCACTCCAAGGATCGGCTGGCTCGTAGCCGGCGAGAGCAGAAAGCACGATGGCGGCGTCCTCCACCGAGCGCGTCAACGGTCCCAGATGATCGAGCGACCAAGCGAGCGGCACCGATCCAGCAACAGGCACGAGACCATATGTCGGTTTGAGGCCCACGACGCCGCAATATGCAGCGGGCATCCGGATCGAGCCGCCTGTATCCGAGCCGATGCCCGCGAAGCACAACCCGGCAGCGACCGCGACTCCAGTGCCGCTGCTCGAACCGCCCGGAAAGCGGTCGAGTGCCCAAGGGTTTTTGGCCACCGGATGGCGCTCGGTGCCGTGCCGTCCGATACCCGCGAACTCGAACAGCTGGTGCTTACCGAGAATGACCGCGCCAGCGCGCCGGAGCCGGTGGACGAGCGGCGCATCGGTCTCGGCGATGACATCGTAGAACGTTGACCCCGCCGTGGTCACAACGCCCGCCACGTCAATCAAATCCTTCAGCCCAATCGGCACGCCAAGCAAGGGGCTCCCATCCCAGCCAGCCGCCAGCGCAGCCTCGGCAGCGCGCGCCTCGGTGCGGGCTTGGTCGGCCAGCACGGTGACATAGGCATGGAGGGTCGGGTTCAGCGCGGCGATCCGATCGAGTTGCGATTCCGTGACCTCGACCGGCGACAACGCTCCCTGCCGGTAGGCGCGACCGATCTCCGCGATTGTTTGGTAATGCAGCGGTCCGGCCATGGCGTCCCTCCCGCCGACAGTGTTCCACATCGCACCGAGGAACGAACTCCGAGGGATTCACTAGGCCGAACATCCGATAGCCGCAAGCGGTATGACGGATGTTTCCGGAGGGCCATTCAGGGAGTATTGGGGCGTGCCAAAGTGCTCGATCGAGCGCTTTCTCGAAGGAGTTCCGCGACCGTGCCTACTCCAGGTTTCGTGCCACACTGGGCCGTCCGTTTCTCCGCGGTTTTGGTGATCCTCCTCGCGGCCTCGCTGCCCCGGGGAACCACCCCGGCGGCGGAGTCTGCCGCAACTGCGCCGGGCGGTGAGGCAAGCCTTGCATCACCTCCGGCAGCGCCGATTCTCCCGGCGGGCTTCGTCGATGAGATCGTGATCGACGACCTGTACTTCCCGATCGACTTCGCGTTTGGCAACGATGGCTCGGTCTGGGTAGCGGAGAAATGGGGCATCATCAAAGCGTTCCCCTCGATCGGCTCCACCTCCTTCGCATATGCGCTCGACATTAGCAATGAAGTACACGATCAGGAAGACCGTGGCCTGCTGTCACTGGCGCTTCATCCGAACTTTCCGGCGACCCCCTATGTGTACGCGCTCTATACCTATAACTCGGCGCCGTTCACGGCGACGGTGCCTCTCTGGCCGGACTTTTCATGTCCCTGGCCCGAGGGCGTGCCGGAGGAACCGGGCTGCACCGTGCTCGGCAAGCTGTCGCGCTTCACCGCGACACAGTTATCGACCTATCCCCAACTCGTCAATAAAGTCGATCTCATTACGGACTGGTGTACCCAGTTCGGGACGCACAGTGTCGGCACCGTCACGTTCGGGCCAGACGGCATGCTCTACGTGAGCGGCGGTGAAGGTGCGGGCTATCTGACACTCGACTACGGCCAATATGGCGAATCGCCCTCAAGCGGGCAGCCGCGTAATCCCTGTGGCGACCCACCAGGTGGGACAGGCGGCGCGATGTCGCCGCCGACCGCGGAAGGCGGCGCATTACGCGCTCAAGACGCGTGGACCCCCAGCGACCCCCTCGGATTGGGAGGGTCCGTGATCCGCATCGATCCCATCACCGGCGCGGGTGTCCCGGGCAATCCCCTCTACAACGCCGCCGATCCGTTTACGAACACCAGCCGTATCATCGCCTACGGTTTCCGTCAGCCGTTCCGAATGGCATTTCGAACAGGCACTTCGGAGCTTTGGGTCGGTGATGTCGGCTGGGGCACGTGGGAAGAGATCAACCGGATCATCACGCCCACCGCGCCCGCGCTCACCGCACCGGTGACCACGCCGCGCTGGAATTTCGGCTGGCCATGTTATGAAGGCGCGAACCCGACGGATGCCTGGTCCTCGGCCGGCTTCACGCTCTGCACCAGCCTCTACGCCGCAGGGGTGGCGGTGGCGCCATTCTTCACCTATAACCACTACGCCCATGTCGTCGACGGCGACGGTTGTCCCCCGTCCTTGCCAGGGCCGGGCGCGTCGATCACGGGACTCGCCTTCAACGGCGCGAGCGGCCCGTACCCCTCGGACTACGCCTACGCCCTTTTCTTCGCCGACTACGCTCGCCAATGCATCTGGGTCATGAAGGCGACCAACGGAACGCCGGACCCCACCAAGATCTCACGTTTTGTGGGTCAAGCGCCTTCTCCGGTGGCGTTGAAGATTGGCCCAGATGGCAATCTCTACTACCTCGACATCGGCTGTAATCAGGAGCGCTGCGGACAATACGGCGCGATTCACCGGATCCGTT
Source organism: Dehalococcoidia bacterium (assembly GCA_026003895.1). Classification (GTDB taxonomy): domain Bacteria; phylum Chloroflexota; class Dehalococcoidia; order SpSt-223; family SpSt-223; genus JANWZD01. The sequence goes on along the minus strand of BPIC01000001.1, from coordinate 911,666 downwards.
TCGCGCCAGGTGCGCCGTCGGCAGTCGCAACAGCCAGCCCTACCAACGGGGTTGCGCCACTCGCGGTCACCTTTGACGGCACAGGGTCGACGGACGGGGTCTATGCGCCATCGCAACTGACCTACGAATGGGACCTTGATAACGACGGCCAGTTTGACGACGGAATGGGCGCAACCACGACCTATACCTACACCACGCCGGGCGTCTTCACGGCACGGCTCCGGGTCACCAATCCAAGCGGCCTATCGGCGATTAGCGCTCCTCTGACAATTTCAGCCGGCAACACGCCGCCGACCGCCATCATCACAGCGCCAAGTGCTTCCGCACGCTGGCGTGTTGGAGAGACGATCGTCTTCAGCGGTTCGGCCACCGATCAACAAGACGGCGCCCTGCCTCCTTCGGCGCTTTCCTGGACGATTGTGCTGAACCACTGCCCGGATGACTGTCATGCCCACATTCTCGCCTCCCTGACCGGCACCGGCGGCCAAGTGGCTCTGCCCAACCATGATTACCCGACCTCGCTCGACATTCGCCTGACCGCGACCGATTCGGGCGGGCTGCAGCATACCCAGCTCGTGACCCTCCTGCCGAATACAACCACGCTCGCCGTCGAATCCTCGCCACCCGGAGTAACCATCCTCGTCGGGGGCGTTGGCGGCGTCACCCCTTTCACCCGGACCGTAATCGTCAATTCGTCGACCTCGGTCGTGGCACCAGCGACCGCCGTAATCAGCGGCGTGACGTACACCTTCGGCAGTTGGTCGGACGGCGGCGCTGCTACCCACGACGTGGCAGCGGGCACCTCGCCGGTCACCCTCACGGCGACGTATCTCGCGCCGACACCGACGTCGACCGCGACACCAACATCGTCGCCCACGCCAACGCCGACCTCGACGTCGACGCCGACCCAAACGCCAACCAACACGGCCACCGCGCTGCCTTCCGCAACAGCAACACCGACCCGCACGCCCACCAGCTCGGCCACGCCGCCTCCAACGACCACCAGTGCGCCCGGGACACCTACCCGGACGCCAACACCGACTCGGACCCCCACCACCCCCACCTTTTCCCGAATCCGTCCTGCTCAGGGAGTGACGACTGATCCGGTCGAGGTCGTCATCGAAGGCAGTGGTTTCTCTTCGGCGACAATCGCGACGCTGCGCCACGCGAAGAGCGGCACGGTCGTCGGCCTCATCAATCCCCGGGTCTCTGGAACAACCCGCGTAATCGGCACGATCCCGGCGGCCATTGAGGCTGGGTACTACGACATCGTCATCACCAATCCGGGGGCAGCTCCCGCGACTGCCGAGAACGCCTACCTCGCCGTCGCGCCCGTCGTCGACGACTTCTATGTCGATGTGCCAGACCTCTGGACCTCGCCGTCGCGGATCTACGTCAATAGCGAAGTCGAGCTTGGCGTGACGATTCGGCGGCCGAACGCTGGCGGGGCGGTTGAGCTGCCGGTGCGCTTCACCCGCGGCGAGCCAGGACGGGGCGGCACAGTAATCGCCGAGCTGACGGCAACGTTTGAGCCTCGCGCCAAAGTGGCCACCGTGTCGACGGGCTGGGCCGTTGGCCCCGCCGCTGGCCCGATCTCAGTGACGGTGGAGCTCGATCCAGACAGCCTGATTCCAGACCTCTCGTCGGCCAACAACCACGCGACCCGCACGTTCACTGTTCTCGGCGCTGCCGCGGACACGCGGCCTCCCGTGGCCAGCAGCATCACCGTCAACGGTGGGGCGGCGACGACGACCGAACGCACCATCCGTCTCGACGCGACGGGCTATGACCCGGCTGGTGGGAGCGGCGTGGCTTGGCTCATGGTCGTCGAGCGAGCGTTGAACACCGTCAACGGCGCTTGGAGCCCCGTCCAGACCACACCGTGGCTTCCCTACAGCCCGACGATGACGTTCACCCTCACGCCATCGGCCGGGGCGCGCATTCTCCAGCTCTACCTCGCGGATGGGGCTGGGAACGTTTCGAAACGGCCGGCTGCCGTCCAGTTCAACCACATTCCACCGACCGACACGCTGAGAAGCGGGCAAATCCGCGTGTTCCGGCGGGTCGTCCAAGCCGGCGAAACGCTCTTTGCTCGTGTGACGCCGACGAGCGGCGATGCCGACCTCTACATCTGGGATCCGCGAGGCCGGCGCGTGCTGGTGCGCAACGCCAATGGAACGGCGGTCGATGAGGGCAGCATTGTGGCAACGATTGGCGGGACGTACCAGATCGAGGTCGAGGCCTATTCCGACACCACGTACAGCCTCGAAATCACGGTCGGCCGGTCAGGCCTTGCCGCGCAGAGCGCGGACCTGCCCAATGACTCCAAGCCATCCCCGCGAAGCGTTCCTGCCGTCGATGTGGCGCTCGAGCCGGAAGCCGGCTTGGCACTGCCAGAGCCGCCTCCTGCACGCGCACCCGACCGCGCGATCGTCATCCCAGCCGCCTTCCGCCAAAGCCCGCTCGACCGCTAACCGGCGCCTCTCAGCACGCCGAGCCGCGCCACCAACCCCAAAATTCACCGCGCGGATCGCCGGGGAGCGCGGTGCGCTCTGGGAGGACCTGGCGGGGCACCTCTCGAACGTGGCTGGCCCGGTCCGGAGGGCGCGGCGAGGACCGCAGGGAGACAAATGACCGTCAAGCGTCTGGACCACGTGAGCGTCGTCGTTGACGACCTTGCTTCCGCTGTCGCCTTCTTCACGGCACTCGGCCTGACCATCGAAGGCGAAATGCCGATTGAGGGTCCGTGGGTGGATCGCGTCAACGGGCTCGAGGGCGTCCAAGTCGATATTGTGATGCTGCGGACCCCGGATGGGCATGGGCGGATTGAGCTGACCAGGTTTCGGAACCCTGCTCTGTTCACGGTCGAACCGGCCGTCGCGCCGCCAAATGCCTTGGGCCTTCGCAGCATCATGTTCGCCGTGGAGAGCGTTGACCACACGCTCGCGCGACTCCGGTCATTCGGCGCCGAACTTGTCGGTGACATCGTCCAGTATGAAGACCTCTACCGCCTCTGCTACGTGCGCGGCCCCGCGGGCATCATCGTCGCGCTGGCCGAGGAGCTGAGCTGAGCGCTCATCAGCCGAGCCTGCTCGCGCTTTGCAAGCTCCTTGAGTCCCAGCCGACTGGCATCGACGGAGCGCGTTGCCGCCGACCTGCATCGGAGTCCTCGTCGACGCCCCAAGCGCCCCAATCCCACGCTGGCTAAGGGAGAAGGCGCCGGTCAGGGTCACTCCGATCGAGCTGCCCTCGGCGGTCTGGTGCGCCGCGGCAACTCCGGTCAGAGCGGTCTCGCCGCCCCGAGGGGTGGCGCGCGCCGGATCGATCTCTCCCAAATCTCCACGCGCTGAGAGTCCTCGGCGATCCACCCTGTCACCGACCGTGCTCAGCCGCCCGATTCCCCCCGCTCTTCGTTGGACAGCGGTGGCAGGCCGAGATCTCGGCGCTTGAGCACCACTGGGGCCTCCCTCCACGGTCCGCTATTGAGGTGGCCATTGATGCGCACGCGCAGCGGCTCGAGCCGCCAACCCGCCCAGTCGTCGCGCGTCATCCCCGCCGCGACACGGCGCAGGCCGTCGCCTTCCTTCTCAAAACGCCGCTCCTGCCAACGGTCGAATTCCTCGCCGCTCACCGGAAACGCCCGGCAGTCCACCTGAATGAAATGATCGCTTCGCTTCGCCGTGTCGTAAAAAAGGACACTAACGTGCGGGTTGGCGGCGATCTCTTTCGCCTTCAGCCATTCCCGCTTGGTTGACATATAGATGACCCATCCCTCGTGGACGAAGCCCATGCCCCGCAGCCGAGGGAAGGGCTCTCCCGGAGGATAGGTCACCATGATGCCGATGCGCCGCCCCCGAATGAAGTCGAGCGCCTCGTCGCGGACCCGTGACTTGGTCTCTGGGTCGAGTGGTGGGCGTCCCGCCATGGTTCCTCCTCGATCGCCCAGTGTAGCACCGGGAGCCCGTCCCACCGTCAGACTGGAGCGTGCCGATCGTGGCGGTCGCAACTTTGGAAAGCACCGGCCGCACAGACTAGCCAATCGACTGCTCGGCAGGGATCGTCGCGCCATCCGACGATATGCCGGCTTGACCTCCGTTTGGCGCCACTGATCCAGCGCTTCGCGGGAGGGCCTGCCTCATCAATTCGGCGAGCCCCCCAACCCGCTTCGGCCGCATGACACGCCCAACCACCGCCCGGGTCACCGGTCGACCGAACGTACCGAAGAAGCCGAACAAGTTGCGGGCTCAGCGGTGCGGTCGTTCGGGCGCCCCTGCGACCGGGAACGGTCCTGCCAAGCCAGCCTCGGGGGTAGGAAGCACGGCGTCGAAGTTGCGCTGTCCGCTATCTCTTTCGACGTTGGCTCGGCCGCTGCACCCTTGCGGCGTGCCGGACCCGTTGGACAGGCGTCGACCGATCGAGTCCCGAACAGCACGAAGAGCAGCCCGCAAGGCGATTGTTGCGCCGGTAATCTTGTCGATCCGCGCACGCTGCGCACCGAGCGGACGGTCCCGTCGGACAGTAAGCAGGACGGCGCTCGCCTGCCGCGGTCACGACCGCTCGACGCCGCGAGGCCACGATGGACATGGGGTCCTCGCTTAAAATAGCTTGAAGCCGTTTCAAACTCGGGACGAGGGAGCATGCTGCGGAACGTTCCGGCCAAGCCGTACCGCGCGCGCTCGGTCCATCCGCCGCCGGACCGCCCCCAGCTTGGCGTGTTCCGCTTTGAACAGGGGCGGCGGCTCGACCACACCGGACCGCACGTCCACGACTATTTCGTCCTGATCTATATTCAGCAAGGCGGCGGCTGGCACCGGGTGGGAGCCATCCAGCGTGAGACGCAAGCCGGCGACCTGTTTATCGTTGCCCCCGGCGAGGTGCACGATAGTTACGAAGAAGAACAAGCCGCTGGCTGGATCGTCTTCTTCCTCGCCGAAGCGCTCGGGGACGGTCGACTCGAGTTCGACTCGTTCGTCTGGCCGGACGATCCGGCCGTGCTCCCCTTTGCTCGGCCGGCGGGCGTTGAGCTCGGCTATTTTTCGATTCCACCCGCCGACCGGGCGCGTTGGGAAGCCCGGCTCCGGAGCCTCGCCCACGAGCTGGAGGTGCCGCGCCTCGGTTGCCGCGAGGCCGCCCACGCCTTGCTCCGGCTGATCTTGATCGACGCCGCGCGGCTCGTCTCACCGCTACTCGGCGATCAGGTTGCCCCGCGCCGGCCGGTTCTCGAGGCAGTCTTCAACTACATCGATGAGCATTTTTCCGAGCCGATCTCGCTCGCCGATGTTGCGCGCGCCGTCGGACTCACCCCCGGCTACCTGACCACCACCCTCCGCAATGCCACCGGCCGGACCGTCCTCGAATGGATCACCACGCGCCGCATGATCGAAGCGCGCCGCCTCCTCATCGAAACCGACGCTGACATCGCGATGATCGGCGAGCGCGTCGGCTACGCCGATCCGACCTACTTTATTCGGCAGTTCCGGCGCATCCACGGAGTGACCCCGCTCAGTTGGCGGCGATCGCACCGCTAGCCCTGCAGATTGTTCGATCTTTCGCGAGGATCAACCGTCGTGCTGGTCTTCCGACCTTCATACAATCGTCGCCTTGAGGACCGCATTGATCGAGACAGCGGTAGGAACTGAGAGCCGCCGCAGCGCCTCGAGCAACGGCCGGCTCACGGAGCGGCGGCTTCCACGGCTCCTACCTTCCTCGGTCGATTCGACAGCGAGACGATCATGCGCATCACGACGACGAAGAACGTCGAGACCCTCGTTCCAGCAGAGCGAACGAGTCCGATATCCAAGCTGATGCCACGGCAGCGTGATCGTGCGCAGCCGACGTTGCCTCGCTGCCAGAGAACCGCCAACGAGATCCCGTCCGATCGCGTGAGGTACACGACCCCGAGGCGTTGGACCCCACTGGATCGAACGGCGAACCGCCCGCTTCCGCGCACCGAGGGGTTCCCCGACCGTTGACTTCGCCGAATGAATCGTTTGAGAGGAGGAGGTCCATGGCGGTATCGTCGGCACGGTTTGCACTCTCGCGGATTGCAATCGGTCTTGCTCTCCTGTTCGCCGCCTGTACCCCTGCTCCGTCAGTGCCAGCGACCCCGGTGACCGGCGGTGCGCAACCACCCGCCGCCTCGCCCGAACGAGCCGGAGAGCAGAAACTGCGCATGTCCAGTCAGTCGCTCAACCCGAGCGTCGCGCCAGAGACGTATGGCATCCTCGTTTGGCTCAATTCGATGGTCTTCGACTCGCTAACCCGGCTGGACGACAAGCTCCAACCGACGCCGGGCGTCGCCGAGCGCTGGGAAGCCTTGCCGAACGGCGAGGGCTGGCGGTTCGTTCTGCGCAAAGACATGGTCTGGCCGAACGGCGATAAGCTCACCGCAGCCGATGTCGCGTGGACCATGAACACGATGATTGCCGCCCGCTGGCTTGGGGGTGAGCAACTTTCCTGCCGTAACAGGCGCTCGCCAAGTCGACGAGTGGACGGTCGATTTTCTCACGCGACAGCCCGACATCAGCACCCTCGTCAACGCCGCGTATTTCTTTGTTGTGCCGCAGCGGATCTACGAGCAAGTCGGCAAAGATGCGTTCGGGTTAAAGCCGCAAGGGAGCGGTCCGTATGAGGTAGTCGACTTCAAGCCGGCGGATTCGGTGGTCTGGCGCCTCCGAACCGGCTACACCCACCCCTACCGGAAGCCGAACCTGACCGAGATCAGCCTGCGCGCCATCCCCGAGCCTGCGACCGCCGTCGCTGGTCTGCGCACCGGTGAACTCGATTTTGTGATCGGCGTCACCAATATCGAGCAAGCCGAAGCTGCCGAGCGTGCCGGGCTGAAAATCTTTCGCCGCGTCACGAGCAACTATGTTCTGCTCGTCGACCGCGACGCGAGCCGATCGAGTCCGCTCGCCAGCAAGACAGTCCGCTTGGCCCTCAACTACGCGATCGACCGTGAGCTGATCGCGAAGACGATTTTCAAGGGCACGGCCGTGCCGATGGGACAGTTAGGGCTCCCCGGCGCCCCGATGTACGTCGAGGACCTCAAGCCCTTCCCGTTTGACCAGCGACGCGCCAAAGAATTGCTCGCGCAGGCCGGCTATCCCACTGGCTTCACGCTGCCCGGCGGGATCGACTTTTCCCCCGCGTTCCATTCAGAGCCGCTGACGTTGGCCGTCCAAGATTTCTTCAAACAGATTGGCGTCGAGGCAAAAATCAACTCGTGGGATTCGAATGTCTGGCAGGACAAGCTGTTTGGCCGGAACAACCAGACGCGCAACGACATCTACGCCGTCACATTCGGCGACGCCAACGGTCTGATGACGTTTGGGCGGTCTCTGCTCACCTGCAATAACGCGCAGGCAGTGCTCGTCTGCGTGCCGGAGTTCGATCGCTTCATGAACCTTGCCTACGGCGAAGCGGACGCCGCCAAGCGCGCCCAATTTCTCCAGCAAGCAAACCGGGCGTTCGTCGAGGAATTGCCGGCCATCTTTGTGACCGCCAGCGGGCCAACCTATGTCATGCGCCCGAATGTGCAAGGTTTCGCGCCACCGAACGTCACGTTCTTCACCTTCGACAACGTATTCTTGTCGCGCTAACCTGTCCGCAATCCTCGAGGAAGGGGTGGGGCGACGCGATGCGGTTCGTCGTGCGTTGCCATCAGGGTGGCTGGACGTGGCAGCAGCTCGCCGCTGTCTGGCGCGAGGCGGATCAGCTCGGGTACGACGGCGCTTCGCTCTACGACCTGCTCGATACGGGGCTGGAATGCTGGACGGCGCTCACCGCGCTCGTCGCTACTACCCGGCTCGTCGGTATCCCGCTTGTCCTAGCGAACCCGTACCGGCCGCCGGCCGTCGTCGCCAAGATGGCGGCGACCCTCGACGCCCTCTCGGGCGGCCGGGTCATCCTCGGGCTCGGCTCCGGAGGCGCTCCAGCCGATGCAGCACGCTACGGTGTCGCCTGGCCGCCGGCGGCACGGCGGGCGGCAGCCCTCGAAGACGCAGTGCGTGCGATGCGGCTGCTCTGGCAAGGCGGCGGCATATTCGCCGGCGAGGGCGTCCGCCTCGCCGGGGCGAGCGGAGCGCCGCCGCCGGCCACCCCGGGCGGCCCGCTGGTGTTGATTGGTGGGCATGGCCGCCGCTACCTGCTGCGGGCCGCGGCGCGAGTCGGCGACCTTTGTAACATCGGGATCGATCTTGAGGAGACGGACTGGCTTGCCTATCGCAGCCTGCTGGACGGCTATTGCCGGGAGGTTGGTCGCGACCCGGCCTCGCTCGGCCTCACCCACAATGCCACCGTGCTGCTCGGTCACGATGAGAGCGACTATCAACGAAAGCTCTCCGCATGGGCAGCACGCCGCTCCATCCCGGTTGAGGAGGCCGCAGCTCGGCTGCGCACCGCGCTCGCCGGCACGCCGGACATGGTCAGCGAACGCATCGCCCGCCTCAAGGCGCTCGGAATCAGTTGGGTCTTCCTCATCTTCCAAGACCTGCCGGACGTCGCGATGATGCGGCTCTTTGCCGAACAAGTGCTCCCGCGTGTCCGTTAGGAATCCGCGCTCAAGGCACGGCGAATTGCCGGACCGAGGGCGAGAGCGTCTGCGGCGATCGCTTCACGGCTGCGGCCGTAGAGTGAGCGCTCGATAACGACGAGCGGGAAGTCGGGAATCCCGAGGAAGGCTGCCTTCTCACGCGCGAGCTCGAGCAGCCCGCGCGGGAGGATGACAACCGCCGGGATGTCGCGCTTGGCCAGCGCGATGCCGTCGCGCACACTGCGCGATGTACAGGTTGCTCAGTCGCCAACGGCGATGACCGCCGCGGCATAGCGCCCCGCGATCGCGTCTGCCCAGTCGTCGGCGGGCGCTCCGGCGAGCGGGGCGCGCCGTTCGCGGCCGAAGCGGGCGCCAGTCGGAGCCAGCGCGGCCTGTGTCCCTTCCAGCAGCGCTTGGCCCCAGCCCGCAGCGGGGTTGAGCATGCTGTCGACGAGAGCGACCTCGGCGCCCCTCAGGAGCCGCGGGGGGGCCGGTGGTCGCTGCCGAAACCGCTCGGCAAGCGGATTGACCAGTATTTCGGTTTCCAATCTAGTCCTCCTCGATCGGCACAACGACGCTCCGGCCGCTACAAAAGATCAGCGCGGTGTAGCCGCCCACCTCGCCGCCCGAGACCACGATCCGGATGCTGTCGGCCGACCGGACCGGGCCAACAAGCTGGTCAGGATCGTCAAAGCGCTCGCGCCGGCCAAGCAAATCGGCCGTCTCCAGCACGCCAAGCCCAACGAGGCTTCGCACCGGACGCCGACCGCGCTGGAACAGCCACGCCCGCACCTCCTCCTTCGTCATTCCCGCGCAGATCGCTGCATGCTCGGGACTGAAGACAAGGAGCACTTCTCCGGCGAAGGCAAGATTGTAGGTGCCGGCGATGGGTAAGGCGTCGGCGATCGTGCCGAGAATCTGCTCCGGCCGCTGCGCGTTCAACACCGCGAGGCAGAGAGGCGCGTCGGCGGCGAAGAGCGTGACCGTGCTCGTACCGGGCGAAAAGCCGCGCTCAACGTGGTGCGGCGTCCAGACGCTCTCGGCTTCGGCGAGACAATAACTGTACTTCCCGGGATGGGCGAGGGTCTTGGGATCGAGCCCTCCTTCGCGAGCGCCGGCGATGTTGCGCATGACGAGATTGACCGCGCGGCCAATGGTCGCATTGGGACGTGCCCCGCTGCCGAGCGCGTTCGGTCCCGTGTTGAAGCCAAGCCGCTGAACGATCGGCCCGTTGACAAGCACCAGCGGCCATTGGGAATGAACGGTCGTCAGCACACCCTCGAGGCCGAAGGCGCGTTCCGCTGCCGCTCGAACGGCGGCGACCACGACGGGGAAGTACTCGGGCAGGCAGCCGGCCATCACCGCATTGGCGGCGATCTTTTCTAAGGTGGCTTCAGCGCCTGACGGCTCGAGAACCGCGACGACGCGATCCGCGGGACGGCCCCCGAGCATCGCCTCCACACGCGAGCGTGTCGGCGGGACGACGGGCAGACCATCCGTCCAGCCGGCAGCGTAGCACTCCTCGATCAGATCCACGCGGCCATTCTAGTGGCTCGCCGCCGACGCCGCTGCGCTCTCTTCCTCAACGTCGGCGCGCTCGCCATACTCGGCAACGAGCCGCTGCATCGCTTGGACGGCCGGGTTCGCTGGGTCGTCAGCGTTGTCAGCGAGAAAGAGCATCAACCCCACGTTGCCCGCCTCATCGAGGAAGTCGATCTCGCCGAGCGTACGTTTGAACCGCGGGTGCTCACCGTAGAAGAAGGTAACCGCCTTTACCTTGTCCTTGTAGAGATGGAACTCCTTGCCATCCCGATTGAAATTCCAACTGCGTGGGCCAAGCGAGACATCCTCAATCACGGTGTTGAACTCGAGGACCACCGTGCCGTTGTTCGAGACGAGCCGAACGGTGCCAAGGTCGCGCAGCCGGGGAAAGAGTTCGGAGAGCTTGATCGCCATGCTTGCCTCCCAGTGCGAACTTCCCGACAAGGCTAGGGCGCGTGCATGCTGATGTCAATCCTGACATGGTCACCCGTGACGGCCAGTGTTTCGCTCGCTCGATCGTGCCTCCTGACCGAGCGCGGCGCCAACCGCGTTGGCAGGTGCGTGCCATGGCTGGTGGTTTAACCAGGCCGCCGACAAGCCCCGGCTCGCCGCTGAGCGGTGGCTAGGCGCGAGCGACTACGTTGACGCGACTGCCCCTGCCAAGGGCCTTGCTTGGGCACAGAGCGATCGGCGGCGCGGAACCGTCGTCCACACCGCAGCGCCCGCGGACGGACGAGTCTCTTAGCTCGCGAACTGGTTCCGAACCAGCCGGCAATCGGCTACTGTCCGATCGGCGAGGGAGGATCTGATGCGGATTGTGGCGTTCACCATCGGCGGAGCGCTGTTGGGGCTCGTTGGGGCCCTGCTCGTCAGCCTGCTTGTGCTCGGTGGCATTCGGCAGGACGATACCCTCGTCTACTTGCTGGTGGGGGCGATCACTGGCGCGTTTACCGGCATCAGCGAGTGGCGACGGTCCCGTTGATCAGCGCGGCCAGCCACAGTCGACGGTGAGACAAGCGAGCGGGCGTTCCTCCCGGTGGACTCGCGGGTCTGCGTTCAGCTTGCAGTCTGGGCGCGCACACCAGTTGCCTCGCGCCTCTTCCGGCACCAGGTCGTCCAGCCCGTGCTCGCGCAGCGTCTCGGCGAGACAGAACAGCAAGTAGGAACGGAATGCCGGATGCGGCAGTAAGGGGGCGGGATTGAAGGCGTAGCTCCCTGCGGGCAGCGCGAAGAGGCCGGCGGGCAGCTTCTCCTGATTAAAGTATGTGTCTTCCAGCATCGTTGTCGTGGCGACGATCTTTTTGCCGGTCCGCTCCAGAATGGCGCGGCAGACCTGTTCGGTGTTCGGCTCGGGATAGAACGTCGACCACGTGACCTCCGCCCAGATGCCGCGGCGGCGGAGCAGTTGCGCCAGTTCCTCGGACTTTTGTTCATGGAGCGCGTGCGACGGGTAGGTCTGGTCCCCGTGGATGATGAAGTGGGCAACCTCGTTCGCCGGGTCGGTCGAGACGGCGCGCAGCCGCTCTTCGAGGATGTCAACAAGGAGGGGGTGAGTCCCCAAGGTGCGGCCGAGCAACAGCCGGGCATCGGTCTTGACGGGGTGGAAGGGAAACTTCCAGCCCTGCGGCGGATCGGCGAAGCCGAGCTCGGCCCGGGGGTTCTGAATTTCCCGGTTGGTCGACGTAGGATAGAGAAAGACGACCGCGATCGTGTCGACGCCTTGGGCAGTAAGCTGATCGATCGCTGGCTGAAGCCGGCCTGGAATTTGGCAATAGTCGTGGACGTAGGGCACCGGCAGGCCAAGTCCCTCGAGATATTCCTTGACGAAGACGTTCACCGGATGCTGCATCGCCTGGGGCCCCGCCGGGACGCCATGGGACAACGTCAGCAAGCCAACCTGAGCCACCTTCCGCTCCTCCTCGCCGAATCTCTGGGGAGAAGCATACGAGAAAGGCCGCCTCGGCGGCGGCCGCGATTAGCAACCTCTATCGACGGTTAGGGAATCACGGCCTCCGTCGCCTCACGGAACTGCTCGGCGGCAACCTTCACGAAGGCGTCGACAAGGTAACTCGCTTGGGTACGCTTGCGATAGACCAAACAAATCGGAGTGCTTCGCGGGTCGCCCTTCAGCGGCACGGCCTTGAGGACGCCAGCCCGCAGTTCGTCGCGCATCGCGCACAACGGCAAGATCGAGATTCCCAGCCCGCGCGCCACCATTTGCTTGGCGCCTTCGATCTCGTCCAGCTCCATGAAAATGTCGGGCGTGATGCCGGCGTCGCGGCACATGCTCAAAATGAGACTGTAGTAACTCGAATCCGGTTCGTAGAGAATGAGCGGTTCACGCACGAGCGACCGCAGGGGCATTTCTTCCATCGAGGCGAGGGGGTCGTCCGGGTGAACCGCAAGGTAGACGGGGTCTTCCGCGAGCTTGACGGTGACCACTTCGTCGTGATCGATATACCGCGTCAGCCCGATCTCGACCTCGCCGGCAAGCAACAACTCCAACATCTGGGCCGAGCGCGCCGTCCGAACGGCGAGGCTGACACCGGGGTGACGTTCTTTGAACGCCTGCAGAATGTCCGGCAGGAGATAGGTACCAAACACCCGCGACGCGCCGATGCGCAACCGACCGCCTTGGGCCTGCCGGAGGGCATCGAGCGCCGCCCTTCCCTCTCGATAGGTTTCAAGGGTTCGGCGGGCAAACGGCAGGAAGGTCTGCCCAGCCTCGGTAAGCCGAACCGAACGGCTGGATCGCTCAAAGAGCAACTCGCCCAGCTCGCGCTCAAGCGAGTGGATACGGGCGCTGATGGTTGGCTGCGTAAGATAGAGTACCTCGGCCGCCCGGCTGAAACTGCTGTGCTCGGCGACCTGCAAGAAGGCTTCAAGCTGGCCTAGGTCAATCATGGCGATACAGTATATGTCGGGAGCCGGGGTGTTCGTCACCCCTTTCACAAGTCTCTTGGTTAACGTCTCTTAAGGAGTGGGCTATGGCACGCTTGGTGAGCATCCTCTTCACGCCCGGAATTCGGCCGCCGATGTTCGAGAAGGCCAAGAGCGCTCCCGCCGACGTGATCTGTCTCGACCTCGAAGACTCGGTGGCGGCGGGCGACAAGCTGAAGGCACGCACGCTCGTGGCAGGCGCGATTTCTGATGTCGCCCCAGCCGTGAAGCAGCTTATCGTCCGCGTGAACGGGCTCGACACCGGGTTGTTGGAAGACGATCTGGCGGCGGTGATCCAGCCGGGCGTCGCGGGAGTCTCGCTGCCCAAGGCGAACTCACCCGAGATTGTCCGCCAGGTCGACCACTATCTTACGCTGCTCGAGCGGATGCGGGATTTGCCGGCCGGGTCCGTCTCCATCCTTCCCTGGATCGAGAGCGCCGTCGCGGTGCTTCACTGCGAAGCGATCGTCTCAGCGTCGCCACGCGTTATCGCTGCCTCCTTTGGCGCAGAGGACTTCACCTCCGACCTCGGCATTCCGCGCAGCCGGGAGAGCGCCCAACTGGCCGCTGCGCGGGCGCGCGTTGCGCTCGCCTGCAAGGCCGCTGGAGTAATCCCGCTCGACACGCCCGATCCGGAATACCGCGATCTCGACTGGCTTGCTGCCGACACGCGTGCCTCGCGCGATCTGGGCTTCGAGGGCCGCTATTGCATTCACCCGGCGCAGCTCCCGGTGGTCAACGCCGGCTACGCGCCGACCGATGAGGAGATAGCGCAGGCACAGCGAATCGTCGAGGTGTACGAAGACGCCGAGCGGCGGGGCCTCGGCGCGGTTGGGCTGGACGGAGCGATGATCGACGCCCCAATTGTCACGCGAGCCCGCCGGCTTCTGGCACGTGCCGGACGCTAACCCGCGGGAGGACGGCGGGGGCATCCAATCCGATTCCGATGGTCTTCGGGCGCCCGCCGCGAGCGTGGTTGGCCGTGGCCACGAACCGTGGAACGGATGGTGAACCTCGATTGTTCTGTCGTAGACAGGTTCCGGCTGCACGATCGTGCGTGGTTCAGCCGGTTCGATGAGCGAGAGCAACCCGGGCGCAGTCGACCTTGATCTTTTTCACGCGTCTGGCCTATCATAGAGTGGCGTGACCGGCGGAACCCCGCTGGTCGTTTTTGCGATCAGCGCGTGTCGCCCGCGTAGCTCAGTTGGCAGAGCACGTTCTTGGTAAGAACGGGGTCACCGGTTCAAGTCCGGTCGTGGGCTCCGCAGCCGGTTTGCCTTCGAGCGGGAAATCATCGAGCCGCTCGAACGTGGGTCGATCAGCCACAATCATCGGAGGAACTACTTTTGGCCCGCAAGAAGTTTGAGCGAACGAAGCCGCACGTCAACGTCGGAACCATCGGCCACATCGACCATGGCAAGACCACGCTGACCGCTGCGATCACCAAGACGCTGGCCCTCAAGGGTGAAGCCGAGTTCCGGCCGTTCGAATCAATCGACAACGCGCCGGAGGAGCGTGCCCGCGGCATTACGATTGCCATCGCGCACGTGGAATACGAAACCGACAAGCGCCACTACGCCCACGTTGATTGCCCGGGGCACGCCGACTACATCAAGAACATGATCACCGGCGCCGCTCAGATGGACGGTGCGATCCTCGTCGTCGCCGCGCCAGAAGGCCCGATGCCCCAGACGCGTGAGCACATCCTGCTCGCCCGCCAAGTGGAAGTGCCGGCAATCGTCGTCTTCCTGAACAAGGTCGACGAGATGGACGACCCCGAGCTGCTCGAACTCGTCGAGCTCGAACTGCGCGAGCTCCTCAGCAAGTACGGCTTCCCGGGCGACGAGATTCCCATCATCCGCGGCTCGGCGCGTGCTGCGCTCGAAAGCACTTCGAACGATATCAACGCCCCCGAGTACAAGCCGATCCTCGAACTGATGGACGCGGTCGACAATTACATTCCGACTCCGGAACGAGCGATCGACAAGCCCTTCTTGATGCCGGTTGAGGACGTCTTCGGCATCAAGGGCCGCGGCACCGTGGTGACCGGGCGTATCGAGCGCGGGATCGTCCGGGTCGGCGACGAGGTCGAGATCGTCGGCTTCGGCGAGAGCCGGCGAACGGTCGTGACCGGCGTCGAGATGTTCAAGAAGACGCTCGACGAAGGTCAAGCAGGCGACAACGTCGGCTGTCTCCTCCGCGGTGTGGAGCGCGACGAGGTCGAGCGTGGTCAGGTGCTCTGCAAGCCCGGCAGCATCAAGCCGCACACGAAGTTCAAGGCGCAGGTTTACGTCCTCTCGAAGGAAGAGGGCGGCCGCCACACGCCCTTCTTCAACGGTTATCGCCCGCAGTTCTACATTCGGACGACCGACGTCACCGGCTCGATTCAGCTGCCCGAGGGGGTGGAGATGACGATGCCGGGCGACAATGTCGAAATGACCATCACCCTGATCACCCCGGTCGCCATCGAGGAAGGCCTCCGCTTCGCGATTCGCGAGGGCGGTCGCACCGTCGGCGCCGGCTCGGTGACGCAGATCCTCGAGTAACGATGGTCGCCGGCCCGTTCGCGCAGGTGCGAGCGGGCCGAGCGCGTTGTGCTCAGTAAGGGGCCAGCATGGCGAAGAAGAAGGGCGAGGCACGAGTGCTCATCACCCTCGCCTGTGCCGAGTGTCGGGAGCGGAACTACCTGACGCAGAAGAACAGGCGTAACGATCCCGATCGCTTGACCTTGAAGAAGTATTGTCCGCGCTGCCGCGGGCACCGCGAACACCGCGAGACGCGCTAACGCTTGTCAGCGGGGCGGGCGCCCGCGACAATTCAGGGATCGATCGGCCGGCGCGCGACGCGCGACCACAGGAGAGAGCGATGGCGATAAAGCAGACGGCCCGCCCGGGCCAGGGACCGCGGACCGCGCCGCGCCCACCGAAGCCGCCGGTTGCTCGAGGCGGTCAGCAGACGGCCGGCCGCCGGCTCCGCTTCAAAGCGCCGGACTTTCGCTTCGCACGCGATATCATTTCCGAGCTCAAGAAGGTCACCTGGCCGTCCGCTCAGCAAGTGCGCGAATTGACGATCGTCGTCATCGCCTTGTCGACCGCGGTCGGTGTGATTCTCGGCGGCATCGACTGGCTGTTCTCGAAGCTGATGGAAGTCTTGCTGCTCAATCCCATCTTCTAGATCAGCAGCGCCCCATGTAAGGACGTCCTTGATGGAACCGCACGAAAATCTCGCCTCTGAGACCGATCCCGCGATCCAGACCGTCGAGCCAGAAGAGGCCCCCGCGCCCCGCGGCGAGTGGTACGTGATCCATACCTACTCTGGCTACGAAAACAAGGTCAAGCGCAACCTCGAGCACCGCATCGAGACGATGGACATGCGGGACAAGATCTTCGAAGTGGTTATCCCGACCGAAGAGGAAATCGAGGTCAAGGATGGCCAACGGCGTCAGGTCCAACGCAAGGTCTATCCTGGCTATGTCCTCGTGAACATGATCATGGACGACGATAGCTGGTATGTCGTCCGGAACACCCCGGGCGTGACCGGCTTCGTCGGCCATGGCAATCGGCCAGTGCCGCTTGAAGATCACGAAGTGAAGCAGATCCTGCGGCAGATGACGGCTGAGACCCCGAGGATTAAGATCGGGTTCCAGAAAGGCCAGAGCGTCCGCATCATCGACGGTCCCTTTACCGAGTTCGTCGGCACTGTCGACGACATCAATCATGAAAAGGGCAAAGTCCGGGTTTTGGTTTCGTTCTTCGGCCGTGAGACGCCGGTTGAACTCGATTTCTTGCAGGTTGAAAAGCTCTAGCGGGCGGTATCCTTCGCTGCTGGTCCAAACGAACCCACGAGCAGAGTGACCCGGCGCGTGGCGCCCGGCGCATCCGATCTGAGGATTGAAACACGATGGCAAAGAAGGTCAAAGCAGTCGTCAAGCTGCAGATTCCGGCCGGCAAGGCCACCCCGGCGCCGCCGGTTGGCCCCGCCTTCGGCCCCCATGGCATCAACATTATGGCGTTCGTCAAGGAATACAACGAGCGCACCGCCTCGCAAGTGGGCTCGATCGTCCCGGTCGAAGTGACGATCTTCGAGGATCGCTCCTTCACCTTCGTCACCAAGAGCCCGCCGGCCAGCGACCTTCTCAAGAAGGCCGCCGGCATTGAAAAAGGCAGCAAGGCGCCGAACCGCGAAAAAGTTGGCCGAGTGTCGAAGGACAAGATCCGCGAGATTGCCCAAATCAAGCAAAAGGACCTCAACGCCACCTCGATCGAAGCGGCAATGAAGATCATCGAAGGCACGGCCCGGAGCATGGGCATCGTCGTCGAGTGACCCTATTACCTGGGGGAGTGCGCCCGGCGCACGTCCGTACCCCGGAGGAATCAGCATGTCAAAGCGCGGCAAGAAGTACCAAGTGGCCATCGAGAAGATCGATCCTGACAAGAGTTATGAGCCGAAGGCGGCGCTCGCGCTCGCCAAAGCGATCCGCTACGCCAACTTCGATGAGACAGTCGAGCTCCATCTGCGGATGGGCCTCGATCCCCGCCACGCCGACCAACAAGTGCGCGGAGTAGCGCTGCTGCCAAACGGGCTCGGCAAGCAAGTGCGTGTCCTCGTCTTCACGGGCGACCCCGAGGGGATACGCAATGCCGAAGAGGCGGGCGCCGACTTCGTGGGGAGCGATGACCTGATCCAGCGGATCGAGGGGGGTTGGCTCGACTTCGACACCGCAATCGCGACGCCAGATATGATGGGCAAGGTTGGTCGTCTCGGTCGTATCCTCGGCCGTCGCGGCCTGATGCCGAACCCTCGTTCCGGCACCGTCGTTCCCCCCGCCGACCTCGGCCGCGCCATTCGCGACGCCCGCAAAGGACGCGTCGAGTTCCGGCTGGACCGGACCGCAAATATCCATGTCCCGATCGGTAAGGCGTCGTTCAGCGACGAGGCGTTGCTCGAGAACCTAGCGACCATCGTCGATGCGATCGTCAAGGCGAAGCCAAGCGGCGCAAAAGGCCAATACGTGAAGAGCGCCACCATCACGACCACCATGGGGCCGGGCATTCCGCTCGATCTTGCCCCGACGCTCGCTCTCAAGGCGGCGTAACCGGACCACCGCCCCTGCCCTGTGAGGATCGGGGGAACGTCGACCTCGTGCTCCCGCTCTCGGTTTGAACGGGGGAGTGGGCGCGGACAACTGAAGAGCCGAAGACGTAGGCGCGCGTTGCGCTTAATCTCCTGCCGAGGCGCTGTTCGACCGGTCCGTGAGGAGCGGCTCGTCCTAGTGGCCTCTGCAGATTGCGGAGGCCACGGCACTTAACCGGGGCCTCAGGGAAAGGAGGATGATGCCGACCAAGAAAAAGGTCGAAACCGTCCGCGAGCTGACCGACCTGCTCAGTCGCAGTTCCATTGCGGTGCTGACCGACTACCGCGGGTTGTCAGTACCGGAGTTGAATGCCGTCCGCGCCCGGTTTCGCGACGCCGGCGCAGAGTATCACGTCGTCAAGAATACGCTGGTGCTCCGCGCTGCGAAGCAGACCGGCTACGACGCGATGGAGCAGTTCCTCGCTGGGCCGACCGCAATCGCGTTTGGTTTCGGCGACCCGGTCGCCACTGCCAAGGCGATCCAAGACTACCTGCGAACCACGCGAACCATTCTCGCCGTCAAAGGGGCGGTAATGGAAGGCCGTGCCGTCCCGCCCGATCAACTTGCAGAAATCGCGGCGCTGCCGCCCAAAATCGAACTGTTTGCCCGCGTGCTCGGTTCGATACAAGGCCCTGCCGCGGCACTGATCGGCGCACTGCAAGGCGCGATGCTGCAATTGCTGCTCACCCTTCAAGGCCGGGTGAAGCAGTTGGAAGAACAAGGAGCGACCCCGGCGGATGGCGCCGGGCTGGAGGGAACAATGGTGGCGAAAATCGACGAGCTGATCGAACAGATTAAGAACATGACGGTGCTGGAGGCCGCCGAACTGGCGAAGCGGCTCCAGGAGGATCTCGGCATCACCGCGGTAGCAGCCGCGCCCGTGGCAGCCGCAGGCGGCGCCCCCGCAGCCGCGGCCGAGGCAGGTCCGCCGGCCGAGGAGAAGACCGAGTTCGATGTGATCCTCACCGGTTTCGGCGACAAGAAGCTGGAAGTGATCAAAGTCATCCGGGAGATCACGGCCCTCGG
This sequence comes from Dehalococcoidia bacterium, assembly GCA_026003895.1. GTDB lineage: Bacteria > Chloroflexota > Dehalococcoidia > SpSt-223 > SpSt-223 > JANWZD01. The sequence continues at coordinate 892,491 of BPIC01000001.1, read as the reverse complement.
CCTCAAGGAAGCCAAGGAATTCGTGGAATCGGCGCCCAAGCCGGTCAAGGAAGGAATTGCCAAGGAGGAAGCCGAAGCGCTCAAGGCGAAGCTCGAAGCCGCCGGCGCGACGGTTCAGATCAAATAGCTCTCGCTCTCCACGCGTTCCGCGCCCCAGCCCTCTCGGCCGGGGCGCGTCGCCGTGGTGGCATGCGCCACATCCCTGCCCGACCCGGTGACAGTGAGCGAGGGATGGGACCACGCGCTGCGGCGAACTCCCGGACGTGCCACGACCGAAGCCCACCGACGCCGGAAGGCTCAGCGGCCGTCCCAACCTTAACCGCGCTCGCTTGCGCCACATGCTTCGGTTTCAGCCGTCGCCGACCGCACCGCCGCGGCATGGGCTGACCTTGAACTGACACTGCCGGATCTCGGCCGCTTCTTCGAGAGAGCGTTGCACCTACTTGCCGTCGCAGCGAACGACCGTGTTGCGGGCGGCATGGTATTCGTACGTCTCGGAGCCGAGCTGCAGGACAATCACGTAACCGGGAGTGAGGACCTGAAGGTAACTGCGCCCGGGCTCGGGGCAGCCGAGGCTGGAGTCATTGAAGGTGAATGCCTCGATGCTCTTGACCGTAATCTGGCTGGGATCGGCTCCTTTGTCGAGGGCAAGCTTCTCTTTCGCCTCGGCAACCAGCGGGGCAGCCTCGGCGGGGATGGTCGGTTCGGGCAGCGACGACCCGGTCGGCAAGCCAAGCCCGCAGCCGGTAAGTACGAGCAGGCCGATCGCCGCGAGAATGAACCGCATCGCTAACCGCGATTGCGGCGCGAGGTCCACCAGAGGGCACCGCCGGCCGCCGCCGCCACGCTCGCAAGCGCGACCTCGAGGCCGCGGTAGACCGCGGTCGGGATCGGTTGCTGCGCGGAAATGCCGGGCAGCAACGCGGCATCGTGGGCGGTCTGAGCCGCCAGCGTGTGCGTTGCGGAGCTGAACTCCACAGGTGTGACCTGCGCCGACGGCTCGAGAGACTGGCGAAGATCGCCAGCCCCCACGGCCAGCAGGAGCACCGCTGCGGACGCGACCACCGAGCGCAGTACCCACGTCACCGCGCTCGAGCGTTGCCGGCGGCGGTAGCGATGAATGCTCACCTCGTCGATGACAAACGAGCGTGGCAGCGCGGCAGCGGGAAGTTGCCGCAGCGCCAGCACCGTGAGCCGGAGCTCGACGCGCTCCTGTTCACTGCCAGCCGATTCAGCAAGATGGTCTTCGACTTCCCGCGGAAGGGCGCTGTCCGAGAGGCATGCCGAAAGCATCTTGCGAAGTGGCTCATCTGTCATGATTGCCTCGTTGTGGGGTGTGGAACGAAAGCTCGTTTGGCCACAACTTCGTGGCGGTGCGCGTCAGTGCTAGTAACGATAGTCGCGTGGCAAAAGTTCCCGATGGCGATCGAGATAATCGCGCAGCTTCGCGCGAGCGCGCGAAAGCCGAGATTTCACCGTACCCAGCTCGGTTCGCGTCACGTCGGCGATCTCGTCATAACTTAGTCCCTGAATGTCGCTGAGCACCACAACCATCCGCTGCTCCGGTGGCAGCTCGTTCAACGCCCGGACCAGCAATTGCCCCAACTCGCGACGGAGCGCAAACTGTTCCGGGAGTTCCCCGCCACCCGCAAAGTCTTTCGGGTCGTCCTCGTCGTCAACGATTTCGTCGAGGGAAGTTGCCGGCCGGCGCTTGCGGTGGCGCATTAGGTCATAACAAGCGTTGGCGGCGATCCGCAGCAGCCACGTCTTCAGCGTCCCGCCTCGGAAACGCCCGATGTGCTCAAAGGCGTTGAGAAACGTCTCTTGCGTGGCATCTGCCGCCAGTTCGGGATCACCCAGCATCCGCCGGCACAGGTTGTACACCTGAAACTGGTACCGCTCGACAAGTTGGTTGAACGCTTGGATGTCGCCAGCTTGGCTGGCGAGAATCAAGCGCTCTTCCTCGGTCGGCGTTGGGTCGGGCGACGCTTCAACGCCCGGAAACATGACGATCTTTTCGGCGTCCATCGAGCTACACGCCAACCGCCGTGGGGAGCGCGTCGGCGAGGGCGCCGAACGCGCGATAGCGCGCGTAGCGCGCCTCGAGCAGCGCCTCGACTGGAAGGCTCACAAGCGCCCTCAAATGACGGTCGATCGCCTGCCCCACCGCCATGGCGGCCGCTGCGGGATCGGCGTGCGCTCCGCCGCGCGGCTCGGGCACGACTTCATCCACGAGGCGGAGCGCGAGCAGGTCCCGAGCAGTGATGCGCATCGCCTCGGCCGCGTCCGGCGCATGCTTCGGGTCGCGCCAGAGGATAGAGGCGCACCCTTCGGGCGAGACCACGGAGAAATAGGCGTGTTCGAGCATGAGCAGCCGGTCGACGAGGCCAATCGCAAGCGCACCGCCGCTATTCCCCTCGCCAATGATGACCCCCACAATCGGTACGCGCAGCCCGGCCATCGCGAGCAGATTGTCGGCGATCGCTTTCGCCTGCCCGCGCTCCTCGGCCTCCTTGTCGGGGCTGGCGCCGGGCGTATCGATAAACGTTATGACGGGAAAGCCGAACTTCTCCGCCAGCTTCATCAGCCGAAGCGCCTTGCGAAAACCCTCCGGCTGAGGCATGCCGAAATTCCGTTCGGCGTTCTCGGCAGCGCTGCGCCCCTTCTGATGGCCGAGCACAACGACCGTGCGATCGCCTGCCTTGGCCAGTCCGCCTACCAATGAACGATCGTCACGAAACAACCGGTCACCGCGAAGCTCGACAAAATCGCGAAAGATTGACTTGACATAATCAAGCGTATAGGGCCGAGCCGGATGGCGGGCCAGCTGAACATGGTCCCAAGCGCTCAACACGGCGTCCGTGGCGGCCCTGCCGCGTGCGGAACTGCGCTGCATAGCGGCTTATGGTAGCAGAAAGGACGGCCACCACGCGGGAATGCCGTAGTCGCGAGCGATCCGAGTGGCACAGTGATGACCCGGGATGCCGCTGATCCCGCCCATCGGGTGCGCCGTTGACCCGGCGACGTAGAGACCGGCGATCGGGGTCGCATAGTCTGCCCAACCGTAGGCCGGCCGGAAGATCCCCATCTGGTCCGGCAACACCGAACCCTGAATTGGCGACGCCTCGAAAAAACTGGGGTTGCCTCTGACGATGTCGAGCGGGCTGTAGGTGAACGTCTTGAGGATCCGCGATTTCGGGACGTCGACGTAGTCCAGCCAGCGCTCGACGAGCCGGTCGCCGAGATCGGCAGCGACCTCATCCCACTGCTCGGGGCCTCGCTCCAGCCGGTACGGAACGTTGATGCCGATGTCGATCACATGCCCGCCCGGCGGTGCATAGCTCGCGTCCCAAATCGAAGGAATGTCGCAATAACCGCCCAACACCCGCGGCAGCGCCCCCTCTCGACAGTCGTTGTATTGCTTGATCAGATCAAGCAGGCTGTTGAGGCCGAAGGTGACGTCGAGACAGCGATCGACGTCCGGGTTGTCTGCCGCAGCGTGGTAATGAATCGGCCCCTCAACCGCGCCATGGACGGCAAACAGGACGATCTCTTCGCCGCGGAACCGCTGGATCGCTTGAACAAAGTCGTCAGGTAAGAGCGCATGGTCGACGGTTTCCAGCAACACCTTGTGGCCGAAACCGGCGATCACGCCTTTGGTGGCGCGGAGTTCCTCCCCAGTATCGAGCCGCACACCCACCGCCCGGCCGCCCTCGACCACGATCTCGCGCACCTCCGCGTTCGTTCGCACCGCGCCGCCGTGCTCGCAGAGGATGCGTTCGAGCGCTCGGGCAACCTCCGCCGAGCCACCGCGAATCAACTGCAGCGGCGCAGAGTGGGTCGCCATGATGCCAACGACGAGATCGAGGCCGGTCAGCGGCGCGTCAGCGGGGTAGGAGACGGCCTGGGCGCTGCCCCGCATGAACACCTGAATATGCTCGTCCTCAAACAGCTCCTTGACGACGTGGATCAGCGAGCTGTGATACCACCGATTGAGCGTGGCCGACAACGGCCGCGCCGGGTCGATCGGGGGAGGGCCGCTGGGCGGAGCCGGCCAGCCAGCACGCCGCCGGCGGGCAGCTTCGCGAAGATCTTGGGTCTCGTAGAACAGGTCGCGATAGGTCTTTGCATCACGCGCCGAGAAGCGCGCCATGTCCCGCACCGTGCGCTCGACGTCCAGATAGCGGACGAGCGCTCGGCCATCGTCAAAGACGTGAGCGCTGAATTCGTCCTTCAGGATGAGCTGGACGCCGTAGCGGGCCAGTTCAAGCTCGTCGAAGACCGGCCCGACGGTCAATCCGCGCACCCGCATCGCGTGGAGATTGTGCTTGTATCCCGGCAGCGTCCATTCGCGCGTGGATGCGCCGCCGCCGGCGACATCGGACCGTTCGACGGCGAGTACCCGTTCACCCGCCTTCGCCAAGTAGCACGCCGCGGTCAGGCCGTTGTGGCCGGCGCCCGCTACGATCCAGTCCGGGTTCATCGTGCCCTCGACGCTCGCGGTGGCCCTATGGCTTCCACGTCAAGCCATAGCGGATCTCGCTCCGGTCAAGCTGCTCGCCTTCTTTCGTGAATCCCTCGGCGCGAAACTGCTTGACCTTCGCGCGGATGATTACCCACTTCTCGGCTGCCTGCTCGCGGGTCGTGCCCTCAAACTTGCGTCCAGCAGCTGTCGCCCGGTCGTACCACTCGAGGACGAGTTCGCCGCTCAACACCTCGGCGACGCACTTCGCGAAGACGACGCGCGGCACCGGCCCCTGGTCGACGCCTCGCTCCCACCAGATGAAGAGCACGCCAGGATTGCGACGCACCTGCTCGATCCGCTTAAACCCCAGATCAGTGATCGTGACGATATCGATCGTCATATCCGGGTTGAGAGTCGCGCCGAGAGTCCGCCCAGTCGGGATGCCGTGTTTGTCGATTGTGATCATGTGGGACGTTCGCGGCGGCTTGCAGAAGTCGAGAACGATCTGCTTCATCTCCTCGATCGATGGCATCCCCATGGCACACCTCGTGTTGCAGGTATTGGCGGGTGCACGGTAGCCGCCACGCCGATTCGCTGTCAAGACAGCGCGGCCGCGGGCGGGAGCGCGTCACCTCTCCTTCCGAGAGGAAACACGGCCAGCAGGAGAGCGAATCGTTCGCGTCGGCGCCCCTTGGCCAGCGGGGCGTGGTTATGCCATCGGATCGCCGGGCGCGGGCGGCGCGTCTTCCGGCAGCGCGGCAACCACCCGCGCGAGCTCCTCGGCCAACTCGATCGGGCCAAGTCGGGTGAAAGCCTCGGCAAGAGCGCGATAGTACCAGAGCGTTCCTTCCCGTCCCCCGTTAAACCGGGTCCACACAGCCTCGCCCTCGCGCCGGAAGTCGGCGAGGATGGTGCGGGCGTTGTGCAGCTTGTCCGCTGCCGAGACAAGCAGGACCGATGGCGTCGCCGTCTCGAGGTGCGCAAGATAGGCGCGCTTGCGCTCCCGCCACGGCGGTTTCGGCGTTTCGACAGTATCGCTGCATGCCGCAACGATGTCGGCGACGCGCTCGCCGAACCGGCGGCGGATCTCGGCAAGCACCGGTGCGCCCCCGTGATCTTCGACTGCGTCATGGAGCAGAGCAGCGATTGCCTCATCCTCATCGCCGCCATGCTCCAGCACAAGGCTGGTCACCCCAAGAAGATGAGCGAGATACGGGATCGCCGTCCCCTTGCGCCGCTGTGCGCGGTGAAGCTCCGCCGCGAAGAGCAGGGCGTTATCAAACCGTGGGCCAAGCATCGCGTGCCTCGTCAGAAAACTTCGCATCGGACCGGATTTGCCGATACACTGTCCGGGACGCCTGGCCTATCGCTGCGAGAACGGAGGCTCCCGTGCATTTTCCCCGCTGGATCGCCTTCAGCGCCATTGTGCTGGCAGCGTGTGCCCCCGCCGCGCCCGCGCCGGCGAACCCGGCCGCGCCAGCCCCCGGTGGCACCGCCGCACCGACCGCCCAAGCCCGCGCCGAGCGCCAGATCTTGCGGGTCGGCACGAGCACGGGCCCGGGGAACTTGACCCCGCAGGGAGGGACCTTCTTCCCTGAGTTCTACGCCCCGCTCTACGACACCCTGACCCAATTCGGCCCCGGTTTCAACCCGGAGCCGGCCGTCGCCGAGAAGTGGTCCGTCTCACCCGACGGCCTCGTGTGGACGTTCAATCTTCGCCGAGATGTCAAGTGGCCCGATGGATCGGCGCTTACCGCCGACGATATCGTCTACACGATGAACACCTATTTTGAACTACGCTGGCCCCAGACCTCGCTCTTCGGTTCGGTGGACCAAACCGTCGCCGTTGATCCCGCGACCGTCGAGATTCGCACGAAAACCGTCGATATGGCGATCCCGAACAACGCCGGGTCGTTCCGGATCATCCCGAAGGCATATTTCAGTCAAGTCGGGTTCGACGGCTTCGTCCAAAAGCCGGTCGGCAGCGGGCCCTACGAACTGGTCGAATATCGCAGCGGCGACATCATTCGCTTCCGCAAGCGGCCGCAAAAGCACGCTTTCCGTGACACGCCGCTCGAGGAAATCATCTTCCGGTACATTCCTGATCCGGCGCAGTTGTTGAACGGCCTGCGAACGGGCGAGATCGACTTCATCTCCGGCAACTTCCCGGCTGACCAGATCGAGGCGATGCAGCGCGCCGGGATGCAGATTGTTCAAGCCGAACGCACCAGCTCCCACGTCAACTTCCCCTACAGCACCTACGAGGCGAAAAACTCACCGCTCAAGGACAAGCGCGTCCGCGAGGCGATCAATTACGCCGTCGACAAAGAGGCCATCTCGAAAGCGATCTTCAAGGGGTTCAACCGGCCGGTCGGCCAGATGGGCACGCCCGGTTCACCGTGGTGGGATGACACCGTGCAGCCGATCCCCTTCAACCCGACTCGCGCCAAGGAGTTGCTCGCTCAGGCTGGCTACGCGAGCGGCTTCAAAGTCCAGATGGACGTCCAGCCGGGGCAGATCCCGCAGGAGATGGTGCTCGCGATCCAAAGCAACCTGCGCGACGTGGGCATTGACGTCGAACTGATTCAGAACGAGCAGGCCGCTTTCCTCGACAAGTATTTTGGCCGCGTCCAAAAGGCCGACCTCTTCCCATTGGTGAGCGGCGAGACGAATGGCTTCTTCCAGTCGGCGCGCAACGCCTACACCTGTGCGCCTCCCGGCGGGCAGGGCCTCGGGATCTATTGCAACCCGGAGTTCGACCGCCTCTTTACCGAGGCATTCGCCGAGCGCGACCCGGCGCGCCGCGCCCAGATCTACAAGCAGGCAAATCGCGTGATGCGCGCCGACGTCCCGCAGCTCTGGCTCGTCACGCTCAATAGTGCCAACATCCTCTCGCCGAAGGTGCAGAACTTTCGGCTGACAACGCCCACCCAGTACAACTTCGATTCCATCTGGATCGCGCGCTAGCGACGCGGTGCTGATCGATCTTGTCGAGATCCTGACCGAGGACGGGTTACGGCTGCCCGGCGGCTTGTTCACGCCGGCGACACCGCGGGCAAGCACCGTCGACGCGGTGCTGATCATCAGCGGGACGTTTTATCAGGATCTCTGGACGACGCTCGCAGCTCGCTTGGCGGAGGCCGGCTATGCCGCGTTGACGGTCAGCGCTCGCACCCACGCCGTCGACTGGATCGACCTCCACACAACCACGCACTGGGGATCGGCCTACCAAACGATCGGACAGATCCCGCTCGATTACAACGCGGCCTTCCGCACACTGCGCGAGCGCGGTTACAACCGGATCGCGCTCTTCGGCCACAGCATCGCCGGCACGCGCTGCCTGTGGTACGCCGCCCATGGCCCCGACCCAGCGCTGGTGGCGGCGATATCCTCGACCGGGCCGAGCTTCAGCGAGACGACCTTTGCGCCGCGTGCCGCCGACTTGGCGGCCACCCGCGCCCGGGCCGAGGCACTCCAAGCCGAGGGGCGGGGCCGCGAGCTCATCCGGTTCGACTTCCCGCAGCCAAACGCCGTGCTGACGCCGGAAAGCTGGCTGGATACCTATTGCGGAGGGCACTACGATGTCCGACGCTGGCTCCACCGCGTTCGGGTGCCTGTCCTCCGAATCGAGTGTGAGCGAGAAGATCCAGTCAGCCGACCGCTCATCGAGCCATTTTGGGGTGACTTCCTCCAGCTCGCGCCGCCGCATCCGAAGCACCGGAAGGTCGTCGTCCCCGACGCGGATCACTATTTTCGCAACGGCCTGCCGGCCGCCTGCGAGGCGGTAATCGGCTGGCTCGACGACCTCGGCTAGTAGTCGCCCTCTTTGACGTAAGGGCGGCTCCACAGCGCCACTTGCAGGATCACCGACTTTAGCCACGCCTGATGCATTCGCTCGACCTCCTCGGCCGAGTGGCCCTTCTTTGCCAAAAACGGCTTCAGCGTTGCGGTGATGGGGTAAATGAACGCCGGCAGATAGCGAAAACTGATATTCGGAACCGAATCGACGTGGTCGGTGGTGTTCTTGGCCGAGCGGTGATGGCGGCGACCGATCTCGTCCTGATAATCGAGCCACGCTTGGTCATAGTTGGCGGCCGCGGTGTCAAGGATCCAGCGACCGAACCGCTTGCGCACCGCCGCCAAGTACGCCGCGTCCGGTTCCCCGGTCCGCGCGTTGGAAAAGTAGTGCACCAGATGCGGGTGGGAGGCAACGAAGCCGTACCAAACGTCAAGGATATCCTCGACCTGATCGGCGAGCACATCGTAGGACTGGCGAAGCGCCGCAACATCGTCCTCGGTAAACAGCACAGCTTCCTGAAGCTTGGCGAGATCGTCGAGTGTGATCGGTGAACGCGGAACACTGCCATAGGTGTAGCCAGGGATCGCGGATGTCTGCATCAGTCCTCCTTCTTCGCCGGCAAACCGCCGGCAAATGCGAGCCAACTCGCGTGACGCGCTGCGGGCGGAGCAAGCTGGAAATCCGGGCAGTCGAGCCGAAGCGCTCCATCGCCGAACGGAGCGTCAACGAAGGCACAGTGATGCGGCCGGCGTGGGTCCGCGTGGACGTTCGGGCGGAAGAAGACGCAGGAGACGCACATGGCCGAAATCGGTATCTCGCCGCGTTCTTGGAGCTCGCGGATCAGCTTGATCAAGGCGCGGAGGAAGACGGCCTGCTCTTCCGGCTCCAGCGTTGCGGCAGCCGCGGCGAGAAAATCCGGCCAGCCGGCGGCTCGATCGGCCTCATCGCGTCCGGCATCGGTGAGCGCAACACGGATCGATCGGCCGTCGTCCGGCGCTACACGCTTCACGACAAGCCCCTTGCGTTCGAGCGCAGCGACGGCGTCGCTGGCGGTCGGTGCGCTGACACCAAGTGCCGCCGCCACGGACCCCAAACTTGCCGGTCCATTCCGGAGCTGGACGAGGATCTGGCCTTGGGTGGGCGAGATGCCGCGTTGTCCGGCCTCACGCCAGCCGCGGCTCTTGAGCGCGAGACTGATCTTGGCGAGAGCCGTCGCTAGGCGAGCGGCGATCGGGCCCGACCCTGCTTCCAGCGGTTGGTGGTCCATCAACGCATTCCGTTAGTACTCCTAATTAAATAGCGCCGCCGTTCGACGCTGTCAAGCCCCAGCAAGAACAGGGGCGCATCGGTGGAACTCGACTCAGCCGGCAGCTTCGACGACGGAGATCGCTTGGCGGTGGAGCGGAAGTGTCGTGTCGATCGTCAGTCGCTCGGGAAGCTCATCGAGCGGTTCGAAGGCGGCCCGTTGAGCGAAATAGACCTCTGGCCGACTGTCGGAGTGCCGCATCGGGTCCTTGCGCCGCCGCGTGATCCGGTCGAGGCAGGTTGCTTCGTCGGCAACGCACTCGACGACGACTAGCTTGGCGCCAAATCGGCGGGCGAGCATGGCCGCCGCCTCGCGATCGCTCCGACGACGAAAGGTGGCATCGAGGATCGCTGAGCGGCCGGCGGCAAGCTCGACCCCGGCCCCTTCGAGGATCGCCGCGTAGACACGAGCATTCATCTCGGGGGCATACAGCCCGTCGTCGAGCGCGTCGTCGCGATGCGCGACCGGGTCGAGGCCAGCGAGGCGCTTCCGCGTCTCGTCGGCCTCAAACACGCTGGCGCCGATTGCGGTGCCTATGGCGCGCGCCAAGACACTCTTGCCCGTCCCGGTGAGTCCACAGATAAGCACGAGGCGCGGCGCGTGGTCGCCGTGGCCGGCCCGCCGCGCCAGCGCAAAGAACCGCGCCGCTTCGACCAAGGCCCAGCTGCGAGCCTCCTCGCCAATCTCAGGTTCGTTCGCACGCAGCACGGCCACCTTGCCGCGCACACAGGCCCGGTAGCTGACATAAAAGTCGAGCACGTCAGACAAGTCGTCGCCAGCGGCCTGCTCAAATTCCTCGACGAGCGCCTCGGCGAGGTCCGGCCGACCGCGGGCCTCGAGATCCATCGCTAGGAAGGCGAGGTCGCTAGCTTGGTCACCGCAGCGGAACCGGCGATTGAACTCGATGCAATCGACGATCGCGATTTCCGGCAACAAGTAGACGTGGTCGCAGCGCAGATCGCCGTGGCCGTCGCGAATCCGCCCTGCGGCGCGCCGGGCCTCGAAGAGCGAGCGCCGCTCGCGAAGCTGCCCCCGGGTCGTCGCGACGATGTCCTCGTAGGTGGCCGCCGACAGCGTCGTCCCCACAAACGGCGCGATCTGGCGAAAATTCTCTTCAGCATTACCGCGGATGGTGGCGATCGACCCGAAGCGCGCCACGCCCGGGCCGCTCGCTGCCGCGGCGCAAAACGCTGCGAAGTGGCGTGCCACCGCGCGGATCTCGTCCGCGCTGGCGCGCCGCATCTCGACAAGCCGGCGCAGGCAGCGCTCCTCGGGCAACCGGCGCATCTCGACAAGCCAATCGATGGGCCGGCCCGGCCCGCCGATCGCGATGGCGCCGCCCCGCTCGACCACCGGCCGGACGCCGAGATAGACGTCCGGCGCGAGTCGCCGATTGAGTGCCACCTCGCGCCGGCACATTGCCCTTCGACGCGAGGGCGTGCTGTAGTCCAGAAAGCCGAAATCGACCGGCTTCTTCAGCTTATAGGCGCGATCGGCCGTCAAGAAGACCACCGAGGCGTGCGTCTGGACCACGTCCACGGACGACGCGCCGGGGGTAGCAGGCCGGGTTGGCGAGCGCAGCGATCAACGATTCGAGATCCACGCGAGAATCGTGCAGCACCCCACCGTCCTGCGTCATCCGCCATTCGGCCCCTGCCGGCGCAGGACCAGCCGGCAATGTCGCTCCGTCTGCCTATCGCGGCGCACCGACGCCCAGCGCTGCCCTCCTTACCCAGCTCGCACTCGTCGGCAACGGCGCGTGCCAGCGAGCGAACCAGTCGGCTCGGCCCGCCGCCTTTCCAATGGCGCAGCGACGAACGCGGAGCGCGACCCTCGGCGCGGTGACCGGGTACCATCGAACCACCGAACGCTGGCAGGAGACCACCATGGACGAGTTCGTGCTTCTTCGTGACGGCGGACAGCTGCGTGTCCGTCGCTATCGGCCCGAGGATCGCGAGCAGATTCGCGACCTCTTGCTCCGCCTGTCGCCGGAAAGCCGGACGCTGCGCTTTCACGTTGGCGGCGCAAAGGTGAACGAACGCGTGATCGACGCCGCAACTACCGGTCACGCGCTCGTGGGCGAAATCGCCGGCCGAATCGTCGCGCTCGCGTCCTACGTCCCCTTGCGGCGTCCCGGCTATGCCGAAATGTCGATCGTCGTTGATGACCGCGAGCACGGGCGCGGCATCGGCACGGCTCTGTTCGAACTGCTCGCGCGTGATGCACGGCGCGAAGGCATTCGCTCGTTCTTGGCGCTGGTGCTGGCGTCGAACATCAGCATGCTCGGGATGCTCCAATCGCTCGGGTTTCGGATCGCCCGGCGCTATGACGGTGGCGAGGTCGAAGTCGAGGTGGACCTGAAGCCCGACGCCGCCTATCTCGAGCGGGCCGACGAGCGAATGCATGTTGCCGCGACGGCGTCGCTTACCCCGCTCTTTCGGCCACGCGCGGTGGCGCTGGTCGGCGCTTCCCGGCAGCCGGGTTCAATCGGCGGGGCGCTGTTCCGCAACGCCCTAGCCGGTGGCTTTTCAGGCCCCGTGTTCCCCGTCAACCCTGCCGCGACCGCGGTGGCCTCGGTGCGTGCCTATCCCTCGGTCGGCGCACTGCCGGACCCCGTGGATCTTGCCGTCATCGCCGTGCCCGCCTCAGCGGTGTTGACGGTCGCCAAGGAATGCCTCGATGTTGGAGTGCGGGCGCTCGTCGTAATCTCGGCAGGCTTCGCGGAGGTCGGTGAGGAGGGGCGGGCGCGCCAGCAGGAGCTGGTGGACATGTGCCGGCGCCGAGGAGCGCGGCTGGTTGGACCAAACTGCCTTGGCGTGCTGGTTTCGAGCGCTGGTGGGGTCCTCAACCTCACCTTCGCGCCAACGCAACCGCCACGCGGCCCCGTCGCGGTCGCCTCGCAGTCGGGAGCGCTTGGCATCGCCATCCTCGAGGAGGCGAGCCGGCTTGGGATTGGGCTCTCGCACTTCGTCTCGATGGGCAACAAGGCAGACGTCTCATCGAACGATCTCATCGAGTGGTGGGAAGACGACCCAGCCACTGGGCTGATCGTGCTTTACCTCGAATCGTTCGGCAACCCGCGCCGGTTCGCGCGGATCGCGCGGCGCGTCGGCCGGCGCAAGCCGATCGCCGTGATCAAGGCCGGACGATCCGAGACCGGACGACGCGCGGCCGCCTCCCACACCGCGGCGCTCGCTGGGTCCGATATCGCGGCAGACGCCCTCTTTCGCCAAGCAGGCGTCATTCGGTGCGACACGCTCGATGACCTGCTCGGGGTCACCTCGCTGCTGGCGAACCAGCCACTCCCGGGGGGCAACCGGGTCGGGATCGTCACCAACGCCGGCGGGCTTGGAATCCTCTGCGCCGATGCCTGTGAAGCTGCTGGTCTCGAGGTGCCGCCGCTCAGCCCAGAAACACAAGCCGCGCTGCGGGCGCGGCTGCCAGCCGAGGCGGCAGTTGGCAATCCGGTCGACATTGTTGCCTCCACCGGCGCGACCGGGTACGCCGACGCCCTGCGACTCGTCCTCGACGACCCGCTGATCGACGCGGCAATCGTCTTATTTGTCCCGCCGCTCGTCACGCGCGCCCGCGACGTCGAGCGTGCCGTGGCCAGCGTGGTGACGGCTAGCAACACCAAGCCCGTTCTGGCCAGCTACGTTGGCATCCGCGGCCGTGCCGATCCCGAGCCGGAAGGGCCGATCGTGCCGCGATTTGCCTTCCCGGAAGCGGCAGCACGGGCGCTGGGCAAGGTCGTTGGCTACGCGAATTGGCTTCGCCGTCCGGCCGGCGCCATCCCAGAGTTTCACGACCTCGATGTGGCGACCGCCCGGCGAACCATCGAGCAGGCGCTCGCCGAGCACGGCACAGGCTGGCTCGACCCGATCGAGACCGCAACGATATTGACGTCGTTCGGCATTGCCATCCCGGCTTGGGCAGTCGCCCATACCGCCGAGGAGACGGCCGCGGCGTTCCGCCAATTCAATCGCCCCGTCGCCGTCAAGCTGCTCTCACGGTCGATCATTCATAAGACCGACGTCGGCGGTGTGCGGCTCGGCATCCAGTCGGCCGAGGACGCCGCTGCGGCGTTCGAAGCCATTCGCGCGGAGCTCGTCGCACGGGGGCAGGAACACGCCATGGAAGGCGTCGTCGTGCAGCCAATGGAGACGGGCGGGGTGGAGTGTCTCGTCGGCGTCGTTTCCGATCCGGTGTTCGGACCGCTGATCGGCTTCGGCCTCGGTGGCGTTACCGCCGAACTGATGGGCGACGTGCAGTTTCAGCTTCACCCACTGACCGACGTCGACGCCGACGAGCTGATTGCCCGAAGCAAGGCCGCCAAACTCTTGGCTGGCTACCGCGGCGCTCCTCCAGCGGATACCGCGGCGCTCACTGATCTGTTGCTTCGCGTTTCACGCCTCGTCGAAGAACTGCCGGAGGTCGTCGAACTCGATCTGAACCCGGTGCTGGTGCGCGAGCGGGGACTGGTCGCGCTCGATTCACGGCTACGGGTTGCGCCGGCCGTGTCACCGCCGCTGCGCTGAGCGGTCCGTTTGGCCTAGAAGAGAGAGGCCACTCCGCCATAGCAGCAGCATTTGGTCGAACGGAGAGTGAGGCGCAGCTGAACGAGGCGTGTGCTCGGCGCTCGGCGCGTCGTCGGTCGGCAGGGCGACCGGGACAACGATGGCGATAGTTGGGCCGGGCGTTGTCGTCGAGGGGCCGGTGGACAGCGGCACGCTTGCGGCCTCTCGCAACGCATCCGTCGACCGGTGACCCGACGCGCCGAGCTTGTCGCTCGACAGGCAACCAGGCATCATGCCGGCTGACGATACGTCGCGCCAGATTGGCGCGGAAAGGAGCGCGATGTTCGAGCGCATCCTGTTGACGGTGGACGGCTCGCCCTTCGCCGAGCAGGCGATCCCCTACGCCGCGGCGCTTGCCAAGTGTCAGGGGGCGCCGGTGCATGTCTTGCGTGTGGCACAAGTGATCGCCCCCGCTCGACTTTCAGGTCGGCTCGGCCGCCTATCAGCAGTTGCTTGCTCAGGAGCTCGCAGCAGCGCAAAGCTATGTCGACGATGTGGTCGTCAAGCTGCGTGCCGACGGCATCGCTGCCGACGGCGAGGTGCTGATGGGCGATCCCGCCTCGCTTATTCTGGAGACTGCCACGCGCATCAAGAGCAGTGTGATCGTAATGGCGACCCATGGACGTAGCGGGCTGAGTCGACTGGTCTTCGGCAGCGTCGCCGATCAGGTGCTGCGCGGCGCGAGCATCCCAGTGCTGATGGTGCGGGTCGTCGACTCCAAGGGCGAACCCACGACGGCGGCGGAGCACACCGAAACACCATCCTAAGCGATCTGCGGTATCCTGCACCCGGCTCGACAGAGCGATTGATCGGCCGGCCGGAGGAGAGGATGAGGATCGTTCGCTATCGTGGGGCGCGTGGGGTCGGCTGGGGCGCCTGGGACGGTGACACGGTCCGTCCAATTCCGGGCTTTGGCTTTGACAAGGCCGTGCGGCCGAGCGGCGAGGGTGAGTTGCTCGCCGCCGTGACGTTGCTCGCACCGATCGCGCCTCCGCGCAATGTCTTTTGTCTCGGCCGCAATTACGCCGAGCACGCCAAGGAAGGCCCCGGCGCGGACCAGCCGTTGCCCGCCGCCCCGATCTGGTTTACCAAGTCGACGACGGCCATCGCCGACCCCGAGAGTGATGTCGTCGTCTCGCGCTCGCTTACGAGGCAACTCGACTGGGAAGTGGAGCTCGGCGTCATCATTGGGCGTGGCGGCAAGCACATCCCGGAAGAGCGCGCCCGTGAGCACATCTTCGGCTATACCGTCCTCAACGATCTGTCCGCACGCGACCTGCAGTACGCCCGCGGCCAATGGTTCTACAGCAAAAGCTTGGATCACCTCCTGCCGGCCGGCCCGTGTCTCGTCACCGCCGACGAAATCGCCGACCCACAGGACCTCGAGCTGCTGCTGCGCGTCAACGGAGAAACGCGGCAGCATGGCACCACCCGCGACATGATCTTTTCGGTCGCGGCTGCGATTGCCGACCTCTCTCGTGGGATTACGCTGCTTCCTGGCGACGTGATTGCGACCGGAACGCCATCGGGCGTTGGGATGGGCCGGAAGCCGCCCGTTTGGCTCGAGCACGGCGACGTCGTCGAGGCCGAGATCCCGGCGATAGGCCTGCTTCGCAATCGAATCGTCTTCGTCGATTGAGCGCGAAGACCCCCGAGCTGGCGGCGCTGCGGGATAGTCTGCTGGCGGCGGTCGAGACTCTGCTCGCCTGTCTGGACGGGCTGGACGGAGACGCCGTGAATTGGCGGCCTCCGGCGCCCGCGGCAAACTCGCTCTCCGTGCTGGCCAGCCACGTTGTGGGCAGCGTCGAAGAGCGTGTGCTGGGCACGCTGCTCGACCGGCCAATCGCCCGCGACCGCGCCGCTGAGTTTGTCGCACGGCATGAAAGCGCCGCGCCGATTCTCACGCGCTGGCGGAGCGTGCGGCTGCAGATTGAGACGACCTTTGCTACCCTCGAGCCGCACGCGCTCGATCGCGTTCTCGTCCATCCTCACCTTGGACCGATGACGGGACGTGAGCTGATCCTATTCGTCACGCGGCACGCGGCCGAGCACGCCGGTCAGGCTCAGTTGACGCGTGATCTGGCCCTTGCCTACCTCGGCAAGGGACGGCGAATGTAGACGACGAGGAGCGTGATCAAGCTCACCGCAACGATCATCTCGGCCCAGAAAAAGGCGAAGTAGTCGATCGCCGCACCGATCGGCGGGGCGCCCGGTACGGCACTCCGCAACGCCGGAAAGGCGAACAGCATCGCCCCCAGTGAGGACAAGATCGCCGCTTCAATGCGCTTGTCGAAGAAGACGATGCTGAGCATCACGCAGAACATTGCCCAGCGCGAGGCACCACATGATCACCATCACGAGCAGGGCAAAGCCGATCGTGGCGTTCGACCGCCAGATGGCGATATCCAAGTCGAGGTAGCCCGTGTCCGTGAGGCTGGCCGAGGGAAGAAGCGTCAGCCCGCTGATCGCCGCCCGAAGCTCGACGACGAACGGCACCGCTTGCGCGTTTTCCCCCAACCCATCGGCGAGATCGAAGACGAGCCGTGCCTGATGTCGGTCGAAGGGGAAAATCGGCAACGTCCCCACCGAAAAGCGAGATCACCAGTTCGGTTGGGTTCGGCGCCCGCCCCGCCACCAGCGGCCGCTCGGTCGGGGCCACTCGCGGCGGTTGACGACGAGAAACAGCGTACGCGTCAACGAGCGGCCGTCAGCGGCGACCAAGTCACCGTGCGGCTCGAAGCTGAGCCGAACCGTCATCTCGGACCGATTCACGTCGACGCCGAGCACCTCGGCCCGGATGATCAATCGATTGGGGCCTGCCCCAGCGGGAAGCTCCAGTTCACGTGCTGGTGCTTCGTTGAGAAGCGCGGTAACAAAGGTGGCGACGCAGGCCACCACCAGCAGCGCGGTCAGGACAGCGCCACCGACCGGACGCCATCGGGCAGCCACACGACGCTCCGAAGTGAGATGGCGGCAGAATTATGCCCGAGTTCGGCCAGCGTCGATCGCCCGGCCTCGCCCGTGGTGGGACGCCGCCTGACCGTCCGGGCAGGCTCTGGATCGGGCGAGCGCGCTAGGCCCTCGCCAGAATCGCTTGGCGCGCCGCCCGGTTGTGAGCGAGCGGCAACACGGCGGCGCGGGCCTGCTCGACCGCGTCACGCAAGAACAGGTCTCGACCGCGCACGAGAATCTCCTTAGCCCGTCGGACCGCCTTCGGGTCATTGCGGGGCGATCGTTTCGGCAAGCTCGCGCGCCCGGCGGAGCAGCCCCTCCCGAGGTAGCACTTCGGACACCCACCCGACCTCGTAAGCGCGAGCGGCATCGATCGTCCACGCCCCACCGGCAAAGACCAAGAGTTCCGCGAGCGGCATCGGCAGCCGGCGGCGTTGATACAGCAAGTCCTCGTAGGGAAGGCCTTCGTCCAGCGGGGCGCCGGCGAAGACGGCCTCCTCAGCGGCAAGAATGATGTCGCCTTGGCCGACCGAAGCGCAGCCCCGCGCCAGCGCAAGCGGCCGTTGACGGCGACCACAACCGGCGTCCAGACGTCGTGGTCTGCGGGGGTCGAGCGAGACCGGCAGCTCACCGTCGCTGCCCGGCGCAAAAGGTCGCGCCATCGCCGGTGAGGATGACGCAGCGCACCGCGTCATCCGCGCCGATCTGGCGCCACGCGTCGGCGAGGGCACGGGCATGTGGCGGCATCGAGCCGGTTGCCATTCGGCCCCGCGCAGGGTAATGGTCGCAATTGCGCCGTCGCGTGCTACCTCGAGCATCAGACCTCCTCGGCCAGTTCGCGCAGCCGGCGCGCTTCCAGTCGGCCATACACCAAGGCATCGCGCAAGCCGAGATCCCGACTGCGCTGGGCAATGCGCCGGAGCGCTTTCACTGCCGCGAGCGGCTGGCCGGCGATCATTCGGGCGATCGTCGAGTGCCCGCGGCCAGCACTTGATCGTCCGCGACGATCTCGTTGTAGAAGCCAAGCCGGTAGGCGCGTGGGCCTTGGACACGGAAGGTAATTCCCTCCGTCCCGATCCGGAAGACCTCCCCCCACGGCATCTTGTCGGTGATGTCCAACGCTTCGCCGGTGCCGGGCCAACCGGCGTAGGTGACATGAGCATCGGCAACATAGGCCTTCTCGGAGGCGATCAGGACGTCGACCGCGCCGAGAAGCATCGTGCCCGCGCCAACAACCAGCCCGTTGACCGCCGCTACGATCGGCTTGTCGAACTCCAGCCACATATTGTTGTCCGGGAACGAACCGGTCAGTTCCAATCGCGCAGGGAGAAGGTTGTTCTGGCGCTTCTCTCGCTCGATCACTTCGCCCACGCTGACGCGCTTCGCCGCGCTCCCGCAGGTCAGCGCCGGAGCAGAACGCCCGACCGGCGCCCGTCAGGACGGCAACCTTGAGCGCGTCGTCCTTCATGATGTGCTCCCACGCCTGATACAACTCACGATGGAGCACGCTGTTGAGCGAGTTCAGCCGGTCCGGCCGGTTGAGCGTCAGGATCGCGATTCCGTCCTGCTCTTCGTAGAGGAGCGTTTCAAAGTGCGGCATCATCCCATCCTCGGTGGCCGGATCGTCCAAGCCGGCTTGCGCTTTTCGGTGAAGGCGCGCGGCCCTTCCAACATGTTCTCGACGTTCTCGAACCGTTCGTGGTACTCGTAGCCCAACACGAGCGAGTCGTCGTAGCCCAAGTCGCGGCGAGCGTGCATCGTCGTCGCCATCGCTCGAACAGCGTCGCCCGCTTGATCATTGATCGTGGCGGCGATCGTTCGGGCACGCTCAAGCAACGCGTCGGCGGGCAGCACTTCACTCACCAGCGCCAGCTCGTGAGCCCGGTTCGCCGTGAGGACTTCGGCCTCGCCAAGGAGCGCGAGCCGCAGCACTGCGCCAAGCGGCATCCGATCGGCAAGATAAAGCGCCTCTTCGACCGGCACGAGTCCGAGCGACACTTCGGGAAGCGAAAAGGTTGCGGTCTCGGAGGCAAGGATGACGTCGCCCTGGCCGACGAGCACGAGGCCCGTGCCGCTGCACGGACCGTTGACGGCGACGATCACCGGCTTCCAGACATTCAGCTTCCGACGCCGATAATGCTCGTAGCGATAGCCCCAGCAGCGGCCGTCGCGTGGCTCGCGATAGCGCTCCGGCACCTCATCGCGACGCAGCGCCTCGGCGATCTCTTCCAAGTCTTCACCAGCGCAAAAGCTCTCCCCCGCGCCGGTGAGGATGGCGACCCAACTCTCGCCGTCGAAGCGAAAGTCGTTCCAGACGGCCCAGAGCTCGCGGTGGAGTTGGCCATTCAGGGCATTCTGCCGGTCCGGTCGGTTCAGTGTGATCGTCGCGACGTGATCGTTCTTCTCGTAGCGCAGAGTCTCGAACTCCACGTCACCCCCTCGAAATTGATGCCTCAGTATACAAACCTCCGGCCGGGGACGGGAGAGGCGCTGAAGGTATCAACTACTCTTGACATGATGACGTGTACGCATGACAATCTCCGCGGAGGGAACCATCAGCCGACGGAGCTCGACGACCGCTTGGGAAAGCCGGGTACGCGCGGCGCGGCGCCATGCGGGCCTGACACAGCAGGAGCTGGCCGACCGCGTCGGTCTGTCACGGCAAGCCCTCAACGCGATCGAGACGGGTCGATCGATCCCAAACACCGCCGTCGCGCTTCGGCTTGCCCGGGCACTCGGCTGTCCGGTTGAAGACCTCTTCGCCGAATCGGAGCCCGACGTTGTCGACCGGGTGCACTTCCCGCTCCCGGTACCAGCAGGCGCGGTCCGTCTGACCCTCGCACGAGTCCGGGGCCGGTGGGTCGGCTATCCGCTCGCTCGCGGCCACGACGTGCTCGAGGGATTTGCAGCGGCGGACGGCCTGCTCACGTCGCGGGATCGCTTCGGGCAGGCCCGCCTCCTTGCACCACACACCCACCTCGAACACACGGCGGTGCTGCTCGGCTGTGACCCGAGCCTCTCGATCGTCGCCGCGCACCTCGCCCGCCAACGGTCGGATGTCCGGTTGCTCTGGGTTTCGGCGGCAAGTGAGACGGCGCTTGCCACGGTCGCCGCTGGCGAAGCCCATGTCGCCGGGTCGCATCTCTGGGACCCCGCCGCTCGCACCTTCAATGTCGCCCACGCCGAGCGTGCGCTTGCCGGCATCGGCGGAATCGTCGTGCGCTATGCCAGTTGGGAGTTGGGGTTCGTGGTCCCGCCGGGCAACCCCAAAGGGGTGCGCTCCGTCGCCGACCTCGCAGGAACCGGCGTCCGCATCGTCAACCGCGAACTGGGCGCAGGGAGTCGGACGTTCCTCGACGATCGGTTGTCGGAGCTGGGGGCGCCTCCAACAGCGGTGCTCGGCTACGACCGAGTCGTCCCAAGCCATCTCGAGGTCGCGAGGGCGGTTGCCTCGGGAGCGGCCGACGCGGGAATCGCCCTTCGGGCGACCGCGGACGTTTTCGGATTGGACTTCGCGCCGCTCACCGAAGCCCAATTCGACCTGACCATTCCACGCGACCATCTCGACCATCCCGCGATCGGGATCCTCCTCGAGGTGGTCCAAAGCGCACGCTTGCGAGACGAACTGCGGACCCTTCCGGGGTACGAGGTGAGTCAACTGGGCAAGGTGGTCGCCAAGGTGCCAGAACCTTCGCGGGGCAGCGGCCGATGGTAAGCGCATCCGGCGGGCGGCTCTCGCATGCAGTCCTCGTTCTGGAAGGGACATGAGATGCACCAACGGATGATTGTCGCGGTGAGCGCCATCGTTTTGGGTGTGGCCACGACGGTGGCGTTGACATTCGCTGCGACCACCCAGCAGCGTGATCAGCGAGGGCAGGCGCTTCAGGTTGCGGCAGCTGCGGACCTGCGCTTGGCGCTCACCGATGTCGCCCGCCTCTACAAGGATCAGACCGGTCACGAAGCGACGCTTATCTTCGGTTCGACTGGGCAGCTCACCCAACAAATCGAGCAGGGGGCGCCCTTCGATCTGTTTCTCGCCGCGAACGAGTCCTTCATCGAGCGGCTGAAGACTGGCGGCCTCACCGTGCCGGGGACAGAGACGCGCTACGCTCGTGGGAGGCTGGCACTCGCCAATAGCCCCAATCTGGACCCGCCGGTCACCTCACTCGACCAGCTCACTGCCGACTCGATCCGCTACATCGCCATCGCGAACCCCGAACACGCGCCCTACGGCACCGCAGCGCAAGATGCCCTCGAGGCGCTCCAGCTCTGGGGAGTGCTGCGACCGCGGCTGGTGTATGGTGAGAACATTCAGCAGGCGATGCAGTATGTTCAGACCGGGCAAGCCGACGTCGGGATCGTCGCCGTTTCGCTCGCGCTTCCCTCGACCCTACGCTGGACGATCGTCCCGCAAGACCTGCACCGCCCGCTCGATCAGGCGCTCGCAATTCTCAAACGCACCCGAAAGGAAGAAGAGGCACGTGCCTTCGTCCGCCTGCTGCTGGGCGCTGAAGGGCGAGCGATCCTCGAGAAATACGGCTTCGAGCCGCCAGCAACCCGCTAATGCGCGAGATCGATTGGTTTCCGCTGTTGCTGACGATCCAGGTGTCGCTCCTCGCGACGAGCATCAACTTTGTCGCCGGGGTTGCGGTAGGCTGGTGCCTGGCAAGGTTGCCGATTCCCGGGCGCGAAATTGTCAGCGCGCTCGTGGCGGCCCCGCTCATCCTGCCACCGACCGTTCTTGGGTTCTACCTCCTCGTTCTCCTGGGCAGAGGAACGTTTATCGGATCGATCTTCGAGGCATTGGGCATCCCGCTCGTCTTCAGTTGGCGCGGCGCGGTGGTCGCCTCTGCCATCGCGTCCTTTCCCTTTGTGGCCCAAGCCAGCCGAGCGGCCTTCGAAGCCGTCGACGTCGAGCTCGAGCAGGTTGCCCGCACCTTGGGACGCTCGGATTGGGAGGTGTTTTGGATGGTCAGCGTTCCGCTCGCCTGGCAGGGTATCTTGGGCGGCACGTTGCTCTCTTTCGCCCGTGCCCTCGGCGACTTCGGTGCAACCCTCATGGTCGCTGGCAATATCCCCGGCCAGACCCAAACCCTCTCGATCGCCATCTACGACGCGGTCCAAGCGAATGACCTTGAGCTCGCAACCATTCTGGTTGCGATCCTTTCGCTCTTTTCGATCTCCCTCCTCGCTGCCGTCCAAGCGGTCTCTCGTCGATTGGTCGCGCGTTCACCATGACCGCGCTGGAGGTCTCGGTCCGCCACCAATTGGCGGGGTTCCGGCTTTCGATCGATCTCGCCGCTGACCGCGAGGTGCTCGTCCTTTTCGGACGATCCGGGGCCGGCAAGTCGATGGCGCTCCGAACGGTCGCTGGGTTGGTTCGACCTGCGCAGGGCCGCATCATGTTGAACGGCAGAGTCCTCTTTGACGACAAGTCCCGGATCTTCGTGGCGCCACAGGCCCGGCGCGTTGGCTATGTCCCACAAAGCTATGCGCTCTTCCCCCATCTGAATGTTTACGAGAATGTCGCGTTTGGAGTACGAGGAGTCTCGAACGCGGAGGCGCGCCGCCGCATCGAGGAATTGCTCGAGCTGACCGGGCTGATCTCTCTCCAGCAGCGCCGTCCTCACCAGTTGTCGGGCGGCCAACAGCAGCGGGTTGCCTTGGCGCGCGCCCTCGTCACCCAGCCCGAGGCGCTCCTGCTGGACGAACCGCTCTCAGCGCTCGATTCGCCGACCCGGATCGAGCTGCGGCGGGCGCTGCGCAGCCTGCAACGGAGATTTGCGATCCCCACCCTTTTCGTCACCCATGATCTCTCGGAAGCCCTCTATCTCGGAGACCGGATCGCCGTGCTCGACCATGGTCGCGTGTTGCAAGAGGCGCCCCCCGATGAGCTCCTCCTTCGGTTTCGCGATGTCCGAGTTGCCGAGCTCGTCGGCGTCCGGAACATCTGGCGCGGGCGCATCGAGCGGCTTGAAGGTGACCGAGCCTGCGTGCGCGTCGGCGAGCGCACGCTCATCGGCCGGGCGGTCAGCGAGTCGATGGCCGTGGGCGACCCGGTCTGGGTCTGCGTCCGGAGCGACCGCATCAGGCTTGATGCTCAAATCGACCACTCATTTGGAACCTCAGCCAGCGGAACCATCGTCGACGCCGTCGCCGACCGGAGCGTCACCGTCCTGTACGTCAAACTCGCTGATGCTCGCCTCACTCCCGAGCGGGAATTCGACCTCGAAGTCGAGGTACCGCAGGCAATATGGGAGCGAGCCGCAATCGGCCAAGGGGCGGGCATCTCCCTGATCTTCCCGCCCGAGGAGATTCGGATTCTTCCCGTCGCCGCCACCGAGCATCACCCCTGAACGACTACAACGCGTGGCGTCGACGCATCGAATGTCGCCGTTGCGACGCCCTGGTCGCCGGGCCGCCGAACCGGCCGGCTGAGGGTGTGACGCACGGCTACCGCGCCGCCCGGGCCAACAGGGGCGCCGGTGGGCAGCGTCAGCGCGGCGTCTCCTTGGTGAAGAAGAGGCGAGAGAAGAATGGCCGGTTGTTCGCCACGATGCGATAGGCGAGTTCGACAAATGGAAGAAGCGGTGGCAGCCCGAGCAATCCAGCCAGTCGGGGGTGGCCGATGGCGGCGAGCACGTAGAGGGCGGCGCGCCCAGCCCGCAGCGTCTGCCCGTCGGCAGTAACCACATGCATCGCCTGCGCACAGGCGGCGCGCAACTCCTCCGTCATTGGCGGCAACGGCGCTTCCTGGTAGGGAATAATGCGAAACCGCCCGCGGCGGTCCTGCCGCCGAATCCAGTCCGCACTCCGGCGGCAAAAGCCGCACTCTCCATCAATCAACAGCCAGTCACGCTGATCCATCGGAGGGCAAGGATACACCGATCCGATGCACCCCGCGGAAGCCCGACGGGATGCGTTGCGATCCGGCAACCGAGGCTGCCAAAACGCACGCGCTTCCCGCCGCAGCAGATTGCGTCCTGAAAACGTGCGTGGGTCCGCGCACCGCGGCGCTCAAGACGGTAGGATGCGACACACAAGTGCGGTGAGGGAGAGAGGCGATGCTCGTCGACATGTTCTTGCTGACCACCGAAGACGGAATCCAACTGCCGGCGGGGTTCTTTGCCGCGACCGCGCCAAAACCGGGGACGGCGATCGACGCAGTCGTTCTGAATGGGGGCACCGGCACCAACTTTTGGCACCCGACCATCACCGATGTGGCCCAAGTCCTGACGGCAGCTGGCTACCCAGCGCTCACCATCAGCACCCGTGGCCACGACCTCGCGTTCCGCGGCCGCACCGGCTTGCTTGGCAGCGCCTACGAGAACCTCGCTGATTGCCGTTATGATTATTCCGCCGCGATCCAATGCCTCGTTGAACGCGGCTTTCGGCGGATCGCCCTCTACGGCCATAGCCTCGGCTGCACCAAGGCGACCTATTATGCCGCCCATGGCCCCCACCCAGCGCTTTCAGCCCTCATCGCGCTCGCCGGGCCACGGTTTTCCGCCTCGCTTTACGAGTCGTCGCCCTGGGCCGAACAGTTCTTGGAGACGAAGAAGCAGGCGGAGGAGCTCGTCGCCGCCGGCCGGCCGAACGACCTCTTTTTTGCCACGTTTCCGACCGCCCAACCGTTCGCCGCCGCGAGCTGGCTGGACAAGTATGCCGGTGAGACCTACAACGTGGCGCAGTGGGCCGCGGGCATTCGGGTGCCGGTTCTCCGCATCGACTGTGGGCTGGACGAGGGGCTGATGGTCTACCACATGGCCGGCCAATTCGAGGACATCCAACGGCTCGCGCCGAACCCGCTCCACCGTCACGTCATCCTTGAGGACGTCGACCATTTCTTCACCCGGCCCGGCTCCGCCGAGAAGGTGGGAAAGGCCGTCGTTGCTTGGTTGGACGACCTGCCCTCGCCTTGACAGCGACGCACGGTCCGCCCTAGCGTCACCCGCACGAACGACGGAGGACGGATGAAACGGAGCACCGAGCGCATCTTGACCACCCACACCGGCAGCCTGCCGCGGCCAGCGGACCTTATCGCCTTGGTGCTGCAGAAGGACCGCGGGGAGCTGGTCGACGAGGCGCGGTTCGACGCGCTGGTCCGCGAGGCGGTTTACGATATCGTCCGCACGCAGGTCGCAAACGGCATCGACGTCGTGTCCGACGGCGAGATGAGCAAGCCCTCCTACGTCGGCTACGCGAAGGACCGGCTGACCGGCTTCAACGGGTCGGGCACGATTGGCGTCGCTGCTGACCTCGCCGACTTCCCCGAATACACGGAGAATCTGCGCCGGCATGCGCTCGCCACGCCGGCGGCGCCCCGGCCCGCCTGCGACGGGCCGATCACCTACTGTGGTCAGGCCGACCTCGAGCGCGACATCGACGCCTTTCTCGCCGCGCTGCCCGGCGCCGGCGCCGTCGACTCCTTCATGACCGCCGCTGCGCCGGGAGTCATCGCCGTCTTTCTGCCGAACCAGTATTACGCCAGCCACGAGGAGTATATCTGGGCGCTCGCCGCGGCGATGAAAGAGGAGTACACGGCGATCCACCGGGCTGGCATCAACCTGCAGATCGACTGCCCTGACTTAGCGCTCGGCCGCAACCTTCAGTTTCCCACCATCCCGCTCGACGAGTTTCGCCGCATCGCCGCAATGCACGTCGAGGCAATGAACTGGGCGCTCGCGGACATTCCCCCCGAGAACCTACGCATGCACCTGTGCTGGGGGAATTACGAGGGCCCCCACCATAAGGACATCCCGCTGCGCGACATCATCGATATCGTGCTGTCGGCGCGGCCGAATTTCATCTCCTTCGAGGCAGCCAATCCACGGCACGAGCACGAATGGCGGCTTTGGGAAGAGGTCCCCCTGCCTGAGGGGAAAGTGCTGATGCCCGGCGTGCTCGATTCGACGACGAACTTCGTCGAACATCCCGAGCTGGTCGCCGAGCGCATCCTACGCTTCGCCCGTCTCGTCGGGCGGGAGAATGTCATCGCCGGTGCCGATTGCGGCTTCTCCACTGGTGCGGCCGGCTCGACGGTCGTCCCGTCGGTGACATGGGCAAAGTTCCGGGCGCTCCGCGATGGTGCGGCGATCGCCAGCCAACGGCTCTGGTAGCGGAAGCCGTTCGGCGCCGAAGATCCTCAAAATTTCGTATTGCGCGTAACCGACTCACCCGTTCATCGTTCTTCATCTAGGCAACCGCAAAATGTAGCACGAGGGAATCGGTGGGCGAAGGGAGCTTTCGACCCAGCGGCATGGTCCTGTCGCAGGTTTGACGGGACAGCCGCGATTCGACAAGTGTTAAACTCACGTCTACAAAACGAAGAAACGCCCGGTGCATATGGATCACGGCGGCGCTCACATTCCTGACTGGCTCTCTGTCGACTTGCTTGCCGAGAGCCCGCTCGTCTTTTTCCGTGGGCGGCCTGGTGTCATCACCGCGGTCAGTCCAAATGTTGAGCGCCTCCTTGGGTATCCAACGCGCGAGATCGTCGGTCGCCCAAACTTCTGGATCGACCACTTGCACCCGGACGACGCGCCAGCCCTGCTGGAAGCCGCCAGAGCTGCAACCCGCCAACGGCAGCCGTCCAACAACCTGATCTACCGCTTTCGCCACCGCAACGGGTCGTACCGGTGGGTCAACTGGATCACCCACCGGCGCTACGATGAGGCTGGCACCATCACGGAGTTGTTCGGCTATGTGTTGGACGTCACCGAGCGACACGAAGCAAGCCTCGCCCGCGAGCGGCTGCTGGTGTCGGAAGGCCAGCTTCAAGGGGTGTTGGCAACTGCACGGCAGGTCGCGGATTCGCTTAACAATGCTTTCGCAATCGCGACATCGGCACTTGAGCTAGCCCAGCTCCAGGGCGCGGATCCCGCCATCATCCAACCCGCTATCGAAGCGCTGTTGGGCGCGTCGAAGCAGATTGCCCTCCTCCGCCGCGTCGTCCGAGTGTCCCTGACAGAGACCCCAGTAGGTCCGGCGCTCGACCTCGCCGCGTCCATCTCACCGGAAACGCCGGCCGAGCGGTAAGCGACAACACCATTCCACCGCAAACGAACCTCGGATCAGAACTAGGGGCAGGACGGGTGCGGTGTCCGCTACGATGGCCTCATGGCGGACGATCACTTCTCATGGCTGCCGGTGGGCGGTCACCGATGAGCATCTATCTAGTCGAGGAGCGGAGGGTCCGTCGCGGCGAAGGGCCGGCCGTCCTCGCGTTGGCTGAACGTTCTTGGCGAGGTCTCGCTGCACATCGCGAGCGGGTGATGTTCTTTCGGCTCACCATCAACGATGCCGACCCGGACCACCTTCTCACCCTCGTCCGGTACCGAGACCGCGCCGAGTTCGACCGGTTGTACGCGGCAATCCCGGAGGAGACACGTCGGGCGCTCGCGGAGCCAATCATTCCTGGAACGTTCCGGCGCCTCTGGGCAGAGGTCATTCGCGACATCGATAACTTTGCCTATGAGAGCACCTTTGTTCGTTTGAGCGTCTGGACAGTCCCGGCTTCCCTCGTCGAGCCGTTTCGGATCGCCGCCCGCGCGACACAGGACCGGTTTATGGAGATGCCAGGCGCGGTCGCCTCTCGCTTTTTACGTGCGGACGAGACAACGTTTCTGCTGGTCAGCGAGTATCAAGACGCTGCAACGGCGCAGCCGCCCCCGCTCGCAGACGATCTGCTTCCGATGCTGGAGTCACTCGAGCGACGGAGCTTCTCTGGCGCGGTCCGAACGCTGAGCTCGCTGCCAACGCCGCTCACCCCATGATTTGGATCGACCGGTGGCCCGCCTCGTCGAAGTGATTCGAGGACGCATCGTGGAAAGTGTTCACGCCGGTGTCCTCGTCGTCAGCCGGCCGGACGGCACGATCCGTTCAGTCGGCGACCCGTGGCTCGTGACCTACCCGCGCTCATCGCTGAAACCATTTCAAGCGTTGGCCCTCGTCGCCGGCGGGGGTATCGAGCGGTTCGGCCTGACTGACGAAGAACTCGCCGTCGTGTGCGCCAGCCACGCCGGCGAAGCCCCGCACCTCGCCATCATCGCGGGCCTACTCCAAAAGATTGGGGCGCCGCCAGAGGCGCTGCGGTGCGGGATGGCACTGCCAGGCCGGCTTCCGGGGGCGCATCCTCCCGCGGATGCGTCGCCGAGCGCCCTTGCCCACAATTGCTCGGGCAAGCACGCCGGCATGCTGGCGCTCGCCCGCCTTCTCGATGCGCCG
The DNA here is from genome assembly GCA_026003895.1 of Dehalococcoidia bacterium. Classification (GTDB taxonomy): domain Bacteria; phylum Chloroflexota; class Dehalococcoidia; order SpSt-223; family SpSt-223; genus JANWZD01. The sequence continues at coordinate 864,166 of BPIC01000001.1, read as the reverse complement.
CTCGAAGGCTATCACCGTCCCGATCATCCGGTGCAGCGAGCCATCCGGCATGCCCTCCAGGAGACGCTCGGGCCCGACGCGACGCGCGTGGTGGGAACCGACGGCTGTAACGCACCGGCCTACGCCGTCCCCGTCGCGACGATGGCGCGCGCCTTCGGGCTCCTTGGACGGCCGACCGGCCCGTTCGCCGGGGCTCTCGATCGGCTCAGCAGGGCAATGCGTCGCCATCCGGAGCTCGTGAGCGGCAGCTCCGGGTTTCTCGACACCACATTGATGGCAGCGGTGCCCGGACTGGTGGCGAAGCGCGGCGCGGAAGGATTTTTCGCGCTCGGACTACCGGACGGGACAGGCTTGGCGCTCAAGGTGCTCGACGGTGACGTGGCGGGGCGGGCTGTCGGTCCGGCGACGATCGGAGCACTCCTCGCGCTCGGCGTGCTCGACGACACGTCCCTCCCGCCCAAGTTGGCTGCGTTCGGTCCTGTCCTCCGGTTCTCCGACCTGGAGGGCGCCCCAGTCGGGGCGATCCGGCCGGCTCGCACGTTGCGCATACTGGGGAACGGCTAGCGCGCCGGTCGCGCCAGCGCCGGCCCGAGGCGCCCAAGCGCAGCAACGCCCGGTAAGTCCGTCGTGTCGCTGGACGAGCTTGGCCGCCCTGCCGAACGGAAGAGGGTGATCCGGGACCAGCCGACGGAACGGCGTCAGCGCGACTTTCCGCGAGGTGCGCTCGTTCTCATTACGCTTGGACCATCCGGCCGGTTCCCGGGAGCCGATCGGCACGGGCGCGGAGTTCCTGCCTCGAACAGACTCCGGTTGGACCATCCTGCTGGAGGGGACCAACATGGAACCGACACCATCGTTTGAAGAACAGCTCCGTCGCGTCGGGGCGGAGATCGATCGGCTAGCCAATCAGGTTCGCGCCTTCGTGGATCGGCACGAACCGGAAATTGCGGCGACCGCCGAGGAAGCCAAGCGGCAGTTGGCCGCGGTCCGCGCCGAGATTGGCGAGCGTTGGGAAGCGGCCAAGCCGGCGGTTGAACGAGCGTTGCGCGAGATCGAGACCGCCCTGAACGAGTTTACGCGCAGTCGGGAGGCTTCCTCATCGTCCACCACCCCGGACCACCACGAAGTCATGGTCCGGCCGGAGGAGCTTCCACCGCCGCCCGCGCCGCCGACGGCTTGATCGTCGCGACGGGAACGTTTCATAGCCCAGCTGCTGGTCAACCGGGTCGCGAGGAGTCTGGCGCGACGACCCCTGCGCCACCGGTTCTTCACCGCTGCAGGCATCCTCCGCGAGCTCGCCGTTGGGCTGGTGGTCCACAGCGCGGAGCCGATCGCAGAGCTGGGGCTCCTCGCCTTTGCCAGCGCCGCGTACCCCGTTTCCGTCGCGGCCTCCCACCTCGTGGCTGACCCGGCCCCACGGCGAGTGCTGTTCTACGCGCTCTCTCCGCCAATCGCAACGGCCATCCTGCTTGCAATCGTCGCGGGAACGTGCCAGTGGGCGAACGCCGGGTTCGTGGCCCTCGTCGCGGGCGGCGCGGGGCAAGCCGCAATCGGCACAGGACTTCTTCGCGAGCCACCGTAGAACGTCGCCATCCACTGACGCGCCGTCTCACCGGTATCCTTGTCGGATGGCCGCGCGACCTTATTACGGTTGGACCATCGTCGGAGCGCTGGCGATCAGCGAGACGATCTCGTGGGGGGTTCTTTCCTACGCGTTTGGTGTGTTCGTTACCCCGATGGAAAGGGACCTTGGCTGGTCGCGTGCCGAATTGACCGGCGCCGTATCCGTCGGGGCGCTCGTGACCGGAGTCGCGGCTGTGCCCGTCGGACGCTGGATCGATCGGCATGGTGCGCGGCTGCTGATGACGGCAGGCTCGATCGTGGGCAGTGCGATGGTGCTGGCCTGGTCGATGGTAGAGAGCTTGCCGGTGTTCTATTTGATCTGGGCGGGAATCGGCCTCGCGATGGCAGCGACTCTCTATGAACCTGCCTTCGCGGTTATTGCCGTGTGGTTCGAGCGACGGCGCGGCCAAGCGCTGACAGTGCTCACCTTTGCCGCCGGATTCGCGAGCACGATCTTTCTCCCGTTGAGCGATTGGCTCGTCAGCGTTCAGGGGTGGCGAGGAGCGCTGGCATCGCTTGCCGTCCTCCTCGCGGTGTCCACCGTGCCGCTGCATGCCCTCGTGCTGCGCCGGCGGCCGGCCGATCTTGGCCTCCAGCCAGACGGTGCAATGGTCGCTGCGGCGAGCACTCACCGCGAGACTGCCGTCTCGCTGCGCGAAGCGGTGAGCCAGCCGGCCTTCGCTGCACTTGCGGCGGCCTTCTTCCTTGTCAGTCTCGCGACAACGGCCCTGACTGTGAACCTCGTTCCGCTGTTGATCTCCCGCCCGCTCGATCCCGCGCTCGCCGCTACCATCGGCGGACTGGTCGGGGCCGCCTCATCCTTCGGCCGACTGGCGCTGGCGCCATGGTGGGGGCGGTTTGCGCCCGCGACGATCGCGGCGGGGGGTGTTCCTGCTGCTGCCAGCGGGCGTGCTCGGGCTGCTCGTGCCGGGCGCGGCCGGCGCCGTCATCTTCGCGGTGCTGTTCGGCATCACGCGCGGAGTGGGCTCCCCCCTCCGGTCGCTGCTCATCGTCGAGCGTTTCGGCACGATGCACTATGCCAGCATCAGCGGTGCCCTAGCGATCGTCGTCGTCGGAGCGACGGCGCTCGCGCCAGTTGCCAGCGGGCTGCTCTATGACGCAACGGGCAGCTACATCCCGATGCTGCTGCTCGTGGCAGCGGCGGCGATCGTCGGGTCAGCGTTGGTTCGCGCCCTGCAACCTTCCCGTCCGAAGATCGTCTGATCGTTCGGAGCCGCACTTGCCAACGGTTCTGTTGGGGCGGCGTTCCCGGAGGCGCTCATGAGTCATCGTCGCGTTGTGGCATTGCTTCTCCTCTCGCTGCTGGCAGCGGCCGTGTTGCCGTGGCATCAAGCAACGGCGCAGGCGCCAAACGATTTCCCGATTCCGGGGGGCTGGTTTTTCAGTCAGGCGAACGGGCAGGGCGGCGGCGGTCAGACCGGTTACAGTGTCACCGACAACGAGGGCATCCCGTTTTGGACGTGGTTCCAGCGCTACGGCGGCGTCGACGAGGTCGGCTATCCGGTCTCGCATCGCTTTCAGTGGAACGGCTTCACCGTCCAAGCATTCCAAAAAGTTGTGTTTCAGTGGCGTCCGGACCAAGGCGGACAGGTCTGGTTCGTCAACGTACTAGACGAGCTGCACCATGCCGGCCGCGACCAGTGGCTGCAGGAGACTCGTCAGGTGCCGCCGCCACGCGACTGGTCGGACGATCGCGGATTGGCCTGGCCGCAGGTCGTTCAGCGGCACGAAGCCATCCTCGATCAGAACCCGGCGATCCGTCAGGTCTACTTCAGCAAGAACGACCCCGTGCTCTTCTATGGCTTGCCGATGAGTGCCCAAGATTTTGGCAACGTGTTCGTGATTCGGGCACAGCGCGTGGTGTTCCAGCAATGGAAGGTCACCGTTCCGTGGGCAGCGGCTGGACAGGTCGTTCTGGCGAACGGAGGCGACCTCGGCAAAGAGGCGGGGCTCTATCCCGGCTGGGCGACAACGCCGCTGCCGCCAGGGCACACGCCGCCACCGGTGACGCCGACCCCAGCCAGCGCCTGCAACGGCGACGAGACGCTCGCGGTCATCCCGCCGAACCCGACGACAACCAGTCCGATCACCGTTTCAGGCGACCTCTTCTCGGCCGTCGACGAACGTGGCGCTGACCGGGCCCGGCAACCCGCAGCTCACCGGCATTGGTGCGGCGGGAAAGGGAACCGTCTGGAACTACAGCGTTACGCTTGGTCAGCCGGGCGCCTATCCCTTCACGTTTAGCGTCGGTGGGCAGCCGTGCGCCCAGTTGACGGTGAACGTGTCGCCGGGCGGTGAGCCGGTCAGCGGTTGCACCGGTCAGGAGCGGATGAATTTCTTCCCTTCGATCGCCGCGGTCGGCCAACCGGTGACAATCATGGTGTCAAACGCGGTGCGCAACGCCAACGTAGGCATGGCCGGTCCCTTCAACCCGACCTTCATCGGAGCCGGTCCCGGCGGAACCGATTACACGTGGCACGTGGTGCCGACGCAAGCGGGCCAACAGTTCCAGTTCCGCTACACCGTGAATGGGATTCCCTGTGCCACCGGGTTCTTGAATGTCGGCGGCGGCTACATCCCGCCGACGCCGCCGCCTGCTGGCGGTTGCCCAGCGGACGCCCAGTTCGCGTTCTTCCCGAGTCCTTCGCGTGTCGGTCAGTTGACGACGGTGACGGTGACTGGCAGCGGTGGTCCAACGAACGTCTCACTCGCCGGGCCGTTCAACCCGCAGTTCGTTGGCGCAGCCCCCGGCGGCCGTGGCACGATCTGGACGTGGCACGTCACCCCGACCCAAGCCGGGCAACACTTCCAATTCCGATTCCTCGTGAACGGCATCTCCTGCTCAACCGGATCGCTCGACGTCCTCTGAAGCCAAGGCAGCGCCGGCTTCCCGCGCTCGCTTGCGCTGCGACGGCTGAGCAACGGCGGGGCCAGCCCGATCCGGCGCGTCTGACGGCGATGAACGGCGGCGACTGCCTGCACCACGAACGCAGGCGTTCCGCCCCGATATTTTCTATAATCTCCACCTGTCGATTGCGAGTGGATCGACAGGGAGAGGATATGGCCACTACCGAGTTTCGCGGTCCTCAAGAAGAGGCAGGGCGCGCCCGTTTGGCAGCCGTTGATCTCGAGCATCCTCCAGAGAAGCCGGTCATCACACACGAGAATGTCTACAGCGAGGAGACGCCCTACGAGCAGTGGCTCATGCGCATGGTTTGGACCGACGCTCGGCGCGCCATCCCGCTCCTGATGGAGTGGGTAAATGGAATGCCGTCGTTCGATGGACCTGCCGACGATTCGGACGTCCTGCCGCCGGGCGCACCGCCGTTCGAACGGCCGATGCACTGGCTGAAAACGCCGATTCACTTTACGCCCCTCTGGGACCCGAAATGGGTGCGCACCTATTACGTCGGCAACAACTACTTCACCTTCACCCAACCCGAACGGGTCAAGCCGCTGTTTGAGCGGATTTACGCCCACGAGCGACCGAAGCGGATCCTCGATATGGGCTGCGGCGTCGGTCCATCGACCATCGCCCTCGCTGAACTCTTCCCGGACGCCGAAGTGATTGGCATCGATCTCGGGTCGCATTTCGTCCGCTTTGCCCGAGGTTGGGCAGCGCGGCGAGGACTGAAGAACATCGCCTTCTATGCGCAACACGCCGGGGCAACGAGCTTTCCGGATAACGCCTTCGACATCGTCAACGAGAGCTATGTCCTCCACGAGCAACCGCAGCCGGAAGCCCAAAAGATCGTTGCCGAGATGAAGCGATTGCTTCGCCCAGGTGGCCGCTTTTCCTGTATCGACGTCATCTACGACGAGACGGAAGAAGCGCGGCAAGCGCGCGTCCAGCGTGCCAAAGGCCCCGAGCCGTTCCTCTCGGAGTACATGAAGCTGAACCTCGAGCAGCACCTGCGCGGCATGGGCTTCGTAAACATCAATCGGATCAACGGCTGGCAGCAGATCGCGCCTGGTTATCCCGGCGGCGCGTGGGACTGCATGGTGATCACGGGAATGAAGCCGTAAGGATCCCCCTGCAGCTCCACCTCCCCCGAGGAGCGAGGGCAGAGCGCACCGCGGACAGGCTCGCCGCGAACCTCGTCCACGCAGGGTGCTGACATGGCGGGCAGGCCACCGGCGGCATTCCGGTGCGGCTCGTCAGGGTGTCGACAGCGTGATGGACGCCGCTCGACGAAGCGCACCGGTCTGTATCCAGCCTGACCACCGACGATGTTGCGGCGGCAAGCGTTCAACGGCGGGCCGCCCAATCGCCAACGCGGCATCGACATCACGGCAGCGTGCCTCGCGCCAGCGCCGGCCGCGACGCGGCAACGCTCGGCGAGCAGTCGACGGGGTGCGCCGCGCGGACGGCTTGATCGTCGACCGCATTCGAGGCAGGTCGACAGGATCGCCGGCCCGCCCTATTCTGCTGGTGTGAAACTCGATCGCCCCTTAGTTTTCTTGAAGGTCGCGACCACCGGGCTGGACGTCGACAGCGATCGGATTGTCCAGATCGCGGCGGTCAAAGTGCAGCCCGACGGCAGCCGTGAGGAGCGTAGTCGGCTGCTCAATCCTGGGGTCGCGATCCCGCCGGAAGCGACGGCGGTGCACGGGATCACGGACGACGATGTTGTCGGTCAGCCGACATTTCGTCAGATCGCCAAGAGCCTCGCCGCCTGGCTCAGCGGGTGTGACCTCGCGGGCTACAACATCGCCCGCTTCGACCTCCCGCTCTTGGAAGCCGAGTTCGCTCGCGCCGGCGTGCCATTCGAGCGACCACGGGTTATCGACTTGCTCATCATCTTCCGGCAGATGGAACCGCACACCCTCGCCCGTGCGGTGCGCTTCTACCTCGGCCGGGACCACGACGGCGACGCCGCCGCTGCCGCCCGGCTCTTGCCCGAGCTGCTCGAAGCCCAGCTCGACCGGTATGGCGACGAGCTCAGCGACGACGTCGGTGCGCTGGCCGACCTCTGCAAACCGCGGGAATGGATCGACTCGCAGGGCCGGCTGCGATGGGAGAATGGGGTCGCGGTCATTCAATTTGGCCAACTCTACCGTGGCGAGCCGCTTGCCGCGGTTGCTCGGGACGAACCCGACTTTCTCGACTGGGCGATCGAAGAAAGCCATCTGTCCCATGAAGTGAAAGCAATCTTGCGAGCGGCCCGCGACGGCCGCTTTCCCGTCCCGCCCGACCATGACGAATGATGCACACCGAGCCGCCCTGGCCGGTAGGGAGGCAATCCTCGTCTCGCCAGCGCATCGCAGCTACACTTCAGGTGATGACCCGTTCATTGTTCGAGCGTCCGGTCGGGAGGCGGGGCCTCCTCGCCGGCGGGTTCGGCCTCCTTGCCGCGGCCTGCGCGCCAACCGCGCCCGCGAGTCCGCTCGTTCAACCGCGGACCGGGCAGCCACTCACGGTGGCGGTGCCAAACAGCGATCTGGCAGTGGGCAAGAACCGCTTTGTCCTCGCCTTGCTCGACTCCGAAAATCGCCTCATCCCCAACGCACGGAATGTGGTTCGCTTCTACAAGGTGCGCACGTCGGCGACCGCTGAACTGAAATCGGAAACGACTGCCGCCTATCACGTGATCGGTCCGGGCGAACGAGGAATTTACGTCACGCGAGGCGAATTCGACGAAGCGGGAGCGTGGGGGCTGGAGGTCATCGCGACGCTGCCCGGCGGTCAGGAGCAGGTGAGCCGGGTCGCCTTTACCGTCAATGAGACGAGCAAGACGCCAGCCATCGGGGCGCGTCCGCCAGCCACCCGCCAAGCGACGCTTGCCGACAAACCGCTCGACAAGCTGTGCACCGCGAAGCCGGGCGACCCTCTGCACGACCTGACGGTGATGGACGCGCTTGCGGCCGGCAAACCGGCGCTCATCATGCTCGGCAGCCCCGGTTTTTGCGCGTCGGCGACCTGCGGACCGAACCTCGAACACATTTTGAAGGCGCGGCAGCGGCTCGGTGACCGGCTCAATTGGATTCACGTGGAGATCTATCAAGACGCCCAGCCGCCGACGCTCGCACCAGCGATCGCCGAGTGGAACTTGCCAAGCGAGCCCTGGATCTTCCTCGTCAACGCCGCGGGCGTCGTGGTCGACAAGTATGAAGGGGGCGTCGCTCCCGCCGAACTCGACCCGGCGCTCGACGCGCTCCTCACGGCATGACCCGCTGGCTCGTTCTCGGAGCGCTTCTCTTTGTCGTCGTCATCGCGGCCATCGCCTATACGAGGTGGTCGGGCGCCGCGGAGCCGCACGTTACCGGAGTCGTGCTCGAAGTGCAGTCGCAGTCGCTGGTCATGCCGGATTGGTTTCGCCTTCGCGACAGCCAAGGCCGTGAGTGGCGGTTCCGCGTCGATCCGGCGGCGGTCACCGATCCTATCCATCCTATGAATGCGTCCCATCTGCGTCAGCACCTCGCACTCGCCGATCCGGTGACCGTCTACTTTCGGAACGAGCCCGACGGACCCGTGGCCTACCGGATTGTGGACTGACTCGCCGCCGGCAGGGTCACGTCGGCAGCCGGGCCGGTCAGCGTGCGATACGGGCCTGGCCGAGTGGTCGCATCTCGGGCGCGAAAGCTGACCTGCTCGGCGGCCTGACCACCAAGCCCAGAGGCGGACCAACCGACGACTGTCACTCAGCACGGGCCTGAGCAACGACCTAGCGTGAGCGCGCGTTCTTCGGCGACGCGGGGAGACCGGAACCGCCTGCTTGAGCAGGTAGACGGCAGGGCCAGCCGTGACACCACCGACCGGTGAGTCGCGCTCATCGCTGGTGCGCCGAGGTGCATGGTGAGGAGAGCGATCGGCGACGGCGTCTCGACGCGCCAATGCCAACGGAAGCTCGGTTCCGTCTAGCATCGCGGAGCGAACCACGCGAAGGCGTAGGGCGGGTCGTTACTTGGTCGCTTCGATGACGATTTGTCGGCCGGTGTCGAAGTGGCGCGAAGTGGGGAAGCCGGCCGCCCGCAGCTCGGCGTGCATATCGAGGTGGCAGTAATCCCAGGCGAACGGCTCGCCGTTGTGCTTGGTGATGAAGTCGAGCAGCCACAGTTGCAACGGGTCGCCCGTCCGATCAGCAGGCGCCGCCGAAGGCTGGGCGACGGATGACGACCACATCCGGCCCTCGGCCATCGTTTTGCCGGCGAAGTCGTTGATCAAGAAGATGCCGCCCGGGCGCAGCACGCGGTGCACTTGGCGGAGCACCTCGCGGATGACCGGCACCGGCAGCTCGTGGAACAGGATATAGCTATAGACCAGATCGAAGCTGTTCTCCGGGAATTTCAAGTCTTCGGCCGCCATCTGGGCGAAGTGGACATCGAGCCCGAGATCAACAGCGCGCTTGTGGCAATAGCGCACCATCGGCGCAGCGATGTCGATGCCCCACACTTCTGCCTGCGGCAGCCGCTCTTTCCAGGCCGTCGTGCTCTGCCCAATCGAGCACGCGAGGTCGAGCACACGCCGCACCTGACCATCGACCGGGAGGGGCATCGCGTTGACCATCTGGCGCTGGTTGTCGTCGTCGTCCTGATTGCCGATCGTCGGCGTGAAGAAGATCTTCGTCCCGTAGTGATAGATGTAGCCGGCGAGCGGATCGGCGTGGTAACTGCCAGGCTGCAAGTGGATCTCGTGGTCGAGGATGTACTGCGGGTACTGAAAGTTCGGGTCCCAGTGGACCGAGCCGGGTCCAGAGCGGTCGGCGCGATCCAATTCGGCCAGCAGCTCTGGCTCGCGTTTGCGGTAGGTCTGGCGGATCTGCTCCCACATCATCTCCTGGGTGCTGCGCCAGAGCCGGCTGCGCGAGGCGAACAGCGGAATCCGATCGAGCATCGCGTGGGCATCTTCGAGGGTGGACGGCGGGCGGCCATACACCTGCTCAAACTCGGCGACGGCTTGCGCGTAGCGCTCCTTGAAACCGCCCTGAACCTGCTGCTGATTAAACACGCGCACGCCTTCGACGAAGTCGAGATAGCTGGCATCGTCGGCTTCGCTGGCTGGGGTCAGCGAGTGGATCAACGGCCGGTTGGCAAAGGTCGTCATCGCCCCTCCCGCGCCGACCGCTCCTCAGCCGGCGCATCGCCGCCAGTATACACCCCGGCCGCGACGGCGTTGGCCTGTTGAGGTTGCGCGATCCTGTCGGACTAGGAACGCCGCCGGCCCTCCCCGAGCGCGCTGCCGAGAAACCGTCGGATCCCCACTTGACTTTGTTTTTACTAACCTGCAGGGTTAATTAAGCCTAACCAATGGCAGAGGGCCAAGGGGGTCGCGATGGCCGATGCGCTCAACCGATGGCGACTGCTTGCCGCGGATTCCGAACGCGCTTGGCAGGTGATCGACTTTCAGAACGGCACCGTGCAGCTCGATCTCGTCTCGCACACGGTCCTTTTCACGCTGGAAGAGTTTCGTGAGCTCGCTGCCATCGTCAGTGGCCTCGCCACCGCGGCTGCGCCGCTCGCCATCGTGGCTGGCCGTCCCTCACGCAGCCTCAGCCGTTGCCTCTGTCATGGCAATTGGGCGGTCGTCATCGACCGCACGGTGCTGCGCTTCTCGCCAGAGGGCTTCGGTACGCTGTGCCGGCTCTGCGGGGAAGCGCTCGCCAGATTGGCTGCAGTTCCCTGCCAGAACGGTCTCGGCGCTGGCTATCCGTTGAACTAAAGGAGCCGTGATGCACTCGCTTCGTCCCGCCTTGCTCGCCGTGCTCGTCACGCTGACGGCGTGCCAAACGCCGGCCGCTCCACCTGCTCCGCCGAGCGCCACCGCTGCCGTCTCCCAGCCCCGGCCAGTCGCCACCGCCGTACAAGCCGAACGCGTTCGTCTCGCTTGGGCCGACGCCGGCGTGCTCACGCCGTTTCGCGTCAGCACGGCCGGCCCGGGCGGCGCGACGCTCATCTCGCTCGTCTATGACACGTTGACGTGGAAAGACGAGACGGGGATCATCCCGTGGCTGGCCACCCGCTGGACGATCGGGCCAGACGCCACCACCTACACGTTCAGCATCGCGCCGAATGTCGTTTGGCACGACGGCCGGCCACTCACGGCGGCCGACGTTGCCTTTACCTTCGACACCTATCGTCAAACGCCCTATCGCTGGATGACCACCGAGATGGTGGCGCGCGCCGAAGCGACCTCGCCCTCGGAGGTCACGATCATCCTGAAACGGCCGTTTGCCGCGTTCTTGGAAGACATCGCCGGTGTAGCGCCGATCATCCCGAAACACGTCTGGGAATCGGTCACCGACCCGCGCACCTACGACGGCCCGAATGCGACCATCGGCAGCGGCCCCTTTGTCCTCGCGGAATATCGTCCCACCGAAGGGAGCTATCGGCTCACCGCCAATCGGCGCTATTTCCGCGGCGAGGTCGTCGTCGGCGAGTTCCAATCCCTGAACATTCCAACCGACACGCGCCTCGCGGCGCTGCAACAGGGCCGAATCGACCTCATCAACAGTGCCGACGCCAGCATCGTCGACATCTTGCGGGGTGACGCACGTCTCGCGATCTATGAGTCCGACCCGCTCTCGATCGTTCGCCTCGCCGTCAACACCGAGCGTGCCCCGCTGAATCGCCGCGAGGTGCGCCAAGCCATCATGTATGCCATCGATCGGGCGACCATCGCCGAAGTGGTGACCAAAGGCGCCCCCGTGGTAGGAAGCGCCGGCGTCATCCCTCCAAGTTCACCGTGGTACAACCCGGAAGTGCGCCACTATCCCTACGACCCAGAGGCGGCCCGCGCCCTGTTGCGCGGCGAGCAACTCACCATCGAGCTTTTGGCCGACCCGAGCTATCGCGAGCCCGAGTTGATGGCACCGATGCTCCAAGCCGTCGGCATCACCCTCGTCATCAAACGGGCCGATAGCGCAACGCGGACCGCACTGTTGCGAGAAGGCAACTTCCAACTCGCTGAAGTGCAGCACATCGGCGTCGGCGGCGACCCCGACTTCCTGCGCCGCTGGTACGCCGGAGAAGAGGCGAACGACTTCGCTCAAGGCTCAATCTTCACCAACGCCGAGTTTGATCAGCTCGCGCGCGAGGCGGCCGCAACCGTCGACGTTCAGCAGCGCCGTGCGATCGTCAACCGGATACAGGCGCTGCTGGCCGAGGAATTACCGACGATCGTTCTCTATCACCGCCGGTTCTACTGGGCCTACGACCGAACGGTCTTCGCGCCCGTGACAACATGGGGTGGGTTGATGAACGGTATTCCCTTCCCACATAACAAGCTTGCGTTCCTGCGCCGCGGATGATCCGCCTTGCCGTTCGGACCATGATCCTCTTGGCAGCGATCGTTGTCCTGAATTTCCTGATCCCGCGGCTGCTTCCGGGTGATCCCCTCGACGCGTTGGCGGCGGGGGAGCACGAGTCGGGGCTCGCGCCGTTGTCCGCCGCCGCGAGGGAAAACCTGCGACAGTTCTACGGCTTGGACCGCGACCTCGTCGGCCAGTTCACCCACTATCTGAGCTCGTTGGCCCGCGGCGATCTCGGGTGGTCGTTTGCCAAGCGCCAGCCGGTGCGTGATCTCCTCGCCGCTCGACTGCCGTGGACGCTCGGCCTCGTCGGCGCGGCCGCGCTGAGTGCCGCGCTCCTCGGCACGGCACTCGGACTGGCGGCAGCGTGGTGGGGAGGACGCGTCGATCACGCGCTGGTTTCACTTGCCAGCTCGATCGAGGCGATCCCGGATTTTTTGATCGGGATTGGGTTCCTCCTCGTCTTCGCAGTCGGTTTGCGTTGGTTCCCGCTTTCCGGCGGACGCACGGCGTTTGAGGCCGGGGCTCCAGCGGCGATCGATACCCTCTGGCACCTGACGTTACCCTATCTCGCCCTTACGCTCAGCTCATTCGCCATTTTTCTGCTGCTGACTCGGCACAGCACCGCCGAGACGACGCGGGCGCCGTTCGTCGCCGTCGCCCGCGCCAAAGGCCTTCGGCCACGGACGGTCGCCCTGCGCCATGTCTTGCCAAACGCGCTGCCACCGATCGCGAATCTCCTCGCCCTTCGGCTCGGCGCCGTCCTGAGCGGCGCAATTGTCATCGAGCGTGTGTATGGCGTGCCGGGCCTCGGACTCCTCGCATTCGAGGCCATCCGCGAGCGCGACTATCCGGTGCTGCAATCGGTCTTCTTGCTGACGGGCGCGGCGGTTGTCCTCGCGACCGCCGCGGTCGACGCCATCTTGCGGGCGGTCCGGCCTTATGACGCTCGCTAGCCCACGGCCATGGCAGCCGCTGCCCGCTCGCGTGCCCCGCCGCTGGCGAGTGGCGAGGTTGCCGGTGCTCGCCAGCGTGCTCCTCGGGCTGTTCGTGGTGCTCGGCATTGCGGGACCCTCTCTTGCCCCGCATGACCCGCGGGTCGCGATCGGCCGCCCACTGCAGCCGCCCGGCGGACGGGCCGTCCTCGGGACGAACGACATTGGGCAAGACGTCCTGAGCGAATGGCTCATCGGCGCCCGCGCGACGTTGATCGCCGCCATCGGCGTGACGGGAATTTCGACGGCGCTCGCTTGGCTTGTCGGTGTGACGGCTGGTCTCTGGAGCCGCGCCGCCTTGCCGTTGACGAGCCTTGGCGATCTCGTGCTCGCGCTTCCGGCAATCCCGCTCTACCTGCTCATCCTTGCGCTCGTTGGTCCCAACCAAGCGACGATCGTTCTCACGCTTGGCCTGCTCTCGTGGCCGGCCTTCGCCCGAATCGTGCAGGCGACGGTGCGGGAGGTCCGCCAAGCGCCGTACGTCGAAGCGGCTGCAGCGCTCGGCGCCTCGCCCGTCCGGGTGGCAGTGCACCATGTCGTGCCGGCAACGTTTGGCTTGTTGGCGACCAAAGTCGTCCTGACGGTGCGCTTCGCCATCTTCGCCGAGGCGAGTCTGGCCTTTCTCGGCCTGGGCGATCCGGGGGCGAAGAGTTGGGGCGCCATGCTGGGAACGGCCTTCAACTATCCGCTGCTGTTCGCCCGGGGGGCGTGGCTGTGGTGGATGGCGCCACCTGCCCTCGCCATCATCGCGGTCGTCTGGGCGACCAGTGTGCTCACGATGGAGCGACCCCGTGGGTGATCTTCTGCTGCTCGACCTCAACAATGGATCGATCGAGGCCTCGCGACGCAACGACCGCTTCGCGGGCCGGCTGGCGACCATCGACCTCTACGCGCTCGACCGGGCCGACCTCACGCCGTATCGAGCGATGTTCGTCCCTGCCTTGAGCGATCAAGAGTGGCTGTCGGCCCACCGCGGGGTGATTCGCCAATTTCTCGATAGCGGTCGCGTGCTGGTGTTCAGCGGCCATCTTTTCCGGCCGTGGCTGCCGGGCGGCGGGATCTTTATCCCCCATCCGATCCGCTCGCCACGCGACTACGAATTGCGGTTGGTGCAGCCGCATCCCATCTTCGAGGGGGTTGACCTCAGGCACTTGACCTATCGGCGCGGAGTCGCTGGATTCTTTGCCCGCGGCTCGAACCCGCCGCCCCTCGGTGCACAGCCCCTGCTGGCGTTCGTCAACGGGCCGGCCGTCCTTTACATAGACCGCGTCAGCAGCGGCGGAACGATGCTCGTCCATGCGGGGAACGACCTCTTTGGCTATTTCGATATTCCAGCAGGCGAGACCACCTTCGGAGCTCGGGTGCTCGCCTGGATCGATACCGAATACGAGCGACTTCAGCAGGGGCACGGACGATGACAACGATCGCCGCAGTCTATGGCGGGAGCGCCCAGCACCATCGCAGCCTGAACGAGCCGAAGTACCGCCGCTGGATCGATCGGCTCATCTACCTTCCGCAATTGCCCGAGGACCCCTTGGACGACATTGCGGCGCTCCTCATCCCTGAACGTCTGCATGTGGGCATTCTCCACCGAGCCGTGCCGGGCCTGCTCGGTCTGCTCGACCGAGGCGGAACGATCGTTGCCTTCGGCGAGCAGCCGCAGCCCTACCTGCCGGGCGTGCGTTGGGAACATCGGCCAACCAATTTTTGGTGGTGGCGCGAACCCGGCGGTCGGAGCGGCCTCGTCGTCCGCCGACCAGACTATTCGCTCTTTCGCTACGTGACCGAGCGCGATGTGACTTGGCACTTTCACGGCGTGGTCCACCCACCGGCAGGCGCGACAACCGTGATCGCCTGCGAGGACGGCGGCGCCATCTTCTACGAGGATACGGTCTCAACGAAGGGACGCCTGATCGTGACAACGCTCGATCCGATGTTTCACTTCGGCGGGTACTTCATGCCGGCGACGGAGCGGTTTCTCGACGGATTTTTCCCGTGGTTGCTGGCCGTTCTCCAAGACCATCCGCCAAGTGAGAGCGTATCCTCGACGCCCAAGGGAGGCGGTGGGTGACCAGACTCGGCTATGCGTTCTTCGGTGTTTGCTTCCCGCGCCCGGCTGCGCTTATCGACCTCGCGCAGCAACTCGAGTCGCGGGGCGCGAGCGAGCTGTTCTTGACCGAATACCAAATGGACGTGGTGAGCCTGCTGGCGGCACTAGCGGTAGGGACAAGCCGCGCCCGGATCGGGACGGCGGTCGCCAACATCCACTTCCGCCACCCCTATAGTTTGGCGATGGCGGCCGCCACCGTCGATTCGCTCGCCGGCGGGCGGCTCGTGCTCGGGCTTGGCGCTGGCCACCCAGACGAGAACACCGCTTGGCTGCGCCTCCCGATGCGCCGGCCGCTCGCCACCATGACCGATTACGTCCGGACCGTGCGCGCCGTGCTGGAATCGGGCGGCGACCCGCTCAATATTGAGACGGTTCGCTACAGCATTCGTGGTGGCCAGATCCTCTGGGCGCCGGAGCGCCGCCCGCCGATCCTGCTCGCCGCCCTCGGCGACCGCATGATGCAGCTTGCCGCCGAGGAAGCCGACGGGATGATCCTCGCCCTCGCCACCGTCGCCCAGGCGCGGCGCGCACGCACGCTCTTGGACGAGGCGGCGGCGCGCCGCGGCGCCCCGCGCCCGACGCTCGCGGCGATCCTGTTTTGCTGCCTGCGGCCAAACCGCCAAGCAGCGCGCGACGTCTTGCGCGCTGCCACGACTGGCTATCTGAAGCGGCCCTACTACCAGCGATCGCTCGCTGCCAACGGTATCGCCGTCGGCACGATCTTCGACGACAACGCAATCGACGCGCTGATGCTTGCTGGCCCGCCAGACGCCGTCCGCGAGCAGCTCGCCGCCTTCCGCGAGGCCGGCGTCGACCTTCCCATCCTTGCGCCGCCGCTCCGTGGCGAGCCGGACCTTGCCGCCGCGTACCATGCGATCGCCGAACTTGCCTGAGATCGATATCGTTCTTCTATCGATCGGCGTAGAATGACCGTCACAGGAGGAGAGCGATGGGACGGCTGGACGGGAAGGTCGCGCTTGTCACCGGCGCGAGCAGCGGGCTCGGCAAGGCGATGGCCATCGCCTTTGCCCAAGAAGGGGCGGACGTGGCGTTGGCGGCGCGGCGGATCGAGAAGCTCGAGGAGACCGCTCGCCTCTGTCGGGAGGCGGGCGCCCGGGCACTCGCCATTCCCTGCGACGTGACCAACGAGGCGCAGGTGAACGCCATGGTCGACCGAGCGCTGGCAGAGCTCGGGCGGCTTGATATCGTCGTGAACAACGCCGGGATCGGCCCCTATGCGCCGGGCCTCCGGGAAAATCCCTATCAGCCGCTCGCCAGCCTCGCCGAAACAACGCGGCTCGAGTGGGACTCGATCATCGCCACCAATTTGACGGGCCCCTTCTTGGTCATGAAAGCCGCGCTGCCGATCATGAGAGAAGGCGGATCGGTCATCAACATCACCTCGATGAGCGCCCGATTCGCCGGGTCTGGCGGGGGCGGCGCCTATGTTGCGAGCAAATGGGTGCTGGACGTCCTCACCCGAATCGTTGCCGAAGAGCAACGCGAGCGCGGGATCCGCGTCAACGCGCTCTGTCCCGGCGCCGTGGTCGAGACGGACTTTTTCGCCACCATCCGAGATCGGCAATTTATGCCGGCGATGGCAGGCGAGGATGTCATTCTCCCGGCGGCGATCTTCCTCGCCTCCGACGAATCGCGGGACGTCACCGGCCAATGCTACTACGGCAAGTGGTTCAATGAATACGTCGCCGACACGGGCGCCCCACCCCGCCAAGGAATCTAGACGGGCGTTCGCAGGACGGAGGGCGCGATGGGCAGGCTTGAGCGGAAACGTATCGTCATCACCGGCGCGAGCCGCGGGCTCGGCGAGGTGATGGCCCGCGGCTTCGCCGCCGAAGGCGCGACGCTGATGTTGACGGCGCGCAGCGCCGAGGACCTCGCACGCGTGGCGGAGGCGTGCCGCGCCAACGGGGCGCCCGAGGTGGCGACCGCGCTGGTGGACGTGCGCGACGAGCAGCAACTTCAGGCGATGGTGGATGAAACGCTCCGCCGATTCGGCCGGCTGGACGTGCTCGTGGTGAACGCGGCGGTGGGCCCGGCGGTCTCGGGCCGGCGCTTCACCGATCTGACGAGCTACGACCTCAAGACGTGGCAGACGATCATGGAGACGAATTTCACCGGTGCCTTCCTGACGCTGAAGACCGCAATGCCGGTAATGCGCGAGGGCAGCTCGATCATCCTCATCGGTTCGGGCACCGGACGTCGGGCGAGCGCCGGCAATGCCGTCTACGCCGCCAGCAAGGCGGGAGTCGACGTGCTCACCCACATCGCCGCTGGCGAGGGGAAGAAGCGGGGCATTCGAGTCAACTGCCTCTCACCGGGCGGGATGGTGGATACCCACCTGTTCGGCCCGAACAAGATGCCCGAATTTCTCAAGCGGCTCGGCCATGTGCCGGCCGAGGTGATGGTCGAGCCAGCGATCTTCCTCGCCTCGGACGAGTCCCGCGAGGTGACCGGTGGGTTCTTTGAAGGCAAGAACTGGAACCCCAGCAACCCGGCGGGATCCGGCGAGTTTCCGAACCCAGCTGCCGAATTCCGCGAGCGCTGGGCCGCTCGCCCAGCGTAGCGTCCGGTCAGCGCTCTCCGCCACCAAGCGCGAGCCGCACGAGCTGGTCGCCGTCTAGGGCGGCGACGCGCTGGCGAGCCGCTTCTCGCAGCGCCGGATCGAGTTCGCGCTCAAGGATCGCGAGGCCACGTTCGCGCGCCACGCGAAAGGTCACCCACGACTGGATGGGGATCAAGTCGATCAGGCGGAGGGCTACCGCCGTCAGCTCGGCAGCGCGATCACGGTCGCCGTCAAGGAGGGCAATCACGGCGAGGCCGATGGTGCACGGAGCGGCAGTAACGTGGGTGCCCGTTTCGGCCGCGAGCTGCAGGCTCTCGGTAAACGCCGCGCGCGCATCGGCGATGCGTCCCCCTTCGATGAGCGCAAGGCCGAGTCCCGCCACCGCCCAGGTGAGCGCCCAGCGATCGCCGGTTTGCCGCAAGGTGGCGATTGCCGTTTCGTAGAGCACGCGGGCGTCGTCTGCCTTGCCTTCGGCGACGAGCAGATAGCAATAGGAGTTCATTGCCATGCCTTCCCCCCAAGGATCGCCCAATTCGTGAAAGAGGGCGATGGCGCGCTCGAGGGAGGCGCGACTGCGATCGAGGTTACCGGCGACGCTGTCGTTCAAGTCTTGAATCGCTGAGAAGGTGAGAGCGAACGCCTCGCCCCACTCCTCGCCGCTCGCGCGGAAGCGCTGCAAGGCCTCATCGAACAGCGAGCGCAGGGCGTCGTCCGGATGATCGAGGCGCGTGATGCCGAGGAGGGTCAGCCCCCACGGGATGAGATGCTCGTCGCCGACGGCGCGGGCAAGGTCGATGGCCTCAGCGAGCAACCGATCCGCGGTCGGCGGATCGGCGTTGGTGTAGGCCGCGAAGCCTCCGGCGAAGGCGGCGCGGCTGCGGGCGCGGTCCGACACGGTGGGTACCTGCTCGACGGCGCGCCGAGCGGCCGCGCTCCAGCGGCGCAGGTCCCCAAAGAGCGAGCGGAAGTACCAGAACCAGCAGACCGTGCCGGTGATCCGGCAGCCGATCTCGATGTCGCCGTCCGCACCGAAGGCCCATTCGAGCGCGGCGATGAGGTTCTCGTACTCCCTCGCGAGCTGCTCCATCACTTCGAGCCGATTTCGGCTGACGATCGGCGGAAACGACTCTTCGGCAACAGCGAGAAAGTGACCGGCGTGACGCCGGCGGATCGCGCCCTCTTCCGCACTGGCAGCAAGCTGCTCGGTAGCGTATTCGCGGATCGTCTCGAGCATGGAATAGCGAGGGTCGGAATCGTCGTTGAGCCGTTGAACGAGACTGCCGTCGATCAGCCGTTCGAGCGCCGCGACTACGTCGCCATCGCCGCAAACGTCTTCGGCCTGCCGAAGCGTCCAGCCGCGAAACACCGCCAACCGCCGGAACAGCCGTTTCGCTTCGTCGTCGAGCAGGTCGTAGCTCCAGGAGATGGTGGCCCGCAGCGTTTGCTGGCGCGGCGGAAGGTCGCGCGGGCCGCGCGAGAGGAAATCGAGCGGGCGGTCGAGCCGGTCGAGCAACGCCTCGGGGGAAAGCAGCCGCATCCGTGCTGCGGCCAATTCGATGGCGAGCGGGAGGCCGTCCAGCCGCGCGGTCAGGCGACGGATCACCTCGAGCGTCTGGTCGGTGACCTCCAGATCGGGTCGCACCTCGAGGGCTCGCTCGACAAACAATTCGTCCGCAGGCGCGATCGCGCCGGCATCGGACGCGACGGCGAGCGGCGGTACCGGCAATTCGTGTTCGCCCCGAACCCGGAGGGGCGCCCGGCTCGTCGCCAGCACGCGCAGCCCCGGGGAAGCCAGCAGCAGGTCGACCACAAACGGGCCGGCATCAATGACGTGCTCGAAGTTGTCCAGCACGAGGAGCAGCGACTTGGCGCGCAACGATCGCCGCAGCGCGGTGTCCGCTGGCTCGCCGACCTGCTCCGGCACGCCCAACGAGCGAGCAATGACGCTCGGGACCAACTCGGGTTGCCGCACGCTCGCCAGCGGGACGAACCAAACGCCGTCTGGGAATCGGTCGATGAGCTGTTCGGCGGCTTCGAGGGCAAGGCGAGTCTTGCCGCTCCCACCGGGGCCGGTCAGCGTCACCAGCGCAACGTCCGGCTTCTCGATGAGCCGAATCAGTTGGGCAAGTTCCTTCTCTCTCCCGATTAGCCGCCCGCGCGGAATTGGCACATTGTGCCGCGCCGGCTCAGGGGTAGGCGCACTGGCTTGGGCAAAACGCTCCGTCAGCAAGAGCGCCAAATCGTTCGCCACCAGCTCCCCCAGCTCCTCCGCCGTCCGGAACTTCTGGTAGCTCACCGTCTCCCCGTCCCGAATTTGCGCCAGCAGCGTCGCCAGCCGCCCCTGCCGCTCCGGCGCCGGCTCCTTCAGATAAATCAGCCGAGGCTTCCCCCCACTCAGCCGGTATTCATCCTCCAGCCCACTGATCTCCTCCCCCGGCGCCACCCACCCATAGCTCTGCCAATAGATCCCCAAAAAGATGTCGCTCTGCGCCAGATACGCTCGATAAAGCTCCCGCGGCGGATGCGGTCGGGCACCCATCTCAAACAGCACCGGGGCAAGCCGCAGCCGCTCGATCGCCGCTTTCACCGCCGCCCGCTCCGGCGCCAGCTCTCCCAGCGTCGACGAGACAAACACCCGTAGCCGCTGGTCCGGCGTGCGGATAAGGGGTCTCCGTTCGTTCATCGCACCACTCGGTCAAAGCGTATCAGTCGCCGGGCCCGATCGTTCAGACGCGGCGGCGAGCGGAGCGGCGTGCGACGTAGCCTGCGGCGTCAACGAGCAACGCTTCGAGCTGGGTTGGCGAAGGGGTGCCCCTTCCTTGGACGCTCGACCAAAGGTCGGCGCCGACGGCACGGCGCACCGCAGCGACGCTCTGCTCGACCACCGGGTGGGTCGACGGCCAGATCGCGCTGGCTGGACGGCGCAGCAGGTGGAGCGCAGCAGCAGCGTAGATGGCGGCTCGGTCGTGCTCGCCATCCGCGAGGGCGACGGTGGCCGCAGCAGCGAGATCTTGAACGATGACACGGCCATTGCTCGTCTCCGCCGCGACGGTGATCGCTTCGATGAGCGTTGTCGCCGCGTCGTCGAGCGCTCCGGCAGCGCTCTGCGCGATCGCAAGGCCGCCAAGCATCCAGCCCAGACCCCACCGATCGCCGGTTCGGCGCAGCAGCGCAGCCGCCTGTTCGAAGCTGGTGCGGGCCCCAGCGGCGTCGCCACGCCAGAGAGCGGCATTGCCGCGTGAACTGAGCGTGGCGGCGAGGCTCCAAGCGTCATCGCTCTCCCGGGCGCGCGCCAACGCCTCGCGCAATCGCGCCTCGGCCGCGTCGATGTTGCCGTGGCCAAGTGCTGCCTCGGCGAGCACCGCGAGGGCGAACGCTTCGCCAGCTCGGTTGCCAGCGGCGCGGAATCGCTCGACTGCCCGGGAGAGGCGATCAATTGTCGCCGAATCTCCTTGGGCAAGCGTTGCCATCGCCCCAAATTGGAGCGCCCAGCCAGCCTCGTTCGGCCGTCCGGCCGCGTCGAAAAGCCCGGCGGCGCGATCGCCGACGACGGCGACGCGATCCATGTTGCCGAGCGTGTATTGCAAGTTGGCCGCAGTGAGGGAAACCCAGGCGTGGCCTAATGGTGAGACGCCCGAATCGGACTGCTCGGCCCGCGCGAGATACGTTTCCGCCCAGCGGACGCCCTCGTGCAGGTGGCCGCGGAAATACCAGTACCAGCCAAGGAGGCCAACCAGCTCGCAGCCGACGTCGAAGCTGCCCTCGGTGAGCGACCAGTCCAAGGCGGCTCGCAGATTGTCGGTTTCGTCGTCCAGCCGCTTCAGCCAGCGATCGCGGTCGCGGTCGGTCAGGTGTGGCGCCGCTTGGCGCACCAGATCGAGGACAATGCCAGCGTGGCGCGAGCGCAGCTCGCCGAGTGCGCCTTCCGCGCGAAGCTGCTCGAGCGCATACTCACGGATCGTCTCGAGCATCCCAAAGCGCAGCGCCCGGTCGTCAAGCCGGACGATCAGGCTGTTGTCGAGCAGCGCTTCGACGCCGGCGAGCAGGTCGAGGCCTGGCCGGTCGGCACAAAGCGCCTCGGCCGCCTCGAGTGTCCACCCGCCGCGAAACACCGCCAGCCGGCGAAACAGCCACGCCGTCTCTTCATCGAGGAGCTCGTAGCTCGACGAAATGGTGGCCCGCAGAGTCTGCTGGCGAGCCGGCAAATCTCGCGGGCCGCGCGTCAGGAGGTCAAGGCGATGTGACATGCGCTCGAGGAGCGCCCCGACCGGAAGCGAACGAATGCGAACCGCCGCCAGCTCGATCGCCAGTGGCAAGCCATCCAGCCAGCCGACCAACTCGGCGATCGTCCCTTCTTCTCCGCGCGGATCGTAGTCGGGCTGCACCTCGCGCGCCCGCTCGACAAACAGCTCGACCGCCTCGTTCGGTTCGAGGGGCGGAACCGGCAGCTCGTGCTCCCCCCGCACCCGCAGCACCGTTCGGCTGGTGACGAGGATCTTCAAGCGTGGGCTGGCCTCCAGCAGCTCCACAAGGTAGGGAGCGGCAGCGACGACTTGTTCGAAGTTGTCGACGATGAGGAGCTGCCGGCGATCGCGCAACGCCATCTTGGACGCCTGTTCGACCGAGTGCGACCCGGCATCCCGCAATCCGAGCGCTTGCGCGATCGCGCCCGGAACGAGGGCGAATTCACGCAGCGCGGCGAGCGGGACGAACACCACGCCATCGGGAAAGTCCTCCTGCAGCGCTTGACCGGCGGCGAGCGCGAGGCGCGTTTTGCCCGTTCCGCCCGGGCCGGTCAGGGTGACGAGAGACACGTGTGGCTGACGCAGCAGCCCGACCACGGTCGCCAGCTCGCGATCGCGTCCGATCAGCCGCCCGCGCGGCGCGGGCAAGGGCGGGCGGGTCTCGGTCGGCTCAGGGGTAGGCGCACTGGCTTGGGCAAAACGCTCCGTCAGCAAGAGCGCCAAATCGTTCGCCACCAGCTCCCCCAGCTCCTCCGCCGTCCGGAACTTCTGGTAGCTCACCGTCTCCCCGTCCCGAATCTGCGCTAGCAGCGTCGCCAGCCGCCCCTGCCGCTCCGGCGCCGGCTCCTTCAGATAAATCAGCCGAGGCTTCCCCCCACTCAGCCGGTATTCATCCTCCAGCCCACTGATCTCCTCCCCCGGCGCCACCCACCCATAGCTCTGCCAATAGATCCCCAAAAAGATGTCGCTCTGCGCCAGATACGCTCGATAAAGCTCCCGCGGCGGATGCGGTCGGGCACCCATCTCAAACAGCACCGGAGCAAGCCGCAGCCGCTCGATCGCCGCTTTCACCGCCGCCCGCTCCGGCGCTAGCTCCCCCAGCGTCGACGAGACAAACACCCGTAGCCGCTGGTCCGGCGTGCGGATGCTGGTCCGAGGTGAGGGCTGCGTCATCCGGGACTCCGAGCGAAGGCAAGCTGGACGGCCCGACCGAGCAGCTCTTCTGGACGCCTCGCCGCGACGCCAAGTGCGGCGGTGCGTCGCGCCGCTGGATCGAGTGCTAGCAGCCCGAGTTCTTGGCGGGCGATCTGCAGGCCGATGGGGAAGAGGTACGGCTCCAGCAACGCGATCAGCCTCTCATCGAGAGCAGCGAGTTGGAACGCCAGCTCGGGAGCCCCCTCCAGCTCGGCGGCGCGCGCCAGTCCAGCAATCGCGATGATGGGAACGATATACTGGCCGGTCTCCCGCCCATCGACGAGCGCCTGGCTCAGAAAATCCCAGTCCGGTGTAATGCCCGATAGGTGCAGGCTGCAGATCCCGGCGGTCGCGAGCGGCCAACACACCGTGTGACGGTCGCCGCCATCGCGGAGCAGGCGGACAGCATCGATGCCCGTCTGCAAGCCAAGTTCGTACTCCCCCTGCGCGGTCGCGAGGATGCTGAGCACGTTCAACAAGAAACCTTCAAGCCAACCGTCGCCAAGGGCGCGGCTCATCGCCACACCGCCGGCGATCGTGTGCCGCGCTTGCTCGAACCTGCCTCCGGCGAGCAGTGCCATCGCCAGATAGCCGTACGTGAGCGCTTCCCCCCACGGATGGCTGGCGACGCGCCACGCGTCGATCGCTTCGAGCAGCCGCTGTCCGCCGGTTGGGTCGCTCAGGTAGAGTTGGGCCGTTCCCCAATAGGTGAGGCAGGCCGCGTACTCCGGGCCGTCGCCATACTGTCGGGCGAGCGGAGCGCACTCGGCGAGCGCAGCGACCGCCTCGGCCATCCGCGTCCGGAGATAGGCATTCATCCCGAACGCCCAGAGTGCCCGCATGTAGGGCGCACCGGTCAGGCCCGCCTCGCGCGCTGCCGCAAGGAGGACTCGCCCCCACTCTTCACCCTCGGCCGTCCGGCCGGCGAAGTACCAATGCCACGCGATCCGGCCGGCGATCTGGCAGGCAAGCTCGAGCGCCAGACGGTCGCCACGCTCTACCCCCATGCGGCCCCAGGTGAGCGCCGCCCGAAAATTGTCCAACTCTCGGTCGAGCCGGGCGAACCAGAGCGGACGCTGCGGTGACCCGTAGTGCGGCCACGCCTTGTCCGCGACGCTCATGAAGTACTCGGCGTGGCGGCGGCGCAGTGGCTCGATTTCACCGTCGGCCTCGATCTGCTCGCGGGCAAACTCCCGAATGGTCTCGAGCATCCCGTACCTCGGCTCATCGGGAGGGGACGGCAGCCGAATGATCAAGCTGTTTTCGATCAGCGTCTCCAGCGCGCCGAGGACATCGAGCGCACCGTCGTCGCAGACCGCCTCGGCGGCGGCGAGCGTCCAGCCGCCACGAAAAACGCTGAGCCGCCGAAACAGGTGGCGCTCCGGCGCGGCAAGCAGCCCATAGCTCCATGCGATGGTGTCGCGCAGCGTCTGCTGCCGCTCGGGCAGGTCGCGTGCGCCGCGCGTCAGCAAATCCAGCGGGTTGTCCAGCCGTTGGAGCACTGCGGCGAGCGAAAGCGTGCGCATTCGTGCGGCTGCCAGCTCGATCGCAAGCGGCAGCCCGTCCAAGCGCGCGACGATCCGGCGGACGAGCTCGGCATCCTCGCTGCTCGGTTCGAAGCCCGGCCGGATTTCGCGCACCCCGCTCGACGAAAAGCTGTTCGGCGGGGGAGCGGACATCACCCGACCGAGCCAGTCCCAGCGGCGGCACGGGCAATTCCTGTTCGCCCCGCACGTTCAGCGGCCGTCGACTCGTGACGAGGATCGTAAGTCGAGGACAGGCGGTCAGCAGGTCGGCGAGCAGCGGGGCAGCATCGCTCACTTGCTCGAAGTTGTCGAGGACGAGCAGCAGGTGGCGGTTGCCGATCGCCGCCTTCAACACGTCTCCGACCGGCAGGGTCGGGTGCTCGCGCAGGTTCATCGTCTGAGCGATGGTCGGAGCGACGAGCGCAGGATCGCGCAGCGGCGCCAACGGCACGAACACCACCCCGTCATCGAACTGCTCGACAACGGCGGCGGTCGCGTGGAGTGCCAGCCGCGTTTTGCCTGTCCCGCCGGGGCCGGTCAGCGTCACCAACCCAGCGTTGCTCTCCGTCAAGCGCGCCCGCAGTTGTGCCAGCTCGTTCTCGCGCCCGATCAAGGGCCCGCGAAGCGCTGGCAGGGCACGCTGCGCGGGCGAGGGCGACGCGGCAGCCGGCGCGGAGGCCGCATCGAACCGCTCGGTGAGCAGAAGGGCAAGGTCGTTGGCAACGAGCTCGGCCAGCTGCTCGGGGCTGCTGAATTTCTGGTAGCTGACGCTATCCTCATCCCGAATCTGCGCTAGCAGCGTCGCCAGCCGCCCCTGCCGCTCCGGCGCCGGCTCCTTCAGATAAATCAGCCGAGGCTTCCCCCCACTCAGCCGGTATTCATCCTCCAGCCCACTGATCTCCTCCCCCGGCGCCACCCACCCATAGCTCTGCCAATAGATCCCCAAAAAGATGTCGCTCTGCGCCAGATACGCCCGATAGAGCTCCCGCGGCGGATGCGGTCGGGCACCCATCTCAAACAGCACCGGGGCAAGCCGCAGCCGCTCGATCGCCGCTTTCACCGCCGCCCGCTCCGGCGCCAGCTCCCCCAGCGTCGACGAGACAAACACCCGTAGCCGCTGGTCCGGCGTGCGGATAACACGATGAGGAGCGGGGGCAGCGTCAGTCACGGTCGGTCTCCTGCAACACGGCGACGCGTGGTGACTGTAGCGGAAACGGGGCAGTTCGTCGAACCGGGCAAGCGCTTCTGAACCGTGTAAGCCGCGTGTAAGTAGCAGTCGGGTACGGTATGCGAGACGAGGCGCGGGAGGAAGGATCGTGCGGCAGGGTTGGCAGCTCGCAGTCATCATCGTGTTGTTCACAGGACTGCTCCCGACGGGACACGGGCGCGCGGCTGGTCCGACGTTCCACTCGGGAACGCTCAGCGCGAGTGAGACGTGGCACGCCGCAGACAATCCCCACATCATGACCGGACCGGTGACGGTCCCGAATGGCATCACGTTGACGATCGCACCGGGCGCCATTGTCCAAGGCAACGCCCACGCTGGCCCGAATCACACGCTGCTGGTCCAAAACGGCGGCGCGGTGGTTGCCGAGGGCACCGCCGCCGCCCCAGTCGTCTTCACCAATAACCCGGGGAGCACGCCACGCTGGGCAGGCGTTTTTGTTGCCGCGGGAGGCCGGCTCCGGCTGGCGCATTGCGCCATCACGAACGGCGGCAGCGGCGGCAGCGTCCTCGAAACGTTGTCCGGAGACGTCCAGATCCGCTCGTGCACGATCCAAAGCAACACGGGCCCTGGGATTGCGATCCGCGGTAGCGGCCTCAACCCGCTGATCGAAGACACGGCCCTGCTCAACAACAGTGGGGACGCCGTCTCGATCACCGAGGTCAGCATCTCGAGCGGCTATGGCAACAACCCCACCCTGCGCCGCCTCTCGTTCAGCGGGAACGGGACAAACGGTGTCGTCATCGGCGCAGGCCAACTGACCGTGCAAGACGTCTCGCTGGACGGCAGCACGTTTACCGGCGGTGCATTCTATCTTGGCAATGTCATCGTGCCAGGCGGTCGGGCCCTCGCCTTGGCGCCCGGCACCACAGCGCGCTTTTCCGCAGGCGCGGGCGTCACCGTCTATGCCGGCGGGGCAATGCGCGCGGAAGGGTCGGCGAGTGCGCCGATCTCCGTCACCTCGGTGGTCACCAGCCCCACTCAGAATGACCTCTGGGGCTCGATCGTCATCCAACCAGGCGGGCAGCTCCAGCTCGCGCATTGTGACCTCCGCTACGGGGGGTCGAGCGGCAATTCAGTGGTGCAGATTCAGAGCAGTGATGCCCAGATGCGAAACTGCCAGGTGCGCGAAACCGGAGTGAATGAGGCCCACGGCGTAGTGGCGATCAGCGGCGAGTCGATCGAGCCGGTACTCGACGGCGTGACGCTCTCGGGCGGCTTGGGCTATGGCCTCGAAGTGACCGGCTTCAACATGACCACCCAGCCGACCTTGCGCAATGTCACGCTCACCGGCAATGGCGCGAACGCGATGTATCTCAGCGGCGGCGCGATGCAACGCGACGTCACGCTGGACGGCACCGCGCTGAACGGGGCGCCGATCGTGCTCAGCGGTCAGGTGGACGTTCGCCCCGGCCGAACCCTCACCGTCACGCCCGGCACCGACCTCCGGATGGCCAACACCAACAACAATTGGATCGTCATCCGGGGCGGTGGGCGTCTGATCGCCGAAGGGACCGACGCGCATCCGCTCTCCTTCGATCGCTGGGATCCGGCAGCCGCACTCTGGGGTGGCATCACGGTCGAGCAGGGCGGGTTCGCTCGCTTCTCGCATTGCGCCATCCGCCACGGAGGCGCCTATGACGCTGCCCTCCGCGTTGATGGGCCGGCCGACGTCCGCCTCTTCAACTGCCAGATTGATGCCAATACGCGGATCGGAATCAAGCTCGACGGGCAAAGCAATTCCACCCAGCTTGATCGCGTCACGTTTGCCAGCAACCCGGTCGCGGCAATCCAGCAGAGCGATAACCGCGCGACACCGCTGCTCAACGACCTCAGATTTCGGGGCAATGGGTTTGACGGCGTTTCGGTGGGCAACGGCGACTGGTTTGGGATGACCCTCGGCGAAACGAAACGCGGCGTTGTGCCAGCGAGCGGGCGGCACTACTACGTGCTTCCCGTCAACGGCGCGACCGACGTCGCGATCACCGCAACCGGCGCGGATGCCTTCGTTCGATTCAATGCCCTGCCGAGCAGCGTGCTCTTCGACGGTGTTGCGCAGGCGGGGAGTCCGTCGCCATTCGTTGCCCAGCGGCAGGGACCGGGGTCCCTGCTCCTCCTCGTCGAGGGGAGACCGGGGACAACGTATCAGCTTGGCGCGACAGCATTTGGCAGCGGCGGACCTGCGATCACGTCGCTCTCGCCCAGCCTCGGGAGCACGTCCGGCTTGGTCACGATCGGCATCGCCGGTGCGGGCTTTGCCCCAACCTCAACCGTCTCGCTGAGCGGCGCCAACGGCGCGATCGGCGGCACGGTGCGCTGGTTCAGCTTTGGCGAGCTGTATGCGACGTTCGAATCTGCGATCCCTCGCTCCCGGCGCCTACGACCTGACCGTGCAAACGGGGAGCGCAACGGCGACGAAGCCGTTCACGGTCGTCCCGCCGGGGCCGTCCGACGGCAGGGCGGCTGTCACAATCAACGCGCCATTGGTCGGGCGCGCCGGCAGGGAGGTCGGGCTGACGGTCAGTATCGAAAACCTCGGCCTCAGCGATGCGCCGGCGCCGTTCTTCTTCCTCAGCGGCCGCAATCTCAAACTCCGCTATCCGGACGACCCAGACTATCTCCCGACGACCATCGTCTACGAGCCGGCCGACGATGGAGCTCGCGAAACAGCGTTTCGCGAGGTGGTGTTCGTCGGGGGGTCCTCGTCGTTC
This sequence comes from Dehalococcoidia bacterium, assembly GCA_026003895.1. Lineage (GTDB taxonomy): Bacteria > Chloroflexota > Dehalococcoidia > SpSt-223 > SpSt-223 > JANWZD01. The sequence continues at coordinate 835,686 of BPIC01000001.1, read as the reverse complement.
CGAGCGCTCTCGTCCACTCCCGGTCGGCAGCCTCAGTCGGGCCCGACGACGTGGACCACCGTGCCCCTGCTTGGCATCAGCACGGACGGTCCGGCGGGCATTTTGCGCCCCGGCGCGAGGAGCGAGATCTCGTTTCGCGCCACCGCCTACGACTACGACCTCCCGACTGACTTGCGAGTGCTCCTCAGTAACGACGCGACGAGGAGCACGATCGATTGGTCCAGCCAGAAGGACGCGATGCGACCGAAGACGATCCCGCCTGACGCCTGGGACGTAACCTTCGCCAACTTCCTGACACTGGTAGGAACCAACGACCTCACCTACGGCGCGGCGCTCGGCGAGGTCGCGACCGAACTGAGCGAGATGGGTATCCGGGTCGCCGACGTCGACCGCCTGACGGCTGGCTTGATCAGCAAAGCGACCGCCAACGGCATGATCCCGTTTCGCTTTCGCCTCGGCGCATTCGGTCGAGGCATGCCGGATCCAACGCCGGTGCGGCTCCTCCTCTCCGCAAACGGTGATGCCCGAATCGAGACGGGAACCGTCGAACGCAGTTGGCTGCGGCAGGCGGACGGCAGCTACCGTGCGACGAACGACGACTTGGGCGTGCTCTCCGCGGCCAGCGGGGAATTCCGCTTGCGGGAGAATGGCGGGAACACCTTTGTCTTCGACTCGACCGGAACGATGCTTCGGCTTGAGCGGCCGGACGGGAGCCGGCTGGTCTTTACCCAGGCGAACGGCCAGCTGTTGGCAGTGACCGACGAATTCGGTCGCCAAACGCTCTATACCTACAATGCTGCGGGCCGGGTCGCCTCCGTGACTGACCCCGACGGATCGAGCACGACCTACGAGTACGATGCGACCGGCCAATACCTCGTGCGCGTCGTCACGCCAATCGGCGCCATGAGCTTCACCTACGAGACCACTCCCGGCCCTGCACAACACGCGGTCAGCTCGCTGGTCGATCCGGCGGGGGTCCAAACGCGGATGAGCTATGACTCGCTCGGGCGGCTGACGCGAGTCTCCATCGGCGACGGGCTGCATCAGGTCGAGTTCTCCTATTCCGGGGTCACTGGCGTGCGAACCACCTTCGGCGGCGGCGAGACTCGCCTCGTCGCCGGCACGACCAATGGCCTGTGGGGACGGGAAGAAGACGCCCTCGGCAGGACGACCCCTTGGAGCTACGAGCCAGTCAGCCGGCTACTGAGCGCCGTCCTACCCGATTCGAGCCGTCTCGAGCAGCAGTTCGACGAGGTCGGGAACCTGCTCGACCATCGCGTGGGCGGCGTCTCGCTAACCAAGCTGACCCATGACACCGCCGTGCAGCAGTTTACCTCCTCGACCGATGCGCTCGGCCGAGTGACTCGCCATACCGTCCTTGCCACCGGCGATATCGCGGCGATTGAGTATCCGAACGGCTCGCTCGAGCGGTTCGAATACAACGCCGTCGGCCAGATGACCGCCCAAGTCAGCCGAGCGGGTGTCCGCTCCAACCTCGACTACGATAGCCGGGGTCGATTGACGAGCCTTCAGGTCACGGGCGGCCCGCGCTTGGAGTATCGCTACGACCCGCGCGGTGACCTGATCGAGGCGGTCGAGATCTCGGCCACCACGCGGCTGACAAGCACCTTCACTCGAGACGCGATCGGCCGGCTTACGCGCTACACCGACCCGCGAGGCCGATCCGTGGACTTTGGCTTCGACGACGCCGGTCGCGCAAACCGGGTCACGATTGCTGGTGGCCTGACCGTCCTCTACCACTACGACGCTGCCGGACGTCTGAGCCGGATCACCGACGCGGGCGGGGGGACGATCGAACGCTATTCCTACGACACCGCGAGCCGGCTGACGCAGATCGAGCGCGGCAATGGCGCAGTGACCGACTACGGCTACGACCGCGGCCGGTTGACCACGATCGTCCACCGCTCCGGCGGGACCACGCTCGACAGCATGACACTCAGCTACGACGCGTTTGACCGCATCACCGCCGTGACCACGCCGGACGGAACGACGACATACACCTACGACGCCCTTGGGGCCCTGTCTCGGGTGGCGCTTCCGTCGGGCCGAACGATCGGCTATGCCTACGACGCTGCGGGCAACCGCAGGCAGGTAACCGACTCCGGCGTCACGACCAGCTACGTGGTCAACGAGCTCGACCAATATCGCCAAGGCGCGGGGGCGACGTTCGGGTACGACGCGGACGGGAATCTGACCAGCCGGCAGGACGGCAGCGGGACGACCACCTATCAGTACGATGGCTTGGGCCGGCTCGTGCGGGTCGCTGGGCCAGCCGGCGTTACCACCTACGAGTATGATCCGCTCGGCTTCCGAATCGCCCAAGTCGTGAATGGCGTCAGGACCGAGTATCTGGTCAACCCGACGGGGCTCGGTTCCATCGTCGCCGAGCTCGATGGCAGCGGCGCTCTCCTCGCCTCCTACGCCTACGGGAATGGTTTAGCGCTGCGCCAAAGCGGCGACGACCGTCGCTTCTATCACTTCGATGCCTCGGCGAATACCATCGCCCTCAGCGACGGAAGCGGCGCGGTGAGCGACCGCTATAGCTATCTCCCCTTTGGCGAGCGGCTCGCCGGGTCGGGCACGACGCCGAACCCCTTCACCTTCGCCGGAGAAACCGGCGTGATGGCAAGCGGCGGCTTGTTTTGGATGCGCTACCGCTGGTATGACCCGGCCATCGGCCGCTTTACCCAGCCCGACCCGCTCGGCCTCAATGGCGGCAGCCAAAACCTTTATCGCTACGCCAACAACGACCCGGTCAACTTCTTCGACCCGCTCGGCGGACCACCGCTCCCCGCTCGATACCGGCAGATGGTGAACGCGCGGAAAGGTGCTCTCATTCGCCACGGCATGACCCCGTGGGACGCGTACGCGTTGGCCGAAAGCACCGTCCAGAACCATCTGACGCTGGACCTGCTGAAAATCGAGCCGGAAAAAATCGACTTTTTACTAGACAGCGTCGAGCACTTGCTCGAACATCAGATGAACGGCACGGGAAACCCCGCAGCAACTTCGTCCCACGTCAGTTGGAAGCTGCAACAGTACAAACAGAAGATCCGCGACCTGCAACACTTGATCGGCAAGACCGAGTCGGTCAAGGCGCTCAAAGCCAAGCACGCGGCGCTCTCGCGCTGGGCGTGGGCGCAACGGGTCACCGAGGCGGCTCCACGCTACTTTCGCTTCGCCGGAACGGCGGCGCGCTACGCCGGCTTCGCCGGGGCGGCGTACAGCGCGGTCGAGATGGGCTTCGGAGTCGCCAATCTGTTTACCAACGCCATTGAGTTCTACCACTTTGATCTGCCGAATTACGCGGCGAGTTACTACGCCGTAGACCCGAATTTCGGCCCCGCCGTCACGAGCAGAATTCGCTGGCTCGCCTCGCGCGATCCAAACGACATCATCGGCCCCACGGGCACGAATCCCGCCACGGAGCGCGGCTTCTTCGGCTTCCTCGCCGAGGAGCAGGCGCTGCGCTACACCATCCGGTTTGAAAATGTCGCCAACGCGACGGCGCCGGCCGCGACGGTAACGATCACCCAACAGCTCGACCCCGACTTGGATTGGACGACCTTCCAGTTCGTGGACTATGCCTTCGGCGGGACGGCCCGCCTCACCAGCGGCGGGCAGGTGTTCGTGACGCGGCTCTCGCTCAACCCCGACCTTGACGTGCAGATCACCGGCCGCTTCGACCCGGCAACCGGGCTGCTCGTCTGGGTCTTCGAGTCGCTCGATCCGGTGACCGGGCAAATTCCAGAGAACCCCCTGCTCGGGTTCCTGCCGCCCAACCGGCAGCCCCCCGAAGGGGAAGGGTCGATCAGCTACCACATCAAAATGAAGCCAGGGCTGCTCAGCGACACCCGCTTCGATGCCCAAGCGCGCATTTATTTCGATGTGAATGCGCCGATCGACACGCCGGCGATCTTCAACCTGAAAGACGGATCGCAGTATCTGCCGCTCGCCGTTCGTCTCACGCCGCCCTAGCCGATCCGGTGAGAGGTGGGACGAGTTGACCAACCGCGCGTCACGCCCGATACTTTGCCGTCGTAACATTCTGAATACGGCATGCCGGGAGGGTGCGCGATGCTCGCTCGTCTCACCTCGGTCGTCCTCCTCACAGCGCTGCTGGCGGCGTGCGCGCCGGCCCAAGCGCCTGCCACCGGCGCCCCGGCGCAGCCCGCGGCGCGCCGTTCTGCCAACCAATCGCTGAAGATCGCCCAACTTGGCATGCCGGCGACGCTGAGCCCGGAGTCGTCAAATTCCTACATCGCCGTCTATTGGTCGATGTACGACCCGCCAATGACGCTTAACGAGAAGCTCGAGGTCGTTCCTTGGGCCGCCGAGCGTTGGAGCCAAGTCAACCCAACCACCTGGCGGATCACCCTCCGGCGCGATCTCGTCTTCTCGAACGGCGACAAGCTGACCGCCGACGACCTCGAATTCACCGGCAAGCTCATGCTCGAAACTCGGACTCCACAGATCACCCAGTTTGGCAACCTGACCGAAGTGAAGAAGGTTGACGAGTACAGCGTCGACTTCGTCACCAAGATCCCGGACGCCAGCATCCTGCCAGCGATGGGCTTCCTTTGGATCATGCCGAAGGCCTATTACAACGCCGTCGGCAAGAATGGCTTTGCCGCCAAACCGGTCGGCTCCGGGCCATACGAACTCGTCGACTTCCGCTCCGCTGATATCGCCGTCTTCCGGAAGCGCACCGCCGAACACGCCTTTCGCAGGCCGCAGCCAGCCGAGTTGATCTTCCGCTCGATCACCGAACAGACGCAGATGATCGCCGGTCTGAAGACGGGCGAACTGGATGTGCTGATTGGGCAAATCAGCCCCGACCGAATCGAGACTCTCACCCAGCAAGAGGCGGTGGTGCTTTCTAAGCTCGCTGCGGTGACCTCGGCTGTCTTCTCCCAGACCGAGAACCAAGCCCGCAACACGCCGCTGACCGATCGGCGGGTGCGATTGGCGCTGAACTACGCGGTAGACAAGGAGACGATCGCCAAGACGATCTACCGCGGCTGGGCGAAGCCGACCGGCCAGCTCTCGGTGCCCGATAGCCCGAGCTGGGATCCGACTGTCCAGCCGTTCCCGTATGACCCGGCCCTCGCGAAACGGCTGCTCGCCGAAGCCGGCTACCCCAACGGCTTCAAGCTGCCCGTCGGCATCGAGTTCACGGCGCTCACCGGCAATATCCAGATGATCACCGCGGTGCAGGGCTACCTGCGCGATGTGGGTGTCGACGCGCCGGTCACCGAGTACGAACTCGGCCAATTTCTCGACAAGTTTTACGGCCGGGCAGGGCAGACAAAAGGCGACATCTTCGTGACCGGCACCGGCGATGGCAACGGCTTCGCGACGACCATCTACGGCTACTACACCTGCAACAAGCCGCTCGTCTGGTGGTGCAATCCGGATTTCGATCGCTTCATGGAGCAAGCGGTCGGCGAGCCGGACATCCAGAAGCGCGGCGCCCTGCTGCGCCGGGCAATCGCAACGCTGCGCGATGACGTCGGTCTCCTCTTCCTGTTCTTGACGCCGACCTTCATCATCCACCGCCCGACGATCCAAGGCTGGACTTGGGGCGGGTCGGACTGGGGCTCGACGGGCTTCTACAACTTCGATCGCGCCTACCGCGTCGAGTAGGCCCTCGCCCCGCTAACGGTGGTGCGCCATCACGGGCACGGGAACTCCGGCCCGTGATCGGCGCACCGCGGACTGAACCTTGACGTGAACTAGAGGTTCATGTATCGTCTCAGCGTGGCGATCAGGCGGCCAACCCGCTGGTTGGCCAGTGGGCCGTCGACCATCACGATGGTCTGGGCCACCATCAGGTTCGTCACGAGGAAGAACAGCGCCTCTTCGATCGGAAGCGGGCCAAGGCGCAGCCCGAGGGATCGCGCGGGGCTAATCCGCCAGATTCCGCGGGTAATGGCCACCGCATCCGCCGCCGAGAGATAGAGCGTGGAGACGGCAACGGCGAGAGCAAGCGGCCGGCGCTTCGCCCAGAGATCGCGTGCGGCGAAGAGCCATTGAAAAACGATGATCGGCGTGGCCCAGACGGCGATGAAGGCGAGGTAGGTCCAGCGGCCGAGCCGGGTACCGAGCTGAGTCATCGGCGCGTGAGCCAGCCAGCGAACAACCCGGTCGCAACCGTCTGGAGGACGAAAAAGCAATACTCCTCGATCGGCACGACCCCGATTGTTCGACCGACGACCTTCGCGCGGTCCCAGCCCCAGACACCGTTCAACACAATGACGTTGTCCCAAGGTGTCGTATATGCCACCGCCACGGTTGAGAGCACGCCGAGCGTCCACGCCGATCGCCGATCGAACCGACGACCGAGCATCAGGCCAAAAAGCACGATAGGGGGGAGCAAGAACAGGCCTAAAAAGCGAAAGTAGGTCACCGACACGTCCAAGCGCGAAGTTTCGCATCATTGTACGATGGGGCGCAGAGAGGATTGCGAACGAGATGAACAAAGTGTTGATCGTTGGCGGCGGTGTCGGCGGGCTGGCGCTCGCCATCCGCTTGCAGCGCGACGGCTATCGCGTCACCATCGTTGAGCAAGATGAGCGCGTCGGCGGGCGAGCGAACGTCATCCGCGACCGCGGCTTCACCTTCGACACCGGCCCGACCTTGTTGCTGATGGTCGACGTCTTGCGCGAGCTCTTCGCCTCGGCCGGCCGCCGCCTCGACGATTACCTCGATCTCGTCCGGCTCAATCCGAACTACCGGGTTCACTTCGCCGATGGTTCCCATCTCGATTTGACCGGCAACGTCGCTGCTCAGATCGAGGAGCTGGCGCGCTTCACCGACCGGCCGGCGGAACGGCTCCTCAGCTATCTCGGTGATGCTGCGTACAAATATCGCATCGCCCGTCAGCGGTTCGTTGAGCGCAATTTCCTCTCGCTGGCGGAATTCGCCACCGTCCCGAACGTGATCGAAGTGTTCAAGACCGGTTCGCTGGGCAACCTTTACGACCACGTCGGCCGCTTTTTCGACGACGAACGGCTGAAGCTCGCCTTCACGTTCCAGACGATGTACCTCGGCCTGGCGCCGCACGATGCGCCGGCGATCTATGCCCTCCTACCGTACACCGAGCTGGCGGAGGGCATCTGGTACGCCCGGGGCGGGATGTATCGCGTCGTCGAAGCGCTGGAACGGCTAGCGCGCGAACTGGGCGTCTCGATCGTGACGGGGTGCAAGGTACGTGCCATCCGCGTCGAGGACGGTCTGGCGACCGGCGCCGAGACGGTTCAGGGTATCCCCCTGCAGGCAGACATCGTCGTTTCGAATGTCGACTTGCCGACCACCTATCGCGAGCTACTGCCGCCCGCGGCGCGCGGTTCCTTCACCGATCGCAAGCTCGACCGCTATCGCTATACCTCCTCCGCCTACCTGCTGTATCTTGGCGTCAACCGGACGTATGACCATCTTTTGCATCATAACGTCGTCCTCTCGGGCGACGCGCGGCGCAATTTTGACGATATCTTCAAGCGCGGCGTCATCCCAGCCAATCCGTCGTTCTATGTCCACGCGCCGGCGCGCACCGACCCAAGCGTCGCGCCGGAGGGATGCGAGGTCATCTACGTGCTGGTCCCGGTGCCGGGAGAAGGGCCCAATTGGCGGACCGAGACTCCCCGGCTGCGTGAACAGGTCTTGGACCGGTTGGAGGCGTTCGGGATGCCCGACCTCCGCTCACGGATCGTCGTCCAGCACGAAATGACGCCGCTCGACTTGGCATCCCGCTTCGGGCTGGCACGGGGAGCGGCGTTTGGGCTCGGCCACGACTTTTGGCAGGTCGGCTGGTTCCGACCCGACAACAAAGCGGAGCGGGTCGACAACCTCTACTTTGTTGGAGCGAGCACGCGGCCCGGCGCCGGCGTTCCCATGGTGATGTTGAGCGCCCGCTTGACCGAAGAGCGCATCGTCCGCGACTGGCCACCCCGCCCGGCCCCGCCGGGCGCGAACCCCCAGCTGCTGGAGGTCTCCGCCCGCTAGATGGACGCTCCGATCGCCGACAGCTTCGACTTCTGTTGGGCGCTCATGACACGAAAGGCGAAGACATTTGCCTTCGCCGCGAGGTTCTTGCCGCGCAGCGAGCGGAGCGATGTCGCCGCCCTCTACGCCTTTTGTCGCACGATCGACGATTTGGTCGATGAGCGGCCGGCCGACGTGCCACCTTCCCTCGTTCGCCATCAGCTCGACGGCTGGCGACGGTGGCTCGCCGCACCGACCGCCGCCGGTGACCCGGTGCGCGTCGCCTTTGCCGACGTCCTCGCCCGCCGCGATCTGCCGCGCGATCCCCTCTTCGAACTGATCGACGGGTGCGAATCGGACCTCGAGTTCGGGGCCGTCGCCGATGAGGAAGCATTGCGCCGCTACTGTTATCAAGTTGCCGGCACCGTCGGCGTTGCGATGGCAGCCCTGCTTGGCGCGCCGAGCGAGGAGGCACGACGGGCGGCCGGAACGCTCGGCACGGCCATGCAGCGCACGAACATCCTGCGCGATATCGGGGAGGATGCCCGGCGCGGCCGCGTCTACCTGCCGGACAGCGCCCTTGCCGCGCACTGTCTCACGCGCGAAGACATCCTCGCGTGCCGCCTCTCACCGGGTGTCCGTGCGATCCTCGAAGCACAAGTTCGCCTTGCCCGCGCTGAGTATGCCGCTGGGCTGGCGGGCATTCACCACCTGCCGCGCCGCACGCGGCTGCCAATCTTGATCGCCGGCCGACTCTACGAACGGATCCTCACCAAGATCGAGCAATCGCAATTCGACGTCTTTGAGCGGCGCGCCGCAACCTCGACAGCAGAAAAGGCGATTCTGGCGCTTCGAGTGGCAATCTCCGGTGGCTAGCGCACTGCGGCAATGGCGTGTGGGCGCGACTCAGTGCGCGCCTAGTGTTCGACGGGAAAGCCCTTGCCGCGCCACGCGTTCATGCCGCCTTCAAGGTTATAGACCTCGGTGATGCCCGCCGCGGCCGCCATTTCTGCTGCAACCGCGCTCCGCTGGCCCATCTCACAGACGAATAGCACTCCGGCCCCTTGGACGCGAGATGGGTTGCGCAAAAACGTGTTCAGCGGGATCAGCTCGGCGTTGGCCAAGTGGTCAACGGCATATTCACTCGGTTCGCGCACGTCGACAATCTTCAGCTTGCCTTCGTCGATCAGTTGCTTGGCATCCTCTGGGTCGATGCGATAGAACGGTTCGTCGGAGCGTTGGGTGATCGGCATCTGGTCCTCGTGCTTCCTCTGCTTGCTGCGGAGCAAGGCCTTCGGAGCGTTGTTCCAGCAGTCTAGGCCCGACCTCCCTACCTCGTCAACCAGCGCGAGCCCCGCTCGTCGCGCTATGCTGTTGAGGCGTGATCGTTGATCAAGGAGAGGACATGTTCGCGGCGGTTACCAGGATAAACGTGCGGCCGGGCAGCCTCGACGAAACGCTCGCTCTCGAAAAGGCCCTTGGAACGTCCCCCCATGCCGTTGAACGCCTCACCCTCGTCGACCCGGAGACGAACACCCTCACCGTGATCGCCATCGTCGATGACGAGGCTGCGGCGCGAACCTGGGGCGAGACCGACCACGGCCGAGCGGTGATTGCGCAACTGCCTCGGATCACGGACCAGCCTGTGCAGCGCAGCGTTCATCGCGTGCACCGCCACGTCCGCCGCGGCTAAGCCATCGAGGCTCGGTGTGCCATCGGAGCAGGCTGCCCGACGCCAGAGAACTGAGTTATTCGCGGGACTTGGGAATGTGCAAGTCCTGAATATTGACGTTGACGGTGCGGACGGGCATCCCCGCGGCACGCTCGACAGCGAACTTGACGGCGCTCTGCAGGTTGTGGGCGACTTCTGAGATCTTGGTGCCGTATTCGACGATGACATACAGATCGATTTCGATGGCATCGTCGACGATGCGAACCTCGACCCCGCGGCCGAGATTCGACAAGTTGAGAAGGCGGGCGATCCCGTCGATCGGACGCCGAGAGGCCATGCCGACTATGCCATAGCACTCGATCGCCGCCCGGCCGGCGACAACGGCGATGGCGTTCGCCGAGAGACCGACGGAGCCACGCGGCGCGGCCGGAGAGTGCTCCTCAGCTGAGCTTGAGCTTGATGGGATTGCCATGCTAGGATTCCTCGCTCACGAGCGCCGCATTGCGCTCGTTTTTCCTGGATCGCGCCATCGCGCGCTCCGCTGAGGGTTTTCGTCCGAAAGGAGTCCGTCCATGGCCGGACGTTGCGATCTGTGTGGCAAAGGGCCGGGCTTTGGCCACCGAGTCAGCCACTCCCACCGCCTCACGAACCGCCGGTGGAATGCCAATATTCAACGCAAGCGCATGACGATCAACGGCGTCACCAAGCCGGTGCGCGTCTGCACCCAGTGCCTGCGCACTCAAGTCAAGCAGGCAACTCGCTAACCGCATTACCCAGCCGCTCTGGCGGAGATCGCCTGATGCGGTCGGCCGGCAAGGCCGCGCGTTGCGGCCGCCCGGAGAGCCGCAATCGCGCCGGACACCCCCTCCGGCGCGCCATAGACAGCCGAGCCGGCGACGATCACCGTCGCCCCGGCCGCAACGACGAGGTCGGCATTGTCCGGCCCAACCCCGCCGTCGACCTCTAGCTCGGTCGCGAGACCACGCGCCGCAATCATCGCGCGGCAGCGCTCCAGTTTGTCGAGGGCGCGCGCGATGAAGGCCTGCCCACCGAATCCCGGATTCACCGACATCACCAGCACGAGGTCTACGTCCTCGAGGATGTCTTCGACCGCCGTCACTGGCGTTGCAGGATTGATCGCCACCCCGGCGCACTTGCCAAGCGCATGGATCTGCTGAACGGCGCGATGGAGATGGGGCGTCGCTTCGACATGCACCGTTAGGCGGTCGGCACCCGCGGCGGCGAACTGGTCGAGATAGCGCTCGGGCTGCACGATCATGAGGTGGACGTCGAGCGGGAGGCTGGTGACTCGGCGAATTGCCTGCACGACCGGCGGACCAATGGTGAGGTTTGGGACGAACTGGCCATCCATTACGTCGACGTGGATCCAGTCCGCCCCGCCCGCCTCGGCCTCATGAATCGCCCGGGCGAGGTGCGCGAAGTCGGCGGAGAGGATCGACGGAGCGATCTTGATGGTGGTCACCTCGCTAGTATACCCGCCGGCCGTCGCTCATTCGCCGGTCACCCGCCGCCAGATTTCGCGACGAGCCGAAACATCGGTGAGCACCACCGAACCTGGCGGCACACGCGGCACGCCGGTGTCGATACGAAAGACCCCGCGCTCCAGATGGACGAGGTCGATGCCTTGTGCCCCCGGCGGCAAGGGATCGCCAGGATCGAACACCTTGGCCTGCTGAACGACGGGATCGTTCGGATCGAAGCCCGCCGGAAGGAGTTTGCCAACCGCCGCGAAATCGCGCATCCGCACCTCCGGGCTTGCCGATCCTAGCCGCTCTGCTACAACTCCCGCCGATGCGCGGTCGGCTGGAGAGCGTCGGCGGTGGGCTGCTCGTCGCGCTCGTCTTGGGGGTCCAAGTCTGGATCGCGACGGCGGGTACGTGGTCGCTGGCAATCGACGATCTTCCTTTCGTCTATACCACCGAGATCTATGCGCGGCAAGCGGAAGCATTCGCCAGCGGGCAGGCACACTTGCGCATTGCGCCACCGCCCGAGCTGGCACGGCTACCCGACCCCTACGACCCAGCGGCGCGAGCGCCACTGCCCGTCGCAAGTGACCTCTCCTACTTCAACGGCAGGTATTGGCTCTACTTCGGCCCTGTCCCCGCGCTCGCAATCCTGATTCCCCAACTTCTCCTCGGACGTGCTATCCCCGACAGCGCCATCACGCTTGCCGGGGTGATGACAGCGACAATCGGCGGCGCTTGGACGATCGTCGGCCTTCGGCGCGCGCTGCTCGGCGACGGCATGCTGGTCGCTGGCGCCGCGATCGTCGCGCTCGGGCTGGGTACGCCGTTGCTTTTTCTCCTTTCCAGCCCGGCGATTCATGAAGCGGCGACCGCGGCCGGGCAGGGCTGCTTGATGGCCGGGCTCGCCGCCGCCGTTGCAGCGTGGCGACGACCGGCCGGCCGGGGAAGCGCCCGGCTCTGGTTCCTCGCCGGCCTCGCTTGGGCGCTGGCGATCGGGTCGCGCTCAGCGCTCGCACCCGCCGTCGGCGGACTGGCGTTGGCGTTCGCCGTGCTCGCCTCGCGTCAACGGACAACGAACCGCTGGCAGCCGGCGCTGGTACTCGCGGCGCCGCTGCTCGCGGGAGCACTCCTCCTCGGCGTCTACAATGCGGCGCGGTTTGGATCGCCGCTTGAGTTTGGTCACCGCTATCAGCTCACGTCCTACCACCTGCTGCGAGACTACGCCGGCTTCGCCACCATCGGCCATATCGCGCCGAATGTCGTTCACTTCTTCCTGCGGCCGCTGCGCCTCACGCCCGAGCTGCCGTTCGTCGGCTGGACGCCCTACGAACGCTGGAACGCGACGTTCTGCGCCGGCGCCCCGGACGAGCTGATCTTCGGCCCAATCGTCGGGCTGTTTCCGGCCGCACCCTTCACAGCGCTTGCCCTGGCCGGGGTAGTCCTCCCCTTTCGGCCGCCGCAGCGTCGTCTGGCAGTGCTTTGGGCGGGGTTGTTGGCCATCATGGCGCTGGCGGCGCTCCCCGTCGTGATGCAGCGGTGGGTGACACTCCGGTACGAGGCCGATTTCTTTCCGTTGGCCATTATCGTCGCGTTCATCGCGCTTGCCGGCCTGCTGCAGGCCTTTCCCCGCTGGCGAGCGCCGATCAACGGCATCGCAGCGACGGCAGCGGCAGCGACCGCGCTGCTCGGAATCTTGTTTGGGATAAGCGGCGCGTTCGGCCATTTCGAACGCCACAATCCCGGCCTTTGGGAGTCACTCGAAGCCCGCTTCCCGCCGATCTCCTCGACCATCGGCGAAGCGACACGGGCCGAGCCTACCCTGCGCGTCCGCTTCGGCGAGCGGATCGAGGTGACCGGGGCACGCTTCGCGCCTGCCTCTGCCTATCCCGGCGATCACGTGTCGCTGCTGCTCTGGCTGCGTGCACCCGAGGGGGCGATCGCGCGGCTGCGCTTGCGCGAGCGGAGCGGCGGCATCGCCTTCGACGAGGCGGTCGTCATCCCGCCGATAGCCGAGCTTGGCGAAGCAAGGCTCCGCTTCCGCCTCCCAGCCGACCCGTGGCGCGCTCGCCCGCCAGACTATCTGACGGCCGAGCTCGCCATGCTCGACCCGCACGATCCCGGCCGGCTGCTGCCCCCACGCGACCCAACCGGAGGGTCGCCGGGCGACTGGGTGCTTCTTGAACCGCTGCGCCTCGCTTGGCCGTTTCCTTGGCCGCCGACCGGCGCCGAGCGGCGCGACCTGACGTTTGGCAATCAGCTTCGCCTCGACGGCAGTTGTGTTGCCAAGGTGGGCTTGAACGGCCAGTCGCCGGCAGCGCTCCGCATTCTGCTGTATTGGACTGCACTTGCCCCGGGCCCAGACCGAACGCTCCGGCTCGAGCTGATCGACAGCGCTGGCCGGCCGGTCGCGGGGCTGGCGGGTGAGCCAGGCGACGGGCTCTACCGAACAGGCCTCTGGCGAACCGGCGAGCGGATCGAAGACGATTGGGAGCTCGGCCTGCCGCCGTTGCCACCCGGCGACTATCGCCTCCGGCTGACGGTCGACGGGCTGCCAGCACAGGGCGAACCGACGATTGCGACGGTGCGCGTGCCTTAACACCGTCGCCTACGATTGGGGTGATGAGCCTGTTGAGCCCCCGCCAGCGGCGCACACTCGCGCTTCTCTGCGACACGTTGCTGCCGGCGGTTGCGGACGATACGCTCGATGAGCGGCTGGCGAAGTTTCAAGCGCCGTGGCTGCCGTCGGCGCTCGAAGCCCTCATCGCGCGGGTAGCCGACCCGGACCGCATTCCACAGCTGCGGCTGTTTCTCGACCTGATCGAACTGCCCGGTGCAAATGCCCCTGTGGGTCACCTCGCGCCCTTCAGCCGGCTCGATCGGGCAGGGCGTGAGGCTGTCCTGCGCTCGTGGGCGACCAGTCGGCTCCCCCTCCGCCGGATGGCGTTTCAAGGAATCAAGCGGCTGGCGCTCTTCCTCGCCTACGCAACGATGCCCGATGGCGCGCCGCACCCGGTTTGGCCGGCACTTCACTACCCCGGCCCGCCCCCGTTGCCGCCGCACTGGCCAGGGGCGCTCGCACCGCTGTGGATCGGCCGCCGAGCAACGCTCGATTGCGACGTGCTGGTGATTGGCTCGGGGGCAGGCGGCGGCGTGATGGCGTCCGAGCTGACCAACGCCGGGCTTGATGTCATCGTCGCCGAGAAGGGGCCGTCGCGCCCCTACGATGGCCGCGAGCGCGACAGTTGCGAATCGCTTCTCGAGCGTGCCGGCGCTCTGACGACCGCAGACACCGCGATCGTGGTGCTAGCGGGCAGCGCACTCGGCGGTGGGACAGTCGTGAACTGGACCACCGCGCTGCCACCGCCAGACGAACTGCTGGAGGAATGGGCGACAAGGGCAGGCTTCACGGGCGCGACGAGTGCCGCCTATCGAGCGAGCCTCGCCGCAGTCACCGCGGCGCTGCACGTCACCACCGAGGAGAGCCTCGCCAATCCGCAGAATCAGGCGCTCGAACGAGGCTGTCGGGCGCTCGGCCTCAGCGTGCGTGTGATCCCACGGAACGTGGCCCGTTGCGTAGACTGCTCGTTTTGCACGTTCGGTTGCGGCTACCGCGCCAAACAGGACGCCGTCACCGCCTTTCTCGAGCCCGCAGCGCGCCGAGGAGCGCGGATCGTGCCCGAGATGTTCGCCCATCGGCTGACCATCGAAGCCGGACGGGCGACCGGCGCCGTGTTGCGCACCAACGATCACGACGTGATCGTTCGGGCGCGGGCCGTGGTGGTGGCGGCAGGCGCGATCGGAACGCCGGCGCTCCTCCTGCGCTCCGGGCTCACGAACGAGCAGATCGGCCGGAACCTCCACCTTCAACCGACGACGGTCGGCGTTGGGCTCTACCCAGAGTCCATCGCACCGTGGCGCGGGGTCCCGCAAAGCCGGTTGTGCGATGCCTTCGCGGACCTCGACGGCGCGGGCTACGGCGTTCGGCTGGAGACGGCGCCGGCGCACCCCGGCCTGACGGCGGCGACACTCCCGTGGGAGGGGGGCGCCCAGCACAAAGCGCTGCTCGCCCGCTACGACCAGCTCGCGGCTATCATCGTGATCGCCCGCGACCGTCATGGTGGGCGCGTCCGCTTGCGGCCAGACGGCCAACCCCTGCTCGACTATCGTCTCCATCCCGATGATGCAGCCCACCTGATGCGCGGGCTGCTGGCCGCGCTCCGCATCCATCATGCTGCCGGCGCCGACACGCTCATCGCCCCATTCACCCCTCTCACCTGGCATCGCGGTGGGGAGATCGAGGACTTCCTCGCCGCCGTGGGGCGCCGGGAGCTGCGGCCAAACAGCGCTGCGCTCTTTAGCGCCCACCAGCTATCGAGCTGCCGAATCGGCGCCAGTCCCGCGCAGGGCGCACTTACGCCCGAAGGCGAGAGTTGGGAAGTGCGCAATCTGTTCGTCGCCGACGGAAGCGTTCTGCCTACCGCCACCGGGGTCAACCCGATGGTCACGATCGCCGCGACTGCGCACTATCTCGCGGGCTTCGTCGCGGCACGCCTGACTTGAGAGGGACGGCCGATGTCCTCACCGGCGAGCGCATTCCCGGGGAGACCCGCACGAGCAAGGCCGAGCCGAGGCAGCCCACAACCAGATCGCGCGCGTGCCCCTTACGCTTCTCGGCTGAGAAAGTGCGCCGTTGGATCGAGCTCGCGGACGACGCGCAACTCCTCCTCGGAGGGGTCGGGAGTCACTTGAAGATCTTCGGCGACGCGAAGATCCCATCCGGTGTTCTCGCGCACCTGGTCGACCGTCACTCCGCGGTGGACAGTGGCGAGATACATCTCCTTCGTGACGGGGTCGAAGCGGAAGAGACCGAGGTCGGTGACGACGACCGACGGTCCGCCGCCGAGCAGGCCGGCACGCTGGCGCGCATCTCCGCCCGTCAGATAGCCCGGCGTGGTGAGGAAGTCGAGCTTTTCGACGAAGCGGCGCTTCCCCTGCGGCATGATGATCATCGTCCGCTTGGAAAGCGAGGCGATCTCGCATGCGCCGCCGCTCCCCGGAAAGCGCACCGCGGGCTTCTCGTAGGGACCGATGACCGTTGAGTTGATGTTGCCGAACCGGTCGACCTGCGCCCCGCCGAGGAAGCCGACATCGATCCAGCCACGCTGGAGGTAGAGCGAGAACAGTTCAACGGTCGACACGATCGCCTGCGTTCCGGTCACCAGACACGGATCGGCGATCGAGAGGGGAAGCCGGGTCGGCATCGCCCCCACGATGCCTGATTCGGTAAGGAGCCAGAGGTTCGGCGCATGGGTACGCTTGGCGAGAATCGTCGCCAGCGTCGGGATACCAACTCCAACAAACACGACATCGCGGTCTCGAAGCTCTCGTGCTGCCGCGACAACCATCATCTCGGCGCGGGTGTAGTCGGTCATTTGTACACTCCGTAGCTAATCTGCCCGCTCCAGGCCGGCTCGATCTGCAGCTTCGCCTTGGTGACCTCGTCGAGCTTGGCGACGTACGCGGCCCGATCTGGGACGCCGTCAATCCACTCGGCGACATAGGCGTCTACCGCGGCTTGGTCGGCGGATAACCGATCCCATTCCTGATACCAGTCGTTATCCCGGTCGTAGAACCCTTGGGCGTAGGAGGGATGCGCTCCGAATGGCTCATGGACGACCGCCGAGACCAGAAAGTCGGGCACGATAGTTCGATTCGGGTCGGCGCGGATGACCGCTTCGTCGACGATTTCCTCGGCAGAGATGATGACACGTTTTGCAGCAAAAGCGGCGTCGCGGTGATCGGAAGTGATGCCCCAAACCTGAGCGTTGCCGCCCCGATCGGCCCGCTGCACGTGAAGGATCGAGACATCAGGGCGCAGCGCTGGCACGACGGAGAGCGTCTCGCCGCCGTAAGGGTCCTGAATTGTCTTGATCTTCGGGTTCTTCGCTGGAAGGTCGGAGCCGATGTTGGTGCGCACCGGCATGAACGGCAGGTTCATCGCCCCGGCTAGCAACCGAGCGGTAAACCCAAACATCGTGTATTCCTCGATCTCCACCGGGAAGGGAAGCCCCTTTTCGACGACGCGCCGAAAAACCCGAAGATTTCCGATGCCAGGATTACCCGCCCAACAAAACTCGACTTTGCGCAGAATGCCGACCGAGAGCATCTGCTCGAGCAGAATGTCGGGTGTCGGCCGGCAGAAGACGAGGTCGCGCTTGCGCTGGCGAATGATCTCGTGCGCCGCTGCGAACGGCACAAGGTGCGACAACCCCGCGAGGTAAATGGTGTCGCCGTCATTTACGTACTGCGCGATCGCCTCGCGCATCGTCATGAGCTTGTCGTCGGCCATCGGCCCCTCCCGTTTCGGCTTGCGTCACTCTGCAATCCTGCCGGCGCAGGGCGCCATGCTAGCACGCCTGAGATCCGCCCGGCAGCAGCAGCACGCGGACCGTTCAGCGAACGTCCCAGCTCGGATTGGGAAGGTTGGTCGATGCGCGCGCCGGCAGCCATCTTAGAAGCAACTCGAGAGCCCCATGGATCTGCGAACACCACCTTATATGATCGGACCGCCTCGCTTGACTGATGGCCAATGCACCCGCATCCAGCCCCGCCTTCCTCCTCCCTCTCGGCCCGGGCAACGGCGCCTCGACGATCGCGCGGCGCTGGAGTGACGTCCCTCGCGAGTACGGGGCAAGCACCACGGCCTCACAGCGCTCCCAGCACTGGAGAACCGACGGGGGGTTGAGACCGGATCTACCACGTAGCGCTGAGCGACCTAGAGGAGAGAGGCGGCATCGCAGCATCGCGCCCTGAATCCCGACCAAACGGCGGCCCACCCAATGGAACCCGACCGCCGGGCCGACCCTGACGCACCGCCTCGCTCGAGCACGCCGACCGCTAGGCGGTTGGGGGCCTTCGCCTCGCTAGGGGACCTTTCGACGCATGCGCGTCGCCTGCGAGGGGCCGCTAGCAAACTACCGCAGGTTCTTGACATTCGCCTGCGCCCCCATCGTCAGCCGGCGCCTTTCGGATTGACCCCGTCCGCGCCTTTCGGGCCTCAGAAGGGGCCCCTTGGGGCTGATGGCGGGAGAGAGTGTTGCTGCGTTGGATTCCGAAGGATCTGCCACGCGGGCTTGAGAATATGGGAGACGAGCAGATGCTCGACCCTTCCCTCACGGGTGCTTGGGGTCACCAGACCGTTGGCGGGCGAAACAGCCGCAGCGGTCTGCCCGCCATCAAACCGGAGCGGAACGGAAGATTTCGCTCGATCGGCGACGCCGCCGAGGTCGAGCCCGATCCCGGCTGGACAGATCCCATGCCGCAACCGGGAGCTGGCAGCACACAAGCACACGGTGTCGAAACCGTCGTCTACCGATCGTGGTGGACGGTGCGGGCGCCGCTGCCGCCACGAAAACGGCGGACGGAGCAGAGCCCGATTCGGCCAATCGAGTCAGACCACATGCCCAGCGCTTGCGACCGCTTGGTCGTCATGGTTTACTTTCGCATCTGCATTGCAAAAAGCGTCGAGCACGTTGCCAGGGCAAGGAGGAGTAGTGGCCGAGCAACACCGGGGAACTGGCGCGGCGCACCATCACGAGGATCTCCCCGGCCATCCCCGCGAGGTGGCGCTCCATCACGCCCATGATCGTCAGGTGAGCGGGGAGCATCGCCATTCGCATGACCACGGGCCGCACGGCCACACGCACGGTGTGGTCGATCCGAGCATCGTCACAAGCCAGCGGGGGATTTGGGCAGTCAAGATCTCCTTCATCGCCCTCTTTGTCACCGCCATCATTCAATTTGTCATCGCCATCGCGTCAGGGTCGGTGGCACTGCTCGCCGACACGGTTCACAACATTGGCGACGCCGCGACGGCGATCCCCCTCTGGATTGCCTTCGCGCTGGCACGCCGGTCGGCAAGCCAACGCTTCACCTATGGCTTTGGACGGGCCGAAGATCTCGCCGGAATCGTGGTCGTGTTGATCATCGCCTTCAGCGCCATCGTCGCCGGGTACGAATCGATCAATCGGCTGTTCAATCCTCAGCCGGTGGACTATCTCTGGGCGGTCGGGCTCGCGGCGATCATCGGCTTCCTTGGCAACGAAGCAGTGGCGATCTTCCGAATCCGGGTCGGCAAGCA
This sequence comes from Dehalococcoidia bacterium, assembly GCA_026003895.1. Classification (GTDB taxonomy): domain Bacteria; phylum Chloroflexota; class Dehalococcoidia; order SpSt-223; family SpSt-223; genus JANWZD01. The sequence goes on along the minus strand of BPIC01000001.1, from coordinate 816,383 downwards.
GATCAACAGCGCCGCGCTGATCGCCGATGGCTACCACGCCCGGGCCGACGGACTCACCAGCTTGGCCGTGCTGCTCGGCGCGATTGGCGTCGCCCTTGGCTTTCCGATCGCCGACCCGCTCATCGGCCTCGTGATCACCGCGCTGATCGTCAAGATTGTCTGGGACTCGGCCAAGTCGGTTTTCCAACGGGCGCTCGACGGCATCGAACCAAGCGAACTGGAATCGATCCGCCACGCGCTCCACCATGCGCCGGGGGTCGAGGAAATTGGCACAGTCCGCGCACGGTGGATCGGGCATCGACTCTTCGTCGAAGCCCACGTCACCGTCGCCGCCGGCACACCGATCGAAGAGGCGCATGCCATCACGGTTGAGGCACGCCACAGCCTCTTTCATCATCTTCCCTATCTGGGCGATGCCGTCTTGCACGTCGATCCCCCGTCGGCGTCCGGAGCGCACCACCATCACGTCGGCGAGCACGAGCACGACGGCCTGCCGGTGCATCTCCACCGCTAACTCAGATGAGACTTTGTCTCAGGTACGATTGACTCTTGCAGGCCATCTGCTACAGTCCGCTCGCACCGCGGCGCTCCCCGCGGTATAGGAGGCAAACGTGAAGTTCTATAACGTCAAGACGAAGCAGTCGGTCGAGGTCCCGGATTCGCAAGTGACGGTCGTCGAGCTCAAGAACGGACGCAAGGCCGCGGAGGCGACGGTCGACGGCGTCAAGCTGTTCCGCATCCTCGGGAAGGAGGACGTCGCCCGGCTCGCCAAGAAGTAGCAATCGTCGTCCGGGTATGATACCGAGTATCATACCTGTATGACTTTCGCAGCTTCTCAGGCATTCGCCCGGCGCACCGACCGCCGCCTGCTCGAAACGCTCATCAATCAACAGTTCTGGTGTTGGGGGCAGGACATCCGGCGCCCAGCCGGGAACCTCTTGCTCGCCTATGGTTTCGCCCGGACTCGGCCGCCGGCGGGCGTGCTCGGCAGCAGTTGCTATCGACTGACCGGGAGAGCCTACGAGGTCACTCTCTGGGGCTGGGGGCTGCTCATCACCACCTCGGCCGGCGGAATATTCCTTCCCCGACAGGGGTTCGCTCCTCGTCTCGTGCGCGAGCCGCTCGCCGCGCCCTGCTGGTCACCCGACGGGCTTCCGCCGCTCACCGATGACGATGACCCGGCGCTTGGTCGCTGGTTCCAGACCGCCGCCGTCTGGATCGCCGATTACGAGCTTTGGGTGCTTCAGACCGCCGGGCTTGCCTACCGCCGCGCCTGCGTCGCCGGTTCGCCGCGGTCCAGCTTCAGCCTCTTCCCAGAATTGGTTCCGGCACTTTGGCGGCACGCCGGCGATCGCGTGGCGCACCGAGGCGGCGCTCCGCCATCAGGCCGGGAGCGCTGCAAAGACACCGACGAGAAAGCCATACAGCCGAGCGAACTCGACGACCAGTTCAAGGGAAGGCTCTTGGCCGAGATTGACATGATCGAACGCCGACGAAATCAGCAGAGAGCGAGGTGTTCCAGCCGGCAGCGCCGCGGCTAACTTCTCCGATTCGGTGAAAGGGACATACTCATCGTGCCGGTCATGAAGGATGAACACGGGGGCACGGAGCCGCTCAATCTGCGCTGCCGGGCTGAGGCGATACAGCCGCGCAAGGTCGTCTGGAGATAGCAGAGCGATGAGGGCGTCCCGACTTTCGAGGGGTGCTTCGGTCTCCACGTACGGCCGGAGCTGGCCGAGGCCTTCCGCCTGCACGAGCTCGCGGGCCTGGCGGCGCGTGTCGTCGCCTGCCCGCCACGGAATGTCTCCACCAGCGTAGGGCGCCCGTTCGTTGACGATCGCTAGGATGTAGTCGAGCAGGTCGAAATAGCCGCCGAGGAAGATCACGGTGTGCACCTGCTCGGCGATCGCCGGCTCGGAGGCGGCGACGAGGACGATCGACGCGCCGAGCGAAATGCCAAGCAGCGAAATCCGCTCCGGGTCAACGTCGTCACGCGCTGCCAAGTAGCCGAAGGCTCGGACGAAGGTATCCGGCCGCTCGAACTGCCATCCGCCAGCGTCGATGGCCTCGAGCCGAGGCCAGAGCGTGACGTAGCCGAGGCGGGCGAGGCTGGCGGCAAGGTGGCGGACAGCGGCGCGGTCTTGTTCGCGGTCGAGGCGAACGCCGGTACCGACGATCACCGCCGGCCGGCGCGGCGGAGGGATCAAGCGAGTCCCCGGAACGAAGAGATCGCCCACCACCGGACCGTTCGGACTACTGAGGGCGATCGGGTGGTGCGCCGGCGGCGGCGCAAGCCAGGCGAGCGGCTTGATCGGAGACTGTGGGAACGACTCAACCAGAAAAAGTGCGGCGGCTGCCGCGGGTGACAGCGGAGGGTGGAGCGCGGCCAGCACAAGGACGCCGAGGAGCAGGACGCCGCGGGACGCCCACCAGCGCCAGACGACGGGTCCGCGCATTGCCGCTACCGCTGGGCAATCCGCCGCCCGAGGGCACGCAGGACGAGGTACACCCCGGAGCCCAGCAGGCCGGCGGTCAGGTCGTTAATCGTGTCGTACATTCCCTTGATATTCCGCGTGCCGAACAGAATCTCGGTGTAATTTTCCTGCGCTTCGAGCAGGACGTGAATGACGGTCGCCAGCCCGAGTGCAGTCAGCCAAGACTGCCGGAAGGCGCCAGCGAGAACAGCGGTGATGGCTCCGGCGCCATGAAAATGGGCGAGCAGGTCGAACCCCCGGACGGTCTCATAGAGATTGAACGAATTACCGGCCATATCGAGCCAAAAGATCGAGAGGTACAGGTTGTCATACCAGACGGGATAGCGCGGCCACACTCTGCGCCAAACGTGAAGGAAGGGAAAGAGCAAGCTCAGCGACCCAATGACCACGAGGTTACGGATGGGAAGTGCCTTGCCAGCAAAGCGCGGATCGTTCGGATTGAGCAGCACTTCCGCGAGAAAATAGAAAATCGAGAGGCGAAGCAGCAGGTTGACCACGATCCCGATGCTCATGCGGCCTCCACACGAGGGGCGCGGCTCTGTCGCGGTCAGGATACACCGGGCGGAATGTCCGGGAGCGGGGCGCGCTCGCTCGTTATAATCCGGCGGCGGCATCCCGGCCGCCCGAGGAGGGCACCCCCCGTTGCAGTTACGCGCCCGCCCTGCCAGCGCAGGGGCGACGATCGCCGGCATCAGCCCAGCGCTCGCCGATCGTCTCGTCACCGCTACCGTCGTCGGATTCGTGCTGGCCTACGCCGTCCTCTTCTCGTTCCTCTCGTTACACCGCCACAGTGTCTATGAAACGGACGCCTTCGACCTCGCCAACATGGAGCAGGCGCTCTGGAACACGACCCAGGGCCGGCCGCTTGATTTCACCAACTTTGAAGGCCTCACCAACCGACTGGGCGCCCATGTCGAGCCAATCCTCCTCTTGATCGCGCCAATCTACGCGCTGGCCCCGCGCCCAGAAACGATCTTGATCCTCCAAAGCGTCGTGATCGCGCTTGGCGCACTGCCGATAAGCTGGCTGGCGCGCGAGCTGCTCCGGTCGCGCCTCGCCGCACTCGTTTTCCCGCTCGCGTACCTGCTCTTCCCGGCGCTCCAAGCGGCGAATCTGTACGACTTCCATGCGGTGACGCTAACGGCGGCATTGCTCGCCTTCGCCTTCTGGTTCGCCCACCGGCGCAACGCCCTCGGCTACTGGATCGCCGTGGTCCTCGCGCTCTCCTGCAAGGAGGACGTCCCGTTGCCGGTCTTCGTGCTCGGGCTGTGGGTGGCATTCGGCCTCGGCTGGCGGCGGGTCGGCCTTGCTACCTCGATATTGGCCGTCGTGTGGTTCGTTGTCGCCGTGCAGGTCGTTATCCCCCACTTCAATCCCGAGAAGCAATCGCCGTATCTGGACACACGCTACGGGCACCTCGGGACGAACATCCGCGAGATCACCGCCACGCTCCTGTTCAACCCGGTCTACTGGATCGGCTACATCACCCAGCCGTCGAAGCTCGCCTACGTCCGCGACTTATTGACGCCAGTCGCTTTCCTCTCCTTGTTCGCGCCCTTCACGCTCGCCGTACTCTCGCCGACACTGCTGCTCATCTTGCTGTCGAGCAGCAAGCTCCAAAATACGCTTGAGCTCGAGCATTACCCCGCGCCGCTGGTGCCGGTCGTGGTGGTGAGCGCAATCTACGGCGTTGCGTTCCTCGCGCGTCAGCTTGCCGCGCGAGCCAGCTGGCCCTTCTCCAACTGGGTCGCCATCTTCTCTGTCGTTGTCCTGCTCTTCACCGTCGTCTACCATCGCGACCGGGGAGCGACGCCGCTCGCCGAGGAGTTCGCCCTCAAGGAGCGGACGGCACGCCATGCCCTTGCCGACCGGCTGGTGACTCTGGTGCCTGCGAACGCGGCGCTGTCGGCGACCGGCGGGCTGAACGCCCATCTGGCGGGACGGAAGACGCTCTACGTTTACCCGCGCATTGACGACGCCACGTGGGTGTTTGTCGATTTCGCGCCGTCCATCGCACCGGTGATCAACCGCGACCGCTACGATCACATCGCCAGATTACGGCAAGCCGGATTCGGCGTGGTGGCCGCGGAAGACGGCTTCTTGCTGCTCGGCCAAGGGGAGCCCGATCGGGTGGCGCCGGAGGCAGCGTTTCGCCATCCCGCGCCGGCCGGTTGGGCGCCGCGCACGCCGGTCGCCGCCCGGCTCGGCCCGGTCTCGCTCGTCGGCTACACGCCCGGCTACGAGACTCGTGCTACTGCCTCGCTCACGCTCGCATTGCGTGCTGAGCGTCCCACGGGGGACATCCGACTCTTCACCGTATTGCTCGATGAAGCGGACCGGCCGCTACCCGGCTCCGAGGCCGAGCTCGTTGCGCCGATTTGGTTTCCCACGAGCCGCTGGACCCCAGGCGAGACCTATCTGGTCGAGACCAAGCGTTGGGGCCGCAAGGACGACCCTGGCTTCCTCCGAATCGGCCTGATCGCCACCGCCGGCGGCAGTCCCTCCAATCCGGCCGATCGCCTGCCAATCGCCGTCGACGGCGGCGCGACGCTCGTTCGCGCACGCGACGGCGTGCTCAGCCTCGCAACCTTCCAAAGTGACGGCCGCACGATTTGGGACGCTTCGCCCGCCCGGTTGACCGCGCTGCCCGCAAACGCCCAGCCGATCGGCGCCGCGCTGGCCGACGGCATCCGGCTGGAGGGTGTCCAGACCAGCGCGAGACGCTGCGGCTCGCCCTGTCGGCTCGATGTGACGCTCTACTGGCGGACCGACCGGCGACTGGACTCCGACCCGAGCGTCTTTCTCCATCTTGCAGGGCCGGACGGGCGCCCGGCGGCGCAGAGTGACGGCGTTCCGGACGAAGGCCGCCGACCGGTGACGAGCTGGCTCATCGGCGAAATCGTCGCCGACCAGCACCGGTTCGACTCGGTGGTACTCCCTGGCGAGTATCGGCTCGTGGCCGGCCTTTACGACCCGCTCACCGGCCGCCGCCTCGCCGGCCCGACCGGCGACAGCGTCGATCTCGGGCCGGTGCGCGTCGGTCCCTGAGATGCGTCGGCTCTCTACCGCGCCGCCGAGGTCGCCAGACCCTCTCTCGCCTCGTCACGCCGCGCACGTGCGGGCTGGGTGGCCACGCCGCGACCCTCTCCTCCGTCGCTGGAGCGACCTATCCCACAATTCCGAGATGCGGGACCTTCTCCGCCGGGCAGCGCTTGCCTGCATCCTCCTTCTTGGCTTCGGACTGCGTGTCGCCGGGCTCGGCCAACAGGCGCTCTGGGTGGACGAGGCAAGCACGGTCTTGGGAGCGCGCCAGAGCTTGCTCGCGCTCATCCCCTATTCCCTCACCGACACCTTTCCACCGCTTCACTTCATGCTGCTCCACCTGCTGATGGGCGTCGCCGGCGAGAGCGAATTCGCAACGCGCTTTCTTTCGGTTGCCGCGGGACTGCTCGTCGTGGCGGGAGTCTTCGTCGCGGTTCGCGTCGTCGCTGGCTCGGGGTGGGCACTAATCGGCGCCCTGTTGGCCGCGGTCTCGCCTTATCACGTCTACTTTTCGCAAGAAGTGCGTGGCTATGCGCTGCTGGCCGGGCTGATGGCGCTCTCAACCGCGCTCTGGCTGCGGCTCACGACCGCCCCGACACGACGCGATCTCGTCCGCTATTGGCTGGTCACGGCGGGCGCGATCTATACCCACTACCTTGCCGTTGGACCGCTCGCGGTGCTTTGGACCAGTTGGGCAGTGCGTGCCTCGCGCAATGCGCGGCAGCGGACGGCGCTGCTCGCTGGTGTCGGCGGGGTTGCGGCGCTGTTTGCGCCGTGGGCCCTCCTCGCAGCTGCGGCAGCACTGCAACCGGATTCGGGCAGCCCGACCGCAGGGGTCGGCAATTCCCCGATCGCCCACCTCCTCATGATGTGGCGCGCCGGCGCAGTCGAGGTCGGCCGGCTGTCGCTCGATGCAACGGTGCGGACAACGCTGGTCGCTTTGCCGCTTGGCGAGACGCTGCCGGTCGATCCTTGGTTGCCAGCAGCGATCGCCATCTGGGCGCTCGCCCTCCTCGGTGCGGCGCCGTTCGGCCGACGCTGGCCAACCCGTGGCGCGGGAGTGGCGCTGCTCCTGTGCTTGGTGCTCCCGATCGGGGCTAGCCTGCTCACCTCCCTGCCGACAAACCGGCCACACTGGCCGAAATACTTCATTGCTTCCAGTCCAGCTCTACTCATCCTGCTCGCGCTCGGCCTTCGAACAGTGGCGGCAGCGCTGCCGCGGAAGACAGGCACGGTCGCGGCGGGCGCGCTGGCAACAACGCTCGTGCTCGCCGCCGTGCCGGCATTGGCGAACAACCTCACCGATCCGCGCTATTTCCGCTCCGACTTCCGTGCCGAAATGGCGCGTCTTGCGCGGCTCTCGCCGCAAGGCACGGTGATCGTTGCCAATGGACCGACAGCCTTCGCCGACTTTTGGTACTACTACCGCGGCAATCTCGCGTCCGTCGACCCGCGGGACCCCGGGCTTGTCGATCGACTCGCCGCTGCGCCGGCGATCTGGCTGGTAAAAAACGAGCCGGTCGATTTCGATGCCGAGGCGCGCATCGAGCGCTGGCTCACCGAGAACGCCTACCGGACCGCCGATTGGTTTCCGGCGAACGTGCGCTTCACCCTCTACAGCCGCGCCGGCGCCCAGCTTGCTGCCGGTCGGAGCGACGCGCGGCTTGGCACGAGCGTCGTGCTCGGTGATTGGTCGATCCGCCAGGCCACGCTGGGCGGACAGGCGGCGCTGCTCGTCGACCTTGAATGGCTGCCGACTGGGAGCGTGCCAGCCGGGTTGACAACCTACCTTGCCGTCCTCGACGACGCCGGCCGGCTCTGGGCGCAGCGCGATCTGCCAGCCGGCGGCGGCTTTCGGCCAAGCGAGCGCTGGATCGCCCCGGTCCACGACCGGCTCGGGCTGCTTCTTCCCGCTGGAATGCCGTCCGGACGCTACCGAATCGCGGTCGGGCTGTATGGGCACGACGGTGTCCGGCTGCCCGTCTCGACAGGCGGCGACCGGATCGTGCTCAACGAGATCGCGCTTGACCTCCCTCCAGCAGTGCTGGCGGACTGGGACGAAGGCGGCAGGGGGGTGGCGCTTCCGGATGGCGGGATGCTGCTCAATGCAGCGCTCGGCGCTGGCGGAAGTCAGCCCGGCGCACGGCGGTTGCTCTCGGTGGATTGGGTTGGCGCCGGCCACCCCATCGATCTTGTCCTCGCGTGGGAGGGAAGCGCCGAGCGCGAGCTGATCACGCTTCCCGCCGCGCCGCCGGGCACGCTGCGCCGAACGCTCGTCTGGACACGCCTGCCAGCTACCCCGGGAACAGTTCGCGCCCTCCTTGGTCCTGCTGACGGGCCGGCGTTGGTAGCCGGAACGGCTATTGTCGCGCCGCGCCCCTCTGGTCCGCCGCCCAGCGTCGACCAGCCGTTCGACCTCCCGCTCGGCGATGGCATCCGCCTCGCCGGTCTTCGCCTCGCGACCGGCGCCTGCGGCACGACCTGCCCGATCGAGGTAGCGCTTGTCTGGCGCGCGACTGCCCGGCCGGCCGGCCATTGGACGAGCTTCGTCCATGTGATCGACGAGGCAGGCACGATCGTCGCGCAGCGCGACCGCGTGCCGCAGGACGGTGCGGCTCCTACCGGCGGCTGGAGCCCGGGAGAGTGGGTGGATGACCCGCAAGGGCAATTCTTGGTGCCACCCGGCCACTACCGCGTCGTCGTCGGGCTGTATGATGCCGACGCGGGGGTCCGTCTCGTCGCGCCGGATGGGCAGGACCGCCACCTGATCGCAACCGTCACGCTTGGCACGCCCTAGCGGGTCCAGCGGATACTTCTCTTCCAATGGACGAGCATTTTCTCTCTTCCCACGACGACCCACGCCTCGAACACTATGCCGTCCGCCCGGCGACCCCCGGCGATGCGGCGGGCATCGCTCGAGTTTACGTCGCGACGTGGAAGAGGGCCTACCGCGGCATCATTCCGGACGCCCATCTCGACCGGCTCGCGTATCGCCACCAGTATCAAACGCGCCGGAGCATGCTCGAAGCCCCGAGCGACGGCCGGCGCACCTTCGTTGCGACGGAACCGGTTGGCTGGATCATCGGGTTCGTCGATATCGGTGCGTCGCACGGCGACCTCGAATTTGCCGGTGAACTCGTCTCCCTTGTCGTCATGGAGCAGTACCGCGACCTCGCCATCGACGCGTGGCTACTGGAGACGGCGATCCGTGCCCAGCTCGCCGCTGGTCGGCGATCGATGCGGGTTTGGGCGCTGGCCGACGATCCGTCGCGCCGCGTGTACGAGGCCTACGGCGCAGAGCAGATTGCAACGCGGCCCGTTCAGATCGGCGGCGCGACGCTTACCGAAGTCGCTTACGGTTGGCACGATCTCGGCGCCGTGGTCGGGAAGTAGGACGCAACGCGCGCGGGATGCAACTCGCTCGCGAGCGGCGAGCGCGGCTCAACGCTCGCTCTCCGCTTGTTCGCGTTCGTCGACGACGCGCAGTTTGATGATGGTGTCGGGGATGTGGACGATTCCTTCGATGACAACCGCGCCGACGCGATAGCGCATCCGGTACGGTCCGCCGGGGAGCCGCTCGGGACCTTCGACGGGCAGGCCGAGAAGCTTCAGCTCGCGCAGCAGTTCCCGCTCGGCCTCGACCACGGCGTGCGGCCGCTCGTAGCGCCGATTGTAGCGGGCAATGATGGATTCAATTGCGGTTCGTGGGTCCCTCATGCCGTCTTCCGCCAGCGGGCCGGCACATGCAGCCCATCGTCCTCGAGCGTGGAGTTGCCAACGTAGCCCAGCCAGATTGCCAGCCCGGACTCGCGCAGGATGCGCGGTCCAACTTGCCCATGGATCGCCAGCAGCCCGAGGCGACGCTCCTCTCCCCAGAGTGCGAGCGCCTCGTCGTAGGCAGCCGCCGCAGCCGGGACTTCCCGAAACGCCATCATATACTGCCGCGTCGAGAAGACCGTTTCCGGGATACAGGCCAGTACGGCCGGCACATGCGGTCGCAAGATCTCCGCTGCGGCGCGGGCGCGGTCGCGCGGTCCCTCGGTCACGCCGACACCCCCGCGAGCGGCGCGACAATCGGCTCGACGGTGGAAAGCTCGGCGAGCCGGCCGAGCGCAGCGCGAGCCGCGACTGCATTGGGCTCGCCGACGACCGGCGCCACCAGTCGGTCGAACTTCGACGCAATCTCCTCGGCCGAGAGCGGCTGTTCAGGGTCGCCGCGCGGGTGACCGGTCTCACCCACCAGCCGGCGGCCGTCGCGCAGCAGCACCTCCACCGTCGCGCCCCGCCATTGTGGACTGAGCGCTTCCCACTCGCGATCCTCTTCGACGATGACGCGCGCCGCGAGCGCCCGCACCGCAGGCTCGTCGAGCGCCTCCTCGCGGAACGCCCACGGCTCGATTCTGCCGTGCGTCAGCAGCAAGCCGACCGCGTGCGGCAGCGAGAATCGTGCCTGGAGTTCTTTCCTCGGCCGCCGCTCGCTCATCCGGGCGCCGAGCGCCCCGACGCGAATGAGGATACGCTCGACCTCGTTGGCAGTAAAACCGTGCTCGCGGCGGAGAGCGATCAAGACATCGATCGCGTTATGACCGAACCGAGCGAATGGATAAGGCTTGAGATAGCTCCTCGTGAATTCCCAGGCAGAGCCGAGATCGATCACTGCACGGCGGCGAGTAATTCCGGCCGCTGCGATCGTTCCGAAGACGACGCCGACGCCGTCGCGCTCGCCGTCCCATCCGGCGAGCGTCCAGTCAACGGCCTGAAGGGCCACCTCGGCCCCGAGGCCGGCGTAGACGTTGCGCACCGTTGCGCCGGCAAAGGCGGTGTTCCAGCTTGTTGCCAACGTGAGGGTCGAGGCAAGGTCGAGAGCGCGGCGCAGTTCCCCAGCGGTGATGCCACACAACCGCCCGGCAGCGGCAACTGCGCCGAAGACCGGCCAACTGCCATGCGGATGAAGACCCGGCGCGAGCGGCCCTTTGGCGAGGCCAAGCCGGCAGGCGACCTCCGAGCCGACGATAAAAGCGGTCAGCAGATCAGCACCGCGGCGGCCAAGCGATTCCGCGAGCGCCAACGCCACGGGCAGCACGTGAACGGCAGGGTGACCGCCAGACCAGCGGTGGCCAGCGTCGAAATCGAGCCAGGTGCCCGCCGTCCCGTGAACCAGTGCGGCGTGACGAGTGCTCAGCCGGAGACCGAGGCCGAGCCCCCGGCAAGCCCCAGAAGGGACCGCGAGGCGCTCGGCGAGCCGACGCACTGGCTTGGCTGCCGTCCCGCCAACGATGACCCCCAATGTATCGAGGATTTGATCGTGCGCCGTTCCTTGGACCTCGGCCGGGATGTCGTCGAGACTCAGCGCGATGGCGAACTCGGCGAGCTGATCGAGATAGTCGGACATCCCTTCACCCCCGTCGTGGCCCTAGAAGAGCGGCAGCGCAAGCAGGAGTGTATCCATCTCAGCGGGAGAGAGTCCGCCATGATGGCCGCGGAACCGCACCCAGTGCACGCCCGGCTCGTACCACCAGATGGCCTCGCCGGGATAGGCCAGCGCCACCAAGTCGCCCAGCCGCGCCCGGAGCAGTGGGTGGTGTGGTGGAGGACCGAAAAAACCTTCTGCGATCAGGTCGTCGATCCGGTGCACCTCGCCGATCCCTTCGATCCGGCAAGCTAGCCGATCGGCGACCTCGTCGACATGGTCCGGCTTGACATAGAGCAACAGGTCAGGTGGGGACCCGCCCGGGGCAAGTGGCCGACCATCGCTGCCCGTCCGCAAGAGGGGCACGATCTGCGGGATCTCGATATTGACATACCACGGTCGGCCGACATTGGCTTCCGTCTGGCCGTGGTCGGCGGTGACGAGCAGCAGCGTGCGGCCCGCCGCGTTGGCGGGGTGACGCAGCAGCCGCCGCTCGACCGTGGCCCAGAATGCGCTGACCTCAGCGTCGGTCGCTGGCGCGTTCGGACCGTGGAGGTGCGCCGTGGTATCGATTCCGGAGTAGTAGAAGATGAGCAGCCGTTTGCCACCGGGCCGGCGGGTCTCGTCAAGGAGGAGCGCAAGCCCCTCATCAACGGTCGAGTAGGGCCGGGACGTCGCACCGGCGAGCACCCGCTGGGAAAAGACGCTGCCGGCGATCGACGCCGGCTGAAAGGCGATGGCCTCGACACCGCTTGCCGCGAGGCGCGGGTACACAGTCTCCCAATCGAACACTGCGGCGGGATCGACACCGGCAGCGAGGAGCGTATCGGTCCCGTTCACCCCATCGGCAGCCCGAAACGGAAGCGGGTTGATCAACCGGTCAAGCGCCGGCTCGTAATAGGACCATTCGACAACCCCATGGCGCCCGACCGGCAGTCCCGTATGCAGGGTCGTCACGTGTGCCGCGGTCGTGGAGGGAAACTGGCTTGTGAGCGGGCTGACCACGCCATCGCGGTCGAACCGCCGCAGGGCGGTCAACCGATCGCGGTGGCGCTGGAAGAGATCCCAGCCGAAGGCGTCCACGAAGAGCAGAATGACGGTGTCCCACCCGCCGACCAGCCCTTGGAGCGTATCCTCTGGCAGACCCAGCGGCCCATCGCCGGTGAGCAGCCGGGAGATCGCCGCCGGGAGGCGAGCGAACGAATAGCTCTCGAAGAGGGGACGGCGGAAGCGACGCGAAAAGGTCGCCGCACGGACGGCGGCGACAGCAGCAGCGTTCTCCACCTCAGGCGGCGCGAGGGGTAACGGCGGCTTCCCAACAGGCGACGCCATCTGGGCCGACGTCTGCCGAATGGCGCGTCCCGGCCGGAAGAATCATTCGATCTCCGGCGCGCAGCGTGATGTCTCGGTCGTCCAGATGGAAAACGATGCTGCCACGCGCGCAAGCAAGATACTTGTCATAAGCATGCGTGTGCGCGGCGTAGCGGTCATAGGGGCCGTTGGTCCACTGGTAGGGGGTGAGACCGCGCTCAGTGAACCACTGGCGCAGCGCTGCTTCGTCGAGTGGGCCGGGAAGGTGCTGCGGCTCCATACGGGGATTTTAACCGACGCCGCGCCGAACAAGGCGGGGCGGTTTACGGTATGATCTGAAAGGCAGTCCGTTGCCGCGTTGAGGACAGCAACCAGCATGACCACGCTCCAAGCGCCCAAGCGCGATTTCGTCTCGATGGCCGACCTCGATGCGCCGGCGCTGCTCAAGCTGTTGGAAAGAGCTGCTCAGCTCAAGGCACAACCGCGCGGCGACCTGCTCGCCGGCAAGACGCTTGCGCTCGTCTTTGAAAAGCCGTCGCTGCGGACCCGGCTGTCATTCGACGTGGCGATGGCGCAGCAGGGGGGCCGAGCGCTCTATCTTTCGCCCGCAGAGGTCGGCCTCGGACAGCGCGAGCCGCCGCGCGACGTGGCCCGCGTAATTAGCCGGATGGTCGACGCAGTCGCGCTGCGCACCCACGAGGACGAGAAGCTGGCGGAGTTTGCGCGCTACGCTTCGGTCCCGGTGATCAACGCCCTCTCGGAGGGCGAGCATCCTTGTCAGTGTTTGGCCGACCTGCTCACGATCCGCGAGCGCAAAGGACGGTTCGCCGGGCTCCGCCTTGCCTATATCGGCGATGGCAACAACGTCGCGAATAGTTTGCTGATCGGCGGCGCAACCGTCGGACTGGACGTCACGATTGCCGCTCCGGAGGGCTACGCGCCGCCGGCGGCAGTGCTGGCGATTGCCGAGCGGCGAGCGCGAGAGTCGGGCGGCGCGGTGCGAGTGGTGTCACGGCCCGAGGAAGCAGCGGAAGGCGCAGACATTCTCTACACCGACGTCTGGACGAGCATGGGGCAGGAGCAGGAAGCCGCAGTCCGACGCCAAGCGTTCGCCGGGTTTTCCATCACGCGGCGCCTTCTGGCGCGCGCCGCGCCGGATGCTATCGTCATGCACGACCTGCCGGCGCACCGCGGCGAAGAGATCGAGGATGACGTGATTGAGGGCCCGCAATCAGTCGTCTTCGATCAAGCCGAAAACCGGCTCCACGCCCAGAAGGCGCTGCTCGTCGCGCTGCTCAGCCGCGCCTAGCGACCCGTTTCGGCAGCCGACGTCAAAAGGTGCTGCCGAACACGACTTTCGGGGGCATTCATGGCCAAGCCAGTCGTCGCCATCGTCGGCCGTCCGAATGTCGGCAAGTCGACCCTGTTTAACCGCCTGATCGGCGAGCGGCGCGCCATCGTCGAAGACCTGCCGGGCACCACTCGCGATCGCCTCTATGGCGACACCGACTGGAATGGGCGCGAGTTCCTCGTGGTCGACACGGCCGGCCTGGAAGTTGCGCCGGCCGACGAACTGACGCGCCACGTCCAGGATCAGGTTCGCCAAGCCGTGGCCGAGGCCGACGTTATCGTCTTGCTCACCGACGTGCGGAGCGGGATCACCGCCGCCGACCGCGAAGCGGCCGACCTCTTGCGCCGCTCTGGCAAGCCGGTCGTCCTCGGTGTCAACAAGAGCGATAGCTTCCGCTACGCCCAGAACGCCGTCGAGTTTTACGAGTTGGGGCTGGGCGATCCAATCCCGGTCTCGGCGCTTCAAGGCCTCGGGACGGGCGATCTGCTCGATGCTGTGGTCGCGCTGCTCCCACCCGCCGAGCCCGAACCGGTCGACGACGACATTCCGAAGGTCGCGATCATTGGCCGGCCAAACGTCGGCAAATCGCAACTCTTGAATGCGATTCTTGGCCGCGAGCGTTCGGTCGTTTCGGACGTGCCGGGCACAACGCGCGATACCATCGATAGTCGGCTCGAGGTGAACGGCCGGCCGGTGCTGCTTATCGACACGGCCGGCATCCGCCGGCGTGGCCGCGTTGAACCGGGCGTCGAGAAGTACAGCGTCCTACGTTCGCTACGTGCGGTGAGCCGCGCCGACGTCGTATTGCTCGTCATCGACGCTGCCGAGGGGATCACCGCCCAAGACACCCATGTCGCGAGCTATGCGCTTGAGGCCTATAAGGGCTTCGTAATTGTCGTCAATAAATGGGACCTTATCGAGAAGGACACCTACACCGCCGATCGATACACCGAACAGGTGCGATACGCCTTCAAGTTCCTGCCCGATCCGCCGGTAGTGTTTATCTCGGCGCTGACCGGGCAGCGTGTCCCGCGGGTATTGGAAGCGGCGCTCGGGGTTTACGACCGGCGGCAGCAGCGAATCCCGACCGCCCAACTGAACCAGATCTTCATCGAGGCGCAGGCGGCCCACCCGCCACCCCATGTGCGCGGCCGGCGCTTTCGGATTTACTATGCCACCCAGCCGGAAGTGAATCCGCCGACTTTTGTACTGTTTGTGAACGACCCGAAATTGCTTCACTTCTCCTACCAGCGCTATCTCGAAAACCAACTGCGGGAGCGCGTTGATCTGGCCGGCACGCCGGTTCGGCTGATCTTCCGCCCGCGCGAGAGTGACGAGCGTCGATGAACGAATCACTCGCCGTTGTGCTGATGGTGGCAGTTGGCTACCTTGCCGGATCGTTTCCGAGCGGTATCGTCTACGGCCGGCTGTTTCGGGGAGTGGATGTCCGGCAGATGGGCAGCGGGAAGACGGGCGCAACGAACGTGCTCCGCTCGCTCGGTCCACGCTTCGCGATCGCCGTCGGCGTCACAGACGTGCTGAAGGGCTTGCTGCCCGTGCTGCTCGCGCTCACCCTCGTCGGGACACCGCTCGCGGCGGTCGCCGCGGGCTTTGGGGCGATTGCCGGCCACAATTGGTCGATTTTTCTGGGCTTCTCGGGCGGCCGCGGCGTCGCCACCTCGGTCGGCGCCTTCCTTCCAATGGCGCCGATCCCGACGGTGATTGCCGTCGCCGCCTTCATCGGCGTTGTTGCTTCCACGCGATATGTTTCGCTCGGCTCCGTGGTCGCCGCGCTCACAGCGCTGGTGACATTTCTCGTCACCGCGCTGTTCGGGGTGCGCTACCCCAGCGAGTATTACGTCTTCACCATTGCCGGTGCGCTCCTTATCGTTGTCCGCCACGCCGACAACCTCGCCCGGTTACGCGCCGGCACCGAGCGCAAGTTGGGTGAGCCAGCCGAAACGGCGCGGACATCGGCCCGATGATCGCCGTCGTCGGCGCAACGACGTGGGGAACGACGCTCGCGCTGCTCTGGGCGCGGTTGGGCCGGCCCGTCCGATTGCTCGTCCGCACTCCAGAGGAAGCGGAGATGTTGCGCCGCGATGGCTGCAACCGCCGCCGGATGCCCGACCATCCGTTTCCGCCCAGCCTTTTCGTGACCGCCGACCCCGACGAGGCTTTCCACCATGCCGAGGCAATCGTCCTCGCGGTTCCCTCCCAGACGATGCGGGCCAACGTCCGCCGCATTGCCGACGCCGTGCCCGCCACTGCGGTGATCGTCAGCGCCGCAAAGGGGATCGAGATCGCAACCCGCTATCGGATGTCGGAAGTGATCTGCAGCGAGTTGCCGCGCCACGCCGGTCGGATTGTCGCGCTCTCCGGACCCAACTTGAGCAAGGAGATCGCCGCCGGTTTGCCGGCCGCGACCGTCGTTGCCTCGGACGACGCGACGGCGGCAACGCGCGCTCAGGACCTCTTGATGACGCCGATGTTCCGCGTCTACACCAACCGCGACCTGATCGGTGTCGAGCTCGGCGGCGCATTGAAGAACGTCTACGCCCTCGTAGCCGGCATCAGCGACGGCCTCGGCCTCGGTGATAACGCCAAATCGGGAGTGATCACCCGCGGACTAGCGGAGATGAGCCGCCTCGGCGAAGCGGCAGGCGCCCAACGGCAGACCTTCGCTGGCCTGGCGGGACTTGGTGATCTCGTCGCCACCTGTGCCAGCCCGATGAGCCGCAACCACCAAGTCGGCATCAGCCTCGCTCGGGGAAAACCGCTCGACGCGGTTCTGCGCGACCTTGGCCAAGTTGCCGAAGGTGTTCCAACCACACGCGCCGCCGCTCGCCTCGGTGCGGAGCTGGGCGTGGAACTTCCGATTACCGACGCCATTCATCGCGTGCTCTTCGAGGGAGTCCCAGCGCGGACCGCTGCGATGGCGCTGCTTGAGCGCGAACGGAAGGCCGAATTTCCTGAATAACCTCGTCTGCGCGATCTCGTGGTGAGGCGGTCCGCCACACCTCTGCCCTGCGCCCCCGAGCGGCCCGAAGGACGCTAGCCGAAGACAGCCTCCTGTGAATTCGGATCGCCTCGACGACGCCGTCGCTGGGCTGCACGCATCGAACCCGCGGATCGTGCGCTGGCGAGCCGCCGCCTCGCGTCGCCCCTTGCCCGAGATCACGTCGTTCCACCGCCCTCCAGCCGATTTGACGTGGAGCCGCGCCTCGGAATTGACGCGCCGCCGTATCCTCTCACTTCAGGAAGGCCGCCGATGGTTGAGACCGCGCCGACGGTGCGCATGACCTATGCGATGACGTCTGCCGTGGAGACAAAGCTCCGCGACCGTGCCGCCACCCTGAGCCGGGCGGCGCGGATGCTCGGGCTCGTTGCAGTGGTGGCGGTCATCGTCGCCACAATCGGGCTGGCGCTGGCGGCGCGCAGCTTCGGCGCCGGGCTGATTGCCGGCGGTGTGGCAGCGGCACTCATCGCGCTGCCGATCGCGTTTGTCGTCCTTCGGACTCGCCGCCGGTTCGCGGTCGAGCGGGCCGCGCTTCGGCACGGACAAGTCACCGTCGATCGGCGGACAGTCATCGCGCTTCGGGAGCAGAAAGATCGCCAGCATCACGACGAATTCTGGGTCGTGACCGATGGAACGCCACCGCTCCGCTTCGAAGTCGGCTCCCGGCAGGCGCTGAGCGCGTGGCAGATCGGCGCCTCGTCGACGTTTGTCCACCTACCGGGCAGCCGGTGGCTGCTTGTGGCGCTCGACGATGCGGGCGAGGTGATCTATCACGCCGAACACTATGACCCGGCTGCCGACCCGCGGTGGCCAGAATGGCTCGAATGGAGCCGCGCGACATGACAGAGCTTCGGACACTCCCGATGAGTGAGCAGAAGCTCGGGCGCTGGCGTCCGTCCTGAGTCCAGCCGACCGCGAATTGCGGGCCCACAGGTCGCTGAGCAAGGGCGGCTTCTGCGCTTGGGCGCATCGGTTTGCTGGGCGAGCGGCCCTACTAGCTCGCCGGCTGCGGCTCAGGCCGCTGGCCACGCAGGCGACGAAACAGCCGCGGAATGTCGCCTTCTTCCCAAGTGACGAGCAACTGCGCGGCATTGAAGATCGAGCTGTACGTCCCGGAAATGATGCCGATGAGCAGCGCCAATACGAAGGTACGGGTCGGTGTGCCGCCGAACAAGTAGAGCGCGAGCAACGTCAGAATAACCGTCACCGACGTGTTGATCGATCGGCCGATCGTTTGCATGATCGAGTGGTTGACCACCGCTGGGAAGTTCGCCGTGCCGTGACGCTTCAAGTTCTCGCGAATGCGGTCGAATACCACGATCGTGTCATGCACTGAGAAGCCGATGACCGTCAGCATCGCCGTGATGAACATCGAATCGACTTCTATGCCTGCAAGTTTACCGAGAATCGAGAAGATACCGAGCACGACCAACACGTCATGCAACATCGCAATAATGGCGCACACGCCGTAGCGGAATGGATTCGACACTTGACGGAACGCGAAGGCAATATAGAGCAGGATCGCAATCGACGCCGCCCCGACCGCGATGGCCGCGTTGCGGACCGTCTCGGTTGCGATCGTCGGTGAAACAGAGTTGTAATCAAGCAGGCGGGTCTCCCCAAACCGCTCGTTCAACCCGTTCAGCACGCGCTCGCGATCGCCCTGCTCGACGAGGTTGCCGCTCTCATCCCGAACCTCTTCCCGGAGTGTCCGTGTTCGGATGAGATATTGGTCGGTGCCGCTGCGTTGGATGATCGCGTCGGCGAAGCCTTGTTGCGCCAAAAAGGCGCGAAGCTCGTCCTGCGCCACCGGGCGCGAGAACTGAATGGTAAAGGTCGTCCCCGAGGTGAATTCGATGCCGGGCACGAGTGCCGGCGGAATCAGCAACGAGATAACACCAGGAATGATGAAGAGGAGCGACAGGAGATAGTACCAATTTCGCTTCGCGACGAAGTCGAGCACGGCGGCGATCCTCCGGTGTCGGAAAGTCTACCCGACGACCGGCAGCGTGAACCAACTAGGAGCGCCGCCTCTCCGAATCTGGAGGCACCGTCGCGTGGCGGCCGAGGCGGCATCAGAAAGGAGCCAAGCGGGCCAGCCAGAAAGTCCGATGGCGGGATCTGTAACGGCCATGCCGAAATAAGCGTTACAGGCACGGTACGTTAGCCATGTCTGGGAGGCGATTGTGAAACGGATCCCGTTCCTGCTGGCGCTTGCGCCGATGCTCGCCGTGATGCTCGTCGCGGCGTGGACGCCCGCCGCCTTCGGCGACGAGAACGACGACAAGCCACGCACCCCCTCACCCACCAAGACGGTCACAGCGCGACCTCCCGAGAACAAGCCGCCGGTGGACCGCGCTCCCAACAACCCGGGTGAACGATGTCGGGCGTCCGCGCCCGTTCAGTGGTCCGAATGCCGCAAGCTCGAAGTGCGCGGCCTCAAGCCGGAGGTCGGCGTCGCGTTCACTCGCATTCCCGTCGAGATCGCCGGCAAAGGGTTTGACCCTGACCTAAAGGCGGCCCTCGTCGAGTTGTTGCCGGCGACGACCCCGCCCCTGTCGGCGCGGGTGGCCGAGCGCGTCGATGTCGCCTCGCTAGGATCCTCCGGCAAGCCGAGCGAGCTGCCGCGCCCCGCGCTCCCGTCTCCGCCCGGCAGCGGCTCCCCAAATCTGCCAGCGCCAGCCGCGCCGCTGTATCCCATCGACATTCAAAAGGTGTCGCCGGAGAAGGCCGTTGGCCTGCTGCCCGCCGTTCCGCCCGGCCGCTACGGCCTCTTGGTCGTCAGCGGGGGTGAGCGCGACTATGTAGCGCCAGCCTACCTTGCCATCACTGACGCGCCGTTCATCGAGTCGATTCGGCCAGACGTCGCGTCGAACGAACGACCGACCGAGCTGAAGATCGAGGGCTTCAACTTCAAGCAGGGGCTGACGGTCACGCTCCAGCTCGCGTTTGCGCCGCCAATCACGCCGAGCCAACCGATCACGCCGAGCCAGCCGATCACGCCGACCGACCCGATCTCGAACGGCGTGCAAAGCGCCTCGCGGCCGCCGCTGCCACCGCTCCCCGGCCCATTCGTGCCGGTGACCGGTCCGACCATTGTCCTCACCGATTCCCTGAAAGTCGAGCCGCGTCACATCAAGGTGATCGTCCCTGCCGGTCTGCCAATCGGCATCTACCAGCTGACAGTGACCAACCCGGACGGCAAGAGCGACAGCGCGTTGCCTGGCCTCATGATCGTGGGACCGCGAATCGACGAGGACCTCGTTGCAGGCGAGATCTGGACCGATCCCACGACCGTGCGCGTCGACGACGAAGTACGCCTTGGGTTGCGAGTTAAGCGGCTCGGCGGCGAGAACGTACTCACCGGCGTTCAGGTGACCTTCTATCTTGGCCGGCCGGAAGATGGCACGCCGATCGGCACCGCGACTCTCGAGCCGATCGAGCCGAAAGGCAGCGCCATGGCGTCGATCCTCTGGAACACAACCGGCTTGAGCGGCACCGTCGGCATCTCGGCCAAAGTCGACCCCGACAACAAGGTGCCAGAGCTGACAGAGCTGAATAACGTCGCCGGCCGGATGATCCGCATCCTGCCGCCGAGCGACGGTGACGAGGATGCCCCGAAGATCACCCGGTTCGAAATCGACGGCGGCGCGACCACGAGCAGCGACCGCGAAGTCTCCCTCAGTGTGCAGGCGTCCGATGCAGGCAGTGGCCTGAACTCGATGCTCATCGTGGAAAAGATCTTCGTCAGCAGCATCCGCGAGTGGACGACGGTTCGCGTTTCGGACTGGATGACCTACAGCTCGGGAATCACCTACACGTTGTCTCCGGATGCGGGGATTCACATCCTGTCGGTCTTCGTCTCCGACAATGCGGGCAACATCGCCCGGCCGATGTCCGACTGGGTGAATTACCTGCCGGAGACCGACACGATCCGCGCCGGCCAGGTCAAGCTGTTCCGGCAAGACCTGCGAGCGGGTGAGACGTTGAGCGTGACGTTGACCACGCTGACTGGCGATGCCGATCTCTATCTGTTTGGCCCGGGACCGAGCGGCGCCAAGCGGCTTGGCTACTCGATCAATCCGACGACGACCGTCGACTCGATTGTGTTTACCGCCGATCGCGACGGCCGCTATCTCATCGAGGTCGAGGGGTTCGTCGCGAGCACCTATTCGCTCCGCTGGAGCGTCTCGACCAGTGGTGGGGCGTCCGCGCTCCGCGTCGCGCAGGCGGCCGAGCCGTCGGGGAAGGCCGTCCGCGATGCCTCGGTCGGCTACGACGTCCCCGTACCGGATGCCTCCTTCGACCCGATCGAGGCGGATACGCGCCCGGCAAGCGCAACAGCCGGCGGTCTCTTCATCCCGGCTGCCTCGGTCAACTCCGGCAGCTAGGCCTCGCGGTTTCCCGGCGCCCTGCGCAAGCCCTCTCCCGAATTTGGGAGAGGGCTTCGTTTTCGGAAGAAGCGGTGACACCAACGTCACGGTAGACAGCGTGGTCCCACACCGCAGACCCGGGCACATCGAGCCATCAGCGCGGAGACCAGAGTGGACAGCACGATGCCCGGCGCTTCGCGGCGCCGGCGGGAGCGACCGGCATGGCGAAGCGTGGCAGCGCGACGGTCTCGCTCGGAAGTCGTCCATTCCACGAAACGGAGGGCCCGAGACGCCGGACGCGGGAAGCCCGAGAATCGTTGTCGGATCGTGACGCGGTGATGAATAATGCTGCATATCCGAAAAGGTGCATCGGACCTCTGGCAGGAGACCGCGCAGCCACGCCACCAACTTCCGGAAGGAGGAGCAGCGAATGCGTATCCCTCTCATTTGGGCGCTTCTCGGCAGCATCGTGCTGGCCGCCTGTGCGCCAGCGCAGCAGCCGACCCAGCCCCCATCGGGCGCGCCGGCCCAGCCTCAGGAACGCCGCGCCGCCCAGCAGGTGCTCCGCTTCGGCCGACCCGGCTTCCCAACCAGCGCGAGCCCAGAAAGCTCGTCCGCAAACAACCAGATCTTCAGCAACCAGTTCGACACGCTGACCACGCTCGGCAAGGGCTTTCAACTGGAGCCAGCGGTCGCCGAGAAATGGGAGTTCCTGCCCAACGATCAAGGCTGGCGCTTCTTCCTGCGCAAAGATCTCACGTTTTCGAACGGCGATAAGCTGACTGCAGCCGATGTGGAATTCACCGCGAAGTTGCTGCTCGAAGTGTCGCCGCCGCTCCCGCAGCGGGGCGTGTTGCCGAAACTCGCCGGCAGCCGAATCGTCGACGAGTACACCGTCGATCTGCTGACCGACGGCCGTGACAGCTCGCTCCTTTCTGGCACACCGTACTTCTATGTCCTACCGAAGCGCTACTACGAGAGCGTCGGCAAGAACGAGTTCGCCATCAAGCCGATTGGCTCCGGGCCTTACGAGCTCGTCGAGTTCAAGAGCGCCGATATCTTCCGCTACCGGCTGCGCCCCAACTACACGCATCCGTTCCGCAAGCCGATCGCGACGGAAGTGATTTGGCGGGCCATCCCCGAGCCGACGGCTTTGGTCAACGGACTGCGGCTCGGCGAGATCGACATCATCTGGACGGGCGCATCGCCCGATCAGGCCGATACCGCCAAACGCGACGGAAACCAAGTAATCGTCGCTGACCTCGCGAGCTCGCTGATCGCTATCGACAAAGCAGCGAACGAGAAGGTGAATTCGCCGCTGCTCGACAAGCGTGTCCGGCTCGCGCTCAACTACGCCATTGACCGCGACACTTTGGCGCGGAACCTCTACAAGGGCTACGCCCAGCCGCTGAACCAGATCGCAATTCCCGGCACGCCGGCGTTCAACAAGGACATCCCGCCGTTCAAATACGACCCAGCAGAAGCGAAACGGCTGCTTGCTGAAGCGGGCTACCCGAACGGGTTCCGCATCCAGAACCCGATCGATTACACCGGCGCGGGAGTCGTCGACTCACTCTTCCTCGCCGTCCAGGACTACTGGAAGCAGATCGGCGTCGAAGTCGGCCTTCAGCGCCACGAGCTCGGGATCTGGGTCGACAAGTTCTATGCCCGCAACAATCAGGTGCGCAACGAACTGATTTCCTCGGGCGGTGCGGACGCGCTTGGCAACCTGCTCTTCTTCCGGCAGTTTATCACCTGTAAGAACCCACCAGCCCGCATCATTTGGTGCGTGCCCGAATTCGACCGACTGATGGACCTCGCTTACGCCGAGCCTGACGCCGCCAAGCGCGAGCAGTTGATTCGCGAGGCCGTCAAGGCGCATCAGGCGGAGATCACCTATATCTACATGCTCGCGACGCCGTCGTTCTTCATTGCCAGCCCGAAGGTCCGCGGCTTCGAGATCGAGGCCGCCACGTTCTGGAAGAGCGATAACGTCTACAAGGTCGAGTAAGCGGCACGCCGGCGGGCTGCGACTGCCAGAGCGCTGGTGCGAGCCAGACGGGGGCGAGCGCCTGCTCAGGCAGGCCTCTCCCCTGAGCCACTCGATTGGCGACGACGGGCGCAGTCGCTCGCACCGTTGCATCGACCACCGTCTGGCTCGTCGCAGACGTGCTCGCCGGAATCGCTGCGAACCCAGCCGTCCGCTCGATTGCTGACGAGGTGCGCGACCGTGCCTCGACGGCGCTCTCCCGCGCTTGAATCGCAGCAAGCGCGGGCCAGCGCCGCCGCCAGAATGGTGGCATCAAGCGGGGACGGGCGTGTCGTGACGCTGCGCAGCGTCGTCGGCAGGCCGTGCGGCGGCCTTCCTTGGCGGCAAAAGGCCTGACGTGCCAAGGCGTTCCTCCGCCACGCCGTCGCGGGCAACCGGCGAACGGCATCGTGCGCTATCGGCGGCGGGGCGGCAGCTTGGTGTGCCCGCGCTTGGCGGGTTGGAGCGGGCGGGGAGCCGGGCGGTTCGCCGCAACACCGCCCGACGAGGCGGCTTCGAGGTCGTACACGTAGCCCACGGCGGGGAGGGACGCGAGCTCGGCGAGGCGAGCAGCGGCCAGCATTCCGGTCCAGAGGCCGCCCGGCGTCGCTGGGGGAGCGAGGCCGTAGCCGCGGAGCGCCGCCACGTCGGCCGCCGTAGCGGTGGCGAGCGGCTGGACGGCGATCGCGACCTCTCCGTCACGCCGACGGCGAAGCGCGGCGTCCAACTTCCAGAGCGCTGTCATTCGTCCTCCGTCCGCGGCGCGATCAGCCCAAGGTGGAGGTACTCATCCGTGATGTAGCGGCCGACGATCTGGCGAAGATCGGCCTCGACCGCTTCGCGCAAGCGTGGCGAGCGATCCCCCAACAGAACGAAGAGCTCGGTCAGCTCGGACGCAAGCTGGCTGACCCGGCCGCTCACCCGCTCGTGATGGACCCGCAATCGCTCCTGTCGATTCACGGATAGAGCCCCCGCGCGGCGACCGTCTCCGCAACGCGGCTGACCGCCAGCATGTACGCCGCAAGCCGCAGATTGACGCGCTCGCGATTGGCAAGCGCCACGGTGGCATCGAAGGCGCGAGTCATCAATCGCTCGAGCCGGCTGTTGACCTCGGCTTCGTCCCAGAAATATCCCTGCAAGTCCTGTACCCACTCGAAATAGCTAACGGTGACGCCGCCCGCGTTCGCCAAAATGTCCGGGACCACGAGCACGCCCTTGGCATCGAGAATGGCGTCCGCCTCGGGGGTGACGGGGCCGTTCGCGCCTTCAACGATCAGCTTTGCCTGCACCCGCGGGGCATTGTCGGCGGTGATTTGGTGCTGGGTCGCCGCGGGCACCAGAATGTCAACCGGCAGCTCAAGCAGTTCGGCGTTCGTAATGCGCTCGGCGAAGCCAGCCACCGTGCCGGTGACTTGATGGTAGCGGCGCAACCGGTCGTAATCGAGCCCGGCCGGGTCGTAGGCGCCTCCATTGACGTCCGAGACTGCGACGACCTTCGCGCCAAAGTGGCTCATCAGCTTGGCCGCGCCACCGCCGACGTTGCCGAACCCTTGGATGGCAACGGTAGCGCCGCGCAGGTCGAGATTTCGTCGGCGGGCGGCGGCCGCCGCGATGACGACGACGCCGCGGGCGGTCGCCTCGACACGGCCCTCCGAGCCGCCGATCGCGAGCGGCTTGCCCGTCACGACGGCAGGCACCGCGTAGCCGGTGTGCTGGCTGATCGTGTCCATGATCCAGCCCATCTCGCGGGGGCCAGTCCCCATGTCGGGCGCTGGGATATCTTTGTCCGGACCGATGATGATGGAGATTTCCGTCGCGTAGCGGCGGGTCAGCCGCTCAAGCTCGGCCGGCGAGAGCGCCTTGGGATCGCAGACAACTCCGCCCTTGGCGCCGCCGTAGGGAAGCCCAATGAGTGCGGTCTTCCACGTCATCCACATCGCCAGTGCTCGCACTTCGTTGAGGTCGACGTCCGGGGCGTAGCGGATGCCGCCCTTGGCCGGTCCACGGGCGATGCTGTGTTGGACGCGGTAGCCCGTGAAGACGCGCACTTTGCCGTTATCCATCTTCACCGGGAAGTTGACGATCAGCTCGCGCTTCGGCGCACGCAACATGGCACGGAGATTGTCATCGAGCTTGAGGCGATCGGCGGCGGAATCGAATTGCGCCAGCGCCGTCTCCCAGATGGTCGGCGCGGAGGGTTCCACCGCAGACGCGACATTCAGCATTCAGACCTCCTTGTCTGCCGTTCGATTGTATCAGCCCCCTGAGGGCGATTTGGGCGTAGCCGAAGCGCGATCCCCTTGAAGCGTTGTGCCTACGCTCCTACTGTAGAGTGCCGACGACCGGGGGTCTGCTTGCTCGCTCCCGGTGTCGACCACGCTTGCGGATGAGGAGTGCGATGGCGGTCCTCACACGAGACACGGCTGAGGTCCACGAGCCAGAGTTCGCCGCGCTCGGCGCGATCTTGCCGGATGGGTTGGCCGTTCGGCATGGCCACGCCCGCCGGCTCCCGGATGGCACGCGCGTCGTCGAGACATTGTACGCACTGCTTGGCGGGCCGAAGCATGCGGAAGCCGGGCTGGCGATGGATCTCCTCCTCGAGGAATTCACTGCATCGAACCGCACCGTGAGCGCCCGCTTGGTGGAGGGCATCCAGAGCGCCAGCCGCCGCATCGCGAGCGAGAACCGGAGGAGCCTCGCTCACGACCGATTTCGGCTCGATCTTGCCATCGTCGTGTTGCGCGGCTTGGAGGCGATGTTCAGCCTCGCCGGCGGGGCACATGCCTATGTGCTTCGCGGGGGGCAGCTCTTCGAGGTGGGAGCCGGCGACGCCGGCCCACCGCTCGGCGACGATGACCCGCCCATCCCGATCTTCATCCGTGCGCACATCGAGCCAGACGACATTCTGTTCCTCTCCACCGGCAACCTACTTGACCACGCCGATGCCGACCGGATCGCCGCGTGGTTCGCTGGTGGGGTGAAGAAGGGCGCGCGCTGGCTTGCCGCAGCAATCGGCAACCAGGTTGGCGTGGCCGTCTTCGAGCCGGGCGGGGCGCCCGAGGAAAGTCGCGGTCGACAGTTGGCCATTCCCGTGGCCGACACCTTGCGCGCCATCCCGATCGACGGAATGATGTCTGGCGCAGCGGTGGCGCTTGTCCGCGGTGTGGCGCCCGTAGTGCGACTCTTCGTTCCAACCGGAAGCGAGCCTCATGAGCTGGCGCAGCGCACACGGGGCGAGGATCCGCGGCCTGAGCCCGTTCAGCTCAGCCGTCGGCTTTCCGGAGGCGGCTGGAGACGCTATTTCGTGGGCGCCGCGGCGGTGGTAGCGGTGCTTATCGTGCTTGGCGTGACTTTGCCAGCGATGTTCTCCAAGGACCGCGGCGAAGCAGCCTACGTCAGCGCGATGACCGAGGCTGAGCGTGCCTATCGTGCCTCGATCGCCTCGACCGACCAGGGCTTCGCGCGGACGCGCCTACGGGAAGCGGAGTTCGCGGTTGTCCGAGCGCTAGACATCCGCAAGGACGACCCGGCGGCGGTGAAGCTTCAGGAGTCGATCAAGACCGAGATCCAGAAGCTCGATCGCGTCGTTCGTGTCGGCGGCATCCAGCAAGTGATCGATCTCGCCGCGACTGGCGCCCGCGACCCGAGCGGCTTGGTCGTGGAAGCCGGCACCACGGCCTATGTCCTCGATCAAAGCCCGTGGGGCGTGCGCAAAATTGCGCTTGAGCCGAACAAGCCGCCCGAGCCACAGATCGTTGCCGTTCGCGGCACCCAAACCGACGAGACACCGGTCGGCGACCCCCTAGCGATTGCTTGGCTGTACCCCATGGACGCGCGGTCGCGGTTGGGCGTGATGCTGCTCGATCGCGACCGTAACCTGTTCTACCAGCCAGCCAACAAACCGCTCGTCGAATTGGCAGTGCGCGGCGCGAGCGCGTGGCAGAGCGTCCAAGCGATTCGCGGCTATGTCGGCAACCTCTACGTCCTCGACCCAAAGGCCAACCAGGTCTGGCGCTACCTGCCCAACTGGAGCGGCTACGACACCGAAATGAAGGGCATGCTGGAGGGTGCCCAAATTGGCGACGCGCGCGACTTCACGATTGACGGGAATATCTACATCCTGACCGAGAGCGGCAAAATATGGAAGTTTGTCGAAGGGGTCGGCACCGAGTTCGACCTCCGCGCCCTCGATAAGCCGCTCAATAAGCCGACCGCCATTGTGACCGGTGCGACGGCGCGCGGCATTTACGTCGCCGATCCGAATAACCAGCGAATCGTCGTTTTCGACAAGGAAGGCCGCTTCCAGCGCCAGCTCGTCTCCGAAAGTTTTCACGGCCTCACGGCGCTCGCCGTCGACGAGGCACTCGGCAAGTTCTGGTTTATCGCTGGAAAAAAGCTCTACTGGGCGCCGCTCCCGAAATAGCGCTCAACTTTTGATCGCTTCAGCCGGGCGGACCGCGCCGGCCTGCTGAGCGGGAAGCAGCGCAGTGAGCAGCGCCGCAGCCCCAGCGACTGCCACGATGATCGCGAGGTCGCTCCACGGAATGACGAGTTGGATCTCGGGACGGCCACGAGCAAGCAGCCGCGTGATCTGGGCAGCAAGGAGGACGCCGGCAACCCCGCCAAGCAGAATCCCAAGCAGGGCAGTGAGCGCCGATTCGAGGAGAAAGGCAAGCATCACCAGCCACTTCCGATACCCGATCGCGCGCAGCACCCCAATGTGCGATCGCCGTTCGACGACGGCCATCACACCGAGGATGCCGAGCGCCGCAAGGCCCGCGATCAACCCAAGCCCAAGGAAAACTTGCAGCAGCGACGTCAACACCGCGCGGATTGCGGCGGCACGCGCCGCTTCTTGCCCGACGATCTGGGTTCGGAGGCCGGCATCGCCGAATGAAAGGGTAAGGCCGAGTGCGGCATCCTCGACCCGCACGTCGGGGCGCACCCGGAAAAAGTAGCTCCGTACCTCCGGCGCCGAATGGGCAAAGGCCGTCAGCGGCGCCACGATGCCCGGAGGCAGGCCAGCGGACGGGTCGACCCGCCCGACCAGTTCCAGTTTGACCGGCGTGCCCCCGCGCGGCTCACGCACCCAGACGATGGACGGGGTGAACGCCGTTGTGGTGATCGGATCGCGCGAGACGAGCAGCGCGGCGTTCGAGCGCTCGATGACCGCACGCCAAGCCAGCTCAGCGCTTGGGAATTGGGGCGACCACGCCACAAGCCGGAGCGGGATCTGCTGAGCGAACTCCGAGTCGAGGAGCGAAACTGGCGTGGGCCGCCACGCCGCGGCCGGTTCGGCGAGATCGAGGACCTCGGCCGGCAGCGAATAGAGCGTTCCGATGGCGGCAAAATCCGTTTCCTTGATCGCGACGGCCGTTGCCAAGCCAGCCCGAATGTCCGGTGCGGCGCCCCCCTGCGCGGGCTCACCGCGGATGTCATAGCCCAGCTGCGCCTTGGTTGGGTCGGCATACGCCACGATCGCGACGTTTAAGAGCACCGTCGCGAGGGTCATCGTGAAGATGACGAGCGCGAACATCATGAGCGCCATCGCGGTGCGCCACGGTCGGACGGCCGGATAGGTGACAGCGAGGCGGAGCGCCGGCAGCGCAGGGCGAACCGGCCGAACCACCAACGTCATCGCGCCCAACGCGACCGTCAGATTGGCCGAAGCGAGCCAGACCAGTGCGGTGACGGTGGCAAGGCCGCGCAGCGCGAACGCGCCTACGTTCGGCTCCGGGAAGGGCCAGTGGCCAAAACCGAAGACGCTCCACGCATCCAGCCACCAAGCAAGCTGGGCGAGTGCCCCAGCGCTCATCACGAGGCGATTGGCCCAGTTGGGCAGTGCGGCGACGATCCAGCGGCCGACAAGCGCCGCCCCGAGAAGTGTGAGACTGACGCCAAGCGCGAATGCCGCCCAGTCGACCGCCGCGAGCC
Source organism: Dehalococcoidia bacterium (assembly GCA_026003895.1). Classification (GTDB taxonomy): domain Bacteria; phylum Chloroflexota; class Dehalococcoidia; order SpSt-223; family SpSt-223; genus JANWZD01. The sequence continues at coordinate 787,419 of BPIC01000001.1, read as the reverse complement.
CGGCCGCGCGCAGCCCAAGCCCGATGGCAATCAGCGCCGGGCCACGGCACGTCAATCGCCAGCCAATCGCGCCGAGTGCCCCGGGGAGACGCAGCAGCAGCGCCGGCCGGTGCAAACTCGCCGCGAGCAGCCGCGTTGGCTGGAGGAAGAGCGCCGCCAGCGACGGCGAAGGCGCATCAGGAAGGTCACGAATCGCAGCGACAACATTCAGCCGTGAGACGCGCCACGCCGCCCCGCCGACCGCGAGGAACGTGAGGAGCACGCCCGCCAGATACGTGATCGCGAGCGAGCGCGGTGCAACGTACGGCTGGATGGCCACACCGTAGCCGACCAGCCACCCCGAGACGAGGTTGACCGCCGCTACGCCCGCCGCGACGCCAATCCCAACGCCGAGCAGCGCCCCGACGAGGTCGTAGGCCAGCCCTTCATAGAGGAAAGTCGCGACGAGCTGCCCGCGCCGCATCCCAATCGCCCGTGAGACACCCATCTCACTGCGGCGCTCGGCAGCGAGCAGAACGAATACGAGGAACACGAGCGCCAGAGCCGCCGCGATCGCCAGGATGCCAACCACGAAGAAGATACTGGTCAGCACCGCGCCATACTCTTCAGCGCGGTCGAGGGCGGCGCGCTTGATGTCGAGCACCGTCAGCCCGGTGAGCTGGCGCAGTTGGTCGTTCAGCCGGCCACCCTGCGGCGTGCCGCGCAGCAAGAAGGAGACGAACGAGATACGGCCGATAATGTCCGGATCGCCGAGCAGCGATTTGAACTCGGGCGTCACCGTCGGCTCGCGGCTAGCCGCCATCAATGCTTCAAGCTTTGGCCGCTGACTCGGCGGACTCTGGGCGAGCGCCTTCACCATTTCGCTCTGGGCTACCTCGGTGTGGAGGATCTCGTGCATGGCACGGGCAACCTCATCGCGGACGAGAACGCCGCGAAGCGCTCGCACCACTTCGCCACTGCGCTCGACACTCGTCACGGCGTCTCCCGCGTTGGCGATCAGAATGCGGTTGATCTCGCGTGGTCTGGCAACGAGCGCTTGCAGCCGGCCGAGCGGCATCACGAGCGCCGGCTGACCATCGCCGATCGCTTCCGAGGAGACGATCGCGCCAACGACGACACGGGGGCGCTCCTGCCCAAAGTAGAGCAGCAGTTCGTCGCCTTCCTTTGCGCCGAGCATCGTGGCGGCGACGGCATTGAGGTAGACATCGTTCGGACCGAGATCGCGAAGCTGATAGCGGCGCTTGCTCGCGTCGTAGAACTCGTCGAACAGCCCTGCGCCTTGGCTGGGAAGGCCGATCACGTTGAGATGCGAACCGACCTGTTGGCTGGCCGGGTTGGCTGCGACCATCGGCTCGACGATCGCCGGCGTCAGCGCTGCGATCGCCGGCTGCTCGCCGAGGGCGCGGACAAGCCGATCGTACTCGCGCTCGTTGAAGTAGGCGCGTGAGCCGCTCACGAGTTGGCCGGTGGCGATCTGGACGATGTCCTGCGGGCCGATCGACTGGGCCTGTCGGCGGTAGAGCACGATCAGCTCGTCCACCCGGCCAACCTGGCTCGTGACCAGCAGCCGGATGGTTGATGTCATGGTGTCGCCGGTCGTGAACGCGCTGGTGAGGACGGCCGTGCTCACAGCCAGCCCAGCGGTGACCAGCGCGGTTCGCAGCGGTCGGCGGGGAACATTGCGCAGACCAACGCGCAGCAGGATCGCGCCCCGGCCGACGGCGACCGCGAGCAGGGCCAGCATCCCGAGGGCAAGGGCCGCGAGGACCAAGAGCACGAGGGTGGTGGAGACGCCGAAGATGCTGTTCACGCCACGATCTGTCCGTCGCTCATCCGGATGATGCGATCGCAGCGATCGCCGACTTCCTTGGCGTGAGTGACAATGACGAGAGTCTGCCCACGCTGGCGGTTCAGCCGCTGAAACAGGTCGAGGATAGCGGTTGCGGACTCGCTGTCGAGATTGCCAGTCGGCTCGTCGGCCCAGACGATCGCAGGATCCGTAGCAATCGCGCGCGCGATGGCAACCCGTTGCTGCTGGCCGCCCGACAATTGGGCAGGGCGGTGATCGAGCCGGTCGGACAAGTTCACTGCCGCCAACGCCTCGCAACTGCGCCGGCGGGCCTCCTTCGAACTCACCCCGGCAACCAGCATCGGCAGCTCGACATTTTCAACGGCGGAGAGCACCGGCAGCAGATTATGCGATTGGAACACAAAGCCCATCCGGCGAGCGCGGTGGATCGTCCGCTTGTCGTCGGAGAGGGTCCGGAGGTTGATGCCCTCGATGAAGACCTCGCCGCGATCGGGATCGTCGAGCCCGGCGAGACAGTTCAGCAACGTAGTTTTGCCGCAGCCGGACGGCCCCATAATCGCGACCATCTCCCCAGCATGGACGGCAAGGTTCACGCCGCGCAGGGCCGGCACTTCGAGCGGCCCCGATCGATAGATGCGCCACAGGTCACGCGCCTCAATGACGGGCCGAGCTTGCGCGAGCGTCACGGTCGTCCCGGCACTCCGGCCGCATCCATCGCGACCCAAAACAGGTCGGCGATCCGGCGGTATCCCTCATCGCTCGGATGAAAGCCATCGGCCGAGAGGTAGCCCGGGTTGTCCGCCAGCTCCTGCCAGCCGGCGGCGAGGTCCACCACGGTAGCGCCATGCTCGGTGGCGACGCGGGCAATCACCGTGTTCCACTCGGCGACCACGGCAGCGACTTGGCGTTGGTCGAGCCCGGCGGCGGCCGGCAGCGCTCCGAGGTTTGGAATGTTGGCGATGAACAGTCGGGCAGACGTCCGCGTGCTCAGCTCGCCAAGCAGCAGGTCGAGGTCGCGCTCGTAGGCGGGCAACGGCGTGCCAGCGATCAGATCGTTGACGGCGATCCATATAACGACATAATCCGGCGACACGTCGACAGCAACGGGCAATTCCTGGGCCAGAGCGTCGGCAATGCGCGCCCCGGAGATGCCGAGATTGACGAGCCGGGTGCCGACCGGCAGCTTCTGATGGAGTTGCGGCACCCAACCGTGACGCGAGGGGTCGGAAGCGCCGACCCCAACGGCATCCGACGCACCGATCGCGACAAGCACCGGCGGGCGTGCGACGGCCGACGGTGCGGCCTCAGGAACGGTGCAGCCAGCGAGGAGGACGACGACAAGGAGGGCGGAGACCACCAGCCGGAAGGCTGGACTGAGCCGGGGAGCCATTGCCGAGATTCTACGCCGCGAGTGAGGCCACCAGCGAAACGACGGAGCAGGCAGCGGCTCGGTCGGCTAGCCGGTCAAGACACTGAGGGAAGTGCGTTGGCCGAGCCGGAGGTGGGCGATCATCTCGGTTCGCACGTCGTCGGGCGAGCCATCGCGAAGGACGTCGATCAGTCGCTGATGGGCATTGAGGAAGTCATCCCAACCATTGATTCCGGCGCGGCGAGCCACCCGGTAGGTGAAGCCCAGTTCCATGAACGGCCCGAGCATCTCGACGAGCCGCGGGTTGTCGCCGGCCTTGTAGATGATCTGGTGAAATCGGACATGCTGGCCGACGATGCGCACCGGTTCGTTGGTCGTGACCGACTCGCGCATCGCCTCGAGAGCCTCCTCGAGCGGACCGAAGCCCGTCTTGCGCAGCTTGTCCATCGCCTTGACGGCGGCCGGCACCTCGAGGAACTCGCGGATCTCGTAGATTTGCCGAATGTCGGTCTCGCTGAAGGAGGCGACGCGGAAGCCGCGGTGGGCGAGCGATTCGACGAATCCGTCGCGCTCGAGCTTGTGGAGCGCTTCGCGCAGCGGAATGCGGCTGACGCCCAGCTCGCTAGCGAGCCGCTCCTCGACGATTTTCATCCCAGGAGGAAGGCGCTCCTCGATGATGGCATTGCGCAAGGTGGAATAAATCTCCTCGCTGAGGAGACGGGGACGCACCGCTAGGCCAGTTAGTCCAGTCAGGACGGGCCTCCTTCTGGTCACAAGTATTCGGATTTCCATTCCACTGTATACTTTCATCCAACGGTCGGTCAAGAGGTTGCTCCAATTTTCAGTCGATTGCTCGACCTCCTCTTTCCGCGCCGCTGCGTCGGCTGCGGTCGCGGCGGGCGCTACCTCTGCGATCATTGTCGACCTGTTTCCCTGCCCTGCTGCCCACGTTGTGGTGCCGTTGCGGACTGCGGCTGCTGGACCGGCTCGCCGCTGGAGTCGGTGCGATCGCTCGGGCTTTACGAAGGTGCCCTCGGCCGCGCGATTCGAGAAATGAAGTTCCGCGGCGTGGCGGACCTTGCCCGTGAACTCGGCCCGGCGCTCGCCGCGGCCGTTTCCCCCGGGGACGTTCTCGTTCCGGTGCCACTCCACCCTCGCCGCGAGCGAGAGCGTGGCTACAACCAAGCCGGTTTGCTGGCGCGCGAGGCGGCGCGCCCCGGCGCAACGCTGCTGTCGAGCCTCGTGCGCATCCGCCCAACCGCGACCCAAGTTGGCCTGAGGGCGGCCGAACGGCGGCGGAACGTCTCGGGCGCGTTCGCGCTGGTCGGCTCCCCGCCACCGACGGCCCTGCTGGTGGACGATGTCATGACGACGGGCGCAACGCTCCTCGAATGCGCCCGCACACTCCGCCGAGCCGGAACCGCCTCGGTGCGCGCCGTGGTCGTCGCCCACGCCGTCGTCGGGCGGGATCGCTGATGCTTCACCCGCCCTCGCGACGCAGGACTGCTGGGGGACAACCACGGTGAACAACCGCGGGACACTGCGGGCAGAGGAGTGACGACGCTGCGCCCACCCGTGAGGGTGGTTGGCGCTGCGACCGCCCGGACCACGGCTGCCGTATAGGTCGAGCCCTCGCTCGAACCGATGGTCAGTTTGATGACGCGTGGTGGGCTTGCGCTCGATGGGGGTCGTTAAATCGCTTGGACGAGCGACGAGTACATGCTTCCGATGCGCGGACCGACGAGCACGAGCACCGCGATGACCACCACCGCGACGAGAAAGATGATCAGCGCGTATTCGATCATACCCTGGCCGGACTGGCCGTCATCATGCACGCTGACGTCCCCCCGCTGCTCGCTAGTCGACCTTGATCCAGCCACGCCGCAGCGCGAAGACGACCGCCGCCGTTCGGTCGTTCACCGCCAGCTTGCGCAGGATCGACGTGATGTGGTTTTTGACCGTCTGATCGCTGATCTTGAGCGCTCGGGCGATCTCTTTGTTCGAGTTGCCGCGCGCGATGTAGTCGAGGATCTCGATCTCGCGGTTCGAGAGCGGCGCGAACAATGGCTCGATTTCCTTCTCGACCATATTCAGTTCGCGAAACTCGCGGAGCACGCGCGAGGCAACCTTCGGTCGAGTGAGGACAGTCTCGTTGATCAGATACTCGCCGGCGGCGACGCGGCGAATGGCGGCCAACAAGTCGTCGGTGGGGGTGTCTTTGCCGAAGAAGGCCGATGCCCCAGCTCGGATCGCCTGGAAAAGCATCTCTTCGTCATCGCCGGTGCCAGAAAGCAACACAAACGAGGTGCTGCGGGCGGCCATCCGCACTTTCCTCGTTAGCTCGAGGCCATCGAGGCTGGGCAGCCGGACGTCAGCGAGGACAACGTCGGGCTGAAGACGATCAACGAAGTCGAATGCTTGGAAGCCGTCACCGCATTCGCCGACGATCTCAAAATCCGGCTCTTGGGAGAGGATGGTCCGCAAGCCTTGGCGAAAGATGGCTTGGGCATCGACCAGTAGAACCCGGATCTTCTCCACCGCACCCCTCCGGACGCCGGAACCGAGCTCGTCACCACCCGAGCCCGGCTTGCCACGCGGCATTCTACCACAGCAACCGGTGGCCAACCGAGGTCGCTCAGCGTTGCTCAGTTAGACGGCGCGATCTCGGCTACGTCGACCAGAGTCACGGCGCGCAGCGACTCCGCGCGGAGCCGGCGGGCGAATGCGCCGCCGTAAAACTGCAGATACTCGCCGACCCGGCTGGACCAATAGAAGCCGTCGTGTCCACCCGGCTGCGGCCGCCATTGGTGAGCAATGCCGCGCTCGAGCAACGTTTGATGCAGTAGCTCGGCCCGCGATCGCCAAGGGTCGCTCTCGCCGGTGTCGATCCAAATATCGAGATCCAGACGGGCCACCTGCTTCGCCAGCGACATCGGATCGCGCCGCTCGAAGTCCGGGCCCTTCCCAAAGAAGGCAAACGCCTCGCGCTCCGTGCGCAGGCCGGGGCTGTGGGCGCCGACCGTGGCGAACAAGTGAGGATTGTTCCAAGCAAGCTGCAACGCGCCGTGACCACCGGCCGAAATGCCGCCGATTGCCCGCAGCTCTCGGGTGCCAGCGATCGGCTCGCTCGCCTCCACTGTCGGGATCAGCTCGGTGATCAAGTAGTCGCGCCAGCGCGGCCCGTCAGGACGGTGGTTCATCCAATAGCCGTCCTCGCCGGTTGGCATCACGATCACCATCGGTGGAATGGCTCCACGGGCAATCAAGCGATCCGCCTCGCGGACGACGCCAACCGTTTGCCACTGGGAGCAGTCCGCCCCCAATCCGTGCAAGAGGTACAGCACGGGGTAGCGCTGATCGCCACGCTCAGCGCCCGCCGGCCGATAGACAAGATACGGAAGCTCCCGCTTCAGCACCTGGCTCGTCACCGTGCGGGCGACGAGCATGCCAGTGCTGGGCACCTCCGGCATCGCCACCGCCACGTGGTCCCCTGACGGTGCGCTCGCCGAGGCAGCGGCAGGTAGCGACGCGCTGAGCGTTGCCGCGCCATACAGGCCGGCGACCGCTCCGAAACAGCCGGCAACGAGGAGCGCCGGAAGGGCGATCCGCTTCATTCCGCCTCGCGCGCAGATCAGGGTGCCGAGTGGGCCGCACGAGAGAAGATCCGTGCAGCATTACTATAGTACAGCCGATGCTCCTAGGACGAGCGGCGGTGTCCCGAATTCGGGCGAGGTTTGCGGGGACGGTTCGCCTTGGACCGGGCGCAAGCAATCCGATACGATCGCCGTGGGAGTGCGTGACAATGTCGATGAGCGTTCAGGAGGCGATCCGCGCCCGGCGTACCATCAAGGACTACCGGCCGGACCCGGTGCCGCGTCAGTTGATCGACGCCGTTCTCGAAGCGGCGGCGTGGGCACCGAACCATCACCTGACGCAGCCGTGGCGGTTCATCATCCTTGAAGGTGTCGCGCGGCTGCCGCTCGCCGAGCTGCGGCGCGCCTTGAAGCGCCGGGAATTGCAGGAGAAGGGGCTACCAGCCGATCAGATAGAGGCGGAAGCTGCCGAATCGGGCGCCAAACTGTTGCGCGCACCAGTGTTGATCGTCGTTGCCTGCCAGCAGGTCGGCGACGAAATCCGGCGCGAAGAGGATTATTCGGCGACTGCCGCTGCCATTCAGAACCTGCTGCTCGCAGCAACCGAGCTCGGGCTTGGCACCTTCTGGACCAGCGGACCGATCGCCGTCGCCCCTGAGACGAACGCCCTCTTTGGCCTCGATCCAAGCGACCGGATCGTCGGAATCATTCACCTTGGCTTCCCAGCCGAGTCGCCAAGCGGAGGCCGGCGACCGCCGCCGCCGACGCGATGGATCGAACCTCGCGAGGTGCCCAAGCTGATCGACCGCATCGACCGGCTGGTCGCCGGAACGAGGCCCTGACGTCGGACGGCCATCCGGTCCGCTCGACAACCGATTGCACTTCGCCGTCTGCTCCGGTAGGATTGCCTAGAACGAACGTTCCAATCGCCGATCCAGTCGGGGGGAGACGGTGACGGAGCGGCGGATCGTCGGGATCGATCCCGGGCTGGCCACCACTGGATACGGCGTGGTCGTCGTGCGCGGTCCGGCGATCGAGTTGGTCGAAGGCGGCACGATTCGACCTGCCGACCGGCGAGCGCCGATCGAGCAGCGGCTGGCAGCGATCTTCTGTGACGTGACCGACCTGCTTCGCGAGGTACAGCCCGTGGTCGTCGCGATTGAGGACCTGTACACCCGCTACGAGCGGCCCCGGACGGCCATCCTGATGGGTCACGCCCGCGGCGTCATCGCGCTCGCCGCCGGTCTAGCCAACATTCCGGTCGAGGCCTTCACCGCCTCTCAAGTCAAACGGGCGCTCACCGGCGAAGGCCGTGCGAGCAAGGCCCAGGTCCAACGGGCAGTTGCCGAGGTGCTCGGACTAACGCGCGTCCCTGAGCCGGCCGACGTCGCCGACGCACTCGCAATCGCCCTCACCTGCGCCAACGTGAGGCGCGAATGATCGCCTACGTCGAGGGACTGCTCGTCGAGGTGCACACCGACCGCATCGTCGTCGACGTCGGCGGGATCGGCTACGAGATCCTTGTCCCTTACTTTGTCAAGCGTAGCTTCGAAGAAAAGCTCGCCAAGGCGAACGGGAAGCCGCCGAAGGTGAAAGTCGTAACGCTCTATCGGGTCTCAGCGCAAAATCCCAAGCCCGAACTCATCGGCTTTGAGACGGTAGACGAGCGCATCTTCTTTGAGAAGCTGCTCACCGTCTCTGGCATCGGCGCGTCCAAAGCGGCAAAGGCGCTCGTCTATTCCGTCTCAACGGTGGCGAAATACATCGAAGAGAACGACGTCGACCAGTTGGCCCGGTTACCTGGCTTTGGACGGCGCACGGCAGAGAAGGTCATCGCCGAACTGCGCGGGAAGGTGCTCAAAGAGGCCCTTCTCGCCGACGAAGGGTTTGCCGACCTTCCCTCGCTCGATCAGGAGATTGACAAAGAAGCGATCGAAGTGCTGCGCCGGCTCGGTTTCAGCCAGACCGAGGCGAAAGCGGCGATCCAAGCGGCGCGGAAGCGCGGCGGCCCGATCGAATCCGCCGAAGACCTCGTCCAAGCGGCGCTGCGGGCGCAGGCGCGGGGCTAAGCCTCCGAGAAAGGCAGGGAAATGGCACGCGAAAAGGTCGTCAAGCGGGGACCGCAGCCAGACGCCGGGGAGCAGAAGCCGCTCCCGGCAGCGGACGAGCCGGCCATCAAGTCGCTCCGCCCGCGACGGCTCGCCGAGTACATCGGCCAGACTCAGGTGGTAGGCAACCTTGCGGTCGCCTTGCAGGCTGCCAAGCAGCGCGGCGAGCCGCTCGATCATGTCCTCCTGCACGGCCCTCCCGGACTTGGCAAGACGACGCTCTCCCACATCATCGCCACCGAGATGGAGACCACGATGGTCGCCACCTCGGGGCCGATGCTCGAAAAGCCGAAAGACCTGATGGGGATCCTGACGAACCTCGAGGCAGGTCAGGTCCTGTTCATCGACGAGATCCACCGCATCCCTCACACCGTCGAGGAGTTCCTTTACTCGGCGATGGAGGACTTCCAAGTCGATTTCGTCCTCGATCGCGGCGCGTTCGCAAAAACGATCAAGATTCCCCTCAAACGCTTCACGCTCGTCGGCGCGACCACCCGCGCTGGGCTTCTGACCGCGCCGCTGCGCGACCGGTTCGGCATCCTGCTGCATTTGGACTTCTACACGGCGGAGGAGCTGACCGAGGTCGTCGCCCGCTCGGCGGACATCCTCGACATTCCGATCGAGCCGGATGGCGCGTTTGAGATCGCCCGCCGGTCGCGCGGGACGCCGCGGATCGCCAACCGGTTGCTGCGCCGAGTGCGCGATTACGCCCAAGTGCATGGACGCGGCGTCATCACTCGCGATATCGCGCGGCTTGCGCTTGAGCGGGAGGGGATCGACGAACGTGGCCTCGACGCGCTCGACCGGCGCTATCTGGCAACGATCGACGAGCTCTACGCCGGCGGCCCGGTAGGAATCGAAGCCTTGGCCGCGACCCTCAACGAAGAGACCGACACCCTTGAAGACATTATCGAACCGTACTTATTGAAAGAGGGCTACGTGATTCGCACCGCTTCCGGCCGGAAGACGCCACAGGCCCGAGCCGATCAGCCTCGCCTCTTCTCGGTCGGCTGAGCGCCGGGAGAGACGGCCGGCACAGAACGACTGGCCCCTCGTCTCGCTCGGCTGACGAAGCGCTCGCCCGTCCCGCGCATTGACGACTGCGGTTTGCTATAGTCAGCACTGACAAATCCGGAGAGGAGAAGACGCCATGATGGCGCCGCACAAAACCTGGGACAAGACGCATCTCGACAAGATCCAGGCCATCCTCGACAAGTCGGCGAAGAATGCCGGTCCGGAGGTAGCGCGCGTCTTCGCACGCGACGACTGGCGCTTCAACGCCGAGCAATTCATGGAGTTCTGGCAGAACACCCACTGGTGCACCGTCGCCTCGGTTGGCCCCAAGGGACAGCCGCACCTCGCCGTCATCCACGCCTACTTCCAGCCGGACGGCCGGCTGACCATGCGCATGTTTTCAAACTCGCTGCGCGCCAAGGATTTCCAGAGCAACAATCGGGTGGCGCTCAACAAGAACGCCGACGGCGCGGTGGCGACGGTCTATGGCCGAGCGCGAGTTGTCCCGGGCTCGGAGGCTGTGCGCCAAGGATCGGAGAGTGTCGAAGTCGAGATCGAAATCAGCAGCATCTACGCCATGAAGCCGAAGCGCGATTAACGGAGGGAGCGATGACGACCGACGCCATCCCTCGAGATCCGGCGTTTGTTCAACGGATTCAAGAGATTCTCGACCGGTCGGCGGCGACGGCTACGCCCGGGGTCGGCCGGACGTTCGCTCGCGACGACTGGCGGCTGGACGCCGAAACCTTTCTGAACCTGTGGCACGAGCAGCGCGCCTGCACGGTAGCGTCGGTGGGGCCGAAGGGGCAGCCTCATCTGGCGATGGTCCACGCTGACTTTCAGCCGGATGGCCGCCTGACGATGCGGATGTTCACCAACTCGGTGCGCCGTCGTGACTTCGAGCTGAACAACCGCGTCGCCCTCCAGAAGCACCTCGACGGCGCGGTCATGACGATCTATGGCCGCGCTCGCCCTGTTCCCGGCACCGAAGCCAGCCGCGCCGGTGTCGAAAGCATCGAGGTCGAAATCGAGCCCACCCGGATCTACGCGATGAAACCGCAAGGCGGGCGGTAGCAGCCCTACCCGACGAGCCGGCCTTCCCCGGGGAGGGACGAACTACTCCACCCCGCCGCGCTTTGGCCTCGCCAGCGGGCCGCCGGTCGGTCTTTGCGCCGGCGGTGCGGCGGGGTGAGCGCCTACCTCACACCCCGATCACATCGACCAATTCTTTGACCGCAGCGGCAGACTTCTTGAGCGCAGCATCTTCCTCGGGCGTCAGCGTGAGCTGCACGATCTCCTCAACCCCATCCTTGCCGAGCTTCACCGGCACGCCGACGCATAGGCCGGTGATGCCATATTCGCCCTGCAACATGACGCAGCACGGCAGGATCTTCTTCTTGTCCAACACGACGGCATCGACCATTTCGACCGTCGCCGCCGAGGGCGCGTAGAAGGCTGAGCCGGTTTTGAGGTGGCGGACGATCTCAGCGCCGCCATCAGCCGTGCGCTGCTCGATTTCCCGCAGCCGCGCCGGCGGAATAAGCTCCGTCACTGGAATGCCTGCGACCGTCGTGTAGCGCGAGACCGGCACCATGGTGTCGCCGTGACCACCGAGCACCATCGCATGGACGTTCTCGACCGAAACGTTCAACTCGCTAGCGATAAACGTGCAAAACCGCGCCGAATCGAGCACGCCAGCTTGGCCGAAGACACGGCTCCGTGGGAAGCCGCTCCGCTTCAGCGCAAGCTGCGTCATCGCGTCGAGCGGATTCGCCACCACGATGATGATGGCGTTCGGCGAATACCGGACGACCTGATCGGTGACGCTGCCGACAATTTCGGCGTTGGTTCGCAGCAGGTCGTCGCGGCTCATGCCCGGTTTGCGAGCCACGCCGGACGTGATGACCACGATGTCGCTGTCGGCGGTAGCGGCGTAGTCGTTCGTTCCGACCAGATCAGTGTGATAGCCGTAAATCGGGCCGGACTGCAGGATATCGAGCGCTTTGCCTTGCGGCAGCCCCTCGACGATGTCGACGAGCACGACGTCCGCATAATCGCGCTCCGCGATGCGCTGGGCCGTCGTCCCACCGACATTGCCGGCGCCAACGACGGTGATTTTGGTTCGCTTCATGGTCCTCCTCGATCGGCGTTCTGTCAGGGCGCGAAGTAGCCGAGGTCGCGTAACAACTCGCGGGCAACGACGGCGTCGTCGAAGGCGATCCGGCGCGTCCCCCATTCGATGACGGTTTCGTGGCCGCGGCCGGCGACGAGCACGGTGTCGCCTGGCCCGGCCTGTTGAAAGGCAAGACGCATGGCCTCACGGCGGTCAATCTGACGTGTCACCGGCAACCGCCGCCCGCTCTCCGCGATGCCCGCTTCGATTGCTTCGGCGATGGCGTCGGGATCCTCAGAATAGGGATCGTCCATCGTCACCACAATCGAGTCGGCAAGCGTCGCGGCGACCTCACCCATGCGCGGCCGGTTGGCTGGATCGCGCTCGCCGGCATGCCCAAAGAGAACGATCAACCGCCCCGGCGTGAGCGGCCGCAGCGCCGAAAGTGCCGCGCCGAGCGCCAGCGGCGTGTGGGCAAAGTCGACGACAACGCGGAACGGCTGGCCGGCATCGACCAGCTCGAGCCGCCCCTTGATTGGCGGCGTCTTCTCAACTGCGCGCGCAATGGCATCGAGCGAGATCCCCTCGCCAAGCGCCAGCGCTGCCGCCGCCAGCCAATTTTGAACGTTGAAGTGTCCGATCAGCCGTGTGCGAACCGGAACGCTCCCTACGGGCGTCACCAGCCGGAAGGCCGTTCCATCCGGCCCGGAATCGATCCGCTCGGCACGGACATCGCCACGTTCGAGGCCGAAGCGCAGCTCACGAACGTGCCCGGGCAGAGTCAACCGGTCGCTCAACGCGTTTTCGGCGTTGCGGACAGCGACGCCGCCCGGCTCGAGCAGCGCGAATAGCCGACCTTTCGCCGCAATATAGGCCTCGAGTGTGCCGTGATAGTTCAGGTGCTCGGGATCGATCGTGGTGCAGAGCGCGGAGGAGAAGGCGATGCCGTCCAGCCGGCGCTGATCGAGCGCATGGGAGCTGGCTTCGACCACGGCGCGGCGGCAGCCAGCCTCCACCATTTCAGCAAGCAACGCCTGAATGGTCACGGCGTCTGGCGTGGTCAGGTTGGTGGCATTGCCGCGATCGTCGCCGGCGACAATGCGGATCGTCGTCACGAGGCCACTTCGCTCGCCGGCGGCTTCGTAGATCGCCCAAAGCAACTGGCTGGTGGTCGTCTTGCCGTCGGTGCCGGTGACACCGCTGACCCGAAGCCGGCGCGCCGGGTGGCCGTAGAACGCGGCGGCAATGCAAGCGAGCGCATCGCGAGCATCCGGGACAACCAGCGCCGGCACGTCGACCCCCTCCGGTAGACGCTCGGCGACCACAGCCACGGCGCCGGCGGCAATTGCCTGAGGAATAAAGCGCGCTCCGTCGACCGTGGTTCCGGGCACGGCTACAAAGACGTCGCCCGGCTGTACCGTTCGGCTATCGATCGAAATGCCCGTCACGATCGGATCGCCGCCGAGGCGACGCCCAGCCGGGACAGCATTGGCGAGGGTGGCCAGACGTATCGCACGGACCACGCTCACGCGGCCGCTCCCCAACGACGCATCGCCCCCGGAGTGAGCCCCTCCCCTAGCGCGTAGAGGGCGGTGACGAGCAGGGGAAAGGGCGCCGACCAGCAGGCGGCGCGGGCACCGCGCTCGGCCAGCCCCAACCGATTGGCGGCATAGCGCCGCAGCCCCGCTGCCGACTCCTCGTCGCCCGCCTCGCGCGCCGCGACAAAGGCGAAGGCGCTATTCAAGGCCTCGTCACTGATTTCGAGCAGCGCATTCGGCCACCGAGCCGGTAGCGATGCAACATCACCCTGCCAACGCAGCTCGCGGCGGAAACGCGGATACATCTCATCGAACAGCGCAGGATCGACCGGCGACAGAAACGCCATGCTCCAGGCATCCATCACTCGCACGTTCACCGGTATGACAACATCGCGCTCGCTCAGGTACGCGACTTGGAAGATGCCGCCGCGTCGGCGCAGCATCCGCCGACGCACCCAGGCGTTCCATGCGTCGATCAGAGACCGATGATTGGTGCCGTGAGCGGCGTCGTGGAGGAGCAAGGCAAGCGCACCATGGACGTTGCAGGCAACGTAGACATTACCGGGCTCACAAGTGACACCATGGCACGGGTTCGCCGCCATTTGGCGGGCGATGGCGTCGATCACGCCACCGTGGGTATATTCATGCCGGCTTGCGGCCCCGTCGTCGAGCACGTACGGACGGTCGAACCGATCGTCGCCAGTCAGCCGCTCATAAAGCCCAATCAGTTGGCCAAGATGGCCGCTGTATTGAATATTGTGGGGATAGACGGGATCGAGCGTCGCGCCGCGCACCAGCCAGTAGCGCCAGACGGTAGGATGGAGGAAGCGGTCGATCAGCCCCCCGAGCGCCGGGCCGATCTCTTCTCGCGGCACGCCCAGTCGCTCCCCAAGCGCGACCAGCGCATAGCCGTGAAAGGCGATCTGGAAGCGAAGGCCGAAATTGCCGGCCGCGAAGCGAGGCTCTCGGTAGGCAGACCAGTCGTCACGTGGCTGGCGGGCAGCTTCGATCACATAGCGGAACAGCGCTTCAGCGTGCCCCGCGTCGGCAGAACGCCGGGCCAGGGGCAGCGTGGCCAAGCCGTTCCTCCGTTCCGTCGATCGGGCGGAAGTATAGCCGACATCCGCCGATTCCCTCGTCAGTCTATACTGCCGACGAGTTGAGGTATGGCAACCCAGAGCACGACGGTCGCCCCCTCTCGCACGATCACGCCGGAGCCGCCAACGAGCCCGCGGCCACGTGCGCCGCTCGCGCCGTGCTCATCACCATTGCGGAGACCGGCCCCCCGTTGGGGCGCGGACGGTGGGAACCCTGCTCGCAGGACGATCGGCTGGCTGAACGATAAGCGAGGCTTGGGCAAGCGCTCCTGCCTCGGCCAGTGGCCTCGATTGCCGCCGGGACGGTGGGCGGTCGGTCGCTTCTGCGCTGGTGCGAATCGGCGGGCTGCTCCGGACCACGGCAGTCTCGACCTCTCCTGCACGCCGCGCCGAGCGGCGAGCCACCAGTGCAGCAGCCTCGCCGACCAACTGGGCCGGGGGCGCGTGGCTGCCGGCGGTCGGCCGTCAGACGCCGGGTGACCGGCCTGCCTCGCCGCCTCGTGCGGTTCGCCTTCGGTTTGCTTTATGGGCCGCTCGCGCCAATCTACGACTGGGTGAGCCGAACGTTTTTCCTTGGGCAATGGGCGCTCTGGCAGCAGGCCGCCCTCGAGTTTGTCGAAGGACGGGTGCTCGAACTCGGCTCGGGAACCGGCGCACTGCAGCTCGTCGCGATCGAGCGCGGGCTGGATTGGACCGCAGTCGAACGCTCCCCGCAGATGATCGCCCAAGCGCGCCGCCGCTTCCGACAGGCCGGCGTGACGGCGCGCCTCGTCCAAGCCGATGCGGGAGCGTTGCCGATCCAAGCGGCAAGCGTCGACTGCGTCGTGAGCACGTTCCCCAGTGAATACATCCTCGCTGCCGTTGTCCACCGCGAAATCGACCGGGTGTTGCGGCCCGAGGGCGTCATCATCATCGTCTTGGCAGGCGTTATCCGGCCGGAGGGGCCGATCGGCGCCGCGCTCGACTGGCTCCATCGCCTCGTCTCCGGCGAAGCGCCGGATCGCCCTTTGCTGGCTGGCCCCTCCGGGTTTCGCTGGTCCACCCGCTGGGTCGCGAGCCCGCGTGGCCGCGCCCTCGTCCTCCTCGGTCGGCATAGCCGCTGACTGCTTCAGGACTCGGCGTGTCGCGCCGATAAGGGTGGTAGACGGTCGTCCGCTCTCCGTTTATCTCGCTCGCGAAAGGCGGTCATGCGTCGCATTCCTGTCTCAATGCTGCGCCCCGGGGATGTTCTTGGGCTGCCCCTTCGCAACGACCGAGGCGATTTGCTCGTCCGAGAAGGCGTCCCTCTGACTGCGGAGATGATCAGCTCGCTCCGGCGGCGGCGCTACTATGCGGTCTACGTCCGTGACGGTATCGCTGACGATGTGATCCCGCAAGACGTCATCTCGGATCGCGTTCGCACGGTGACAGTGCGGCACATCAGCGAACTGTTTCACCTGTCGAGTCTGGACGTCGGCGAGGATCGTCCGCGCACGCGGGGGGCGGAGCTAGCGCGAGCTCGGAAAACACAGCGGCTACTCGAATCGGTTCGGCAGGACGTTGACCTGATCCTGAACGAGGTGCTCGACCACGACATCCTCACTGGCATCACTGCGTTGAAGAGTTACGACGATTACACCTTCAGCCATTCGGTCGACGTTGCGGTGATCGCCATCTTGCTTGGCCGGTCGCTGCGGCTACGCCCCGACGAGCTCCATCAGCTTGCGCTCGGAGCGCTGCTGCACGACATCGGGAAGATGTTTGTGCCGGACGAGATTCTGAACAAGCCAGGCCCGCTCACCCCCGAAGAAATGCGAACGATGCAGCAGCATACGGAACTCGGCTTCCAATATCTCGCGGAAGGTGCGATCGGCGACTACGTGGCGAACCACGTCGCCTTCCAGCACCACGAACGCCAAGATGGCAGTGGCTATCCTCGCGGTTTGCACGGCACCAACCGGCTGCGGCGGGAAGAGCACGACCGCTTCAATCGCTCACGCATCCACCCGCTCGCCGAGATCGCGGCGGTAGCCGACGTCTACTCGGCGCTGTCGTCGGACCGGCCCTATCGCCCCGCGATGCCGCCGGAGACGCTTGCCGCAACGATGCGCCAGATGGCCGGCCGGCACCTGAACGAAGAGGTAATCCGGGCGTTCTTCGCAACCATTCCGCTCTTCCCGATTGGCTCGACGGTGCGGCTGACTGGCGGACGCTACGACGGCTTCACCGGCGTGGTCGTCGAGAACCGGCCGGGCCAGCTTACTCGGCCGGTCGTCCGGTTGACGCTCGATCCGCACGGCCAGCCCGTGGAGGGGGAGGAAATTTCGACCCACGCCGAACCGGACTGTGAGCTTACGACGCCGGCGCCGACCCCTCCGTTGGCCCCCGTTGGATGAAGACTGCCAGCGATCGCGATTCGAGCGGGTAGGCCGCCAGCGGTCGGACGCCAATCTCGTTCGGCCGGGCCGTGTCTTCGATCAGCTCCCAGATGCCTTGCGTCCTCGGTAAGACGAACCGCACCGGGTCGGGCGAGGCGTTCATCAGGATGAGCAGGGTGTCACCGCTGACGGGCCGGCCTCGCTCGTCGAGCTCGTTGAGCGAATCGCCGGCCAGCAGCATGCCAAAGGCGTGCAGTCCCGCGTGCAGCCAATCTTCACTGGTCATCTCGCAGCCGTCCGGACGGAGCCACGTGATGTCCTTTGGTCCATCACCGTCTGGCGATGTCCCGGCGAAGAAGGTTTGGCGCCGCAGCACCGGCTGGCTCTGACGCAGCCGGATCATTCGCTTCGTCCACTCCAGCAGCTCTTGCTGCCACGGGTCGAGGTCCCAGTCGACCCAGCTGATCTCGTTGTCTTGACAGTAGGGGTTGTTATTGCCGCGCTGGGTACGGCCGATCTCATCGCCGGCGAGGATCATCGGCACGCCGCTCGAAAGGAGGAGGGTGGCGAGAAAATTCCGCCGCTGCCGATCGCGCAGCCGCAGGATCGCCGGGTCGTCGGTTGGCCCTTCATGACCACAGTTCCAACTCAGGTTATGGTCCGAGCCGTCGCGGTTGTCCTCGCCGTTCGCTTCGTTGTGCTTCTCGTTGTAGGAGACGAGATCGGTGAGGGTGAACCCATCATGGCAGGTGACAAAGTTGATGGACGCCCAAGGATGACGTCCATCAGCTTGATACAAGTCGCTGGAGCCCGTTAATCGATAGCCCATCTCAGGCGCGAGCCCGGCGTCTCCTTTCCACCACGCGCGCACCGCATCGCGATAGCGGCCGTTCCACTCGGTCCAGAGGATCGGGAAGCGCCCCACTTGATAGCCGTCTTCGCCGATGTCCCACGGCTCGGCGATCAGCTTTACGCGTGAGATGACCGGATCCTGATGGATAACGTCGAAAAATGACCCCAACCGGTCGACGTGGTGCTCTTCGCGGGCGAGGGTTGTCGCCAAGTCGAAGCGGAAGCCATCGACGTGCATTTCCTCGACCCAGTAGCGCAGCGAGTCCATGATGAGCTTCAGCACTTGGGGGTGCGGGCTGTTGAGGGTATTCCCGACACCGGTGTAATCGACATAAAACCGCGGTCGCGCCGGGACCAGCCGATAGTAGGTCTGGTTATCGATCCCCCGGAACGAGAGGGTGGGGCCGAGGTGGTTTCCTTCGGCCGTGTGGTTGAACACCACATCCAAGATCACCTCGATCCCGACCGCGTGGAGTGCTTTCACCATCGTCTTGAACTCACGCACCGGATTGCCCTGAGTCGGATCGACGGCGTAGCGCGCCTCGGGCGCGAAGTAGTTGATGGTGTTGTACCCCCAGTAGTTGACGAGGCCACGGTCGCGCAGCCATCGGTCGTCGGTGAAGGCGTGGACAGGCAGGAGCTCGACGGCGGTGATCCCCAGCTCTTGGAGGTAGCGGAGCACCGGCGGCGACGCGAGGCCAAGATAGGTGCCGCGCAATGCTGGCTCGACCTCAGGATGCAGCTTCGTGAAGCCTTTGACGTGCAACTCGTAGATGATGGTTCGGTTCCACGGTGTAGCCGGCGGGCGGTCGTTGCCCCAATCGAACGAGCAATCGATGATCAGGCCTTTCGGCATCGCCGCCGCGTCGTCACGGTCGTCGCGCGTCAGGTCATCGCTCCCGCGTGGATACCCGAAGACGGGACCACGCCAGTTCACTTGGCCTTCGAGCGCACGGGCGTAAGGGTCTATCAGCAGTTTGGCGGGGTTGAATCGCAATCCCGATTCGGGGTCGTACGGCCCCTCGACACGGTAGCCATAGCGCTGGCCGATGCCGACCCCAGGCAGATAGCCGTGCCAAATGTGGCCAGTTCGCATCGGGAGGGGGATCCGCTCTTCAGCATCGCCAGAGAATAGGCAGAGGACGACATTCGTCGCGCGCTCGGAATAGATGGCAAAGTTCGTCCCCTCGCCGTCGGGGGTCGCGCCAAGCGGATAGGGTTTGCCCGGCCAGATTTCGCGCATGGCAGACGGTTCCATCGTTTCGGAGATACTTGGCGCTGACACTGCGCCGGACTCAACCCTAGCATACTCGTGCGGAGGGACGGCTTGTCGTGATCGCGTGGAACGGACCGAGTAGACTCTCCGCGTGGACAACGGACGGGCCGCGCTGTGGACCATGCTTGGCGTCGCCGTCGCCTTTAAGCTCTTTGGCGCCCTGCTTATTTTGCAGGCCGACCAATCCCAGAGCGCGATCGCCTTTGTCGCGGCGACGCACTGGCCCTTCCTTCTTCCGATCTTCCTCCTGCTTGGCCCGGCGGTTTGGTGGTGGCGGCTGCTCCGCGCCCGGGCGAAACGCCGCCGGCTTATCGCTGCCGAATGGCGCGAGGACGATCTGCCCCTCACCCCGCGCCTCGATCGGTAGCGCTCCTGCCGCGCTGCTTGCGCCGGCCGGGGCGCAGCAGTGACAGCGGCGTTCCTCGCTGCGGGCACACGTGCAAACCAAAACGCCGCCGGCGCAAACTCGCGGGCTCTGTCTGACGCTGGTCAGCCGTTCCGTAGGCGTTCGAGCAGGACAGCGCGCAGTTCCTCGAGGCCAGCAGGACGGATGGCGAACGTCTCGATAGTCTGGATTCGGTCCGTGGCAAGACTGAGCGCGACGATGAGCGGCGGTGACGCGAGCTCGACCGCGAGCGCGAGCAACCGCACGAGCGCCTCCGGCGGGAGCCGATCGACGACCACGACGGTCGGCTGCACGGCTGCGAGCAACGAGCCGCTCATCTCGGCAGCGTGGACCGCACGCCCGACCTCGATCTGGGCGGCGCGCAACGCGTGACAGATGACGTCGCGGAAGAGCGCGTCGGTGTAGATCAGCAGCAGGCACGGCGATCCGTCGGCTGAGGAGTTCACGCCGACCTGCCCCTCGGGGGCTGAGAGCCGCCGCACGCTGGGCTGATTCACGGAGCCACTCTATACCGCTCGAGGCACCTTCTACATCAGACAAATGACGGGCCAACGTCGCTTCTTGTAGTGAAATCCCGACGAAAGCAACCGCTGAGCTCCCTACCGGCTCACGATCGACAGCGGAACAACGGCCGACACCAGCCAGTTTGGCGCATCCACCACTTCGCTGATCCGCAGGTCCACGCAGACGCTGGCCAGAACGTATGCCTCCTCGCGCGTGAAGCCGTGTTCCACCTGAAGATAGGCAACGGCGTGGCGGGTCGCCTCGCGGGCAGCTTCAAGCAGATCACTGGCGATTCCCGTCGTGACGTGATAGCCGGCAGGATCGGGAGGCGCAACGCTGGGAGGCGGGAGGACGTATTCGGGCGCCGGCAGGGATCGACCGCGGCGGAGCGTTATCCGGAGTGTCACCGTCATTGGCGACTCGATCGCCGTGCCGCACACTTCGCCGTCGCCTTGGGCAGCGTGCGTGTCGCCGACCGAGAAGAGCGCGCCCTCGACCAAGACCGGCAGCAAGAGCCGGGCGCCGGCGACGAGATGTTTGATGTCCATGTTGCCGCCGTTCCGGCGCGGTGGGACGATACTGTGCGCCCCCGGCTCGGGGAGGGCAACGCCGATCGTGCCGGGAAAGGGCCGAATCGGCACGCGCACGCCGCCCAATCCCGTTGCAATTCCACCGTCGATCTGCCAATGAGCGAGCCACGGCGCCGGATACTCGTCGGCCAGCAGGCCAAACCCGGGAATGATCCCTGTCCACCCCCAGCCAGAGGGCGTGAGAGCGCGGATCTCGACCTCGAGCACGTCGCCCGGCCTCGCGCCGCGGACAAACACCGGGCCGGTCACCGGGTTCACCCTCGCGAAGTCGAGCGCCCCGAGCGTTGCCGCCGTCGAGTCACGAGCAAGCTGACCGCCGGATGCATCGACCACGTCGAACTCGAGTTCGTCACCGCTTTCGATCTCCGCGACCGGCGGCAGCGCGTTGTCCCAGCCGGTATGCCGTTGGTGGATCGTCCGCATCGTTCTCCCCACGGAGTGCTACCATCGTCCCATGTGCCGAAGCATCAAACCGCTCCGCCTCCCCGATCGACCAGCGACTGACGAGGAGATCCGTGCCGCCGCACTCCAATTCGTCCGGAAGATCAGCGGCGCACGCGTTCCCTCACGCGCCAACGCCGCCGCCTACGATGCCGCCGTGGATGAGATCGCCGCCGTCTCCCGACGGTTGCTCGATTCGCTCACGCCGCGCCGGATGCGTTAGATCGAGGAGAGATCGGTCGTGACGAGAAAGGCGAGGTAGGGATCCCGAGCAACGCGACCAAAGGCGATGATGCTATAGGACGAGTAGCCGAAGGAAATCGGTGAATCGACCGGCCGCTGGCCTGTCACGATCGGGTTGGGAAGCTCGGCGCCGAACGTGAAGACCGGTGGCTGGGGCAGCGCCGGCGCGGGTGGAACTGCCACCGCGCTGAGCTGGTACGACCCGGCGTCCATCCCGACGTAGCTGCTCGCCTCGTTGAATCGCACATCTCCGAATTGCACCGTAATCGGACCGCTCGCCACCACGTGGAGCGGTGGTGCCCCGACCGCGGCGTGAATCACCCGGACCAGCGCCCCGCCGGCCGCTGCCGACGGGGGCTGATCGGTGATCACCCACGGTTGAACGTTGTCGGCTACCTGCTGGCCGATAGCGAGCAACGTTACCCACGTGTCGGGGGCGATCGTCACCGTCGTCGTGACGAGCGGAGGTTGCGGCGACCCGCCCGCCGCCGGTTGCGGGATGACCTCGATCGACGCCTCACCCGTGGCGACGGGGACCCACTCGGTGACGCTGCCATAGCCAACCGGGGGGACTCTGGCCGTGCCATCGATCAGCACCGAGAGCGGCAACGCATCGGGAACGGCATTGATGAATCGAAATTGGCCGGCGGCCTGCTGGGCAGACGCCGGACGGGCAAGGAGGGCTGCGCCGGCCGCAGCGCCGAGCGCGAGCGCTTGACGACGGCTGAGAAAGCGAGGCATAGGCATCCTTTCGAGCGAGAGCTCCGCACGGCGGCTAGTGTAGCGAGCGGCCAGAATTGGGAGTCCTCTTCGGTGACAAAACCCTTTCGCCCACCGGCGTCCCGACTTCAACGGCCTGCGACGACGCCATTACGCCGCCGGCGCACGGTTAGGAGTGGCTTCCCGGGGAAGAGGGATCGCGATGCCTGCCAATGGCACACCGCGGCGAGTGTCACGGCAGGTCGTTGCCGGCGGCGTCGATAGCCGGCTCGGCAGAAACTCGGACTTCGTCGAAGACGCTGGTCACCGCAGCCAGCCGTCCACCTGCAATGTGCTGCATGACCCGGGCGCGATGACGCTCATCCACCAGCGTGATGAGCTCAAACGTTTCGGTCGGCGCGTCCTTGAGACGGAAGTTGAGCAGAATCACCCGCCGCTCGACTGGCCAAGCCACCCCAACCAGACGGTCGCTTTCGATGACGAGGCGACCTCCCTCGAAGTGGCCAAGGTACCGGCGCGTCTCGATGGTGTCGCCCCTGGTGTAGACGTTGCGTTGCGCGTAGCGGTTCGTTGCCCAGTCGATGGCGATGTCATTGCGCGCCTCGTGCTGGTCCAGAATGACACCCGTCGCGTCACGGACGGTGTAGCGGCTGATCCAAACACCGCTGTTCGCCTCCCACAGCTCGCGCTCCCACGCTGCCATTGCGTCGCCCATGGCCCCTCCTCGCCGGCCCTCGCCACACGAACGCGAGCATAGGCTATTGACAGTTCCCTGTCAATATGGTAGGGTACTGTCGATTTCGAACGGGAAAGCATGGCTCAGGACCCGACGAACGACGCGTTCCAAGAGCTGCTGCTAGCGCTGTTTCAGCTGCACGGCGAGGTGCTGCACGCCGCCGACGCGATGTCGGCCGATCTCGGCTTGAGCGGTGCCCGCTGGCAAGTGATGAACGTCGTCGCCCGCCGTCCAATGACGGTCTCTCAGATCGCCCGCCGCCTCAGTTTGGCCCGCCAAAGCGTCCAGCGGACGGTCGACGCGCTGCGCACCGCGGGCGTCGTCGAACTGCGCCCGAACCCGGATGACCGGCGGGCGCCGCTCGTAACGCTCACGCCGCACGGGGCAGCCTTGCAGGCCGCCCTCAGCCGGCGGCAGGCGATCTGGGCGGGCGATTGCTTGGCGGGCGTCGAAGCACACTCGCTCGGGGCGGCGGCGGCCATCTTGCGGGACCTCACCGAGCGAGTACGCCGCGCCACCGGCGCAACAATCGCCCGCTTGCCGGAGACCGACGGCGCGAGCCGGCCGACGGCGCCGGGACGCCGTCTTCTGGAGGAGACACCGCACCGCGTGAAGGAGGAGGCATGATCTCGGAGTACAGCATTCTGAAGTTTCTCCACATCATTGCCGTCGTCTATTGGCTCGGTGGCGAATGGGGCGTCTTCCAAACGTCGTACAACGTGACCAACCCACACCTGTCGCTCGACGAGCGGAAGCGTCATCTCGAGACAGCCTATCGTATCGACATCCTCGCGCGTACGGGCATCATCCTTCTGCTGCCCCTTGGTCTCCATCTCGGCAACTATTGGGGCATTCAGCCGCTCGGCGGTCCTTGGCTCGTTGGCATGTGGATCATCACCGCGCTTTGGCTGTCGCTGACTTGGGCCGCCTTCATCAAGCGTGGCACGCCGCTCGGGACGACGCTCACGATCTGGGACGAGCGCGTGCGCTATGTCCTCATCCCAATCTTGGTCGCCGTCTCGCTCGCCTCGCTCATCACCGGCGGGCCATTCACCGCCGCTTGGTACGCGACGAAAGTCCTCATCTATTCCGGGCTGCTGGTGATCGGACTCGGCTTGCGCTACGTCATGCGCAACTGGTTCGCGATCTTCGCCCAGCTCAGCAGCGGGGGACCGAAAGACGAACTGGAATCGCGGTTGACGCGCGAGATCAAGCGAGCACGGCTGATGGCCTATGTGTATTGGCTCGGCATTGGCACGAATGCTTTTCTCGGCGTGACGAAGCTGTTCTGATGCCGACGCTCTCCGTTAGCGAAACGGACAGTCGCGGCACCAGCTCGACATACAGACATCGAGGACCCAATCGGCGAGCAACCCGACCGTCGGTCGATTGCCACAGGCGAGCTTAACGGTCCGCTCTTTCAGCGTCGGGCGCATTCTCGTCTGGACATCCTCGACGGTCCAGACCTCGCCGTTGACCCGCAGTTTGGGACAAACGGCATTCCGCCGCCGGCGCGGCGTTGGGGTTTCTGGAAGCGGGATGAGCACGGGGGATACGCGGTCCTGAGGACGCGAACTCGAGGATGCGGCGCCAAGCTGACCCTGATCTTCGGCGTACCTCAACAGACTCCTCCACTCACCAGGCGTCGCCCACGCACAACGCGCGGACGAAGCGGACTGATACGGGCGCGCGAGGTGAATCGCTCGATGTGCCCCGCCGAAAGAGCGACTGTGCTCGGGCCGGGGCAGGATCCTGACCGGGCGGACTCTAGCACATTCATCTCGTCCGGAATACCGAATTTCCTACACTGCGGCTACTCACGATAAGCAGGCCTTATGGCATTCTTTTGTCGGATGGGTATCGGAACACTCGTTCTTCCTCCCTCCCGCCGCCCGACAGGTATGATGGGCAGATGCCCGAAGACCGCTTGCAGACCGTCTCCGCATCGCCGCCGCTCGCTCCTGCCAAGACGGCCAGATTTCATCCCGGTTGGTTCGTCGTACTCGCCGCCGGCCTCGTCTTCTTTTTTCAGAGCGGCATGGCCGGCTACTTGCTCGGCGTGTTCCAGCCTGCCTGGTTAGCAGAATTCGGTTGGCCACAAACGTGGCTTTCGAGCGCCTTCGCGCTTGGCTCGCTCTTGCCCGGCCTGACCGGAGTTCTCGTCGGCCGCTGGACCGACCGCTACGGCCCGCGCCTCATCATTGTCTGCGGAGCATTGCTCGCCGGGCTTGGCTACATTCTGCTCGCCGGTGTCCAGTCGTTCGCTGTCTTCTGCGTGGCATACGGTATCGGCGCGATTGGCCGGTGCGGCATGAGCCAGGTCCCGGCATCGGCGGCGATCGCCCGCTGGTTCGTCGGCCGCCGAGCGCTGGCAATGGGCCTTGCCTCCACGGGAATCAGCCTCGCTGGGATCATTCTCGTGCCGCTCGCCACGTGGCTGATCCTCTCCTTTGGCTGGCGCACGGCGGTCGTCGTCGTCGGAATCGCCGTCTGGGCGGTTGTCCTGCCCGTCGTCTGGTTTGCGATGGCGGGCACGCCGTCCGAGCGGGGGGTACAGCCATACGGTTCTGCCGCAGCCTCACCACCGCCCGCGAGCGGAGACGCGACGCTGGGGATCGCGCTGCGGGATACGACCTTTTGGCTCCTTGCGATCGGCCAGATGCTCGGCCACGCCGGCTCGCTCTCGATCGGGATCCACGCCCAAAACGCGATCATCGACAAGGGGGCCGGCGCGGCCGAAGCGGCGACCGCCATCAGTCTGATGGCGCTCTGTGCGCTGCTCAGCCGCTTTCTCTACAGCTGGCTGGGCGACCTGCTGCCGGCTGCGCCCTTGCTGGCGTGGTGTTTCTTCCTGCAGGGCGTTGGCTATGCGCTCCTCGCGCTCACCGCGCCGGGGCCAGGGGTGTGGGCGTTCGCCATCGTCTACGGGCTGAGCCTCGGTGGTTCAGTCGCTCTTCAGGCGGTGGTCATCATCGAGCGATACGGGGTGCGTGGCTACGGAGCGATCCTCGGCGCACTCGGCCTGCCAATGACCTTCGCCTCGGCGATCAGCCCGGTCGTCGCTGCCGCCGGCTACGACGCAACCGGCAGCTACACCGGCCCCTTCCTCGGCTTCGGCGTCCTCGCCGTCTGCGGGGCGATCTGCTACCTCGCGGCGTACCTGAGCGGTCACCGCCGTCCGCCGGGCCGCTCTCGCTGAGACCGCTGCCGGCCTTGCCTCTGAAGGGCTGCCGGCAGGCCCCGGCCCTCTTCGACGATCGCCCAAACCGCCGAAGCCGTTCGTGGCAGGTTCCCTAATGCGGACGACCGGCGTGGAGCGCCGGCCTCTCGGACGAGCAGGGCGCACCGTCGGTGCCGGTCTGCTCGGCGTGCGAGCGAGAACGCGTCCACCACGACAGACGCGAGTTGCACCGGTGACCAGTGCGATCCCCGGAAGGCCGCCGAGAACTCGGTCGCCCGGGCATCACCGCTCGGTGGAGGCAGGGGCGACGAGCTCTGGTCCGGCCGCGCCACGCCGCTTCAGCTGGGGAAGGACGCGAGCGGCAATCTCTTTCGCCTCGGCGATGAAGCGGCCGAGCAGCTCCTGCGGCGGCGGCGAGCCACTGAGGAAGTAGTGCTGCGCCGACTTGCCTTCGGTGTAAGTCGCGACGAAGGCAATCGTGACTTTCGGGATGATGCCAAGCCCGAAGGGGGCAAAGCCCGCCAGCTGGCGAGCCACCAGCCGCCAAACGTACGCTGCGCCGAAGATCGTGACCACCTCGCTAAGCAGCGCCTTTTTGTCCCCAAGCGGCCGACCGTAGATCGCTGCGAGTTTGTAGACGAGGATGATCTGGTTTTTGGTGAGAAGGAGCATCTCGGCGGCGCCAGCAATGAAGGGGCCGAGGACGGGGATGATGTCTGGGATGTTGCTAATCGCAGCAATCTGGGCATTTAGGAGCGAATAGTCTCGGATCTCCTGATTGGCGGCGAGCTCGCGCAGGGCCGGCAGCCGGCGGCCAAATCCGACGACTTCGAGCGGCAGCCGGTCGAAGATGGCCGGGCCGAGCCGAGCCGCAATCGTCTCAGGCGCGAGGTCGGGAAGCTCCACGGAGTCGGTGGACTTAAACCCGGGAGTGACGAGGATGACACGAACGATGTCCCCCTCGCGGACGAGCTGCAGCTCGAGCGCCGGATCTTCAACTTCGTGACCGATAACGCCTGGCTCGCCGCCACGAGCGAGTGCTTCAATCACCGCGTTCCGCTCAGCGGGCGACGCGCCAGTGACCGCAATCCGTGCCGGCCGCGCTAGGTTCGCGTCGATCTCCGCGAAGCTGTTGTCACGAAGCAGCCCCCACACCGTCGCGAAGGTGCCGAGACCAACCGCCATCCTGCCTCCTGTCCTCGCTTTCTCCGGGACAAGCTCACCAACAGTATATCGTGCGCAAACGGGCGTTTCTTGGCGTTTGGACGCCGTTTCACTCACGTTCCGAGTGCTGATTCGCGAGCACCTGCGGCCCCGTGCGAGCGCGAAAAGAGAGAGCTGGGACCAGAACCGTTCCGGGCCCTTGCACCATCACTCCGGAGCGTGACGGTGCGTCAGTCCCCGAGCAGCCGCCCTTGGACAGCCATCCCTTCGTGCGCGAGCAGCCAGCGCTTGCGAGCGAGGCCCCCCGCATAGCCGGTAAGCGAGCCGTCCGCGCCGATCACTCGATGGCATGGAACGACGATTGCGATCGGATTTTTGGCGGTTGCCAAGCCGACAGCGCGCGTCGCCGCTGGCGCCCCCAGCCGGGCCGCCAGCGATCGATAGGTCGTCGTCGTTCCCGGCGGAACCGTGCGGAGCTGCTGCCACACCGCGCGCTGAAACGGTGTGCCGCCGCCCTCTACCGGCAGCGCATCAATCGCCGTCAGCTCTCCCGCAAAGTAGGCGCGGAGCCGCGAGGCGACCTCGAGCGGGTCAACCGCCTCGACGGTGCGCTCGCTGTCGAAGCGCCGGCCGAGCAGCCTCGCGAGCAGCGGGGATCCATCGTCGAAGGCGAGAGCGATCAGCGCACTGTCGCTGGTCAGCGCGACGAGGGGACCGAGCGGCGACGCGAAGCGAGCGATCTGCATCGGCCTAGCCTCCTGCCGGCACGAGCCGGATGTTGCGAAACTGGACGTCTTCCCATCGGTTGTTCCAGACCTGAAACGCTGGCACCCACTGCCCGACACGCACCTCGAGCACGTTCAGCCCCGGGCGGAGGACGCCGTCTGGCACGCGAAAGCGAAGCCGCGTCCAATAGGACGCGTAGTCCCAATCCCGCCCCGGCCAGTAGGGCGGATCGAGCAGGTGGCCGTTGATCAGCAGATGGTTGCCACGGTCGTTCGGCTGAAGCGCTTCGAGCGTGAGGTCCCACGCCGCTGTCGTGTCATCGACATAAAATTCGGATCGCCACTGCGGGGCAAGGCGGCCGAAACCGTGAAGCGGCCGCCAAGGCGATGCAAGGTCCGGCTGGTCGCCAAGGTGAATGGGCACATCGGCTGCCAGTATTTCGATCGGTCGGCGCTCGAGGCCGAGGATCCGGCAGCCAGCCGGTACCCACTGCAGCGCGGCCGGACACGCCTTCGACCGGACTGGTTGAGGCGGCGGACCTTTGGGCATCGCCCGCAGCGTTTCCCAGCTTGGCTTGGGGACGTAGCCGGGACCGGCGAGGCGGAACCCAGCCTGATTGTCGTCGTCGGGCTCGTCCGCGCCGAGGCTCCAGACCGCAACGAGCCCCACCCACGGCCACTCGCGCGCCGCCAGCGCATACGCCGCAGCGAGGTAACGGCCGCGGAGCTCTTCGCTCACTGCCGGCCCGCCGACCGGCGATGTCGGATCGACCGTCCAACCGAGCTCGGTGATCCAAATCGGGCGATTGCCGAGCCCGGCCTCAACCAAGATCGCCCGCTGCTGTTCCACCCGGCGGACGTTCAGCCCGCCGTTCGCCTCCGCCGGCGCGTCGGGCGGGAGGCCGAAGCCATAGCCATGGGCAGCGAGCACGTCGAACTCCCGTCCACCGGGCGCGGCCAGTTGCCGGCGCAGGAACTCGCGGTCATCCAGCGCTCGCGCACTCCTCTCGTTTGTGGGCGCAAGCCCAGCGGCGATGACAAGCGCCTTCGGGTCGGCACGGCGGACCGCCGCCGCGGCGTCGCCAAGCAGCCGGGCGTACGCCTCCGGGTCCGGCGGCTCGCCTCCCCACTCATGCGCGAGGTTCGGTTCGTTCCAGATGATGTAGCCGGCAACGCGCCCGCGATACCGTTCGGCGACGCGTGAGACGAAGGCGGGATAGAGCGCCGGGTCACGCGGCGGCGCATTCGTTCGACCGGGACGGGCCCACTCCGGTTGGTGATCGAGCCGAAGCACGACCTGTACGCCATAGTGCTCGGCAGCACGCAGGATGGTGTCCGGGTACTCCCAATACAGCTCACCTGGCGACGGCTCGATCTCGCGCCACGCAAGCAACTGGACCACCCAGCCGAATCCGGCCTCGGCGACCAGCCGCATCGGCCGGTCGTGAATGCGAACGGTGTGAACGGCATAACGCAGCGCTGGCTCCGCGGGACGTTCGATCGCCGCCCCACCACCGAGCAGGAGAGCGACAGCGAGCACGATCAGCAGCAGCCGAGCGATCATCGTGTCCGCCAAACGCCGCTCTCCGTTGCGACGACGAGCGCGCCATCGCGCGGGTCGCGGGCTAGAGCGTTGATCCGCTCGCCAGTCAGGCCGAAGGCGCGCCAGCCTGCGCCGTCACGACGAAAGAGGCCGTCGCTGCTGGTACCGGCGATTTCGAGGCGGCCGTCCGCCCCGGCGAGCAGGGCAACCACGTGGCGGCCATCCAGCCCAAATCGTCCCCAACTGCCTTGCCCCAGTCGCCACAACCCGTCGGACGTGCCGGCGACGAGCCCCTCGTTCGTCGCGAGCAGGGCGCTCACCGTGCCGGCGAGCGGCGGCAACGCCCGCCAGACGGACTCCTCGAAGCGGTACACGCCGGCATCGGTGCCCGCCCAAAAGGCTTGGCCGTCCGTCGCCACCGCGAACACCGTCCGCCCGGCCAACCCAGCGTCGGCGAGCGCCCAACTCTCCCCCCGGTCCCGGCTTTGGAGCGTGCGGTCATACTCGACGCGAGCCACGAGGGTATCGCCACCCGCCGCGATGCTCGGCACGATCGCCCGGGCGTATTCGGCCTCGGTCACCGTCTCCCAACTGCGGCCGCCATCGGTGGAACGGAGGATTCCGCGTTCGAATGTCCCGGCAACCAGCGTCCCGCCGGCCGGCAGCACGAAGAGCGTGAGCACGCCGCGCAGATCGCGGCCGAGCGGCCGCCATCCGTCGGCCTCGCGCTGATAAACGCCATCGCTCGTCGCGGCAAGCAACGCCCCGGCTGCCGCCATCCCCCGCACCAACGGCCGGCCGACCCTCTCGCCCGTCGTCTCCCAGCCCTCGACGCCGGCCGCGAGCACCCCGTGCGCGGTCGCTGCCCAGACGCGCTCGCCGCCGCCTACGGCGTAGACGGTCGCGCTGAGCGGACCGCCGACCAGCGTCCAGCGTGCGCCGCCATCCTGCGACCGGTAGACGCCGGCGCCTTCGGTCGCGGCCAGCAGAGCATCGTCCGCCGCGCCGACGGCGACGACCGGCCGATCGAAGGACCCAGCCGGCTCCCACGTCTCGCCGCTGACGCTGATCCAGAGACGGCCTTCGATTCGCGCGGCGAGCCGTCCTTCGCGGTCGGCCGCAACCGACGAGACGACTTGACGTGTGCTCAGCGTTTGGTGCAGCCCATCATCGCGCCAAAGGCGCAGGCCGCCGCCGGCGGTGGCAACAACCAACCCCGCGCGCCCCCGCGCCAAACCGAGCACCGTGACCAGCGAATCGAACCGCGCAGCGACACTCCACGACTTCCCGCCATCGGACGAGCGGAGGATCTCCCCTTCACCTCCCGCCCAGGCCGCGCCGTCGCGGTCGAAGTGGACGGCATAGATCGGCTGGCGTGCCGACACGCGGCGCCAGCTTCGGCCACCGTCGTCGGTTCGATAGACTCCATCGACGGTCGCCGCGAGCGCGACGCTCGGCGGGCCCGCTGCCACGCCGTAGGCCGCCACACCGCGTAGGTCAGAGGCGACGTGCCAACCTTCGCCGGGGCGCCGCACCACCACGCCGTCCTCGCGGTAAAGCGACAGGTAGATGGTTTGATCTGGTCCCACGGCGAGCCCGGTGGGGATCGCATATCCGGGGAGACCGCTGTCGTCGCGCGTCCAGACCGGTTCGCTGGCCGGCAGGCGGCAGGCGGAGAGGAGGGCGAGCAGAAGGAGCGCGAGTACCGGGCGCATGCGCTGAGCTTAGGGGACGGATGCCTGCTCGACTGAAGCCCGCTCTTCCGCTTGGATGTTCGGCGCCGTGTGGCGGCGGGCGCTGCCACGCGGCATGCGAAGCGCTGGGATGACGGCGACGATGGCAAACACGGCGGTCAACCAAAGCACCGGCCCTAGCGCCGACCCGATCGCTGCCGCCGACGCCGCCACAACGTCAGCCGGCACCGCGGCCCGTTGGCGCGCATCGAGCAGTTGATTCGCGATATTGGCGGTCACCCCATCGACACCGGCGAGCTGACTCGCCAGCCCAGCGCTGAAGAGCGCTCCAAGCACCGCAACCCCGAGTGTCCCCCCGATGGTGCGCGCAAATTGCACTGTCGAGGTGGCGACCCCGCGCCGCGCCCAGTCGACCGCGTTCTGGACCGAGATCGTGAAGGCGGTGAACCCGAAGCCGGCGCCTACCCCGAGGATGCCGAGCAAGACGAGCAGCAGCCACGACGCAGCGCCGGGCCACCAAGCGATCGCCAGCGAGCTCGCCGCGACACCGATCGTGCCGATCGTGGCCGCCCAGCGGTAGCCGAGTGTCAGGATCATCCGGCCCGCGATCACTGCGCCGATCGTCCAGCCAATGGACTCGGGGATGAGCGCGATACCGGCATCGGCAGCGCTGCCCCCGCGGGCGCCTTGCACAAGGAGGGGGATGAACGTCGGCCCGCTGAACACGACCGCGCCGAGCGCAAATGCCCCAATGGTCGAGGCACGAATGATCGGGTTCTGAAGCAGCGCAAAGGGAATGATGGGCGAACTGGCGCGGCGCTCGATCACGACGAACGCCGTCAGCAGCGCGAGGAACAGCACTGCCAAGCTGAGCATGCGCGGCGACGTTGGCCCGTGGTCCCGCAGCTCGAGCAGTGCAAACTGCAAGACGGCGACCGTGGCGATCAGCGCTGCCGCTCCGGACCAGTCGATCGGCGCGGCGGCGCGAACGATCGCCGGCTCGGCAAGATAAAGCCAGACCAGCGCCGCCGAGACCAGCCCGACTGGCACGTTGAGGAAAAAGATCCATTGCCAAGCAAGGTGTTCTACGATGAGCGCCCCCAGCACCGGGGCGAGAACACTTGCGATCCCCCAGACAGCGCTGAAGATCCCTTGAATTCGGGCCCGCTCTTCGAGAGAGTAGATATCGCCGACGATGGTGAAGGCGAGCGGTTGCACCGCGCCGGCGCCGATGCCCTGAATCACCCGCGCCGCGATGAGCTGTTCCATCGTTCCAGCCACGCCGCACAGTAGCGACCCGACCATGAACAGGCCGACCCCGGCGAGATACACCGACCGGCGGCCGTACAGGTCGGCAAGCTTGCCGAAGATCGGGACCGTCGTCGACGAGGTCAGAAAGTAGGCGGTGAACACCCACGCGTAGAGCTCGACCCCGCCGAGGCGGCCGACGATCGTTGGCATGGCGGTCGCGACGATGGTCGCCTCAGTGGCGGCGAGGAAAATACCGGTCAGCACCGCAAGCGTGACAAGCTGGCGTCGCCGGCCGGACATCTCCACGGGGTTCTCCTTGCGGACAATCGAGAAATGCTAGCCCGACACCTCGAGGCGGTCAATTCGCTCGACGAGCGCACCGCCGACGTGCTACATCCCGTCCGTGCGCCAATCCTCCGACGTTGACTCGCTTGCCCAGCTGCTCGCGCTGCGCCGGCTGGTACGCACGGTCGATGCGCTGCCGCGTCCATCCGCCCGCTGGGTACGCCGGCCCGAGGAAACGCCGCGCTGGGCAGCGCTCCTTGCCGGCTCGTTCAACCCGCCGACGCGGGCGCACCTTGCGCTGCTCGACGCTGCCCGTGCCGCTGGAGCTGACCTCGTTGCCTTCGTTGTGGCGGTTCGGAGCGTCGACAAGGAGACCGTCGAGGCGGCAACGATCGAAGACCGGCTCGCGCTGCTCGATGCGATCGCTCGTCGCGTCGGCGCGGTCCTCGCGCTCACCAACGCTGGCCTCTACGTCGATCAGGCGCGTGCCTTGCGAGCGTTGCTGCCGACCACACGCCTGAGCTTCCTGATCGGCTATGACAAACTGGTCCAAATCTTCGACCCCCGCTACTACGACAACCGGGAGCAGGCGCTCACGAAGCTGTTCGACGAGGCTGATCTGCTGGTGCTGCCGCGCGCTGGCGCTGGAGACGATCAGATCCGCGCCTTGCTCGCCGACCCGGCGAATCGTCGCTGGGCCGCGAAGGTGACCATCCTGCCTGCCCCGCCATCGCTCGACGTCCACCTCTCCTCGTCCGCGATCCGCGCCGGCAGCCACGACAACGATCTCGAGCGCCATCTTCCGCCAGAGAGCGCAGCGTTCCTGCGCACCTGGCAGCCGTACCGCTCCGACCGTTACCTCGAGCGCAAGGCGATGCTCGACCGCGCAGAGCGCGAAGGCTTCGGCTAGCGCGGGCAATGTTGCGCCCCTCCCCGAGGTGGACGAAAATTCCGGCACAGGCCAGGCCTGGTGGGGGAGATCGATGCCCCGGTCGCGACGCCGTTCTCTGAAGTTGCTGGTTCCGGCGGCAGTTTTGTTCGTCGTGCTCTGCCTGATCGCGCCGCTGGTGGCCGGCCTCGGGCTGCGTGCCCAGTTCGGGAATGAAGCGCCGCTCGGCGGATCGGGCGGCGGCCAGGCTTGGATCGGCATCCGAATGCGCCCCGTGACACCCGATGCCGCCACGGTCCTTGGCCTCCCCAACACCAATGGCGCGATTGTCGATCGCATCTACCCGACAAGCCCCGCCGAGCAAGGCGGCCTCGAACTGTTCGACGTGATCGTCCAGATCAATGGCCAGCCCGTCACGACGGTCGATGCGGTGAGCGGCGCCCTCAGCGGCGTCCGCCCGGGGACAGCCGTCTCGCTCACGGTGCTCCGGCCGGACCCCAGCGGCCGCGGCACGGCGCAGCGGCAGGAGCTTTCGCTCGTGGCGGGAGCGCGGCCGCGCATCGGCGAGGTGCGCGGCTGGACAGATTACCGCGATCAGAGCGTGCCGTATCAATTCCGCTATCCCAACACGTGGTTCATCGACGACATCGGCGCACCTGCCGAGCCGATTTTGATCGCCCCGCCGACCCCGTACAACGACGTCGTTCAGTTCCAAGTGGCGGCAAATGTTCCGGCACTCGACGAGTGGTATCGACTCGTGTTGGACAGCGCCCGCAACGGGGCTGCCAGCCTGAAAGTAGAGAACGAACGGCAGGTGACGATCTCGAACCAGCCCGGTCGGCGCGCCAGCCTCACGATCGTCGGCGATGCCAACGTGGAACAGAAAGTCGAGGTCGTTCTCGTGCGTGACGGGTCCAACAATCGCGGCTACTTTATCTTCCTCTCGGCCGACCCGGCGTCCTACCCAGAGTTGCTTCGGAATTTCGAGGACATCCTCGCCAGCTTTAGCATCCGCAGCTAAACGGTGGTAGACTCCCGGCTATCCCACGATTCGGACCGCCCCGTGCAGGAGCCCGATCCTATTCCCGAGTCGCCTTTCCCAATAGAGGCGACGTATCAAGAAGCGCTCAAGCTGATCAAACAGAGCCGCTGGACCGAGGCGAAGCGGACCATCGAGCTGGTCGAAGCGGTCGATCCGACCTACAAAAACGCCGCGAAGCTGCGAGTCATGGTCGAAGAGGTGATCCAAACGTCGTTTTATGGCTACCGGGTGCCGCCGCACATTGCAGCGCAGCAACGCCAAGCGCTCGAGCACACGGAAACCGACGACGAGCCCGAGCAGACCGAGCCGTCCCCGCCGCCGCAGCGCTCCCGTTGGCCGCTCATCGTCGGTGGTCTCATCGTCGTGCTGATGCTGGTCGCCATTTGGATGATGTTCCCACGCTAGGCATCTGCCCGCCCCGCCCAGCGTCATGCCATCGCCCAGGGTGGCCGGAGTTTCCGCACCGCCGTTGTCGTGAGCGGGCAGCATGCCCGCCTCGCTCCTCCCCACGCAACAGTGACCCAGCCCCGCCGCCGCCTCGCAGCCACACCATCCGGATGGACGGGTGCGGACATGCCGGACTACAGTAGTCAGGTGATCACTCGCGAGTCGCCACCATCAGTCGCGGCGACCGAAATCCCATTCAGCTTCCGACTGCCCCTCACCCTTCGCAGCATTCTGCGCCGCTGGCGCAAGGTGGTGGGCGCGACGATCGGTCTCTCCTTCGCGCTGTCGGTTGTCGTGGCCTTTCTTGAGTTGTCCGCCGGTGGGACCTACTTGTTCACTGGTGAGTACACCGAGACTGGAATGGACGTGTACGTCCTGATGCGCGGGGGGGTGATTGCGCCGCTGCTTCCGGGCGATCGAATCGGCGAGATTGAAGATGCGCGGCTATTTCTCAGCCAAGTCCGATCGTTTCCTGAAGTACGCGGCGTGGTCGGGACCTACATGACCGCGCTCAGCCGCGAGCGAGAACGGCTTCCCAACGGCCGGCAAGACACCGAACCCTGGACCGCGGTTGGCGTCTACGGCGACCCCAGTCGGGTCCCCGGGACACTCGTGCTCAAACAAGGACGCTGGTTTCGGTCGGGCAATGAGATCGTCATCGGCCAAAGTCTCGCGTCGGCCAGCGGTCTCAGTGTCGGCGAGACCGTAATTCTGAACGGCCGGCGCTTCCTCATCACCGGGATCGGACACATTCGAGGCGTCGGGTTCGGCTCGAACGGTTATGCGTATCTCGACTTTGATACAGCTCGCGAGCTGTCACGTGGGCGCGATATCGTAAATCTCGTCATGATTGACTCGCTCGACCCGCCCACGACGGTCCAGCGAATTGCAAGCGCCCGGGATGTGCAGATCATGACGAAGGATCAGGCGATCGCCTCCGTGCTCGAACTGGCGAACTCGCGGCTGGTCGTCTATGTGCTGTTTTCGGCGTTGGCGCTCGGCGTTGCCGGGCTGTTTATCGCCAGTGTGCTCGGAAGCTCGGTGAACGAGCGGCGAACCGAGTTCGCGACGATGCTCGCCATCGGGCTGCCCAAACGGACGATCCTCGGCATGGTGCTCGGCGAAGGGCTCGTGATTTCCGCAATCGCCTCACTCCTCGGCACCGCGATCGGCATTGGCCTTGGTGAGCTAATGAACGTCTACTTCGCGCCGATTCGCGCAAATCGAGCGAATTGCTGTCTTTGAGCCGATCATGCTGGCCCAGATCGTCGTCATCTCGCTGGCGCTCGGCGCGATTGCCGGGTTCTTCCCCGCCCGCGCGGCGCTGCGCGTCCAGCCGGCCGACGCCCTCCGCGAGGCGTGATGCTCGAGGTCCGCTCCGTAACGCGCGAGTATCGGCTCGGTGAAGTGACGGTCAAGGCGCTGGACGACTTGTCGCTGCGAATCGAAGACGGCGAGTTCGTCGCGATCCTCGGCCCCTCGGGATCAGGCAAAAGCACGTTGCTGAATTTGATTGGGCTGCTGGATGTTCCCAGCTCTGGGGAGGTGCTGCTCGATGGCCGGGACGTCGTCCACCTCTCCGACGGCGAGCGCGCCCGCATCCGCCTCATGTCGATTGGGTTCGTTTTCCAGCGGTTCCACCTGGTCTCGGCGTTCTCGGCGATCGAGAACGTTGCCCTCCCGCTTGAGGCGGCCGGTTGGCCGGCGGAAGCGCGTTGGGAACGGGCGGCCTCTCTGCTGCGCTCCGTTGGGATGGCCGACCGAATGCTGTTCGCGCCGGCACGGCTGTCTGGCGGCCAACGCCAGCGGGTCGCGATCTGCCGGGCGCTGGCCAATACGCCCCGAATCGTGCTCGCCGACGAACCCACCGGGCAGCTCCATAGCGAGGACAAGGCGGGAATCATCGCGCTCTTTCAACAGCTGAACCGTGCTGGCAATACCTTCGTCGTCGTGACCCACGACCACGAAATGGCGAGCGCCGCCCGCCGAATTGTCGAGCTGCGCGACGGCAAGATTATTCGAGAGGTGCGGACGTGACCGAACGCGCCATTCCGCAGCGGCGGCCCATCCCGACCCGCCTCGTGGCCGCGGCCGCGGCGATCGTCGTGTTGGTTGGCGTAATCGCGCTCCTG
Organism: Dehalococcoidia bacterium; assembly: GCA_026003895.1. Taxonomy (GTDB): domain Bacteria; phylum Chloroflexota; class Dehalococcoidia; order SpSt-223; family SpSt-223; genus JANWZD01. Next base: position 750,299 of record BPIC01000001.1, on the reverse strand, counting down.
AGCCAGCTGCGCACCGGCGGCGCCCCGGCCCCCGTGCCGATCCTTGCTGAGCCAGCGGTAGTCGAGGCACGCGGCCGTGTCGTGCCGGCCACGTGGGCGAACATCTCACCCAGCGTGCCCGGGCAGGTAACCACGGTGTTTGTCCGAGAAGGGCAGGAGGTCGCGGAGCGACAAGAGCTCGTCCGTCTCGAAAGCGAGCTCGGAACGCAGACGCTCCTTGCTCCGTTCCGCTCGACGGTGGCACAACTGAACGCGAAACGCGGCGAGACCGTGCTCGCTGGGCAGCCAGCCGTCGTGGTCGGCGATCTCTCGAGGCTCGTGGTCGAGACGACCGATCTCAACGAGTATGGAGTGGCACGCATCCGTGTCGGTCAGCGTGCCGAGCTCACCGTTGAGGCGATCGACGGGCTCGCCGGTCATGGCGTGGTGCGTAGTATTGCCCTGCGCGGCCAAGCCAACCCAACCGGCGACGTCACGTATCTGACGGTGCTCGAATTCGACTTCACCGACCCACGGCTGCGCTGGGGAATGACCGTGCGCATCCGGTTCGAGAACGGAACGTGATCGCCTAGGCGATCGCCTCCTCCAGCGCGGACTTGATGCGTTGCTTTGGCCACGCACCAACCATCCGCTTGGCCTCGACACCGCCTTTGAACACGATCAGCGTCGGGATGCCCATAATGCCAAGTTGGGCTGGGGGTCACCGGGCTGTCATCGGTATTCAGCTTGGCAAACTTGACCTTGCCGTTGTACTCCTCGGCGAGTGCCTCGACGGCCGGAGCAACTTGGCGACACGGGCCGCACCATGGCGCCCAGAAATCCACCAGCACCGGCAGATCGCTCTCCAGCACCTCGCTCTGGAAGTTGCGATCCGTCACTTCAATCAGATTCTCAGCCACGTGTACTCCTTTATCGCCGGCAATTCCTTTCGGGAAGGCAGTCGGCCTCTCTAGGGTACCACCAACCCGGGAGGTTGTTGCAACCGCAAGGACCGCCGAGGCGTCGATCTGATACGAGTCTAATCTTGGAGACTCTTCAAGTGACACAAAGTTTCGTATCCTTTTCGTACCGGGGCGGACCTCTCGGGAGATGGGAGCCATGAACAACCTCAAGACTCTTCTACTGCTTGCCTTACTGACCGGGCTGCTGGTCTTTGTCGGCCGGCTCGTCGGAGGCGTCTCTGGCATGGTGGTCGCCTTCGTCTTTGCGCTCATCATGAACTTCGGCGCCTACTGGTTCTCCGACAAAATTGCCCTGCGGATGGCGGGCGCCTACGAGATCGACGAGGCGCAAGATCCGGAACTGTTTGCGATGGTGCGCCAGTTGGCGCAGCGCGCCAACCTGCCCATGCCGCGCGTTGCGGTGATCGACGATCCGTCGCCAAACGCCTTTGCCACCGGGCGCGACCCGGCCCACGCCGTCGTTGCGGTGACGGCCGGAATCCGCCAAATTCTCACACCCTACCAACTCGCCGGCGTCATCGCCCACGAACTGGCGCACATCAAAAACCGTGACACGTTGACGATGGCCATCGTCGCGACGATCGCTGGCGTCATCAGCTTTATCGGACAGATGGCGTCGTGGGCCTTGATGTTCGGCGGCTTGGGACGGAGCGATGAAGACGAGGGCGGCGCGGGAATGCTCGGTGGTCTGTTTGCCGTCATCGTCGCCCCAATCATCGCGATGCTGATCCAGTTCGCCATTTCGCGCTCGCGCGAATACGAGGCCGACGCCGTTGGCGCCCGGATCGTTGGGGACCCCGAAGCGCTCGCCGGGGCACTCGCCCGCCTCGAAGTGGGCACCCAGCGCATTCCAATGGCCGCCTCGCCGGCGACGGCTCACCTGTTCATCGTCAATCCCTTCGGCGGGTTGAACATCGCTCACCTCTTCAGCACGCATCCGCCGACGGCCGAGCGCATCGCCCGGCTGCGCGCGATGCAACTCGCGCCCTACCGCTAAGCCGGCTGCCGCACGCCGAATGGGGCAGGGTTGGATCCTCGATGGCGGCGACTGGCGCTCGTTTCAATCAGGCGGTCGCCATGATCTCCGCGCCGCCGCTTGGCAACCTGGCGGCGAACGAGCGCTTGTCGCCGGCAATCATGGGACGCTCGCCTTCGTTGGGCGAGAGGTTCGAACCCTCGACCCCCCGACGCGGGAGAGCCTGCGGGGCATCGCATGGCGACCGGATGGCGGCATGGCTATCGCGGTTGGCAACGCCGGCGCGATTGTTGTCGTCGAGGAGACGGCGCGGGCGACCCCTCTCCTGACACCGGTCAATCTGCGTCGCGCGGCGTGGCATCCGGACGGCACCCGCTGCCTCATTGTCGGGAACGATGGGCTCGCCTTGCTTTGGTCCGGCGGACGGACTCGCGCCATCGGCTGGGGCCGTGCCCATCTTCGCGATGTCGCTTGGCGGCCCGATGGCACAGAGGCGCTCATCGCCGGCAACGGTGCGCTGTATCGCTTCCGGGAGGGCGACGACGATCTCGCGGTCATTGCCGACCTACCGGACGGCGATTTCGCCGGCGTCGCTTGGCATCCCGACGGCGAGACGTTTCTCGCCGTCGGCTATCGGCAGCGGAGCACGGCGCTGGCCGACCGCGAGACGGTCGCTTGGCTCGGCCCAGCGCTTGAACCGGCCTTTCCCCCGCTCGTCGGGCACGCGTTCGTCCAAGCAGTGGCGCGACCACGCAGCGCCGAGATCTGGATCGTTCAGCAGCCGGTCTACGCTCGGACGGAGTCGTGTCTCCTGCGGTGGTCCGGTGGACGGCCAGAGATTGTCTTCCGCCAAGCGGAGACGCGCCTCGCCCAACTGAGCTTTGACCGTTCGGGCGAGCGAGCGGTGGCTGTTGGCTCCCCCCGCGCCGATTTTTGGCGCAGCTAGCGGTCAGCTGGTCTGGTCGACGACGGGGCGTCCGTGGGCAAGCCTGCCCGTCCGCACCGGCCAGCAGTGCAGCCAGCGCAGCGAGCAGGTCACCGGGGACGACGGAACGAGCTCCTCGATCTCGACCACGCTTGTTCTGCGAAATGGCCAGACGCCCGCTTACCCGCCGGCTCGCCGCACCGTGATCTCGCCGAAGGGCTCAGCCTGGTCGATCGCGATCTCGCCTTGGCGCACCAATTCGAGCATGGCGAGGAACGTCGCGACGATCGCGTCGATGCCGCCGCGGGGACCGACGAGAGCCCGAAACGACAGGGTGCCGTGGCGCGAGACCAACCGGCGAATCACGGTGATCTGCTCTGCGACCGTGAGGCGCGGTTGCTGCGCCGGTGCTTCAGCAGGGACATGTCGCCGCGTTGCCTCGAGAAGCAGCCGGACTAACCCTTCGGCAGGCAGCCGAATGTCGAGGTGGCGCGACAGCTCCACGGCGGGAGGGACACGCCGTGGCCAAGCGCGCAGGCCGCGCTCCTCGCGCTCGCGGAGGGCCGCAGCGGCCGCTTTGAAGCGCCGATACTCGCGAAGTTGGTGGGCGAGAGCGTCCGCAGCGTCGACCGCGTCGATACCGCCCTCATCCTCAGCCGGCGGCGCGGGCGCGGGCGGAAGAAGCCGCAGCGACTTGATCAGCAGCAGCTTGGCCGCGACGACGAGGTAAGCAGCGATTTCGTCGAGGTCGACCGCGTTTGCGTCGAGGTAGGCGAGAAACTGATCGGTGACGGCGACGAGCGAAACGACGGAGATGTCGAGCTCGCGGCGTTCAATCAGGTTGAGCAGGAGATCGAGCGGACCTTCGAAGACGTCGAGCCGGACGGCAAAGCGTGGCCGATCCACGAGCTCAATCGCCACGCTCCTCCTCGATTGGCGGCGTCGCAGCGCGCAAGTTGACCGCTCCGCGCAAGTAGACGTGCTCGATTTCGTGCTGCGCCTTTTCGGTGTTGACGAGCACGAGAACGCGAATGCAGCCGGGCAACGCCCCGGGAACGTTCATTTCGTGGCCGCAAATGAGCGGCACATTATGCCAGCCGAGTTGGCGCGCCCCGACCGCTGGGAATTCAGCCGTTACATCCGGGGTCGTGGTAAAAAAGACGGCCGCGATCTGCTCAATCTCGATCGTGTTGCGGTCGACAATTTCGCAAAGCAGTTCACGCGTCGCCGCGAGGACGGCGCGCTGAGTATTCTCATCGACAGTCGTCGCGCCCCGAATGCCACGCATCATCATCGCGCTGCCACCGCCCCGCGCAACTCACGCAGGTACTCGCTGAGCGCTTGGGCCGCCTCGGCCGTGGTGGGGCAGTCCACCCGATCGACCACAGCACTGCCAACAATCGCGAGGTCGGCGAGCTGGCCGACCTGCTCCACGTGCTCCGACGTGCTGACGCCGAAGCCCACGGCAATCGGCAAGTCGGTGACGGCACGGACGCGAGCGATGAAACCAGGCAATTCGGGCGGCAGCTCGCGCCGCGCTCCGGTGACGCCTGTCACGCTCACGCAGTAGACGAAGCCGCTCGCGACGGCGGCGGCAAGCCGCAGACGCTCGTCGGTGCTGGTCGGCGCAACCATCGGCACGAGCGCGATTCCAGCGGATTCGAGCGCCGCACGCAATTCGCTGGCTTCCTCAGGCGGCAGGTCGGGCACGATACAGCCGTCGAGGCCGGCCGCGCCCGCTTCCCGTGCAAATCGGTCGACCCCGTAGCGCAAGATCGGGTTGTAGTAGCCCATCAAGAGCAGCGGAATCGTTTGGCCGCTCGCTCGCGCGGCCCGGACCGCCTCGAGGCAGACGCCGAGCGTAACCCCATTCTGGAGCGCCCGGGTCGTCGCACGCTGGATCGTCGATCCGTCTGCGAGCGGGTCGCTGAACGGGATGCCAAGCTCGATCGCATCCGCGCCGGCAGCCGCGGCGGCAGCCACGAGCGCAAGAGTCGAATCGGCGTGGGGAAAGCCCACCGGGAAGTAGGGGATCAAGCCGGTGCGTCCCCGGGTGCGCAGCGCACGGAGCGCCGTTTCCAATCTCGTCATAGCTCCCCTGTCTCGGTCACGCCTCGCCACTGGGCCTGCAGGGTCCGGTCCCAGCCAGTGCGTCCCCATCATAGCGGTTCATCGCTTCGTCTGACCGAGCGACGAGGTGAACGTGGTGCATTGGCCAGCCCCGGTGCTACGCAGCGGTCGTTTGGGCGACGGCGAAGACCGCGAGCAACGAAATCGCGTTAAACGCAGCGTGGAGCGCGATCGGCGGCCAAAGCGAGCCAGACCACAGCCGCAGGATCGCCAGCAGCACGCCGAGGATGAAGATCGGCGGGATCACTTGCGGCACGAGGTGTGCAGCCGCAAACAGCGCCGAGCTGACGGCGACCGCGCCCGTCACTCCGAGCCGGGCGATCAGCCCGGTCAGCACCAGACCACGAAAAAAGGTCTCTTCTGCGATCGGCGCCAGCACCGCTCCACTGAGTAGGGCGATGGCGAGCGACACGGGTGTTGCGCCTACAAGGAGGTCGATTCGTTGGGGATTCTCTTGGCCAATCCCAAGCGACTGGAGGAGGAGGCCATATGCAATCTGGACGAGAAGGCCGAGGAACAGCAACGTGGCAACCGCGAGCAGTGCCGCAGGCGGAAAGGCACGAAAGCCGAGCGCTGCTAGGCCGCCGCGCCGCCGCGCGATTACAAGGGCGATGCCGAGGAAGCCGATCTGGTAGATCGCGATTGCGGCAATCGAAACCGGCCGGGCGAACGGCGAAACGTCGACGATGGTGCGGAACACGAACAGTCCACCAAGGGCACCGCCGACGACCACGAGCACGAGGACAAGCGCAGCGACGAGAGCGAGGATGACATCCCGAAGGCCCCAGGGAACGGGGGCGAGCTGCACGTTCACGAGATCCCTACTCCTGCCGGGCCCTGAACCAATGGTACCACGCGCCTGCGGGACGAACAACGCGCCGCTGGTTGACGGGGAACCGCGCACCTCGCTAAGATTCGGCATCCCCCGCTGCGGCGGGGGATTGTTCTGCCCCTCGCCGAGGTAGCTCAGTCGGTAGAGCAACGGACTGAAAATCCGTGTGTCGCCAGTTCGATTCTGGCCCTCGGCACCTCGCATGCACCGTGAGATTGCCGGTGTCAGCCTTCGTCTGCCGCCCTCCGCTGCCGGGGTGACATCTCCTCGCGCTTGCCGCATCTCTAGCCGCCGCTGCCCGGTGGATAGGGGCCTGTCGCGCTCACCGCATGGTCCCCGCATCCATTGGCACGCTGCGCGTCTGCCAACGTGACCACGCCGAGACGAGCCAGCCGGCGGTTCCCTCGCCCGTTCGTCCGGAAGGACGACGCCGAAGTGGGGAGCTTCTCGCGACGCAACCCGGGCGACCGCCACCTCACCATCGAGGCGGCTTGAGCATCCCGTCGTCGCCACTCAGCCGGAAGGGTTCGTCGCAGCCGTGCTCGCCTTCGTGGACGATGTCGTCCGAGCCATCCTTCGGCTATTCCGCCGCGAAATTCGTGGCCGGCAGCGTGCGAGGCGAACACTTCGGTCGCAAACCGCTGTAGACTCGCGGGCGGGAACCAGCGGGTCTCCCGGCGCGTCAACGTTTCGGCCGAACCACGAGGTAGAGAGGACTCCATGCACGGGGGCATTCCACGCGAGGCGAGACTGACCGTCCTGACCGGGCAGAGTGCACTGGGATCGGAATTTGCGCTCCGCCAGCCTGAACAAACGCTTGGCCGTCAGCCCGACTGCGACATCGTCATCGCCCACCCGACCGTCTCGAGCCGGCACGCCCGAATCTTTTTCTACGACGGCGATTTCTTGATCGAAGACCTTGGAAGCACCAACGGCACCGCCGTCAATCACCGCGCGATCAGCGGCCCCGTCGTCCTCCGCTCCGGAGATGTCATCCAGGTCGGTGAAGTGCACATGCAGTTCACCGACGACGTGGGCGCAACGATCGTCGAGCCGCACGCGCCAGCGATCTTCGCATCGCCACCGATCGACACCGACCTGACCGAAGTCGAGCCCGAGCCGGGCGCTTGGGCGTCCAGCGCCGCCTTCTCGGGCGAGGAGCGTGTCTCGTGGGGGCAGACGGTGGCCGACGCAGCGCCATTCTCCGACCGGCCTGCCGAGTCTGCACTCCCATCGGAAGCGCCGCCTCACGAGCCTCCGAGTGACGCGTCCCCGATGATCGCCGAAGCGCATGTCGCCGCCCCGCCGACCGCGCCTGAGGAGGGATCCGCCGACGCCGTCGCCGAGGCGCGGACCGCGCTCTCCACCCTCGCCGCGCGAGTTGCCGACTTACAGCGTGACGTTTCGGCGGTGACCGACGCCGCCGGGCAGTTGGAAACGCTACTTGGAAACGCCGAAGCCCAGCGGAACGAGGCGCGCGAACGCCTTTCGCAGCTTCGCCAAGGCATCCACCAGTTGGCCGATGAGATGGAGGCGCAGGCAAGCAGGCTCGGCATCGATGACGTGCTCACCAATCTGGACGGGCTCACCAGCTCGCCGAACGACCTCGGACTCCTCGTCAACGTTTCGCGTGACGCGGCCCGCTACGCCGCGCTCGTCCGGCTCGTGCAGGAGCTGACGTCGCGGCTACGTGCCCTCGACTCCGAGGGCGCGCCGCAACTTAGCGACCAGATCGGTGGTTGAACGTCCCGGCACGAGATCAACGAAGGCCACCCGGCCACCATAGGACGCCACGACCTCCGCTTCGGGTAGCGGCTTCGCGCCGTTGGCGTAGTCACCACCCTTCACGTAGATGTCGGGCCGCAGGGCGGCGACGACCTCGCGCGCTGTCGGCCCATCGAAGACCACGGCCGCATCGACCGATCGGAGCGCGGCGACGACCTCGGCACGCTCGTTTGCCGGCACCAGCGGTCGCTCGACGCCCTTCGCCAAGGCTCGCACCGACTCGTCGCTATCCACCGCTACCACCAGCGCATCCCCCAGCCGGCGCGCCGCCGCGAGGTAGCGCACGTGCCCGACATGGAGCAGGTCGAAGACGCCGTTCGTCAGGACAAGCGTCTTCCCTTGACGGCGCAGGTCTTCGCGCCAGGCGACGAGCTCCGCCAGTGTCCGAACCCCGTTCATCGCACCCAGAAATTTGAGTTGGCGAGGATCAGCATGCCGGCCGCGCCAACGACTCCAAACTCGACGAGGACGCCGCGGTTGAGCCGGCCGAGCAGATGGTGCTGGATCAGACCGCTGATTGCGTAGAAGACAAGTAGGAGAATGACGCCGCCTGCCAAGCCGCCGATCGGCCAGTAGTTCAGGCCCCACGTCACTTCGCCGACCATCAGGCCGGTGATAATCGCGTACAGCCAAGTCCGGCGAGGCGGCGCATCCGCCGAGCGGTACAGCTCGATCGCCAGCAGCGTGCTCACCAATGTCGCCGTCGTTGCGGTATAGAGGCTGCGTTCTTTCGTGGCGTAGATCGCGGTGTACAGCGAGAAAGCGGCAAGGTAGGTCGCCAAATTGAGGGCGAGGCGCGCCACCGCAAAGGACGGCTCGCGCGGATCGACCGAGAGATATTCGGCCAGCATCACCAGCGTGAGCAGCACCGCCGTCAACGCCAGTCCACCAACCACCGGCAGCCCACCGCCAAACAGGCGCAAAAAGAGCGCCGCCCCGAGTGCGATCAGCGCCGGCAAAATCCAGAAGAACAGCGATTGCGTGACATCGTGCAGGTAATGCTTCGGGTGCGCCCGAACGAGCGAATCGGTGCCGACGCAGACGACCCCGACCACGGCCGCGGCGACGAACCAGAACCACGGGGGCTGAACGACAAGCGAGAAGGCCAGCCCGACGAGCGCGAGGCTCACGGGGAGGAAGAGGCGTTCGTAGGTCGGCATGGCGGGATTCTAGTAGACCCGAGAAAGCAATCATTTGCATCGGCGAATTAAAATGCTATGCACGATACATCATGTGAGGGCAAACCATGATCCCGCGCAGCCTCGGCCGGTTGGCCTCTCCAGTGTCGCTCCTCGCGCTTAGCGCTCTCGTCGCCTGCTCCCCAACCGCGCCGACCGCTGCACCAGCCCCGCCGCCGGCCGCTGCCGGGCCGACTGGCAAAGTCACGATCGCCATCGGTGCTCAGACCATCGCCAGCATGGAGACAGGCCGAGCGACGGTGAGCGCCTCCCTCGCGACGATCTGGCCGGCGTTCGACGGGCTCACCTTCATCGACGACAAGGGTCAGGTGCAACCCGCCTTGGCCACCTCGTGGCGGACGGTCGACGACAAGACGTGGGAATTCACGCTTGGCGACTGGACCTTCCACAACGGCCGCCCAGTCACGCTCGATGATGTGCTTGGCACCTTCCGGCGCTACAGCGACCCAAATGAGCGGCTCCCGGCTCTCGCGCTGTTTAACAGCGTCGACCGCTTCGATGGCGCGGGCAAGACGATCACGTTCACGATGAAACTCGTTGACCCGACGTTCCCTGCCGTGATCGGGCTCGCCATGGTCACCCCGATACGCGAGCTGCGTGAGCAGGGGCCCGACGAGTTCTTCCGCAAGCCGATCGGAAGCGGCCCCTTCCGGGTGGTGTCGACCGACTATCAGATCGCGAATGTCTACGAGGCAATGGGCGCCGAGCATCGCTCCCCACGCGGACGCCCCAAGGTGAAAGAGCTCGAGCTTCGCTTCGTGCCCGAGGCGTCGCAGCGAGTCGCGGCGCTCCAGACGGGCCAAGTCGACATGGCGGCGGGCATTCCCACCAGCGCAGTCCGCCAGTTGGAGTCGGCCGGGTTCACCATCCAGCGCGGAGCCGGCAACGCCACCGTCAGCTATCTCCTCGACACGCGAAACGGGCCGACCGCTGATCGGCGGGTGCGGCTGGCCATCAACTACGCCATCGACAAGGAAGCCATCATCCAAGCGATTTACGGCGGCTCTGGGCGGGTGGACAGCCACTTGCTAGGCCCGGCGGCGCTCGGCCACAACGCGAGTCTCCAGCCGTATCCCTTCGACCCAGCACGCGCCCGGCAGTTGCTCGCCGAAGCCGGCTACGCGAACGGGTTCACCGTGGCCATGACGCACGCGACCACTGGCACCACCCCGAAGGACCTTGCTGAGCTCGTTCAAGGGCAACTCCGCGACGTCGGGATCACCGCGAACGTCCAGATCCGCGAGCTAGCAATCTGGACTCAGGAGAACAACAACGACCAGAAGAACGCCGCCATTTGGATGCAGGTGCTGAACTGGGACCAGACTTTCGAGGCACAGAGCGTCTATCGCTGGTTCAGCAGCGACTTCACCTGGGACCGCGGTCGCCGGTGGGAGGACGCCGAGTTCGACCGGCTCTACCAGCAGGCGAAGACCACGCTGGATCGCGAGCAGCGCGCGCGCCTCTACCAACAGGCGGCCGCGCGGCTCCACGCCGAAGCCGTCTCGCTCTTCCTCGTTCAGCCGTTCACGCCGAGCGCCCTCAAGAAAGGCTTGGTCTTCCCGGTCGGCGGCTCAGACGCGCGCTACTACGTCGCAATGCGCTGGGAGTAACGCGCCGGTTTGCATCCTCGGCTGCTCGCCGGTAGCATTGCCGGACCAAGGCACCTCCCGGCGAGAGCGAGTATGCTGCCTTCCGTCCTCACCTCAACGCCCGACGAGCTCCTCGCGCGTCAAAACGCGGCGCTCGCGAAGATGACCGACCTCTGCGAGCGCGGGCATCCGTTCTACCAGCGGCTCTTTCGCGAGCATGGGCTGACAGCGGCCGACCTGCAAACGGTTGATGACCTCCAGCGGCTGCCGCTCACTCGCAAGCGAGACCTGATGGCCGACCCGGAGGCATTCCGGCTTCACCTTCCGGATGCGCCGGTCCAAGAACAAGTGCTGTGGGACATCGCCTACACGACCGGAACAACCGGCCGGCCAACCCCGGTCTACAGCACCACCCACGATTTCTACGCCACGATCGACTGTTGGACGCGGCTCTGGCAACTCGCCGGTATCCGCGAGGACGACATCGTCGCGAACCTCTTTCCGCTCACGGCGTATCCGAGCGGGGCGTTCATGCGCACCGCGATCCAAGGTACGGGGGCGCTCGTCCTCAACGCCATGCCGGGAGCGAAGTATCCGGAGTTCCCCATCCAGCGGTCGTTGGACGATGTGATCGCGCTCGTCGAGCGCAAGCGCGCCACCGTCCTTGGCTCCGTGCCAAGCTTTCTGCGCCGGCTGCTGCTCCGCGCCGAGGAGCTGGGGGCGGACTTCTCGAGCGTCCGCTTGGCCTGCTTTACCGGGGAGCCTTGCCCAAACGGGCTGCGCGAAGACATCCGGGCGCGTCTCGTTCGGCTCGGTGCGGTCTCTCCTGCGATTAATGTCCGGCTCGGCTTTACCGAGGCCCAGTCGGCGTTCGTCGAGTGCCGCGAAGGCGGGCCGCTGATGAACCCAGCCCCAGACCTCCACTATTTTGAGATTGTCCACCCCGAGACGGGCGAGCGACTGCCGGACGGCGAGCAGGGATTGCTCGTCATGACCCATCTGAACCGGCGAGGGACCGTGCTGCTGCGCTACGTGCTTGGCGACATCACCTCGCTCGCGCGGGACCGCTGTCCAGAGTGCGGTCTAACCACCGAGCGGGTCCTGCAGCCGCCATTCCGCGCCGATCACATGACGAAGATCCGCGGGATGCTCGTCAATCCAGACGTGATCCACGATCTGCTCACCGCTCGGCCCGAGATCCAGGAATATCAGATCGTCTTTCGCAAAGAAGACCCCCACGATCCCTACTCGATGGATGACTTGCTGGTTCGAGTGGCCATCCAAGGAGACGCCGAGCGCGTGACGCGGGCGATCGTCGCCGAGATGCGTGATGCCGTGCGTGTCACCCCGTCGGTCGAAGTAGTCGATCTCGCCGCAATCTACGTTCCCGGCGACACGATGAAGGCGCGGCGTATCATCGACGAGCGGCCAAAGGGCTAGCTAGCCAGCGGTCCCAGCACGTGTTCAGCGTGGGTGGGCCAAGCTCCCAGCGCCGAAGGGGAACGTCGCAACCTCGTTGTTCGCCGGGTAGGGCTTGGCGAACCGAGGCGTGCGCCGATCTTGCCAGATCTTTCCGCCGGCGCTACGCTCGGCGGAAAGGGGAGAGGAGATGGCGTTCCAATGACCATCGTGAGGATCGAGCACCGGGTCCCCGACTTCGCAGGATGGAAGGAGGCGTTCGACAGCGATCCCGTCGGCCGCGAGCGTTCGGGCGTGCGGCACTACCAGATTCTGCGGGCGATCGACGATCCGAACTACGTCTTGATCGACCTGACCTTCGATACCACCAGCGAAGCAGAGGCCTTTCTCGGCCGGATGCGTGCGGTCTGGCAGCGCGTGGAAGGTCAGGTGATGTGGGATCCCCAATCTCGCATCGTCGAAGTGGTGGAGAGCGGAGCGTACTAGCGCCGAGGCGGGCGCACCGTCGTGCGCATCTCAGGAGGCCAGCGCAGCCGGGAGAGCAGCGAGCACCGCGTTTTCGGTCGGCGCTCAGAGCAGGAAGCGGAGAGGAGGAGCGATGGCGATAACCTACTTCGGCAAGGAAGTGCTGACCACGCTCGAAGAGTGGACGGACCCAAAGCACGCAGCGGTCGTGGTGGTGGACGTTCAGAACGATTTCTGCTCGCCGGGCGGCCACGTCCACCGGCGCGGCCAGGATGTGACACCGCTTCAGACCATGCTCGGCAATCTCCGGCGGTTGCTCGATGGGGCGCGCCAAGCCGGGACGCGCATTATCTACATCCAGCACACCGTCTATCGTGACGGCTCCACAGAATCCCCGGCGTACCTCGCATACCGCCTGAAGCTGCACGGCGGCAGCTACCCCGAACTTTGCATCGACGGTACGTGGGGTCACCAGATCTGCGACGAGGTTGCGCCGCAGCCGGGCGAGATCGTCGTCCGCAAGCATCGCCAGCCGCCGTGGATCGGGACCGACCTCGATCAACTGCTGCGCTCGAACGGCATCAAGACCGTGATCGCAACCGGCACCATGACGAGCGCCTGCGTCGACTGGACAGCGCGCCTCGGCGTGCAACTCGACTATTACGTCGTCGTGCCGGAAGACTGCGTCGCTCAGACCGACTGCGTTGCCCATGAGGCAGCGATCGCCACCTTGCGCCGCTACCTCCCCGACGGCGGCGTCACCACGACCGACGAGCTGCTCCGCGTCTGGGGCATCGCGGTTCCCGCAGGGGCCAACTGAGCTCCCGTTACCGCTCGGATCGGCTCGAGGGAGGAGCGCTCGCCGGAGCGTCGTCATCCGGCAAGGGCGGCAGGTCGGCGAGACTGGCGAGCCCGAAGTGTTCGAGGAATTCGACCGTCGTTCCGAAGAGCGCGGGACGACCGACCGTTTCCTGCCGACCCACTTCCTCGATCAAGCCGTGGGCGAGCAAGGGTCGCGATTCGCGCGGTCGGCGCTGACGCCGCGCACCTGTTCGATCTGGGCGGCGGGTTACCGGCTGCCGGTAGGCAACGACCGCGAGCGTCTCCAGCGCCGCATTCGAGAGGCGGACGGTGACGTTCAATCCGAGGAACCGCTCGACAGCGGCCGCCGCCTCCGGCGCGGTGACGAGCTGCACGAGGTCGCCGTGGCGCTGCAACCGGATGCCGCGCTCGGTGAGCTGGCGATCGAGCTCCTCGAGCGCGTCGGCAACTGCGGTCTCGTCGCAGCCGGCAACCTCGGCCAAACGGCGCGGACTAACCGGCGCTTCGGCGACGAAGAGGAGCGCTTCGAGCAGAGCAGTGAGCGTCAGGCGCTGACCTCGCCTAAAGCCGGCTATCCGGGTTGAGCAGCGAGCTTCCACTGGCGCCGCGACCCACCAGACTCAGCGGTGGGTGGCGGCGTACCAATCGGCGCGGCGGGTGTCGTTCGGGGTGCAAGGCTCGGCGCGGATGCAGCCTTCCCGGCGGGGCCAGCGCTCATCGGCTCGTGCTTGACAAAAACGCTCAGGCGACGAATTCGCACACCCATCTGGTTCTCGATCGCGTCGCGAACCGCGCCGGAAATCTGATCGACGACCGGGGCGACGGGGGCATCCGTTGCTAGCCGAGCGTCGATGCGGATGTTCGCCTCCCGACCGTTCGTCTTCATCGAGGCGCGTGCTTGGCGCACCCCCGGCACCCGCTCTGCCTCATAGCGCACACGCTGAACGATCGCGTCGTTGGTCACAATGGCGGTTGCGCCGCCGACCGACTGGAGGCGGACGCCAGGAGCGCCGCCAGGCACAACTTCCAGCCAGAGGACAATCGCCGCGAGAATGGACAAGACGGCGGCGAAGACGCCGATACCGATCACGACCTCGGGCTCAAGCCCGACGCCCCGTGGATAGGCGGCCGCAACCTGCCGAAAGATGTCGATCACTTCGCCTTGGTAGAGCGCCAACCCAAGGATGGTCAGCGCCGAGCAAACGATGATCGACACCGAAAGGAGGATGACGATCAGCCGATTGAGGACGTTCACGCAGCCTCCCCGGCCAAGCGGCCGACTAGAGTGGTCGATGTCGCTCGCTCGATGACGACCGGGCGGATTCTGGCCGTCGAGCGGCTCGTCGGCGGGCACAATGGTGCGAAGGTAGTTTCTCGGTGAACCCGCTCCAGGCGGGCCGCCCTTCGAGATCGGTCCGGCTTTCAAAGAGCACGCGGTACCGCTGGCCGGGCTGGCGCGGCACGAGCCGCAGCGGCGAGGCGCTCCCCAGCGCAATCAACGTCTCGCTCCGCGCCTTTTTGACGTGGTCCGGAACCTGGTTCGGGAAATCGGCCGCCTTCGTCCCCCGCGCGTGGCGAATAGCGGAAGACGTGCAGATCGGCGAAGCCCATCCGTTCGACGAAGGCAACCGTCTCGGCAAACTCCTCGTCTGTCTCCCCGGGGAAGCCGACGATAACGTCGGTCGTCAGCAGCAGAGCGGGGTTCGCGTCCCGCAGCGCCGCGGCGAGGGCGGCGTATTCAGCGGTGTCGTAGCGACGGCGCATGCGTTTCAGCGTTGCGTCGCTGCCGCTCTGCAGGCAGAGGTGAAGATGCGGGCAGACCCGCTCGTCACGAAAGAAGGGAAGGAGGGCTGGGTCAAAGTCGTGCGGCTCGAGCGAGGTGATGCGCAGCCGGCGCACCGCCGTCCGAGCGAGAATTTCACTCAACAGCTGCGGCAGGCTGGTGGTGGCTCGCTTGGGGCCGCGATCTTGCCCGTAGGCGCCGATGCTGACGCCGGTCAGCACAATCTCCTGGTAGCCACGTGCCAACTTGCGTTGGGATATCGGCTACGATGGTGTCAACCCGGAACGCTGGTCACTCTGCCGCGCGAGTAGGGGATAATGCAGTAGGCGCAGAAGTCATTACAGCCGTCCTGGATCTTGACGAAGGCGCGCGTTCGCGTTCTCGCCAGCGGCAAGGGATGCGGCACCAAGCCCGTCGACGAACGGCTCCGGCACGATTTCCGAGCGATCCCGCCAACTCGACGAGACGCGGCGCATCGCGCTGGCTGACGACAAGATCGACTTCGGCAAGGCCAGCCAGTTCGCCGGGAGGATGTTTCGGCGTAGCAGCCGCTCACCATCACCGCGCGCCGCTGGATTCGCCCGCTTGGCCTGACGAATCGCTTGGCGCGACTTCTTGTCGGCCAAATGGGTGACCGTGCACGAATGGACGATCGCGAGATCGGCGCAGCGTGCCTCGTCGACGACCCGCGTAGCCGGCGTCGACGAACTGCTCGGCGTAGCGGTCAACTTCGGCTTGGTTCAGCTTGCAGCCAAGGGCTGTCAAAAAGACTTTCATCGTGGGGAACCCTTGGCGAGTATAGCATGCAGGAATTCGGCCTCCCGGCCGATGAAACGGGGAGAGACGCTCTGGCGTTCTTGTATCGGCGGCTCACTAAAATGGTTTGGCACGCGCGCGTCGGAGCCCCAAGCGAACGCCCGCGGCCGAGGTTGATCACGAAGCGCCACGCAGTCCGTTTCCTCTCGCTGCTTGCGGTCATCGTGACGTTGACGCTTGCCGCCCGCCGCGAGTCTCCCTGTATCGGGTGCGCCCGACGTCCCCGAACGGGACGACCCGGCCGTCGGGCGCCCCGTCGCGCCGCAGCTCGATCCTGCGGTGCTGGCAGCGCTCGCCGAAGGCCGCCCGGTCGAGGCGTTTGTCTCCTTTGACGATCGGCCGGTGCAAGCCGCGCTCGCCGCGGAACGCCGCCGACTTGGCCGCCACGACGCTGACCTGCTCGATCTCCGACGGGCAACACTTGCCGACGTCAAGCGGCAAGCCGGGCCGTTCGACGTGGTACGCGACTTTCCGCCACCTCGGCGTACAACTGGTCCGTTTTGCCTCGGTCGACGAAGCGCAGGAGGCGCTGACGCGGCCGGGTGTCATCTCGATCGTCCGGGTCGGAGAACGCCGCCGGCTGCTCGACCAAAGCTTGCCGCTGATCAACCAGCCCCCAAGCGGCCGCTGCGCGGTATCTCGGCGACAGGCGTCTCGGTCGCGGTGATCGACACGGGGGTCGACTACCTCGCCCAAGGGTTCGACTGCACTGGGTTGAATGCGCCCGCCGGAACGTGCAAGGTCGTTTATTGCCCAAGACTTCGCGGCCACCAGACGGGCCAGCGCGATGACGACGGCCACGGCACGAACGTCGCCGGGATCGTTGTGGGGGTCGCGCCCGGCGCCCGGATCGTCGCGCTCGACGTCTTCCAAGGGGACACTGCCTTTGACCCCGATATCCTCGACGCTATTGACTGGGTAATCGCCAATCGGGCCACGTACAACATCCGGGCCGTTAATTTGTCACTCGGCGACACCAGCCATTTCACCTCGCCGTGCACGTCGTCTTTCGCGACGAGCGCCTTTTCGGCGTTGCGGGGCCGCTGGGGTGGTTCCCGTCGTCGCAGCCGGGAACAGCGCCCAGGTCGCTGGGCGCTATGTCGACGGCCTTGCCGATCCGGCGTGCGCGCCGGGCGCACTCAGCGTGGGCGCGGTCTACGACGCGGCGGGGCCGCCACTCCCCTCGTGCCTTAGCCAATCGCCGGTTGCCGATCTCATTCCCTGTTTCTCGCAGTCGGCCTCGCATCTAACAGCATTGGCGCGCCGGTTCGCAGATCACCGCGGCCGGCGGGCAGTTTTCGGGTACCTCGCAAGCCGCGCCCCATGCCGCTGGGCTGATTGCCGTGCTCGCCTCGGCGAATCCAGGCGTCGGCGTGGACGGCTGGCAAGCAGCACTCGCCACCACCGGCAAGCCAATCCTCGATACCCGCAACGGCGTGACGAAACGGCGGATCGACGTCTACCAAGCGGTGTGCTCGCTCGCCCCCTGTAGCGGCGCTCCGACCGCCACGGCGACTGCGACTTCAACACGGACCTCGACGCCGCCGGCGCCCGACTGCCACCGCGACCCGTATCCCAGCGCAACAGCCGACCGCGACTCCGTCACCCACGGCAACGCCAGCGCCGCCACGCTCGATTCAGGTGACGAACGTCCTCATGGTCCGGACCACCCCGACGCCGACGGCGACGAACACCCCCTCGCCTACCCCGACGCTGGGTGCCGGAAGCTGGGCGCGAGTTGACTCGCCCAGCGGAACAACCCCTCTACGTGGCGTCCGGGTTTTCCAGCGCAACCAACGGCGTCGCAGTGGGCGACGGAGGGACCGTGCTCGTCTGGAATGGGGACGACGTGGCAGGCCACAGCTGCCGCCCACCACCGCAAGCTTGCGCGCCGTCGCGGTCGTCTCGCCGACGTTCGCGCTCGCCGCTGGCGATGGCGGGACCGGGATTCGCTGGAACGGGCTTGGCTGGAGCGACGTCTTTAGCGGCACCTCGCCGGCGCGTGGCCTCCGTCTCCGTTTCTCCCAGCAACCCATTCGACGGGTGGGTCGGCGGCGACGATGGCGCGGTCTATCGGTGGGACGGAACCGCCTTCGGGAGCGGCGTTCCGCTTGCCGCCTCCAGCGGAACGATCGCTGGGCTTGCCGCCGTGTCTTCAACCCTCGCCTTTGCGGTAACCAACGAGCCCAACGCGGCGGGTCTTCCGCTGGGACGGCGCCGCCTGGTCCCCGGTCTACACCGCAACGGTGCCGCTGAGCGCAGTGGCGAGCGCGCGGTGGGACCGTTTACGCCGTCGGCGCAAGCGGGACGATCCTCCGATTCGACTCGGGGCGGGTGGTCGGCACTCCCCAGCCCCACGTTGAATCGCCCTGTCCGGCATCCATCTCCTCTCGCCCTCGTCCGGTTGGGCGGTTGGCGACAACGGTGTCATCCTGCGGCTCACCGACGCCGGTTGGTCGCTGTCGCCGCACACGGCCACCACCCAGAGATCTCTACGCGGTATTCGCCGTGTCGCACGCCGACGCGTGGGCTGTCGGCGATGGGGTGTGCTGCCGTTTCACCGGCTGATCGTCCGAGGCTCCCGCCGCCGCGGGCAGCGAGCGCATCCTGACCAGGGCGTGGTGATTGACACTGAGGGCGCGCCGGCGGGAGACCCGACGCGCAGTGAGATGGCTCGCTTACACCTCTTCGCCGAAGTTCGGCGCGAGCCGCCGGAAGACGAGGTAGCCGACGACAAACGTGACCAAGCAGGTCAGCGTCGTCCGAAGCATGAACAGCACATCCGGCGGCGCGTTGTTGTAGCAGGATCAGCCGGTAGGACGAGAGGAGCGACGCCATGGGGTTCACCCAATAGAGGAACTGGGCGAAGTCGGGCGCAAGCTGCTCCATGTTGTAGGACGACCGGCGAGAGGAAGAACCAGGCGAGGATGAAGACGTCGACGATCACTTCGGTATCGCGAAAGTAGACATTGACGCTCGACAAAAAGAACGCCACGCCAAGCAGAAAGATCGTTTGCAACAGCAGGATGAGGGGAAGGAGCAGCACGTACTCCGAAAAGGCGGAGCCTAGCACCAGTTTCAGCAGAAAGAGCACCGGGATGGCAAGCAGCAGGTTGACGAGGTTCGAGATGACCATCGAGGCCGGCAGGATCTCGCGCGGGAAATAGACGCGCTTGATCAAGTGACCGTTGCCGACGATAGCGTTTACCGCCCCCCGACACCGACGCCGAGGTGAAAGTTCCAAGGCAACAACGCGACCAAAATAAAGATTCGGATAGTTCTGGACCGGCGCGCCGGCGCTCAGCACGCTGAAGACGATTGAAAAGACCACCATCATCAGCAGCGGGTTGAGCAGCGACCAGACAAACCCCAGAATGGAATTGCGGTAGCGCACCTTCAGGTCGCGCTTCACCAAGTTGAAGAGGAACTCGCGATATTCGAGGACTTCCGCGAGCCAGCTCTTGCCACGTTCGGTCGAGACGATGACCGTCACGGCGTACCGCCTTGCTCGACCCGCCAGCTTCCCGGCATGTTCACGAGGCCCCAGCGGTCGGCCGCGCCCGCCCCGTTCCAGACGTGGAGTGTGTACATCCGGTGGTGATGGTCGTAGGGATGGATCGCTTCATGGTCGTAGATCGCGGCGGTGATCTCGTAATCCCCCTGCAGGAGCGGCAGACGATCGACGCGATACTCGAACGCGCCGCGCCCTTCGATATATGGCACTTCGCAGCGCGCCGCGACGTTATTCGGGGCAGCGACGTGGACACCGTCGGCGCGGTGAATTCCGATACCAAACTGCGGTCGCTCGATCTTCTCCTGTGCAAGGAATTCCACCCGGACGATGAACGACTCACCAGTCTCAAAAACATCGCGGCGCCGGCGGTCGCCATCGAGGAAATGGACATCGGTGATGACCGCTTGGCCGCTTCCCCAGCGCTGAGCGCCGAGGTGGCGCTCCGCCGCGCTCTTCGCCTCGAGTGTCTTGTACGCGTCGATCATGTAGGCATCGACAACGTCAGCCGAGGGGCCATCGGCCATCAACCGGCCTTTGTTGAGCCAGATCGAGCGTGCGCAGAGCGAGCGCACGGTGCTGAGCGCATGCGAAACGAAGATGATCGTCCGTCCTTCGCGGCGAAACTGCCAGATCCGGTCGAGACATTTGCGCTGAAACCCTTCGTCGCCGACCGCGAGGACTTCGTCGGTGATGAGGATCTCGGGGTCGGTATAGACGGCGACCGCGAAACCGAGCCGAGTAACCATTCCCGTGCTGTAGTGCTTGATCGGCGTGTCGATGAACTGCTCGAGCTCGGCAAACTCGACGATGTCATCGAAGCGGGCACGCATGTCTGCCCGGCTGAACCCGAGCAAGGACCCGTTTAGGAAAATGTTCTCTCGTCCGGTCAGTTCTGGGTGGAACCCCGCCCCCAGCTCGAGGAGCGCCGAGACACGCTTCGTTACGACCACTTTCCCGCTCGTCGGCTGAAGGATCCGGGAGACGAGCTTCAGGGTAGTGCTCTTCCCCGAGCCGTTGGGGCCAACGATAGCGACACTTTCCCCTTGATCGATCTCGAAGGAGACGTTGCGCAGCGCCCAAAACTCTTCGTGTGCTTGGCGGGGGCGGAACATGTTCACGAACAGCTCTTGAAACGACCGAGACCGTTCGTGATGGAGCACGAAGCGCTTCGAGACATCGAAAAATTGGATAAGCGCCATAGCGACGCGATTATAGGTAGCTCTCAGGCGGCTGCCCACCCGTTTGGCCGGCCCCGATCCCCCAGCCTGGTGATTGACCGCTCGCCAGTTTGCTCAGATAATGGCCGCGCCGGAGTCCTGCGACGGCGCCGGCTCGGGAGGCGCTATGCTCAGTCGTTGCCTCGCCAGCCTCGTCGCGCTCCTCTCAGTCGTCGTGCTCTCCTCTACCGCCGTCCGTCCCGTTTCCGCCGCGCCAGCCATCTTTCTCAGTCAGATTCCACCGCTTGGATCGTCGATCCTGCTCCAAGGCCGCGTCCTGAACGTCGACCCTGCCACCGTCCGCGTGGCCGTGGCGCTGCGAGTGAGCGGAACGTTTTGGTCAAAGCCGTCCGCCGCCGCGCCGCTCACTACCCCAAACCCCGACGGTACGTTCTCCACCACCGTCGTCACCGGCGGCAACGACCAGAACGCCGACCTCATCCTCGTCTGGATTTTCCCGGCCAGCTTCAACCCGCCAGCGCTCGTTGACGCGCCGAACGTCCCGCCAAGCTACGACTTGACGGCGATCGCCGAGATCGGCGTCACCCGGACGCCTGGGCAGCGCTGGATCCAATTCGCCGGGCAAGACTGGTGGGTGAAAACGAGCTCGACCCCGGTCGATCCCGGGCCGAACTACTTCACCGATCGGACGGACGCTGTCTTCGTCGACGCGCAAGGCCGGCTCAACCTGCGTGTCGAGCAGCGCGATGGGCGATGGGAGGCGGTAGAGATCGTCTCACTCAACACGTTCGGGTACGGCACGTACATGCTCGACGTGGCGTCGACGATCGAGCTCGCCGCTCCGCAAGCCGTTTTCGGCCTCTTCACGTGGGATGCGGCCGCCCTGTATCCATTTCGCGAGATCGACCTCGAGTTCAGCCGCGGCTTCAACCCGGCCCTGAACGCCCAGTTCGTCGTCCAGCCCGCCATTCCGGAGAATATCCACCGTTACCTGTTCAACCGGACGCCGGAGTTCCCTTCGCGCCACCAGTTCACTTGGCGGCCCGAGGTCGTGGAATTCCGCAGCTTCGACTCCACCGGCGCCCCGGTGGAATCGTGGAATTACACCACGACCCGAATGATCCCCCACGCCGGCACCGCCAATGTGCGCATCAACCTGTGGCTGCTCGGCGGAACGGCCACAACTGACGGCCGGCCGATCGAGATGGTCGTCTCAAACTTCACGTTCACGCCGCTCGACATCCCGGCCGAACGACCGACTGTCCTCATCCCGTGGGTGAGCAACGACTGAACGAGACGCGACCGCGTCGCCGATCGCCGCGCCGCGCGTCCGCCGGCCGACAACGGTGTAGAGCAGGATGTCGCGCCCGCGGTTCTTCTGGGTGTGAAAGGTGAGTGAAACCGTGTCAAAACCGAGCACTCCGATCATCCGCATGACCGCCTCCGGTGCGAGCAGCCACCACGTGTCTTTCGGCTCGCCGACCGCCGGCTCCGGGCGGAAACTGATGCTCTCGGCACGGAGCCACTCGCTCATTCGGGGCTGAAGCCAGGGCAGCCGTCGCCACAGGCGGTGATACCACGCGGTATACCGCCGGCCGGCAAAATAGCCGGGCGGCGGTGGGTCGGTGATGATCACCGTTTCTCGCGTCAGCCGGAGGGCCTGTTGAAGCGCTAGGAATGGATCGCGCAGATGCTGGAGGATCGCTCCGAAGGTGCAGACATCCACCGGACCAATCGCTTCCGGCACCTCGTAGGCCGCGCCGTAGACGACTCGCGCCCGCGACTCAAATAGCCGATGCGCCAGCCACCAGCCGTTGTTGAGCCGGCGAATGTGCTCGCGACGCGCGGCGAGGTAGCCTTCGATGTCCTGTCCGGCATAGGGAACGACGTCCCACGACTGCTGGTCCGACAAGTCATAGCCGACGACCTCGGCGCCCATCCGCTCCATGGTAAAGGTGAGAAACCCGCTCGCCGCGCCCATCTCGAGGACGCGCTTCCCGCGCACGTCGACATTGCCGAGGTACGCCAAAACGTTGTCGCGAAGGTCCCATTCGCCTTCGACCACGCCGATGCCGGGAAGCGCCATCGTGTGATAGAAGTAGCATTCCTCCGGACCGCCCACCATCCGCGGCGGGGCATAGACACTGGTCTCGATCATCGGATCTCCCAGATTTCGGCGCCGGCCGGCGCCGCCACCCGCTGGAGCCCCGGCGTCGCTGCGAGTTTCGCCGCGACCTCGGGCCACGCCGTCCCATACGCCTCCGGCAGCAGAACAACTTGGCGGACGCCCCAGCGGCGCAGCGCCTCGACACCAGCGGGGGTCGGGAACTCGGCGAGCGCCGGTCGGGCCGCGCGAAACGTCGGCGGCTGATGTGTCGCGTGGCCGTGCACGATCGTCCGGCGGTGGTGCAGCGTCGCCCACATCTCCCGCGGCTCGTTAGCGGCAGCGACGGGCAGAACGACGATCGGCGCCCCGTCGTCGTTAGCGCGTAGCCAGCCATCGACAGGACGCGGCGCAACCGGCGTCGCTTCGAGCGGGACGACGGCGAGGTCGATCAGGACGAGCAGCGCCGCCGCTGCCACGGCCAAGCGCCAGCGCCCCGCGAGCCAAACGAGGCCGACGCCGGCGAGCCCGATCAGCGCGACGTCCACAAAGATGCCGAGCCGCGCCCACGCCCGGATCGCACGCCCCAGCGGCAGGAGCGCCCCAGCGAGCAGCGCCGGAAGCGGAACGAACCCGGTTCCGTCGCGAAGCATCGCGACCGACGTGGGACCGAGATACTCGTTCAGCTCGGGCGAGAGGCTCGTAAACCACATCCCAAGCGCCGTGGGCCAAGGGACGAGGATGCCCTGCCCGGCCCACTGCAGCGCTGGACCGAGCGAGAAGAGGAAGGCGACACCGCCAAATGCGAGGATCGCGAGGACCTGCCGGTCGCGCCGCACCAGCAGCCCAAGGGCCGCGAGGCCCAGCGCCACAAAGCCGGGAGAAACCGCGCGGTCGATTCGGCCAAATTCGCTGCTGGCGAAGTACGCTCGCGCCACTTCCCCCCAAAGCGGGTGGAGCACACTGGGAACGACATAATCCGACGGACTCGCTGAGCCCTTCAGCGCCTCGCCGATCGGGTGGCGCAGACCGCTCGGCAGCAGCAAGTAGGGAAGCGCTGCCGGCAGAAGCAGCCCGCCGGCGACGAGCGCGAACAGCGCGACTCCGCGCCAGCGCTTGCCCGACCGCCAGCCGACCAGCCCGCCGCGGACGAGCGCATAGGCGGGCAGGACCAGCGCAAAGAGGGGCGCGAAATACCACGCACCGAAGGCCGAGAGCGCAAAGGCGAGACCTCCCAGCGCCCAATCACGCCACCGGCCCTGATCAAGCGCACGATCGAGAAAGAGCAAGGTGAGCGGAATTGGCCACGTCGTCACCAAGTCCAAATGACCGGCCTGTCGGATGGCACGGAAGGGCAGCAAAACGAAGATGAGCCCACAAACCGCGCCAACGGCGAGCGAGCCAGTCAGGCGGCGCACCCAAAGCGCCATGCAGAGCCCGGAAAGTGTGCTCGAGACCAGCAAGAGCACGTTGTAGGCGAGCGCGTCGCCAATCAACCCGCCAAGGAGTGCGCCGGGGAGCGTGTTGAGCAGCGTCATGTCGTCGCGAGCGAGGTGAAACCCCTCCGGGTAGAAGATGTGCGGGGCCCAGAGCGGCGAGATGCCGGCAAGCACGGCCTCCCGGAACCAGACCATCTGCCAGAGGAAGTAGAAATTGTCGCCGGCCCAGCCTGGGATTAAGCCGGCCGGGTCGGCGAGCACCCCGCGGATCAGCCAGAGCCCCGCAGCGAGGTAGAGCACGGCCAGCCCCGCGTAGGACGCGACCCGCCCGGCCCAGGCCGAGCGGCCGGCGATGGGCGGCGTGCCGGCGACGGCTTCCGGCTGGACAATCACCCCGGTTCAGCGCACGGGTGCATCGGGCCGAGAGTATAGCCGCCACTGATCGGCCTGTCAGAGAACCTGCTCGCCGGAGGTTGACCGGATCGGGGACAATTCAACCGCGGGGCCGAACCAGCCGCGCTTGCCACCCAAGGAGCTTACCGTGTCTCATCGCCGCGCCATCATCGCTGGGGGCATCCTGACCGCCCTCGCTGCCACTGCTCTCGGCGTCGCTGTTCTGCCTGCCTTCGGGCAAGCGCCAACGGCCGATCAGATCGTGCGTCGCGTCGCCGAGCAGACGAACGCGACCAGCAGCATCCGTGCCACCATCTCGATCGCGACAGACGATAGCCGGGTCGGCGGTCCGCTCGTCGCCGAGGTCTGGACCGAGAAGCCAGGCAAAGGCCGGGCGGAGGTCCGCCAATCGCCGCTCTCCGAACTGAACGGCACCCTTGCCGTCTCGGATGGAAGCACCGCTTACCTCTATGCGAAGAGCAAGAATCAGGTGATCGTCGCGACTCGCGCCGAACTCGAGGCGCTGGCTCCCAACGACCGGCTGCCGGCACAAGCGATGGACCTCACCGGTGCGGTCGACGAGCTGTTCAAGCATGCCGACGTCAAGCTCCTTGGTAGCGAGACGGTAGACGGTGTGGCGAGCTACAAGCTCGAAGCGACGCCGAAGCCGGGCACAACGGCGCGTGGCGGCAAGGCGACCGTTTGGATCGATCAAGCGCGCAACATCCCGATCAAGGCCGTCTTGCCAACCGAACGCGGTGTCCTAACCGTGTCGGCACGCAATGTCGAACTGAACCCGAAGCTCGATGCAGCCTTGTGGCGCTTCACACCGCCCGCCGGCGCCGAGGTCATCCGCGCCGCCGATCTCAAGCCGCAACCGCTCACCCTCGACCAGGCCCGTGCTCTCTCGTCCACCAAGGTGTTAATCCCCGAGTCATTGCCGGCGGGAACGAGCTTGGTGAAGATTGAGCGCATCGGACAGGCCGTCGTCCAGACCTACGCGATCGGCACGCGCAGCGTTACCATCTGGAGCGGCTCCGCCGACGCCGCGCCTCGGCTTGCCGGCCGCGACGTCGAACGGGTGACCGTGCGTGGTGTCGCTGGCTCGCTGCGCGAGGCTGGTGGCACCCTCGCACTCACTTGGAGCGAGAATGGCTTCGCCTACGCCATCACCGGCCAGCTCACCCGAGATGACGCGCTCCGTTTGGCCAGCGTCCTGAAATAGCAATGCCCTGTCACGCCGTACCCCTGCCCCGCACCGGCAGCCGACCTCCTTCGCCACGCTGCCAACCGAATCGGAAGTTCCTTCCTGCGCGATGCCTCCCTCGCCTGCAACACGGCCGGACGTCGGCGCAGGCGCCTGCCACAGGGGTGGCAGCCGGGATCCAGGCCAGAGCGTGACCTCGGCGGACGTCCTCGCAGCACGGACGGCGTCCCGCGACGGCCATCTGATCGAAATCCGGGGCGTCGAGCGGCACTACACGCTCGGCGGCGGCCCAGTCGGCGCACTGCGCGGCGTCGACCTCACCATCGGTCGGGGTGAGCTGGTCGCGCTGACGGGACCGTCGGGGTCGGGCAAGTCGACCTTGCTCAACCTGCTCGGTGGGCTGGACCGGCCGACCAGCGGGACGGTGCGCGTTGCTGGCCTCGATCTCGGCCGCGCCAGCGAGCGTGAGCTCACCATCCATCGCCGCCGCGTCGTCGGGTTCATTTTTCAGAGCTTCAATTTGCTGCCGCGGCTGCGGGCGGTCGAGAATGTAGAGCTGCCATTGGTCTGGAGCGGTGTCGGCGCCGCCGAGCGTCGCCGGCGCGCCATCGCGCTCCTCGAGCGCGTCCGGCTCGGCCACCGCCTCGAGCATCTGCCGTCCGAGCTGTCGGGCGGCGAACAGCAGCGCGTCGCGATCGCCCGGGCGCTCATCAACAACCCGGCGTTGCTGCTCGCCGACGAACCGACCGGCAACCTCGACTCGGCGACCGGCCGGGAGATTTTGACGTTGCTCACCGAACTCAATCGCGAGCGAGGTCTGACGATCGTCCTCGTAACCCACGACCCAGAGGTCGCAGCGATCGCGGGAAGGCGGGTGCGGTTGCGCGATGGCCGAATCGAGGCCGTCGAGGAGCAGGCGCCATGATTGGTGAGCTGGTCCGGCAAGCGGTCCGCAATTTGACACGCCGGACGTTGCGGACCGTGCTGACCACCTTCGGCATCTTCGTCGGCATCGTGACCATTGTGACGATGGTTGCGCTGGCGGCCGGCGTCCAGCGTGAGATCGGCCGCAACGTCGCAGAGCTCGGGCTGGATATCGTCCGCGTGACGCCGCGAACGCAGGAGACGGGGCTGCCACGAAACGTCTTTCAAGCGCCGCGGACGACGCCGATTACCCCGGCGGTCGTGGAGGAACTGCGCACCATTCCTGGCGTCGTGGCCGCCGTCCCGGTGGTCGCCATCCCGGCAGCGGTCGACTTGCGCGTCCAGATTGATGGACGCGAGACCCGCGTTGCGCCAACAACGCTGACACGGCCGCCCTTTGCCCAGTTGCAGCCGAAGCTGATCGCCGGCGCGGCGCTCGAAGGAGAGGAGCGCGGCGCCATCCTCTCGCGCAATGCGCTGGAACGGCTTGGCGTCGGCACGGACGGCGCTTGGTCGCGGCTGGTCGGCGAACCGATTACCCTGATCGCTCGCACGTCGCGCGGCGAACAGGAGACATTTCGGGTCCTCGTGCGCGGCATCGACGATGGCGACCGGCCGGAGATTACTCTTGGCTATCGCGATGCAGCAGACGTCATGAGCTGGTGGAACGACGACCCGGACTTGCTCACCAGCCAGGGCTTCGACGCGGTGACGCTGCGCGCCGCGTCGCTCGGCGCGGTGCCAGCGATCGGCGAAGCGGTGACGTCGCGCGGTTTCGCCGTCACGTCGGTCCAAGCCCTCCTCGATGTGGTGAACCGAGTGTTCGCCATCTTGCAGGCGCTGCTTGCCGGTGTCGGCGGGCTGGCGCTGTTTGTCGCCAGCCTCGGCGTGGTGAACACGATGCTGATGTCGGTCTACGAGCGAACGCGCGAGATCGGCATTATGAAGGCAACCGGTGCCTCTCGTGGCGACGTGCTGCGGCTCTTTCTCGTCGAATCTGGAATTCTGGGCGCGATCGCGGGCGTCAGCGGGCTCCTTGCCGGCTGGCTGCTGTCGCTGCTCGTCGATTGGATCGCCCACCGCTACTTGGAAAGCCAGCAGGTGACGTTCGTCGGCAGTCTTTCCTACGTGCCATGGTGGCTGGCAGCCGGAGCGCTTGGTTTCTCGGTGTTGGTCGGCGTGGGCGCCGGACTCTATCCGGCGTATCGCGCCGCCAGCCTCGACCCGGTTGCCGCGCTGCGCCACGACTAAGGTATCATCGGCGGCGAACTTCCCGAGGGAGCGTAGTGTGGAACACCGCCAGCTCGTGCACGACTTCTTGAGCGAACGCGGCGTGGTGACACTCGTCACCGTCGACCGCAAGGGCTACCCCACCGGCCGGCGCGTCGGCTTCATCAACGAGGGGTTCACCTGCTGGGTGCCGACGCCGAAAGGGTCGACCAAGCTGCAGCAGATCGCCCGCACCGGGAAGGCGCTCCTCAGCTTCTTCGACCCCGCCTCGAATAAGTACATTCAAGTCAAGGCCGACGTTGAAGTCGTCGACGACCCGGATCTCGTCTGGTCGATCCGGGAGCGCTACAGCGACAAATATCCGCGCACCAAAGCGAACCTGACGCCGGAGTCGCGCGATGCCTTCGTCGCGCTCAAGCTCATCCCGGTTGAGGTTCGCGGCGACTCGATTGCCGGGATGGGCCAGTCGACCCGGCTGCGCGGTGAAGACCTCGCGATCGCTGGCGCCCCGCGCGAATAGATCGGCCCCCTGCGCCGGAGCGCAGGGGCCCAAGGAATTGGCATGCGTCTCATCGTTACCGGCGGCGCGGGCTATATCGGCAGCGTCGTTGCGGATCAGCTCGTCGCCGGCGGGCACAAGGTGATCGTCGTCGACGATCTCCGGAAAGGACACGCCGCCGCCGTCCCACCCAACGCCCAGCATGCACGGTTCGACCTCGCGGATACGGCTGCGCTCGATGCCTTGTTCGACCGCACTGCACCGGACGCCGTGTTGCACTTCGCCGCCTACAGCCTCGTCGGCGAGTCGGTCCAGCGACCCGACCGCTATTACCACAACAACGTCACGGTCACGCTTGGATTGCTCGATGCGATGCAGCGCCACGGCGTCCGCCGGCTCGTCTTCTCGTCCACGGCAGCGGTCTACGGCGACCCGCAGCGCATCCCGATCGTCGAGGACGAGCCGACCGCCCCCACCAACCCCTATGGGGCGACCAAGCTAGCCATCGAGCAGGCGCTGCCGTGGTACGAGGCCGCCTTCGGCTTGCGGTTTGTCTCGCTGCGCTACTTCAACGCCGCCGGCGCGACGGACCGTCTGGGCGAGGACCACGATCCGGAATCGCACCTGATCCCCCTGCTGCTTCAGGTCGCGCTCGGTCAGCGCCCCTACGCCGAGATCTTCGGGACCGACTACCCGACGCCGGACGGCACCTGCATACGCGACTATATCCACGTTTCAGACCTCGCCGAAGCGCACGTGCTAGCACTCGAAGCGTTGGACCACGGGAGCCGGATCTACAATCTGGGCAATGGCGCGGGCTTTTCGGTGCGCGAGGTGCTGGAGACCGCGCGGCGCGTCACTGGTCACCCTATTCCGGCGGTCGAAGCGCCGCGCCGTCCGGGCGACCCACCCCGCCTCGTCGCAGCGTCGGACCGGATCGTTGCCGAACTCGGCTGGCGGCCGCGCTTTCCCGACCTTGAGGCGATCGTCGGCTCAGCCTGGGAATGGGCGCGCCGACACCCGACCGGCTACCCGGAAGAGGATGGCCCGCTGGAGTGAGGATGAATTACCGCACACTCGGCCGAACCGGCCTGAAGGTCGCGCCGCTCTGTTTGGGAACGCTCACGTTTGGCTGGCAGGCCGACGAAGCCACCTCGTTCGCCATTCTCGATGCCTATGTCGAGGCTGGCGGCAATTTCGTCGACACCGCCAATGTGTACGCCGGCGGCCGGGCCGAGGAAGTGATCGGCCGCTGGCTGAAGGAACGTGGCAACCGGGACTCGATCGTCCTTGCCACCAAAGTCGGGGTGAAAGTCGGCGACGGCCCGAACGACTTCGGCGGCTCACGTCGTCACATCTTGGCTGCGTTGGAGGGCTCGTTGCGTCGGCTTGGGGTGGATCACATCGACCTCTACCAGACGCACTACTACGACTACGACACCCCGGTGGAAGAAACGCTGCACGCCCTTGACGATGCGGTGCGAGCCGGCAAGGTGCGCTACATCGGCGCCTCGAACCATCGAGCGTGGGAACTGATGCAGGCACTCTGGGCAGCCGACGTTCAGGGAACCGTGCGGTACGACTGCCTGCAACCGCATTACAACTTGATCCACCGCGAGGAGTTCGAGCGCGAGCTCCGGCGCGTCTGCCTCACCTACGGTTTGGGAGTCATTCCGTTCTTCCCCTTGGCGAGCGGCTTCCTCACCGGCAAGTATCGGCGCGACGCTCTGCCTGAAAGCCCGCGGGCGACCGGCGTCCAGCGCCGGTATTACAATGAGGCAAGTTGGCGAGCCCTCGATGCACTGCTTGACGTCGCAAGCGAGGTTGGCGCCTCACCTGCAGCGACGGCGATCGCCTGGCTGATGCACCAGCCGGCCGTCACAGCGCCGATCGTCGGCGCACGCACGGTCGAACAAATTCGCGACTCGCTCGCCGCCGTCGATGTTCACCTCTCTTCGGAGCAACTCGCGCGGCTCGACGCCGCCTCCCCGTGGAACGACGTCGTCACCCGCCCGCCGAACCATCCGCCGCGGCGCGGCTAGCCTTCCTTCCAAGACGAAAGGATCGCTTCGATCGCGGGACGCCGGAGCGATCGCAAGCCAATCGGTCACACCTCGATGACACGGCCTTCGGCCGCTCGGGTGAGCCGATCGAGGAGCGCGGCGCCGAGGCCGCGCTCGCCAAAGGTCGGAGCGACGATTGTCTCGACTCCAGCACGATCCAGTCGACGGAGCGCGGCGAAGAGGTGATGAGCGATCGCCTGCAGGTCGGCCCGGGAGCCCAGCCGCTCGACGACCAGCCCAGCCGGAACCGGGCCGTCCTCATCGGCAAGCAGCGCCCCGACGCGGCGACCTGCGGCAAGCTCGTCGGCAGCATGGCGCAACGCCGCAGGAACAGCGCGCTCGGTCGGGCCGTGGAAGACCGTCAGGTGGGCACGCGGGGCATAGTGCCGCTTCAAGAGGCCGGGCGCTTCCGAGGCGTCGACCGCGCCGCTCCGAAGAGCGATGCCGAGCGGCGCGACGACTTCGGCGATCTCTTCGGCGCTGACCGCGCCGGGGCGCAGCATGCGGACGCTCGCATCGTCAACGGCAACGACCGTCGACTCGATGCCGAGCGGCGCCGGCCCGGCGTCGAGGATGAGATCGACACGCCCGTCGAGGTCATCGAGCACATGCTCCGCGAGGGTAGCGCTCGTTCGGGTAAACCGGTTGGCGCTCGGCGCGGCGACGGGCACACCGGCGGCGCGAATCACCGCCCGGGCGACCGGGTGACGCGGAACGCGGATGCCAACCGTTGGCCGTCCTGCAGTAACGTTCGCGGGAATCGCGGGCTGCTTCGGCAAGACCAGCGTCAGCGGCCCCGGCCAAAACCGTTCGGCGAGCGCCCGAGCCGCCGGCGGAACACCAGCGGCGACCCGGCCCAGCTCGCTCGCCTCAGCGAGGTGAACGATGACAGGATCGGAGGCAGCGCGCTCTTTGGCAGCGAAGATGCGCGCCACGGCCGCTTCGTCGAAGGCATTGGCCCCGAGGCCATAGACCGTCTCGGTTGGAAAAGCGACTAACCCGCCGCGCCGGATGACCGCGCCGGCTTCGGCGATCAGCGCTGGATCCGGATCCACCGGGTCGATCGCGACGCGGCGCGTCACGCTCATTCAGCCTTCCCCGAGGTTGGTATACTGTTGGCGACGCCCACGTTACTACGCACGGAGGCCCCATGCGCCGCGGCTTCGTCGACACGCCCGACGGCCAATTGCACTATGTCACCGAAGGCGAGGGAGATCCTGTCGTCCTCCTTCATCCTAGTCCGCATTCCTGGAATTTCTACACCAACACCATCCCGGTGCTCGCTCGCCACTTTCGTGTGATCGCGATGGACACCATGGGCTACGGCGACTCCGACCGGCCGAACCCACCGTACACCGAGATGATCCAATATGCCCGCGGCGTTCCGTGGCTCCTCGATGGCCTCGGCATCGAGCGGGCACACATCGTCGGCCACCTGACCGGGGCCGAGATCGCCACCGAGGTCGGGGCAGCGTTCCCCGAACGCGTTGACAAACTGGTGCTTTCCGAGGTGTTCAACTGGAACACCGAAAGCCGCCGAGCGGTGCACGAACGCATCCATTCCATTGTCGAGCCACGAGACGACGGATCACACTTGCTCGAGCTGTGGAACAAGCACGCCGGCTCCATTGACCTAATCGGACGCGACATGCTCGCGCTCTTCTTCCTCAATCTCTACAAGGTGAATCTCGGGCCGCAGCCGGTGGAGGCCTACGGGCACATGGGCTGGGATGGCGCTGCCCCGTGGGTGATGTGCCGCTATCCGTTTTGGGATCGAGTCGTCCAGATCGAAGCGCCAACCCTCGTGCTTCACAACGAGGGTGGGGATCTCGTGCGAGCAAACCCAACCATCGTTGAGAAGATGAAAAACGCGAAGGGGATCATCGTGCCGCGGGCCCACCGCATTGGTCCCCTGGAGAAAGATGGAGCTTGGGCCAAGATCGTGCGCGATTTCCTCCTCGACCGGCCGAACGCCGGATGATGGACGAGGAGCGCCAGCCCACTCGTCAGGAGCGGCGCGCCGCCCGCAAGGCGGCCGAGCGGAACCGGATGCCGAAGCACAGCCGGCGGCTGGCGGAGCTCTACCGCCGTGCCATCGAGAAGCGCCAGCTCGAGCTGGACGAGAAGCCGCGCAGAGATCCCTAGTGCCTGCCGACCGTCTCGTCCCGATAAGGCAGAAGCCTCCAATGCTGGGCGTCCCGCGCAGCCAAGCTTCTCGATGTGCCCGGCACGCGCCGATCCAGCCAGCTCGCTTCCGCAATCGTGATCGCAAATTGGCAAGAGGGGTGCTCCAACGCGGCGGCACGCCACGACGCGAGGGATCACCCCTGCGCGCGTTATTGGGTCGGCTCGTTCTCAGGAGGGACGACGCGGATGCCGATCGCCTTGAACTGGCCATTGGGCTGCCGGGCGCCGATGCCGACGATCTGGTCGCCGACTCGGATCTGAGCCGGGCGGACGACCCGACCGCCGCGCTTGATGATCGTTTCGGGCGTCACCAACACCTGAAAGATGCGCCCGGCGCGGTCCTGAACCAAGAGGATCCGCCCATCTTGGGTCGTCCGGCCGAAACGGATGATGACGCCTTCGGCGGCGTTGACGCGTGGGGCGGCCTGTGCGGGCTGGGAAACCGGTGGCTCGCCTGCCTTTCCAGCCGGCTCGACCGTTGGCACGGTCCCCGTCACGGGTTCGGTCGAGGCAAAGCCGGCGAAGATGCCGACACCGGCGATCCCCACCGCCAGCACGAGCGGAGCGAGCCAGAAGCCGAGGCCAAACAGCAGCCCGCGCCGCACCTCGCGAAGCATTAGGCAATCCGCGCTCGGCGCACGGCGCCGACGAGGAGCGCGTGGGTCGACACGGCAACGACGGTCGCGGCAGCGACGAGACAGACGACGGCGACCAACGGCAGCAGTTCGCCGACGGCGATCAGCCAGGCAGCGGGGGCGGCAAGCGCGAGGTCGAGGTCGAAGAGCAATCCGGCCGCGCCGTGGTCAAATGCGCCGAGGGCAAGCACGCGGCCGACACTGAACGCCGCCCAGATCAAGACCAACGCCGCCACCAAATCGAGCGCCAGCAAACCGGCACGCCGCCAGCGGTGCGCTGGCGCGTTCTGATGTTGTAGGCGCGCCATCACACTGGCGACGAAATTCGGCGGCAGGTCCACCGGCTCCAGCCGGGCATACAGCAGATCGAGGTCGTCCAGTGGCTCGCGACTCATCGTTCCGTCCTTTTTATCATCACGGCGCGGCAGTCGTTTCAGTTTCAGGGCGCTCCGGCCAACTCCGTCAGCAGGACACGCAGCCGGCTTTTGGCGCGCTGAAACAGGGTCTTCACGGTATTTTCCGGCAGGCCAAGCGCTTCGCCCATCTCCTTGAACGTGAGATCGCTGGTGTAGCGCAGCGCAACGACCTCGCGATACTTCGGCGGGAGGCACGCAATCGCCTCGCCGAGGATTCGCTGCAAGTCGGCGTGCTCGACGATTGACTCCGGCAAGGGCTCGCGGTCCGGCACCTGCTCGACAGCCGAGAGGTCATCATCCTCACGGTCAAGGTCGGAGAAGAGGACTTGCCGCCGGGCGCGCAGCACGTCGATTGCCTTATTCCGAGCGATCTGAAAGAGCCATGGCCGCAGCGCCTGATCGAGCCTGACGCTGGCAAGGTGGGTATAGAGTTGAAGAAAGGTCGCCTGCGCGACATCGTTGGCATCGTCGGCGTTGCCAACGAAGCGAAAGGCGAAGTTATAGATTGGCCGGCTATAGCGGACGACCAACGCCTCGAAGGCGGAGACGTCGCCGGCGAGGAAATTGGCGGCGAGCGTCTCGTCGCTGAGAGTCGCGTACTCCACCGCTCCGCCCGCCCCTGCTGCCTTGTTCGGCCGTCCCATTATACGGCCGGCAGGAAGAGCTCGGGCCTCGATCACCGGCATGCGCCCGCCTCCAAAGAAGAACACGGACGAACGGCGGATTTCGTTGCACCTGCCGCCGGCGTTGAGGCGTTACACTCCGCCCGACTCGTGTGGGTGACGGACGCGAGGGAGAAACCATGGATCCGGCATCGATTCTGCTCCTGGCGCTGCTCGGCGTCTGGATGCTCGCGCTTTTCGTCGGGCTGCCGTACCTTCAGGGCCGGCGGCAGCGCCGGTTGGTTCGTGAGCTCGCCCACGGTGACCCGGTCATCGTGCTGAATGGCGTGCTCGGCAAGGTGCACCGGGTGGACGCCGGCATCATTGAAGTCGAAATCGCGCCGAAGACGCGGATCCGGTGTCTTCCCAGCGCGGTGAGTCGGACCTCCCGCACCTAGACCATGACCGCCGGACCAATCGCGGCGACCCCGGACGGCGCTTTGCCGATCGGCGGCACCCTTCGCCCCTTTCGGTTGGCGCGCGATTTGGGCGGCGTCGCCAAGCTGATCGACCGCGCATTTGCCGGTGAGAGCGCGGAAGATCGGCTCACTCGACGCGACGTGATCGCGTTGCGCCTCGCCGCCCCATTCATCGGCGCGGCGAGCGTCGTGCTTCCGGCGGCTCGCGATCTCTTTGCTGGCTTTGTCTGGGAGCGCGATGGCGCGATTGTCGGCAATGTCAGCATCGGCCGGCTTAGCGGAGATGTCACCCGCTGGATGATCGGGAACGTCGCGGTCGACCCTGCCTACCGCCGCGCCGGCATCGCCCGACAGTTGACTGCCGCCGCCCTCGACGAAATCGAGCGGCGCGGCGGGCTGATCGCAGTGCTCGACGTTCGGGCGGACAACGAGCCGGCCTACGCCCTGTACCGATCTCTTGGCTTCGTGACGATCGACCGGGTCGTCGACCTGCGGCGGCCCGCGCGACGCGAGCGCCGCACCGTGCCGCCACGCGTCCGCCCGCTGCGAGCGCGCGAATGGCGATCGCTCGCAGCGCTGCTCGACGCGGCGACCCCCGCGCTGGTCCGACGCTACACCCCGGTGCAAGAGCAACAGGTGATGGCGATGGCTGTCAGTGCGGGGCTGGGCATCGCCGGCCGGCTCGTCACCGGCGTTCAGAGCGCCATTCTGGTCATCGAGCGCGACGGGCGCCTCGCCGGCGCGGTCGAGATCGAGATACGCGGTGGAAAGGCGCCGCATCGTCTCAAGCTCACGGTCCACCCCGCGGCACGTGGAGCGGTCGAAGCGGACCTCGTCGCGGCAGCGCTCGCACTGTTGCCGAGGGGCGCCGTCCGCGCAGAGGTGCGCGCCGAGGAGCGCCCCGCCGCCGAGGCTCTCGCGCAGGCTGGATTTGTGGTCGTTCGCACCCTCGATCGCCTCGCCATCGCGTTGCGGCCACTCGAACCCTAGTGTGGGCAATTTCACTGCCTGAGCCGGAAGGTTCGGATAGAATCGCGCAACAGGGGAGGCGGGCTGATGCAGGACCTCATCGGGCGCAATATCGGGCCCTACCAAATTGTCGACCGATTGGGCCGTGGTGGCATGGCGTCCGTCTACAAGGCGGTCCAAGCCTCGCTCAACCGGAGCGTCGCCCTCAAGGTGCTCCCGCCCTCGCTGGCCATGGACCCCACCTTTGTCGAACGGTTTCGCCGCGAGGCGAACGCCGCCGCCAGCCTCCAGCACCCGAATATCTTGCCGATCTACGACTTCGGGCAGGACGGCGACACGTTCTATATTGCGATGATGCTCGTGTTAGGCGGAACGCTGCGCGAGCGAATTGGTCGGCTGCCCCTCCCCCTCGCCTGCCGCATCGCGGCTCAGATCGCTGACGCGCTTGACTACGCCCACGGGCGCGGCATCATCCACCGGGACGTCAAGCCAACCAACATCCTGATGGCGCGCGACGACTGGGCAATGCTGGCGGACTTCGGCATCGCGCGGCTCGTCGAAGCGCAAGGGCTCACGAGCACCGGGACGGGGATCGGCACACCGGAGTACATGAGCCCCGAGCAAGCGCTCGGCCGGCCCGTCGATGGCCGGTCCGACATCTATGCGCTCGGGGTCGTCCTATTTGAGATGGCAACCGGTCGGCAGCCGTTCACCGGCCCGGATTCCTTCTCGATCGTCCGCCAGCATATCGACACACCGCTCCCAAAAGCGAGCAGCGTGAATCCGGCCGTGCCGCCGGCGCTCGACGCCATCATCGAGAAGGCGACCCAGAAAGCGCCCGAGAACCGCTATCAGTCCGCCGGAGAGATGAAGGCCGCGCTGGAGCGCTTCGCGGCCGGCGGGGCCAGCCGGCCAAGCGACGAGACGATCCCGTTCACCGGAACGGGCGACCGGACGATCGCCGCGCCGCCGGTGCGGACGCCGCCCCCTGCTGGCGGGACACCGCCGCCCGGCACCGGCGCAGCCTCCCCGCCACGCCGCGGCGGACCGAACTGGTTCCTAATCGGTGGCGCGGCGGCCGCACTGGTGCTCTGCGCCTGTGTCGGCGGCGTCGGCGCCTTGGCCGTCGCCGGCGCGCTGCTTCCAGCAGCAACGCCCACCGAGCCGATGGCGATGGCCAGTTCCACACCGACCCGCCCCGCCGGAACGGTGGCGGCGCGGACGCCGACGCTTCCGGCGGGATCGCCCACTCGCCCGCCGAGCACCCCCACCCGCACACCGCCCACCCCAACTCCCATCCCGGTCGGCCGCGTGCTCTTTCAGGACAACATGGCGAGCAATGTCAACGGCTGGGACGTCGTCGACAACGACAACGTGTCTTCCTACTTTTTGGGCGGGAAGTTCCACATCGAGAACTATTACTCGACCAACACCAACTGGCAGACGACACCGCGCAACCACCGGACGAACTACGCTTCGCTGGCGCTAGAAGCTGATCTAGAAAAGCTCGACGGCCCGGATGACAAAGGCTACGGCATTGGCTTCCGCCTCGTTGGAATCGACGGCTACGATTTTCTCATCCGCGGGAACGGCACCTACTCCCTTGGCCGCTACGTCGAAGCGCTGCAGCGCCAAAACCAAGCCGGCTACGACCTGATGATCGAACCAACGCGCGCCCCAGCTGGGGTCATCAATACCGGCAATGCCAAGAACCGCCTCAAGGTCGTTGCCCGCGGCAACAACATCACCCTCTACATCAACGACCGTTGGATAGCAGATGTCGTCGAGACCAAGCCCGAAGCGCGGCGCGAGGGAACGTTCGGCATCGTCGTCGGGCAAAACGTGACCGTCGCCGTCAGCGCCGTTCGCGTCTTCGAGGTCCGCTAACCCCGACTCGCGCCCCGGCGAAGCGGGGAAGCCGGGACGGTCGCGCAAGCGCGAGCTCATGCAGGTGGAGGAATTCTTCCCTTAAGTCTGCCGCACGATATACGATGTGCTGGATCACCGTTGTCCTGCCACGGGTTGCGCGTGCAAGGAAGGGGAAGATGAAGATTCGACCGGTCCTCTCCGCATCGTTGCTGGGCCTCATTCTGGTCGCGACCGCATGTGCGCCGGCGGCGCCGGCTCCTGCAGCGCCGGCTCCAGCGCCCGCTGCGCCAGTCTTGGCCGAAGACCAGCGCTTCACCATGGGTGCATCGTCCATCCCGAGCACCCTTGACCCAGCGGTGAATATCGCGGGAACGGTGCGACGCTACGAAATCTTTGAAACCCTCGTCATCTTGAACGAGAAAGGCAGCAGTGTCGAGCCGCTCTTGGCATCCGAGTGGAAGAGCGTCAACGCCACCACGTGGCGCTTCACGCTGCGGCGCGACGCGCGATTTCAAGATGGAACCCAAGTGACAGCGAACGATGTCGTCTTCAGTTGGACGCGGCTGAAAAACCCCGCGCTCCGCTCGCCGATTCCCGGGTACTTTCCGGCCGTGGTCGATATCACGGCGCCCGATCTCTCGACCGTCGAGGTGACGACGCGGACGCCCGACCCCGTGCTCGTAAAGCGCATCTCGATGCTCGCGGTGGTGCCACGCGCCTATGTCGAGCGCGTTGGCGATCAAGAGTTTTCGAACAAGCCGATCGGCTCCGGTCCGTTCCGGCTTAAGGAGTTCCGTTCGGAAGACCGGCTCGTCCTCAGCCGGTGGGACGAGCATCCGTGGCGAAAACCAAAGCTCACGGAGATCGTGGTGCGCGTTATTCCGGACGGGACTGCGCGGTTCCAAGGCCTACGGACGGGCGAGCTTGATTTCGCCTCGGGTCTTTCGGTCGAGCACGCCGACATTCTCAAGCGCGAGGGGATGGGCCTTGACCTCCAGGGACCGTTCGTCGCCGGCGCATTGCTCGACACGTGGGGGGTTGATGGAACCAACGTCGGGCCGATCGCCGACCGGCGCGTCCGCCAGGCGATCAACTATGCGATCGACCGTGAGACATTGGCGAAGACGATCTACCGCGGGCTGTCCGAGCCGGCCGGCTATCTCATCCCGCCGGGGATCAACGGTCACGACCCGAATCTGAAGCCCTACACCTATGACCCGGCGCGCGCCAAGCAATTGCTCGCCGAGGCCGGTTATGCGAACGGCTTCACGATCGACATGGAGTTCATCATCGCGTCGCCGGAAACCCAACCGACCGTCCTCTACCTGCAGAGTCAGTTGAAGGCCGTCGGAATCGAAGTGAACTTGCTCCCGATCGAGATCGGCGTGTTTCGCGAGAAGATCTACAAGCAGAAGCCCATCGCTCCCATCTACTTCGGCGGACTCAATGCCGGCCCATTTGTTGATGGCGATTGGCTGCTCACGTGGTTCTGGTCGGAGAACCGCCAATTCGGTAAGCGCTTCAATAACCCGGAATACGACCGCGTTTACGTGCAAAGCATCCAAGAGATGGATCCGCAAAAGCGTGAGGCGCTGATGCGCCAAGCTGCCGCGATTCTCCAAGAGGATCCCGGTTGGCTGGGTGTGGTGACGAGCTACGGCGTCGCGGGCTATGCCAAGAATCTGCAGGGCCTGAAGGTCCGGCCCGATGGGATCCCGTTCGCCGACACGATTTTCCGGGTCAAGTAGGCCGCGCCACGCCGAGCGGGCAGCGCACCTCTCGGCCCGCGCCCTTACGAGCGCCGGGCGCGGATCCAATCGCGCGTGAGCTCCGCTTCCCCGGCGTGAACGGCGGCGTGGGTGATCGCGCCAACGATCAACTGGCGGCCGGTGCGCTCGCCCTGCTGTGGGTGCTGATAGGTGCGGTCGAGTGCGCCCGCTGGCAGGGACGGAAGAACCTGCTCGATGGTGGCGCGGAGAGCCTGCCACCGTGCCGCCACCTCGGCGGGCGAGGCCGTCGCCCGAAACTCGGCGTCGCGGTCGCGGTCGTAGGGCGGGCCACCCAGCACCTGCATATTCTGGGAGAGATTGCCGATCACGTGGGTCGCGATGATGACGAGGCTATTGCCCGACTCGATGGGCCGCGCATTGGCCTCGGCGTCGCTCAGCCCATCCAAGCAGCCGACGATTGCATCAACCCAGTGCAGGAGCTGGTCCCGGTAGAGTGCGACCTCGTCCCGTTCGCTCATCGTCGCCCCTTTCGTGCGTCAGAAGTTGGCCGCGCCTAGCTTACCGCGAGCATCCGCTCGATGGAGCGGCGGGCGCGCACGGCGATGTCTTCGGGAATGGTCACCTGCGGCTGCAGGTCGCGTAAGGCGTCGCGCAGTTTCGGCAAGGTAATCATCTTCATGTAGACGCAGACGGCGGCCCGGTCGGCGGGGAAGAAGCGCTTGGTCGGATTCTCGCGCTGCATGCGATGGAGCAGGCCTGTCTCGGTGGCAACGATGAAGTTCGTCGCGTGGCTGGCGCGGGCGTGGCGAATCATGCCGTCGGTGGAAAGCATGAAGGTATGCTCGGGGAGCATGCCTTGCCCATGCGCCCAGACCAGCGAACTGGTGCACCCGCACTCCGGGTGGATGAGCAGCTCGGCGTCCGGTGTGTGTTCGAGCAGCTCGCGCACCTCCTCGGGGCGGATCCCGGCGTGCACGTGGCACTCGCCGGCCCAAATCTCCATGTTCTGACGGCCGGTGATCCGCTTCAGGTAGTCACCGAGGAACATATCGGGACAGAAGAGAATTGGCGTTTCCTCGGGGATCGAGCGGATCACCTTCTCGGCATTGCTCGACGTGCAGCAAATGTCGGTTTCGGCCTTCACGGCCGCCGTCGTATTGACATAACTCACCACGACGGCGCCGGGGTGCTGCGCCTTCCATTCGCGCAACTGCTCAGCGGTAATCGAGTCCGCGAGGGAGCAGCCAGCGTTCGGGTCCGGGATGATGACCGTGCGCTGGGGGTTCAGCAACTTGGCCGTCTCAGCCATGAAGGAGACGCCGCACAGGACGATGACCTCGGCGTCAACGCGAGTTGCCTCACGGGCCAGCGCGAGCGAGTCGCCCACGAAATCGGCGAGGTCTTGGATCGCCGGGATCTGGTAGTTGTGCGCCATGATAACGGCGTTGCGTTCCTTGCGAAGCTGCTGAATCTGGGCGATGAGCTCCTCGTCCGACTCCCGGCTGGGTGGCGGGGTGATCTGGATCAGTGGGCTAATCATCTGGGTGTCTCCACGACAAAGTCGAGTGAGAAATCGAGGGCGGTCGCCGAGTGGGTGAGCGCCCCGAGCGAGATGTAATCGGGTCGGGCAGCGGCGTAGTGGCCGATGGTGTCGAGGGTGATGCCGCCCGAGATTTCGGTCCAGACATCCGCCTCGTCGCAGATCTCGATGGCGCGGCGCACGGCGATGGGATCCCAATTGTCGAGCAGGACCATGTCTGCGCCGGCGGCGAGCGCCTCCTCAAGGCCGGCGAAGTCACCGACCTCGATCTCGATCATCATGGCGGGCGGTGCGCCAGCGCGGGCGGCTTGGATCGCCGCGGTGATTCCGCCCGCCGCGGCGATGTGGTTGTCTTTGATCAAGATGCCGTCGTCCAAGCCGAGCCGGTGGTTCCGCGCTCCGCCGATACGCGTGGCGTACTTTTCGAGCGTGCGCAACCCCGGCGTTGTCTTGCGTGTGTCAAGCACGGTGACCTCGAAGGGCGCGGCAATCTCGACGGCGCGGGCGGCCATGGTGGCGATGCCAGACAGCCGCTGCACGTAGTTCAGCGCCGTCCGCTCACCGGTGAGCAAGGCGCGGGCGTCCCCCTCGAGCTCGGCGACATCCCGGCGGCCAGCGGAAGCGCTCCCTTCCTCGACCAGCCAAGCAATCGAAACGTCGCCGTCGACGAGCGCAAACACGGCTTCGAACACGGGTGCGCCCGCCAGCACACCCGGCGCCTTTTGGATGAGCGTGGCGCGCGCTCGCGTTCCGGCCGGGACGGTGAGGCGAGTAGTGAGGTCGCCGCGGCCGACATCTTCGGCGAGCGCCCGCGCGATCTGGTCCGCGAGCCCCGGAATCTCGGTCGAAACCCGACAAGGGCGCAGAGCGGTGTCGATCATGCTCGCTCTCCCGCCGCCACCGCAGCGCGCACCGGCGCGAAATGCGGCGGCTGGCCTCGCTGCTGGATGATTCGGCCCCGCCACGCTTCGACCGGTTCGGGATAGTCGACGCGGAAGTGAGCGCCGCGCGACTCGCGGCGCAGCCAAGCGCCGAGGGCGATCCGGCGGGCGACGACGCCGTTGCCATCCTCGGCAAGCCGTGCCAGCGCTTCGACGATCCCGGCCTCGTCGCGAATGACTCCGAGGTTGTGGTCGAGTATCTCGCCAAGCGCCGCGCCGCTGACGCCCTCATCGGCAGGGAGCGGAGGGTCCGCCTCGAGCGCAACGCCTCGATTGAGCATGTCGTCGAACCCGTCTGGTTGGACTCCTTCGAGCGCGGCGAGGCCAGCCCGGCGGCCGAAGACAAGGCATTCGAGCAACGAGTTGGACGCGAGGCGGTTTGCGCCGTGGACGCCGGTGCAGGCGACTTCGCCAGCGACATACAGCCCGGGCACCGTCGTTGCACCATGCAGGTCAGACCAGACGCCGCCCATCACATAGTGCGCCGCCGGCGCAACCGGAAGCAGGTCGGTCGCGAGATCGAGCCCAAGCGGCTTGAGCAATGCGACGAGGTTCGGAAAGCGAGCGCGAATGTGGTCTGGGTCGACGTGGCGCAGCGAGAGATAGACCGGACCATCTTGGCGGGCGTAGTGGATGGCGCGGGCAACAATGTCGCGCGGGGCAAGCTCGGCGAGCGGATGGGCGAGAGGCCCCTCGGCGAGAAAGCGCCGGCCACGCGAATCGAGGAGCTGCCCGCCTTCGCCGCGAAGCGCCTCGGTGAGGAGCAGCGCCTTGTGGCCCATGTCGGCTGCCGGCAGGTCGAGCGCCGTGGGATGGAACTGAACGAACTCGAGATCGGCCAGTGCCGCGCCGGCCTGCCAAGCGAGGCCGATCCCCCCGCCGTTCACGGTCCCGGGGTTGGTGCTCCGGCCGTACAGCCCGGCACAGCCGCCGGTCGCCAGCACGACCGGCCCCTCCAACACGCCGTCGATTCCGTCGGGCCAGACCAGCTCGACACCCGTTGCGCGGCCAGCGTGCGTCCGGATGGCGGTGACGCTCGGGCCTTCCAGCACGGAGATATCCGGCGTGGCAAGGACGACGTTGGCGAGCGAGCGGACAATGTGCCAGCCGGTTGCGCCGCCGCCGGCATGGATGATCCGCCGCCGATGGTGACCGCCTTCTAGGCCGAGCGCGAGCGAGCCATCCGGCTCACGGTCGAAAGGCACGCCGGCGGCGAGAAGGTCGGCGATCCGGGCCGGGGCTTCCTCGGTCAGGACACGGGCGGCCGCCTCGTCGACGAGGCCAGCGCCGCAGGCGAGGGTATCGAGAAAGTGCTGATCAGGCGAATCGTCCGGCCCGACGGCAGCAGCGACCCCGCCTTGCGCCCACGGGGAGGACCCGCCGCCGATTGCGCTGGTAATCAAAGTCACCTTGCCGCCGGCGTTTGCCACTGCCAACGCGGCCGTCATCCCGGCCGCGCCGCCGCCGACGACGATGACGCGCTTGCTCATGCTAACCTCACCCGCCTT
Organism: Dehalococcoidia bacterium; assembly: GCA_026003895.1. Classification (GTDB taxonomy): domain Bacteria; phylum Chloroflexota; class Dehalococcoidia; order SpSt-223; family SpSt-223; genus JANWZD01. The sequence continues at coordinate 707,169 of BPIC01000001.1, read as the reverse complement.
ACCACGGAAGCTCACGATCTCGGGCGCCGTGGGGATTGCCGAGGAACCGGTAGCGCGCTGGTGGACGGCCGCGCCGGCCGAGCCGGGCGACCTCACCCACCGGCACGAGCTGCTTGCTCTCCAGCAGGGGACGAAATGCCTTGAGAACGTTGCTTGTCGACAGCCTGCCAACCCTCGGGCCATAGAACGCGGCATAGAGATCGCGCAGATCCGAGACGGCAAAGGGGTTCGGCAACAACTCGAAGGCGACCCACGAATAGCGCAGCTTCGAGCGCAGCCGTTGGATGCCGGTGCGCAGGATCTCCGGGTGATCCCAGCGCAACTCATCCCACGGAATAGCAGCGAGCGGGCACCACCACGCCCGCCCAGCCGTCTCGGCGTCGACCACGATCAGATCATCGAGCCGCGCCAACGCCAGATGGCCGACCGAAACGACGCGCCCGCGGCTGTCCCGGTCGACCGCGCCGAAGGTCGCCAGTTGGTCGAGATACCAGTCCGCTGGGTCGTAACCGGTCTTGCGAACGAGGGCGCGGCGCCCGGCCGCCTCAAACGGCTCGTCGACATGCACCAGCGCCCCCGGCAATTCCCAAGCACCCGGCCGGCCGGTGAGCAAGACGTTCACGCGCTCCGCTGGCGCCCCGCCACCGCCGGCCCGATAGACGAACACGACCACATCGACAGCGATCGCCGCGGTCAGGTCACTCGTCAAAACCGGAGCGATTTCTGCTCTCATGGAGCAAAATTTACACCCTGCGAACATGCGAGTCAAGCGCGATTCCGGGCGGTTCCCCCCACCCGATTCGCGCACCAGCCGGCCACGCTGCGCCGTGTCTCGATCGCAGAAGGACTCGTTCTCGCCGTAGCGGCGAGCCGAGCTGGCCCGCAGCGCTTCGGGGGCCGTTTGGCCGACCAAGGGCTGCGCTTTCCGGCCTGCCGGCGGGGAGCACGGGGCGCTCGGAGCGGGCTCGTCGGGTACAGGCCCATCAACCCGAGCAGGGAGGTTCAGATGCTGCGGATGGTCTTGCCGATCATCGCCGCCATGGTGGCGGCGAGCGTGGCACCGCCGGCGTTTGCCGCGCCGATCGACGAGCGAACGGTGGACGCGATCGACGCCTACGTTCGGCGAATGATCGAGGAACAGCAGATCCCCGCGTTGTCGATCGGCATCGTTGCCGACGGCGAGGTCGTGTACCTCGAAGGGTTTGGCGAGGCAGTCGGCAGCCCAATCACTCCCCAATCACCGTTTTTGCTCGCCTCGGTGTCGAAAGCGTTCACCGGCTTCGCAATCATGCAACTGGTTGATCGCGGTCTCGTGGACCTCGACGCCCCGGTCAGGACCTATCTCCCGTGGTTCGAGCTGGCAACGCCCGGCGCCGCCGAGGCGATGACGGTGCGCCACCTGCTCAATCAAACATCGGGGTTCACGACGCCGCTCGGAAATCAGAACATCCTGCGTGGCGCAACGCCGACGCTCGAAAACTACGTCCGGGCGCTCCGGCACGTTGCGCTGACCCGCCCGGTCGGTGCGACCTACGAGTATTCGAACACGAACTTTCGGGTCGCCGGGATGATCGTCGAGGCGGTCAGCGGGATGCCCTACGCCGAGTATATGGAGCGGTTCGTCTTCCGCCCGCTTGGGATGACGAATAGCTGGGCGCAGGACACGACGCTCCCCCAGCGAGATGCCGTGCCGACGATTGGCCGGCACGGTCAGCCGGTCTACCGCCGCCTCGCCGCCAGCGGCACACCAAGTGGCCACCTCGTCTCGAGCGCCGAGGATATGACGCGTTGGCTGACCATGCAGTTGAACGGTGGCGAGTACCAAGGGGCGCGACTGATTTCCGCCGAGGCCCTCGCCGCCTCGCACGCTGGCGGCGCGAGGCTGACCCCGACCTCGACCTACAGCACCGGCTGGGTGGAGCGGGAACGAAACGGCGTGCGCTCAAGCATCCACAACGGCGGCATCGCCGGCCATAGCACTGTCCACCTGCTGCTGCCAGATCAAAAGGTCGGGATCGTGATCCTCGCTGCGCTGCGGGACGACCGAGACTCCTCGCCCATCGTCCCGATGGCCAATCACATCGCGTCGCTCATCGTTGGGGCGGATGTCGCCCGGCCGAAGCGGTAGGCAAGCGCCAGCGCGTGGATCGGGCACCGACCGACCGGTATTATTGGACGATGGTCCGCCTATCCGGCGGAGGTGCTCATGCTTGCGCAACGCTCTCGACCGTTCACCAAGTCCAGCCCCTACCTCGATGCGCTCGCCGAGCGCGTCGTCGTTTTCGATGGGGCGATGGGGACATCGATCCAAGATCGGGAGCTGACCGCTGCCGACTTTGGCGGGTTGGAGGGGGCAAACGACTACCTCGTCATCACCCGGCCGGATGTCATTGAAGAGATCCACCGCTCCTTTCTTGCCGCTGGCGCGGATGTGGTGGAAACGAACACCTTCGGCGGCAGCCGGCTGAAGCTCGCTGAGTATGGCTTGGGCGATCGCGTCTACGAGGTCAATTTCCGAGCTGCCCAGCTTGCCCGCCGCGTCGCCGACGAGTTCTCCACCCCGTCGCGGCCACGCTTCGTTGCCGGATCGCTGGGGCCGACGGGCATGCTGCCGTCTTCCGACGACCCAAGCCTCTCGGCCATTACCTTCGACGAACTTGCCGACATTTTCGCTGAGCAAGCGCGCGCCCTGCTCGACGGGGGCTGTGACCTGTTGCTCATCGAAACGGTACAGGACATCCTCGAAGCGAAGGCCGCCGTTACCGGCATCACCCGGTACTTTCGCGAGTCGGGCCGCTGGGTGCCAGTGCAGGTGCAGGTGACGCTTGATACCAACGGCCGGATGCTGCTCGGCACGGACATCGGCGCGGCGCTCACCACGCTCGAAGCGCTGCCGGTCGACGTCATCGGGCTGAATTGCTCAACTGGCCCGGACTACATGCGCGAGCCAGTCCGCTATCTCGCGGAGTTTTCCAGTCGGCCGATCTCGGTCATCCCAAACGCCGGCCTGCCGATCAACGTCAACGGCCGCGCCTGTTACCCAATGGAGCCCGAGCCGATGGCCGAGGCGCTGCTGAGCTTCGCCCGCGAATTCGGGGTCAACGCGATCGGCGGCTGCTGCGGATCGACGCCGGAGCACATTCGGCTGCTCGCTGAGATGGCGGCCGGCATTCGACCGAAGCCGCGTCGGGCACGCCCCGTGCCGGCGATCTCTTCTGCCATCAAGATGGTGCCGCTCGATCAGGAGCCGCGCCCGCTCATCATTGGCGAACGGGTGAACACCCAGGGGTCGCGCCGCGTCAAGCGGATGGTGCTGGCGGATGACTACGACGGCCTGCTGACTATCGCCCGCGAGCAGGTCGAGGGCGGCGCACATGCCCTCGACCTCTGTGTCGCCGTTACCGAGCGCTCGGACGAAGAGCAGCAGATGGTCGCCGCCGTCCGCAAATTGCACATGGGCGTCGACGCGCCCTTGATGATCGACACCACCGAGGCGAACGTCGTCGAAGCGGCGCTCAAGAACTATCCCGGCCGCGCGATCATCAACTCGATCAACCTCGAAAACGGCCGGGGCCGGATCGATGCGGTGCTGCCCCTCGTCATCGAGCACGGCGCAGCGGTGGTCGCCCTCACCATCGACGAAGAGGGGATGGCGAAGACGGCCGAGCGCAAGCTTGCCATCGCGCGCCGGATCCACCAGATCGCCACTGAGGAATACGGCATCCCGCCGGACTGGCTGATCTTCGATGCCCTGACCTTTACGCTCGCCACCGGTGAAGAGGAGTTTCGCCGCTCGGCGATCGCCACCCTCGAGGGGATTAAGGCGATTAAGACGAGCTTGCCGGGCGTCTACACCAGCCTCGGGGTCTCCAATGTCTCGTTCGGCCTCAAGGCAGCGGCCCGAGCGGTGCTGAACAGCGTCTTTCTCTATCACGCCGTTCAGTACGGGCTCGATCTGGCAATGGTGCACCCAGCCGAGGTGACACCCTACGCCGAGATACCGGCCGAGGAGCGCGAGCTGGCCGACGATCTCATCTTCGACCGCCGGCCGGATGCCCTCGCCCGGTTTATCGAGCATTTCGAGCACGTCACCGCGACGACCGCCGGCCCTGCGGCCGACCCAACCGAGGGGATGACAACCGAGGAGCGCATTCACTGGCAGATCCTCCACCGCAAGAAAGAGGGGATCGAGGCGCTCATCGATGAAGCGCTAACCCGCCGCTCGGCGGTTGCGGTCCTGAATGAGGTGTTGCTGCCCGCGATGAAGGACGTCGGCGACAAGTTCGGCGCCGGCGAGCTGATCCTTCCCTTCGTTCTTCAGTCCGCTGAGGTGATGAAGAAGGCGGTAGCCCACCTTGAGCAGTACCTCGAAAAGAAGGAAGGAACGAGCAAAGGGAAGGTCGTCCTTGCGACGGTCTACGGGGATGTCCACGACATCGGCAAGAACTTGGTCGACACCATCCTGACGAACAACGGCTACACGGTCTACAACCTCGGCAAACAGGTGCCGGTCAACACGATCATCGACCGGGCGGTCGAGGTCGGAGCCGACGCCATTGGCCTCTCTGCGCTGCTCGTTTCGACCTCGAAGCAGATGCCCCTGACCGTCAACGAGTTACACCGTCGCGGGTTGAAGATCCCGGTGCTGATCGGCGGCGCATCGATTAACCGGGCATTCGGGCGGCGCATCCTGACGCTAGAGGACGGCACGAGATACGCTCCCGGCGTGTTCTACTGCAAAGACGCTTTCGAAGGCCTGGAAGTAATGGACCAACTGACCGACGAGACGAGGCGGCCGGCGCTGATCGAGCAAATCCAGCGCGAGGCGGCGCTCGCGGACGGCCGCTCCGGGATAGCCGGGACCGACGACCGCCCGGTGATCCGCCCCGATCTGCCGCGCTCGACGGTGCGTCCGCTGGAGACGCCGCCGACTCCTCCTTTCTGGGGTCATCGCATCGTTCGGAATGTGCCACTCGCCGAAGTGTGGCCGCTTCTGGACCTGAACACGCTGTTCCGATTGCACTGGGGCGGCGCCAAAGCGAAAGGGGCAGACTGGGACCGGCTAATCGCTGAAGAGTTCCAGCCGTTGCTTGCAACACTCCAACGCCGCGCCGAGACCGAGGGCTGGTTGGCGCCGGCCGTCATCTACGGCTATTACCCGTGCCAAGCCGACGGCCAGCAGGTGATCGTCTACGATCCAGCCGACCGGACACGCGAGCTCGGCCGTTTCACCTTCCCGCGCCAGCCAGACGAGCGCCATCTTTGCCTCGCCGACTACCTTGCCGACCGGGCAAGCGGCCGCTACGACGTGTTGCCGCTTCAGATCGTCACCGCCGGTCACGGCGCGTCAGAGTACGTCAATCAACTTCAGCGGGCCGGGGAGTACAGCGACATGCTGTATATCCACGGTCTAAGCGTGCAGGTCGCCGAAGGGCTGGCGGAATGGACGCACCGCCGGATCAAGGCCGAACTCGGAATCGGCGCCGAGACCGGCCGCCGCTACAGTTGGGGGTATCCCGCCTGTCCGGACCTCGCCGAGCAAGCGATCCTCTTTCGGATCCTCCCCGGCGAGGCAATCGGCGTCTCGCTCACCGAGGCGTTCCAGCTCGACCCAGAGCAATCGACGGCGGCGCTCGTCATTCATCACCCCGAGGCCATCTACTACGCGATTCGCGATGGTCGCTAAACCGGCGCTGTTCGCGAGGAGAGCCTACGAGGTCTGACAAGCGCTCTGGGCGGACCCACGCCTCTGGCGCTGTGTCTTCCGAGTTCGGCTAGGGCCGAGCTTGGCGCAACCGCTTCGCGGGGCGCCAGCGCCGAGCGGTTTGGTGAACGCGCCCTAAGCGCCAACGCCCGCGATCTGGACGCCACCAGCGACCAGCCTGACCTTCGTTGCGCGGCCTTAGCGAAGCCGAGGCGCCTGCGACTTCTGGATTGTCGCCGGCGATCGCTCGGTCGCGGGGTACTGCCGGTGAGAGGGAATCGCAAACATCCCGAACCAGCGGATGGTGTGACCGCCGTGCGCCGTCAGTTGCCCTGCTGCACACTCGATGTCTTCTTCCTTCGGGACGTGCACGGTGACGATGGTGGCGGCACGGCGCATTCGATCGACGTGTTCTGGTTGGAACGCACTCGGCTCGGTCCCGCGGGCCTCGGTCAGCTTCTGTAGCGGGCTCGTTGAACGTAGAGCCGATCGGCGATGGCAAGGAACGCACCAGCCTCCCAGACCCTCGCTCGCCACCGTCGATGCCGTGCCTCCCCAACCCGTTGCGTCCGTCCTCGGCGGGCTGCCGATCGCCGCATTTCGCGACGAGATGACCAATGGGCTCGAAGCTGCTGGCAACCACGGCGTGCGTTATCCGACCATTTGCGAAAGCGTGATCCGCGATCGATGGATCCTTGATAATCGTGTCCCCTCGCGTTGACGCCGCCGTTCCCCGCAGCTACTTGACGACGAGGTAAGCGAGGGAGCCGCCGGGCGTCGCAACGACGTCGTATTTGCGGGCCAATTGCGCCAACCAGCGTGAGACGCCATTGACGCCGACGCGGCCGAAGTCGTGCCACGCAATCACCGAGCCGGGACGGCAGCACTTCAAGGCGTTCAGCGTGTCGGAGCGGACGTATTCGTAGGAGTGGGCGCCGTCGATAAAGAAGAGGTCGACGCGGCCATGAAACGGCGTGAAGTCGAAGGTGGCGCTGTCCCCGAAGAGACAGTGGATCTTTGCCGCTTCCGGATACCCATCGAAGACATAGCGCTGGGTCTGGACCGAGGAGCGGATATGCTCATCGTCGACTACCGTCGTCGCAAGCTGGACGCGGCCATCGTAGCCGCGCGGCAGATCGAGCGTGTAGACCGTGGCGTCCTCGGGGGCGTTCAACGCGAAGTGCAGTGCGGTGTACCCCTGAAGGGTCCCAATTTCGAAGATCACCTTGGGCTGCAGGACCCGCGTCAGCAGACAAAGGCTGACGATGTCGATCGCGTAGGAGGCGATGGCGTGGAACCACGCGCCGGTCGGCGGGTTCGCGAGGCGGATCGTCACGTCGCGCGGGGCATTGAGCGCGTCGAACACCGAGCGCTGCGGAAGGGGGCGGCGATCAGCAAGGGTCTGAAAGAGAAAGAGGTTCTCGTTAACATAATTGATGAGGGCGCGTGGCTGGTGCGCGAGACGCAACGCCGCCACATTGCCACCGAGAAGCAGGTTTCGGGCGACGACAGCGAGAGTGCGCCCGAGCTCGCCGAAGCGACGAGCGCCGGTCATGCGCTCGCGCCCGAGAGCGACCCTTCATCGACGCCGGAAGCGATCCGCCGGGCAGCCGCACCAGCCTGACCGGTCTTGAGCAGGCTCGTAATGATGTGACAGACCATGTGATGCACATCTTCGGCGATCTCATAGGACGGCACGGGCACATGGACGGAGATCGCTGCGCGTTCGCGGAGCGTTCCGCCGTCAAACCCCGTCAGTCCAACGACGGTGACACCGAGTGCGTTGGCCGTCGCAACCGCCTCGAGGACGTTCGGCGAGTTGCCGCTGGCGCTGATGGCAATGAGCACGTCGCCGGGACGCGCGAACGTCGCCAGCGGTTCCGCGAAGACTCGCGCGTACTCGGTGTCGTTCGCCCAGGCGGTGAGGACACTGACGTTGTCGGTGAGCGCAACGGCACGAACCGGCGGTTGGCCGCCAGCGCGAGTGGACTTCTGCAAGTCGGTCGCGAAGTGAGAGGCGGTCGCTGCGCTGCCGCCGTTGCCGCAGATGAAGACCGTCGCCCCGCGCTCGCGCGCGTCGGCGATAAGGTCGGCGGCGGCAGCGATCGCGGCGGCGTCGAGCGAGCGTTGCGCGGCCTCGACTGCCGTCAGATAGTGCTGAATGGCTGCGCTCACCCGGTCACCATTTCCTAAACTCGACCTCCGGGGTGCGCGTCGGGGAGCGTCCGCCGACATCCGGAAGCGACCATAGCGTAGCATCGTCGGTCGCAGGCGACAACGGGAAGTCGTAGCATCTGACAACGTGTCAATCGTCGCGGGATGTCGACTCGTCAGGCGTTTTTGTGCTCGATATACTTCGGGTGCCCACGGTCCGAGCAAGCGAGCGGACGTCGGGCGACGCGCCTCGGTTCGGCGGTCGACCAGTCTCGCGGCGTCTGCGGTCGCGAGTCGTCAGGAGAGGACAGAGGGGTGTGGCGAGAATGCCGCCGTGATGGACGGCGCTGGCAGCCCCGGACTGGACGGTTCTGGTGATACCGCGGCGGGTCTTTTGGGGCCTCGACCTGATTGCCATCGGCATCGCCTTCGCGCTCGCCTACTTGGCGGCGCGCCGAATCTACAACGCCGCCGCGCCGGTGGTCGGCCCCCAGCTTGGGAGCCTCCTTCCCGCCGAGCTGACACGCGCACTGCCGTATCCGTGGTATTTGCCTCCTGTCACCGAGTTGCTTTGGATCCTACCGACTTTCGCAATCGTCGCCTTGATCACGTTGTCCGTCTGCGGCAACTACCGGCCTCTGCTCGACCAGTCGTACACCCGCATTCTCCTCGGCTCGGTCGCCGCGTCTGTCGTCGGCCTTGGGCTGATCGCGCTGGTATTGCTCGCCTTTCGCTCGGCCGACTCGAACCGGCTGTTCCTTGCCACCTTCGCCGGGTTGACGGCGGCGGCATTCGCCGGTTCCCGCATCATCTTCCGGAATTACTTTCGGCGGCGCAAAGCCGCAGGCTACTACGCTCGCAGCGTTCTCCTCATCGGCGAACATGAGGGCCTAACGTGGCTGGTTCGATATTTGTCGGAAAGCACGTCGCCGACCGAGTACGTCATTTTGGGCTACCTCCGCGTTCGGCCGGACCAGCCACCCCTCACGTACGATGGAGTGACGATTCCCTGTCTTGGCGATGTCGAGGACGTGAACGACATCCTCATCACCAAGCCGACCCACCAAGTATTCGTGATGCACCCGGCGCACGGCGGAAGCTGGATCGGACCGGTGATTCGCGCCTGCGATTACATTGGCGTCTTGCTGTGGGTGATTCCCGAAGCGCTCACCTCCGCCGAGCGGCACTCGCTTCGGCTGGTCTATCACAACGAGCCGCTCCACCTGCCAGCCGTCATCCTGCAGCCGCCGAAGTTCAACTCGGAAGATCTGTTTATCAAGCGCATGTTCGACATTGTGATCGCATCGCTCTTGTTGGTGCTCCTTTCGCCCGTCTTCTTGGTGACGGCGATTCTGATCAAGCTCACCACGCCGCATCTCCCGGTGTTCTACCCTTGGCACGTCGTTGGGCAGAACGGCGTCCGCTTCAAGAGCTGGAAGTTCACCACCATGACCGCCGGCGATGAGGCGAAAGAGAAGCTCGCCAGCCTCAACGAGATGAGCGGTCCAGTTTTCAAGATCAAGAACGACCCGCGCGTGACTCCCCTCGGCAAGTGGCTGCGGAAATTCGATATCAACGAACTGCCGCAGCTCTGGACCGTGCTGCAAGGCCATATGAGCTTGGTTGGTCCGCGCCCTGCGGGGCCGCACGAGCTCGAGCGCTACGAGTTTTGGCACAAGCGCAAGCTGAGCATTCGCCCCGGCATTACATGTTTGTGGCAAGTGCGAGGCCGCAACTCGATCAATAACTTCGACGATTGGGTACGCATGGACTTGGAATACATCGATAACTGGTCGCTCTGGCTCGATCTCAAGATCCTGTTTCGAACAGCGCTGGTCGTTCTGCGCGGGACAGGATCGTGAAGTGGCTGGTCACCGGCGGCGCGGGCTTCATCGGGAGCACTCTCGTCGACCGGCTTCTCGCCGACGGCCATGAGGTTGTCGTTTACGATAATTTCTCCACCGGACAGCGCCGCTTCTTGCAAGCCGCTGCGGAATCGCCCCGTTGTACCCTTGTGACCGCCGACGTGCTCGACCGCGAGCGCCTGACGGCTGCCATGCACGGGGTCGATTTCGTCGCCCACCTCGCCGCGAACGCCGACGTGCGCCATGGCACCGAGCACCCGAGCAAAGATCTCGAGCAGAACACCATCGCGACGTTCAACGTTCTCGAAGCGATGCGGGCAGCCGGCGTCCGCCGGATCGCCTTCTCCTCGACTGGCTCGGTCTACGGTGATGCAACGGTGATCCCCGCACCCGAAGACGCGCCATTCCCCATCCAGACATCGCTCTACGGCGCTTCCAAGGTCGCGGGCGAAGCGCTGATCACCGCCTATTGCGAAGGATTCGACTTTCAGGCCTACATCTTCCGCTTCGTCTCGATCCTTGGCGAGCGCTACACCCACGGCCACGTCTTCGACTTTTATCGGAAGTTGCGCGCCGACCCGACGCGGCTCGAAGTGCTCGGCAATGGCAAGCAGCGCAAGTCGTACCTGTACGTGCAGGATTGCATCGATGCGATGCTCTTGACCATCGAACGCGCTCAAGACCGAGTGAACATCTACAACCTCGGGACCGACGAATACTGCGAAGTGAACGACTCGGTCCGCTGGATCAGCGAACGGCTCGGTGTCGCACCAACGATCTCCTACACTGGGGGCGATCGCGGCTGGGTCGGCGATAGCCCATTTATCTTCCTCGACACGCGGCGCATCCGCGCCCTCGGTTGGAGGCCGAAACTGTCGATTCGGGAAGGTGTCATCCGAACGCTCGACTGGCTGATTGCCAACCCAGACATCCTGACGGTGCGCGAATGAGCGGCTTGCTGTCAGGGAAGGCGGCGATCATCACCGGTGCGAGCCGTGGCATCGGCCGCGCCATCGCCGAGGCGTTCGTCGACGCCGGCGCGAGCGTGCTTCTCGCCGCCCGGGCTACCGGCGCACTCGATGAAGCAGCGAGGAGCTTGCGCGAGCGGTGTGCGCCCGGCCAACACGTCGCAACAACGGCCGCCGACGTTGGGGTGCCGGAGGAGATCGACACCCTCGTCGGCCACGCGATCGAGGTCTTTGGCCGGGTGCATATCCTCGTCAACAACGCTGGAATCTACGGGCCGAAAGGGCGGATCGAAGCCGTCGACTGGGCAGAATGGGAGCACGCGCTGCGTGTCAACCTGTTCGGCTCGGTCTATGCCGCGCGTGCCATCGTGCCGCACTTTCGGGCCCATGGCGGCGGCAAGATCGTTCAGCTTTCCGGTGGAGGCGCGACCAGCCCGATGCCGTATCTCTCCGCCTACGCGGCATCGAAAGCCGCCGTTGTCCGGTTCGTCGAGACTCTCGCCCTCGAAGTGCGCGATGCCGGCATCGAGGTGAACGCCATCGCGCCGGGCGCGATCAACACCGCCATGCTCGACGAGATCATCGCGGCAGGCCCAGAACGGGTTGGTGAGGAACAATACCGCCGAGCGCTGCGCCAGCGGGCCGAAGGCGGCGCACCCGTCGAACACGCGGCGTCGCTCGCCGTCTGGCTTGCTTCGTCAGCGAGCGACGGGATTACCGGCAAGCTGATCAGCGCGGTGTGGGACCCGTGGCGCGACCTCGCGTCCCACCGCGCCGACTTGGCGGGGAGGGACATTTACACGCTGCGCCGGATCGTGCCCAAAGACCGCGGCTTGGAGTGGGGGTAGGATGCTCGGCGTCGCGATCGTCGGCTGCGGATTGATCGGCGGTAAGCGAGCGCGGGCGCTCGCCGGCGGGCAACTCCGAGTCTGCGCCGACATCGATGTCGGCCGTGCCGAGGCGCTCGCGCGTCCTGCCGGTGCGGTGGCGACCACGGAGTGGCGGCAAGCGGTCGAACGCGACGACGTTGGCCTCGTGGTCGTCGCGACGACGAACGACGCGCTCGCCGAGGTCGCGATTGCGGCGCTCCACGCGGGCAAGCACGTGCTCGTCGAGAAGCCGGCGGCGCGGTCACTCGCCGAACTAGCCCGGATCGAGGAGGCCGCGGCAGGGAGCGGCTGCCTCGTGCGCGTCGGGTTCAACCATCGCTACCACCCTGCCTTCCTCCAAGCGCGCCGCTTATACGAGGCGGGCGCCCTCGGCGAACTGATGTTCATTCGCGGCCGCTACGGCCACGGCGGGAGAGTCGGCTACGACCGGGAATGGCGAGCGGACCCCTCCCGCGCTGGGGGCGGCGAGTTGATCGACCAAGGCGTCCACGTCATCGACCTTGCCCGCTGGTTCCTCGGTGACTTCGTGGACTGCGACGGGTTCGCCCACACCTATTACTGGGACATGCCGGTCGACGACAACGCCTTTCTCACGCTCAAGACGGCTCGCCAGCAGGTCGCTTTTCTCCATGTGTCGTGCACGGAATGGAAGAATCTCTTCTCGTTCGAGATCTACGGCCGCGCGGCCAAACTGCATATCGAAGGGCTAGGCGGTTCCTACGGCGTGGAACGGATCGCGTACTACAAGATGCTGCCGGAGATGGGGCCACCCGAGACCACGATTTGGGAATATCCGATGGGCGACCGATCGTGGGAGATCGAAATGCGGGAGTTTCTGGACGACATTCGGCTCGGCCGGCCACCGGCAGCGGGCTTGCCAGAGGCGCGCGCCTGCCTTGAGGTTGTCGAGCGAGTCTACGCGGCGTCGGGTTATGCCCGCATCTAGGCCAGCGGTCTTTCTCGACCGAGACGGCGTCGTCAACCGGGCAATTGTCCGAGATGGCCGACCCTATCCCCCCGCCTCGGTACGCGAACTGGAGATCTTGCCCGGCGTCGCGGATGCCATCGGTGCACTCCACCGCGCCGGAATTGCCGTTGTTATCGTCACCAACCAGCCGGACGTGGCGCGCGGCACAACCACCCGCGGCGAGGTGGAAGCGATACACCAGCAGCTCCGGCAGGAGCTGGCCATCGATGCGATCGAAGTTTGTTGGCACGACGACGACGACGCCTGCGACTGTCGAAAACCGAAGCCCGGACTCATTTTGGCTGCCGCCCGAGCCCTGAACGTGGACCTTTCTCGTTCGGTGCTGGTTGGCGATCGCTGGAAAGACATCGCCGCAGGCAAGCAGACCGGCGTGGCGACCGTCCTGATAGACTACCGCTATTCCGAACCCGCGCCCCCTTCCGCGCCCGCTCCCGACGTCGTCGTCGGGTCGCTCCTAGAAGCAATGCCTTGGATCGTCGAGCGCACGAGAAACGAGGTTCAGATGCACGAAGCGCTGCGCGTCAAGATCTTCGCTGACGGCGCCGAAAAGGCCGGGATGCTCGAGCTGGCGGCTCACCCGTGGATCGCCGGGTTCACGACGAACCCGACGCTGATGCGCAAGGCCGGCGTCAGCGACTACCGTACGTTCGCCAAGGAAGTCCTCCTTGCGATCCCGGACCGGCCAATTTCTTTCGAAGTCTTTAGCGACGACCTCGCCGAAATGGAGCGCCAAGCGTGCCAGATTGCCAGCTGGGGCGACAATGTCTACGTCAAGATCCCCGTGACCAATACCCGAGGTGAATGGACAGACGGGCTCGTCCGCCGGCTCGTGCGCGACGGCGTCAAGCTGAACGTCACCGCCCTTACCACGCTTGGCCAAGTTCGGCGTGTTGCCGAGGCACTCGCCGAGAGCCGCTCATCCTACATCTCGGTCTTTGCTGGGCGCGTCGCCGATACCGGTCGCGACCCGGTTCCGCTGATGGCTGCTGCGGTCGAGATGCTTCGCCCTCATCCGGGACTGGAGCTAATCTGGGCGAGCCCGCGCGAAGTCCTCAACGTCTATCAAGCTGATCAGATCGGCTGTCACATCATCACCGTCACCTCCGATCTGCTCAAGAAGTTGCCGCTCTACGGCAAAGATCTCGACGCCTATTCGCTCGAAACCGTGCGGCAATTTCACGAGGACGCGGCTGCGGCCGGCTACACCATCTAGACCAGCGCTATACTGCACGTCCGCGCGGCAGCGTGGAACTTCCGATGCACTCGAGCAGTTAAGCAGGATGGCACGCGCAACGACGTGGCGGTTGGGGGTAGGGGCATGAAGTGCCCGAATTGTGGAAGCGAGAACGCCGAAACTGGGCGATTCTGTTACAACTGCGGGACGGCGCTCACGCCCGCAAGCCCGCCGGCGAGCCCGCCGCCGGCGCAACCGGGGCCACCGCCAATGGAGCGGACCGTCATGATGCAGGTGCCGGCCGGTGCCGCACCGCCGCCGCCCCAGCGCGAGCCAGAGCCGACCCCGAATTACCCACCGCCCAGCCCTCCGCCCAGCGAAGCTGCGACGGCGGCGTTCGCGACCGGTGCAACCGCCGGCGGTGCAGCCGTCGGGAGTTTCACGCCCGCCGGCGCTCCCCATCAGGCCGCTGCGGCGTCCAGCGCTGGGGGAGTCGTCCGCCGATCTGGGATGGCGCTCGCATCCCTCATTTTCGGCATCCTCGCCGTCCTGACGGTCTGCAACTTCTTGTTTATTCCTTCCATCATCGCGATCGTCACCGGTATCGTGGCGCGCGGCCAAATCAACCGGTCCGCCGGCATGCTGACCGGCAGCGGTCTGGCGACCGCCGGCATCGTTCTCGGCATCCTCGGCGCACTCTTCCTCTGCGGGTTGAACCTCGCCGTCTTTGCGACCAACCCGGACCTGATCCGGGCGCTCCAAGGGCGGTGACGTGACCGAACTGCTTGGTGTCCTGACGGCCTTCGGCGTCAGCGCCCCGGCAGGGTTGAATGCCTACCTGCCGTTGCTGATCGTCGGGCTGACCGCACGGTTCACCAAGCTGATCACTCTGAACGAGCCGTTTACTTGGCTGACCAACGAATGGGTTCTAGCCGCGCTTACGATCCTGCTGTTCATCGAATTCTTCGCGGACAAGATCCCAGGGGTCGATCACGTCAACGACATTGTCAACACGGTGATCCGGCCAGCCGCAGGCGCGATCTTATTTGCGGCGAGCAGCAATGTGTTCGGCGAGATTCACCCAGTCGTGGCGACGATCACCGGCCTGCTCGCTGCGGGAAGCGTTCACGCCATCAAGGCGACCGCGCGTCCAGCAGTGACGGCGTTTACTGGCGGGCTTGGCAATCCGGTCGTCAGTCTGATTGAAGACATCGTCGCCGCCGTGACCACCATCGTGGCGATCGTCGCGCCGATCCTTGTGATGGGCTTCATCATCGCCATGGCGATCGTCGCCTTCTACGTCCTGCGGCGACGGACGCGGCGGCCGCAGCCGCGACCGCTCCTTTGAAGCTCGGCTACCACCGAGCGAGTGTCCCATCGACGAGGCTGGAGGCGGGCGCAACCTTCGGCTCAACCCGGTCCGGCCGGCGCTTGAGCAGAGCCGCAATGCGCTCGTGGTACGACATCTGTTGCAGCCAAGCGAGCTCGGCGTTTTCCAACTCGTAGACTTCGATGCGGTCGGCGAATTCGAGGATCGCCTCGGGCACGACGCGGAACAGCCACACCTTGCCGCGCCAGTAGGCTGAGGTGCGAAGCTCGACATGGGGCCACCACGGGCGGCGGCTGCTCGGCATGACACCGTAGTTTCCAACCTACCAAGCGTCTAGTCAAGCCGCGCGCGGCCGATCTATACTTGGCTAATGTCCCACCCATGCATCGCCCCGGATGGCGCTCCCCGGAAACGGTGGAGGCTGGCCAGTGGTTGCTAACGCGGCGCCACGGGCTCGCCCCAACCGGGGCGATCCGCCCGCGATGTCAGAGGCGCGTCCACATTTGCGACGCGCCTTTGTGATTCCAAGGAGTTCGCGATCATGACCTTCACCGAGTCGCAGCGTTCCCCGTTCGCAGCCGCAGACCCGCGCGAGGCTAAGTTTGGCCGGGAGGGTCTCACGTTCGACGACGTGCTGCTGCTGCCTGCCAAGTCGTCGGTCGAACCGAAAGACGTCCACACCGAGACCCGGCTCACCCGCCGCATCTCACTGGCGATCCCTATCCTCTCGGCCGCAATGGATACGGTGACCGAATCGCGCCTCGCCATCGCGATTGCTCGCGAAGGCGGCATCGGTGTCATCCACCGGAACCTGTCCATCGAGGATCAGGTCGAAGAGGTCGACAAGGTAAAGCGCTCCGAAGCGGGCATGATTGTCGACCCAGTGACGCTCGACCCGGACATGAGTGTCCGCGATGCCCTCGCGCTGATGGAGCGGTATCACATCTCCGGCCTGCCCGTCACCGAGCACGGCAAGCTCGTCGGCATCCTGACGAACCGGGACCTTCGCTTCGAAGAGAACTTCGACCAGCCGATCCGCAACGTTATGACCCGGGACAACCTCGTCACTGTCCCCGTCGGGACGACGCTTGAGCAAGCGAAGGAGATCCTCCACCGCCACCGTATCGAGAAGCTCCCCGTTGTCGACGACGATTTTCGGCTGCGGGGGCTGATCACGGTGAAGGATATCCAAAAGAAGATCATGTACCCGAACGCGACCAAGGATGAGCACGGTCGGCTGCGTGTCGCAGCCGCGGTCGGCGTGGTGGGCGATAGCAAAGACCGGGCACGCGAACTGGTGGCGGCGGGCGTGGACGTGCTGGTCGTCGACACCGCCCACGGCCATGCTGACGCGGTGCGCGAGATGGTGGCGTGGCTGAAGGACACCTTCCCGGTTGACGTCGTCGCCGGCAATGTCGCGACCGCCGAAGGAGCGCGCGATTTGGCGCGAGCCGGCGCGGATGCAATCAAGGTTGGCGTCGGCCCCGGCTCGATCTGCACCACCCGCATCGTCGCCGGAGCGGGCGTCCCACAACTCACCGCGATCTACGACTGCGCCGAGGTGGCGCGCGACTACGACGTGCCGATTATCGCGGACGGCGGAATCCGCTTTTCGGGCGATATCGCCAAAGCGATCGCCGCCGGGGCGGATAGTGTGATGCTCGGCGGGCTGCTCGCCGGCGTCGACGAAAGCCCGGGTGAAATCGTCCTCTATCAGGGCGAGCGCTACAAAGAGTACCGCGGGATGGGCTCGCTCGGTGCGATGAAAGCGCGGGGCTTCAGCAAGGACCGCTACCGCCAAGACGCGATCGAGGAGTTGTCCAAATTGGTGCCGGAAGGCGTCGAGGCGCGAGTCGCTTACAAGGGCCCCCTCTCGAACCTGATCTACCAGCTCGTTGGAGGCTTGCGCGCCGGGATGGGCTACGTCGGTGCTGCCACCATTCGCGATCTCCAAAAGGCGCAGTTCATTAGAATTACCAATGCCAGCCTTATCGAGAGTCACCCGCATGACATCTCGATCACCAAGGAGGCGCCAAACTACGGGCGCTGAAGGAGAGTGCGATGACGATGACATCGCCGCGCGTCGGCTCGCCGGCGCTCACCACCCTCATCGACGAGATCCGGGCTGTCGTTCGGACCGGCGGTCCGCCGCGAGACGTCGCCGAGGGCGTGGCGCGAGTCCTCGGCCCGTACCTTGGGCGGCCAGACCTGCTGCTCCCCGAGCAGGAGGCGCCCGACCCGGATCGCTATCGACAGCATATTCTCCACGTCGAAGACGATGGCTCGTTCTCCATCGTCTCGCTCGTCTGGACTGAAGGGCAAGAGACGTGCATCCACGATCACGTTTCGTGGTGCGTCGTCGGCGTGCATCGTGGCCGGGAGCTCGAGACGCGCTATCGGCTGGACGACAGCCGGAATGCCCTCGTTCAGGTCGGGACGGTGACGACGGATGTCGGGACGGTCGCCGCGCTAACGCCCCCGGGCGACATCCATAAGGTCGCGAACGCGGGCAGCGAGCTGACAATCTCGATTCATGTCTACGGCGCTGATATCAACGTGCTCGGCTCCAGCATTCGCCGCCGCTACGATCTCCCCGTTGTCTCCTAAAGACTGGGCCGCCATCCTCGACCTGATCGAGGAGAACGGGGCGGACGCCGTTCGCCAATCGTTCGGCGTGCTCGTCGCGGTGGGATTGCCGCCGCGCGTTGCCCTCGAGCAGATCGCGAGCCGCTTCGCGAGCACGCCGCCGCTCCCCGGAGCAGGAAGCGCGATCGCCGTGCTGACGGGCGGCGCAATTGCAATTGACGATCCTCGTTTCGAGGCCGAGGCCGACTCGGCGTTTCGGCGCGGGTGCGAGCGAGCGCTGACGGCGCTGCGCCGATCGGCCGATGCCGCCTATCCCCGTCCGCCGGTCGTGCCGGCCGCGATGGATTCCCTGCCGTGGGAAGAGGTCGTGTCCCGGTTCGTCAGCGAAGAGTTCGCGCGGCTCGGCCAGCCTGTCACCGTCACTCGCCACGAGGCGACGTGGACATTCGCCCTCAGCGACGGGACCGCGTATCAGCTTGAGTTCGTCAACGGGGTGCCCACGTCGGTCGGCGCCTACTCGCCACCACCATCGGCAACGATCGCGGCGCACCAAGTGTTCACCGCGCTGCTCCAGTATCTGCGCGAGCGTGAGGTAGGCCGGCGTCCGGCGTTCGAGCGAAACTGACAACGCGGCCACGCCGTACACTGAGGGAGCACGTCAAGCAGTGGCGCGGCCCCAGAACGCGTGCTAGGGTTCCACGAGCACAATGCAACCGAGGAGGAACGATGTTGCCCTTTCGGATCGGGCCGATGGAGCTGGTCCTCATCCTCGCGGTGGTGATGATTATTTTCGGCGTCGGCCGTCTGCCGGAGGTGTTCGGCAGCTTCGGTAAGGGAATTCGCGAGTTCCGGAAAGCGTCGAGCGGCGAAGACGAGCCGCCAGCGCCACCGCCGAGCACCCCCGAACGGACAACCGCCGCAGCGCCGAGCGCCTCACCATCAGCGAGCACGGCGGCGAAGAGCAACGGGACGGGCGAACCCACCAAATCCTAGCGTATACTTTATGAAAGTCCGGCGCGCCCGGCGGCGCGCCTCGTGGCACGCCAGACTATCCCTCCGGCGCGGTGGCGCAACCATCAATGTCGTTCGAGCAGGTCCGATCGCGGGCGCTCCAATACCTTCCAGCCGAATCGCTCGGCGTCATTGATGATGCCTATCAGTTTGCCGCCATCGCCCACGATGGCCAGCGACGCAAGTCCGGCGAGCCCTACCTCGAGCATCCTGTCGCGGCAGCGCTGATCCTGACGGACCTCCATCTCGACCCGAGCGCGATCGCCGCCGCCATCCTGCACGATGTGCCCGAAGACTGCGGCGTGCCGATCGGTGAGATCGAAAAGAGGTTCGGCCCCGAGGTGGCCAGCCTCGTTGATGGCGTGACCAAACTGTCGAAAGTCACCTCCCTCGCGCACGACGGGCGAAACCCTGCCAAGGCCGGCGAGGAGGTCGTCCAAGCCGAGAACTTGCGCAAGATGCTGATCGCGATGGCGGAGGATATCCGCGTCGTGCTGATCAAACTTGCCGATCGGCTGCACAACATGCGGACGCTCTCAGCGCTGCCCCCCGAGCGCCAGCGCGCCATCGCCCAAGAAACGATGGAGATTTTCGCACCGCTCGCCGGCCGACTTGGGATCTACCAGATCAAGTCCGAGCTCGAAGATCTCGCCTTCTCGTATCTCGAACCGGAGAACTATCGCGAGATCGCTCAGCTCGTGGCAAAGCGGCGCGCCGCCGGCGAGCAGTACATTTCGCGGGTCATCCAGAAGCTGCGCCGGGCGCTCGAAGAGGCAACGATCAAGGCGGAGGTGTCCGGCCGACCGAAGCACCTCTACAGCGTCTACCGCAAGATGCGCGCGTACGAGGCAATTGGCCGCCAGTTCGACGACATCCACGACCTGCTCGCCGTGCGGGTGTTGGTCGACACGGTGCCAGACTGCTACCACGCGCTCGGCGTTGTTCATACGCTGTGGCACCCGGTGCCCGGCCAGTTCGACGACTACATCGCCAACCCGAAGCAGTCGATGTATCAGTCCCTCCACACGACGGTGATCGCGGAAGAGGGTAGGCCGCTCGAGATCCAGATTCGGACCCACGAGATGCACCGGGTCGCCGAGTACGGCATCGCGGCGCACTGGCGCTACAAAGAAGGCAGCCGGAAACCCGACATCAAGTTCGAGGAGCGCGTCGCGTGGCTGCGGCAGCTCCTCGAATGGCAAAAAGAGGTACGGGGCGCCCAGGAGTTTGTCGACTCGGTCAAGACCGATCTGTTCCGCGACCAGGTGTTCGTCTATACGCCGCGGGGCGAGATCAAGGATCTCCCGGCGGGCGCAACACCGCTCGACTTCGCCTACCGCATCCACACCGACCTCGGCCACCGCTGCGTCGGCGCGAAGGTGAACGGACGGCTGGTGCCGCTCAACACGCCGCTGAAGAACGGCGACATCGTCGAGATCATCGCCCCCAAGTCGGGCCGGGGACCGAGCCGCGACTGGTTGAACCCAAACCTCGGCTACGTGAAGACCTCCCATGCCCGCGAGAAAATCCGCCAGTGGTTTCGCCGGCAAGAGCGGGCCGACAATCTCGAGCGCGGTCGCGAGTTACTCGAAAAGGAACTGAAGCGGTTGGCGCTTCACAAACCGCTCGACGAGATCGCCAAGCTCTTCAAGTACGACAAGGTCGACGACTTCTTGGTGGCGATCGGCATCGGCGAAGTGAACCCCGGCCAGATCGCGGTGAAGATTGCAACCGCCGAGCCGCGGCCAATGACGTTGCCAGTGTCTCCGAAGCGCGGCGGCGCGGCGCCGAGCGGCGGCGTCGCCGTGTTGGGCGTTGGGGATCTCGTCACAACCTTGGCGCGCTGCTGTTCGCCGGTGCCCGGTGACGTAATCGTCGGCTACATCACGCGCTTTCGCGGCGTGACGGTCCATCGCGCCGACTGCCCAAACGTCCGCAATCCGGCCGAGCCAGAGCGGATCGTTCGCGTTGACTGGATGCTCGGCAAGGATCAGGTCTTCCCGGTGCGCGTCCGCGTCGATGCGTGGGACCGCGTCGGGCTCTTGAGCGATGTGACGGCGGTCATCGCCGGCGAAGCCATCAACATGAGCGCGGTGCATACCGAGAGCAGTCCGGACGGCACCGCGACGATCTCGATGAAACTCGAAACGTCCGGCATCGAGCAGTTAAGCCGGGTTCTTGGCAAGCTGGAAGCGATCAAGGGCGTACTCACAGTTAGTCGCGAGGCCGGCTAATCCGGTTCGTGCTCAGAAGCGGCTTCAACGGCCGCTGGTCCTTGTGCCCGCAGCATCCCGGTGCCGGTGATCCTCGACGATACCCATGCCGCTGCGGCCCCGCAACACGCAGGGACACTGCGCAAGCGCGGCCTACACGGGAAGGGACTCGCTCTTGCGAACGAACGTCGGCCGCGCTGGTGAAGCGAAGAAGCTGGCCGCATTCGTCTGAGTCCTTCGCTTGCCGAACGACCTCCGGGAGATCCGCGGCACTCTGGAGATCCCGTGGCGCTCCCAGACCTACCACGCACGGCAGCGGCTTTCGGTCGAATCGTCGCACCTGCCGGTGAAGGGAAAATACTGCTGGGGGCTCGGACGGGGAGACGTGCCGGCGGCGAAGGTCGCGAACGCAATGGCCGTCTGCGTCGCTGCTGCTCGGGCGGTTGCGGTCTGACTGGCGCTCGCGAGAGCGGTCTGCGTCGCCGACGGCAATCCCGCGACCGCGGTCGCCGTGGCCGCCGCCTGCGCAGTCGCCGTTGCGTTGGGGCTTGCCGTCGCCGTTGCGTTTGCGCTGGCGGTTGCTGTCACCTGCGCAATGCTCGTCTGGGTAGCTGAAGGTAACGAAGCAATGGCTGTCTGGGTTGCCGCAGCGCCCGCTTGGGCCGTCGCGGTTGCCCCCGCCCCCGCTTGAATGGTGGACGTCGCTGCCGCACCTGCGGTCGCCGTGGCGAGGGGAGCGGCCTGCGCCGTAGCCGTCGCTGCCGCACCTGCGGTCGCCGTGGCCGCGGCAGCGGCAGTTGCAGTTGCCGCCGCGCCCGCTGTTGCGGTGGCTTGCGCGACGGCCGTTTGGGTGGCCGCGGGAAGACCGGCGATCGCCGTTTGGGTGGCCGCGGCATTGGCAGTGGCGGTGGCGCCCGCCGCGGCGGTCGCGGTCAGATTCGCTGCTGCCGTCTGCGTGGCGGACACGTCGGGAAGCGGCGTGCTCGACGGCGTCGTCATCCGCGCTTGGCCCGCTAGGAGATTACCTTGGACAAGGGTCTCGATTGTCAGGCGCAGCCGGTCGTCATCAAGCGTTACTGCAGCTGGAGAGAAGAGGTTGAACTCCTGCGTAATCGTCCCGCCAAGGCAGGCTTCTGCGAGCCGCTGCTGGGAGTCGATGAGAATCGGCGCTGACCCATCGAGTTCCGTGACGTGGAGACTGACGCGTACCCCGATCGAAAGCCCGAGCAGGCAACTTTGGGTGAGCACTACCTGAAACACACCCGCATCATAGATGCGACGCTGGGCATCGGAGAAAAAGCGTTGACCACCGGTGATCGAGAGCGATAACAGCGACGGGTCTGGCTCGGTGGTGGCAAGCACGTAGCCATCGGGGTTCGTGCGGGTTTGGTTCGTCGCGTAGAACGTTTGCGGGCTGGCGCCCACTCCCGTCAGGCTCCCAGCCAGCCCAGCGAGCACGAGCGTCCCGCCGAGCAGCACGCTGACGCTGCGTATCCTCATGTCTGTCCTCCAATGTCTCGTCACGCCACGGCGACTGAACAGGACGCCGGGCAAGAACTTGTCAACAACTCTGTCAACACTAACACAACATCGGCTTCGTTACGACAGAACAAACGGACTGCCCCGAGGGGCCTACGGGACTCACCGTAGCCAAGTCGGGGGCTGACGCCGACCCAGACGTTTTCTGCGGAGGGGCGCTGACGTTCGCCAGCGCTGATTCCCAGCTGCAGCGGCCTGTCTCTGCGTGCGCTTAGCGCGCCAGCCGTCGCAGCCCGGCCGAGACGAGATCGACGCCGAAGACCAGAAGAAGGTAGACCAGGAGAATGAGGGTGACGTCGGTGTAGTGGAAGAAGCTCATGCGCAGCCGAAACTCTTGGCCAAGGCCGCCCGCCCCCACAAACCCGACGACGATTGTCGAGCGGATAATCACCTCCCAGCGATAGAGCAAGTAGGTAAGCAACTGGGGCAACATCGACGGCACAATACCGTAGGCCAGCAGTTGACCGGGCCGCGCACCGCTTCGCTGAAGCGCCTGGATCGGGCGGAGGTTCAGATCCTCCACCACCTCCGCACCCAATTTTCCGACTACACCGAGGTTGTGCAGCCCCAGCGCGAGCGCTCCCGGCAAGGTTCCCGGCGTGAAGAGGAAGAGCAGCAACAATGCCCACAAGAGCTCGGGAAGCGCCCGGGACACGATAAAAGCTCCCCGCGTCACAAAAAACGCCATTGGCCAGAGCGGAGAGCGGGACGGCCGGAGTGGACCAAAGGCGACAGTCCGTGCCGCGAACACACCAAGCGCCAGCGCTCCTGCGCCAGCGAGTCCCGCCGCGAGGACGCTCATGCCAAGTGTCTCGGCTGCGAGACCTGCCATCGCCGCCCACCGATCCGGTCGAAGGTAGGCGGGCGGTGATGGCGAGCCAATGCCGAGCAAGTCCTCGATGAATTGCCCGACATGCTCTGCGGACTGGGCCGAAATCAAGACAACCCCGCGAGCGCGATCTTCACCGATGACCCAGAGCCAGCTGAGCACAACGAGAATGACCGCGGCCGCCAGCGACACTCGTCCAAACGACAGCCCGAGCCGCAGACCGGTGAGGCTGCTTCGGCGGTGGGTGATCAGGTCGTCATCCTCCGGCGCACCTCACCGCTCCACCAGTCGACCGCGACGATCAGGGCAATGAGGAGAAAAAGGAGCGTCCACACCTCTCCATAGTTCAATTCCCGGAGCGAGAGCTGGAGCTCGGCGCCAAGCCCGCCCAGCCCGACAAAGCTGAACACCGCCGCGGCACGCAGGGCGCATTCGAAACGATAGAGGGCGTAGCTCACGAGGTCGGGCAAGACGAGCGGGAGCCGCCCATAGAGGAACGCTTGCCACGGCCGCGCCCCGGCGGCCTGTAAGGCGCGCAGCGGCGCGGTCGGCGCATCTGCGAGATGCTGCGCGAAGATGAGCCCAAGAATTCCGCCGTAGGCGACGCCGAGCGCCAGCACCCCGGTGATTGGCGAAAGGCCAAGGGCCGCGATGAACAACCAAGCCCAAACGAGCTCGTGAATCGCTCGCAACAATCCAAGCGTCGCCCGCGCACCGACGACCTCGCCGAACCGCGCCACTCGACGGTGCGCCAGTGCGCCCGATGCAAGCGTTCCAAGCACCGCTCCGATCAGCAACGCGACCGTCATGCCAGCGACAGCGTAGGCGACGGTCTGCCAGAGGGCGGCAACGGCGCGCCCGAGGAATGCCGGCGTCAGCACCGGTCGAACGGCGGCAGCGAGGAACTCCAGCAGGGCCGGTGTTCCCTGCACATTGAGCACGCCCTCGCGCCAATCGACGGAGGTCAGGCTCCAACCGAACGCGGCGAGGAGCAGGATCGTCAGGATCGAGCGCGACGAGCGCAGGCCGGTCACCGCACGTGGTCCTCCAAGGCGTAGATTTCCGCGAGGTCGTCGTCGGCAACCTCGGCTGCTGGTCGGTCGAACTGAACGAGACCCGCGCGAAGCGCCACGATGCGATTGAAAAACCGGCGAGCCAACGCGACCGAGTGCAGACTGGCGATTAAGGTCTTGCCCTCGCCGGCCGCAATTCCGGTTAACAGCGCGAGAAGATCTTCGGCACGAGCTGGGTCGAGCGAGGCGACCGGCTCGTCCGCGAGAATGATGCGGGGGTTCTGCACCAGCAGGCGCGCCAGCGCCACTCGCTGCTGCTCGCCGCCTGACAGGCGCGAGGTTCGCTCGTTCCAGCGGTCGAGAAGGCCAACCCGCTCCAGCGCCCGCTTGGCCAAGGCGGCATCTTGGGGAACCACCAGCGAGAGCAGCGAGCGCGCGAGACCCCACTCGCCGAGCCGTCCGGCAAGCACGTTGCTGTGGACCGACAACTGGGGAACAAGGTCGAACTGCTGGTGGACGATCCCAACCAGCCGAGCCAACTCGCGCCCCGGCGCGAGGTCAGCAAGAAGCCTTCCGTGGAGAAACACCCGCCCCGTGTCCGGCGGAAAGACACCGGCAATCAGGCTAAGCAGCGTCGACTTGCCCGCGCCAGAGGGACCGACGATCGCCACGGTTTCGCCTACCCCGATCGAAAGGGAGACTGGGTGGAGGCCGGCGCCGTTCGGGTAGCGGCGGCAGACCTCTTCGAGACGAACGGCTTCGATCACCGCAAGATGCCGAGCTGGGCTGCGACCTTCCGAATCGCCTCGTAATTCGAGTCCTGGGTAACGATGAAGCGGTCGGTCGCAAACAGGTCGAGGATCTCCTTCGCCTCGGGGCCGTCGCTCGCCCGGATCGACAGGAGCGCCTGAACCAACTTTTCCGACGCGCCCGCGCCCCAAATCTTGTCGACGTCGGGATGGATCGTCCAGTTGTAGTCGTAGTAGGTCGGCGTTCGGTAGAACTCCCTCACCTTTGTCGTGTCGACCTGGCCGTTCTTGACGGCAGCATCCCAGACCGCCATGTTCAGCGCGCCGGCTTGAAAGGATCCCGCTTCAACCAGCTTGTAGGTTCGGTCATGCGCCCCAGAGTAGTTCGGCTTGCCGCGCAGGTCCTTATCCGGATCGACCCCCGCCTCGAGCATGAAGTAGCGCGGCATGAGATGACCGGAAGTGGAGCTCTCGCTGCCGAAGGTGAAGGTCATTCCCTTCAGGTCCGCGAGGCGTTCGGCCCGGCTGTCGGCATTGACGATGAAGACCGATCGAAACTCGGCATCGATGGGCCGCTGGGCGACCGCTCGCGCACCGGGCACTGCCTCGCGCGCTTGGACCCCAGTCAGCCCCCCGAACCAGACAAGATGGACGTCGCCACGCCGAAACGCAGCAACGATTGCCGCATAGTCCTGCGCCGGCTGGTACTTGATGGGCAGTCCGGTCTTCTCGCTTAGTAACTTGGCGAAGCCTTCGAACGAACGAGCGAGGGTTGCTGGCGCTTGATCGGGAATGCCGCCGATGTAGAGGGGACGCGTCGCAGCCGGTGTGGCTACCGAGGGTGCCGCTCCACCGGTAGACGGCGGCGGCGCGCAGGCGACTACGAGACCAGCGCCCAGAGCAGCAAGAACGCCAAAGACGAGCGATCGCATCGCGAGGATCTCCCGAGTGTGACCGGAATGAATTGGCCGCTTCCGCCCGCGTTCGGAAGCCGGCACGCCGGCCAGCACGGGCACACGGGGAGATGGCCGTGCGCCATCCTCATCCTACGGCATTCGCACCCACTGTTGCGCCTGCACATTCATGCCATCGGCGCCGGCCGGGAGCGATCCCGCCCTGCGACGAATGTTTCGAGGGAAGGTCGTACCACGCTCCCGTGCCAACGTCGATGAGCCCCGACTGCCGCATTCGCCGCGATGCGCCCGAACTGAACCCGAACTTCCCGCGGGCGGCGATGGCTGGCGAGCGCGAAGGCGTTCGTCGCTCGACCGGGAGATCGCACCGACCTCCGGAGCGGGGGCCAAGTGCGGCTGGCCACCAAGCGCGGCTATGGCTGCAGGATTTTGAACGAGGACACGGCGATGCGAAGCCCGGTCGTCCCGACGAGGACGCCAGTGTTGCCTTTGATCGGCGCGTCGTCGACAGCGGTTGCGACCGGACGGTCGTTGATCATGAGCTTGATCTGCTGCCCGGTGGCAATGACGCGGAGCACGTTCGGATTGTTGTCGGCGAGGTTGATCGCATTTGAGGTCGTCCAATCCACGTAGGTGACCCATTCGCCGGGATCGGCGTTCCACTTTTCGAGCTTGAACGAGCCGTTGCCGGTGATCGAGAAGAAGAAGTAGGACCCTTGGCCATTATCGCGGAAGGTAACACCGTAGCCATAGTTGTTTGGACCAGTGAGCTTGGTGATCTCCGCCTCGAGGATGAAGTCCTCCACGAGCGGCGCTCGCTCTGGCCAGACGCGGAACGCCTTATTCGCTTGGATCGACGTCACGAAGAGCCGCCCGTCCTCGATCGCGGCTTCTGCGCCATCTCCCAGTGCCCAGTCGCCGCGGGCGGAATTGCGGAAATCCGCCTGATAGATAACGCCGCCCGGAGGGATGGGCGAGGGAGTGGATGTTGGCCCTGCGGCCGGAGTCGCCGTGGGCGCCGCGACGAGACCGCTCAACAGCCCAGTCGCGCCGGCGAGCGCGAGGCCGCCGCAGACAACGAGGAGCAGTACACCGCCGACTGCGCCGCCAAGCGCGATTGGCAGCCAGCGCGACTTCCGCGGCGGTTCGGGGGGCGGGCCGGGCGGCGCGATCGGCGCTGCCGACGCGATGTGGTACGGCGGAGTGAGTGGCGATCGCCGATCGGGCGGCGCCACGATCGTCGGCTCGAGGGGCGCCGGCTCGAGCGCTGCTTCCAGCGCCCCGTGGAATTCTGCCGCCGTGCTGAAGCGCGCCGCCGGCGACTTTGCAAGCGCCCGGCTCAGCACCTCGATTAGCCCGGGGGGGAGGTCGCGCCGGTAGGTCGTAATCGGCGGCAGTGGCGCGTTGATCTGTTGCTGCAATGTCGCCAGCGTCGTCGGCGCCGTGAAGGGAACACGGCCGCTCAGCATCTCATAGAGAACGATGCCGAGCGAATAGATGTCGCTGCGGGCGTCGACGGGATCTCCGGCAGCCTGCTCGGGGCTCATATACTGTGGCGTGCCCACCTTGCCGCCGGTCAGCGTCAGCGTCCGATGGTCGGCAAGCTGGGCGATGCCGAAGTCGGCGAGCAGCGCCCAATCTGGTCGTGCCATCAAGATGTTCGTCGGCTTGACATCGCGGTGAATAATGCCGCGCTCGTGGGCGTAGCTCAGCGCGTCGGCAACCTGGCCGACAATCCGGACGGCAGTGGAGACCGGCATCGGCTCGCCGAGGCGCATGCGGAGCGTCCCCCCGAGCACATACATCATGACGATGGCGAGGTAACCGTTGAAGGCGCCGAAGTCGTACACCGGCAGGATGTTCGGGTGAGCGAGCCCGGCGACCACCATCGCCTCGCGGCGAAAGCGAGCAACAAAGGTTTCATCCGCGGCAAGGACGGGAGGCAGCACCTTGACCGCAACCGAGCGGCCAAGCGCAGGCTGCAGCGCCCGGTAGACCGTCGCCATGCCGCCCTTGCCGAGCAACTCGACAATCTGATACTGGCCAAGAGTCTGGCCGATCAGCGGATCCATGAGTGCGCTCGCCTCCAACGGTGCGAACGCCGCACCATCCCTCGCGCTGCCGGCACGACGTGGGAGCGGCGTCGGTAGGATGCCAGGTTCGCCAGAATGAATCCTCCGCTTACTTAACGGTTCCGTGCCGAGAAAGGATGAGTGGCGGCGGCGCGACAGGCGAGTCGCTGAACCGATAGCAGGCGATGAGCGCCGGAGCGACGGCCTCGGCATCCTGCTCCGTTGCCGCAGCAACGAGCGCAACCGGCTCGCCGCGCCGCACCGGGTCACCGATTTTCCTGAGCAACCGGATGCCGACCCGGTGATCGATCGGATCGCCCTTTTGGGCGCGCCCCGCGCCGAGCTGCATTGTCAGCAGTCCGACCTGTTTTGCATCGATGGCGGCGACAACGCCATCTCGCGGCGGAAAGACCGCCAGCTCGACCGGAGCATGCGGCAACCGCTCGGGGTGGGCAACATCCTCGCGCCGCCCCCCTTGGACTTCGACAAGATCGGCAAGCTTCTCGAGGGCAGCGCCGGAATCAAGCGCTGCCTCAGCCCGACGGCGGGCCGTCTCGGCATCGTACAGGCCGGCGGCGACGACCAGATCGGTGGTCAGCTCAATGGCAAGCACCCGGAGGTCGGCCGGCCCGCCGCCACGCAGCGTGGCGATCGCTTCCTCGACTTCGATCACGTTGCCGACGGCTTCGCCGAGGGGCTGGTCCATCGCGGAGACGATCGCCACCGTCCGCCGGCCAAGCTTGTCGCCGATCGCGATCATCAGGTCGGCGAGCCGCGCGGCTTCGGCGGGCGTCTTCATGAACGCCCCGTGGCCGCACTTGACGTCTAACCCGATCACGGTCGCACCGGCGGCGATCTTCTTGGCCATCACCGAGCTGGCGATGAGGGAGAGGTTTTCCACGGTGGCGGTCGCGTCGCGCAGGGCATAGATTTTGCCGTCGGCCGGGGCGAGATCGGCCGATTGGCCGGCGATCACGATCCCGATTCGGCGCAGTTGATCCCGAAACTGGGCGCTACTCATTTCGACCCGGAGGCCCGGAAACGACTCCAGCTTGTCGAGTGTGCCGCCGGTGTGGCCGAGGCCGCGGCCGCTCATTTTGCCAACAGGCAACCCGAGCTGGGCCACCAGCGGCGCGACAACGAGGGTGGTCTTGTCGCCAACGCCACCAGTGCTGTGCTTGTCGGCCACCAGTGGCGCGATGTCCGATACATCGAGCTGGACGCCGCTCTCTGCCATCGCGAGCGTCAGGTCGGTCGTCTCCTCATCGGTCATGCCGCGCCAGCAGACCGCCATCAAGAAGGCGCTCATCTGGTAGTCGGGGATGACGCCCGCGGTATAGCCGTCGACGAGCCAGCGGAGGGCGTCGGCCGGGATACGACCGCCAGCAGCCTTCTGTGCGATGAGATCGACCGCCCGAAGTGGGCGCCCCCGGAAGCTGGCGCGCCCGGTCTCGCTCATTCTGCCCCCGGTTCGTGCTCGGCGAACCGATAGCCCATGCCACGCTCGTTCAGGATGTACTTGGGTTTGGAAGGATCGGGCTCGATCTTTTGGCGGAGATAGGTGATATAGAGCCGCAGCAGCTGCGTGTCATCGCGATACTCGCGTCCCCAGACCTTGGTCAAGAGTTGTTCGTGGGTCATCAGTCGGCCCGCGTTCTGAATCAGGTGATGCAGCAGCTTGTATTCCGTCGGCCGGAGCTTGGTCGCGTGGCCGCGGACGATCACCTCGCGCCGGTCGAAGTCGACCGTCAGGTCGTCGTCGATCCGGACGATCGACCGGCTCGGCGGGCGCGCCATTCTGGCGCGCCGAAGGACGGCGCGGATCCGGCTGACCAGCTCGCGCCGGCCGGCCGTCTTCGAGACGTAGTCATCCGCGCCCAGCTCGAGACCCCGCACCTTGCTCGCCTCACTATCTTGGACGGTGAGCATGATGATCGGCACATTCGAAAACTCGCGGATGGCTTTGAGAGTCTCGAATCCATCCATCTCCGGCATCATCACGTCGAGGAGAACGAGATCGGGCAGCAAGTCGCGGACCTTGCCAAGCGCCTCGAGTCCATTCGACGCCTCGATGACGGTGTAACCCTCGCGCTCGAGGGTGGTCCGGGTCAGATCAACGAGCGTTGGCTCGTCGTCAACGACGAGAATGGTCTCCGCCGGAACCGGCTTCTTTCCGTCATTCACGGCGATCCTCCGGCCGGGCGAGCAGCCCTGCGAACCCGACGCTTGGCGGCAGCGCGGCGGGCCACTCTTGCGGCAAGCTAAAGGCGAAAGTTGCGCCGCCTGCTGGCGATTCCTCGACCCAGATTCGCCCGCCGTGCGCCTCCACAATCGCTTTGCAGATGAACAGCCCGAGACCGGCACCCTTTGCTTGGCGGACAACGCGCGAGTTGAGCCGCGAAAAGCGCTCGAAGATGCGCTCGCGCTCCGACTCCGGGACGCCCTCCCCCTCGTCCGAGACGCGCACGATGACCTCCGCGCCGGTCGCGACGATTGAGACGGTGATCCTTCCGCCGCGCGGCGAGTATTTGATCGCGTTGTCGATCAAGTTCGTGAGCACTTCCTCGATTCGTCGCACGTCCGCCAGCACAGGCGGTACGTCGCCGGGGTCGCGGAAGAGAATGGGTCGTCCGCCGCTCACCCCGCCGCATCCGACGCACGAGCCGGGCGATTAGCGGGCCGAGCGCGACCGGCTCGGGCGAGAGCTCGAGCGCCCCACTTTGGATGCGAGTCGCCTCAAGCAGGTTTTCGACCATCCGGGCCAGCCGCTCGCTCTCGTCCCGGATAACGCGCGCTTGGCGGCGCAGTTGCTCGGGGTCAGCCTCGTCCGAAGAGTCGGCGATCAAGTCGGCATAGCCGCGAATGACCGCGATCGGAGTCTTCAGCTCGTGCGAGATAACCGAGAAAAAGGTCGATTGCAGTTCCTCGGCCTCACGGCGGGCCGTGACGTCGCGAAGCGAGACAACGCCGCCGATCGGCTCGTCATTGTCGCCGCGGATGATCGCTCGGTTCGCCTCGAAGACGCGTCGGCCGGCGGGGCGGATGGTCAGCTCGACCAGCGGCTCGTCGGGCGGAGTCGGCGGGATGTTGAACACGTCAGTCAGCGTCCGGCCGCCGATGCGCTCCGGGGTCAGGCCAGTCATCCGGTAGAACGCCGGGTTCGCCCCGAGGATCCGTCCTTCGGCGTCCAGAATCAGCAGCCCCTCGCCGGTGCTGTTGACAATCGCCTCCAGCCAGCGTTTCTCCTCGATGATGCCCTGAAGAAGCTGGGCGTTGCGCAGAATGACATCGACATGGTCGCTCAGCACATCGACCACGCGGCCGTCGTCTCGCAGCGCCGATTGGTCTGGCGGCAGAAAGAGGCAAAGCAACCCGACCGTCCGCCCGTGGGAGCGAAGCGGCAGCGCGAGGATTTTCTCGCCAGTCGGCGGCGGAAAGACACCCTCGAGCTCGGCGACATCGCGGCCTTCTTCGAGCAAGGCAGGAAGGACGGCATCGAGTGCCTGCTGGAGCCGTTCTTCGTCGGACGGCGCGAGGCCATAACTGGACGTCGCCCGGAGCCGACCGCGACCGGGGTCCCAAATCGACACGAGCCCGGCCTCGCTGCCAGCCAGCCGGGTCACATTCGCAATCACCGAATCGAGCAGAGCTCGCATATCCGGCTGATCCGGAAGCTCAAGTGGTGGAAGAATGTCTGGCGAGTCGTTCATCGTTTCGATTGTACCTGGCCAATCGCATCGCACGCGGAAGCGGCGAATGCCATGACCGGGAATGCACGGATTGTTCGAATTCGAGTGATTTGGTACCATCTCGTTGATGCAGCGACAGCGATTTCATTTGGACCCGATGGCAGCGCAGGATGGACGGACATTCTGGTTTCCGGCACGAACCAGATACTCTCTCCCGAAGCAGCTCGCTCCTCGAACTGCAGCGTCTAGCAATCGCGGGTGACCTCCACGACGAACTAGGGAGCCTGTTTACCCAACTGGGGTGGGCGCTGGCTGATCTCGAAGGCGAACCCCTCCCGGACAGTGCCCGCCAACGGCTGGCGCGGGTGCGGACGCTGGTCGGCGAGACAGAGGCCGCCACTCGGCGAGTGGTTTCGCAGCTCGCTCCGCCGGATCTGATGCGACTTGGGCTTGCGGACGCGCTGCGTCGTGTTGCACGGAACGTGCTAACGCCCCGCGGGATCGCCTGCCAGGTCGACGTCTCCGAGTCGGCTGCCGACCTGCCGGAAGAGCACGCCATCACCTTCTACCGGGCAGCCCAAGAAGCGATGACAAATGTCGCCCGCCACGCCGGGGCGCGACAGGTCTCGGTCGCGATCGCCGTCGAGGGCGGCATCGCGCGGCTTGAGGTGGTCGACGACGGTCGGGGCAGCCAGACGACCGGCCCAGACGGTGCAGGGCTGCGCTTGATGCGCGAGCGGGTCGCGGGTATTGGCGGCCGGCTGAGCGTGGAGATGTTGCCAACCGGTCGGCGAGTCGTGGTCTGGGCGCCAGTCTGCCGTGACTGAGGAAAACCAGACGGTCGTCCGGGTCGTCGTGGCGGAAGACCAGACTATCGTCCGCGAGGGCATCGTCAAGGTGCTCGACAGCGTCCCGGGGATCGAGGTGGTCGGTGATGCTGCCAACGGGAGCGAGGCGCTGCGGCTCGTTCGCCAGCTTCGACCGACGGTCGCCCCTGCTCGACCTGCGCATGCCGGTGCTCGACGGCATCGAGGCAGCGCGGAGGATCCGCGCCGAGATCCCCGACACCGCCATCATCATGCTCACCTTCTTTCAGGACGTCGATCTGTTTTTCGAGTCGATTCGGGCCGGGGCGTCGGGCTACCTCCTGAAAACCGTCGGCCGCGATGAGTTGGTGCGTGCGATTCGGGCCGTCGCCGCGGGCGAGGCCTACCTTCACCCCCACGTCACCCGGCAGATGATCGAGCTCATGCGCAAGGACGGCCGCGACCCGGCGCCTTCCTCCGTCGATGCGCTGCTGACCGAGCGAGAGCGTGAAGTGCTGCGTGGAATCGCGCTCGGTCAGTCCAACCGCGAAATCGCCAGCACCCTCTACATTAGCCCGAGCACGGTCCAGACGCACCGCGCCCACCTCCTGGCCAAGCTCGGGCTCTCCTCAACGGCCGAGCTCGTCCGATTCGCGGTCCGCATCGGCCTCGTCGATCCGTAGCGGCGGGGTCTGCGCCCCGCCGCTCGCGGCTACCCCAACGAGGAAACGGCGACCAGCACCGGGCGGAGCACCGCTTTAGCGGAGAGGGATGGCGGCCTCGGCAAGGCGCAGCGTCCAGCCTTCGATGGGCGTGCCTGCCGTCTGGAGATGGCTGGCCAAATACGCCAACCGCCCCGTCTCCGGCCCCGCCGTCCGGAAGCGGTCCCGCAGGTAGTAGGGCGGGATGCTCTGATAGTGCAGCACCACCCGCACGCTCCCCGCTTGCGCCGCCACCTCACGCGGCACCACATACACCACCTCGTCGCTGCCGCTCCCATCGAAGTAGCGCTCGTCCCCAAACACCTCCTCGGGCTGCATGAACTCCGTCCCGGGCGTGTCGTTCTTCCACCCCTTCGGCAACAGCCGGTTGTCCTTCACGTTGTAGAACCGCGCCAGAAAGCTCGTGGTCAAGCGGAACTGGTCATCCAGCGTCCGCTCTTCGTAGA
The DNA here is from genome assembly GCA_026003895.1 of Dehalococcoidia bacterium. Classification (GTDB taxonomy): domain Bacteria; phylum Chloroflexota; class Dehalococcoidia; order SpSt-223; family SpSt-223; genus JANWZD01. The sequence continues at coordinate 673,507 of BPIC01000001.1, read as the reverse complement.
TCTGGACGTGGTCTTGCTGGGTGATGCGCTGGTAGTGCGGCTGCCACGTGTCGGTGGCAAACTCGGTGGCAAGAGGAGCGCCGTCCGGACCAGTGATGACGCCGAGGGCGTTGGGCCGGCCACTCGCCCAGAGGACGCGCCCGCTGGCATCGAGGACGGTGAACTCGAGCCACGCGCGGCGAAAACCGACGCCGCTGGGAAGCTTGTGGCCCGCGAGGTTGGTCACACGGACCGTCGTCTCGAGGCCGGCGTCGGTGAGACGCGTCCCAACGATCTCCAGCCGGGCACTCCCCGTCCGCGCAAGCTCGAGGCTCGCTTGGTTGGCAGTGAGGAAGTCGGTTGCGGTCTGCTTCTGGTCGGAGGCGGTATCCGGCGCCGCGATGCCGAGCAGGCCGCGGAACTGCTGAAACATCTGCATGACAAAGAGGTTGATGCCAACGAGGGTGTGGCGCGAGAACGGCTCGCGCGGCGAAAGCCGAATCTCGTCGTCCGGGGCGCGGTTGTCCGTCGGGGGGTAATCCGGCTCTTCGATGTTCGCAATCTTAAAGCGGAGTGTTTTGCCGTCGAAGGTCTGCGGCATGTGGCAACCCTGGCAGGTCTGGGCGGTCTTCGGCTCGATCGGCTCGATTTCATTCTGGTAGGCGCTGTTGCGCCATTCGAGGTAGGTCGCCTGCTCGACTTCGTATTCGATGGTCGGGTCGGTGGTGGGGTCGCCTTGGTAGCCCGTCGGCACTTTCGGCAGGATGACGGTGTGGCAGGAGCCGCAGAGAGCACTCGACGAGATCTGGCTCCCAAACTTCGGCGTGATGCCGAGCGCCTGCTCCATCGGGAAGGTTTTCGGGTTCTCGAAGGGGCCTACAACCGCGTTCGACGGTCCAACATTGAAATTGCCCGAGAACGTCGACGGTGTGCCCAAGCCTTCCGGTGCGATCGTGTGACAAACCATGCACGACACGCCGTCGCGGGCGAGTGCGCCGTAGATGGCGTTCGGACCGCTGGTGGCATAGACCATCTCATGCTGGAATGGCCCCTTGCCGTCGAGGTGGATCTGGCGCTCGCCCATCGCGCCGTGGCAGCGGTAGCAGAGGTTTTGGGTGAAGGCCGAGACCCCGGGCCGATAGGTCGTGGTTTCGGCTTCGAGCTGGGCATGGAAGACTGGGTCGCGCCCAGAGAGGCCCATCAGCGAGGCGCTCCACTCGCCATAGGGAGCGAGGTTCAGGATACGGCCTGCGCTGTCGGTGAGTTGCATGTTGGGGAGATCGTAGGCGTTGTGGCAGCCGATGCACTGGTCGCTGGTCACGAAGTGAGGACCGCCGTCCGGCCGTCGCCAGACGTGATCGAACTCGTGGTTGGGGATTGGAAGGGGCTGGGAGGTGATGGGCAGCCCCGGGAACAGCGCGAGAAACGCCGGGTCGGGCTGGGCGAGCGGCTTCCGAAGCAACTGCGAGGCAGCCGGGTCGTCCTGGATGGTCGAGACGTGCCCGGGATACCACTGAATCTCACCGGGCGCCGGATAGGTGATCGTCTCGCCGCGAGCGTTGGCAAGCGAGGCATAGGTCGTGCCGTTGACCGCCGAGGCATGACAGCGCAGGCAGCCGCTCGACCCGAACTCGGCCTGAATGCCATAACCGAAGAACTCTTGAAACCAGAACCAGCCGTCCCACGACATGCGCTCATCGCGGAGCATGGCGGTCCAGCCCTGGAGTTCGCTGCCGGTGGGAGGATATTGCTCCTTCACGAGGATCGCGCCTGCCGGAGGCCGCCCGCCGGGACGCCCGGCTTCGAGCCAACGCACCATCTCGGGGGAGTAGTAGACGCGGACGCGGCCGTGGGTGGAGTTGTCGACGCCGTCGATGACTGGGCCGGTCGAGCGAATCTCGGAGTCGTGGAACCACTCGCGATAACAGCCCGCTTTGAGCCAAGCGCTGAAGCGCGGGCCGTCGGCAGGCGGGCGCTCACAGCCGCTTTGGGCGCTGGCCGCGCCGAGGCTGAAGGCCCAGACACCAACCGCAGCAGCCAACACCGCCCCGGCAGCCAGTCCTCCCGCAAGGAGCCGACCCCTCATCGCTACCTCCCACGCAACGCTCTAGCGATAGACCACCGCCCCGAAGATCACGGCGCCGTAGCAAATGAGCCAGAGGGCATTCGTGAGGATCAAGGGTAGGGAACGATGGACCGCGCCGTACAGCAGCCAAAATAGGCCGAAGGCGACAAAGAGCCCCCACGTTCCCAAGTTCAGGTCCTCCGCACTCCGCGAGGAATAGATCTGGACGATTTGGGGAACCGTCGAGAGCGGCGCAACGATCCCGACCACCACCGCCCCACGATCGACGAACGACTGCCAGCGGCTCGACTGGTCGCGGAAGAGTGACGGCCTGCGAAGACGACGCAGATCGATCTGGTGTGTGATACCAGCCCCCTCATCCGCGGTTCGGCTCGCATCATACATCGTCCCCTCAGGACGGGCTAGCATGTGCTCGTGCTCACCAGCAAGACGGCGGATGCGACAATCTCGCTGTGAACAGGCTGCGTCTCCCCCGGTTTCCCCGTACACGCTTTGGCGCCGTGAGCGCCGTGCTGAAAGCGCTTCTTTTGCTTTTCGACTTGTTTCCCGCGCCAGTGAAGCCGCTCCGCTGGCTGACTGCGCGGCCACGCCGGCGCCGGACGACCGAATCGTCGCCGGCCGGCCTCGTCGTTTCCGATTGCTGGCTTCCCGGTGCGCCGTGGCGCGGTCGCCGGCCGGCCATCGTTATCGCGATGGGGGTTCGCACCGCCCCGCACGACCGGCCAGTCATCGGCCGGTTCGCAACCTCCCTTGCCCGGCTCGGATTTGTCGTCTGCTGGCCGCGTCTCGCCGCGCTCGATCGGGGGCGGCCCGGCATCGAGCCTCCCGAAAGCTTTGTCCGCGCGGTAGAGGCGATGCGCCGCGATTCGGCAGTCGACCCCGCCCTCGTGAGTTTGCTCGGCTTTTCGGTCGGCGGCTCGACAGCGCTGCTGGCCGCCGCCGACCACAGGATTGCCGACCGGGTACGGGCAGTCATCTTCTTTGGTGGGTACTACGACGTCTTCGACTTTCTGGTCGCGGCGGCAGCGGGTGTGCCATCGGCCGATGGCACACGCTGGAGGCCGAGCGCCGGAGCGCTGGAGCACCTGTTGGCCGTCATCGCGGCGCTCCATGCCCCTGGCCTGCTTCGGATGTTTCCCTCGAGGAACGAGGCCGAGGCCCGCGCGATGCTCGCGGCCGCACCCGCACGCGAGCGGGAGATCCTCGCCGCGCTCAACCCTGCCACGGGCATCGAACGGCTGCGTGCGCCCGTCCTGATCCTCCACGATCGGCGGGATCACATGGTCCATTACTCGGAGTCGCTGAAGCTGGCACGGGCGCTTGGTCCCGACCGTGTGGCGGCGCTCGCGATTGTCGACCTGTTCGAGCACGTCCAACCGCGATCTGCGCTGTCGCTGGCGAGCCTACACGACCTCGTCCGCTTGGGAGGCTTCGTCGTGCGGGCGATCGCCTATTTGGAAGGATCGGGGTCGATGCGGTCGGGCAGCCGGTAGCCGACGGAGAAGAGGAGCAAGCCAAGGAGCACGCCGAACCCAGCGATCGGTCCAACCAACCGGACTCCGAGCGGTTGCTCCGCCGAATAGCCGAAGGCAGCGAGCACCGCGCCAAAGATCGCGGTCGAGAGGGCGAAGCCGAGCTTTCGCACCGTCACGTCGGCCGCGTAATAAATTCCCTCCCGCCGCATTCCGGTGCGGCGCGCATCGTCGTCAATGATGTCGGCGATGAGCGGGCTCGGCAGCACGAACAACGCCGCCATCGGCACGCCGAGCACCGCGACGTAGACAAAGCCTTGCGTCACCGGGTCGATGCCAGGAAGGAGCCCGACGAAGAACAGGCCCGGCAGCAAGAGGCCGAGCGCCCCCATCGCCGCCTTAAAGGCGAACGCCTTCGACCGCCACGCTGCCAGCCGTCCGACGAGGGGCAGCGAGAGAAAGGCAACCGCGGTGAACGCCGCCGTCAGCATTGACACCAGCCCCTCAGACTGCCGGAGGATGACGGTCGCGAAGTAGGGGAGGAGCAGCGTCAGCAAGTTGAGCCCGAGGAAGAACAGGACCGAACTGGTCACGAAGACCAGAAACTGCCGATTGGTGGTGGTGAGCAGGAGGGCGCGCGGCAAGGTGATTGGCTGATTGGGCGCTGGGGCGCGTGGCAAGCGTCGGATGCCAGCGACCGTGAGAACGACGCTGCCGACGCCGAGGACGGCAAACACGGCGCCGGTGGCGGCGAAGCCAATCCGCTCGATCAAGACACCGCTTCCGATCAACCCAACCGCCGCACCGACGACTCCAAATGCAACTTTCCACGTCGAGACACGCACCCGCGTCGCCGAATCGCGGCTCATCTCGGCAAGCACCGCCTCGTACGGCTGCTGCACGACCGTTGCCGCAAAATAGAAGCCTTGGAGAACAAGGAAGACGTAGAACGCAACCCCGACCGGCTCGAGGGGAGGCGGCAGCCAGAGAAGGACAAAAAGAATGCCGACAAACGGGGCGCCAGCGACGATAAAGGGCAACCGCCGTCCCCAGCGCGACCGCGTCACATCGCTCCAATAGCCGATCGCGAGGTCGTCGAACGCTTCGACCAGCCGGCCGAGAGCAAACAGCACCGTCAGCAGCGCGATTGGGGCAAGCGCCGTTCGCCCGCTCTCGGTCGGAGGCGCGTAGAAATAGACGAGCCAAAGGGTCTGCATCTGATGGAGCACGTTGAAGCCGAAGGCGCCTTCGGCGTACAGCAACCCAGCCCAGCGTGGCACGGCTGTTGGCTGCTCGGTCGCGGTCATGAGAAGAGATAGTACCTGCAATCCGCAGCGAGAGGCGCGGGAGACTGGGCAAATTTGCGAGGGCATACGCCCCGCTGTATAATGGAGGTCCTGACACCAAGGCCCTCGGTTGGCCGGGCGCGGCTGCTAAAACAGCTCCGCCCAGTGAGCCGGGGGTTTTGTCGTGTCGGGGGAACGCCCCATGCGGGCGCGCCAACCCAAACAGGCCATTCCCGGCGCCTCGTGATCGTGCTCATGAGGAGCCGCGTGCCTCGGTGCGGGTTAGGGGTTAGGAGCTCCGGCCTCCTGAGGGGGAGAACGATTGTATGCCCGGCTAGCTGCCCTGGTCAGCGAACGAACCGCCATCCCGACGACGGAACGCGACATCGAGCGGATCCTCACGGCCATTCCGGCTTCGGCCGACCTGTGGCAAACCGTGGACCTCGCCAAGTGTCCGTTCAACCAAGTCGTCGAAACGGTGCGGGTGCTCGCTGCCGAAGGGCTCGCCGACGTCGGTGAGACGTCGATCGCGCTCACGGAACGAGGACGAGCGCTCGCCGCCGAACGGAATGCGGTTCCGCGGCCCTCGCTCCGCTGCACCGGCTGTGCCGGCCGCGGCGTCAGCGACGAGCAGCTTGCCGAAGCGCGCCGCCGCTTCGAGGCGATCGAAGGCGGTCGTCCTCAGCCGATCGAAACCTACGACCAAGCCTACGTCACGACCGACACGGTCTTCGCGCGTCTCGCGGCCTTCGCCGACCGGGGGGACCTCGCCGGACGCGACCTGATCGTGCTGGGCGACGACGACCTGATGGGGGTGGCCGCGGCGCTCACCGGCTTGCCGCGCCGCGTCGTTGTTGTCGAGATCGACGAGCGCCTAAACGACTTCATCCGGCAGGTCGCCGCCGCCGAGCGGCTGCCGCTCGAGGTGCAGACCGTCGATTTGCGCAATCCGCTGCCCCCTTCGCTCGCCGGCTCCTTCCACACCTTCTTCACCGATCCACCCGACACGCTCGCCGGCCTCGAGCTGTTCATTGCGCGCGGGCTGGAAGCGCTCGCAGGCGCGGGCTGCGCCGGCTACTTCGGTGTCACTGTCATCGAATCATCGTTCCGCAACTGGCGGGCGCTGCAGGCGCGGCTCACCGGCTATTACCGAGTGGCCATCACCGACATCATCCGCGACTTCAGCACCTACGAAAACTGGGGCTACCTCGTCGGCAGCGTCCGCGACGACTTGGCGCCGTTGCGGCGAGCGCCACAGACAAACTGGTATCGGTCGTCGCTCTACCGGATCGAGACGTTTGAAGACTCGGTCTTGGCGGCGGCCCCCGTCGACGAGGCGACGCTCTACGTCGGCGCCGAGAGCCTACTCCACACCAAGAGGGATTCCGATGTGGCAAGTTCCTGAGCGGTTCTGGATAACGTCCGGCGCCGCTGAGGGCGGCACCGAGCTGAACGCCTTTGACAATGCCCTGCTCAACGCTGGGGTGGGAAATCTCAACCTCATCCGAGTGAGCAGCATCCTGCCAAAGGGTGCACAACGGATGTTTGAGCGGCCGAGCCATCTCGTCGAGGGGACCTTGGCGCCGATGGTCTATTCGGTCGCCGAAAGCGATACGCCGGGGCAGGTCATCGCGAGCTGCGTCGGTGTCGGGCGCTCGAAGGACCAGTATGGGGTGATCTTCGAGCATGCTGGGGCGATGACGGCAGCGGAGGCCGAGTCGGTCGTCCGCGCCCAGGTCGAGGAGGCGTTTGCCCGCCGCGGCCTCGACCTGCACGAGCTGATCCTCGAGTCATGCGAGCATCGCGTCGAACGGTATGGCTGCACGGTCGCAGCCGTCATGCTCTGGTAAAGGGGGGTACCGATGGAAAGTGTTGGTCGCCACCTCATCATGGAGATGTGGGACTGTAACGAGAACCTCGATTCGGTCGAGGCGGTGCGGCACGCGCTCACCGAGGCGACGGAAGCCTGTGGCGCGACGCTGCTCGAAATGTTCATCCATCCGTTCACCCCACAAGGGATCACCGGGGTGGCCGTCATTTCAGAATCGCACATTCTGATTCACACCTGGCCGGAACTCGGCTACGCGGCGGTGGATGTCTTCACCTGTGGCAAACGGATCCAGCCGGAAGAGGTCGCCCCGGTCCTCCAGCGCTATTTCGCGCCGGGGCATGTTCAGGTCATGGAGATGAAGCGTGGAATTGTCGACGCACGAGCCCGTGTTCCCGCTGGGGCGCTGGTTCGCTGAAGCCCCAATCCAAGGATTCCGGCAGGGCTATCACGTCCGCCGCGAAATCTACCAAGGCCGCTCGCCCTACCAGTCGATCCAGGTGATCGAGACCGATCTGCTGGGCACCACCCTCATCCTCGAAGGCGCGGTGCAGACTTCGAGCGTGGACGAGCACATTTACCACGAGATGCTCGTCCACCCCGCGCTGTGCGCCCTCGCCGCGCCGCGCACGGTGCTGGTCATCGGGGGTGGCGACGGCGGCGCCCTTCGGCGCGTCCTCGAGCATCCAACGGTGGAGCGCGCGGTGCAAGTGGAGCTCGACCGGGCAGTCGTCGACACCTGCCTGAAGTATCTCCCCGAAATCTCGGCCGGCGCGTTCGACGACCCGCGCGTCGAGCTCGTCATCGGCGACGGCGCACGGTATCTCGCCGAGACGAACGAGCGTTTCGACGCCATTCTTGTCGATTCCACCGACCCGGTTGGCCCCGCCGAAGCGCTCTTTAGCGAGGCGTTTTACCGCGCGGCGTTCCGAGCGCTCGCGGAGGACGGCGTGTTCGTGACCCAAAGCGGCTCGCCCCTGTTGATGGGCGCGGAATTGGGCAAAGCGGCGCGCCAGCTCCGCCGAGTCTTCCCGGTCGTCGCGCCGTACTTGGCAAGCATCCCTTCGTACCCAGGCGTGATTTGGAGCTTCCTTTCGGCAACGAAGGGAAAGGATTTGGCAGCCGTCCCGCCGGCAGAGATCGAGCGCCGGCTGGAAGGAATCGTGACTCGCTATTACACCCCGGCGATGCACCAAGCGGCGTTCGTCCTCCCGGCGGACCTTGCCCGCAGTCTCGCCGCTGGGCAGGACGACGCCGTTGGCCTCCTCCCCGTCTCCGCGGCCGTTTCTCGCTAGCCGGCCTGGCCTCGACCGGCCGGACGTCGCGATCCTCGGCGTGCCGCTTGACCTGACCGAGTCGTTCCGGCCTGGCACGGCGGACGGGCCAGCGGCGATCCGCGCCATCTCGGATAGCATCGAGACCTACAGCCCAGCGCTCGATCGCGACCTCGAAACACTCGCGATCGCCGACCTCGGCGACCTGCCGCTCGACGGCCTCACGATGGACGCCGCGCTCGCAGCAATCGCCGCGCGGACCGGCGCCATCGCCGCAGCGGGGGCGCTCCCGGTGCTGCTCGGCGGCGAGCATACGCTGACGCTTGGGGCGGTGCGCGGCCTCCTCGAGCACTACCCGGACTTGCACCTCCTCCACGTCGACGCGCACCTCGATCTGATCGAGGAGTATGCCGGCGAGCGCATCTGTCACGCGACCGTGCTCCGGCGCATCTGCGACGAGATCGGCCCGCGCCGCGTGGCGCAGGTAGGCGGGCGCTCCGGCACGGCGCCCGAGTGGCGCGCGGCCAACGGGCTGCTCTCCGCTTCGAGTGAGCTGACGCTCGCGCCGACCGCGCGTACTGCGCTGGAAGGCGTCCCCCTCTACCTCTCGCTCGACATCGATGTCCTCGATCCGTCCGCAGCGCCCGGCACCGGCTGCCCCGAGCCTGGCGGCCCCACCTTCCGCGAGCTCGCCGCCTTCCTGACCTCGCTGCGCGGCCTCAATGTCGTTGCCATCGACATCGTCGAGGTGCTCCCAGCCATCGACCCGGCTGGTATCGCCGCTGTCGCCGCCGCCAAGCTCGTGCGCGAGAGCGTCTTGCTCTTCGCACGACGCCCCGCGTTGGGATGAATCTCTCGACTCTGCGCTCGTCGCCCACGAGATTGGGCGGCCTCGCGCGGGGGCGTCGCGACCGTCGACAGCGTCGACGCCGCGCTGCTTCCGATTGCCGCGGAGATCCCGCTGCTGGCGATTCGGCGCCGCTGGGTCTTCCGGGTCGGCTCTCGGGAACAACCTTAGCTTGCACTGGGACCAGCAGCGATGTTGCGAATGGCCGTCCACGCGGTCACCGGCCTTGGGTTCGAGCGAGGCGCCCAAGTCTGGGCCGTCACTCGTGACCAGCGCGATGCGGCGCGGCCGCTGTCCGGCGCCGAAGCCCGGCCGGGGTGCTCAGGGCGCGAGCGCGACGAGCGCCGGTCGGTGAGCGAAGTAGGTGTGCACCTGCCGGGCGAGGTCATGGATGACCGCATAGCCGCGCTCGACATCCCACAGATCCTCGGTGAGAACGACGACGATGTACGGCCCCTCGGGGGCATAGACGATGCCGGCATCGTGCGCGAGGCCGGGCAAGTTGCCGGTCTTGTGGGCGATCGGCACGCCGGGCGGTAGCCCGACCGGGAGACGATCGTTGATCCGCTGACCGAGCAAGACATCGATCATCTCGGCGCTCGCTTGGCGGCTTACGAGACGGCCGGTCGCCATCAGGTCGAGCAGCTCCAGCATTTCGTTCGGCGTGGTCGTGGTATCCCAGTCGACGGTGGTGTTCGGCAGACCGAGCGCTGCCATCCGCTGGTTGACCCGGCTGGGCCCGAGCCGATAGAGGAGAAACTGCGCCGCCGCGTTGTCACTGACGGTGATCATGTCGATCAGAGCCTCACGGGCGCTATAGGTGGTTGGCTCGCCATAGATCGGAAAACCACTGCTGTCGTAACCAAGGATGACGAACGCCGGCACTGCTTCGTCGAAGTCGATCTCCCCGAGCGCGTGCTGCGCGTACAGCTCGACCATCACCGCCAACTTATAGAGGCTCGCAGCCTCGAAGACACGGTCGCCGTTGACAGCGGCATGTTGGCCGGTGACGAGGTGCTTGACGGCGATGCCGTAGATCGCCGGCTCGGCAGCGACAAGGCGAGCGAGCCGGTCAGCAAGCGCGTCATCGCGCAGGTTCGCGACGGGCGTCACCAGCCGCTCGGCCGCCGAGGCAGTCCCGGCGATCACCGCAAGGAGCGCGAGCAGGGAGGCGAGCAGCAACCGCATCGCCGCCTCAGTTAGACGTAATGCCGCCAGTACTGATGATAGTATGCGAGGGTGCGTCGCAGCCCGTCCTCAAGCGGCACCTTCGGCGACCAGCCGAGAGTCTGTCGAATGCGGCTAAAGTCGGAATAGTAGTCGCCGATATCGATCGCTTTGCGGTCTTCCGGAAAGGGGACGATTCGATACTCTCCGGAGCCGTTCAGTTCGACGAGGAGCGCGGCGAGCGATTTCAACGACCGCCAATCGTTCGCGCCGAGGTTGAAGACGCAGCCATTCGCCGTATCACGCTCGGCGGCGAGGAGCAACGCATCGACGACATCATCGACATAATTGAAGTCACGGAGCTGCTCGCCGTCGCCAAACACCTCGATCGGCTCACCCTCGATCAGCCGCCGGATCCAGATGCCGAGGAACGTCTGCCGAGCGTCCTTGATCCGCATCCGCGGCCCGTAGGTATTGGTGAGGCGGAGCGAGGTAGCCCGCAGGCCGTAGACGTCGTTATAGAGAATGTGATACCACTCGCCGGCCATCTTGTTGATCCCGTTGACGTCGACGGGACGCAGTTGATGCCGCTCGTCCACCGGAAGGTATTCCGGTTTGCCATAAATCTGACGGGTGCTCGCGAAGACAATCTTGATGTCCGGGTTGTGCTTCCGACATGCCTCGAGAATTGAAAGCTGCGCCCGGCAATTGATGTCGAGGTCGGTGTACGGGTCGGTCATCGAATCGAGATGACTCGTCTGCCCGGCAAGATTGAACAAGTAGTGTTGGCCCTGAACGATGTAGGCCATGCTGTACTCGTCCCGGACGTCCGAGATGTTGACCCGGATGCGGTCCTGAATCGGCGCAATGTTGAAGAGGTTGCCGCCATACTGCGGGATGAGCGAATCGACCGCCATCACCTCTGCGCCGAGCTCAACCAGCCGCTGCGCGAGGTTTGCGCCGATAAAGCCGAGCCCGCCGGTAATCAGGACGCGCTTGCCGGCGAAGGTCATCTCGCTCCCTCCGCAAAGGCGCGCAGCACCGCGGTGACGGTGGAGACCTCATCATCGGTCAGCTCCGGATACATCGGGAGCGACAGTACCTCTCGAGCGGCACGCTCGGTCTCCGGCAGGCGGTCCGCACCGGCCATCCGTCCGCGGTAGGCAGGCTGCAGGTGGACGGGAACCGGGTAATGGATGCCGGGTGAGACACCGTGCCGTCGGCAAAACTCGAGCAATCGGTCACGCTCAGGATGGCGGATGACGTACAAGTGGAAGACATGGGTCGCGCCGGGACGACGTGCCGGCAGTGCGAAGCCGAGGCCGTCCAGCTCGCGATCGTAGCGATCCGCGATCGCTCGGCGACGGGCGTTGTCGGCGTCGAGGTGGCGCAGCTTGACGCGCAGCACCGCCGCCTGCAGCTCGTCGAGGCGGCTGTTCCAGCCAACGCGGTGAGAGACGTACCGCTCGGCCCACCCGTATTCGCGCAGCAACCGCGCTTCGTTCGCGACGGCCGGATCGTTGGTAACTACCATCCCGCCGTCGCCGATCGCGCCGAGGTTCTTCGTCGGGTAAAAGCTGAAACAGGCGGCATCGCCAAAGGCGCCGACGCGTCGGCCGTCCCAGCATGCGCCGTGGGCCTGAGCGCAGTCCTCGACGACGCGAAGACCGTGGCGTGCCGCTACCGCGAGGATGGCGGTCAAATCTGCCGGCTGGCCATAGAGATGGACCGGAAGGATCGCCTTCGTCCGCGCGGTGCATGCCGCCTCGATCCGCGCTGGATCGAGCGTCGCGTGCACGGGGTCGATGTCGACGAGCACGGGCGTCGCGCCAGCCAACTCGATGGCGGCGACGGTGGCGACGGCGGTGTGCCCAACCGTGATCACCTCGTCGCCCGGCCCGATCCCGAGCGCACCAAGCGCGAGCCGGAGCGCCTCGGTGCCGCTGCCACAGCCGACGGCGTAGGCCGCGCCGATGTAGGCGGCGAACTCGGCTTCGAAGGCCGCAACCTGCTCGCCGAGGATGTATCTGCCGCTCTCGAGCGCCGCGTGGATCGCCCCGTCGATCTCTTCGCGGTAGGCGAGATACTGAGCCTTGGGGTTGGCACAGAGAATCATCAGCGCTCCGGAACGGTGGACCAGAGTGTAGCCCGTCGGCAACGGAACGACCAAGAGGGATTCCGCGCTGCCGTGCCCCGAGCGTTGCCTCAGCCCACGTCCCCCACGCCGTTCAACCCGAGAGCGCCCAGCCCAACAGGGTAGCTGCCACAGAATGCGAGATACTTCGCGGCGAGACCGCTGACGAAGAGGAGCACGCTACACCGGACCGCGGTCTGGGAGTCGGGCGCCCTGCGCCGAACCGAGGCCAAAGTACGGCCCTGGTGGGACAGGCGAGATTCGAACTCGCACGCCTTGCGGCTACGGGGTTTAAGCCCGCTGTGTCTGCCATTCCACCACTGTCCCGAGGAGGCTGGGGACGGACGGGGGAGGCGACGACCGGATTCGAACCGGTGAATCGCGGTTTTGCAGACCGCTGCCTTACCACTTGGCTACGTCGCCGAAAACGCGGCTGCCCGCGTCGTAGCGCCAAATCCTACCACAGCCGCGCCGCCCGCGGCTAGACAGGGGCCACCCTGATCAAGGAAACTCGCCGAGCCCGGACGAACGGTCAACTGGAGGGATCGATGGTGCACCTCGCTGGCTTCCGGATGGCCGCGCTCGGCCTCCTCGCCGCACTCGTTCTTAGTCCGCTGTCCAGCAGGCCAGCGAACGCCGCCGAGGTGACACCGGCGAGCGTGCAGCGCGCCGTCGATCAACTGGACCGAATCGTCGACGACGCGCTGCGGCGGACTGGGGTGCCGGGGGTGGCGCTCGCCGTTGTCCATCGCGATCGAATCGTCGCCCTCAAAGGCTACGGTGTGCGCGACACGACGACCGGGGCGCCCGTTGGGATCGACACCGTCTTTCAGCTCGCCTCGGTCTCGAAGCCGGTCGGTTCGACCGTCGTTGCCTCGCTCGTCGGAGACGGAATTGTCGGCTGGGACAGTCGGATTGTCGACCTTGACCCGACGTTTCGGATGCACGAGGAGTGGGTCACGGCGCAACTGACGATACGCGACCTCTACAGTCACCGCAGCGGCCTTCCCGACCACGCCGGGGACGACCTTGAAGACCTTGGCTATGGCCGGGAGGAAATTCTGCGGCGGCTGCGCTTCCTCCCGCCGGCCTACCAATTCCGGTCCGGGTACAACTACACCAACTTCGGTATGACCGAGGCGGCGGTGGCCGCGGCGAAGGCCGCTGGGAGAAGCTGGGAAGACCTGTCCGCCGAGCGACTTTACCGCCCCTTGGGGATGACACGCACCAGCTCACGCTTCGCCGACTTTGCGACAGCGCCGGACCGGGCGCTCACCCACGTCCGCGTCGGCGACCGTTGGGAGCCGCGCTTCGTCCGCAACCCGGACGCGCAATCGCCGGCCGGCGGAGTCAGCTCCACGGCACGCGACTTGGCGCAGTGGCTTCGTCTGCAGCTCGGCAACGGCGAGGTCGACGGTCGCCGAATCGTGGGCGCCGAGGCGCTCGCCGAGACGCACCGCCCGCAGGCGATCGCAGTGCCCCCAGCCAACCCAGCGACCGATCATCCGCAACTCTACGGCCTCGGCTGGAACGTCGGCAGCGACGCTGCCGGGCGCGTGCGGCTGAGCCATTCCGGCGCATTTGCGCTCGGTGCGGCGACCGTCGTCGTGTTGCTTCCGAGCGAGGAACTCGGCATCGTCGTACTGACCAACGGCGAGCCAGTTGGAGTCCCGGAGGCAATTGCCGCGAGCTTCTTCGACGTGGCAACCGAGGGCAGGGTGCAGCGCGATTACGTTTCGCTCTACGGCCGCATCTTCGCCGAGGCATTGGCTCCCGCCTACGGCCGGCAGTACGACTATTCGCAGCCGCCAGTCGCGCCCGCGCCAGCCCGGCCGCTCGGCGCCTATGTCGGCCGCTACGTCAACGACTACGTCGGCGTCGTGGAGCTTGGGCTCGGAAGCGAGGGACTCGAGCTGCGGCTCGGCCCTCTGCAAGCCCCGTTCGCCCTGCGTCACTGGGACGGTGATATCTTCCTCTACCAGCCAGCGGGAGAAAACGCTGCCGGACCCGCTCGAGTGGTGTTTTCAGCCGGAATCGATGGCCGCATCGAGACGGTGACGATTGAGAACCTCAACATCACAGGTGGCGGGGTGCTGCGCCGCGTCTCGGCGATCGGCTAACGAAACCTGCGTGGGGGCGTTTGGCCCTCTCACCCTGTTGTGGTGCCCAAGCTAACCACAGACCCATGGGAGCGCCACACGCGCCGGCGTTGTGCCGGCGGTCCGCCCATGCAGCCTCGGCGGCGTGCCGCGATACACCCAAGCCGCTCGTGACACCACCGATCGCGTAGCGCTTGCCGGCCGACCTAGCGGTTTTCGAGCAAATACTGGATAATTGAACAGCAAGTACACCAAACGCTCGGCGACCGTCTCGCCCGATTGCAGGTCTGATTGGACAGCCCGCGTGTGTACTGCCGGACCGGCGTTGAAGGTGCCGGGGCTGAGGCGTCTCGTCTCACGACTGACGAGCAGGTGATCGGCGTCGTCCGAGCGGGATCAACGCGTGTAGGGGCTGCCTGCCGATTTGGCCGTTCCAGCCTCGTGCCCAACCTTGGTCAGGGCGAGCCGCATGCTCCCGTGGCTGAAGAGCGCGAGGGGCCACGGGGTCGCGCGAGGGGCCAGCGACGTGGGGCGCGGTGACGGCTCAGGAGGTTGGCGCGATCGGCGGTCGCGTTGAGGGAGGGGAGGATGACCGGCGGCAGCAACTGGATCGATGACGTCAAGCCGTCGCGGCGAGCGGAGTCCGATCCACGGATGGTGGCGGAGCGACGGAAGGGGGACGCCACGCCGATGCCCGAACCGAGTCGCAGTTGAGACGCCGCTCGATTGAGTACGCAACGGATTGAGCTGGGCATCACCACACCTTGCAGCGAGCACGCTGCCCACGGAGAGGTGAAACGATGAGTGCGACATTTTTGGCGACGCTTACTCGGCTTCCCCCCTTGCCGAAGCCAGGCAGCGCAGTCCTTCAAGCAGTGGCGCGCGCGGCCGACGCGGCGGGCCAGCGGCGTGTCCCGGTTTCGGCGGTCGTCGAGCGGGCGAAACCGTTGGAACTGACCGCCGAGCACGTTGGCGAGGGGCTGAGAATCCTCCACCGGAGCGGTCTCATCGACTGGCACGACGTGGAGAATGAGGTGACGCTGCTCCTGCCACGTCTGGAGATCACGACGTGGCATGATCGCGCTCGGTTAGCGCTCCTCGATATCATCGTAGCGGATGCACCGGCCGAAGAAGCTCTGGTTTGGTTCTTCGCTGCCGACTATTACGCATTGCCGCAATTCACGATCGGCGATGTCATCAGGTACTTCGAGAATCGCGGGTTAGAGCCACCGTCAGCCGACGACATCGTTGCGGGGGCGCGAGCGCTCGCACGTCGTGGCTGGCTGCGCGAGACCGCCGAGGGATGGGCGATTGTCCCGCGGGAGGTCTATCAATGGTAGAGCCAACTTATACCATGAGCTACCTCAGGCTGCGGCTAACGGGCTGGAAGAAGGCGATCGCCTTGGCGCTGGCGGGCGCCGCCGACCGCGAACAGAATCCGCACATCGGTCTGATCCAGTTTGTAGCGCTGACCGACACGTGGGACGTAGAGGACGACGAGCTGGAAGCCGCAGTGACGGAATTGATTGAATCCGGGGTTGTCGTCTTCCACGAGAACCACGGCATCTTCTCTCTGACACTGCCACCGAGCGCTCCGGAAGGACCGCTCGAAGCACTGAACTTCGCCTTCACGCAAGCAGCGTTCAACCGTGCGCTACGGAAATCCGAAGGGACCGTGTTGCTCGGCCTGCTGGACTCCGAAACGCCAGGCGAAACGACGCGGGAGGAACTCTACGCCGTGGGTAGCCCACGCCTCGTCGAAACTGGGATTGCGAGGCTCGTGAAGCGCGGCTGGATCGAGGACGATGGCGAGCGCTGCCGAGTGGTCCCGCTCGAGGAGTACCGCTGGTAAGCAGGGACGACGCGATTCTCGACCTGATCCGCGAACCATCGGCGAGCAGGTGGTCAGCTTCGGCGGTGCGCTCGAGGCAGCGAGCGCCTGGCGGAACGAGGACGCTTGCCGCCAACGCGTTGGGCGCGGTCGGTTGCGGCATGGCGACAGGCATCGATCGGGGCTGCCGATCGCAACTCGGTGGTGCCGAAAAACGAACTGGGCGGAGCGGTTCGGGCAACCGCTCCGCCCAGACTCAACCTCTCTGGTGCCCAGGATGAGATTTGAACTCATACGCCTTGCGGCACCGCCCCCTCAAGACGGCGTGTCTGCCTATTCCACCACCTGGGCATTACAGCCGAACCGGCTGGCACGAGTGGAGGGACTCGAACCCCCGACCGGCGGTTTTGGAGACCGCTGCTCTACCGACTGAGCTACACTCGTTTGAACGTGCCTGAAAGTATACCAAGCGACTCGCCAGCCCTTCAACCAGCGGGCGACATCGTCGATACCGCCTTCGTCCGCCGCTCGTACGAGGCGGACGGCCCCGCTGCACGCTACATTCAGGCAGTGGCCGTGGGGCTGTGGCGCTCGGAGCGATTGCTCATCCGCCGCTGGGTGAGCCGCACGTGCCGCGTCCTCGACCTAGGCTGCGGCGCCGGGCGGACGACGATCGGTCTCGCCCGCCTCGGTTACTCCCGAATCGAGGGGGTCGACCTCTCGCCGCGGCTCATCGCGGCAGCCCGCACGCTCGCGGCGGCTGCCGGACTGGCCCTCCCCTTCACCGTCGCAGATGCGCTCGATCTGCCCTTTCCCGACGAATCGTTCGATGCGGCACTCTTCTCGTTTAACGGACTGATGCAAATCCCTGGCCGCGCCAACCGAGTGCGAGCGATGACCGAGGTGCGCCGTGTGTTGCGACCGGGCGGGATCTTCCTCTTCACCACGCACGACCGGGACCGCGACGAGCCGGAGCCGGGCTTCTGGCGCGCCGAGGCCCGCCGGTGGCGCAAAGGGAAACGAGACCGGCGCATTCCCGAGTTCGGCGGCCTCATCTTCGACCAGGACGGCGCGGAAACCTTCATTCACATCCCGGATCGCGCCGAGGTGCTCGCCTGCCTTGCCGAGGCAGGTCTCACGTGGTTGGCGGACTATTGGCGAGCAGACCTCGGTGAAGAGCCGGCCACCGTTCAGGAGCTCAGTGCGCCGTGCCGATTCTGGGTTGCCCGCCGCTAGATAACCGGCAGTAGAGCGCGACCATACCGCAGGCCGGGCCACGGAATCGACGCCACAATCACCACCGTCGCGACGAGAAAGAAGATGGCATTCGACCGAAACCGGGCGGCATCGCTGCGAGCACGCCGGCCAAGCACCTGACCGAGATGGATGAGCGCGAGGGCAACGAGCATGCCAACGAGGTGCTCGATGGCGAAGAATCGCAAGCCGGGATTCCCCATCGCAGCGCCGAAGCCACCCGGTACGACGAGGACGAAGCGCACCCAAAGAATTAGCCCGAGCAAGACTTGGACATCCATCGCGATGGCGAAGAGGACCCCGATGCGGGCGTCCCGGCGGGTCCAGCGGCGACCGCCGAACCAACCACTGAAGGCGTTCACGATGGCAACCAAGGCCGCGATCAGCACCAGCCAGCGCAAGACATTGTGGAGCACGATGAGAGCTTCGAACACGAACGGCCTCCGAAGGATCGAGTAGGGAGGCGGGGCGGGCGCCGCCGATCGATTGTCACTCAGTATAGGGGGTAGACGAGCGAACGCCGCGCCCTCGGGCTCGGGGCACGCGCCGGCTACAATTCTCGCCAGCAGGGAGGAACAGCGTGCGGTCCGACATCATCGTCCAGAAGTACGGCGGCAGTTCGGTCGCCGACCCGGAGCGCATCCGTAACGTCGCTCGCCGAGTCAGCGCCGCCTACGAGCGACGGTCGCCGCGCATTGTGGTCGTCGTCTCGGCGATGGGCAAGACCACCGACCAATTGATCGCCCTCGCTCACCAGATCACGCCCCACCCGGACCCACGCGAGCTCGACCTGTTGCTCTCGACCGGCGAGATTGTGTCGATCGCGCTGCTCGCCATGGCGCTGCGCGACCTTGGCCACGAGGCGATAAGCCTAACCGGCTATCAGGCCGGCATTCGCACCGAATCGCGCTACGGTGCGGCGCGTATCTTGGACGTGGACCCGATGCGAATTCGGCGCGAATTGGAACGCGGCCGGATCGTTATCGTCGCGGGCTTTCAGGGGTTCACCGAGGAGTTCGATGTCACCACCCTCGGACGTGGAGGGTCGGATACGACCGCTGTCGCGCTAGCAGCTGCCCTCGAGGCGTCGGCCTGCGAGATCTACACCGATGTCGATGGGGTCTTTACTGCCGACCCGCGAATCGTCCCCGAGGCGCGCCAACTGCAGGACATCTCCTACGAGGAGATGTTGGAACTCGCGAGCCAAGGGGCCAAAGTGATGGCGGCGCGCGCCGTCGAGCTGGGCGAGCTGTTCGACCAGCCGATTTTGGTGGCATCCAGCTTCAGCGACCGACCCGGCACCCTCATTCACCGAGGTGTATCGATGGAGAAAGGCAATAAGGTGCGTGGGATCGCCCACGACGTCAACGTTGGCAAGGTGACGATCGTCGGCGTGCCGGATCGGCCAGGGATCGCCGCCCAAGTGTTCGGGCCGCTGGCAGAAGCAGGGATATCCGTCGACGTCATCGTCCAAAACACCGGTCAGCACGGCAAGACCGACCTTTCGTATTCGGTCGCCAAAGGCGATCTCAGCAAGGCCGAAGCCCTGACGCGCGAGGTGGCCAAGGCGATCGGCGCGGAGGCCGTTACGACGGCTGGCGATCTCGGCAAAGTGAGCATCGTTGGAAGCGGGATGCAAAGTGCCCCGGGCTATGCGGCCAGAATGTTTGAAGCGCTCTACCGCGCCGGGATCAATATCGAGATGATTACGACCTCCGAGATCCGGATCACCTGCATCGTGGCCGCCGATCGTGTGCCCGACGCGGTCCGGTCGCTCCATGCGGCGTTCGAACTGGAAACGCGGGACAACCCGTAGCCACAGGTGGGAAAGAAGCGGAAACGTCCGCCGCAGCGCGCCGCGGCCGCTCTTCGGCCACCGGATTGGCGCGGTCTCTTCGTCATGACGGCAACCGCGGCCATTGCCGGACCGCTCAATTTTCTGCTCGGGTCACTGCTCTACGCGCTGGCGCTCACCCAGGCGCCGCGCGGCCCCGGTGAAGTGCCGCTCGCGATCCTCTCCCAACTGATCACCGCGCTGGTGACGATCGGACTGTGCGTGTTCGTCGTCGGCCGCTTCACTGGGCTCGGGCGCGGCTGGGGCTATGCGCTTGGCAGCGCGATCGCGCTGTTGACGAATCCGCTGGTGATGGTCAACCTTTTGGCGCTCGTTGCCGAAGGATCCTCCTAACGAGACCGCTCGGCGGGCCGATCGGTCGCTCGCTGTTGTCCTCGTAGGACCCACCCGTTATACTGCGATGCGGTCCGGCCACTGAGGCGCCTCGGGTGCAAGGAGGAAGTGCGGTTTGAAGCAGATTAGCGTCATTGGACTTGGCTACGTCGGATTGACCACGGCCACCTGCTTTGCCGACCTCGGCAACACCGTCGTTGGCGTGGACATCGACGAGCGCAAGGTCAGTGGGCTGCTGCAAGGCAAGCTGCCCATTTACGAACCGGGCCTCGAAGAGATGGTCCGCCGCAACGTGGCGGCTGGTCGTCTCCAGTTCACCACCGATTTCGACCGTGCCGTCGGCCAGTCTGAGTTCGTTTTCATCGCCGTAGGCACGCCCTCCGGTGCCGACGGGGAAGCGGATCTCCGCTACGTCCGAGCCGCCGCAGAACAGATCGCCCACAGCCTGAAGGGGCCCGCGATCATCATTAACAAGAGCACCGTGCCGATCGGCACTGGCGACCTTGTGACGACGATCATCCGTCGGACCAACCCGCATGCCCAGTTCGCTGTCGTCTCGAACCCAGAATTCCTGCGTGAAGGCAGCGCAATCGCCGACTTCATGAACCCTGACCGTGTCGTGCTTGGCGCGGAGGACCACGAGGCCGCCCAGCGCGTCGCCGAGCTGCACAAGCCGCTCGCTGCTCCCGTCATCATCACCGACACGCGCACTGCCGAAATGATCAAATACGCGTCCAATGCCTTTCTGGCGACCCGCATCAGCTTCATCAACGAGATCGCGGTCATCTGCGATGAGCTGGGCGCTGACGTGAAAGAAGTGGCGCGTGGCATGGGGCTCGACAAGCGGATCGGCTCCGCCTTCCTCGATGCCGGGGTCGGCTACGGCGGCTCGTGTTTCCCGAAAGACGTCCAAGCGCTCGCCCACATGGCGGCGATTCACGGCCGGCATCCGCAGCTGCTGCATGCCGTGATGGAGATCAACCGTTCGCAGCGCCGGCTCGTCGTCCTGCGGCTCCGCGACATCCTCGGCACGCTCGACGGAAAGACCATCGCCCTGCTTGGCCTCTCCTTCAAGCCCCAGACCGACGACACGCGCGAGGCGCCGGCGCTTGAGATCGCCCACCTCCTCCACCTCGAAGGCGCAAAGCTGCGGGTCTTCGACCCATTGTCGATGGACTTGGCGCGGCCGCACCTGCCGCCGGACACGGTCTACGCGCATGACCCGTACGACGCGGCAACCGGCGCGGATGCGCTCGTCGTCGTCACCGAGTGGAACGAGTTCAAACAACTCGACCTTCACCAGCTCAAGGCCGTGATGGGCCGGCCGGTGATCATCGACGGCCGGAACATCTACGACCCGCGTGAGATGCGCCGCGAGGGCTTCATCTACTACGGGATCGGACGCGGCCGGCCCCGCGTGCCGCACGATCCGAACGGTCTCGTTGCGGCAGGCGCACTCGGCCTGTAACTCGCCCGGTGGCTCTCCCCGACGTGGCACTCTCCCAAGAAGAATCGACCGGCGCACGACCCCGGAACCGCTGGCGGCACGGGGACGTTGTTCCGGTAGACGCTGCGGACTGGCGATCCGGCCGGATCGCGCGCTTCCGGGCACAGGGGGCGACCTTTCTGTGCGCCCGGAGGGATGACCGCCCGAAGGAACGCCCGTGTGCGGCATAGTCGGCTACGTCGGCAAGAACGACGCCCTTCCCATTTTGATGGCCGGCCTCACCAGCTTGACCTACCGGGGCTACGACTCGGCAGGCGTCGCGGTGGTGAACGGCACGTCGATGCATGTGGTGAAGTGCGCTGGCAAGGTGGGCGACCTCGCAGCGCGGCTCGATGGCACGACAATCACCGGCACGACGGGCATCGGCCACACCCGCTGGGCCACCCATGGTGAGCCGAGCGATGTCAACGCCCACCCCCACACCGACAGCGCCGGGGACTTCGCGGTCGTCCACAACGGTATCTTCGAGAACTCAAACGAGTTGCGCGAGCGGCTGCGCGCCCAAGGCTGCGTGATTCGCTCCCAGACCGACACGGAGCTGTTCGCTCATTTGGTCGCGCTCAACTACGACGGCAGCTTTGAAGCCGCCGTCAAAGCCGCTCTGAGCCAGGTGACCGGCGCGTTCGCCCTCGTCGTCGCCTCGCGCCTTCACCCCGGCATGTTGATCGCCGCCAAGCTCGACACGCCGCCGCTGGTGGTGGGAATCGGCGCCGACGAACTGTTCGTCGCCTCGGACATTTCGTCGCTCCTGCGCTTCACCAAGCGCGTGGTCATTCTCGAAGACGGCGAGATGGCGGTCCTGACGCCGAAGAACGTCTACGTCGACCTGTTCCGGGCCGAGCCTGTGATTGGGCGGCGCCGGCCAGCGAGCGAACGCGTGCTGAGCGTGGATTGGCCCGCCGATATCGCCGAGCGCGGCGGCTACCCCCATTTCATGCTGAAGGAGATCGAGGAGCAGCCGCGCGCCATTCGTGACACACTGCGTGACCGGCTCCTCGACGACGGTCGCGTCCTCCTCGAAGAGTTCGCGCTGCCGCCGAGCGTGATCCGGCGGGCCCGGCGCGTGCTGTTCCTCGGGTGCGGCACCGCCTTCCACGCCGGCCTTGTCGGCCAGTACTTGTTCGAGCCGGTGCTGAACGTGCCGGTTCAGGTCGAGGTCGCCTCCGAGTTTCGCTACCGCCAACCCGTCGTTGGACCAGACGATCTGGTCGTCGCCATCTCGCAGTCGGGCGAGACAGCCGACACGGTAAGCGCCGTCCGTGGCGTTCAGGAGCGCGGCGCCACCGTCGTTGCCATCACCAATGTCGTCGGCAGCACGCTCAGTCGAATCGCCGATCACGTGTTGCTCACCCGCGCCGGGCCAGAAATTGCCGTCGCCTCCACCAAGGCGTTCACCGCTCAGGTGGTCGCCAATCATCTGTTATTGATGTATTTGGCGCAGTACCGGCCGCATCAGCACGATAAGCTGCTTTATCAGGTCGGGCAAGGGCTCCGGCAGCTTGGCGATGCCGTCGAGCGCGTTCTCGCCCGCGCGGATGCCATCAAGGCGTTTGCGGAACGCCTTGCTGAACACGAGGATGTCTATTTCATCGGCCGCAATCTCGATGAGCCGATCGCCCGCGAAGGCAGCCTCAAACTGAAAGAGATCAGCTATATCCACTCGGAGGCCTACGCCGCCGGCGAGTTGAAGCACGGCACGCTGGCCCTGCTTTCCCCCGGCACACCGGTGATCGCCATCGCCACGCAGAGCGAGATTTACGAGAAGATGGTTTCGAACGTTCAGGAGGTGCTGGCGCGTAAAGCGTGGGTGACTGGATTGATCGCCGACGATGACACCGAGCTTCGCGGGATGCTCGCCGATTCGCTTGTCGTCCCTCGGGTGAATGACTTGCTCGCGCCGGTGCCAAATGTCGTCGCTTTGCAGCTTCTCGCCTACCATTGTGGTGTCGCACGAGGCTGCGACATTGATCAGCCACGGAACCTCGCGAAGAGTGTGACGGTCGAGTAGCGCTGATGGCCATGCGTCCGGACCTGCGCTGGTTCTTCGTCGGGATGGGGGTGAAGCGATGGGTGCTCGCCCTTCTCGTCGGTATCGCGATGGTCAGCATCGGGATTGGCTACCTGTTGGTCACCATCTATCGCCAAGCGCCTCTGCCCGAAGTGTTCTATTGGCTGACGCTTCAGTTCATCGACCGCTGGATTCGCGGCGTCCTCTTCATTGGTGCAGGCCTCGCTCTCACTGCCTTTGCCATCATTCGACTGAACCGCTCGCTTCTTCAACCGTTTCTCGCTACCACCGGCGATGAGCGGCTCGTCGACATCCTCTACCGCGAGAAGGCGCTCCGCAACGCGCCAGTCATCGTTTGCATCGGTGGTGGCCCGGGGCTGTCGATCGCGCTGCGCGGCCTGAAGAACCTGACGGCCAATCTCTGGGGAATCACGCTCGGTCAGGGACCAGCGCGAACCCGCTCCGAACTGGGCTTGCTGCGCGACCGAGTGCTCCGCGCCAGCGACGATGAGGTGGTCGTCACCGCCACCACCGTCGATGGGCAGCGGCTCGAAAGCGAGACCGCCATCCTTCAGCGCACCAGCGGCGAGCCCGTTCGGCGCGTCGAGGTGCAGCGCGCCGGCGGTGGCGTCCCGGAAGCGAACGCTGAGGCCGTCGACGTGATCACGAAAGCAGACATTCTCGTGATCGGTCCGGGCGACCTCTTCGGCTCGGTGATACCGCCGCTGCTCGTTCCGGACATCGCCGAAGCGGTGCGGCGCAGTAATGCGAAGAAAGTGTTTGTCTGCAACATCATGACCCAGGCCGGCAAGACGAGCGGGTTCACGGTCGCGGACCACGTCCACGCGATTCAGTCGCTGGCCAAAATCCAAGTCGATTACATCCTCGTCAACAAGCGACCGCCGAATGAGAAGCTCCTCGCCGCCTACCTCGACAAAAAGCAGTCCCAAGTCGTCTTCGACCCGAACGCGGCGGCGCTCAGCCGGGTCACGTTTGCCAACTCCGCCGACAAGTTCATGCTGATCGAAGGGGCATTTCTCGTCGAGGCCGACCTGATGACAGACATGCGCGAAGAGCTGTTCATCGACCGCGAAGGCCGCGATGTGCACAAGAGCTTGACGGTGATCCGCCACGATCCGGAGAAGCTGGGTGCAGCGCTCAGCGACCTCATCAACTCGGAAGCGTGGCGGCTCGCTGCCGCGAAATGAGCATCGATCTTGCGGCGCTCACCGCCGAATTGATCGCCTTTCCATCCCACGATGATGAAACTGAGGTCCAGCGCTTCATCGCCCGGGCGCTCGAACGCATAGGACTGCGAGTCGAGCTTCAGGAAGTGATCCCGGGCCGGTATAACGTCCTCGCGTGCCGGGGCGAGGGCGGCCCGCTGCTCTGTAGCCACGCCGACGCCTTTCCGCCCTACGACCACCCCGACCCCTTCACGTTGCGGCGCGAAGGCGAGGTGTTGATCGGCCGTGCAGTGAACGACACCAAAGGGCAGATTGCCGCGCTGATCGCCGCGCTTGAGGCGAGTCGCGGACCATGCGAGGTCGCGATCACGGCGGACGAGGAGCGGCTCGGCCGCGGCTCGCAAGCGCTCGTGCCGCGGGCGGCAGCAGCCGTTGTGCTCGAACCAACCGATCTGGCCATCTGCCCGGCGCAAGGCGGGTTTCTCGAATGCGAGCTGCGCATCGTCGGGCGGCCCGCGCACGGCACCGTGCCGCAGTTCGGGTACAACGCCATCCTCGCAGCCGTCGACTGCTACCGCGAGATCTGCGCGTTGCCGCCGTTCACCGTCGAACACCCGCTGCTCGGTCGGCCTTGGACAACGCTCGGCACGATCGCCGGCGGATACGAGGTCGGCGTGGTACCTCCGTTCTGCACCGCGCGTTTCGACCTTGGCATTTGGCCGGGCATCGATCTCGGCGAGGCGCGCGCCGCGGTGCTCGCGGTCGTCGAGCGCTTCGGCGGCAGCCTCACCATCCTCGACGAGTCGCCAGGCTTCGAACTCCACGCCGACGCCGAGATTGTCCGCCGTCTCGCGGCCGCAGTCGAGCGCACCGGTCGCCCGGCGCGCCTCGGCGGCATGGCCAGTTGGACCGATGCGCACAACCTGATCATGAAGGGGATCCCGTCGGTCGTCTTCGGCGCCGGCGAGCTCGGCACGGCCCACAGCGACCGCGAAACGGTGCGCCTGTCAGACCTTGGGGTCGTTCGGGACGTGCTCCAAATCCTGATCGACGACTGGGTCGATCGGCCGCCGCATCCGGAGCCAAATGCTCCACTGTGATTCGACGACAAAGCCGTAGCGCTCGTAGAGCCGTTTCGCTGGCTCGTTTCCCTCGCCAACGTACAGGCCGATGCTGCGCCGCTTCGCGAAGGCAACGTGACGGATGGCGAGCGCGAGCAGCCGCCGGCCGAGGCCTTGGCCCTGAAACTCCTCAGCAACGACGAGCTCCTGCAGCTCACCCTGGGCTTCGCGCTGATCCCCCCGCCAACCGCGCCAAGAATCGTGGACGGACATCCACGCGGCGATCGTCTTGCCGGCCCGGGCGACGAAGAACCCCCTCTTATCGCCACGGAAGAGCCAGTGCAGATACTCCTCGACCTCGCGGCGATCGCTGTAGGCATACTCGGGGAAACGCCGGTAGGCGGCGAAGTAGGTGTCGACCAGCTGCTTCCGCTCGTCCTCGAGGTCGCTCTTGTTGAACCGGACGATGCGCAGCGCCGTCCCGACCGCCATGGCCTAAGTATAGGGGCCAGCCAGCCGATCCAGCGTCGCTATGAACACCGTCGCCGCCTTCCCGAGCAGGTGGACCCGCTCGCCGCCCACCCGAACGCGGAGTGTGCCGCCGCGCCGCGACGCTTGGTAGGCAAGCAGATCGTGCTTGCCGAGCCGTTCGGCCCACCACGGACCAAGCGTGCAATGGGCCGAGCCCGTGACTGGGTCCTCATCAACGCCCGCAGCCGGCCCGAAGAATCGCGAGACGATGTCGGACTCCTGTCCTCGTGCCGTCAGCACCACGCCACGCATCTCGATGCGGCGCAGCCGGGCGAAGTCCGGTGCGCACGCGCGCACCTCGTCCTCGTGCTCCACCTCGATCAGCCAGTCGAAACGGGATCGCCCCGCGGCGACCGGCCGGACGCCCAATGCCGCCACCAACTCGGCCGGCGGCTCAGCCGGCGTCGCGGGCAGCGCAGGAAAGTCGAGCACGATCCAGTCCTGCTCTTCAACGGCAGTGAGCAGCCCGCTGTTCGTGAAGAAGCGCGCCGGGAGGCCGCGCGCCAAGTGACCAAAATGCCAGAGCGCGTAAGCGCTGGCGAGCGTCGCGTGGCCGCACAGATCGACTTCGACCGTGGGCGTAAACCAGCGCAGCCGCCATCCCTCGCCTTCCGGCCAAAGAAACGCGGTCTCGGAGAGGTTCATCTCGGTAGCGAGCGCCTGCATCCAGTCCTCGTCGACCGGCCGAGGCAACACACAGACAGCCGCTGGGTTGCCGCGCAGCGGCCGGTCGGTGAACGCGTCAATCTGATACAGGGGGATCACCACCAGAGCTGGCCCTCGCTCAGCCGCTCGAACTGATCGCGAGGCGCCGTCCAGAAGGCTGCCGAAAGATACTTCCAGCCGGCGTCGGCGAGGAGCGCCACGACATTCCCGCGCTCGATGCGGCTCGCGGCGCGCAGCGCCCCTTGGAGCACCGCGCCACCCGAGACACCGGAAAAGATCCCTTCGCTTTCGAGCAAGAGCCGGGCACCTTGGAAGGCATCGGCCGAACGAACCACGAACTTCGCATCGAGTTGGGCGAGGTCGAGGATCGGCGGGATGTACCCGTCCGCAAGGGAGCGCAGTCCTTGCACCTGCTCCCCAGGATGCGGCTCGACCGCGACCACCTTGACCTTCGGGTTCGCCTCGCGCAGGCGCCGGCCAACGCCCATCAACGTGCCGCCCGTCCCCAGCCCTGCGACGAAGACGTCGACCTCACCGTCCAGATCGGCCAAGATCTCGGGGCCGGTCGTTTCATAGTGGGCCCGTGGATTCGCGGGGTTAGCATATTGGAACGGCATGAAATAGCGGTCGTCGCGGGCGGCAATCTCCTGCGCTTTGACGATGGCGCCGTTCGAGCCATAGCGCCCTTCCGAGGGAATGATCTCTGCGCCAAACGCCTGCAGCGCTTGCTGACGCTCCGGTCCGACGTTGTCGGGCAAGACGACCGCGACGCGGTAGCCGAGCCGCCGGCCGAGCAAGGCGAGCGCTAGCCCGGTATTGCCGCTCGTCGGCTCGAGGATGATCTTCTCCTTCGTCAGGGCGCCGCTCGCCTCGGCGTCGAGGATCATCGCGCGGGCGACGCGGTCCTTCACCGAGCCGGCGGGATTCGCGCCTTCGAGCTTGGCGAACAACCGGACGCCTGGCTTGGGCGCGAGCGTGGGCAACTCAACAAGTGGCGTGTGCCCGACCGCCTCGACGACGTTAGCGAATCGCATGGGTCGCGCCGCCGGCCAGCGCCGGCAGGATCGCCAGCGTGTCGCCGTCCTTGACGGGTGTTTCGATCCCGCCGATAAAGCGAATGTCTTCGTCGTTGAGATAGACGTTGACGAACCGATGGATCTCGCCGTTCTCGGCGACGACCCGCTCGCGCAGGCCGGGATAGTCTTCGCCGAGTCTCTCCAGCACTTCGCTTACTGTCGCGCCGTCCGCCTCGATGACTCGCTTGCCACCGGTCACCGACTCGAGCGGGCCCGGCACCCGAACCAGAACTGCCATCTGCGTCTCCACTGCGCCGCGCGCGGCGCGATTGTTGCAAATACAACTGATGCAGGCAGTATCCGGCTTGTTGGTCAAGTTAGTCAACATTGACCCCCCAGTGGAGCCGACTTACGCCGACGGAATCGGCAGGACGACTGGCTCACCGAGGCGGGCGCCGCTCAGCGGGTCATAGAGCCAGACCGCAACGCGCAGCGCTGGGACCGCGGGCAGCGAACGACGATCGACGATCGTCTCGCCCGGCGACCAGAGACTCGTCGGGTAGCGGCCACCGTCGGGCGGTCCATCTGCTTGGGCGACGAGCTGGCCAGCGCCATCGAGCAGATGCACGGCAACACGGAGGTCGGCTGGCGGTCGCTCGACGGCGCGCCAGATCAACGTGAGCGCTCCGCCCTCCACGCGGCCGCCAGCGAGCACGATGGATCCGAATTGGGCATCGATGGAGTCCACAGGCGGCACCGTCGCCGGAACGCTCGGGACCTTGAACGGCCCCAGTGAGACTACGGTGCCGCTGCCGACCGGTAACCGCTCGCCGGTCGCGAGGCGATACAGCCCGACATCGAGCTGGTAGCGGCCCGGCGGGGCATCGGCAGCGAGGGCAACTCGCCGGCGGTCGATCAGCGGTTCGCCCGGCAGCAACAGCGTCGTTGGAGCGAGTCCAGCCGCCGGCTGGCTGTCCGACTGGCCGTAGCGGCGACCGTCCGGGCCGATCACGTGAACGAAGACCGTGTAGTCTTCCTCGACGCTGCGGAGCGCCGTCCATTCGAGGGCGAGATCGATCGCTCCGCCGGGGACGAGTGCGCCGTCGCGGTCGAGGCCTGCCACCTCCCAGCCGGTCAGTGCAAGCTGCCCGCCGAAGCGCTCCTCGATCCGATTGGCGAGGTGCGCGAGCGCCCGTTCGCGCCGACCCGGCAGCGTGACCGTCCCCACGCGCTCGCGGCGTCCGGCGGCTTCGACCTCGACCGCCGCCCGGCCGGGCGGGCCAGCCGGGAGCGCCAGCTCCCGGCGTTCGGCAACCACTTCATTCGCGGACCAGCGCGTTGCGGTGTTCCAGATCGGGAAAGCGGTCGATTCGGCAAGCAATCCGCCGTCTTCCTCACGCAAGCGCACGGTGATGCGCTCGCCGCCGGGGCGCGTACCGAGCCAGACGAGCGTCGCCGTCACGCGGCCCTCGCGCAGCTCGGTCGTGCCGCCGAGCAGCCGCACCCCACCGAGATCCGCCGGAGCGAGGGTCGAGTTTCGCGGAACGGGCAGCGTAGACAGCGCCATCCCGAGGACGAGCCCCAGCGCGGCTGCCCCAACGGCGACCGCCGGCGTGACCAGCCAGCCAAGCGCGATCGCCGAGAGAGCGGACAGGAGGGCGCCTGCCGAGCGCGCTGGCGTCGTCGCGAAGCGCACTTCGACCAGGTGCTCCCCTGTGGGGACGGCGACCGCAACGAGGCCAAGCGGTCCGTCGGCGGCGACGGGAACGGGTGCGCCATCCAGCCACGCCGACCAGCCGGGAAAGAGAAACTGATGGACACGTAGCACCGTCGGTTCATCCGCCACGACGGCGATCCGCCAGCCAAGCGGCGTCCACGATTCCAGTCGGGCCGACCGCAACGGTGGCGCGTCGCGGCTGATTGCCGCCGGTAGCGGTCCCGGCGCGTAGCCGCCCCGCGCGACCGCCGGGAGATACTCCGCTGCAGTGGTGGTGCCGATCGTCCCTTCAGTCCACTCGCGGCGCACCGCGCTGCCAACCGATAGCACCCGGTCATCGACGTCCCGATCGACAGGCTGGAGGGCGCCGAGACCACCCAGAAGCACGATCGCGGCGCCAGCCGTAGCGACCACCGGACCGTGCCGGCCGCCGGCGAGAAGCCCGGCGAGCAGCGCAGCGAACAGCGCAGCCGGACCGAGCAACCGCCACGGAAACTGAACTACCTGAAGCGCCGGCTGCGTCCAAAGCCCCCCGGCCAACGTTGTGGCAGCAACTGCACACCCCCCAAAGAGCAGGAACGCAGTGACCGCGGACCGCGAGGCAGGCGATCGCAGCGACACGGCAAGACCCGCGACGGCGAGCACAGCCTGTACAAGACCGAGCCGGTAGGGGAGCGCACGGTAGTCGTAGAGCAGAGCGCCATCGATAAGAGCTGGGAGCGGGACAACGTTCGCAGCGGCGCTGCCAAGGCGGGCGAAGTTGTCAAGCGCAGCCGCCGGCGCTTCGACCAGCGCGGGCAGCCAGACGAACGCCGACAACCCGGCGGCGGCGAGGAACGGCAGGGGCAACCAACGGAGCGGCCCGCGCCGGTTCGCCGCCCACCAGATCGCACCGAGCCCCCAGCCCATCGCCGCAACGATGGTATGGGTCGCCACCAACGCAGCGAGGAGAAGAGCGACGAGCGGCAGCCCAGCCCGCCCGCCGCGCCAGCGATCGAGCGCCCAAAGGGACCACGGCAGCAGCCCAAGCGCCAGCGCCTCAGGCAGCGCCCCGCGGTCATACACCGTCGCGAGGAGGTACGGTGCAGCGAGATAGGCCGCCCCGCCAAGGACGCCGGCCGCCGCCGTCCCGACAACGCGACGGACGAAGCAATAGGCGCCTCCCGCGGCGAGGCCGAGGGCAAGCGCGAAGGCAAATTTCAGCGCCAACGCTGGCCCTGCCCCCGCGACGAGGGTGAGTTCGGCGATGTAGAGCGCAAGCGGCGGGTAAAAGTTGCCAAGGGGATAGCCGTAGCCGGAAGCAAAGTCGGGGTACCACCGCGGATACAGCATGCCCCCACGCAGCAGGCTGTCGAAGACGACCTGGCGTTGCAGATGGTTGAGCCCGTCATGAGTCGCGGGGAAGGAGACGAGGCCCAACGGCCGAACGGCGAGCGCCACGGCGAGTGCCAATGCGGGGAGGGGCAGCCAGCGTGTCGGCCGCGCTGCGGTCGGGCGGCCAACGACGGTGGCCGGTGGGGTCGCAGCGCGGCCTGCGGTGGTCATCGCTGGGAGTGTAGAGGCGGAGCACCATGCCGATCCGCGACAATTGCCCGTCATGGGAGACGTGATGGAGCTCGTGGGACGCGCCCTAGCCGGCGATCGACGGGCGTTGGGGCAGGTGTTGCGACGCGTTGAGGATCGGACGCCCGAAGGACGGGCGGTGTTACGGGCGCTCTATCCGCAAACCGGTCAGGCACACGTCGTCGGCATTACTGGAGCGCCCGGATCCGGCAAAAGCACGTTGGTGAACGCTCTCGCGCTTGGTCTACGCCGGCGGGGGAAGCGCGTGGCGATCGTGCCCGTCGATCCAAGCAGTCCCTTGAGCGGCGGCGCGGTGCTCGGCGACCGGATTCGGATGCAGGACCTTTCCGGTGATCCGGGCGTTTTCATCAAGTCGATGGCGGCGCGGGAGGCGCTTGGTGGACTGGCCGAAACAACGGGCGACGTCATCACGGTGCTCGATGCTGTCGGCCACGATGTCATCCTCGTTGAGACGGTCGGGGTCGGCCAGGCCGAGGTCGACATTGTCCGCGAGGCACACACGACGATCGTCGTGCTCGTGCCTGGGCTCGGCGACGACATTCAGGCGATGAAAGCGGGCCTGCTCGAGATCGCCGACATTTTCGTCGTCAACAAGGCCGACCGAGAAGGGGCGGACAGCGTGGCTCGGCAATTGAGCGCCATGCTGTCGCTCGGCGCACCGATCGACCGGCCGCCGCCGATCGTCCGCACCGTCGCCACCACCGGCGAGGGGGTCGATCAGCTGCTCGACGAGGTCGAGGCGCATTTTGCCTACCTCGCGGCGAGCAGCCAGCTTCACCGACTCAACCGCCGCAAGGCGGAGCGCCGGGTCCTCGAACTCGTTCGCGCCGGTTTGCTCAGCCGGATCAGCCGCGCTCTCGGCGGCAGCGGAGAGTTCGAAGCTCTGGTCGATCAGGTCGCCGACCGGAAGCTCGACCCCTACAGCGCAGCCGACCGGCTCATCACCGAGTTGTTGCCCTCGCGGTGAGCTGGCGGCTGCTCCTCGATTCGCCCGCCGACGGCGCAACCAACATGGCGATTGATACGGCCATCTTGGAGGCGGTCGCGGCCGGTGACGCGCCGCCCACCTTGCGCTTGTATGGATGGGCGCCGCCCTGCCTCTCGATCGGTGCACTCCAATCGGTGGAACGCACGCTCTTCGCGCCTGGGCTGCCCGGCCGCGACTGGGTGCGACGTCCTACCGGTGGCCGGGCGCTGCTCCACGACCGCGAGCTGACCTACGCTGTTGTCGCTCGCGAGGACGACCCGTTCGTCGTCGGCGGAATCGGCCCGGCTTACCGGCGAATTGCCGCGGCACTCGCCGCGGGGCTGACACAAATCAGCGTCGCCGGTCTCGCCGTTGCCCCGACTGGCCGGCGCACTCCCCGGCCGAGCGGGCCGGCCTGCTACGACACCGCGTCGCCGTATGAGCTGACCGCCGGTGGCCGCAAGCTCGTTGGCAGCGCTCAGGTCCGGCGCTCCGGGGCGCTGCTTCAACACGGCAGCATTCCGCTCTCGCTCGACCGCCGCGCTCTTGCCGAACGGCTGGCGGTCGCTGACCGGGAGGCGCTCGTCGCGGCGCTCACCCGCGAGGCGACCGCACTCGACGAGGTGTTGCAGCCGCCACCCACGTGGCAGGCACTCTGCGCCGCCATCGTCGACGCGTTCCGGGCGGTCGTCGGAGCGCTCACGCCCGCTGCGCTGACCCCCGGCGAGCGAGAGCGGGTCGCCGCGCTGACTGCGTTCTACCGCTCGGAAGGCTGGAACTACCGGCGCTAGCACCCGTCCGGGGGAGACCCTCGTTCTCAGGCCGGGGTAGTAATTCTGGTCCGTGCACGCGCCGCTGAGCGGCGTACCCCCTTCGGAAGAGCCGGGGCCCCGCCGAAATAGCGTCTAGGAGCGCTCATTCGGCACCGCCGAACCCGCGAGCCGGGCGGCGAAATTCTCCCGAGCGCGCGGGCGGCATGCGACCCGGTGTTCTCTTCCTAGGTCTCGTCCTCGCCATTGGACTCGTCCTCCCGGTCGTTCGGATCCCGGTCGGCCAGGCTGCGGAGGCTGACAATCCCTCTGGCCGGCTGATCGTCCTCTACGACCCGACGGCGAAGGGGCCGCTTTACCGTCCGCCAGCCGGGACCACCCACCGCGCTCTCGGCGAGGGCATCGCGATCCTCGAACCACCGCCAGGCGGCGAGCAGGCCGCCCTCGAAGCGCTCTGGCGCGACCCAGCGGTGCGTCACGTCGAGCGAGACTTCCCGGTGCACGCGCAGGCCGAGCCGAACGATCCTCGCTATCCAGAACAGTGGGCGCTCTCCAAAATCGGCGCACCCGTCGCTTGGACAGTCATCACGGGAACATCGACAATCACCGTCGCGGTGATCGACTCGGGCGTCGACCTGACGCATCCTGAGTTCGCTGGCCGCTTGCTCCCCGGTTGGAGTTTCGTCGATTCGAACGCCGCCACGAACGACGACTATGGTCATGGCACTCACGTCACCGGCATCATCGCCGCTGCTGGCAACAATCGGTCGGGAATTGCCGGGATGGCTTGGGGCGTCAGTATCCTGCCGATCAAGGTGCTGAACGCAAGCGGATCGGGCTACGGGTCGGACCTCATCCTCGCGATCGACTACGCCCGCGAGCGCGGCGCCAAGATCGTCAACATCAGCCTCGGGACCACCGTCAACTCGCCAGCCCTCCAAGAGGCGATCGACCGCGCGACCGCTGCGGGGATGCTCATCATCGCCTCAGCTGGCAACACCGGCGCCAGCGGGAATATGGCCGTCTATCCTGGCGCGTCGTCGGGCGTACTGGCGGTCGGGGCAACCGATGCCTCCGACCGGCGGGCGACCTTTAGCACGCGGGGGAGCCAAGTCGGCGTCGCCGCCCCCGGCGTTGGCATCTTGAGCACCTATCGTGGCGGCGGGTACCTCACGATGTCCGGCACGTCGATGTCCTCGCCGATGGTTGCCGGGCTGGCCGCCCTCGTCTGGTCGCGAACACCGACGCTCACCGCAGCGCAAGTGCGCCAGCAGATCCTTGAATCGAGTGTGGATCTGGGCCTAGCCGGGCGCGACGACGAGTTCGGCGCGGGCCGGATCGACGCCGCGGCGTGGGCGCGGCGGGCAACGGGTCTTCCGCTGCTGGAGCCAACGCCGACGCCGTCACCCCCCACATCGACACCGCCGCCCGCGACGCCAAAACCACAAGGAACTCCGACGGCCACGCGGACCGCCGCGCCGGCCTACCGCGCACCTGCCAAGCCGGTCCAGCCAGGCGCACCCGGCGGCTCCGGGCCGCGCTCCGCCTCGACCCAAGTGTTCGTCCCGATCGCCAACCGCTAGGCGGCCAGCCCTGCGGCTATCTTCTCGGCGATGGCATACACCGTCAGCACGATCATCCCCCGAGGAATGCTTGGCATGATCGCGGCGTCGGCGACATAGAGGTTGTCGAAGCCGTGCACCTTGCCAGTGTGGTCCACAACGGCGGTCGGGTCGCTCGCTGGCCCCATCTTGCAGGTGCCGGTCGGATGGTGGTAAAGCGCGAGATGGTTGCGCACCCACGCCCGGATCGAGGGGCCATTCACGGCCGGGCCAGGAAGCTCCTCGAGTCCGATCCACTCCCACATCGAGCGGTGAGCGAAGCGCGAGCGCACCCACTCAACCCCGCGGGCAACTGCCTCGATATCGTCGTTGTCACCGATGCCAGGGTCGATGATGGGCGGGTCGGACGGGTCGGGGCCGGAGATCTCGACCGATCCAGTGCCCTTCAGGTGAACGAGGAAGATAATCGCGCTGATGACATCGGGCAATGGCGCGAGCGGGTTGGAGTGCCGAGTCGGACGGGCGGTGTGGGTGATGCCGATATTCAGGTCGTAGGCGTCGAGACTGCGTGCGCTACGGACCCGCGCCGCGAGGGCAAATCGCCCATCGGGCGGCAGGTCAGGGTTGCGCTCCGCGAGGAGCTGGTAGAACTGGAGCGACGGTCGGTAGAAGGCGCGCGTCCCGAAATGATCGTGCAGGTTCCGGCCGACGCCGGCAAGCGGATGGATGGCGCTGCCTCGCGGCAAGAGCACTCGCAGGCGCTCCTCTGGGCCGATGCCGGAGCGTTGGAGAATCAGCGGGTCGCCGATCGTCCCAGCAGCAAGGACGACCCGCCCGGCCTCGATCGTCCGCTCCTCGCCATTCCGCCGGTATCGGACGCCGGTTACCCGACCGTCGCGCCACTCCAACCGATCGACGAGGGCGTGGTCAACGATGGTCAAGTTCGACCGATTTCGCACCGGATCCAGATAGGCTTCGGCGGCATGGATGCGCCGACCGTTGCGCTGGTTGCGGGTCGTCACGCCGTAGCCTTCGAGAGCATCTGGGCCGCCAATGTCGGCCGGACGCAGACCTGCCGCTTCGTAGGCCTCCTTCAGCGATTCGAGAAATGGCGAGGTGGCTTCGGACGCGGTAACAGGGAGCATTCCGTCCCGGCTCCGCTCCGGCAGGCCATCGCCCTCGAAGCGCTCGACCAGACGGAAGTAGGGCGCAAGATCGTCGAAGCCCCAGCCTGGGTTCCCCGCCGCCGCCCAAGCGTCGTAGTCGCGCCGCAACCCCCAGTTGATGCCGGTCGCGTTTACCGCCGAGGAGCCGCCGATCACTCGTCCACGCGTATAGCGCAGCCGCTGGCCGTGGACGATGACCTCGTAACCCCAGTCGTACTCGCTCTCGACATAGGCCCCGCCGATCAGTTCGGCGGGCCAGCGGCCTTCGGCGACCGGTCCGAAGTCCGGCCCAGCTTCTAGCAGCGCAACGCGGTGCGCGGGGTTCGACGACAGGCGGTTGGCAAGCACACATCCGGCGGTGCCCCCGCCGACGATCACGGTGTCAACTCGGTCGGTCATGGTGTCGGTCCGGGGTGAAGGCGAAGCGACAGCGGCACGCTCGGCTCTCCGTGGTATGGTTGCGCGATTATAGCGATGGACTTCACTCGACGAGCGGAGGCGCATGATGTCCGAACAGGCACCATCGGAGGCGGCACGCGCACGCGCCATCGCACTCGACCATATCAGCCGGATGAAAAACGTCCAGATGATCACCTATCCGGCGCGCGGCTTTCCGCGTATCCGGCTGATGGGTTACTTCAATCAGGGCTGGGTCCTCGAAACGCTGACGCGCGCCGGCAATCTCAAGACGCGCGAGCTGGCGCACGATCCGCGGGCGACCTTCGTCTGGTCGTGGAGTCACCTCGAGCACGAGCCCATGCGTTGGATGATCCAGTTAGACACGATTGCCGAGCCGGTCGAAGGCGAGGAGAAGCTCCGCCTTTTGGCGCGACGGGTCTTGAAGAGTGGACCGCGGATGCAGGAACTGCTCGACCGAACCGGCCCGGACGCCCACGCCACCTACCGCTATCTGCCCC
This sequence comes from Dehalococcoidia bacterium, assembly GCA_026003895.1. Classification (GTDB taxonomy): domain Bacteria; phylum Chloroflexota; class Dehalococcoidia; order SpSt-223; family SpSt-223; genus JANWZD01. The sequence continues at coordinate 637,403 of BPIC01000001.1, read as the reverse complement.
AACGCCTCCGCATTCAGGGCGTGCTCGGCGGCGAGGAATGGTTCCGCTTCACCGACTTCTGACGGCGAAGGAGCGGACCTCGATCCCAGCGCGGGCGAGTCGTTGACGCGCTGCGGCGACGATCGCCGGCGCCCCCGGGGTGTCACTGTGGAAGCAGATCGTTGCAGCCCGGACGGTGAGAACGCTGCCGTCGACGCAACGAACGATCCCGTCGCGGGCGAGGGTTAGCGCCTGCTCGGCCGCTTCATCCGGATCGTCGATCAGCGAGCCGGGGATCGAGCGCGGCTGGAGCGACCCATCCGGCAAATAGCGCCGATCGGCAAAGGCCTCTGGTACGAACGGCAGTCCTTCACGCCGCGCCGCCTCCTCAAAGGCGGCCGAGCCGGCAAGCCCGACGAGCGGGAGTCCCGGCCAACCCCGCGCGACTGCGCGGGCGATCGCGTGCGCACGGGCAAAATCGGCGACGGCGTCGTGGTAAAGCGCCCCGTGTGGCTTGACGTGCGTCAGTGGGACGCCGTGTGCGACGCAGAACGCAGCAACCGCGCCCACCTGATAGAGGACGATCTGTTCGATTTCCCGCGGGGAGAGCGCCATCGACCGCCGGCCAAAGCCTTGCAGATCGGGGTAGCTCGGCTGGGCGCCGACGGCGACCCCAGCCGCACCACACGCGGCGACAGTGGCGTCGATGATCGCCGGATCACCAGCATGAAAGCCGCAGGCAACGTTCGCGCTGGAGATCGAGGGGAGCAGAGCGGTGTCATCGCAGAGGGTCCACCGGCCAAAGCTCTCGCCGAGGTCGGCATTGAAGTCTACATAACTCATAATTGCGCTCATGGCTGCCTCGTTTTCCGAAGAGGGTATACCATGGGACTGTGGAGGAGCGGTGGCCGCGGGTGCGGCTCTTCGGGGAACGGGCGCTGCTGATCGAGATCGCGCGCCGGCCGAGCGTTCGGGTGGCGCTTCGTGTTGCTGGCCTCGCGGCGGCGCTTGAGCGGCTGGCTGGGGTGGAAGCCGTCGTACCCGCGGCAACCAGCGTGCTGGTCGAGGTGAACGGTGTGGAGGAGCACGTGCTCGCGGCCGCGGCCCGAGCAGCACTGGCCAAGCCGGTCACCAGCGGAACCTGGCGGGAGCATGCGCTTGCGGCCCGCTTTGGCGGCGAGGACGGTCCCGACCTCGAGGAGACAGCGCGGCTCGCCGGGATGTCGCCCGAAACGCTGATCGACCTGCTGGCCAGCACCCGGCTTACCGTCGCGTTCATCGGGTTCGCCCCGGGCTTCCCGTATCTGATCGGGCTTCCGCGCTGCTTGGCGCTGCCGCGACTGGCAACGCCGCGCGTCCGCGTCCCGGCGGGATCGGTAGCGCTCGCCGATGGCTGGGCGGGGATCTATCCTCGGGCGACGCCTGGCGGCTGGCGGCTCATCGGGCGGACAGACGAGCCGCTGTTTGACCCAACGGCAGACCCGCCGGCGCGCCTCGCACCGCGCGATCGTGTTCGATTCATCGTGACGTGAGAAGTGCGCCCATCTTCGAGGTGATGGCAGGCGGGCTGCTGACCACGGTGCAGGAGACGCGCTCGCGCGCCCGGTTCGGTCGCTACGGCGTGGCAGCGGGCGGAGCGCTCGATCCGCGGTCGGCGGCGCTCGCCAACCGGCTTGCCGGCAATCCCGACGATGCTGCAGTCCTCGAGATGACCCTCACCGGACCGGTGCTGCGGGTCCTTCGTTCCACCACCCTCGGACTGGCCGGCGCTGACCTTGGAATGACGGTCGATGGCCGACCAGTCGCGCCCGGCTGGAGCGTTGCGGTGCGGACCGGCGCTACCGTCTCGTTCGGAGAGCGCCGATGCGGCGCCCGTGCCTACCTCGCCGTTGCCGGGGGACTGGATGTTGCGCCCGTCCTCGGCACACGCAGCACCGATCTTGCCGGCGGTTTCGGCGGCCTAGCCGGCCGCGCCGTGCGGGCTGGAGATGTCCTCGCCGCATTCACCGTTCCGGACGCGCCTGCCCGGGCTGGCCGCTGGGGAGCAGCCGATCTCGGCCTCAATCGACCGCTCCGCATCCTGCCTGGTCCGCATCGTCCGCTGTTCCCGGCGGGGGCGTTCCTCACCCTTCTCAAAGCCGAGTGGCAGGTCGCGCCCGAGTCGAATCGGATGGGCGCCCGCCTCGTCGGTCCGCAGCTCGCGCCGCGCCGTGCTGACATTCCATCGGTCGGGCTACCGGTCGGCGCAATTCAGGTGCCCGGGGACGGCCAGCCGATCGCCCTGCTCGCCGACCGGCAGCCAACGGGCGGCTATCCAGTGCTGGCGATTGTCATCGCCGCCGACCTCCCGTACCTCGCCCAGCGCGCCCCGGGCGACGTCGTGCGGTTCATGCGCACGACGCTGGAAGAGGCACGCCGCGCCAAGGCGCTCCCGGGAACGGTAGCAACAGACGAGGAGGGCTGGACGCTCGCGCGCGCCACCGGCGGCTTGACGTAACAGAATCGCGTCCGCCGGCAAAGCCGCGTCCGAGCTTGGACCGAGATCCCACTTGGACGTCTCGGGCGGACTCGGAGCGACCAGCGGGACGCCGGCCGGGCGGCTCCCGACCACGAGCTGGCGGGCCATCGCAACGGATAGGTCGCGCACCGAAAGACGCAGACCGGCTGAGATCAGCGCGCCGAGGGCGCCCAGCCGCGGAGGCGCCGGCACGATCGCTGCGACGACCGACCCGGTTGGAGGGGGCCCGATCGCACCCCCCCTCGCCCAGACCGAGGGTCAGGCGGATCTCGTGCTGGGAAAACTGCGCATAATGACCCTTATATTGAGTTTTGGGTCCCGTCGCGATTAGGAGGCGCCGCGCACCGGCAGGGAGCCTGGCGGGGCCTGGTTGATCAGAAAGGTCGCGGTGTGCTCGAAGTACTGGCGCATTTCAGCACGCACCGCGTCCGGCATCGGCGTTTCATCGAGCGCCCGGTGCATGTGGCTCATCCAAGCGTCGCGCGCCGCTTTGTCGATTGGAAAGGGAAGGTGGCGCATCCGCAGGCGGGGGTGGCCGCGCTCTTCGGAATAGGTCGTCGGACCACCAAAATACTGGATGAAGAAGAGCGCCAGCTTTCGTCGCGCCTCGGCGAGATCGCCTTCCGGATACATCGGGCGAAGGAGTGGATCGCTCTCAACGCCCTGATAGAACCGGTCGACGAGGGCGAAGAAGGTTTCCTCCCCGCCGGCAAGCTCGTAGACGCTCCGTCGACTCGTCATCGGTCCCCTTAGCGCCGCGCCGCCGCGGTTGCCGTCGCCGCGGCATTGGCCGCCTGCGTCTGGATGACTGGCAGGGCCGTCGCCAGCTGAGTTTGCACGCCCGGAATCACGGTCGCCAGTTGAGTTTGGACGCCCGGGATGACGGTGGCCACCTGGGTCTGCGCCGCCGAGATTCCTGTTCCGCTCGCTGTCACCGTGCGGAGCGCGTCGGTTCGCCCTGGAATCGCCAGCGGCCCCACACAAGCCGCAAGCGTGAGCATTGCCGCCGCGAGCCCCCCGCCCATCGCCAGAATCAGCTTCATTCGAGTGACCCTAAATCTCGTCTTAAGTCTCGTCTTGCAGTGCGCAGAATTATACGCTGGCTCAGCGGAGCACCCCCGCCGCGGTCAGCCGAGCAATCTCCTCTGCCCGAAGGCCAAGCAACTCGCCAAACACCGAATCGTTATGTTGACCAAGCGTCGGACTCGGTTGGGGCGGACGTGGCGGCGTTTTGTCAAGCCGGATCGGCGAGCCGTCGGTGCGCGAGAGGCCGAGTGTCGGATGCTCGGCTCGCCACCAGAAGCCGCGCTCCCGCAAGCCCTCGTCGCGCTCGATGAGGTCGACAGCGTTCGCCACCACGCTCGCCGCGATGCCAGACGCTTGTAGCGTCCGCATGGCGTCGTCTGCCTCCCGCTCGTGCGCCCAGCGTTGCAACGCAGCGGTCAGATCCGAGGCTTCGGCTCCAAGCAACCTCGCCAGCGCCGCCTGCTGTTCGGGTGTTTCGACTTCGACGGCCAGCCAGCGATCGTCACCGGCACACCGAAAGACCCCGGTCGGGCCAGCCGCCCCGCGGTCGCCGCCATTGCCTCGCGCTTCGACCGGCAGTCCCGCCGCTGTTTCAAGGAGCGCCTCTTCGAGGAACGTCGCCGACGCCTCGAATTGTGAGACGTCGATGACCTGTCCCTCGCCGGTGCGGTCGCGGTGCTCGAGCGCTGCGAGGACGGCGTTCGCCATCACCAGCCCCGCGATGTGGTCGGAGAGCGAAAAGCCGAGGCCAAGCGGCCGCTCGCCCGGCCCATAGGCGGTCAAATAGCTCATGCCGCAGAGCGCCTGCGCCGTCGGTCCGTAGGAGACGTAGTGCTCGTAGGGACCGCTGTGTCCCATCCCGGTGAGATGGGCGATGATGAGGTCTGGCTTCAGGGAGAGCAGCGCCTCGTCGTCGAGCCCCCACTGGCGCATAACGCGAGCCGAGAAGTTGTCCGCCACCACGTCCGAGAGCGCGATGAGCCGGCGGACGAGGTCGCGGGCCTCACGATGGTCGAGGTCGAGAGTGATGGCGCGCTTGTTGCGGTTCCACGTGGCAAAATAGCCGTCGCCGACGTAGCCGACAAGCTTCCGATCCGTCTGGACTTTGATCACGTCTGCGCCGTGGTCGGCGAGGATGCGCGTTCCGTAGGGACCCGCCAGCACCCAGGTGAAGTCGAGCACGCGAACACCGGCGAGCGCCCCCTGCCGCACCGTCCTCGTCGCACGCCGTTCCCGCGGCCGTTCGAGCCGACCGGCGAATTCGGTCGGTGGCCGGCATGGGCGCCAAGGCGTGCGCGAGAGGATCGCTGGTGATCCCGCCGCGGGGAGCATCCCAGCTGGGCCGGGAAGCGGCACGAAGAAACGCCGCGCTGCCAGCTGCGGGTCGGCAAGCACATCGGCGGGTGCATTCACCGGCGCCCATTGGAGGCGCAGTTCTTGGGCGCGCTGAAAGATCTCGTGGCGCGAACGCGTCGCCGCCCAGCGCTCGAGAACGGCGCGGATATGGCTGATTTCGGCGTCGACGACGGCCGGATCCAGAAACCGCTCGTCGCCGAGATCCTCCGCCATCCCGTCGCTGGCAAGCAGCGCTACGATATGGCTGAAGTTTCGGTTCCACGATAGCGCAACATAGCCGTCGGCGCAGGGAATGATGCCGTAGCCGCGTACCCAATGCAGGTCGCCGTTGCGCTGGACGGTCTTACCCTCGAAGTTGTAAAGAACACCGACCGGCTCGACGGCGGAGGCGACCGCCTCCTGCAACGTGACCTCGACACGCTGGCCGCAGCCCTTCTCCCGCCGCGCCCGCAGCGCGAGCAGGATCCCGCCGACGAGATAGTGGGCAGCGAGCGCGTAGGCTGGCTCCCCCGGCACGGCAAGCGGCTCGCGGGCTGGCTCGCCGTTGAGGGCGAGCATCCCGCCGGCGGCCTGCGCGACGAGGTCGGTCGCTCGCCAGCTGGCGCGGGGACCGGCGCCAAAGGGGCTGAGCGTGGCGTGAATCAGGTCTGTGCGGCCGGCAACCCGCGGGACGAAGTCGAAGGGCCGCTCAGGACCGCCCTCTATCAGCACATCCGCCCCGGCGAGCAGCAGATCGAGCCGAGGGTCGTCGTGCGCAAGGCGAAGGCTCGCCTTCCCGAGATTGCGCCGCCAAAATGGCAGGCTTTCCTGTCCGACGATCGGCGGCGCGCCCCGCCCCGATTCGCCTGCCGGCGGCTCCACCTTGATCACCTCAGCGCCGAGATCGGCAAGCAGCCGACCAGCAAGCGCTGCCCAGCCCGTCGCCGCATCGACAACACGGACGCCAGCGAGAGCGGTCACCGCTCCCTCCCGAGACACCTCGCCATGGAGAAGGGCGGGCGCTTGGGGTTCTTGATCGGACGGGGGCTTCTCTCGCTATTTTGGGGCGCGGGATCGCCGGGACGGTGTCTCACCCCAGCAGCCCCTGACACGAGAGGAACTCGGCAGTCAGCACTGCGCCGCGCGCTGCGCCCATCTTCGTGTTGTGGGAGACGAGGACGTACTTGACGCCATTGTCGAGGGCGGGGTCGGCGCGCAACCGGCCGACGACGGTCGTCATTCCGCCGTTGGTGTCGCGGTCGAGGCGCGGCTGCGGCCGAAACGGGTCATCGTGGACGACAAGGTACTCCGGCGGAGCCGTCGGAAGCCGCAACGAGCCAAATCCGGCGTCATACTCGCGGAAGGCCGCCTTCACCTCATCGAGGGTCGCCGGCCGGTCGAGCGAGACGAAGACCGACTCGGTGTGGCCATCGAGCACATTGACCCGGGTGCAGGTGCACGAGACCGCGAAGCGGGCCGGCTCGATCCCCTCGGCAGTGAGCACGCCGAGGATCTTCTGCGTCTCGCGCTGCACCTTCTCTTCTTCGTTCGGGATGTATGGAATGACGTTGTCGAGGATATCCAGCCCGATGACCCCGGGCGATCGCCCGGCGCCCGAGAGCGCTTGGAGCGAGGTCATGAGGACGAGGCGAATGCCGAAGCGATCGAGCAGCGGCTTGAGCGTGATCGCGAGACCGGTCGTGGTGCAGTTCGGTTGCGGAACGACGAAGCCTTTCCAGCCGCGCACTGCCTGTTGACGGCGGACGAGCTGGACGTGGTCGTTGTTCACCCCTGGGATGATGAGCGGGGTATCGTCGAATGTGCGAAACGCGGAAGCCGTCGTGACGACGGGGCGAATGGCGCCGAAGCGCGGTTCAATCTCCTTGGCGAGGTCGGATTCGACCGCCGAGAAGATCAGGTCATACTGCTCGGGGTTGAAGTCGTCGAGCGCAACGACCGGCAGGTCGAGGAATTCGGGTGGCGGCGGCTCAGCGACATGCCAGCGCAACGCGCCCGAACCATCGCGGACGGCCTCGCGATACGGTTTCCCCGCCGAGCGGGAGGAGGCGACCAACCCCTCCAGCGCAAACCAGGGATGTCCGCTCAGCGCCACGAGGAACTGCTGGCCGACCACGCCGGTCGCGCCGATCACCGCCGTGCGGAGCTTTGCCATCGCGTTCTCCAGTGAGGGTCGTCGGGGACGAAGGGATCACCGAAGTGTAACGTTTTCCAGGCCGGCCGCCGCCGGCTAGCATATCGGGCATGGAGCGGTTGCTACGGGCGGTGGGCGCCGTCGCCTTCACGAGCCTAGTGGCTGCGCTGCTGGTCGGCGCGAGCATCCGGCCGCCCGCCCCGCCGCCGAACCCACGCGCGGCTCAGGCCCGCTTACAAGGCGTGCTGAAGATCGGGATGGACCCAAGCTATCCGCCGATCGCTTCGCTCGACGGCCGCGGTAACCTCTCCGGCCTCGACGTTGACGTGGCCGTCGAGCTGGCACGCCGCTTCAACGTCCGGCCAGACTTCATCGGCATGGACATCGGGGCGCTGTTTGACGGGCTCGGTCAGCGCCGCTTCGACGTCATCATCTCGGGCATCCCGCCGTTGCCCGAATATGGACGCGATGTGATTTATAGCGCCCCCTACTTCAACGGCGGCCAAGTCATTCTCGTCCGGGCCGGAACGGAGCCGCCCGCCGGGCCTGCATCGCTGCGCGGAACGGTTGCCGTCGAGATCGGGAGCGGCGGCGAAATCGAGGGACGCCGCATCGCCGCTGGCGGACAGGTGAGGCTGCTGGTGCGTGATTCGCCGGCAGCGGTCGTGGCGGCGGTGCGCGATGGTCAGGCTGAGGCCGGCATTCTCGATCGGCTGTCGGCGGTGGAGGCCGCCAGCCCGGCCAGCGGAGTCGTCATCGCCGGGCCGCCGTTCACCCTCGAGCCATATGTCGTGGCAGCACGACGAGGCGACGACGCCTTGCTTGCCGAGATCGACGCCATGCTCGCCGCCATGCGCGCCGACGGCACGCTCGAGCGGATCGAAGCGAAATGGCTACGACCAAGCGGTCTCGACCCGGTGAACGGTCCAAGCCCCCCGTCCCGTCCGTAGGATGCGCTTGATCCGCATCCCGCCGAGGTTGGCCGAGGTCGTGATATAGCGCTGAATCAGGTGCCCGACCGGTTGGGAGAGGAGCACCGCGCCGGTGGCCGCGAGGACGGCACGCGACCAACGGTCGGGCCGGCTTGCCGCGCCAAACGCCACGACGGACGAGAGCCCGGCAAGCAGCCCGGCAACGGCGAGGTTCGTGCCACAGAGCGGGGAGACCGCGAGGCGCGATTCGCCGGCCTGCAACCGCTCGAGCGCCTCGTAGACTGCCGCGGTGAGATCGTCGGTCGGCACGTTTCCGTGAAGGTAGAAACCACCGGGTGTTGAGCGGCCCAGCATCCGCACCGGGCGAGGCATCCGTCCAAGAAGAATCGTGATTGTCGCGTGTTCGAGCGCATGGTTCGCGCGCGTCGCATCGAGCAATGGGATGGGCACGCTGCTCTCCTTCGACCAGCCGGCAGCGAGCCAGCCGGATTCCGGAAGTGTAGCAGCCGTCGCGTCTCTTACCGGATGGCGAACCCGCTCTCGGGGTCGAAGAAGTGAGCGGCCGCGAGATCGAGCTGGACGGCTTCACTCGTCCCCGGACGAACCGGCAGGCGCGGATCGAAGCGTCCCACGAGCGTCTGGCGACCGAGACGGAGGGTTACGTAGGCATCACTGCCCAGCGGCTCGACAACTTCGACCGGCAAGGTCACCACTGGTCCCGCGCCGTCTGGCCGAGGCGGCGCGACCGCCTCCGGCCGCAGACCAAGCGCCACCGTTCGTCCACGGTAGCTGGCAAGACGGGCGGCCGCTTCCGCTGGAAGAGGAAGTCGAATGCCCTCCACCACGACGGCGTCTTCCTGCACGACTCCGTCCTCGAGGAAGCTCATGCTGGGAGAGCCGATAAAGCCGGCGACGAAGCGGTTGACGGGCGCGTCGTAGAGCCGCTGCGGCGTATCAAGCTGCTGCAGCACCCCCCCATTCATCACCGCGATCCGGCTGCCCATCGTCATCGCTTCGGTTTGGTCATGCGTGACATAGAGGGTGGTCACCCCGAGCCGGCGGTGCAGCTTGATCAGTTCGGCCCGCGTCTGCACCCGCAGCTTGGCGTCGAGGTTGCTGAGCGGCTCGTCCATCAGGAAGGCTTGGGGCTGGCGAACGATGGCGCGGCCAAGCGCCACCCGTTGCCGCTGGCCGCCCGAGAGCTCCTTGGGCTTGCGCTTGAGCAGGTCGCCGATTTCGAGCATCTCGGCGGCTTGGCGGATGAGGCGGTCGATCTCGGCTTTGGGGACGCGGCGCATTTTGAGGCCGAAGGCGAGGTTGTCGTAGACGGACATGTGGGGATAGAGGGCGTAGTTCTGGAAGACCATCGCGATGTCGCGGTCCTTGGGAGCGACGTCGTTGACGATGCGGCCGCCGATGCGGATGGCGCCGGCGGTGGGGGTTTCCAGCCCTGCGACCATCCGGAGCGCGGTAGTCTTGCCACAGCCCGAGGGACCAACCAACACCAAAAACTCGCCATCGGCGACGGAGATCGACAGATCGCGGACCGCGAGCACGGCGCCACCCTTGCCGACGAACCGCTTTTCGACGCCTTCGAGTTCAACCGTTGCCACCAATCCCTCCGCTGCGGGCAGATCCTAGGCCGGCGGCGCGCAATCAATCAATGCCGGCGGGCAGCCATTGCAGAACGTTTACGGTCCTAACCGACTGTTCACCTTCGCCTAATCTCATGGTTACGCAGCGCGGCGTACCGTTCAGAGGCGATTCCACCCCCGGCAGGTAGCCATGCCGACGGCTTCGTTCTCACGGCATCTCCAGCTCGACGGCGTCCGGAACCTCCGTGACATCGGAGGCTATCCGACTCGCGATGGGCGGCACACGCGCTGGGGGACTGTGTATCGCGCCGACAGTCCTCATCGCCTGACCGTCGACGGTCGCCGATTCCTGATCGAGAAGGGCGTCCGCGCGTTCATCGATCTCCGACGTCCGAGCGAGATGGCAACTGCCCCGTACGCATTCGACGCCGACGGGCTGATAACGGTCGCCCTCCCAATCTTCGACGACGCGCCGGCCACAGGACCGCGCTCGCTCGAGGAGGTGTATCGGCACATGCTCATCGAGCGACAGGATCGGCTGGCCCTGATCCTGCGACGGCTCGCCGATTCGCTGCCGGCCGTCGTCCATTGCACGGCCGGCAAGGACCGCACCGGGATTGTGATCGCGCTGGTGTTGTCGCTGGCGGGTGTGCCCGATGAGCTGATTGCTGAGGACTACGCACTGACGAGTGCAGCGCAATCGGATGGGTATTGGGACGAGGCTCGGCAGCGCGCCGCAGCAGCGGGGATTCCGTGGGAGGAGTACCAGCAGCTGCTGATCTGCCCGCCTGAATTGATGCTTTCGACCTTGGCGTTTGTCAGGGACGAGTTCGGCGACACGCTGGCCTACCTACGTCGCGCAGGGTTGACGGACGACGAGCTCGCCCGTCTGCGCGCCGCCATCGTCGCATAAGGGAAAGGAGCCCCGAATGTGGCACACATCAGTGACACGGTTGGCAGCGGCCGGTCTGGCCGCCATGCTCGTCGTGTCGTGCACGACAGCCGGCCCAACCGCCGGGCCTACGACGGCGAGCCAAGGAACGGCCTCGCGAAACTTCCCGCCGCCGATCCCGAAGGATCAGACCGTCACCATCCGGTTCGAGAGCTACCTGCTGGCGACGGCCGGGCCCAATCGCGATGCGCAGTTGCAGCTCCTCGATGAGTTCGCCAAGCTCCACCCCAATATCAAGGTCGAGACGAAGGCGACCCCCGATCAAGAGATCATCCCGAGTGTTCGCGCCCAGCTCGCGGCTGGCAACCCGCCCGATGTATCGATGCTGCTGTTGCGCGAGTGGGATGTCGTTGTTGAAAACCTTGCGCCCGTTCCGCTCGACGATATCGTCCCGCCGGATGAGTTGCGGGCCCACCTCGGTGGTGAATTTCCGATCCACCCAAAGGCGATTGAGCTGACGCGCCGCAATGGCAAGCTGCACGGCTTGGCCTGGGTCTTCAGCACGCCGACCTTGTTCTACAACGCCGATCTGTTCCAGGCCGCTGGGCTCGACCCGAACCGCCCGCCGAAAACGTGGGACGAGGTCAAGCAGATGGGGCTGCAGATCACCCAACGGACCGGCAAGCAAGGGCTGTACATCGCGTGCATCGAACTCGACTGGTGCTCGCAGGCGATGATCTTTAGCAATGGCGGGCAGGTGTTGAGTCCCGATCGCTCGCGCATTCTGTTCGGCGAGCCGCCCGCCATCGAGGCGTTCAAGGTCTGGCAGGACCTCGTCAATTCCGGCGTCCACGTCAAGTTGACGGGCGCGGAGGCGCTCGATGCCTTCTCCGCTGGAAACATGGCGATGTACTTGCAGACGAGCGCGATTCAAGCGCGGCTGATCGCGGCGGCCAAGGACAAATGGGAACTTCGCTCCGCCGGGATGCCAACGTTTGGCACGAAACCAGTCAAGCCGACAAACTCGGGGGCTGGCCTCGGTATCCTCGCCTCGGATCCGACGAAGCAGCGCGCCGCCTGGGAACTGGTCAAGTTCCTGACGAGCGAGCGGGCCTACACCATCATCACGCCGGGGATGGGTTATCTGCCGTTGCGTCCGGCGCTCATCAAAGACGACCGCTACCTGAAGAGCTGGGCGCAAACCTCGCTCATCATCCCAAACCTTGAGCAGTTGGACGGCATGGAGGCCAGCACGGCCTATCCGGGCGACAACCACGTCCAAATTCGCGACATCTACTTGAAGACCCAACAGGCGGTGCTCTTGCAGGGCGCGGACCCCGAACAGAGTTGGCGGGACGCGCAACGGCGAGCTCAGGAACTGATGCCCCGACGATGACCGGCTGGAGAATTGGCGTGGACGAGCTGATCTTTTTCCATCTCACCGACACGCATCTGACGGGAGGTCCAGACGAGCTGCTCTTTGGCCAAGCGGATCCCGCCGATGGCCTGCGGGCCGTCGCCGCGGAAATGCGGCGGATGGATCTCCAGCCCGCCTTCATCGTCATCAGCGGCGACCTCGCCAATCACGGCACGGTGGCGGCCTACAAGCGGCTGCGCACGCTGCTCGATGAAGAATTCGCGACCTTCGAGGCGCCAATCTTGCTCAATTTGGGGAACCATGATCGGCGGTCCGCGTTCCGCGAGGTCTTTCTTGACGAACCCGGCGTGGACGAGGCGACCCCGTATTACTACTCCCGCTGGTTCGGCGGGGTGCGCGTCTTGATGCTCGATTCGGTGGTTCCGGGCGAGACCTTCGGCCTCTTGGGTGAAGAGCAGCTCGCTTGGCTCGAGCGCGAGCTGGCGACGCCGGCGCCCATCGGCGAGATCGTCGTTGTCCATCATCCAGTGGTCCATCGCGGGATCATTCGGCATGGCGAGGACGGGCTGATATTGCGCGACCGCGCCGAATTGGCTCGGGTGCTGGACGGCCGGCCGGTGATTGGCATCTTGACCGGGCATACCCATGTCGTGACAGCAGCGTCGTTCGCCGGAACGACCGCCTTCACCGGCACCGCAACCGCCTTCCTCGGCGACCCCTCGACGCGAGATGGCGGCCGGATGTTGAATGGCGCTGGCTTCAATCTCTGCACGGTCCGCGACGGCACGCTGATTGTCAACAGCATTGTGCTTCCCAGCGATCAGCGCGTCCTCTTTACGTATCGCTCGTCCGACGTGACCTCCGCCCGGGCTCATTGATGGCGATTGAGACACCGCTCTCGACTGCGGCGAGACCTTCGCCGCAGCAGGCAACAGCGACGCGGCGGACGATCTGGCAGCGCATTCGGCTGATCGAACCGTATCTCTACCTGCTGCCGGCGTTCCTCGCGGTCGGCATTTGGGTCTATTGGCCGTTGATCCAGACGGTCGAATTGTCGTTTTACCGCTGGAACCTGTTGCCGACGCGGCCAAAAGTTCCGGTCGGATTCGAGAACTATCTCCAAGTGTTGGCGCTGCCGGAGATGGGGATCGCGCTCCGGAACACCGTGCTCTACGCGCTTGGCCTGCTTCCGTTCTCGGTCGGCCTCCCGTTGGCGCTCGCGCTCATCACCGCTGGCATCGGCGGACCGCTCCGCGGCGTCTATCGGGCGGTGATCTTCGCGCCCGTGCTGATGGCGCCAGTCGTCGTGGCCGTGGTCTGGCGCTGGATCCTTCACCCCACGCAGGGGCTGGTCTACACCGCTATTCAGCAGCCTTTGGGGCTGCCGACGGTGAATTGGTTTCGCGACTCCGTCCTTTCCCTTCCGGTGATCGTCGCGATCACCGGCTGGGGATTGCTGGGGTTTAGCTTCCTCATCTTCTCCGCCGGCTTGGCGAACATCCCCAAGGAATACACCGAAGCCGCTCGCATCGATGGCGCAACGCAGTGGCAGATTACGCGCTATGTCATGCTGCCGCTCCTCACTCCAACAATTTCCTTCATGGTTATCATGACCGTGTTGCTCGGCGCTCAATGGGTGTTTCCCTTGGTCAATGTGTTGACCCAAGGTGGGCCGCAGGATGCGACGACCAATCTGTATTACATTCTCTGGCAATTCGGATTTCGCTCGTTCAATGTCGGATGGAGTTCGGCGGCGGCGGTGCTGTTTTTCGCCGGCTTCGGCATCATTGCCTTCATCGCGGTACGACTGATCGATAGGTTCTCCATCTATGACTCCTAAACGACTGACAGCAAGCTCGATCTTCGGCCACGCGGTCCTTGTCTTGCTCTCGCTGATCTCCATCGGTCCCATCTATTGGATGTTTCTGTCGTCGCTCCGCCCAGAAAACGAGATCTATTCGACGAATCCGCTGCCATCATCGATCTCGCTCGAAAACTACATCTTCGTGTGGCAAAGCATTCCCATCGGCAATATGCTCGCGAACACTTTTCTGATGGCAGCGCTGATCACGATCGGCCAGTTGATGATCTGCCTGCTTGCTGGATATGCGCTGGCGCGCTGGGAGTTTCGCGGAAGTCGGCTCTTCTTCTTTCTCTTCCTCGGTACTTGGCTTATCCCCTTCCAAGTGATCATGATACCGAATTACGTGTTGCTGTCGCGGCTTGGCTGGTTGAACACGCTTCAAGGATTGGTGGTGCCGCAGTTGGCGACAGCGTTTGGGATCATCTTGCTTCGCCAGCACATGAAGGCGTTTCCCCGTGAGTTGTTGGATGCCGCCCGGATTGACGGCGCGGGGAGCTGGCGTGTCCTTTGGAGCATCGTCGTACCGAATCTCCGTGCGCCGCTTGCTGCGCTCGCGATTCTGTATTTCATCGGCGGCTGGAACGAATATTTCTGGCCGCTGCTTGTCAGCAACAAGCCAGAACAGACGGTCGTGCAAGTCGGTCTGCAAATGTTCCTGACTCAGGAAGGCAATCAATGGGGCGCCCTGATGGCGGCAGCAGCCTTGGCGAGCCTCCCGGTGTTCGTGCTTTACGTCATTCTGCAGCGGCAGGTCGTCGAGGCGTTTCTTCGCTCTGGGTTGAAGTAGAGCGCGGTTTGCCCTGCTCGCTTCCCGCGTCGAAGCCAGTGTCGGCTGGAAGGTCCGGCTGCTGGGCGGCAGCGACCGACAACTGGTCAGCGCGTTCATTCTCCGCGTTGCCGGCATGGCCGCGGACCCAATGGAGCGTCACGTCGTGGCGCGCCAACTCAGCCAGCAGCCGCTCCCAGAGATCGACGTTCTTGACGGGTGCCTTGTCCGCCTTGCGCCAGCCATTGCGCTGCCAGCCAGCCGCCCACCCAAGGGCGATCCCGTTGTACACGTATTGCGAGTCGGTGTAGAGATCGACACGGCACGGGCGTTTCAGTGTCGCTAGCCCGACGATCGCGGCGAGGAGTTCCATCCGGTTGTTGGTGGTCCGGCGGCGCCCGCCGGACAGCTCTTTTCGCTTCCCGCCGTGAAGGAGCACGACGCCATAGCCGCCGGGGCCGGGATTTCCAAGGCATGCGCCGTCGGTGTAGATGGCGACGTGGGGCAGATCCGTCATCGGACCGCGAGCATAGCAGGTCCGCGCGACTAGAACAGACCGGTCAGGAGGCGAGGCGTGGTCGGCGCTGGTGAGCCGCCCGAAGGCTCCTCGGTGACGATGATCGCTTGGTAGCGGCTGAGGGGCTCGTCCGCGCGAATGACCCAGCGGCCTTGGCCGTTTCCATCGACGGTGAACGTGCCGCCGCTGCGTGGCTGACCCGCCTGCATCAGCCAGACCTGATAGACCCGGTCCGAGGGCAACGGCTTCAAGCCGTCGACCAGCAGCAAGGCCGTGTCATTGATGGTGGAGGCATACATCCGGCCGCGCGCGGTCGGCGCCTCCGGTGTGCCGTTCAAGAAACTCATCAACTCTGGCTGGGAAGAAACCAACTGAACGAGGTCGTCGCGTCCTTGGAGCCCTTGAATGAGGCTGGCGTTCAACTGCCGTTGGCTTTCGAGTTCGCTGGCGAGCGAGAACGCCCAGAGACCGACGCCAAGCGCAGCGACGAGACCGGCAGCGGCGCCCAAGGAGCTCAGGCGGCCAAGCGGAAGGGCCGGCAGGCGCAAAAACGGCCGGCGGATGGCAGCGACAGGCTGAGGACGTGCCTCCAGCCGGACGACCTGCATGATCCTTGCCTTCAAGCGGTCGGGCGGGGTCACCTGCTGCGCCGTCAGCGCAAGGGCTTCCGCAATCGCTTCGGTCGCGCCAAGTTCACGCCGGCAGGCTGCGCAGCCGGCGAGGTGCTGCTCGAGCCGCGCTTGGTCGGCTGGATCAAGCGCCCCGAGGGCTGCCGCTTCAGACAGCTCACGTGATTCGGTACAGCTCATGGCTTCACTGCCCAAAGTCGCTCCGTCTCGAGGGCGCTCCGGAGCTTTTGGATTGCCAGCCGGAGCCGTGTCTTGACGGTGCCGAGTGGCTCTCCGAGCGCCGCTGCGATCTCGGAATGAGTCAATCCTTTGAAGTAGGCGAGGTCGATGACCTCGCGCTGCTCCGGCGGTAAGGTGTCCAACGCCCGCTGAACGATGTCGTGTTGCACCCCCAGCCACGCTACCTCAGCGGGGTCAGGCCCCCCATCTGGGATGCGCAGCGTCTCCGCTTCGGCGTCCCCAGCAACGCGCCGGCTGGTGTCCGAGCGCCGCGACCGAAGCTCGTCCACCGCGCGGTGGTGCGTTACACCAAGGAGCCACGACCGGAACTTGCCGCGGCCGGCGACAAAGCGCTCGGGGCTCCTCCAAAGCTTGAGGAACACCTCTTGGACGACTTCCTCCGCGGCGGTCACCTCACCCAGCATCTTCAATGCAAGGGAGAAGACCGGGCGCGAATGCCGGTCGTAGAGCGCCTCGAGCGCATCCGCGTCTTTCTCGGCCAACCGGGCGACCAGCGCCTCGTCGTCGGCTCCTTGATAATCGATCATCGGCGGCTCGTCCGGCGAGATTTTTCGCCGATCGGCCCGTCGACTTTCGCGTTCGTCAAGTCTACGACCGAGCAAGCCAACTGGATCTCCTCCCCGCTACGCCACGCGTAGGAAGATTCGGTGATAGCCACTCGCCCCATTGGGGAAGGGGTCGGTGCGGACGGCCGATTGCCGCTCACCCCGTCCGTCGATCGCCCGAACGAGCACGCTCAGCGACCCACTGCGCTCCGGTCTCCAACGGATTGTCCAGAAGCGCCAACTGAGCGGCGCGATTTCGTCTTGCAGCGTGGCCGGCCGCCAACTCGCGCCATCGTCGAACGAAACCTCGACCGCGCGAATGCCGCGCGCCCCGGCGAAGGCAATTCCCCCAAGCTCGATGTCGTCGAACGGAACCTGTGCGCCGCTTACCGGGTAGTCGATGCGGGACATCGTCTGAATCTCAGCGCTATCGCTCCACCCTTGGCGTTGCCAGAATCCTTGGTAGTCGGTCCCGACCACCTCAATCTTGCGGATCCACTTGGCGTTCTTCATCCCGTAGATGTCGGGCACGAGGCAGCGCAGCGGTGCGCCGTGCTTCTCGGTGAGCGGTTGGCCATTCATCTCGAGCGCAAGCAATGTCTCTGGCTGGAGTGCCTTGGCAATCGTGATGCTGTCGGTGTAGTCATCGGCGCAGGTGAAGACGACATCCACCGCACCCGCTTGGACGCCGGCGCGACTCAGGAGCTCGCCCAGCCGGACACCACGCCACGCGCCATTCGAGATCAAGTCGCCGCCAACTTCGTTCGAAATGCAGATCAGGGTCTGGAGTTGGTCGTACTGCGGCAAGGCGCGGAGCTGGTCGAGCGTCAGCTCAAGCCGAGTCTGGACGAGCCCGCTGACCTCAAGCCGCCAGGTCGCCCGGTCGACGACGGGATCGAAGAAGTTCTTCGAGATACTGTAGAACTGGCCGACTGGCGTGACCGGCTCGGGCAAGCCTGTCCCCGAGCGTCCGGGAACGCGCGAGAGGGCGCCCATGTCGCGGGCGCCGGTTAGCGCTCGCGCCAGCGCCCCTCCCCCAACCAGTCCGAGCACCCCGAGGACGCCGATGCGGAGCGCAGATCGCCGTTCGGGAAGAAACCGGCTGTCGGGCCGGAGCAGCGCCAACACCCCAGCGAGCCCCGCACCGTAGACGAGCATCCCCACGAGCCGGACGGTGGGACCAAGCGGGCCGGCGCCTCGGCTATCTTGCCCAAAAACTCCAGCCCCAAAGAGGGGGAGCACGAGCAGCTCTTGCACGCCCCAGAGCCCCAACGCGAGAAGGAGCGCACCGCCGAGCAGCGATGAAGGCTGCCGCCGGCCAAACCAGCCGCCGAGCGCCGCACCGATCACGACCAGCGCCAGCACGATGGAGAGGTAAAAGAGCGGCTTGGCCCCGGTCTGCAATCGGTCGAGGACGAACGAAAAGACTGGGCCTGGCGTTAACTCGAGGACGCGATCAGAGATCAGCTCCGGCAGCGAGGGCGTGCCGAAGGCCAGACCAAGCCCAATGACGACGGCGACGGATAGCGCAGCGCCGAAGGCTCCGGCGACCGCGCCCTCGCGGGTTCGCGGCGTATCGCCCATAGTTCCCACCGCCATGGCTAAAGATACCAGGTCAACCTCGGTCTGCTTCGTCCATCCGCGGATCATTACACTGGCAGGCCCGCCCCGCGCCGCTCTGCTCGTGCGGGAGGGCCGCATCGTCGGCTTTCGTGAGGTCCCGAGCGTTCCCACCGTTCGGCTGCCTGGCGCAGCCGTGCTTCCGGCGTTTGCCGACGCCCATCTCCACCTCTTGCCGCTCATCGAGCGGGCGGTTGGGGTCGACTGCCGCGACGCGCCCTCCCTGCCGGCGCTGCTCGCCCGGCTTGCCGCCGCGCGAGGCAGCGGCTGGGTACGCGCCACCGGGTATGACCTCGGGGCGATCCACCCCACCCGGGCCGACTTGGACGCAGCCACCTCGCGTCCAGTCCGTCTCCTCCACCGCACCGGCCACGTGGCCGTCATGAATACTCCAGGGTTGCGCGCCATCCCCCCTGCGGTCTGGGAACGTGGACACGAGCTAGGTTATGTCGAGTATGACCCGACAGGCGAGCCAACGGGCCGCCTTTGGGAGCCTGCGATCTGGCTGTCGGGCGCGGTGGTGCCGCCGCTTGGTGAGGAGGAGCTTCGCCGGGGGCTCGCCGATGTCGGAGCCCGGCTTCTGTCGCTCGGGATCACCGCCGTCCACGACGCCAGCCCGACCAACGACGGGGCGCGGTTCGCGCTCTGGGAACGGCTTGCCCCGCCGTTTCGCCTCCTGCTGCTGCCGGGAGAACCCTCACCCCACCGGCTTCCCGCTCATCGCTCGCCTACGACGAGCGGGAGGAATACGGAGCGCCTCGCCATCGGGCCGACAAAGGTGATGCTGCCCGATACGGTGGAGGAGCTGCCATCATTGAAGGCGCTCGTCGAGCGGCTGCGCAATCTCGGCGGGCCGGTTGCGATCCACGCCGTCATCCATCAGGCGGTGCGGCTGGCCGTGGAGGCGGTGGCCGCTGCCAACGTGCAGGCACGGATCGAGCATGCCGCGGAGTGGCCGCCCAATCTCTTCGCGCCAGCGCGATCGGCGGGCCTCACGGTGGTCGTCCACCCTGGGTGGGTGCGCGAGCGGGCAGCACGCTACCTTGCAGAAGTCGACCCGGTACTCATCCCGTGGCTCCACCGTGGCCGTGGCTTCCTCGACGCCGGTATTCCCTTCCTGTTCGGTTCGGACGCGCCGGCAAGCGAGCCGGACCCGATCGGGGCGCTTGCGACCGCCGTTACCCGGTGCGCTGCCGACGGGACGCTGCTCTCGCCCTCTGAGGCGCTGCCGCTGCTCGCCGCGCTCCGCGCCAGCGTCGCCGGTCGCGCCGCGCTTGATCCCGTGTCCCGCGATGGCGCTCTCCGGGTCGGCGCCGCCGCCGATTTCGTCGTCCTCGATCGCGATCCCTTCACTACCCCGCACGACGCGCTGGCGACCATTCGCGTCCTCGAAACCTACCTCGCGGGAGTGCGGGTCTGGCCAGCACCGGACTGAACGCCGGCGACTCGGGCAGGAGCGAACACTGGTCGCGCGATGGCGGGATCGATGCGCGACGCCTACCGGACCCCGTGATGAACGCCTGCCGGTTCGCGCCCTCGGTCGCTGGCCGCCCCCGCGTCCGACACCCTCTGTTCGCGCGTATTGACTGGCGTTCGACGGGGTCGTCCGCCCGATGACCGGTGCGGCACCGTCGGCGGAGCGGTGTCAGCGCGTCAGGACCGAAGTCCGTTCCACCGTTGCGCGATGGAAATGACAACCCCCTCTCCTTGCGGAAAGGGGGCGGAAAGGGAACGGATTCGTTCGCGGGCTAGGCGTACTGCTGCAAATAGGCGACCGGGTCGAACGGCTGGCCGCGGTTGGCGGTCCAAGCGTCGATCTTCGAGCGGTAGTCTTGGCGGCTGTCATCCCGATAGAAGACGCCGAGGTTCACTTTCTCTTCGGTGAGCGCAAGCCGGATGGCCGCCTCGCGATCGGTCGGGTCGTGATCCTCGGGCAAGTCCTGCACCAACGCGTCGAAGTAGTTGTAGGTGTTGTTGAACTCGGTGCAGGGACTTTCGACGTGGAGGAAGCTAAAGCCCTTGTGGTTGTACGCCTCAACGATCAGGTCTTCGAGCTGCTTCGGCTTGGCGCTGTAGGCGCGGCCAACCCAGCCGGCGCCGAAGGCGAGCGCCAACAGCACAGGCGAGAGCGGCTGCACCACTGCCCCATACGGCGTGCTCTTCGTCTTCCGGCCGAGCGGGCTGGTCGGCGAGGTTTGCCCCTTGGTCAGCCCGTAGGTCGAATTGTCCATGCAGATCACGGTGAGGTCGATGTCGCGCGCCGCGCCGTGCGGGGTGTGGCCTGCGCCGATCGAAAAGAGGTCGCCATCACCGCCGAAGACGAAGACCGACAGGTCCGGCCTTGCCAGTTTCAGGCCCGTCGCCACCGGCAGCGCCCGGCCGTGGAGCGTGTGCATCCCGTAGGTCTTGACGAAGTAGGGCAAGCGGGACGAGCAGCCAATGCCGGAGACGACGACGGTGTCTTCGCGCCGCAGGCCGAGGCGGGCCATCGCCTTATAGGTGGCAGAAAGCACTGCGAAGTCGCCGCAGCCGGGACACCAAACCGGCTTCACCTCGCTGCGGTAGTCTTTCATGGTCAGCGGGGCAGGGGCGACTTCAACCACGGGCTTCCTCCTCAATGCGAGCCAAAATTTCGCCGGCGGTGAATGGCAGCCCGCCGAACTTGTTGACGTTGACCGTTACGATGCCGAGCGTCGCGCGCAGGTGACGCGCCAACTGGCCCGAATAATTATGCTCGACGACGAGAATCTTCTTGCCGGCGAAGAACGGCCGCAGCTGATTCTCCGGGAGCGGGTTCAGTACGCGCAGGTGGAGCGACACCGTCGGGATCCCCTTGGCGTTCGCCCGATCGACCGCCTCGAGGATCGCGCCCTCGCTCGCCCCCCAGCCGACGACGACGAGCGACGCGTTCGGGTCGCCATGGAGCGGCAGCGGTTCCTGCTCCAGCTCGGCGCGCAGCGTATCCAACTTCCGGAAGCGCTTGAGCGTCATCGCGACGTGATTGTCGGCATCGAGATCGGGGTGGCCGTATTCGTCGTGCTCGAGGCCGGCCGAGACGAACATCCCGTTCTTTTCGCCTGGGATCGCCATCGGCGAGATGCCGCTCGGTGTGATCTTGTAACGGGCGTAGTGCGCCAAGTCCTCGGCCGTCGGCGCCTCGCGCTCGTAAACCGGGATCGTCGAGAGATCCGGCGCTTGAAGCGACTCCGTCCGGTGCGAAAGCGACTGGTCCGAGAGAAAGATGACCGGCACCTGATACTTCCAGGCAATGTTGAAGGCCCGGACAATTTGGCGGAAGCAGTCCTCGACGGATCCCGGCGCAATGACGACGCGCGGGAAGTCTCCGTGGCCGCCGAAGAGGGCATGATTGAGATCCGACTGTTCGAGCTTGGTCGGCATGCCGGTGCTCGGGCCAGAGCGCTGGGCATCGACAATGACGAGCGGGAT
Organism: Dehalococcoidia bacterium; assembly: GCA_026003895.1. Classification (GTDB taxonomy): domain Bacteria; phylum Chloroflexota; class Dehalococcoidia; order SpSt-223; family SpSt-223; genus JANWZD01. The sequence continues at coordinate 615,968 of BPIC01000001.1, read as the reverse complement.
TTCCGACATGCCCGCGAGGCCGGTCACCTCAGCCATCAGGGTGTAGCCAGGACCGGAGGTCGCGGTCATTGCCTTGACACCGCCGTAGCTCGCGCCGACGACCATACTCGCAGCGGCCATCTCGTCTTCGGCTTGCAGCATCACGCCGCCCAGCTTCGGCAACTCGCGGGCCATGGCCTCCATGATGTCGGAAGCCGGCGTGATCGGATAGCCCGCGAAGAAGCGGCAGCCAGCGTAGAGCGCTCCGGCGACGATGGCCTCGTTCCCGCTCATGACGAGGGTCCCCTCGCGCTTCTGGATATGCGGCAGGTAGTACGGATCGTCTTTGACGAGGTTCTGCTTCGCGAAGTCGTAGCCGATCTGCAGCGATTCAAGGTTCTTCTGAAGCAACTCAGCACGACGGGCAAGGCGGCTGCGAACGACGCCTTCGAGTTCCGCCGGCTCAAGTCCGAAGAGTTGGCAGAGCGCACCAAGCAGGATCAGGTTCTTCCCGCGCATGAAGTCTTGCTGCTTGGCGATCGCGGTCATTGGCACGGGGTAGTGCTTGTGGTTGTGGCCGTTGGCCTCGGGCTTGACCTGGTCGGGGTCATACACGAGCACGCCGCCGTCGCGCAGTTGATCCTTGTGAATCTCGTATGCCTCTTGGTTGAAGCAGACGAGAATGTCCGGTGCGTCGCCGAGCGAGCCGACCTTTCCTTTGCCGATGCGAATCTGATACCAGGCGTGTCCGCCCTTGATCTCGGCCGGATAGGTTCGAAAGGTAAAGATGTCGTAACCGGCACGCGCCGCACCGGCGGTAAACATGTCGCTGGCGCTGATCACACCTTCGCCGCCTTCGCCGCCAAGGCGGATCACGAGATCGGACTGTGGCACTCGGACATCCTCCTTCAGCGCATGTCACGCTGCTCGATCGGGAACAGTATTCAGCGCGGCGGTGCGCTCTGCCGCAAGTTGAGTCTCTTCAGCGATACACGGAGCGCCGACTCGACGACGAGCGGCCCGGACAGCGCTCCCGGACGGCGTGCGATGCCGTCCGGGAGCGAGGTTTACCAAAGAGTAGCAGTCACTTTCCAACGCGATCAAGCAACCGCTGTTCGATTTGTTGACGTCAGCGACGCGAGGAAGCCTTCTCGCTACCCGACATTTCGTATTTCGTCTCCAGGTACCGAGATCAGTTCGTCAACGATAGCGTGTCGAGCATCGGCGCCCGATCGTAGCGCTTCACTACCCCTTGAAGTTTCGGGGTGTACATGTGGATCTCGGTTGTCTGAATGAGATAGAGATACGGCGGGTCTTCACGCAGCACTTCCAGTGCCTTCCAGATCAGCTCCTCCCGCTTCTTCGGGTCGGTTTCTGTGCGCGACGGGAGGAAATACTGGTCGAACTCTGGGTTCTCATAGTAGCGAGTGGCCGGCGGCTGCCCGGACCAGAACCAAACGAGCGCCGCGTCGGCGTCCATGTACGGCGTGGTGATCAGCCCGGAGGCCCAGAGCGGCGCGCGCTGCACCCGACCGAAGATCTTGTCCTCAGCCGCCGCTTGGTCAACGATCTGCTCGAACGTCGCGCGGATGCCAATCGCCCCCAATTGGCCCTGAACGAACTGCCCGACCTGAGCGATATCGGCCCGGTCCACTTTCGCTTCGAGCTTGAGGTCGAAGCCGTTCGGATACCCCGCTTCGGCAAGCAGTTGCTTCGCCTTCGCGGGATCGTAGGGATAGGGCTTCAGGTTCGGGTGATAGCCAAACACGCCGGGCTGCAGGAACTGCCCCTGCTCCACCTGCGTGTAGCCCCGATAGATGCTCTTGACGATCGCGTCTTTGTCGATGGCGTAGTTGATCGCTTGGCGCACGCGCTTATCGCGCAGCGGCTCGTAGTTGATTGCGGTCATGCGGTACCCACCGGAGGAGCCGGCATCGAGCTGCACGGCCTGAAACCCGGCAGCCTTGAGGGTATCCACCTGGTCGATCGGAGTCGCGCTGATGTAGTGCAGCTCACCGGTCCGCAGCCCAGCGACGCGCGCCGACGCTTCCGGCACGTTCTTGATAACGACCTCGCTGAACTTGCCCTTGCGCCAGGCGTGCTCAGTATGGGGAACGAGCACCAGCCGGTCGCCGGTGATGAACTCCTTGACCTTGTAGGGACCGCTACCAACCGGCTTGATGGTGAACTCTTCGTCCCCCACGCGCTCAAGATACCCCTTCGGCAGAATCGACAGATAGGCCATTCGCTTCAGGAGCAGCACATCGACGGTCTTGGTCTTGACGCGCACCGTCTTGTCATCTACGGCCTCCGCGCCGTCGATGGTCGGAAAGCGCGAGGCGCCGATGGGGTAGCGCTTCTCCGGGTCAATCGCCCGGTTCACCGAGAACGCCACATCGGTCGCCGTCAGCGGCGTCCCGTCATGGAACCGGCCATCGCCCCGCAAGGTGAACTCGTAGGTCTGGGGGTCGATCACTTTCCAACTAGCAGCGAGCATCGGCTGAACGTCGCGACCGGTCGGGTCTTGGGTCAGTAGCTGCTCGAAGATGTCGAAGCGGCGCCCTTCCATGCCGATCGAGATGAACGGGTGAAGGGTCGGCTGAAGGAAGGAAAAGCCCCAAACAAAGCGCTGCTCGGCAGGCGGAGCGGGAGCGCTGCCGCCGGTTGGCGCAGCGGATGGGCTCGGGGCACAGCCGGCAAGGATGGCCACCAAGGCGAGATACGGGGTGATCCGACTGACAAGCGCCATACGGGAACCTCCGGCAACCTCAGTTGCTGTGTAGCAAGCATCCAGTATATCGGAAACCGCCCCCGTGCCGGCCAGATTATTGCGCGTCCCAGCCGCCGCCGAGCGCGGCGCGCTGGATGGCAATCAGCCGTCGGATGCCCTGCTCGGCAAGGTCGATGAGCTGGTTGGCGGCGGCGCGATCGAACGGCTCGCCCTCGGCGGTGCCTTGCAGCTCGACGAAGCGGCCGCTCGAGGTCATCACGACATTGAAGTCGACCGCAGCGCCCGAATCTTCTTCGTAGGCGAGATCGAGTCGCAGTTCTCCCTCGACGATGCCGACCGAGACGGCGGCGACTGCTTCCTTGATCGGCCAGTGCAGGAAGGACTCTGCTGGCAGCGCCCGGAGCGCCAGCACGACGGCGACGAACGCGCCGGTGATCGCGGCGGTGCGTGTCCCGCCATCGGCTTGGATGACATCGCAATCAACCAGCAGCGTCCGCTCTCCCAGCGCCGCCAAGTCGACGACGGCACGCAGGGAGCGGCCGATGAGGCGCTGGATCTCCACCGTGCGACCGCCCTGCTTGCCGCGTGCTGCCTCCCGCTCGGAGCGCGTGTGGGTCGCGCGCGGGAGCATCCCATATTCGGCGGTGAGCCAACCTCCTTTGCCGAGTCGAAACGCGGGAACGCGATCCTCGATGCTCGCCGTGCAGATGACGCGCGTCTTTCCGCATTCGATCAGGACTGATCCCTCGGCGTGTTCGATGAAGCCCGGGACGATCCGGACCGGTCGCAGCGCATCGGCAGGGCGGCCATCAGGGCGCATCACTCGCCTCCTCGGGTCCCAGCAGTTCCGGCGCGACTTCGGCGGCGATTTCCGGCCAGTCGCGTTCCCAGACGGCTTGCCCTCGCTCTTCGAACTCACCCGGCATCAGGACGCCTTTCTCTTCCAACAGCTCCAGCAGCGCCCGTGTCCGGACGCGCTGAGAGACGATCTCGGTCGCGAGGCGGAACAGCAGGTCCAGCAAGGTAGGCGCCCCACTCATTCATTCGCTCCAGGCTCGGAATAGCCGCCGCCAAGCAACGGGACACGGAGGCGATCGCGCTCCCGGAGGAGCCGGCCACGCGCCTCGCCGGTGAAGCCCTCGAGCGCAAACGGGACGCCGCCTTTTACCTGCCCGAGCACGAGGAACCGCCCCAACCCGCCCGGCGCGGCAAGCTGGGTGATCGCCTCACGGTTCCACTCCCACGTCGCCAAGTCCAGTGGGCGCGCCCCGAGCGCATGGAGGTACGCATCCAGCCCGAGGTTGCGCAAAAACTCCCGCTGGAGGACGAGCCCGACCGGCTGCAAGCCGACATCCGCTCCCCAACGGCTGAGAGCAGTAAAGTCGACATGCGCCGTCAGGTCCTGCTCGCCGACCCAGGCAAGCGGATCGTAATTGAAGGTGCCGCCGTGGTAACAGGTGAGAGTGCCAGCGGCGCGCTCGGGATGGTAGCGCTGCGCCGCGGGATAGCCGTAGTCGATCGTGATCACCCAGCCTCGCCGCAACGACCGGCCAATCCGTCGGATAGCGCGCGTGGCGGCAAGGTTGACTTCCGTCTGATACCCCTCGGGGAGCGTGACGCCGACACGCCGAAAGTAGGCCGCGAGCAGCGGGGTTGACGGCGGACCATCCACGAGCCGGAGGGCATCCGCTTCGACGGTGACGTAGCGCTCGCGCAGGTGTCCGTCCCGCACCGTCACGAGGTGGACCGGCAGCGCGTCGAAGAACTCGTTCGCCAGCACCACCCCCTCGACGACGCGCGGCAGCCCACCCCAGTGGACACCGAGGCCGGCGAGCCGCACCCGCTGGCGTGCCCGGAGCGCCGCACTCGTCTCGACGATCCGATACCGCAGCGCTGTCGCAGCGGCGGGCGAAAGGTGACGCAACTCGGTGATGAGACTTGCGGCAAGGCTGCCGGTCCCACCCCCGAGCTCTACGACGGTGAAGGTCGCCGGACGGTCCAGTTTCTCCCAGCAGTCGATCACTTGCCGGGCAAGCAGCGCCCCGAAAAGCGGATGCAGCTCGGGCGACGTGTGGAAGTCGCGGCCGATTCCCGCGCCCCGGCTGTAATAGCCGAGCGCCGGGTGGTAAAGCGCCAAGGCCATGAACTTCGCGAAGGTCAAGGGCCCGTGGGCCGCGATCTCGGCGACGACCATCTCACGGAGTGGACTCATAGGGGGGTTGTAATGGACGCGCCGGGCGAATGCGAGCGCATCCTAGGTGCGTGGGTCACGCAGCGCGATCCAGAAGACAACGGAAGCAAACCCAAGCGCCGCACCGACGAGGGTCCAGCCGGCGACACCAGTCGCGAGTTGGAGGGCGCCGCCCAGCGCGGCCCCCACCGCCGCTCCCGCCAACCAGCGAGCCAGCAGCCGCACAGCGCGGCGGACCCCCTCCGTCACGGGAGGCGGATCACGCCGAGCGGCAAACGGCCATCGTTCGGGCCGACCCGCACGCCGTCTTGGGTGTACAGGCCCGCCCAGAGCCGATAGTCGCCGGCGGGCAGCCGATCGATCGCCAACTCCCGATCGTCGATGACGACCTCGCCGCGCGTCCAACCGGTAGTCGGAACCGCGCCGCCGGGCGGCGCGTCCCGTTGGGCAACGATCCGGTCGCCAGCATCGACGAGGTGAAGGAAGGCGATCAGATCCCGGGCTGGCTCACCGACCGCCTGCCAGACGAGCCGGACGTAGATCCGCTCACCGTCTGAGCGCACCAGCGCCCCGGCCAGCCGGATGCCTTCGCCAGCGTCAACGTCCACGCGTTGGACCTCCGGCGGTACGCTCGTGCGGCGCGGGCGGTCGACCACCTCAATCGTGCCAAGTGTCGCTGTTCCCGACGGCCCGACCAGCGACAACGCCCCGGGCGCTGTGCTGCCGTTCGCGAGCTGCCAGCGGCCGGGAGGCAGCCGGAAAGGAATCAGCCGCAGCTCTCCGCGCCCGAGCAGCGGGATGGTGACCGGCGTCTCAACCGGCTCGCCGGCGACCTGCAGCACCAGCCTCGCGTCAACCGGCCGTCCCCCCTCGCCGCCACGCACGAGCAAGCGGCCCGCGAGCGGCTGTCCGGATTGGAGCCGTTCGACATCGAGATCGGCGCCGATCACGTCGACGGCCGCGCCGATGCTGCCGCTCGCTTGGCGATCAACCGCCGGCAGCGGCCGGTCAGCGCGGGGATCGGGGGCAACGTCGATTGCCCCCACAACAGTCCCGCCGGCTGGGGGCTGCTCCCCGCGCTCGCCGTAAACGACGACGGCCAACTCGTAGCGGCCCGGCGGGAGACCAACCGGCAGGGCGAGCAGCCGCGGGTCGCGATAGACGGTGCCCGGCCGCCAGACGTCGGTCGGCAGCGCCCCCTCAAGCGGCTGGGCGTCGGCCTGCGCCCACAGCCTCCCGGCGGAATCGAGCAGACGGAGCGAGACTCGATAGGCGGCATCGGGGCGCTGGCTCGCCTGCCAGAACAGGCGCACCGCCAACGGCTCGCCGGAACGGGGCGGTGGCCCGGCCAGCTCGTAACCCGTGAGGCGCAGCCCGCCAGGATAGTCACGTTGCACTGCGACAGTCGGCCGGATTCCGGGGGGCGGCGCGGTGATGTAGCGCACCAGACGCACCGTGCCATACCACGCATCGTCGACCTTGTAAGCATGCTCGTCGAGCCACCCCTCCACAAAGCTGGTGGGGTCCATGCTGGCGTTGCCGTAGAGGACGAGCCAGATGCCAGGATGCTGCTGGACGAGGGCCCGTAACTTCGGCTCGGTGATCGCTGGGTCGAGGGGGTCCTCGTAGGGAAGACCGACGATCGGCAGATCGCCCTTGTAGTAGTACGGGAAGTTGTAGATCTGCCACGGCGCGTTCAGAACGATCGTATCGTCGGGCTGGGCGTTCGCGGCGATCGTCCGAGCAACGCCGCGGTAGTCGTCACGGAAGTACGCCGGATCGAAGTAATTGTTGGCGAGCGAACGTCCCGCTGTCGCCAGAAAGACCAATCCGCCCGCGAGGGCAAGCGGCGCCGCTAGCCGGGCCGCGCGCCGCGGCCAGAGCAGCGGCAGGGCGATCCCGGCAGCGATCAGCAGGTAAAACGCTGGGGTAGCGAGCAAGAGATAGCGCGGGAGGAAATGGGGATAGCGCAGGTTGATCACGAAGACACCGAGCAGTGGGACGACGAGGTAGAGCGGCAGGAGAAGACGATAGCGCCCGCGGGCCACCCCCACGAGGCCGAGGATCGCAGCGAGCGCAACCGGCCAAATCGGCCACGCCAGCCGGTCCGGCTCGGCCGTGACTCCCGCGACGAACGTTTTCCAGTTCAAGGAGAGAAAGCTCGGCAGATCGTAGGTGACGAAGTCCTTTCCTTTGTGCTGCGCCTGTTCGGCCAAGCGAACGGCGGCGAGGGCCGCCCATGGCGCAAAGGCAGCGAGGATGACGACGTTCGCGGCGACGAGCGCGGCGACAGAGCGCTGGTCACGCCGTGCCAGCAGCGCCCCGCCTCCTGCCAACGACAGCCCGGCGAGCGCAAACCCGGCGTAGTAGAACGTGTAGAGCCCAAGGACACCGGCAAACGAGAAAAGCGCCCACCGCTCCCAGTCGCTCGGCCGGTCCAGCGCCCACACGAGCGCGTTCGCCGCGAGGAGGCAGAGCGCGGTCGTCCAAATGTGCATCCGCGCTTCTTGGGAGTAGTAGACCTGGAAGGGGGCAATGGCAGCGATCGCCGCCGCGATCAGCCCCACCGGCCGGCCAAACAGCACCCGGCCGAGCCGATAGGTAAGGACAACGGTCAAGATGCCGCCAGCGAGCGAAAAATAGCGCACCGCTAGCTCGCCGTCGCCGGCGACCCGAATCCAGAAATGGAGCGCGAAGAAGTAGAGCGGGACATGGTTCAGATCGACAAAGATGTCACGGGAGAGGACAGGGAGCGATTGGCTGGCAAGGTAAAGACCGTAGCCTTCGTCGGCCCAGAAGCTTTGGGCGCCAAGCCGGAACAGACGCAGGGCGTAGGCGAGGAGCAGGAGTACGACGATCACCGGTCCTCCGCCCGGGAGGGCTGGCGGAATTGTGTCATACCGCGTCGGACACGGCCGTTGCCGACGTTCTCGCGGGCATTCCCTTGGGCGAGGACGCTCGGCTACACTACGCCCCCGGCGGTGAGACTGCCCACGAGGGAGCGGTGATGATCGTCTGGCGGGCACTTTTCGGTCTGCTGGCAGCGGGACTGGTCGTCGCGCCGGCAGCGGCCCAAAGTCCGGGCATGACCGTCCGAACCTTGGCGGAGGGCAGTCAGGGCACGCTGCCGGTCGGACCGCTCGTCTGGCAGGGGTTTGAGCACATCTTTCACCCCGGCGACCGTTCTCAAGTGGTCGGCGAGGATGCTGGATTCACGTGGGTGGTGGACGGGGTCGCGCAACTCCAACTCGAAGGCCAGCCTCGCGCTGCCGTGCCTGCTGGATCGGCGGTCGCGACCGCCAGCGGCGTCCGGCGCGGCCTCGGCGGCGTCGACCCAACCGGCGCGGTCGTCTGGGTCATCGGACTGGGCGGGCCGACGCCCGGCGCGTTTCAGATGCCGCCGCGGCTCGTCTTCCGAAGCGAACCGATCGTGCCGCCCGGCGGCGGCTCGTTCGTCTATCGGCTGAGTCGCATCGACCTCGCCGGATCGGGAGATCTGCCGCCCGCAGAGACCGCCGGCACGATCACACTTTACGTGATCGAGGGAGCGCTCTCCCTCCGCGTCCCGGACGGCGGCAGCGTACTGCGCGCCGGCTCCGTTACGACAATTCCCGCTGAGGGAGGCGCACGGCTGACACCGCTCGGTGGGCGTCCCGCGAGCGTCCTTGCCATCGCGTTGCTCGCGGGAGCACCGACCGTGCCCGCCACCGTGACCGTGCCGCCTTCGGCGCTGCCCGAAACGTCGCCAGACCCCGCGCCGATTCCCTTTCCCTTGTTACCGACCGGCGCCTTTCCGCGGCTCGGTCGCTAACGCTGCTGGCAAACTGCCCGGGCAATCCGGTAGCCGGCACCATCCATCGGCGCTGCGCCCGCTCGAGGATGGCGCCCGCCTCGCGCTGACGGGAGCGCTAGGCGATGACGAACGTCACCTGCACCTGCACCGTCACGTCGATCTGACCAGGCTGCACGGCAGTGGCGGTGTCGGCTCGCACCATCGCAACCGCCGGCGAGGCACCGCCGAGCACGGTCGAATGGTGCACCGCGCCCAAGGTCACACCGAGCGAACCAGCGAGCGCCTGCGCCTCGGTGCGTGCCTGCCGTACCGCAGCATCGATCGCGCGCTGGCGCGCCGCCGACTCGTCGCGCAGCCCAAACTGCACACCTTGAACTTGATTCGCGCCCGCCTGAATTGCCGCGTCGATCGTCGGGCCGACCTGTTGCACGCTATCGAGCTCGATGGCGAGGATGCTGCTCGCTTGGTAGCTTGTCGGCGGCGTCGTACCGGCGGGGTCCGATCGATCCTGCACGGGATACACGTTCAACGACTGGGTCTGGATTTTCGCCTCGGGAACCCCGAGCGCCCGCAGCGCGGCGACGACGCGCTCAATCTTGGCGCTCACCGCGCCGAGGGCGTCCTGCGCGGTGGACGCTCGCTCTTGGACGCCAAGCCGGACCGTGGCGATCTCCGGTGCAGCGCTCACCTGACCACTTCCAGTGACGGTGATCGTGCGTGGCTCGACGCCAGCGGTCCCCTGTGCCCGGGCGGAACCGAGCAGCGGAGCGAGGACGAGCGTACCGGCCGCGAGCGCGGCTACGGCCGCAAGGCCAGCGATGAAGGAAGGGCGTAGCGTGGTCATTGTTCTTCTCCTGAGGGTGGCGCTGCGAGCATGCCACGGGAAACTGAGTGTTAAGACGGAGAGGGTCCTGCAGGGGTTGCGCTGATCCAACGGACGGCTTGACGCGCGCGTGCGGCGCCGGAGGCCTGCTCATGCCTGCGAGACACGTGCGGCTTCGGCGCAACGACGGCGATCAGGAACGTCACACGCGACGCCGCGGGGCAGCGAACGTCCGGTTACCGCCCGAGGCGCCGGCTGCTTCGGCAAAGCGAGCGAGGCGGCGTCACCAGCCGGGGGACCCGGCGGATGGCCGCAAGGCTGCAGTGCGGGAGGAACAATGCGTCGCCCAACGACGCGCGATTCCCCACATCGCCGCGAGGTGAGAGCACAGTGCGCACGCTCGCCAATCATTCCGACGGGAAGCGCCTACGCCGGCGATCGTCCGCAAGTGGTGCAGCACGCTCCCCGAACAGGTCTCGCTCGCAACCGGGCTCGGAAGATTGACCCTCTCGGCGTTCCTCCTCGCGGAGTGTGCGGCCGCCGTCCTGCCACGTCGACGGCGGAGGACAACGCTGGCAGCAATCGTCTCGTCCCGAGCGACAGCGACGCGCCCCACCGCCTCGCCGAGATGCCTCGCGGGCCGTATATACTCCCGCAACCGGGGCAACGCCGCGGTAGCGCGTATGAAACCACATCGCAAGCAGTCTCACCCAAAACCGCCCCGCCGCCGAACCGCTGGCGGGCTATCACCAGAAACGCGCCGCCGGCTCGGGCGTTGGGCGATCCGCATCGTCATCGCCACGAGTCTCTCGTTCTTCTTCAGCGGGAGCCTCTTGTTCGGCGCGACCTTTGTGCAGCGGACCGGGACGATCGCCGTTGCTTGGGCCGACGTCGCCCGCCGCGCCGCCGAACAGGCCCAAACGGCCTTCAATGCCCCCGGCGGGCCGCAGCCCGACACCGGGCCGGTCTGGGGCGGACGCGAGCGGGTCAATATTCTGCTCATCGGGCTGGATAACCGCGAGGATGAAGGCGGCGATTGGGCCCGCGCCGACACCAACATGGTGGTGACCATCGACCCGGCGACGGGCTCCGCTGGCATCCTCTCGATCCCGCGCGACGTTTGGGTGGTCTACCCGATTAGCGGCGGCTGGCGCGAGGACCGCATCAACGCCACGTGGGTGCACGCGCGCGCCACGCGCTACCCGGGCGGCGGACCAGCGCTCGCCAAACGCGTCGTTTCCTACAACCTCGGCATCCCGATTCACTTCGTTGCCTATATCGACTTCAATGGCTTCATCAAGGTCGTCGACACGCTCGGCGGGCTGACCGTTGACGTGCCGCGACCGCTGAAAGACAACGAGTACCCAACCGAGTATTACGGGTATCAGCGCATCTATTTTGCGCCGGGGTTGCAGCATATGGATGGCGCACGCGCCCTGATGTACGCGCGCTCCCGGCATCAGGACTCCGACATTTACCGTGCCAGCCGCCAGCAGCAACTGATGATTGCGGCGCGGGAAAAGGCGCTGACGCTCGACCTGCTGCCCAAACTGCCGCGACTGATGGTCGAGATGAAGGACACCGTCCAGACCGACATGAAGCCTGCGGAAATCTTGGCCCTTGCCCGCCTTGCCGCTACCATCGAAACCCGCAACATGGTTATCCGCACGGTGCCAAGCCACAGCTTCACGACCTCGCAAGGGGCCGCGATCCAGCTGATTGACACGGCCGGCCTGCGGCGCGTGTTGGATGAGGTATTCCAAGCGCCGGCGCGGCCGGCCGAGTAAGCCGAGCTACCCTCTCGAGGCCAGCGAGGAGGCCCATGCGCCCGGTGTATCATGTCGCCGTCAGCGGTGCCCTGGCCCTTGCCCAGTGGGGGCTGACCGGCGATCGCCGGGCCGCGCTCTGGACGTTCCTTTCCGGTACGCTGATCGATCTCGATCACCTTCCCGACTACATCTTGAACGCGCGTCGTGAGGAGATCCGGCTGACCTTTGTCCTTCACTCGTGGGAGCTGTGGGCGGTTGTCGCGGTGGCAGCGTGGGCGCGGGGCGGCAGCCGGCTGGCACTCGCCAGTGTTGGCTCGCCCGTTCTCCATTTGCTGCTCGACATCTGGGGCAACCGCGTCCCAGCCCGGTTTTTCTCCTTTGCGTGGCGCGCCCGGCGGGGCTTTTCCCTTCGGGCGATCCGCACAAGGCCGGTCCGACGCAGCCTCCCACAGTCTGTCTGGGAGATTCCGCGCTATATCGTTGCCAACGTCTTTGGCCCCCTTCGGCGACCTCTTGAGTCCCAGGCTTTGGGCAAATCGCCAGAATACAATACGTCGCACGTCCCCTGACGGGCCGCCCAGCGCGGGCTGGCACGGTGGTCAGACGTTCGGCTAGGCTTAATTTGGGCGTATTGCACAAAGATGAGCTGGAGTTTCTAGGGAATGTGCCAGTAGTGCTCGGTCCTGACTTCGTAGAAACTTCCAGTGTACGAAGTTGGGCGAATGCCCAGGGCAAGGGAGAACCGATCAATGGTTGTTGAAGCGAAGGTTCAGGGGCTCTCCACCCCCAAGGACGTCGTCGAGTTCATCCGCAAGAGCGACGTCAAGTTCGTCGATGTGAAATTCATCGACCTGCCGGGCACGTGGCAGCACTTCTCGATCCCGGCGCACACGCTCGATGAGGACGTCTTTACCGAAGGATTGGGATTCGACGGCTCATCGATCCGCGGGTTCCAGAAGATCAACGAAAGCGACATGCTGCTCATTCCCGACCCGACGACCGCGTTCATGGATCCGGCCTGCGAGATCCCGACGCTGTCGCTGATCTGCACGATCAAGGACCCGATCACTGGTGAGGCGTATAGCCGCGACCCGCGCTATGTCGCGCTGAAAGCCGAACAGTACCTGACAACCACCGGGATTGCCGACACCAGCTACTGGGGCCCCGAGGCCGAGTTCTTCATCTTCAACAACATTCGCTTTGGCTCCAACACCCAGAGCGCCTTCTACTTCATCGACTCCGAGGAAGGTATTTGGAATAGCGGCTTGGATGGTGGCGCACCGAACCTTGGCTACCGGCCGCGCGAAAAGGGAGGCTACTTCCCGACCCCGCCGGTTGACCGGTTGCAAGACCTTCGGTCCAAGATCGTGCTGGCGATGATCGAAGCTGGCATCGAGGTCGAAGTGCACCACCACGAGGTGGCGACCGCTGGCCAAGCCGAGATCGACATGCGCTTCGCGACGTTGGTCAAGATGGCCGACAATGTCTGCAAGTACAAGCACATTGTCAAGAACGTCTGCTTCCAGAACGGCTACACCGCGACGTTCATGCCGAAGCCGATGTTTGGTGACAACGGCTCCGGGATGCACACCCATCAGAGCCTCTGGAAGAACGGCCAGCCGCTCTTCTACGACCCGAACGGCTATGCGCTGCTTTCCGATACCGCTCGCTGGTACATCGGCGGGCTGCTGAAGCACGCCGCCTCGATCCTCGCCTTCGCCGCACCGACGACAAACAGCTACCGCCGGTTGGTACCGGGATACGAAGCGCCGGTCAACCTGATCTATTCTCAGCGCAACCGCTCGGCGATTTGCCGCATCCCGACCTACTCCAACAGCCCCAAGGCGCGCCGCGTCGAGTTCCGAGCGCCGGACCCCTCCTGCAACCCGTACCTTGCCTTCTCGGCGATGTTGATGGCCGGCCTCGACGGCATCCAGAACCGGATCGAGCCACCCGCACCGCTGGACAAGGACCTCTACGAGTTGGAGCCCGAGGAGGCGATGAACGTCCAGAGCACACCGGGCTCGCTCGCCGAGTCGCTCGATGCGCTCGAAAAGGACCATGAATACCTGCTGAAGGGCGGCGTGTTCACGAAGGACCTGATCGAGACCTACATCGAGTACAAGCGCGAGCGGGAGGTCGACCCCGTCGCCCTGCGCCCGCATCCGTACGAGTTCCATCTCTACTACGACGTCTAATCGAGGGCGTTGCCCTCGACCGCGACACCAAAAGGCGGAAGGGCGCGAGCGCTCTTCCGCCTTTCGCGGTCCTGTCGAGGGAGGAAAGCGACGCCATGCTGACGATCGACGACCTGCTTCACACCACCCTCGCGCCGGATGCGACCGTCGTCACCGGAGCGGACCATCTTGGCGTCGATGTTTCGTGGGCGGCGGCGCTGCGCTCGCGCCCGCCGGCATTCGAGGGACTGAAGGGCGGCGAGTTGGCGATCGTGTCGCTCGCCACCATGCACCAATTGGATGACCGCCTGACGCTCGCCCGGCTGATCGAGCAGATCGCGGGCCTCGGCGTGGCGGCGGTGGCAGTCGCCGGGACGGTCGACGACGACGCCCGGCGTGCCGCCAGCCGGCTCGGTTTGCCGGTGATCCAAATCCCAGAAACGGTCAGCGCCCGCGACCTTGAGGCCCGGGTGACGCGTGCGATCGTCGAGCGGCGCGCCGAACTCCAGCGCGTCGGCCAAGACCTCTATCACCAACTCCTCGAGATCGTCGTCGCCGGGCGGGGCGTCGAGGCGGTCGTTGCCAAGCTTGCCGCACTAACCAGCCGTCCGGCGGTGCTGCAAGATCCTGCGCTCAACCTGCTCGCGATCCGCCTGCCGCCGGGCGGCAGCCCTCGCGGCGATCTCGCGGCGCTCGTCGGCGGTCAGCGAGCGGAGGACATCGCCCGGTTGCACGCCATGGCGGCCAACGCCTCCGACCCGCCGACGATCCGCCTACCGCTCCCGCAGGATGGGCTGGCGCGGATCGTCGCCCCGATCGGCGGCCCGCATGGCCGTGACGGCTATCTCTCCGTCATCGGGGCGCCGTCTGAGCTCGGCGCGTTCGAGCGCTTGGCGGTCAGCCGGGCTGCCGCGGCCTGCGCCATCGACTTTGCCCGCGAGCGAGCCGCTCGCTCCGACAGCGACCTCCGCCTCGCCGAGGTGCTCGACGAATTGCTTGCCGGCAGCTACCCGAGCGAGGCGGCGATTCTCGGGCGAGCGCAACGGCTGGGCTGCGACCTGACCGCGCCGCAGCGGGCACTGGCACTCCGGGGCATCGACGCTGAAGGAGCGCCGGCGACGCGCGCCCTCGAGCGGCTGCTCCGGCGTGAGCTGGCGCGCCGTTCGCTGCCGGCCGCGATTCGGCTCGACGCGACGGGCGCGCTTGTGCTGCTGCCCGTGAGCCTGACGCCCGAGGCGGTACAACTGGTCGTTGGTCAACTGCGCGACGGGCTCGCAGGGCTGGGCGGCCATCTCGCAGCGGCGCTGTCTCGTCCGGCGAGCGGCGCGGACGGCCTGCGTGATGCACTTCGGATCGCCCGCCGGACGCTCGACTACGCGGTCCGGACCGCTGGCCCGGACGCGTGGTGCTTGGTCAGCGATCTCGGGGCAGACGAGCTGCTGATGAGCCTCGGGCCTTCGCCGCTGCTCCAAGCGTTCCGCGACGATTGGCTGGAGCGGCTCGCCGCCTACGACCGGCGCAATAAAACGCAGCTCGTCCAGACGCTCGCTGTCTATTTTGACGCGCACGCCAGCCCGACTGAAGCCGCCGAACGGCTTCATCTCCATCGCAATACGCTGCTCTACCGGCTGCAGCGCATTCGCGAAATCACCGGCCGCGACCCGGACGACCCGCGCGCCCAGCTCGCCTTTCACCTCGCACTGCGCATCGACGAGGTGCTGAGACAACCATAAGCAGTTATTCATGCAGAGGATATTTCGTATAACTATCCGATCGTCTCAGCCCCTTGCGCCTGCCCCAGCAACCTGCGATACTGAGGATGTCCCGAGTGGCAAGGAGCCAATCGAGGTCAGCTGAGCAAACCGAGGTTGGGGAGTTTTCCCCGAAGTCGAATGCTCTGAAGTCCTCGAAACGGAAACCGGTCACTCGGGGCGCTTTCGTTTAACCCCACCTCACGCACGACGGCGCTGCCTGCTGGTCGCGACGAGACGTCCGCATGCCGAAGCCGCGTGGCAGCAGGCGCATCTCGTCACTGCCTTGCCTGCGGACGGTTCGTTCGTCAGCGGCGCCCCGTCAGCCCCCTTTCGCGAAGAACGAGCCGGTCGCCTCCGCCCAGGCACGCGGTCGTTCATACATCGGCCACGAGGTAGCACCCTCGACGATTCGGATTGATGGACGCAGGTGCGCTGCCGCGTTGAGGATCAGGTCGCGGTGCGCCATGAAGTGATCGCCAGAGGCCCAGACGAAGCGGGTCGGCACACGGAGCGCTGCCAGATCCGGCAAGAAGTCGTAGCTCGCCAGCGCGTTGTGTCCCTCGGCGGAGCGCGGCCCGGCGCGGTACATGTCGAAGTTCATCCGCATCGTCATGACTCGAAATCGCTGCTCGTTCACCTGAGGCCGCGGGTTCCATTGGTCGATCGGCGGCATCGCTGCCGAGCCGTCGGCGTGATACCACGTTGCGGTGGCGCGGCCCATCCGCTCCTTCCCGGCCTCGTCGACATAGGGGAGCTTGGAGAGCACCAGTCCCGCGACACGCTCCGGGTGGTCTACGGTGTAGCGGAGCGCCGCCGCTGCATGGGAGGCGTGACCGATCAAGCCGAATCGCTCGAGGCCGAGCGCATCGACAAAGGCGCCGAGCGCATCAGCGTAGCCTTGCACCGAGAGCGGCTGAGGCGCTGGTGGCGTCGCGCCGCTGCCCGGCATGTCCACCGCATAGACTTGGAGGCCCCGCGCGGCGAGGTGTGGCAGCACGCTCACCCAGGCCAGCGAGGAGAGTGGCACCGCGTGAACGAGGACGACAACCGGCGCCTGCTCGTCACCGACGTGGCGATAGCCCATCCCTCCGACGCGGGTCTGAACGAGCCACGCAGGGATTCCGCCGTCCAGCCGTTCGTCGAGCGGCTCGCTATCGTCGCCGGGCAACGCGATGATCTGTTCGTCGAGCTGGGTCATAGTGCTCCTTTCCCTCCCCGATGAGCTACCTGCCGGCCGGATGCTGGGCACGCGATCGTCTCGCCGCCCGTCCCTTTCAAGCCGCCGACACCGCCGACCAGCTTGCCGTCTCGGAAGAGCGGCAAGCCGCCGTTCGGCCCGATCCACACGCTACCCGGGTCGGTAATCCTCGACTGGGCAGCCTGCGGCCACCGATCGGCCTCGGCGATCGGCTCGGCGATTGGCAGCCCATCCCGAGGCCGGAACGCGACCGGGTTGCCGGGCGCACCGACCACCGCGACCGCGCAGGCGACCGTCTCGGCACAGGAACGGCTCACCGTGCGATCCCAACGGCCGGCTCGACGAGCGGCCGATAAAGGTGGGGGCGCCGGTTGAGGACGGCGTCGGTCTGCGGGAGCATCACTTTATTGCGCGAGGCCTCGGGATCGACAGTTTGGAACAGAATCGCCTCGCATCCGGCAGGGGCGAGCGTAAGGTACGAGGGGTTCAGCTTACCTCGGAACGGCTGCGGGAAGCGTGGCACAGTGGCAACGATGCTCCCGCGCGCGATGGGCGAATCCGGACGGACCGCCGCCACGATGCTTAGGTGGTTCTCCGCTGCTCGCTCTGGCACGGCGAGGTCCGGCTCCCAGTCAACGAACCACGTCGTCGGGTAGAGAACCAGGTCGCTGCCGAGCAGCGCCAACATGCGCGGCATCTCGGGAAAGAGGCCGTCGTAGCCCACCATCAGCCCGATCCGGCCAGCAGCGGTGTCGAAGGCGCGAACGTCGTCGCCCGCCGTCGCCCACGCGCGATCCGGCTCGCGCAGGTGCACCTGACGATACGTCCCAACGAGCGCACCGTTCTCCCAGAGGAAAGCGGTGTGATAGAAGTGGTCACCTTCTCGCTCGACAAGGCTCGCTACGACGATTGCGCCGCGCTCGACGCTGAACCGCTCGAGATAGAGGCGCACCGCCTCGCTCTCGGCGGCGGCGCGCGCCGGATCGGCGCCCGGGGCGCCGGGGGCGAAGGGGAACAGTTCCGGGAAGACGACAAGCGTCGCGCCGTTGTCAGCCGCCTCGTGGGCGAGATCGGTGGCGCGCAGCACCGTCGCTTCAACGCTCTTGCCAAGACCGACCTGAATCGCCGCCGCCCGGAGCGGCGCAACGGGTCGCCGCGACGGATTGGTAACAATCGGCAGCCGGTCGTTTGGCTCGATCAGGAGCTGGTAGACATCCGGCCGGCGGTCGGCGAACAGGTCGCCAACACCGGGAATGCGCTTCTCGTCGGCCAGGTCCGGCTGGATCGTCGCGTAGACCAGCTCGGTGGTGTCGTAGCCACCCTTGGCAACCGGCGTCCCGCTCGGGTCGACGATCTGGCTTTCGCCCGGCGCGTTCCAGAGATGCCGCTTCATCCCGGTTTGTTCAAGGATGATATCCACAACTTCGGTGTGGGGCGCGAGCGGCCCGGACTTGCACGACGACGCAACCCAGACATGGTTCTCGGCAGCGCGCACGGGAATGTGGAGCGCTCCCTCGTCTCGGGCATTGGAGCTGAGCGTGTTCAGCAACAGTTGGGCGCCGCGCAGCGCGAGATTGCGCGCCGTCTCGGGAACGATGCCATCCATACAGCTATACAGCCCGATGCGACCGAGCTCGGTGTCGAACACCGTCGCCTCAGCATCAGAAGGTTGAATAAAGTCGTTCTCGAGGTAGATCAGCACCTGCTTGCGCGCCGTGCCGACGACCTCGCCGTGGCGGTCGATCAGGTAGTTCTGAAGATAGACCGCCGGCTTCTCACCGCGCGTCGTGGCGTTGAACACCACCCAGATCTTGTGCCGACGCGCCGCCTCGCGGATCGCTCCAACCCAGTCGCCAGCGGGATCGACAGCGACTTCCCAGCAATGCTCCTGATCCCGATAGAGCGCGGCATGGTTGCTGAACTCGGGGAACATCACGAGGTCGGCGCCATGGTCAGCCGCTTCGGCAATGCGCGAGAGGATCGCATGGAGATTTTCGGTCACGTCGTAGGTGACCGGATATTGACTGGTCGCGATGGTGATTGTGCGCGCCATCCATCCTCCCGGAGGCTGTCCAACCGGACCAGGATGGCGTGTACTATACGGCGGAACCGGGCCGAAAAAGAAACCGAGGGTCGAGCGGGCTCGACCCTCGGTAACAGGCGCCTCCTCCGAGTGACTGGATCAGCGACCGTGCCGCCGAACCCCGAAGGTTGCGGGCGGTTCGGGGCTCCTCGACCGGTGGACCCGATTCCGGTCTAACGGCCCGGTGCTCAACCCACCCTCTTGGAGACGCCTCTGTTATAACGAGCGACAGGGCGCGATGGTAGCGCTTAGCCGCCAACAAGCAAGCAATTTGGCCGGCGACGCGCGAGCAGCTCGGCGCAGCGTGCGGCCCGCCACGCCTCACCGACGATAACTCGGACCGCCTCCACGCCATCCGGCGCACCGGTGCTGTCCGGCCGGCGCTCGCGGATCGCTTGGCGAGCATCGATCGCCAGCGCGAGTGATTCTCGCAGCTGCACGGCGACCGGGTCCCTGCCCAACGCGGCGGCGAGCAGTTGCAGCCAAGCCGAGAGGCAGGGGGTTGGAGGAAGCGCCCCGGCGGCCGCTTCGAGGGCGAGCAGCGCCACCAGCCCAGCCGGCAGGGCGGTTGGCTCGAGCAGCACGCGCGCCCACTCGTAGTCGTAGCTGGCGATTGCAGGCAGGTCGCGGCGAACGGCGCGTTGAGCGCGCGCCGCGACGTCGACCGGCGGAATCACGCCTCGTCCGCGAGGAAGGACGCTTGGGGTTTGGAGGAGACTGGCTCGACGACGCCGACGCCAGCACCGCCGTTCTGGCTCTCGACCGCGGCGGGCGCCTGTAGCGCCCGGATCTCGGCTTCGAGTTGGTCGGTGAGGTCGGGATGGGCCTTCAGATACTCACGGGCGTTCTCGCGGCCTTGGCCAATCCGCTGCTCGCCATAGCTGTAGAAGCTGCCACTCTTCTTCACGATCCCCGCTTCCACCGCCAAGTCCAGAATGTCGCCCTCCCGGCTGATCCCACTCCCAAACAGCAGGTCGAACTCCGCTTGCCGGAAGGGCGGCGCCACCTTGTTCTTCACCACCTTCACCTTCACCCGGCTCCCCACCTGCTCACTTCCCACCTTGAGCGTCTCGGTCCGCCGGATCTCCAAGCGCACGCTGGCATAGAACTTCAACGCTCGGCCTCCCGGTGTGACCTCCGGGTTGCCGAACATCACCCCCACCTTCTCGCGCAGTTGGTTGATGAAGATCACCACCGTCCGGCTCTTGGCAATCGCTGCCGTCAGCTTGCGCAGCGCTTGGCTCATCAGCCGTGCCTGCAAGCCAACATGGGCGTCGCCCATCTCCCCTTCGATCTCAGCCCGCGGCGCCAAGGCCGCCACGCTGTCGATCACCAAGACGTCGATTGCGTTGCTGCGAACCAAGGCTTCGGCGATCTCCATCGCCTGCTCGGCGCTGTCGGGCTGGC
Source organism: Dehalococcoidia bacterium (assembly GCA_026003895.1). Lineage (GTDB taxonomy): Bacteria > Chloroflexota > Dehalococcoidia > SpSt-223 > SpSt-223 > JANWZD01. The sequence continues at coordinate 596,063 of BPIC01000001.1, read as the reverse complement.
TGATGAGCAGCCGGTCGATGTCGACCCCCAAGGTGGCGCAGTATTGGGGATCGAGCGCATGCTCGACGTCGATGTAGGCGGCGGTGCCGCCGCGCTTTTGGGCTTGAGCGACGATGGTGGAGGCGAGGGTGGTCTTGCCGCTGCTCTCGGGACCGTAGATTTCGATGACGCGCCCGCGCGGCACGCCGCCGACACCGAGCGCGAGGTCCAGCGAGAGCGCCCCGGTGGGGATGGCCTCGATCGGGGTACGGAGCGCTCGCTCGCCGAGGCGCATCACCGCACCCTTGCCAAACGCCTTCTCAATCTGCAAGAGCGCCGCCTCGAGCGCTTTCGTCCGCTCATCAGTCGAAGCCGTGCTCACCCCTGGCATCGCGTCCCTCCTTGAGTCGCCTAGCGTAGAACGTGTGTTCTATTTTATCCGGAAAGACGCGGCAGGGCAAGCACGTCGAGGAGCGGCGGTCCCGTTTAACGCCGCGACCTGAGGTGCTCGGGTTGTGGTAGCCGAACGTGAGGGCGCGGCTCGTGTGCGAATGAACAATCCAAATGACGCGAACATTCAGTGGAATTGATGTATGGGGCGCTCGCTGTGGGCAAAAATTGATGCATCCGCAGTCGAGGTATGTGATATACTGCACCTCAAGAGCACGTTCAGCGGCCCGCCAAGTAGCAACTCCGACCCGACTGAAGGGCCGATCGCCACTCCGCGTCGCGCTGACCGCTCAGAGACTCGGCTGAAGGAGCCAGCGCAACCATGGAGAAGGCTATGACCCCACTCATGGATAAGACCCTCACCTGCCGCGACTGTGGGTCGGCGTTCCTGTTCACCGTCGGTGAGCAAGAGTTCTATGCCAGCAAGGGGTTCTCGCACGAGCCGACCCGCTGTCGGGAATGCCGCGCGAAGCGCCGCGCTTCCTCCGAGAGCGGCTATAGCGGTGGCGGATCGTACAGCACCGGTGGCTACAGCTCGACCAGCTATGGCTCATCGTACGCCGCCTCCGGCGGAACGCGCCGCGAGATGTTTTCCGCCACCTGCTCATCGTGCGGCAATGAGGCACGGGTCCCCTTCCAGCCCCGCTCGGACAAGCCGGTCTACTGCTCCGATTGTTTCGAGTCGCACCGCCCCTCGGGGGCGAATCAACGCGGGTCGCGCGGCGGGCGCTGGTAGGTCTCGCTCTCACCGAACAGGCTCACCGTGAGGAGCCGGCGGCGTCCCGGCCTGCGTGTGCGTGCCGGCCGCGCAGCAGCGACACGGCCACCCCGCTGGCCGTCACTGCCGCGACGGCCCAAAACGCCCAACGGATTGCCACGAACGGGGCATCTGCCGGCGCGGTGAGCCGGCTGACTTCGACATAGACCGTCCCGGCGAGGGCCACGCCGAGCGCCATCCCGATGTTCCGCGTCGCGCCCGCGAGGGCCGCTGCCGTTCCCCGGCTTCGCTCCGGCACGGCGACAAGCGCGGCGGCGTTATTCGGCGTCGTGAAGAGTCCGATCCCGATCCCAACGATGACGAGCCGCCACGCTACATCGAGCGCTGGCGCGGTCGGCGCGAGCGCCCCAAGCAAGCCGAGACCGGCTGCCACCAGCCCGACGCCACAGGCCGTCAGTCCGGTCGAGCCCCAGCGGTCGGTGAGCATCCCGGCCACGGGTGCGGTTACCATCGTCGTCAGCGGAATCAGGCTGAGCAATAGTCCGGCTTGTGCCGGTCCGACGCCTTGGCCGTCGATCAAGAAGAACGGCATCAAGAACGGGGGGACCCAGCCGCCGAGATAGAGCAAAATCGCGCTGGCGTTTGCCGAGGCGAAGACGCGCGAGCGGAACAGGCGCAGGTCGAGGAGCGGATCGGCAACGCGCAGCTCGCGCGCGACAAAGCCGGCCGAGGCCGCTACGCCGGCAGCCACGAGGCCAAGCACGGCTGGCGACCCCCACCCCCAGCCAGATCCTTGGGTGAGCGCAAGCAGCAGTGCACCGACCGCCACCGTCAGCAAGATGGCGCCGAGCGCGTCAAAGCGCCGATTGCCCTGCGCACCCACATCAGCCGGCAACCAGCGCCCCGCCGCCGCCGCGACCCCGAGTGCGAAGGGGACGACGAACCAGAACGCCGCCGGCCAGTCGCCGAGCGCCATCGCGATTCCCGCAAGAGCCGGCCCGACCGCCAGCCCAACGTAGGTAAAGGTGACGGTCCAGCCGAGCGCCTGGCCGCGCCGCTCGGCTGGCACGACGGCAATCGTGATCGCCGGGCTGGTCGCGGTGGCCATCGACGTGCCGAGGATCACCACGGCCCGCGCAGCGAGGAGGAAAAGAAAGTCCGGCGCGACCGCCGAGGCCAACGATCCCGCAGCGTAGAGGAGGGTGCCAACCGTGAAGATCCGACGAGTGCCGATGCGGTCCGCCAGCCAGCCGGCTGGCAGCAACGCCGACGTCATGACGAGGTTTTGGAGAAGCGGCACCCATTGAGCAACCGCGAGGTCGATCCGGAACACCTCGGCAATGCGGGGAAGCGCCAGCCCGGCCGCGCCAAACCCCGTCGCCGAGACGAACGAACCGATCCCAGCGACCAGCAGCGGCAGCCACCAGCGGCCGCGCACCGGCGCGTTGGCCCGAGTCTCCGTCATCACCCCAGCGTACCAGCCAGCAGCGTTCTTCACCTCAGCCACGGAATCGCAGCGCTAAGCGGCGTCGCCGCAAGCACGAGCAACCGTCTGAGCTGGCCCGACGACGGGAGCGCGGGGCCTCGCCCGGGGGCGAGGGCACGCTCGCGGCGGCTCGGCGAGATCGCGACCCTACCATACATCCAAACGTGTATTGGACGAGCAGCGATGGTTCCGTCCTACTCGGCCGCCTCTGCTCCCCCGCCGCGCCGCTTCGGCATGACGCGTTTCATCGCCCTCGTCCTCAAGCTCGGCGTCGTCGGGCGGCACGTCGCCGCATTGATAGCGCGTCCGGCGCGATCGCGGGCTTGCTCCCCTCGTGCCGGCGGTCGCGCTCCCCGCGGGCGCCAGCCCTGCCCTCTCGCTCGCCAGCGCAAGGGCATCGCGGCGCTCGACTTCGTGGAAAGGCTGATCGCCTGGGTGAGGAGCGACGCCGTTCGGCGGCTGCTTGCCTTCGCTAAGCAAACGGCGGCAGGCTAAAACCCTGTTGACTCTGAGGTTTAGGATAGGTTAAGATTGCTAGTAAAGCGCATTGAGGAGCCGCGCTATGCCCTCCACGCTCACCCCGCGCAAGATTGCTGGCCTTGAGCTGATCGAGACGTGGCTCCGCAGCCTGCTGCGAGGGCGGACGTTCTACGCGGCTGCCGCGCTCTCTTCGCGCCGGACGTAGATCAGCGCCGCCGAGCGGAGCTCGAGCCGGATCTCCCTTCCCGACCCTGTGCGCGCCGTCACCGCGCCTGTCTTCCGGTCGACGGCGATGATGTCGAGCGGCGTCCCTGGCTTCACCTCGTTCCGCTCCAAGTATTCCAACAGATCGAGGTCGGCTTCCGCTTCTTCGGTAATCCGTGCCAGCCAGACGCGCTCGCCGGGCTTGACGTCGTCGAGGTAGGTGCCGCTGTGATCCAGCTCCGCACCGCTGCCAGGGATCGGATTGCCATGGGGACAGTGGGTCGGCCGACCGATGGACTCGAAAAGGCGATCGAGCAGTTCGTCGTTGAAGCCGGCCTCGAGCCCATGCGCCGCTTCGTGCGCCTCGGTCGAGCTAAGGCGCAACTCGCCCTGAAGCCAGCGCTCGATCAAGCGGTGCTTGCGGGTTGCCGCTTCGCCAATCGCTCGGCCAGCCTCGGTCAACACGATCTCTTTGCGATCGCCTCGGTCGATCAGTTCAACGTAGCCGGCCTTGGCAAGCCGTTGAAGAGTCTGCGTGATTGACGGCGGGGAGACCCGCAGGTGCTCGGCAAGCCGCGCCCCGATCAGCGATTTTCGTTCGGCGGTCAGGGCGTAAATGGCTTGGAGATAATTTTCCGTCGCCGGCGTGATCTTGGCGCGTCCGGCCGCGCCGTTCGTGCCCCTCTCCGCCGCAGGTCGGTGAGACTGGGCCATGGTCGATACTCCTTGGAAGACGCCGGCACTCCAACGGGCTCATCGCCGCGGGGTCCGGCGGCTCATTCCAATAGTACCAGACTTACTCCGCGGCTGGTGCTAACTCTGGACTGTCCTGACCGCGGAGCTTCGCCACAATCGTGCCGCGCTCGTTCCACACTTGACGCAGCGTGTCGATGATCACCGGCACTTCGAGATAGTCAATCGCGATCGCGACCCAGGCCACCCACGAGGTCCAGGTGAACAGTGATTGCTCGGCGAACGTCTTCACCACCAGCTCATCCGTCACCCAAAAGATGTGGATGTACTGGGTGTTCAGCAGGATGAGGTAGAGCAGCGGCCGCCAATGAAGCCGGATGCGCAGTTGATTGATATACAGCAGCGACACCGAGATGAGTGTCGGAAACTCAAGATAGTCCGGGATTGCATAGAGCGGGCTGCTTTCGGGAATGACAAGAATGTGCCAGCCGAACAGCTTCTCGACGACATAGCCCGTAAGCCAATACAGGTGAATGATCTGGAGCAAGAAGATGCCGGACGAAACAATCAGATTGGCCAGATAGTGCCGGTTATACCATTCCCAAAACGCACGCATCGAGGCGCCTCCGAACCGCTAGCCTAGCGGACGAGGCCCCCGTTTAGTCTAGATCCAACCGATTCGCTTCAGTGCGCCTAACCAAGCGATGAGGGAGCGGGTTCTCTCAGAGGGCTTGTCGTCGTCTGCGCCGGCCCCACGGCGAGCGAGCCGGTCCTCGACCCGTGATGAGCTAGCGGAGGAGAAGCCGATCGGCGAGCATCGCGACAAAGAGTAGCGCGAGGTAGTTGTTCGAGTAGGTGAAGAGGGATCGGGCGCGCCGCGCCGTCTTGTCGCGGTAGAGCAACACGGCGTACCAGATGAAAAGCAGCGTCGCCAGCACCGCGACAGCGAGGTAGATCCAGCCCATCGCGCCACCGCCGAACAGCAGCATTGTGACCGGAAGCATCAAGATGGCGTAGAGCAAGATCTGACGGCGCGTCTCGTCGTCGCCGCGCACGACCGGCAGCATCGGCACGCCGGCAGCGGCGTAATCTCGCTTGGCCATCAGGGCGAGCGCCCAAAAGTGGGGCGGTGTCCAGAAGAAGATGATCGCGAAGAGATACCAAGCCGGCAAGTCGAGCCGCCCGGTCGCCGCTGCCCAGCCGACCAGCGGCGGGATCGATCCCGCTGCTCCGCCGATGACGATGTTGTGGATGGTCGATCGCTTCAGCAGGAGCGTGTAGACCAGCACGTAGAACAGGGCGCCGCTGAGCGCCAACAGCGCGGTCAACCAGTTCACGAACAGCCCGAGCATCAGCACTGCCAGCGCCACCAGCGCGACGCCAAACCAGAGAGCCCGGTGAGGCGGGACCGCCCCGCTCGCCGTCGGCCGGCGCCGCGTACGCGCCATTACTGGATCGATATCCCGGTCGAAGTAGCAGTTGATGGCATTCGCGCCACCAGCGGCAAACGCGCCGCCGACGATGGTCGCCACGATGACCGGCCAAGGAGGAAACTCGCCAGCGGCGAAGAGCATCGTCATGACGGTCGTGCAGAGGAGGAGCAGCACGACGACCGGCTTGGTAAGCGGCAGGTAGCGACGGATCATGCGGTTGGGCGGAGCCGAGCCGGAGCGGCGGCCGGCGCCGGCGCGTCCGTGGGCCGGGGCAGTGCGATGAACGCCGTCATCATTACGAACGCCGCCCACACGGCGGCGGCGAAGGCCAGATGCAGCGCCGGCCACGGCCCGTTCAGGCGTTCGAGGACGACGAAGGCCCCAACAGCGATTTGGAGGACGAACACGACGGCAGTTGTGCCAGCAGCCCAACCGAGCGCCGGCGAGCGACCACGCTGCTGCCAGACGCGCAGGCAGGTCCAGAGCACGGCCACCCCGACCACCGCTGCCACGAGGCGGTGGGAGTAGTTGACCCAATCGCTCGGCCGGCCGGGGATGATGCCCGATTCGCAGAACGGCCAGCCATTGCAGGCGAGCGAGGTGCCCGAGCCGAAGACGTAGGATCCGCTCACAATGAGCAGAAAGAGGGCGAGTGTCGTGCCGAGCGCAAGCCGGCGCAACCCTGGGTCCACCGTCGGCGGCCGCCACGTCGCCGGGAGCGATGTCACCACGCCGACAAGGATCAGCCCCATGATGGTCATGGCGAACAGCAAGTGCAGGTTGACCGCCAGCCCTGGCAACTCGGTCAGGACGACGACAGCGCCGAGCAAGATCTGGACGACGAGGAGAATGGCGGCCGTTGTCAGCCACGGCGCGGCAGCCCGGCGGCGCGGCCAATAGGCGCCGATAAGCGCGGCGAGGCTAACGGTCGACATCGCCATCGCCGAGAACCGATGGGAAAACTCGATCCAGGCGTCCGTGCGCGGCGGTGGAACGACTTGCCCCTCGCAAAGCGGCCAATCGGGGCAGCCCAGCCCGGACCCCGTAACCCGCACGATGCCACCAACGACGATCAGCAGGTAGGTCGACAGGGCGGACGCCGCGATCAGCCAGGTATACGGCTTCACGGCTGGATCCCTCCTTGAATAGCAACTGGGATGTCTGCCAGCGCGATTCCAGCGCCCGACGCGACGCGAACGGTCATCAGCACAAGCAGCCCCAACAGGAGCACCGGCAGCACCGCCCAAATCAGCTCGAGCGCTGGGTTGGACCGTCCCGCGACGGCGGAGGGGGCCTGCTGGCCTCGTCTGCGGAGGTAGCCAACCACAAAGGCGATCTCGACTGCGACGAAGAGCGCCGCAGCGATCAGCGTCACGACGAGGGGCGGTGTCACAAACGAAATTCTAGCCGCTTGGGGCGCGGCACGCCGGAGCTATCATACCAGCGGAGGAACGATGCAGGTTGTCCTGATCTCGGGCACAAGCAGCGGTATCGGTCGCGAGACCGCCGATTATTTGGCCAAGCGGGGATTCCGGGTGTTCGCTGGCGCCCGCCAGCCGGCGCGCGCCGCCGTCCTCGCCGAAACCGGCCGCCGCCTCGGCCTCCCGCTCGAAGTCGTCCCCCTCGACGTCGACGACCCGGAGTCGGTCGCCCGCGCTGTCGAGCGGGTCGTCTCCCGCGCCGGGCGGCTCGATGCCGTCATCAACAACGCCGCGGTCGGCTTTTTCGGCCCCGTCGAACTAACAACGGACGACCAAATCCGCCGCATCTTCGAGACCAACGTGCTCGGCGCGTGGCGGCTCACCCGCGCCGCGCTCCCCTACCTCCGACGCACGGCTGGAACGGTCGTCCAGATCAGTTCGGTGCAAGGCCGACTCGTCGCGCCGTTCGCCGGGCTCTATGCTGCGAGCAAGTGGGCGCTTGAAGCGTTTTCGGAGGCGCTCCGTGCCGAGGTCAAGCCATTTGGCGTTCGCGTCGTCGTTATTGAGCCGGGGTTTGTGCTGACCCCCTTCCTTCGACGGCGCCAGTCGGTGCAGATTGCGCCCGACTCCCCGTACGCCGCCGAGGAAGCCGCGCTCCTTCCTCGCATCGAGCGCGCCGCCGAAGGTGGAGCGCCGCCCAGCACGGTCGCAGCGGCCGTCTACCGCGCCCTCACTGATCCGCGCGTCCCGTTCCGCATGCCTGTTGGCCCGGACGCTCGGCTCTCCCCTGTCCCTGCGCAAGCTGTTGCCGGACGCCATCGTCTTCGCTGCGATCGATCGGCTGCTCACCGCCCGCCCCAAGGTGCCCGCACCGCGCCCCGGCCCACTTCCCGTCATCACCCACGGCGACTAGCCGCTCAGTCGGCAGCAGGGCCGTCGACGAGAACGCGCTGGGCGACCGGGCACGCGGCGCAGTCCTTGTCGCGGCACCACCGGCGGTGGAGATAGAGCAGGCCCTGCTGCCGCTGCGCCGTTGCAACGAGATGGCGACCAGCCGGGGTGAAGACGAGCTCGCCCATCGCGCGGGTAATCGCGTTCTCGGGGAGGGGAGGGAGCGGTGGGAACGCCGGCGCGGGGTCTTCGGCGACCGCGAGCGGCAGCGCGACGTTGACGAGGATGGTGCGCGCCCCGCTCCTGACCGAGCAACCCGCCGGCGGCGGCGACGATCTCCGCGACCGCCACACTGGGCCGGAGTGTCGCCAGCCGACGCAGCCAGACTGCCGGGCCTTCCGCGCGGCAAGCAGCGACGATCGCCGCGAGCGCCCGGATCCGGGCCGCCGGCCGGTTGGCGGGCCGCACCGCCGTCACCGTCCAGCGAATTGGCGTAAGGGGCGCCGGAGCGCCGAGCGCCCGCCAGCGCCCGGCTACCGTCGGGTCGTGTGCCAGTCCCGCCGCGCCGAGCAAGAGCGCCTCGGCGCGCTCGAGCGTGTCCGAGCCGCGTCCGATCACCCCTGCAAGGTGGGACCACGGAAGGCTGTCGGCGAGCGCCAAAAAGGCCGTCCCGTTGCCGCCATAGCCCATCGCTTCAGCAAGCGCCCGCCAAGCGGCTTCGTCCTCTCCGAGCGCGTCGATCTGGCTCGCGAGACGGAGCGCCCGGTCGGCGAGCCAAGCGTTCCCGGCGGCGTCAACCGCCGACGCTGCGGCGTCGATCTCGTTGGCCGGGCACACGATACCGAGCGGCGCTGGCGGCTGGTACGGCGCGGCTCGGACGAGCGCCGAGGGGACCAGTGCGCCCGAGGGAAGTCGCACCGGCGCGGCGGGACCGACCGCGACGAGGTGAAGGACAACGCCAGCGTAGGCGGGGTCGCGGTCGTGTCGGTGGGCGTACCAGTCGGCGGCACGGACATGGAGCTCGAGGTCGCCGCGCAACAGGGTGCCGTCCTCATAGGCGAGGATGGCATCGCGGAAGTCGGGGCCGGGCAGGCCAGAACGCCGGCCGGGGTAGATGACGTGGATCCGCCGGCCAGCGGAGTCAACGAGGGGCTGGTCGACGTGGCGGCCGGCCCAGGCAGCGGCGATGCTCGCCTCGGTCGGCCCTGGTCGACTCGGTCGCCTAGGACGGGCGCTCGTAGGTGGCGCTGCGCTTTTCAACAAAGGCGCGCATGCCTTCCATCAGATCGTGCGATTTGGCTGTGTTCTTGACACGCTCGAGCGCTTCTTGCCGCCGCTTCTCGAGGTACTCCTCCGTGAAGAGGTTGCCGCTCTCGATCTGGCGGCGAATCGACCCCTCCTTCAGGTGACGCAGCGAGTCCGGTCCGCTGGTCATCACCATTTCGGCAAGCTCGAGCGCCGCCTTCATCAGCTCGGAGCGCGGCACAACACGATTGACGTAGCCGAAGTGGAGGCATTCCTGAGCGGTCAGCCGACCATTCGCCATAGTCAGGTAGTTCGCGATTGGCCAGGGCAGTTCGTAGGCGAGGCAGTTCATCCCGAAGACGTTCACTTTGGCGTGGAGGTCGGCGATGTAGGTGTCGTCGGCCATCACGCGCAAGTCACACATTTGGACGATCTCGAGCCCGCCGCCGACGGCGTAGCCGTTGATGGCAGCGATAAGCGGCTTGCGGACGATGTAGTGATTGCACAACTTGCCGAACATCGGATGGTTCGGGTCGTCAATTGGCCGAATCTTCTCGGCGCCGCCCTCGCCGTAGTATTCGATGAATTCCTTGATGTCACGCCCCGCGCAAAACGCCCGATCCCCGGCGCCGGTCACGATGGCCACGCGGATCTCCGGGGTGGAGTTGATTTCGTCCCACGCCCAGACGACGTCGCGGTGCATCCCGGTATTGAGCGAATTCTTCGCCTCCGGTCGATTGAGGGTCACAATTGCGATGGGGCCGCGCTGCTCGAAAATCGCGCACTCCATCGTGACGACACGGTCGGTCATAGCTCCTCCGGCGGTGCGATGGTCAACAGCGCTATTGTATCGAGCGAGGCGTGGCCTGCAAGACAGCCTGACGGCGCGGGCTCGGGCTAGCGCGGCTGGTCGGGATGGCGCTGGTCCCATTCCGTGAACGCCGCTTTGGCGACTCGGAAGCCACCGATGGCGCGCGGATGGCCGCCGTAGGGCGCGACCGCCATAATCGTTTCGATGATCTCCTGCTTCGTGATGCCATGGACGAGGGCCGCCCGAATGTGGTGGCCGAGCGTGAACTCCAGCCCGAGCACCGTCAGTGCCCCAATCACCACTTGAATCCGGGTCTTGAGATCGATGCCTTCACGACACCAAAGCCCACCGAAGACGTACTCGTCCGCATACTCGAAAAAATCGGGCGCGACATCTTCGAAGCCAGCGCGGATGTCGGGCGCGAACTCTCCGAACACCTCTTCAATGCGCTTGCGCCCGCGCTCGAGCTGTTCGCGACTGGATGCCATATTCACCTCCCATTCCCGCCGGTGCACGGCGAGCCGCCGATGATAGACGCGCCCGCCGAAAAAGGGCAACCGGGGTACAATCCGCCCGACCTCAGTTCTGGAGCCGCCCATGCCCGTCAAGACGGCGATCGCCGGAACGTTCAGCGCGGAGGAGTGGGCGCTACTGCGCGCCGTCGAAGGAGTTGAACTCGTCGACCTCTCGGCCTGGGCGCACTGGCGGCCGCCCGCACCACCAGAGAGCGCTGAATATCGCGCCCTCGTCGCCGCGCTGCCGGCCCAGCTTGCTGGCGTTGAGGCCATCCTCCTTATGGGACCGGCACGGCCGATTGTGGACTACGCACCCGATCTCAAGTGGATCCAGATTCCGTGGGCCGGTTTGGACCAGATCGCCTCAGCGGGCGTCTTCGAGCGCGGCATCACGGTGACAAACGCCCGCGGGCTGAACGCCCGCTACGTCGCCGAATGGGCCCTCGCCGCTATCGTGGCGCTCGCCAAGCACCTGCCGCGCTACGTCCGCCAACAACCCGACAAGCGCTGGGAGCGCCATGTTCCTCTCAACTTGCAGGATGCGACCGTCGGGATTGTCGGAATGGGCGCGATCGGCAACGAACTTGCCCAACTTGCTGCCGCGCTCGGGATGCGTGTCGTCGGAACGCGCCGCTCGGGGCCAGCGACGCCGCCACCTCGCGTGGAGTGGCTCGGAGGCCCCGCCGACCTCGACCGCCTCCTCGGCGAGGCGGATTTCGTCGTCCTTGCCGCGCCCAGCACCCACGAGACACGCGGCCTGATCGGCGAAGCGCAGCTTCGGGCGATGAAACGAAGCGCCTATCTCGTCAACCTCGCCCGCGGCGCCCTAGTAGACGAGGATGCGCTGGTGAAAGCGCTGCGAGACGGCGTCATCGCCGGCGCAGCGCTTGATGTCTTCCAGACCGAACCGCTGCCGCCAAGCAGCCCGCTCTGGGACCTCGATAACGTCATCCTGACACCCCACGTTTCCGGCCTGAATGCCGGCTATTTTCACCGCGTGCTGCGCTTCTTCATCGCCAATCTGGAGCGCTACGTCGCCGGCAAGCCGCTCGTCAACGTGTGCGATCCCGAGAAAGGGTATTGAGGGCGTCAGCCGGGAGGACCGAGAGAGATTCGCCATCACTGTCCAACCGAGGGCCGTGCCGGCCGAAGGCAGATCGGCGGTCGCCGGGCGCCTCGGAGTTGCCTGGCGTGAGCACCCTTGGCGCGATTGGTCCTTTCAGCGCCGGCCAAACTGGCGTTTTACAAAGCGGCGGTCGAAGCGGAGGATCGTCGGTGCGCCGTGGGGGCAGGTGGTGGGAACGTCGGCAAGCGCGAGCCGGCGTAGCAACTCCTGTTGCTCGCCGGGATCGAGCGGGCGCCCCGCTTTGATGGCCGACGTGCAGGCAGCGCGTGCCAGCGTCTCGTCGCTGCCCGGTCCTTCAAACAGTGGGGGCTGCGCCCCTTCCGCTTCTCGACGCACCAGTTCGTCATAGAGAATGCGCTCGTGGGCGCGGTGCTGGTCGACAAGGTAGAGGCCGTCTGGGCCGATCGCGATGATGAACGCATCATCAAACTGGCCGATGGCCCGTAACTGCGACAGGTCCGGCTCGTCCGGGGCGTATGGGACGGGTTCTTCGGCGACACCGAAGTCGCGGCCGAACGAGGCTTGGCCGCCCGCGAGCCCGAGGACCGCCCGACGGGGCCACGCCGGCGTTGCGAGACGCCGGCTGAGCGCCGTCTCCACGGCCTGTTGCAGTCCGTCGGCCAAGGCCCGCTCGTCGGCGATGCCGACCTCGAGTTTGGCCGGATGGACGTTCGCATCGACCTTGGCGCGGTCGATCGTCAGGTCGAGCACGCCGAGCGGGGCGCGGCCGCGCGGCAGTAACGAGCGATAGGCGGCCTCCACGGCGCGCTGGAGCAGCGGATTGCGGACCGGGCGGCCGTTGACGCCGATCACGAGATGACGGCGATCCGACCGAGTCAACCCCGGCGGGCTGATCGCTCCCTCGACGACGGTGCTGACGACGGGCAACAGTCGCCGCGTTGTCTCGTGGCCGAAGACGGCGGCGAGGGCGCCTGTCAGCCCCGTGCCGGGCGTGTCAAAGACGACCGCGCCATTGCTCACGAGGCGCCAACGGACCTCGGGATGAAGCAGCGTGTAGGCCGCGACAACTTCGGCAATCTTCCGGCTGTCGGCGGGGCCGGTGCGCCGCGCCGGCATATTGAAGAAGAGGTCGCGTACCTCCACCGTCGTCCCCGCCGGACCGCCGATAGATTCCGCCGCGCCGAGTTGCCCGCCGCGCACCGTCAGCTGTGCGCCTGTTGGCGCCTCCGCCGGACGCGACCGGATCGTCAACTCGCTCACCGCCGCGATGCTCGCCAACGCCTCGCCCCGGAAGCCGAGCGTGGCGATGGCATGGAGGTCATCGGCGACGTGCACCTTACTGGTCGCGTGGCGCGCCACCGCCAGCGGCAGTTGGTCGGCTGGGATGCCGCAGCCATCGTCGCTGACCCTGATGCCGCCCAGCCCGCCGGCACGCGTTTCGACAACGATCCGGCGCGCCCCAGCGTCGAGCGCGTTCTCAATAAGCTCTTTCACGACCGAGGCGGGCCGCTCGATCACCTCGCCGGCGGCGATGCGCTCGCGAACTTCAGGGGGCAGGTACCGGATGGACAGTGTCGTCCCTCCCGCGAATTGCTCGATCCTAGCCTGCGCTCGACCACCTGCACGACTGCGAACATTTTGACCAGCGAATCATTGATCTCTACACTTCGTATGCAGTGGACACAGGTGGAGGGTAGCGATGATCGAACCAACCGTGCCTCTCTCGCGTCGCGACCTGATCCGATTCATGGCACTAGCGGGAGGCGCCCCGCTTGCTGGCAGCCTGCTGGCCGCCTGTGCGCCGCAACCAACGCCGAGCTCGCCGGCCCAACCGTCCGGCAGCACCGCGCCACAAGCCCCCCGGGTCGCCGACCGAATCACGGTGGCCACGTCACTCTTTCCGCCGACGTTCGATCCGGGACTGCTGTTCGTCGGGGATTCTGGCGAGGTGATCGATTCCGCTTTCGACAACCTCGTTCGGATGGAAAACGACAGGATCGCCCCCGGGCTGGCGACCGCCTGGCGGTCGGACGATGGTGGCAAGACGTGGACCTTCACCTTGCGCCCGAACGTACGGTTCCAGAACGGCGACCCGCTCCAGGCAAGCGACGTCGTCTTCTCCTACAAGCGCGGCATCTCGTCCGGGCCAAACGGCGCTCCCATGACCGGCTTTAGCCGCATCGCGACGACGATCGAGGATGTCGTGGCGGTCGATCCGCTCACCGTGCGGGTGGTGGCGCGGACGCCCGATGCGCTCATTCCCGGGCGGCTCGTCGACATGCGCATCATTCCGCAGAAATATTTTGAACAGGTTGGCGATTCAGCATTCGCCCAGCGACCGGTCGGCAGCGGTCCCTATCGCATCACGAACTTCGTCGCCAATACGTCGGTAACGTTGGAAGCATGGCCGGAATCGTGGCGCGGTCCTTCCAAGACCAAGGAGTGGGTCTGGTTGCTGGTGCCCGAGCCGAACACTCGGCTGAACGCGCTGCGCACTGGCCAAGCGGATATTGCGACCGGCCTTTCGATCGACGCCGCCAAGGCGCTTTCCGCTTCACCTGACTTCAAGGTCGCCGCGATCCCGGCGGGGGCGGTCGTCTCGGTCTATCTCAGCCCATTGCTCGACTCACCGTTCAAGGACATTCGGGTACGGCAAGCGGTTCGGATGGCAATCGACAAGAAGCCGATCATCGACACGCTCTTTTCCGGCTTTTACCGGCCGATCAGCGGCCAGTTTGTCGGCGAGGCGACTTTCGGGCACAACCCCAACGCCCGCGACCCGGAGTACAACCCGGGGCGCGCCCGCCAACTGTTGGCAGAGGCCGGCTATCCGAACGGTTTCAAGACCACCCTCGAGTTCAACACTGGCATTCCCTTTGTGACCGACGTCGGACAGTACGTCGCCGACCAACTGCGCCAAGTCGGCATCGAGGCCCAGATCGACGCAATGGACATCAACGTCTGGAATACCAAGTTTTTTGCCAGCCAGCTCGGGCCGATGCAGATCATCTTTTCGCTGGTGCAACCCTTGCTCGATGCCGACCTGACCCTCCAGTTTTGGACCTCGCAGGGAGCGACACGCCGCATGGAGAGCCCGGAGTTTGACCGGACCCTGCTCGCTGCCCGCGCCGAGCTTGATCCGGCGAAGCGCCTTGCGTTGCTCCAAGAATGCATCCGAATCATCAACGATCTTCACGTAATCGCCCCGCTCTACCAGCCCACACAGATCTGGGGCTACTCTTCGAAGATCAACGACTTCAAGAAAGGCGTCTCCTTCGGTTTCAATGTTCAGGGCATCACGAAGAGCCTCTGAGCTGGCCGAGCCATCGGCTAGTTAGATGTGCTCGGGCCAACGCGCCGCGGTCGCTTCCTTTACCAGAGAGCTTTCACGCTCACGCAGGAGATGGGATTACGGTCAAGGGTGTCTTGAAGCTCCAACAGGCCCGCCGACCGCGATCTCACGTGCGTCACGCCACTGCCGGCGAAAGTAGAATGGATCGGAGGCGCGGCACGACCGAGGATCATTGCTAGGGAACGGGCGAAACCCTAGTTGGTTTCTTGTTGGTTTCTTCGAAGCCGCCACAGCCTAGACGCCACCAGCGCCGCGGAAACCGCGATGTCCGACATGCCGCACGGACTGCGTCTGACAGCGTGAGGCGGTCACGCGGTACCGCTGTCTCAAATCGGTGGTATCACGACGTGAGGAGCGTGCCCATCCGCTCTGCCAGCTCGGGTCTGTTTGCCCCGTGAGCGATCACTTGAGTAGCGAGTGCACGCGCCTCATCAACACGGCCCTGGGCAGCGCGAAGTAGCGCGAGTTCGGCGATGCCGAACACTTGGTCAGGATGATTCTCGATCAGCAATGCGCTCTGGATCTCGGCCTCAGCCTCCTCGAATCGGCCAGCGTCACGGAAAATCGCGCCGCGCGCAAGGTTCGGCCAGAACGCCCAAGCGGGCTGCCGCTCGCGGGCAGTCGCATACCAGTGGAGCGCCTGCGTCATATCGCCTCGCTCACGAGCAGCATTCCCAAGACGCATTGCCGCCTCATAGGCGAGTGCGCCGACGGGCTCCGTCTCCACCGTCCGGCGATATGCAATCTCGGCATCATCCCGGCTGCCGAGCGCGGCGAGCACCTCACCATACTCCAACCACGCCCGAGGGTCACGTGGCTGATCCTCTAGATAGCAAGCGAGCACGTCGCGCGCGTCGTACGGCCGACCGTCGTTAAGGTAGAACGTGACGAGCCGTTTGACCGCAACGAATCTGTCCGGATGTGCCTCGTCATGTGCGGCCTGCACAAACGCCTGCTCGGCAATGGCACGATCGCCGTGTAGGAGGTGCGCTTCACCAAGTCCAAGCAAGGGCCAGAATTGCCACTCGGGCTGGGCATCAATTGCGACTTCGAACCATTGGATCGCTTCCTCAGGCCGAGCTTGACGCAACTGAAGATGGCCGAGCTTTAGTGCTGCCTCGTGACGAATTGCACCTTTGATTTCCAGGTCGACCGCGCGCGCAAACGCTGCGGCAGCGTCATCCTCGAGACCGTTCGCCATCAGTTCATCCCCGAGGCGAAGCTGCAGCTGGGCTGAGCCCGGCCTCAGCATTGCCGCACGGGTCGCACGGAATAGCCGCACCGCGGGTGCTTGGGGCACTTTCGAATGCTCAATCAATTCCATTCCGCGGGCCAACGGATCATGCGCGTACGTTGGTTGGGCAACGCCGAGTGCCTCGAGCACTTCGCCAGCTCGGTAGAGTGCCTCCTCGCGGCTTGAGACCCCGGCTCTCTTAACGACGGTGAGCTCAAAGAACCGGTCGTCCACCGCATATTCCGGGCCGAGAGTAGCGGCGAACGTCTCGAGGCGCGCAGGGTCGAGCCAAAGAATCACCCACCAGATCGTCGCCGGACCATCGATGGTCCATTCCGTCTCCACCAAAGTGTTGTTGATATTCAGGGCATCGTGCACCCGGTCGATAAGGCGCGGATCGCGGAGGTAATAAGTCAGCGTAAACGGCCATTGCGAGACGAGGATCAGGTCCGTGGGGGCGGACTCCGCCTCAAGCAAGCGTGCAACGCCTCGCCAATCCGGTCGGCTGGTTTCCCATGCGTGAAGGGGCGGGGATTGGATGAGCGCAAGCGCCACGATGCCCACCAGCACACCTTGGCTGATGATTGCAGGCCGAAACCGAACCAGAGGGGACGCACTCATCCGACTACCAAAGTCGCTCGCCGCGGCGAGCAGCGCACCGCCAAAGAGCACAGCGTAAATTGGTAAGAATGAGATCACGTTTCGATAAAAGAGCGTCGGCTTGACTGCGTTCAGCAGGAACACGGCGCTCAAGCCAACCACCAGAACAACCGCAAGCAACCAGATATGACGGTCCGAGCACCGAATCAAAGCGTAGGCGAGAATGGCCAAAGGCAACCAGACGGGCAAGTCAGGCGTGATCGTTGTCAACGTATCGATCAAGGTGGTGGGAGAATTGGTCCAGAAATAGCCGAGGTCGCCTCGGTCTTGGAATTGACGGAGCGCGCCGGATACCCATGGCAGATAGAGAATCACCGCCACCAACGCAACCAGCACGAACCGCCCAACAACCGTCGGGCGCTGAGGGCGAGCCAGCGCAGGGAGCGACGCGACAACAAGCGCTCCGGCCAGCACGGCAACGAACACACCGTAGTAATGAAGATACGGGGCGATCGCGATGACGCCACCGAGTGCGAGCCAGACAGCGGCACCGCCGCGGCGGACAGCGCGCCACGCCAGTAATACCCCGAGCACGCCCAAGAGCGAAAGCCACGCGTAAGCTCGATTCTCGCGCGCGAAGTGGATCATCATACTCGAGAACGTTAGCAGCAATGCGGAGAGCTCGGCTGCAGGAAGCGGAAAGAGGTCCCGCGCCAACCGATAGGCCGTCGCAATGGCGAGGACGCCCGCGATCACCGACAGGAAGCGCAGTGAAAACTCGCTTCCCCCTACCAGAGCTTGCCAAAAATGAACAAGCACCAAGTGGCCAGGCGGGTGAACCCCGACAGTGATATTCCAGTGGAGAACGGACGACACCGGTCGCGAGGAGATAAGCGCCGTGTTGAGCTCGTCCATCCAGAAGCTATCGCCGCCGAGGTTCAAGACGCGCAGACCAAAGGCCACAAGCAGGACTGTCACGCCAAAAACGACGTAGCGTGGCTGCCGACGCAAGATAGGCTCATGAGTGTCAAGCATGGGCAGCTGTCGACGAACGATAAACGGCAAAGATTATTTCTTCCTTATATGCCTTTGTGCGCCCTTTATACTGACCAACCGATGAGACATCCATAGACCGAATCGGCTAGGAAACCTCGAGGAGAGTTTCATCGGGGTTCGATCACCAAGCTGTCGTACGCCGACGAGGGAGGATGCCGCTCTTGGCCGCATCCGGCAACCCGCCTCCACCGCCAACGTAGCGGAGACCTCGTCTACCAGATCGTCAAGGGTATGATCGCCGGGGCCCTTCCGGCAAGCAATATCGTTGGCGCGCTCTTCTCCGGCCACTGCCGACGAAGCATGCCGCCAGCGGACGAGGGCCTCGCACGACCCGCCGTCGCTGTGCTCCTTGCGCCGTCGCGCCGAAGGCCTCCTCCTGCCGCCTTGCTGACCTCTGACACCGCCGGGTCATGCACGCGCGGCTTCCGCCGCCCTCAGCACAGCGCGCTCTCTTTGGCGCAATCCATTCAGAAACGCTCTGCCAATCGTGGGCCGTTACGCGAGGTGTGACCACAATCACAGGAAGGGGTGACCCAAAGGTACTAAGGTTCTGCGGCCTCCCACGAACCGAACAGCCCTGTCCCGCCGTGGGACCTGCGGGGGCGTGATGCGCCCACGGAGGAAGCGATGACACGCATGCCATGGGTTGCAGCAGCCGCCGCGACGATCACAGTCCTCGTTGCGCTACGTCTCAGCGGGCCGGCAACGGCTGCCGAGACGGTGCCCTCGCCCACTACCGTCACCGGGCGAACCGTCGAGCAAGCCGCGCGGGTCACCCGCACCTACGAGACCGCCCATTTTCGGATTGATTATGTCAATGACTTCGTCAACGAGCCGGAGCATTCGATTACGGATGAGCAGGCGATCCTCCTCGCGCTCGACCTCGAGGCCGCCCGCTTCGTCTACGTCGATCTCTGGGGCTTTTTGCCGCCTCCGACCCCCTACCTACCCGGCAAAACGTGGGTGACCGTCAACTCCGATGGCGGCAACCGCGCCGGCGGCGTTTCGAAAGGCGGGCTGATCGAGCTCTTGCCGATCACGCAGGTCGTGCGCGCGTCGCTGGCCCAGCCCCCAACGGGCACGCCGCAGCATGAACTGTTTCACGAGGTGCAGCGCGCCTACGTCCCGCCGATCCCCGGTGAGAACTGGGTCTTCGAGGGGACAGCAGCGCTGGCCGAGGATCACGTCCACCCGGTGTTCGACGATGACCCGGCGTCGAGCTACCTTCACCACATCGAGATCTTTCTGGACAACCCAGACATGCAGTACGTCGACGACTTTGGGGTGCTTCAATCGGGCTTGACTGGCCACTGGTACGGCGCGGCGCTCTTCTGGAAATACTTCAGCGAGCGCTACGGCACCAGCCCCACGACCGAGCCCGGCTTTCGCTTCAACGCCATCAAGGCCTATTACGAGGCGCGTCGCTATGCCCCAGTGATGGCGGCCATCGAAGCCGCCGTTTTCTCGTTCGGCTCGCTCGTCTCGTTCGAAGAGATCTTCCGCGACTTCACCATCGCCAACTACACCAAGGACCTCACCTACACGGCAAAGTATGCCTACTGGGATGACAACACCACCCCTTATCCCCCAGCCTACCGTCGAGTCCACGTCGTCAGCCCGACCGGCGCCATCGTCTCGTATCCGAGCGAAAGCCTCGGCCCGTGGAGTGCCCGCTACTACGAGATGGTGGCCGGCCCCGGGTGTCTCTATCTGCAGGTCGAGGCGACCCCGACCAACGGGTCCGACCCCTTCTTCCACCTGATCAGCCGGAAGGACACCTCCGTCCTCGACGTTCAGACGCTGCTCGGTGTCGCTGCCAACCGGACCTACTACGCCAACGCCGGCGGCCACGTGACGAGCGTCGGAATCGCTGCAGGCTCCGAGGCCACTCCGGTCTCCTACACGCTTACCTCGCGCTGCCTCACCCCGACCTTGAGCGTTCTCGCGCCGAACGCAGGCAACGTCGCCTACGGCGGCGACCCGGCCTCGCCCGACAACATCCTGATCGAGCTGCAAGTGCTCGCCGACGGCCAGCCGGTCACCGGACTGGACTCGTCGGCCTTTACCGTCACCATCGGAGGCAAGCCGGCATCAATCGTCTCGTCGGCCTCGGTCCAAGACCAGTATTGGCTGGTGGTGCAGGCCCCCACCCAGCCCGCTTCCACCACCTATTCGCTCACCGTCGGGCTGAATGGCCTCTCCCCGCTGACGGTGAACAACGCGGTACGCTATCTCCCACGGCCAACCGCCGACCAGATCCTCGTCATCGACAACTCGGGCAGCATGCTCGACGAGGACAAGCTGGGCGCGGCGCGCAACGCCGCCCAGCTCTTTATCGATGTTGCCGCTCCGGACGACTTCCTCGGCGTTGTTACGTTCTCAACCGCATCGCGTCTGGCGCTGCCACTCGTACCCGCGAATCCGGTCGGCAAGCTCCTCGCCGTCCTCGCGACCGCCGTGATGACCGCGAACGGCAACACCTGTATCGGCTGTGGCGCAGACACCGCGCAAACAGAGCTCACCACGCACGGCGGCACCGGCCATTTTCGGAACATCGTTCTGCTTTCCGACGGCATGGAGAACGTCGCGCCCTACTGGAACGATGTCCGCGGCGCGATCACCCCGACCGAGACGGTCATCGACACGGTCTTCCTCGGGCCGGCGGATGCCGCCGCCGAATTTCTGATGCAGCGCATCGCCAAGGAGACTGGGGGCACCTACACGCGCGTCTTCCTCGACAGTGAGGACATCACCACCAGTTCGCTGAACAGCCGGAGCGCCGCGTCGCTCGACCTCTCGCTCGCGAACCGGCTCGCCAACGTTTACAAAGCGAACCGGGAAGGCATCGAGCGTCACGAGCGCTTCTTCGAAAAGCGTGGCCTCTATCCACGGGCCGGCGCGACCGAGACCGTGACGGTGACGATGGCGATGCGCGAGCTCGTGATCGCGGTCAATTGGGACCGGGGCGACCTCAACCCGACGCTGCGGCGTCCCGATGGAACACTGGTCACTTCCAGCGACCCAGACGTCGTCGAAATCGCCAGCAGCTCCACCAACCGCGCCTATCGCCTGACCAACCCGGCTGCTGGCGCCTGGGTGCTCACCTTCAATCCGGTAGGCGACATGGAGTATCTCGTGGTGGCCTCCGGCAAGACCGGGACGAACCTCTTTCCAATCGTCGGTCTTCCCTATGAGAAGCGCATCGTCGGCGCGGACGTGCCACTCTTGGCGGCGCTCGCCGATACCCAGCCAATCACCGGTGCGACAGTGCGCGTGACGGTGCAAGGACCCGACCCACGGCAGAGCATCACGCTGCGGCTGCGCGACGACGGGCAGCACGGCGATGGGAAAGCGCGCGACGGCGTCTACGGGGCGGTCTATCCGCTGACGCGGCTTGCCGGCTCCTACCGCTTCGAATTCGAGGCGAGCGGGGTCAACCACGCTGGCGAGCCGTTTACGCTCTACGAGGAGCGCACCATCTTCATGCTTGGCGGTCCCGATCACGACGGCGACGGAATGTCCACGTTCTGGGAGATCCGCTGGGGCTTCAATCCCTTCGGTAACGACGACGGCGTGCTTGACTCCGACGATGATGGACTGAGCAATTTCCTCGAGTTCCAGCTGGGAACGAACCCGCGTGACTCCGACACCGACGGCGGCGGCGAATCCGACGGCTCGGAAGTGCGCCGGCGGAACAATCCCTTCGACGAGAGCGACGACGGTGTTCGGCCGCCGCGCTGGCTCGTGCCGCGCCCGGGCAACAACCACGTTGTTGTCACCTACGAGCTTCCCCCTGGCGCGGTGGGCGCCACCCTCTATCGAACGCCGGTTTCGGGAATCGCTGCGGCGAGCGCCACCGCGTCGTCGGTCGTGACGTTCAGCGTGGGACCGAGCGGCACCTTCACCGACACGACGGCGCGTAACGGCGTCACCTACCGGTACTACCTCGAAGCGCTCGGTGCGGATGGGGCGCGCAGCCGTCCCAGCGCGGCGCTGAACGCCAAGCCGAGTTCGACGCTCGGCCCGCCGCTGCCGGACTCGCGCCGCTATCTGCCCATCGCCACGCTACGGGCGCCCTAGGCCGGCGTCCCACCGCCGGGATCAGCCGTGGGCGCGGCGAAGCGTTCCGCTGGCAATCATCCGCGCCATCGCTTCGCCGTAGTGGTCGCGCAGCGCCGGCTGACGCCGCGCCCACTCGACATACTCGGCAATGATCATGTCGAGCGTGCCTTCCGGTTCCCAGCCGAGCGCCCGCAGCGCCGAGACATCCGAAACGATATGACGAGTATCGCCGGCGCGGTAGAGCCCCGGCGTTTCGGCGGTCAGGTCGGACCCGAGATAACGCGCGATCCGCTCGGCATAGTCCAAGACGCTGGTCGGCCGGCCGCTTCCCACGTTGAAGGCCCGGCCGTTCGCGCGGTCGTCCTCGAGAACGAGGACGTTCGCCCGCGCCACGTCACCGACATAGACATAGTCGCGCAGTTGCTGGCCATCCTCATAGGCGATCGGTCGCTTCCCGGTCAGCAGCCGAACACTGAAGGAGCGCAAGATGCCGCTGTACGCGTTGGTAAAGCTCTGGCGCGCGCCTTGGGTAATCGAATAACGCAGCCCAACCGACGGAATCCCCCAGCGTGCGCCTAGCACGAGCGCGATGCGTTCCTCGGTGTACTTTGAGAGGGCATACTGGTTGTGCGGGTCGACGCGGCGCTCGTCGGTCGGCTGCCAGCTCATCGTGTCGCCGCAGACAGGGCAGCGCGGCTCCCACTCACCCCGTTCGAGCTGCTCCACCGGCCGCGGCGGCGGGTATTGGTCGCCGTCGCGGTCGCAGTGATACCACCCCTCGCCATAGACCGCTTGCGAGCTGGCAACCACGATCTTCCGGATCGGCAGCCGTTCGGCGACGGCGATTTCGTAGATGAGGGCGGTGCCGACCGCGTTGGTGTGGAAGAACGTCGAGAAATCGGGAAGGTAATCCTGATAGGCCGCGAGGTGGATGACCGCGTCCACCCCCCGTAACGCCCGGGCGAGGGCATCGCGGTCGCGCACATCGCCGTGCAGCCGCTCGATGTCGGCCGGCAGGTCAGGCGGCCAAACCGGCTGCGGATGCACCGGCGGAAGCAGCGCATCGAGCACCCGCACCTCGTAGCCGTGTGTCAGCAGCCGATCAACGGTGTGGCTGCCGATGAAGCCTGCGCCGCCGGTAACCAAGACCTTCATCCGCCCTCCAACGCGCCGGGAGTGTAACGCTCAGCGTTACAATCTTTGGCGTGACTGCGCTACCGCTCGACCTCGTCCTCGAAGGCGACTGCGCCGTGGTTCTCGACACCCTGCCCGCCGAATCGGTCGATCTGGTCTTCGCCGATCCGCCGTACAACCTGCAGTTGCAGCGAACCCTCTACCGGCCAAACGGCACGCGCGTGGACGCAGTTGACGACGCTTGGGACCAGATCGGCTCCTTCGCTGCCTACGACGCGTTTACCCGCCGCTGGCTCACCGCCTGCCGACGCGTGCTGAAGCCAACCGGAACGATCTGGGTAATCGGCGCGTATCACAACATCTACCGCGTTGGCAGCATCCTGCAGGACCTCGGTTTTTGGATCCTGAACGACATCGTGATGGTGAAGACCAATCCCATGCCGAACTTTCGCGGTGTCCGCTTCACTAATGCCCACGAGACATTGATCTGGGCGCAGCGCGACCGCGGTGCCCCCTACACCTTCAACCATCAGGCGATGAAAGCGCTGAACGACGACCTCCAGATGCGGAGCGACTGGCGCCTGCCAATCTGCTCGGGACGCGAGCGGTTGCGAATCGATGGCCGGAAGGCGCACTCGACCCAAAAGCCGGAGGCGCTGCTCTACCGCGTCCTGCTTGCCACGACGAACCCGGGTGATGTCGTCCTCGATCCCTTTTTTGGCACCGGAACGACCGGCGCCGTCGCCAAGAAGCTCGGCCGGCGGTGGATCGGCATCGAACAGGATGCTCGGTACGCAGCTCTGGCACGCGAGCGCATCGCCGGCGTCACGCCGGCGCCCGCCTCCGCACTCGACTGGCCGCCACCGCGCGAGCGGCGCATTCCGTTCGGCGCCCTGCTCGAAGCCGGCCTCTTGCAGCCTGGCGACGAACTGCGCTTCGACCATCCCGCCGAAACCGCAACGGTCTTGGCAACGGGCCATCTGCGCTGGCGCGACCAGCAAGGATCGATTCACCAGCTTGGGCGTATGATCGCCGGCGGTCCGACAAACGGCTGGGAGCATTGGCTCTATCACGATCCCGTCACCGGCTGGCAACCGATCGACCGGCTCCGCCAACACCTGCGACGTGCAGAGCTCGCCGCCTCGCGGAACGCGCCAAGCGGTGAACTGGCGGCGGATCGGTCCTCGTTCGCGGATGACGATGGGGAGACCTGGGGGTGAGGCCTTGAGCACGACCTTTACGCCGCGGCGCATCCCACCACTCGCCGATTTCGACCGGGCGCGCGAAGAGATCCGCCGCCACGGGCTCGACGCGGTCGTCTGTTCGCTCGCGCACAATGTCCACTATTTCTCGGGCATCGATTCGCCGCCCCTTTGGCACTTCCCCGGCTACGCCACCGTCATCGTGCCTGCGCAGGGCGAGCCGGCGCTGATCTGCTCGATTCTGACGTTGAACTCCTCCGCCGAAATGGACCCTTGGATCAGCGATGTCTACCTCGTCTACCGGGGCGACTCGATCCTCTACCTCGCCGAGGAGCTCCTCGAATCCGAGCGCTACATTCGCGAGCTGCGCGACGCGCTCGTCCCCACCGCGAGCCCGACGCCGTATGACGCCGTCGCCAAGGCATTGACCGACCGCGGCCTCCAGAATGGCAAGATCGGCTTCGACGAGCCGGGCATGGCCGGCCGAATTCCGCTCGACGGGTTTCTACCGTTCGATGCCGTCGACGTCCTGCGCAGCATTCGCATGATCAAGACGGAACCCGAGATTGAGAAGATGCGCAAAGCGGCCGTCGTCAACGAGGAAGCGGCGCTCGAAGCCGTGCGCCTGATCCCGCTGCTCCCGACGATTGAGGACGTCGTCGCCCGTTATCGATCGGCCATTGCGCTGCGCGGCGGGGAAGCGAAATACCTGCTCACTGGCTCGCCGCACCACACCGGCACCTTCCAGCACCAGTTCAAGGACTACCCAGCGGCGCCTGGCGACTTTCTCATGGTCGATGCCCTCGGGACGTGGCAACACTATCACGGCGACTTCGGTCGAACCGTGTCGTGGGGGGCACCCGAAGCGAAGGTGCGGCGACGGTTCGATGCCATGCGGCGTGGGTTCGAGGCCGGCTACGAAACGGCGCGCCCGGGCGTGCCGTTTGCCGAAATCAGCGAGGCCGTGCGCGAGACGGCGCGGCGCGAAGGGTTCCCCGAGTTTGTCGCCACCACACCGCATTCCGTGGGACTCGAGCACACCGACAACCCGCGGACACCGAACCAAGTCGCCCGCGCCAACATGACCATGAACATCGACATCGTGTATATGGAAGCTGGCTTTGGCGCACTTCATCTGGAAGATACCTTCCTGATCCGCGAGAGCGGCAACGAGCTTTTGACCAGTGGAAAAACCGAGCTGATCGTGCTCGAATAACTGTGGGAGGACCATGCTCGACCGAACGATGAAGCGCTTGGATGGAACAGAGCAATCGCTCCGCGACTTCGCGGGGCAGGTCTTGCTCTTGGTGAATGTCGCCAGTAAGTGCGGTCACACACCCCAATACGCGAAGCTCGAAGCGCTCTATCAACAGTACAAGGACCGTGGATTTAGCGTTCTTGGCTTCCCCGCCAATAACTTCGGCGGCCAAGAGCCGGGAAGCGACGCGGAGATCGCAGAATTCTGCTCGCTGAATTACGGTGTGACCTTCCCGATGTTTTCGAAGATCAGCGTCAAAGGGGACGACATTCACCCGCTTTACGCCGAGATCACCAGCCTGCCTGAGCCGATCGGCGGTGAAGTTCGCTGGAATTTCCAGAAGTACGTCGTCGACCGGAGCGGAAAGGTCGTCGCCAAATTCGACCCCCGCACCCAACCGGACGACCCCGAGCTGGTTCAGACAATCGAGCGCTGCCTCGAGCAATCTGTGCCAGAAGGGGCGTCGTCCCGCGGTTGACGGCAGATCGGGCGCCTACCTACACTCAAGGCAGCAAGCGAAGAACGAGAGGAGTAGGCGGCCTCTCCTCCCCAAGAGAGGGTGGGTCCGTGGCTGAAAGCCCGCCCGGAGGACGTCGCCGAAGGTCGCTCGGGAGCTGGCGGGTCGAGGGGCACGCGCCCGGAGGCTCGCCCGGGGTCGCCCGTTAGCGCGAACGAAAGGGCCGGCAGATGCTGGCCGAACCAAAGGTGGTACCACGAGGCAACCCCTCGTCCTTCGGACGGGGGGTTTTCGTATTCAGGAGGACGCAATGACCGGGACGGAGCGCGCCTTGCAGATGGACAAAGCCTACGATCCGCGCACCGTCGAAGACCGGATTTACCAGTTCTGGATGGACGGTGGCTGGTTCACGCCGACGATCGACCCAGCGCGGCCGACCTTCTCGATGGTGATGCCGCCGCCAAACGTGACGGGAGAACTACACCTCGGCCATGCGCTCACCGCCACGATCGAGGACACGCTCACCCGCTGGCACCGCATGCTCGGCGATGTCACCCTCTGGCTCCCCGGCACCGACCACGCCGCCATCTACGCTCAGATCGTGGTGGAACGCGAGCTGGCCAAGGAAGGCCTCACCCGGCAGGCGCTTGGCCGCGAAAAGTTCCTCGAAAAGATGTGGGAGTGGATGGAGAAGTACGGCAAGATCATCTCCCTCCAGCACCGCAAACTCGGCGCTTCCTGCGACTGGACGCGCGAGCGCTTCACCCTCGATCCCATCTCGACACGGGCGGTGCGTCACACCTTCTACAACCTGTACCACAAAGGGCTGATCTACCGCGGCGAGCGCATCATCAACTGGAGCCCCAAAGCGCAAACGGCCCTCTCCGATCTGGAAGTGGACTTTCAGGAGGTGGACGGCCATCTCTGGTACGTGCGATACCCGATCGAAGGCGAGCCAGACACGTTCATCACCGTGGCCACCACCCGACCCGAGACGATCCTTGGCGACACCGGCGTCGCCGTTCATCCGGAGGACGATCGCTACCGCCATCTTGTCGGCAAACACGCCATCCTGCCGATCCTCGGACGGCGCATTCCCATAGTCGCCGATGAGGCGGTGGACCCGACGTTCGGCACCGGCGCGGTGAAAGTGACCCCAGCCCATGATGCGACTGACTTTGAGATCGGCCAGCGTCACAACCTGCCGCGAATCCTCGTGATGAATCTCGATGCCACGATGAACGAGCAGGCAGGACCGTATGCAGGGCTCGACCGCTACGAATGTCGTGCCCGGCTCGTCGAGGATCTCGCCGCTCAGGGCTTCCTCGTGAAGATCGAGGACTATCGCCATGCTGTCGGCCACTCCGAGCGAACCGGCGAGCCGATCGAGCCGATCGTTTCGCTCCAGTGGTGGATGTCGATGAAGCCGCTCGCCGCCCCCGCTATCGCGGCAGTGCGCAACGGCGAGATTGCGATCGTCCCAGAGCGGTTCACCAAGGATTACCTGCGCTGGCTTGAGAACATCCGCGACTGGTGTATCTCCCGCCAGATCTGGTGGGGGTTCCGCATCCCCGTCTGGTATTGCCGCGCCTGTAGCGCGACGATCGTCCCGCTCGACGACCCAGAGGTATGCCCAGAGTGCGGCTCGCCCGAGATCGAGCAAGACCCGGATTCGCTCGACACGTGGTTCTCATCGGCGCTCTGGCCGCATTCGACTCTCGGCTGGCCAGAACACACCGAGGATTTCCGGACCTTTTACCCCACCTCGGTGATGGAGACCGGATACGACATCCTGTTCTTCTGGGTGATTCGCATGGTGATGATGGGGATCGAGAACACCGGTCAGATCCCCTTCCGCCATGTCTACCTCCACGGCCTCGTTCGCGACGAGTTCGGCCGCAAGATGTCCAAATCCCTGGGCAATGTGGGTCAACCCGCTTGATCTGATCGAGACCTACGGGACCGACGCGTTGCGCTTTGCGCTCGCGACGGGATCCAGCCCGGGGAACGACATGCGCCTCACCACGACACGCCTCGAGGCTGGGCGCAACTTCGTCAATAAGGTGTGGAACGCCGCCCGCCTTTTGTCATCCTCGCTGCAGGACGGCGAAGACCGCCAAGACCTGCCGCTCAAGCTCGCTGATCGTTGGATTCCTCAGCCGGACGCAGCGGTGTAGTCGCCGATGTGAACCGGCTCCTCGGGGATTTCAACCTCGGCGAAGCAGGCCGCATCGCCGAGACCTTCTTTTGGGAAGAGTTCTGCGATTTGGTTATCTCGAAGTGGCCAAGGTTGAGGCGCGCGACGCGAGAGGAGCGCGGCACGCCGACTGCCGCGCCCGAAGTGGCTTGGCAGTGTGCTCGACACCATGCTGCGCTTGCTTCATCCGTTCATTCCCTTCGTCACCGAGGAAATCTGGCGCTACCTTGCAGCCGCCGACCGCCCAACCGGAGAGTTTCGCTGCAGCGAGGCGCTAATCATCGCTCCCTATCCCCAAGCCGACGAAGAGCCTGCTCGACGATGACGCCGAGCGCAGTTGGACCACCGTGATGGAGGCGATCCGTGCGGTGCGCAACGTCCGCACCGAGGAGAAGGTGGAAGCCAAGCGCTGGATTCCCGCGACCTTCGTCGCTGGCGACCGCGCCGGCATGTATGCCGCCAAGGCATC
Source organism: Dehalococcoidia bacterium (assembly GCA_026003895.1). Lineage (GTDB taxonomy): Bacteria > Chloroflexota > Dehalococcoidia > SpSt-223 > SpSt-223 > JANWZD01. The sequence goes on along the minus strand of BPIC01000001.1, from coordinate 567,629 downwards.
GGCGATCCGCCAGTTGGCCCGCATCGACCCCCTCACTATCGTTGAGACTCTGTCCGAGCCACCCCCGGGATGCGATCGCGCTCATCCTCGACGGGGGGCGCCGAGGTCTACTTGCCGCGCGAAGGGCTCGTCGACGTCGAAGAGGAGAAAGCACGCCTCCGCGAGGAGGCGCGCGAAAGCCGAGGACGAGGTCGCTCGGGTACGGGCGCGCCTCGCCAACGAGCAGTTCCTCGCGAAAGCGCCCGAGGCGGTCGTCGCCAAGGAGCGCGACAAACTCGCTGCTGCCGAAGCGCGCCTCGCCAAGATCGCCGAACGGTTGGCAGCGTTCAGCTGACCGACGCCTCAGGAGGCGTCTTCGTGTGGATCCCGGGCGATCAGCTGCTGCGCCGGTGGTGGCCCCGCAGCGCAGCAGCGTCAGGCGACGCGGGCCGCCGGCTCAAGCGCCGGCGGCTGGATGCTCAACGAGCGCGGCACCGCGACAAAGAGGAAGAAGACCAGCCGTTCGCGGTCGGCGGGGTCGAGCGCGATAAAGCGGACGCCGGCCTTAAGGCTTCCGTCGGGCTGGCGGACGACGTAGCGCACCTCGCCGCGGGCGCCGATTAGGCCAGAGGGCAGCTCGACGATAGCGGTGACCGATTTGCCAAGCTGCGCCGGTTCGTCCAGCCGTACCCCCGCCCCTGCTGGCGACAGATCGATCGCCGTGCCGGGAACGATCCTTCCTGCGACGTCGGTCAGCCCAATCGGCACCCGCACCGGAAAGCGGTACGTCGTCCGCGCGTGCAGGCGACGCAGCACGGCCCGCACCCCAAGCACGAGCAGGCCCGCGTTTGCCAGCGCCCAGACGACCGTCGCGATCACGATGTCTGGGCGGCTGTACGACGCCGTTACCCCCCACATCAGGTTGACGATGCCAAGCACGACGCTCACCCCGATAACCGCCAGCACCGCAACTTGCGGTCGAAGCAGGAGTCGCTCGGTTTCGGTCACCGATGTATCAACGTTTTTCGGCGTAACCTGAAAGCTGATCTTGCGCGGCCAGAATAAGATGGTCGTCGCCCAGAGGAAGACGAACAGCTTGAGCAAGTTGTACTGCTCGACGAGCAGAAAGCGGAATTGGCCCCGCCCCAATGCGATGTTCGCCAGCGCCGTCAGGACAAAGTAAGGAATCCAGTTGATCAGAAACTCAACGCCCGGCACGTTGAGCGGCAGGATACCAGTGAACAACACGATCGACGGCGCAAGCAGGTAGATCAGCTTCTGGTAGGAATCGAAGTAGGTCATCATCGACGCGAGGTAATTCAGCCGCTGGGCCAGCGTCAGGCCTGGCTTGACAAGCGGATTGTCCGGGGTACGCAGCAACTGCATCGTGCCCTGCGCCCAGCGTAGCCGCTGCACCGCAAAGGCCTGGAAGGTCTGGGGGGCAATCCCGTAGGCGAGTGTTTCGTTGTGATACACACTCTTCCAGCCCCGGGCGTGCAGCCGAACCGAGGTGTGAATATCTTCGGTGATCGTGTCGGTGGCCACGCCCCCTACGTCCTCCAGCGCCGCCCGCCGCACCACCGACGGACTCCCACACCAGAACGCCGCGTTCCACCGGTTCTTCCCCGGCTGAATCAGCCGATAAAACAGCGCTTGCTCGTGCCACGCGCTTTCCTCGAGGGAGTCATCGGCATGCTGGACAGAATCCTGGTTGTAAAACTCTTGGGGAAGTTGAACGAATGCCACCTTCGGGTCGACAAAATAGCCGAGCGTCTTCTCCAACAGGTCCGGCTGCGGCACCGTGTCCGCATCCAACACCACAATGAACTCCCCGCTCGTCCGAGCAAGCGCCGCGTTCAGGTTCCCCGCTTTCGCATGCCGATTGTCCGGCCGCGTCAGATACTCCACCCCCAACTCCGCCGCCAGACGCGCTACCTCCGGCCGGCGACCATCGTCCAGCAGATACGTCGTGTGCGGATAGGTGATGGCATTGCAGCCCGTCAGCGTCGCCTCGAGGATCTCCACACTTTCGTTGTAGGTCGGAACGAAAACATCGACCGTCAGCCCCGGCCGCAACCGGAACGGCGGACGACAATCAACATCCCACACCATGAAGGCAAAGAGGTAAAAACTGACGATCCCGTGGAGCTCAGCGGCAAAAAGCAGCAGCGAGAAGAGCCACGCATCCGGGTTCAGCGTCTGGGTGGCGCGCCACCAGACGTAGTAGACGAGGAATACCCCGGCGACGAGAGCAACCGCATGCGCCACACGGTTGCGGTAGAGCAAGCGGATCATACCTCGCACGTCCGTAGTCGGATTGGCGTCGGACGACAATCGCGAAGGCGCCCATTCAAGGATATCGGTCGCCAGAGCGATTGTAGTGAGAGGCAGACCGGGGCGCTATTGGGGAGTAGCCTATCGAGCGGCTGACTCACCCCGATTGCCACCTGCCGCCTCTCGGAGCAAGGGAGAAGCCGAGCGAGAGGCGCCACCTGTGGCACGGCGGATTTGGGGAACGGCGAACCCGCCCTAGGCAGCGAGACTCGCCCGATCAGGCGCAGGAAGTGCGTTCGGCGCGAGTGTGCGGCGACGTGGTAGAGTCACGAACAAGTACCTAATCAGTCGTTCGCGGTCGGCGGGGTCGAAGGCAGCGAAGCGGATGCCGGCTTTCACGGTCCCGTCTGCCTGGCGAGCAAGGTAGCGGACCTCACCACGGGCACCGATCAGCACGCCGGGCAGTTCGATCACCGCCGTCACCTGCTTGGGGAGATCCACCGGCCCGTTGAACACGATTCCCACGCCGCTCGCGGACAAGTCGATGGACGTGCCCGGTACCAGCCTCCCGGCTCGATCGGTCAGCGCCGCCGGCAGGCGCGCCGGAAAGCGGTAGGCCGCGCGAGCGTGGAGGCGCCGCAGCACCTCGCGCACGCCAAGCACAATCAGCCCGGTATTCGCCAACGCCCACACCAGCGCCACTACGGAGACGTCGGGCCTGCTGTACTGTGTGCTCAGACCCCAGGCGAGGTTCAGCACCCCAACGACCGTGCTGGCGACGAGAACAGCCGCGGTGACGAAATGCGGACGAAGCAGGCGCCGATCGACCTGCTTTACCGAGGAATCAGCTTGCTTGGGCGTCACCTTAAAGCTCAGTTTTCGCGGCCAAAACAACACGGTCGACGCCCAAACGAAGACAAACATCTTGAGGACGTTGTACTCCTCGACCAACAGATAGCGAAATTGGCCGCGACCCAGCGCGATGTTGGCGAGTGTCCCAAGGGCAAAATAGGGGATCCAATGCACCAGGAAATCGAACGGCTCGACATCGAGCGGCAGCAACCCTGTACACAAGACGATTGCCGGAGCGATCAAATAGATCAGCTTCTGGTAGGAATCGAAATAAGTCCACATCGAGGCAAAGTAGTTCAGCCGCTGAGCGAGCGTGAGACCCCGAACAAGCAACGGGTTCTCGCGGCTCCGCAACAACTGCATCGTGCCCTGCGCCCAGCGTAGCCGCTGCACCGCAAAGGCCTCGTAGGTTTGCGGCGCAATGCCAAAGGCGAGATCGCCAAGATGGTAGACCGTCCTCCAGCCGCGGGCATGCAGACGCAACGAGGTGTGAATATCTTCGGTGATCGTGTCGGTGGCCACGCCCCCTACGTCCTCCAGCGCCGCCCGCCGCACCACCGACGGACTCCCACACCAGAACGCCGCGTTCCACCGGTTCTTCCCCGGCTGAATCAGCCGATAAAACAGCGCTTGCTCGTGCCAATCTCCGTCGCGGGTGGCATGCTGGATCGAGTCCTGATTGAAGAACTCCTGCGGAAGTTGAACGAGCGCCACCTTCGGGTCGACAAAATAGCCGAGCGTCTTCTCCAACAGGTCCGGCTGCGGCACCGTGTCCGCATCCAACACCACAATGAACTCCCCGCTCGTCCGAGCAAGCGCCGCGTTCAGGTTCCCCGCTTTCGCATGCCGATTGTCCGGCCGCGTCAGATACTCCACCCCCAACTCCGCCGCCAGACGCGCTACCTCCGGCCGGCGACCATCGTCCAGCAGATACGTCGTGTGCGGATAGGTGATGGCATTGCAGCCCGTCAGCGTCGCCTCGAGGATCTCCACACTTTCGTTGTAGGTCGGAACGAAAACATCGACCGTCAGCCCCGGCCGCAACCGGAACGGCGGACGACGGTCAACATCCCACACCATGAAGGCAAACAGACCGAAGTTGAGGACGCCTTGGATCTCAGCGAGCAGGAGGGCCAACGAAAAGACGATCACCTCGTGGTTCAACGTCGCCGTTGCGCGCCACCAGAGGTAGTAGACCAAGTACAACCCGGCCACAAGCGCGATTGCCCGGGCAACAGGTTGCCGATAGAGCAGCGACACGAACGCCTCTGCGCGAGCGGCTCAGTGTTCGCGGCTCGCGGCTCGTTAGACGAGTTCTGACGATCGTTTCGGCAGCGCTGCTCGTCGGCTTGAGAGATCGGTCAGCGTTCGACGAAATGGTGAACGATCCCGTGCGGACCGCGAACCGTGAGCGACCGGACGCGGCCCCACGGCGGCGCCTCCACCTCCGCGGGTGGCGCGAGAACCTCCCCGCCCCCCGCCGCGCAGGCGACGGCCGCCGCCTCCACCGATTGGACGCTGCAGCGGATCGCAGCGAGGCCACGGTTCGGCAGCACCGCTCGCGCGGCGAGCGACGCGGCTGCGCCCGCTGGCAGGCCATAATGGATGATGCCGATCATGACATCCCGCTCAGAGAGGCCGTAGTTGATGCCTCGAACGACGCTCGGCTCTGCCTTGCCAATCATCGCGCCAAAGCTGGCGTCTTCGATCGCATACTCATACACCACGGCTACCCCGAGCGCGTCGTAGAAGCGGCGCACTGCCGCCAGATCCTCGACTGGCGCCGAGACGCCCACGATTTCGCTAAATCGGCGATCGACGACGCGGACGAAGCGCTCGAGGGGATCGTCTTGAAAGGCGAGCACCGCACAGATAATCCCGTCCGGCCCCTTGAGATGCCCTTCGGTGAACCGCCCACCGCCCGGCACGGCGTACTCGGCGGGCCGTGCGCTGAAGGGGAAGCCCGCCCGCGCGAGGGCCTCGCTCGCGGCAGCGAAGTCGGGAGTCGCAAAGTCGATCACTTTCAATGCGCCGCTGTCGGTCGGGCCGGTCCCCTCGCGAATGGCGATCGGCGACATCGGCTCAAAGCGGACCAGCAGCACCCCAGCCGCCGTGCCCGGTGTCTCCAGCAGCCGCGTTTCGGCGCGGTAGCCGGCAATACCCCAGAGCCGCGCCACCGTCCATTCGTCGAGCGTCCCACCGCCACGGTCCGCGAGGCCAAACACGCCCTCGAAGAGCGCCCGGTGTGGCGCGAAGTCAGCGACCGAGATCAGCGGCCCGTCGACGGTGAGGAGCATTCCCTCGACCATGGCCTTCCCTTCAAAACCGGATCGGCGGCAGCAAATAGTCACCGCCTTGCGTCCAGCGGATTGCCAAACAGCCGCGCTCGGTCGACTTGCCCGTGATTGTCTTCTCGGGATCGCAATAGTAGCCACGCCCCTCCAAGCGACCGACGCCCTCGATCGTCAGATCGCCCTCGAGGAGAAAGATTTCTTCGCCGCCCTCGCGGATACGCCCGCCTTCGGTGCGCCAGCCGGCCGGAGCACGCATCAGCCACGTGACCCAGCCGCTCTCGGGGTCGTCATTCAGGTGTTTCGCTTCGAACCCCATGTCGCGGCCGCCGGGCAGGAAGACCGGCTCCCACGGGATGTCGTTCAAGGTGGCGTTGCTCACACCGCGTGCTCGGGATTTCACCGGGGTGCCTTCCACGATGTACTCGCGGCCGTCCCAGTCAGGCGGGATCGGCTCGAAGCCGAAATCAACGGCCCCGTCGATCTTGGCCAGCATGGTTGCCCCAACGTCCGTCTTCTGATCGGCAGGGTGCACCCAATACGGAGGATGGTTGATGTAGCCAAATGCCTTCCAGTCGTACCACTCCCCGAATTGGATAACGCCATCCAACAGAAAGATCTCCTCGTGCGCGGAGTGATATTCGAAGCCGCGGTCAGCGAAGCGGCTGCGCGTGCCCGCAGGGTAGGTGAGGATGAGGGTCTTTGGCCCCGCCGGCTCGTCAACGATGGCGCGGCGAAGCGTGCCGTGCGGGGTGCGCTCCTCCGGGAATGCGTCGAGCGGCGTCGGAGGAACGGCGATCCGTCGCATGATGGCTGCCTCCGATCGTACTGGCAGCCATTGTACGGCCTCCTCAGTACACGAGCCGGTAGTGCACAGGCTCGCGAAGGTCAAGGCCAAGCGCGCTCACCGCGGCGCTCCACGGCGGGCGCAACCATGAGGAGGCAAGCGAAGAGAAGAAGCCGCGGTCACGGTAAGTGATGACCGCTGGTTCGCCAGTGATGCCAGCGAGCTTGCCAGCAGCCTGGATCGCCTCCGGCAAGTCGCCCAGCTCATCCACCAGCTTGGCGTCGAGCGCCTGCCGGCCGGTGAAGATGCGTCCGTCGGCAACGGCGCGGACCGCGGCGCTGTCCATTCCACGACCTTTGGCGACGATCTCGACGAATCGCTCGTAGCTGTCGTCAACGATCGACTGCCAAATGCGGCGATCGGCCTCGGTCAGAGGGCGCAAGCCGGTCGAACTATCCTTATGCGGCCCGCTCTTGAAGACGTAACTCTCGACACCCAGCTTTTCCATCAGCCCCGACACGTTCGGGATGACGCTGATGACGCCGATGCTACCGGTAATCGAGGTCGGGTTGGCGACGATGCGATCGGCCGGCGCAGCGATGTAGTAGCCGCCCGACGCCGCGGTAGATCCAAAGGACGCGACGACCTTTTTGCCCTTCGCTTTCGCTTTGACGACCGCGTTGTAGATCTCATCCGAGGCGGTCACCCCACCGCCTGGGCTGTCGATGCGCAGGACAATCGCGCGCACCTGCGGGTCATCCGCCGCCTGCGTGAGCCAGCGAACAATCTTTCCGCTCGCCGCCGTGCCGGCGCCAAACGGATCGCTGCCGTCGCCGCTGGCGATGACCCCCGTCACCTCGATGACGGCGACCGAGCCGCCGCCGAAGGGACTGCTCAGCCCTCCACTCGCCGCGCCGAGGAGAAAGCCGAACCCGCACGCCCCAACCACCACGACAGTCACGGCGACGAGACTGAAAATCCAGAGGAGACCGCGTCGCATGAAGCGCCTTTCTCGGGGTATGTCGTCGCTTCAATCGTAGCCCGCTGCCGCAACCTCGCGCGAGAGATCGCGTTCGCCCGCAGCGATCGCAGACGACTGCCATCCCCTTCGCCAGCCACGCACCATGGTTTAAGCAATGGTCGGGCGGCTCTGGCGAGCTCTACCTTCGACGATGACGGCGATCCAGCGGGCTCGATCGCCGTCGCCGAGGCGCCCGAACGCGCGTCGCGCCCTACTTGCGCAGGACGTCGATGTAGAGCGGGCTCTCGCCCACCGTGATCTGGACCTGACCGCCAACAACGGGGAAGGAAACGGCGTTGCCCTCGCGATCGCGAATGCCGAACACCTCGTTTGCCGGGTACTGAATGACCCGCGTCGCGGTCGTCTTGAAGTACAAGTTGGTTGTCGGCTTCGCGCCGGGGTCGACCCAGACAACGAGCTTGTCGCGCGCCCCGGTTGTGCTGAACAGGTAGCGTTGCAGCGTGTCGCACAGGTAGGTCGCGCCGGTGGCAGCGGGGTCGCACTTGCGCGCTCCAACGGGCGGCGTCGTGCCGAACGTCGGCTCACTCAGGTTCGCCTTCAGCGTGGCGTTGTACATCTCGTTCGCCCATTGGCGCAGCGCACGGAATGACGGCTTCGGGTTGTCCTGCACGTCGATCAGGCCCCAGTCGGAATCGTTGTTCGGCACCAAGAAGTCCTTCAGCGAGAACCAGGTGGCGATCCCAATGCCATCACCACCAGCGCGGGCGCTATCAGCGAGCGCCTGAGTAAACACTTGTGGAACCAAGATCGCTTGGCTTTCGGCGGTCGCGCCGAGCTCGTCTTCAACGAGACCGGTCTCGGCCACGATGACGGGCTTCGAGCCGCCCGCCGACGCCATGATCTGGCGGAAGCGCTCGGCCTTGCCGATCACCGACGTGCCGTACTGTTCCCAGTTGCGCCGGTAGAAGATGAAGTAGTTGAACGACGCCATGTCGAACGAATTACCGGCGTTGCCGATCGCCGGGTTCACGACCTCCTGGAGGAAGTTCAAGTTGAAATCGACGTTCGAGCCGTCGGAGGCGAGCGGCCCCATGACGAGGAAGACGTTCGGGTAAAGCGGCTTGACGGCACTGTAGGTGGCGCGCAACATCGCGCCAAAGGCTGCCGGGTTATTGCCCCAGCAGCCGCCGCCGTAGCCACCGCCGTTCCGGTCATTCGGGTTCTTCATCCGGAAATCGGGCTCGTTGGTCAGGATGAAGTAGCGCACGTTGTAGGGCGGCGCAGAGTAGCGAGCCACCGTCGCCTTTACCCATTCCACCCAGCGCGCTTGGCCATTGGCGTCCTTGAATGGCCCGCAGTTCGGAAAGGCCGCCCAGTCAGGCGCGTCGGTCAGGTTGAGCATTGGCACGAGGCCACGCCCGATGATGTTGCCCAACTCCGTGTCGTACTGACTCCAGTTATAGGTCGGTGGCGTCGTCTGCACCGGCTCCACGTTGCGCCATTCGATGAAGGCACGAACGTAGCGAGCGCCGCTTTCGGCGGCGCGGTCGGCCGCCTTGTCGTTCCCGAACGGCTTGTGCCACACGGCCGCGAGCGGGCTCTGGTTGCCGGTTTTCGGGTCGTTCAGCATCGTCACGGGCACGTAGCGACGGATGACTCCCTGCGCCGTGCTTGCCGGCTGGTCGCCGCCGACCCCAAGGGGCAGCGCCAACGCGATGAGCGCAAGTATGGCGAGCAAGCGGCGGAAGAGTGGCGCCATGAGTTGTACCTCCTTGCTTGGCACACGACATCGGATTGATCCGGCGGCATGCCTGCTACTTCAGCTCGGCCAGCCGGCGGGGGTCCACGCTTTCACGCCAGATGAAGAAGACACCCAGCACCACCTGCGTCGAGACAACGAGCAAGTGGAGGACAACCGCGACCGATACCGCACGCGCCGGATCAGCGCCGGTGAGCAGCAGCGGCGCGACGACGAGCGAATGGAACACGCCAACGCGGCCGGGAATCGAAGGGACCGAGCCGCCGAGCGTGACGGCGATGAGCACCAACACCGCGGCGCTCAGCCCGGCTTCCAACCCAACCGCCTCAAACACCAAGAGGTTCGTCGCGATCATTGACGTCCAGGTGACCAACGACCACCACGCGACCCATCCGCGCTGCGGCCACGTGCGCAGCCCGCCGAGGCCGCGGAGGGCGTCCGCGAGGGCTCGCGTCAGCCGTTCGCCCCAGCGGCCCGGAATCCGGCCGAGCGGCGGCGCGGCAAGCGCGAGCAGCCGGTCGCCGATGAGCAGCATCCCCGTGATTCCGCCACCGAGCACCAGCACACTCAGGGCAACATCCAGTCCGCTCGTCAGGAGCCAATCTGGCAACTGCAGGAAGGGCAGCACGAGCGCCGCCACCAACAGCACGCAGAGCCCGTCCACCAGCTTTTCCAGGACGATTGTCCCGAGCAAGAAGGCCTTCCCGAGCCCCGTCGCCTCGCTGCCGACGACGACGCGAGCGAGGTCGCCAACGCGCGCCGGAATCAGCGTGTTGAACAGTTGGCCGATGACGAGACCGGGTACGAGCAGCCAACTCGCTCCTTGGGAGAGGCCGGCGAACGCCGTCCAGCGCGCCGCTTTGGCATAGGTCGTCAGCAGCAGTGAGCCAAGCGCGGCGAGCGTGAGGGCGGGGTTGGTAGCGCGAAGGGTCGTTGTCACATCCTCGAAGTTGACCGCGCGGAGTGCGAGCACGATGGAGCCGACGCCGATGATGAAGCCGACGACAAGCCTAAGCCAGAGTCCACGTGAGGAGCTAATCCCCGCCACCCATCGCCTGCCGCCATCGCGGTCAGTGCCCCCTTGTCGGTCTGCGGGAGTGTAGGCGTCGGCTCGCGACCGATCAAGCCGCGGGGCGGCCGCGCGCCTTTGCTATACTCCGGGCCCGGCCAACGCGGCCGAGGTGGGGGCGATCCTGAACGCCCGACAAACGACTCCCCAAGCCGGCGCTCCTACGCTCAGCGCGATCGTCCTCTTCTGGAACGGCGCGCCCTTCGTGACAGCGTGCCTCTCCTCTCTGTTGGCCCAAACTTTGGGCAACGTCGAGGTCATCCTCGTCGACAACGCCTCGACCGACGACACCGTCAGGCTCATCGAGCGCACCGCTCCCCAGTCGCTCCTCATTCGGAATGACCGAAATTTGGGCTTTGCCGGCGGGATGAACGTCGGGATTCGGGCAGCTCGCGCCCCGGTCGTGGTCTTGCTCAACCAGGACGTGGTGCTCGACCCCGACTGCCTCGAGCGGATCGCCGCGACCTTCGCCGAAGACGACCGCACCGGCGCGGTCGGCGCGAAGATCTACGCTCCCAACCGCCTCGTGCTTCAGCACGCCGGGGGCTATCTTGAGCCGCCGCTCGCCCTCGGCCATCACTACGGTTATGGCGAGCTGGATGTGGGCCAATACGATTCGCCGCGCGACGTGGAGTACGTCACCGGGGCAGTGCTCGGACTACGCCGCGCCGCGCTGGAGGAAGTCGGGCTGCTCGACGAGCAGTTCTGGCCGGGCTACTTCGAAGAGGTCGATCTGTGCCGAAGGTTGCGCGAAGCGGGCTGGCGTGTCCGCTATCAGCCAGCGGCGGTCGCGATCCATTGGGAATCAAGCTCGCTCGGCCGTAACAGCGATCGCTATTACACAGCCTATCATCGCGGCCGGCTGCGCTATCAGCTCAAGCACCTCGCCGACGACGAATGGCGCGCCTTCACAGCCGCCGAAGCGGAGCGTTATCCCACGCTCGCCTCACGCCGGGAGCAGGCTGCGCTGACGGCGGTCTACCGCGAGCTCGCGGGGGAGGTCGAAGAGCGGCGGCCAGCGGTGCTCCCGTTCTACCGGCGGCTGCTCCGTCTCGAGCCAGCGCTGCCGGTTCAGCGGCTGCCCGGCTTCCGACGCTACTTTCACCCGGCGCGCGCCCGCGATTTCAACCGGGCGCTCGAGCCACTCCGCCGAAGCTGGATGGTGCTTGGCCCGCCGATCGTGCCACCCGAGCGGCGGCCGATCCCGCTTGCGCTTGGCCTGCTCCGAACGCTCAGTTGGCTCGTCGTCCGCTGGTCATTCCTTCCCGTCCTTGAACAGCAGGACAACTACAATCGCGCCGTCATCGAAACGTTCGAGGCATGGCGGGACGAGTACGAGCACCTGCTGAACCGGATGATCAACCTCCTCGACTCGTTGGAAGCAGCGCTCGGCACGCTCGACGACCGCGACGACCGGCTGGAAGGGCAGCTTGGTCAGTTGCAAGCCGAGGCTCGCACACTGCTGCGTGAGCTTGGCACGCGGAGCAGCGAAGACGAGACCATCCTCGCCGCCGTCGACCGCGAACTCGTCCTAGTGCGCCGGGAGCTCGCCCTCCTCCATGCCCGGATCGCCGGCCTCGAGCGGGCGGGTCCGGGCGCTGAGGGCCGCGCCCCAGCCGAGGAGGCCTGATGCGGCTGGCAATGGTGACGCCGCTGCCGCCGGAGCCGACCGGCATCGCCGACTACAGCGCTGAGCTTGCCCCGGCGCTCGGCGCCCGCTGCGATCTCACGCTCTACTCCGCGCACCCGCCACGCTTCCCCCGCCGTGCCGCGGTGGCGTGGCGGCCGGTCGGCGATTTTCGCGGACCGGCAGGCGCCAACGGCTGGGACGTCGCACTCTACCAGATGGGCAATAACGTCTATCACGAGCCAGTCTACCGCGCCGCCCTCCGTTGGCCCGGCGTTGTCGTCCTTCACGACCCGGTCGTCCATCATTTCGTCTCAGCGATCACCGAGCATCGGGGAGATGGTCCAAGCTACATCCGCGAGATGCTCTACAGCCACGGGGTAGCAGGCGCCCGAGCGGCGCGCGGCGCACTGCGGCGCATCCGCGGCGTCGTCGCCGAGGCGTGGCCGCTGACTGGCCGGCTCGTCGATTTCAGTTTGGGCGTCATCGTCCACAGCGAAGCCGCCGCGACGATCGTCCGGCAGGTCCGCCCGGAGGCGCCGATCGCCGTCGTGCCTCATCTCGTTGCGCCGCCGCCACGCATCAGCCGCAGGGCGGCGCGACGAGCGCTCGGGCTCCCTGAATCAGCGCTGCTGTTCGGCGTCTTCGGGCTCGTCACCCGCGAAAAACGGCTCGACACAACCGTCCGGGCGTTGAATGTCCTCGCCTCCGAGCTTGCCGACTGGCGGCTCGTCATCGTCGGCGACGACGGTGGAGCGCTCGAGGAGGCGTTGGCGCTCGCCAGTGCTGACGTGCGTGAGCGAACAATCCTCGCCGGCCGGGTCGACTGGCGGGGCTTCACGCGGGCGCTCGCCGCCGTCGATATCGCGATCGCCTTGCGCTGGCCGACGCTCGGCGAAACATCTGGGGCGGCGCTGCGCTCCCTCGCTTCCGGCACACCGCTCGTCGCTTCAGCCGTCGGGGCTTTCCGCGAGCTGCCCGAGGCCGTCGCGCTGGTCCCGCCGGAGGACGACGCGGCGCTGATCGCCGCACTGCGCGAACTGGCGCTCGATCCCGACCTCCGGGCGGCGCGAGGCGAGGCGAGCCGGCGCTGGGCAGCCGAAATGCTGGCGCCCGATGCCGTCGCCGCCCGGTACCTCGATGCCATCGCGCGGTTCGTCTCGTGAGACACCACTGGTGAGGATCCTGCACGTCATCCAGCGCTACTGGCCGTATGTCGGCGGCTCCGAGCGGTACTTTCAGGAGCTGTCCGAACGGCTGGCAGCGCAGGGCCATCAGGTGACGGTCTACACGACGACGGCCTACGACCTCGAATACTTCTGGCAGCCGGGGCGCCGGCATCTACCGGCAGGCGTCGAGCGGCTGAACGGCGTCGAGGTGACGCGCTTCCCGGTGCGCCACCTGCCGGCTTCGCCACTCGCCTACCCGGCGCTCCGGCGGCTGGCGCAGTTCGTTGGACGCGCACCGGGAAGCGTGCCGCTGGCGCTCGGCTTGGCAGCGGCGACGCCCTTGGTGCCCGAGCTGGCGCTCCGGCTCACGACAACGCGCGAACGTTACGATCTCGTTCACGCCGGCAATATCCCGTTCGACGCCATCGTCGCTTGGGCGCAGGCGCTCGCCCGCCGGCAGGGCATCCCCTTCCTCATGACCCCGTTCACCCACCTCGGCGAGGCGGGCAGCGCGGCCATCCGCCGACAGTACACGATGCCGCATCAGATCGCGCTGCTGCGCAACTGCGACGTGATCTTTGTGCAGACCTCGTTGGAAGCCGACTTCCTCGCCTCCATTGGCGTGCCGCGGCGGGCGATCCGGCGCGGCGGCGTCGGTGTCGACCCCAGTGAGGTGCAGGGCGGCGACGGCGACCGCTTCCGCCGCGCCAACGCGGTCGATGGGGCGCTGGTCACGTTCATGGGCACTGTCGCCAAGGACAAAGGGGCAATTCATCTCGTCGAGGCGATGCGCCGATTGTGGGACAGCGGGCATGCCGCGACGTTGGCGCTCGCCGGCCCGACGTACGGCGATTTCGAGCGCTACTGGGCAACGCTTCCGGGCGACGTCCGAGCCCGCTGCCGGCTGCTCGGCGTTACGGTTGGCGACGCCAAGCGCGACCTGTTCGCGGCAAGCGATCTCTTCGCGATGCCCTCGCGCACCGATTCGTTCGGCATTGTCTTCCTCGAGGCGTGGACGGCAGGCATCGCGCCGGTGGCGGCCCGCGCCGGCGGCGTCGCTGAGGTGATCGAGGACGGAGTCACTGGCCGGCTCGTCGAGTTCGGCGACGTGACCGCGCTCGCCGAGGCCATCCGCTCGTTGCTTGCCGATCGGGCGCTCGCGGCGCAGTTGGCCGCGCGCGGCCGCGCCAAGGCCCTCGCCGACTACACGTGGGAGCAGGTGGTTGGGCGCGTCGCAGCCGTGTACGACGAGGTGACCCAGTGAGGATCCTCCACGTCGTCCAGCGCTATGCACCAGCGGTCGGGGGATCGGAGCTCGTCTTTCAACAACTCTCCGAGCGACTGGCAGCGCGCGGCCATCAGGTCACGGTCTGGACGACCGACGCGCTCGACATCGACCGCTTTTGGTCGCCAACTGCTGCCGCACTCCCCGCCGGCGAGTCGACGGTGAACGGCATTCCCGTCTGGCGGGCACGGGTGCGTCATCTCGCGCCGACCGATCAGGCGTATCATCGGCTGCGCTGGCTGGCAATCACCCTCGCGCCACTGCCGGGCGCCGTGCCTCTCTTGCGAGGGATTGCCTCGCTCACGCCCTATGTGCCGAGCCTCGCGTGGCGAGCGTGGCGGGGAGACGAGCGGTTCGACCTCGTTCATGCCGGCTGCGAGCCGTACGATTCGCTGCTGCTGTGGGCCGAGCGACTCGCGGCGCGGCTACAGATTCCGTTTCTGGTGACGCCCTTCGCGCATCTCGGCCGGCCAGAGGACTGGGAGATTCGCCGACACTACACGCTGCCCCACCAGATCGATCTGATGCGCCGGGCCGATGCGGTCTTCGTTCAGACGGCATTCGAGGGCGATGCGCTGGCGCGGCGTGGCGTGCCGCGCCGGGCGATACGACACGGCGGGGCAGGCTTTGACCCGGCGGCGCTTCTCGGCGGCGATGGAGCTCGCTTCCGCCAACGCTACGGCATCGCCGGGCCGATCGTCGTCTTCCTCGGCGTCGCCCTGCCAGAGAAGGGCGCACTCGATCTGCTGGCCGCGGTACGTCGATTGCGCCAGAACGGCTGCGCCGTCACGCTGGTCGCCGCCGGGAAGCGCACCGCGGCCTTCGACGCCGCGCTCGCCGCCGGGCCGACGGACGGTTGCCTCGCCTTGGGCCCGATCTCCGACGAGGAGAAGCGCGACCTGCTCGCGGCCGGCACGCTCCTTGCCCTCCCGTCGCGCACCGAGTCGTTTGGTATCGTCTTCTGTGAAGCATGGTCTGCCGGAATGCCGGTGATCGGCGCGAACGCCGGCGCTCTCGCTGAAGTGATCGAGGACGGCGTCACTGGTCAGCTCGTCCCCTTCGGCGATGTGCCGGCGCTCGCCGAGGCGATCCGCTCCCTGATTGAAGACCCTGCCAAGGCGCGCCGCCTCGCGGCCGCCGGCCGCGCCCGCGCCCTCGCTCGCCACACCTGGGAGGCCGTCGCCGATCGCGTCGAGCGCGTCTATCGAGAGGTCGCATGAGACCTCCCTTCTTCACCTCCCATCACGGGGCCAGTGAGACCGGGAAGAAGCGTCACCACACTCGCCCGCGCGGCCTCGGAACGCAAAGTCAGCTTGCAGAGCAGACGCTCGCCTTCGTGCTGCCGTGGTATGGCGAGGACGCGATCGGCGGGGCGGAGTCGTTGGCGCGCGCGACCGCCGAACGGCTGGCAGCAACGGGCGTGCCGGTCGAGGTGTTGACAACCTGCGCCCGCGATCAGTTCAGCGGCTGGTGGAACGATTGGCATCGGCCCGGCGTGCGCACCGAGAACGGTGTGGTGGTGCGGCGCTTTCCCCTTCGCAAGCAAATTCCCGACCGCTTCGCCGCCATCAACGAGCGGCTGATCGCTGGCGAGCGCGTCTCGCGCGAGGAAGAGCATCGATTCTTCGAGGAGTTTGTCAATAGCGACGCGCTCTATCGGTACATCGCCCGGGAGCAGGCGCGCTACCAATTTCTCTTCCTGCCATACTTCTTCAGCACGACCTTTTTCGGTGCGCGGATCGCTCCGGCGCGCAGTTGGATCATCCCCTGCCTCCACGACGAAGGCTACGCCCGGATGACCGCAGTGCGCGAATTGTTCGCTACAGTACGCGGCTTGATCCTCCTCTCAGAGCCGGAGCGACAACTCGTCGAGGCGCTCTATGGCCTGCCCGATGAGCGAGTGCATCTCTGGGGCGCAGGCGTCGAGACAACGCCGCGCGGTAATGCCATGCGGTTCCGCGCGAAGTATGGCATTGACCGGCCGTTTCTCCTGTATGTCGGCCGCCTAGTACCAACGAAAAACACGCCGCTCCTGCTCGACTATTTCGTTCGCTACGCTCTCAGCCGCGAGGAACTGCTGCTCGTGCTCGCGGGTCCCGGCGAGACTCGGCTGCCAGTGAAGCTTCGCGACCGAATCATCCGGCTCGGCGCGATCGACGAGGAGACGAAGCACGACGCCTACGCTGCCGCGCTCGCGACGGTGCAGCCGTCGGTGCGGGAGAGCTTTTCGCTTGTCCTGATGGAAAGCTGGGTAGAAGGGACACCAGTGCTGGTCAATGAACGGTGCGCCGTCACCCGGCATTTCGCGCTCGCGAGTGGCGGGGGCTTGCCATTCGCCACCTACGCCGAGTTCGCCGCGCTGGTGGAGTACCTCCTTACCCATCCGGCGGCACGGGACGCCCTTGGCGCACGCGGCCGCGCCTACGTTCTCCGCAACTTCGCTTGGCCCACGATCCTCGAACGCTACCGGAGCCTTCTCGCTCCCTAACGAGGGAGAAGAAGCCGGTTCGAGCCTCCAACCAATACTCCCGGGATCTTCCCGGATACAGGATGACGGCAGGCGTCGCATGTGCAATCGTTGGTACAATGTCCCATTCGCGCCACGCCTCCATACCAACCTCGTGATTGTGGAGATCGCCGCGATGAGCCGGACCACGCGAATGATTGGGGTGATCGGCCTGTTGATCGTGACGGCGTGTTCGCCGCCATCCCCATCAGCGCAAGGGGGACCAAGCGCCGCGCCGACCGAGCCACGTCGAGCGGCGGCGCAGATCATCCGGGGCGCCGATTCGGGATTGCCGGCCAGCGCAAGCCCCGAAAGCGTCTCCGCTCGCATGCATATCTTCGCGGCACAGTTCGATGCGCTGCTGGACTTCGGACCGAACTTCAAATTGATGCCGGCAGTGGCGGAACGCTGGGAGCTGCTCCCCGATCAGAGTGGCTGGCGCTTTACGTTGCGGCGCGACATGACCTTCTCCAACGGCACGCGAATGACCGCCGCCGACGTCGAGTTCACGATCAATCTGTTCATCGACACCAACACCCCGCAACGACCGCTGATGCCAAATGTCACCCGCGCCCAGCGGGTGGACGACTTTACGGTGGATTTGCTCACGCGCCAGCGCGATGTCAGTGTGCTCTATGCGGCGCCCTACTTGTATGTCTTCCCGCAAAGCTATTACCAGCAGGTCGGGCGCGATGGATTCGCGACCAAGCCCATGGGAACCGGGCCATACGAGATCGTCGAGTTCCGTACCGCCGACGAAATCGTCTATCGGCGCCGGGCGGGCTTCGACCACCCCTACCGGAAGGCAACCGCCACCGAGATCCGCTGGCGTGCCGTTCCCGATACAACCGTCGCCCTCGCTGGTGTTCGAACCGGCGAGATCGATATTGCGGTGGGCCCGTTCAGCGGGGATCAAGCGGACCAAGCCAAACGGGAAGGTCTCGGCGTCGACGTTCAGTTGACCACCGTCCAAGCCTTCCGCTTCGACAAGAACGCAATCGAAAAACGCATGTCGCCGCTTGCCGATAAGCGCGTCCGCCAAGCACTGAACTACGCGGTCGACAAAGAGGCAATCGCACGGACGATTTTTAAAGGGTACGCGCAGCCGACCGGACAGATTGCCCCACCCGGTAGCTTGCTCCACGATGAGAGCATCCGGCCCTATCCCTATGACGTCGCACGGGCAAAGCAGTTGCTTGCCGAAGCCGGCTATCCCACTGGATTCAAGGTCCAAGGACCGATCGATTACACGCGAGCCTTCTTCCAGCCCTCCTTGATGCAAGCCGTGCAGGGCTATCTGCGCGAGGTCGGCGTGGAAGTTGGCATCGAGGAACAAGAATTCGGTGTTTATGTCGATATCTTCTTTACCCGCGGCGGGCGCACGCGGAACGAGATGGTGGCGGCGAATATGAGCGATGCAAACGGTTTCTTTTCGCTCCAGCGCGGCCTCCTGACCTGTGACTTGCCCCCCGCCAACGTCATCTGGTGCGCCCCGGGCTTCGACGACAACTACCGCGCCGCGCAGGCGGAAACGGATCCCGAGCGACGCGCGGCGTTCCTCCGTGCCGCGAATCGCGCCCATGTCGACGATGTCAGCATGATCTTTTTGGTCGTTGTGCCCTCCATCACCGTGACCTCGAAGAAGCTCCAAGGCCTGACGTTGCCGACGCCCTTCTTCTGGAACCTGGATTCGGTCGTCAAGCTCGAGTGACTCTCGTCTGGCCATCAGCGGAGGCGCGCGAGCCGGCCGTCTGGACTAGAATTCGCCCCGCTATGGCCAGCGAGAACCCCAGCGCATCCCCCGACGCCGCGGAAGGGGCGCCCGCAGAGGCGGCGCCGGCGGCCCCGCCTCCTGAAGCTGTCATCGAGATCCGCGACGAGGCCATCGACGTCCAGGCCATATTGGCCGAGGTGCGCGCGGGGCTAGCCAGTCGCGGCTATCCGACCGAGGAATGGGCAGCAGACTTGCCGGTGTTCGGTCACGACGACACCGGCGATGCCCGCTGGATCGAGCGGCTGCGGATCGACCCCGAATGGGCGTTCATGCTCGACCAGATCCAAGAGGATGCCCGCAATTTGACGCTCCATGTCGACGTCCGGCCGAGCCCGCTGCCCATCATCGGCGGCTTCCTGACGCGCCTCAAACGGGCAGCGCACGAGCTCGTCGTGTTTTATGACAACATCCAAGCCGCGCGGCAGCGCGTCGTTACGGGCCAGACGATCGCCTTCCTCGCGCGGATTGTCGCCCAGCAGGAGGCGTTGCGGCGCGACCAGCGGCGGCTCCAAGACCAGATCGACACGCTGCGGGCGCGGCTCGACGCCGATGCCGATCGCTGACCGGCTCGCCTTTGTCCCGCCGTGGTACGGAACCGATATCCTCGGTGGCGCGGAGCAGGTCTGCCGGACGACGGCCGAGCGCCTCGCTGCCGCCGGGCTGCCGGTCGAAGTGCTGACGACCACAGCGAAGGACCTGTTCACCGGGTGGAACGAGGACTTCCACCGGCCGGGCACGTCCGTCGAAAACGGCGTACCAGTCACGCGCTTTCCGCTCGACCACACGCCGATTACCACCTTCGGCGCCCTGAACGAGCGGCTCATCGCGGGCCGGCGGCTCACGCCTGAAGAGGAGATCGCGTACTTCCGTCAGAGCGTCAACAGCGCGGCACTCTACCACGAGATTGCGCAGCGCGACCGGACGATCTTCCTCTTCATCCCCTATCCCTTTGGAACGACCTTCTTCGGGGCACAGGTTGCGCCGCAACGGACGTACCTGATTCCGGCCCTGCATGACGAGGGGTATGCGCGAATGCGCTGCTGGATCCCCGTCTTTCAGGCAGTGCGGGGCATCATCTCGCTCGCCCGGCCGGAGCGGGATCTCGCTCAGCGGCTGTACGGCCTGCCAGACGACCGGCTGCTGCTCTGGGGCGCGGGAGTCGACACGACCTCGGTCGGCGATGCCGAGCGGTTCCGGACACGCTTCGGGATCGACGGGCCCTTCCTCTTCTCGATCGGCCGGCGTGATCCGACCAAGAACACGCCGCTGCTCATTGAATACGTTTCGCGCTACCTGCTCCGTCATCCCGATGGGCCGTCGCTGGTGCTCGCCGGCAGCGGCAGCGTCGACATTCCGAAGCGCTTTCGAGGCAAGATTCTCGACCTCGGGACGATCACCGACCAAGAAAAAGCGGACGGCTGCGCGGCTGCGCTCGCCCTTGTTCAGCCTTCGGTCAACGAGAGCTTTTCGTTCGTTATCATGGAAAGCTGGCTCCAACGCCGGCCCGTGCTCGTGAACGCCGGGAGCGCGGTTCTGGCACACCATTGCTACCAGAGCGGCGGCGGCCTGCCCTTTTGCGGCTTTGCAGAGTTCGCAGGCTGTCTCGACTGGCTGATCGAGCACCCGGCAGCGGCCGATCGAATGGGCGAGGCGGGCCGACGCTACGTCCTCGCGAACTACGACTGGAGCATCATGGTCGAGCGTTATGCACGACTGCTGGGCTGACGGCTGGACGGTGCACCAACTCACCGTCGGCGCCCTCCGCGGCGACGGCATCACCGATCTGGCCTTTTCGATCCGACACTGGCTGCGCGAGGCCGGCGCGCGCGCCGAGATCTACGCCGAGCACATTGCTGCCGATCTCGTCGGCGACGTGCTGCCGTATCACGAACTGCGGATCGACCCCGCGAAGCGCGAGCGCGTCATCTGGCACTTCTCGATCGGCTCACCCGTCTCGGCGTTCGCGCGCCGGCTGCCTTGGCCGAGCTACATGATGTACCACAATATCACGCCGCCCGAGTTGTTCTACGGTGCTGACGCCGAAGTGATCGAGGTGACGCGCCTCGGCCGCTGGGAGCTGGGGTCATTCGACACCGTCGACTTCGCGATGGCGAACTCGGAGTACAGCCGGCGCGAGCTCGAACAGGCAGGCTATACCGACACAGCAGTGCTGCCGCTGCCAGTCGACCCCGAGCGCTTCTCGGCCACGCCCGATCCGGCGGTGCTCGCCGAGTACGACGACGGCCGGACGACGCTGCTCACGGTCAGCAAGATTGCCCCCCACAAACGCCAAGAGGATGCGATCAAAGCGCTTGCCGCCTACAAACGGATCGACCCGTCAGCCCGGCTCGTCGTCGTCGGTGGTGTGATGGTCCCGGCCTATCGCCGCTGGCTCGACCATCTGGCACGCCACCTCGGGGTCGAGCACGACGTCATCTTTACCGACCGCGTCTCCGACGCTGCGCTCCGCGCCTACTATCAGATCGCCGACGTCTATCTCTGCATGTCTGAACATGAAGGATTTGGCGTCCCGGTGATCGAAGCGATGTGGAGCGGTGTGCCAGTGATCGCCTACGCAGCAACGGCGACGCCCGATACGCTCGGCGAAGCGGGCATCCTCATCCACCGGAAGCACTTCCCGGTGATCGCCGAGCTCATCGACCGCATTGTGCGCGATCCAGCTCTCCGCGAACGGCTGATCGCAACCGGCAAGCGCCGGGTCGAAGCGTTCTCACCGGCTGCAATTCGTGCATTATTCCGCTCGTATCTTGCGCCGCGCTTGCGGGGATGAGGCGATGCACCCGAACCCGATGAAGCTGTCGGTCGTCATTCCGGCGCACAACGAAGAGGCCGTAATCGGCGAGACCGTGCGCGACATCGTCGCGACCTTAAACGACGCCGGCATCCCCCACGAAGTGATCCTCGTCAACGACAATTCGACGGACGGGACCGCCGACATCGCGATCCGGCTGGTGGCGGAACTGCCGACCGTGCGCGTCATCCATCGCCAGCCGCCGGGCGGGTTCGGCCGAGCCATTCGCGAAGGGCTGTCGAATGTCACGGGCGATTGCGTGGTGATCGCGATGGGCGACGCCTCCGACGACCCGAAAGATATCGTCACCTACTACCGCAAGATGGTCGAGGGCTACGATTGTGCCTTCGGGACGCGCTTCACCCGCGGGACGACCGTTCGCGCGTACCCGCCGCACAAACTGATCGTCAACCGGATCGCCAACACCTTCATCCAGGTGCTCTTCGGCACCCGCTACAACGACATGACGAACGCCTTCAAGGGCTTTCGCACCGAGGTAATTCGGGACATTTCCCCGCTGCTTGCCAACCACTTCAACATGACGGTCGAATTGCCATTGAAGGCGATGAACCGCGGCTACCGATACGCGGTCGTCCCGGTGAACTGGTATGGCCGGACGGCGGGTGTCTCGCGGCTGTCGATCCGGACGATGGGCCGGAAATATCTCTTCACGGTGCTCCATCTCTGGCTGGAGCGCCACCTGATGCGCGACGAGCTGACGCACCCGGCGCCCGCGCCACTCCCGGATACGCCGAAGCCGTAGCGTTTCCCGCCGAGGCTGATGAACCGCCCCCTATACTGCTGGGGCGTGGACGCGACCGCCGTGCTGCAGGGTGGACCAGATTCGAATCGCTGGGTCCTCCCCCAAGCAGAGAAATGAGGCCGCGATGAACCCACCGAGTGAGCTCGAGCAGATCGCCCGGCTGCTCTTGGCAGCGCTCTGCGGCGCAGTCGTCGGCTTCGAGCGTGAACAGCGCGACCGGCCGGCGGGGGCTGCGCACGTTTATGCTGGTTTCCCTCGGCGCGGCGCTGTTCGGCCTCGTCTCGACCGTCGGCTTTCCGGCGGTCGGCGTGGCTGTCAACGACCCAGGCCGCGTCGCCGCGCAAGTCGTCGTGGGGATCGGCTTTCTCGGGGCGGCCACCATCATCCGCGACCCCCGTGGCATCATCGGCGTCACGACCGCCGCCAGCGTCTGGATGATGGCAGCCATCGGATTAGCCGCAGCCGCTGGGATGTACCTGATCGCCGTCGTCGCGACGCTCCTCACCTTCGCGATTTTGACGCTGGCTCGTCGCCTCGAAGTCACCCATCGCCCGACCGATCCTCGCTCGCTCGGCCCCAATGAAGCGGGAACGCCGCCTGAGACCAGACCACCGCCCGCACGGCCGCGGCGCAAGCAGCGTGAATCAGGAGAGCCATAGCGCCACGGCCTTCAGCCGTCCGAACGCCGGAGCCAACCCGTCCAAGAAGACGCTCCAGGCGCTTGCGCCGCCGCGACCGGCGCGGTTGAGCACCTCAGCGAACGCAGAGGAAGCATCACACCTCGAGGGCGGGCATTGCGAGGTGATTTCACGGATGGGCAGACACCATCGGCAGTGAGCGCGTGCCGCCCGAACGCGAGACGTGGCCGAGTTTGAGGAGCGCTGCGACGAGGCGCGTGCCGAGCGTGGCCGCCTCATCGGACCGGGCGTCGTGGGTGACGTCGGACGAGACGGCCGTTCGGCCTCCTCCTCGTCGTGCGCTAGCGGCGCGGGCTCATCCCAAGCGCCTCGAGCGCCCACCATCCGCTGGGGAGCAGCACCACCGCCACGGCAATCTTGATTGCGTCACCCGGGAGGAAGGGCAGCAGCCCAGCCGCAAACACCGCCGGCGGCGGCACAAATCGGGCAAGGTTGAGCAGCCCAAGGGCATAGATGACGAGGTTGCCGAGCACCATCGCAAGCGCGGTCAGCAGGACGTTGCGCGTCCAACCACGCTCGGCAAGCCAGCCCACGAGGTAGGCAGCAGCAACAAAACCGACCAGATAGCCAGCGGTGCTCCCGAGAATGTAGGGCCCGCCGGTGCGTGCCACGCTCCAAGCGCTGTTCCCGCCGGCAAACACGGGCAGGCCGGCAAGCCCCTCCACCAAATAGAGGCCGACGGCCAGCGCACCAAGCCGGCTTCCAAGGAGCGCACCGGTGAGTAACACCATCAACGTCTGCAAACTGAGGGGAACCGGCCCGATCTCGAAGCTCACCTGCGCCGACAGGGCAAGAAGGACGGAAAAGACGAACGCTAACGCTGCCTTGGTCGCCAATCCGGCACGGGGCAGCAAAGCGCCTGCCATCGTCAGGTGCGGGGTAGTTTGCATGGGAATCGCTCCGGGTGAAAATCGACGGCAGTATACCAATTTCACTGCGGGCCATTGCGTGAGGACGGCGAACTGGCGCCAACGAGAAGGGCGCGGATCGGCGAGCCGCGCCGCTGGCCAGCTCGTTGACACCACCTTTCCCGATTGAGATGGGCAGCCCCGCGCCGTAGCGGTTCCTTGTCCCGGAGGGCAGGCTAGCCGGCGAGCTGCGGCAGGATATAGCGCCAGAGCGCGTACAAATCGAGCGTGGCAAGGCCACCGTAGACCGCGGCGAGCGGGAGCGCTCCCCAGCGCTCGGAGAAGACCCAACGCAGCCCGGCGGCGATCGCGAGGGCAATCGCCGGCATCGCCGCAAACAGGTAGCGCCCCTGCGGCTGGAAGTAGCGCAGGTTGTACCAGAGGAAGCCCGCGACGATCAGGGCAACCAGGAGGCCGAGCAGCGCCAAGCCGCGTCGGCCGGCGCTATCGACCGACATGCGGCCGCGATGCAGATCGACGAAGAAGGCGGCGAGGCCGAGCAGCGCGAGCAGTGTCCCCGCCCAGAGCACGCCATAGACCCAGCCGTCCATCAGGACGCCCATCCAGCCGAACTGGCCCCAGAAGCTCTGAAAGCCGATTCCCACGAGGGTTCGCAGCGTGACGAGGTCGAATGCGCCGGTGAGCGGCTGGCCAGCGACGACCGCGTCGTGACGCGCAAGACCCAGCGGGTCGAGCGGACCGTAGAGCGCCAGATTGCGCCCAGCCCAGAATAGCCCCGCCGCCGCGGCTGGCGCGAGGGTGACGGCCAGCAGCCGCGCTCGTCCCCCTGCCCAGAGGAAGCCGAGCAGGGCCACCGGCAGCATCACATAGGCCGTCACTTTGGTAAGCAGACAGAGCGCAAGCGCCAGCCCGAGCAGCAGCGCTTGGCGGTTGGTCGGGCGCGACCCTTCCCGCTCCCGCTGGGCGATCAGCCGCACGGTGACAAGGAGGGCAAGCGCGACCGCCACCGAGGCGAGCGCGTCGTTGCTGACCGAGGCGAAGATCGCGAGATGCTGAGGGATGACGGCGGGCAGCGCGGCGGCAAGCAGCGCGAGATCCGGCCGCGTCGGCAGGACAGTCCGGATAATCGCGAAGAGGAGGATGACAAGGAGACCGCCAAGCACAACCGAAAGGAGCCGGACGGGCCTCGGATCGCTCGGGCCAGCGAGCGCCGCCAGCGGGGCCGCGAGGACGTAGTAGGCCGGCGGCTGGTGCCCCTCGTAGCGTACCGTGTCGATCGGGAGCGCTGGCGGAAAGCGGCTCGCCTTCAGGAGTTCGAGATACCGCCCGTCGTAGTCGCCGAATTGGAGCACTGGCAGGGCGCCGGTCAGCGCGAGGTGGCGGGCATAGTTGAAATGGGCAGGCTCGTCGGGCGCTTGCCACGCGGGAATACGCAGAGCGTACAGCGTGCCGACGGCGAGCTGCCAAAGGACGGCGGCGGCGAGCGCCACCTGCCAGCGGCGGGCGATCATCCTCGGCGGGGCACGGCGGTCACCGCACGTCGCGCTCGGTCGCTTGGGACGCGTCGGGGTAGCGGCCGCGCAGCGCGTTGAGCCGGATACGCAGCGTCTCGGCCAGCATCGTCACCGTGTCGTGGACCGGACGCACCTTGCTTTGATCGCCGTGATACCAGTCGATCGGCACCTCGACGATTCGGTAACCGCGTCGCTTCGCCAGCAGCAAGATCTCGATGTCGAACGCCCAGCCGTCGATCTGCTGCCGGCGGAACAGCCAGTCGGCTGCCTCGCCACGGAACATCTTGAAGCCACATTGGGTGTCGTCGAAGCCGTCCACCGCGACCAGCCGGATGATCCAGTTATAGACCCGCCCCATCAGGTGGCGATATCCCGGCTCGCCAATCCGCCGGGCGCCGGGCGCCTCCCGCGAGCCGATCGCGACGTCCACGCCGCTCATCGCCGGAGGCAGGAACCGGTCGAGCTGCTCGATCGGCATCGAGAGATCGGCATCAGCGAAGAAGCGGTACTCGCCGCTGGCGGCGAGCATTCCGGTGCGCACCGCTCGGCCCTTCCCGGCTTGGGGCAGGCGGATCAGCCGCACCGGAACGCCCGGCTGGGCTGCCGCCGCTTCGACGATCGCCGCCGTCCGGTCGGTGCTGGCGTTTTCCACGACGATCACTTCCGAGGAATAGCGCTGGTGGCCGAGGTAGGTGCGAACTTTCTCGAGCGCCGTACCGATGCGCCCTTCTTCGTTGTACGCCGGAATGACGACCGAGAGGTAGACCGTCATGCCGCCTCCAACAGCGCCTCGATCGCCGAGATCGAGACGCGCCGGCTCGCTTGGATGCGGCGGCGTTTGGCAATCATCGACGGCAGCTGGCCTGCCGCGGCCAGTTGGCCGCGCAGCCACGCACGCGCTGCCGGCTGGCGGACGTGGCGCAGCGCCTCGAGCGCGAGGCGCGCCTGCGCCGCCGCGATCTTCGGCCAGTGCCGGCGAAGCAATTCTGCCGGCATGTTCTTGACGATCACGTTAATGAAGTTCTTGCCGCAGAGGTAGCTCGCCCCGACACCGCCGCCAGTCGCCGAGACATGGTGGTAGACCCGCGCCTCCGGCACGAAGCGGCAACGATAACCGGCAAGCTGCGCTCGGAACGAAAGATCGACATCTTCGCAGTAGGCCGTGAATGCTTCGTCGAACAGGCCGATCTCCTCGAGCATCGCCCGGCGAAAGGCGGCCGCGCCGGCGCACGCCCCGAACACCCACGGCGAACCGTCGTATTGGCCGCGGTCTTCTTCCCAGACCCCCCGGTTGCCCGGCCGCCCATCGATCCGCAGAACATCGCCGGCCGAATGGATCACCGTGCGCCGGTCGAAGAGGAGCAGCTTGCTCGTCACCATCCCCGCCTCGGGGTAGGCGTCCAGTGCTGCGAGCAACGCTGCCAGCCAGCCTGGCTCGGCCTCGGTATCGCTGTTGAGCAAAACGATCACGTCGGCCCGGGCTTCGCGAATACCGGTGTTGACGGCGCGGGCAAAGTGGCCGTTGCGGCGCCGCCGGACGATTCGGACCCAAGGAAAGGCATCCTCCACGTAGCGCACACTGTCGTCGGTCGAGGCGTCGTCGACGAGGATCGTCTCGAAGTCTTGGCGGGTCTGGCGGGCGAGCGCCCCGAGGCAGGTGGGCAGGTAGGCCCGGCCGTTCCAGTTGGGGATGATGACAGACGCCGCGACCGTCATGCCGCCTCGATGGAGAGATAGGCGGCAAGCGCCTCTCGCCACGGCCGTAGCCGGATGCCGAGCACCGCGCCGGCGAGGTTCCGCAACGGCGTCCGGGGCGGCACCTGTGACGCCCTCGGCCACTGGGCGAGCGTCGTCGGCGTAACATCGGCCTCGATGCCAGCGAGCGCGAAGATCGCTTGGGCGAACTCCAGCCGGCTGGCGACCCCCTCATTGACGAGGTGATAGGTGCCATAGGCGCCGGTGTGGACGAGCGCAACGAGCGCATCGGCGAGGTCGGGCGCGTAGGTTGGCGAGCCCACTTCGTCGGCGACGATTGTGATCGGTCCAGCCTTGGCGCGGGCGATCATCTTGGTGACAAAGTTGTTTCCACCGGGACCGAACAGCCACGCCGTGCGGACGATGTAGGACTCGGGAACGAGCTGGCGGACGAACGCCTCGCCGATCGCCTTGGAGCGGCCGTACGGGTTAATTGGCTCAACCGGGCTCCATTCGTCATAGGGAGACCGGGCCGTGCCGGAAAACACCTCGTTGGTCGAGATGGCGACCAGCGCTGCGCCGGCGCGGCGCGCCCCGAGCGCGACGTTGCGCGTGCCGAGGGCGTTGACCCGAAGCGCGGCATCGGGGTCGCGGGCGCAGCCGTCGACATCGGTCATGGCCGCGCAATGGACGACGAGGTCCGGGCGCATCGCGGCGATGGTATCGATGATCGCGAGGTCGGCGATGTCATGAGCAGGGCGGTCAAGCAGCGGTTCGAGCACCTCGCAGCCGGCTTCGCCGAAGGCGCGGCGCACTTGGCGCCCGAGCTGGCCCCTGCCTCCTGTCACTGCGACCCGCATAGCCCCTCGGTCACCCGTTTGGGTCGCCGCATTATAGCGGAGGGGTCGGGCCGAAACCGCCGCGTGCCGAGCAGTCGGCCGACCGTCCGCTGACGTGTTTCTAACGCAGCGCCAACGTCCGGGGCGGAGCAACTTGGCTACAATGAGGTAAGAAACCTGAGTTTGGCTGTGTGAGGGTAGCCGACCGTGCCGATGTACGAATACGCCTGCCAGACGGGCGGGCACCGGTTTGAAGTGAAACAGAGCTTCAGCGACGACCCGCTCCGCGCCTGCGTCGAGTGCGGCGCCCCGGTGAAGCGCGTCATCTTCCCGGCCGGCATTGTCTTCAAGGGAAGCGGTTTCTACAAGACCGACTACGCAAACGGCAGCGGCAAGAACGGGGCGAGCAGCACCGACGCGACGAGCGACAGCGCAACGAGCGAGTCGAGCTCGGAGAGCAAGTCCGAGGCAACCGCCGAAGCCGCCTAAGGTGCGCGCCGTCGTCCAGCGCGTCGCGGAGGCCAGCGTCAGCGTCGACGGCGCGATCGTTGGCGCGATCGGCCCTGGCTTGCTCATCTTGCTCGGCGTGGCAGACGCCGATACCCCGGCGGTTGCCGACGCCTTCGCCGAGAAGATCGCTACTCTTCGGATTTTTCCTAACGAGGCGGGCAAGTTCGACCGCTCGCTGATCGATGTCGGTGGCGAGGCACTGGTGGTGAGTCAGTTCACGTTGTTCGCCGACACACGGCGCGGCCGGCGGCCAAGCTTTACCGGCGCCGGCCGGCCCGAGAGAGCCGCGCCTCTCGTCGAGCGCTTCGCCGACGCCTTGCGGGCGAGGGGCATCCGCACCGCGACCGGCGTCTTTGGCGCAATGATGCGGGTGTCGCTGGTCAACGACGGCCCGGTCACCATCGTCCTCGACACCGACGAAACCTAGGGGAACTCGGGCGCTACCCCGAGCGTTGCCTCCTTCGAGAAGATCGCGAGAGGTGCGTTATGGCCGTCGCCCGAGTCATCGAAGTCAGCGCCACGTCGGACCAGGGGTTCGAAGCGGCCGTCCAAGAAGGCATCAACCGTGCCAACAAGACCCTCCGCAATGTCACGAGCGCATGGGTGAAGGACCTTCGAGTCAACCTCGACAACGGTCGCGTGCGCGATTACCAAGTCAATTTGCTGATCACCTTCATCCTCGATGACTCCAATGAGGAGATGACGGGCCGGTAGCCGGCAAGCGGCTGAAACTCGGCGGCGCGCTGGCTAGGATTGTCGCCACCGACCGCCGGAGGAGCTGCCTATGCGCTACTGGATGCTTGTCTCGTCACCCGCCAATTTCGAGGTGTCGCGCGCCCGCGGGTTCGACCTTGCAGGAATGAAAAGCCGCCACCGGAAGAAAGCCGAGGCCGTCCGGGCGGGTGACCGTGTGCTGTTTTACCTGACCGGACGACAAGCCTTTGGCGGGTCGGCGACCGCCACCGGCCCGTTCTTCGAGAGCCACGAGCCAATCTGGTCAAGCAAGAAGGACGGCGAGGAATATCCGTTCCGTTTCCCGATCCGGCCGGACATCATCCTCGAGCCCGACCAATTCGTCGCTGCCGAATCACTGCTGCCCCAGCTCGAGTGGGTGAAAAAGTGGCCGCCGGCCCACTGGCACCTTGCCTTTCAGGGCAACGTCCACCAACTGCCCGAGCACGACTTCGCGACCATCGAGGAGGCGTTGCGCGCCGCCAAAGGCGCGTCGGCGGACGAGCCGGCACGCCCTGCCCCGCTCCTCGTTGGTCAGGAGCGGGGAGCGAACACGACGCTCTAGCTGGCGGCGGGCGCCGTGACAGTGACGACGCCAGAGCTGTCGGGGGCTTCCTCGGTGCGTGGGTTGAAGCGGGCGAGCGTTGACTTGGCGGTCTCCGCTTGCTCCGGGGTAGCAGCGTGCACCACGAGAAGCGCGTCGCCTTTGTGCACCATCTGACCGAACCGTGTGGCGATCTCCTCCGGCATGCCGGCCTGAACGAGCGCCGAGATTAGTGCCTCCAGCCCGGCGACGGTGACCGCGCCGAGCGCTGCGCCCGCCGCGCCGGCGGTCAAGATGCCGAGGATCGGGCCGGCCGCAACGATCAGCCCCACCGGCGGAAACAGCAGGCCGAAGAGACCGCCAAAGACGCCGCCCCAGATCGCACCGTCGATCGCGCCTGCTGTCACCGTCGAGCCTGCATCGGTGTAGAGCACCGAGATGCTGCTTTCGTCGAACCCGTGAGCCTTTAGCTCGTTCGCTGCCCGCTGGGCATCCTCTTTGTTGGGAAATGCCGCCGCCACGAGCTGGGTCGTGCTAACCATCGTCGCCCTCCTTTTGCGCTTCTGAGCGGACCTAGCCTACCCCAGTTTGCCTTGAGAGACCACTTCCCACGGCTTGGCTGGTGATGCCGCACCGGATCGGCTGGGCCACCAGTGCCTCAAGGTTCGCCGCGCCCCTTCGCCGCGCCCCATTGAAGGGGATACAACGGAAGCCGAACGTCGGTCCGTGCCAACTCGGGGTGACGTTGGCAGCAGCCGGCACGTGCAGAGAATCCCGCATCGCTCTGGCAGCCGTCTCCGGCAGTAAGGATGGGGCGGAGAGCGGTCATCCGGCCGATCGGTCCGCCGTCTCGTCGATTACCCAAATGTCCGGCAAGTTGCGGTAGCGCTGCTTCTCGTCGAGCCCATAGCCGACGACGAATCGGTCACCGATCGCGAAGCCGGTGTAGCGAATGGGCAGCGGAACGAGCCGATGGGCCTGCTTATCCAAGAGAGTGCAGACGACGAGCGAGGCCGGACGTCGCGCTTCGAGGTTGCGGAGGATGAAGCGAAGTGTCAGCCCTGTGTCGACGATATCCTCAACGAGGATGACGTGGCGGCCCTCGATGCTGGTTTCGAGGTCCTTCTCGATACGGACGACACCGCTGCCCGAGCCATACGAACTGATCGCCATGAAATCCACTTCGCACGGCAGCCCGTCGGTCGCCTTCAAGAGGTCCGCGAGGAAGACGACGACTCCCCGCAGCACGCCGACCAGAATTGGCCGTTTCTCGGCATAGTCGGCGGCGATCTGGGCGCCCAGCTCGCGCACCCGTTGGTGAAGGAGCGCCGCGCCGATCAGGACATAGCCATGCGGCGGCTCGTTCGGCCGATGGCCGCTCACGGCGTGTCGACGTTGGCGGGGAGACGAACGCCGTACTTCGCGAAGAGGCTCTTAATGTCGCGGCGATAGAACAGCTTGATCCTGATGTCGGGATACAACTCACGCAGCCGGCGCAGCTTTTGGTTCTTTTTCGTCACGAGCTTTTGACGCAACGTCGTCAGCTCGACGTAGAGATCGAGCTCGGGCAAATAGAAGTCGGGCGTGAAATAGCGCGCTATCGCGCCCGTCTCATCCCATTCGATGGCAAAGGAGCGCGGCTCGTATTCCCAGCGAATCTGGTAGAAGTCGAGGATCTTGGCGAACTCGGCTTCGCTCTCGTGAGCGAAAAGGATGTTGCCATCGGCGTCGCGCTGGGCGACTCGGTCGACGATGCGCCGGTCCGGCGCTTGGTCGGCCGCTGGTTGCTCGTGCGCCTGCCGTACTTCCGTCAGAAAGCTCACCGTCACCCGCTTCGCGAGTATACCACGGCGGCATTTGGCAATCGGCAGCCTAGGGGCCCACCGCCTCGCCAAGCCGTGCAATCGCCTCATCGAGCGGCAAGGCTCGACCAGCGTCAGCTTCCGCCGCTGCCTCCTCTCCAAGCGCTGCAACGATCCGCGGCCACCAGCGATCGAGCTCCACCTGGTCCGCCGGCCACCACGAGATGCCGAGCGCTTCAAGCTCGGCGCCCGCCGACCCAATGGCGCGGGCAGCGGCGACCACCTGCCCCTCGGCGGCAGCGACGCAAGCGAGACCGAGGAGTGCCTCCACCACTCCGCGGCGAACACCGTACGTGCGGTGCTGCTGAAGACTTTCACGAAACAAGATCCGGGCGCGGCTCGTCTCCCCCCGAGCGAGCGCGATGAAGGCAAGGCAATGATGAACGCGCGCCAGATCGAGCGGCGCGCCGAACCGTTCATAGTTGGCCTGGCTCTCGAGGTAGTGCCGCTCGGCTTCGTCTAGCCTGCCGGCAGCGCGCGCGATCTCGCCAAGGTTTTGCAGCACCGACGCCGTCGCCCAGTCGTCGCCGACGCTCACGGCCAACCCGAGGGCTTGCTGGACGACCCGCTGGGCGCCTGCGAGGTTGCCGTCTGCGAGGTCGACGTTGCCGAGCTGCATTAACGCGCCGGTCTCGAACCACGTGTCGCCGGTTTCGTGGAAGAGCGCCGCCGCCTCGAGGAGAAAGGCGCGCGCCGCAACTCGGTCGCCGACACTCACCGCGAGGACCCCGCGCGAAAAGAGGGCGTCGGCAAGCGATGTTCCCCCACCGAGCGAGCGCTGGATCGCGATTGCCTCCTCAAGCATCTGGCGGGCTGCGACGGTCTCTCCCTGCCAGAGTGCGAGGATACCGGCATTCGAGAGCAACAACGCGTAGGTCGCGTCCCGCCCTCGCGACGCGGCTTGGTCGAGTGCCCGCCGGTACCACTGACGCGCCTCGCTCAAGTAGTTGCGCTGATACCACAGCCAGCCGAGCGAGATGATCAAGTCCCAGCTCTGCTCCTGCGTCTCGGGGCGAGATTGCAGCCAACCGATGGCAGCACGGACGTTCGCGTATTCCGGCTCGATCCGGTCGAGCCACGCTTTCGCTCGCGGCGCGGCAAAGCGGCGGGGCGTCTTGCCGACGAGCGCAAGAAAGAAGCGAGCATGACGATCGCGTACCTCCTGCGCCTCATCGGTCGCGGCGAGCTGCTCGAGCGCAAACTCACGGATCGTCTCCAACATCCAGTAGCGCGGTTCGTCGCTGGCGCTGTCATACTGCAGGAGGCTGTGTTCCACGAGGGCTTCGAGCCCATCCACGATCGACTCGCGATCGGACGCGGCGACCGCTTCGGCAGCCGCGAGACCGAACTGGCCGACGAAGACGCCGAGCCGGCGAAAGAGGCGAGCCGACTCGGGATCGAGCAGTTGATACGACCAATCGACGGTGTTGCGAATCGTCTGCTGGCGCGGCGGCGCGTCCCGGTGGCCGCTGGTGAGAATGGTCAGGGCTGAATCGAGCCGTTCGAGCAACGCGTGTGGCGAGAGCAGCCGCAAGCGCGCCGCCGCCAGTTCGATGGCGAGCGGGAGGCCGTCCAACCGGCAGACGATCTCGGCGACGGCAGCGGCGTTGCCGGCATCGAGCGCGAACCGCGGGACGACACGGCGGGCGCGCTCGACAAAGAGCTGGACGGCGGCGCTTTCGGCAAGGTGATCAGGAATGGCCGACGCCCCGGCGGGGGGCAACGCCAGCGGCGAGACATGCACCTCACGTTCGCCGCGCAATCGGAGCGGCGCCCGGCTCGTCACCAACGCCTTGGCGTGCTGCGTCGTCTCGAACAGTGCCGCAATGTCGGGCGCCGCGGCGACCACTTGCTCAACATTGTCGATCACCACCAGCAGCCGCTTCTCACGCAGCCGCTCGGCCACCGTCGCCACCAGCGGAGCGCCGGCCTGTTCCGGCACGTCAAGCGCCTTGGCGATTGCTGCCACGACGATCGCCGGGTCGCGAACCGTTGCCAATGGCGCCCAGACGACGCCATCGGGAAATCGGGACGCAAGGCGGTGGGCAGCTTCGAGCGCCAAGCTCGTTTTGCCGACGCCGCCGGGTCCGATCAGCGTGACGAGCCAGCTCGCCGGGTCATCGAGCAGCCGCGCAAGAAGCGCCAGCTCGGCTTCGCGACCAAGCAGCGGCGTCAGGTTCCGCGGCGGCGCATTTGGCCTCGGGGCAGCGGACGTGGGCAGGGCAGCGGGGGCGCTCATGAACTGCTCAGTGAGCAGCAGTGCCAAATCGTTGGCGATCCGTTCGCGCAGCTCATCGATCGAGGCGACCTTCTGATAGCTGGCAGCGCCGCCATCGCGAATCTGTTCGAGCAGCGTCTTGAGGCGGTGGTGTCGTGCCGGTGCAGGCTCCTTGAGATAGATCAACCGCGGCTTGCCGCGCGAGGCTCGATAGTCGCGCTCAATGGAGCTGATCTCGTCGTCAGGAACAACCGGACCGTACTCTTGTCCGTAGATACCGACGAAGATGTCGCTATCTGCCGGCGTGCCAGAGACCACCGGCGTCAGCCGCAGCCCAGCGATCGCCTGCCTCGCGGCCGCGCGTTCCTCGTCGAGTTCGTCGCTGACGCTGATGAACACGCGGAGCCGTTGATCCACCCGTGCGGCACCGGTCATCGCGCCACGATTGTAGACCGTCAGAGGTCCGACGGGCGGCGGGTCACCACCGGCGCCGTCGACCTTCTCAAAATCGCGGACATCAGCGAACCGCGGTGCAGCGGGGGAGCCGAGACTGCGGGCGGTTCGCTCGACCGCGCCTGCCAGCGACTTCGAGCCGCACCCAAGAGCAGCCCTATAATCGAGACGTGGACGGCATGCGCTGGACGGCCTGACATGAACCCGTTTGCCCATTTCGAGCGGCTTGCCGAGCGGATCTTCGAGCAGGATCTGCCGCGCGTCCTCGGCGGCCGGCTCGACCCGCTCGAACTGACGCGGGCGATCGACCGAATGCTGGACGACCTTCGGAGCGACACGCCGCCGGCGGGCGTGCGTCTCGAGGTAGGAGAAGGGGCGGCGCGAGCGTTGGCGGGCCGCCTCGCGGCCGTCGAAGCCGAGCTTGGGCGCTACGCCGGGGCGCGCATCCGTGAGCGCTGGCCGGGCAGCCGTCTGGATCCAGCGGTGCGAATCGTCGCAGCGCCCGACCTCGCAAGCCGTGAGACGCGGGCCCGGCCGGACGTCGCCGGTCTGGAGCCAGGGCACACTGCCGTGCTTGCGCCTGCCGCGCCGGATGCTGGCGTGCCGGTGCGGGCTACGGTGCAGCACGGTGACCGCACCATCCCGATCGAGCGGCTGCCGCTGGCGATCGGCCGAGCGCTCGATAACGACATCGTGCTCGACGACAGCTCGGTGTCACGCTACCACGCCCAGATTCGCGCTTCGAGCGGCGGGCTGATCGTCGTCGATCTGCACAGCACGAATGGGACGTTCGTCAACGGGAGGCGGGTGGCCGGGAACGCGCGCCTGAAGGACGGCGACTCGCTGACCATCGGCCGCGCGCCGCTGCGGCTGCGCCTCGGGCGAGCTCGGTGATCACCGACGTCGGCATTCTCGGGCTGCGCGTGCTGTTTGTCGTCCTGCTCTACGCCTTTCTTCTTCAGATCGCGTTCCTCCTCTGGCGCGACCTGCGCAGCCGGCCGGTGGTCGCCCCCACGGCAGGCGCAGCCCCGGCGGTCCTGCGCGTTGTCGACGGTGCGCGCAGCGGCCTAAAGCGGGGCGCGACCCTTGCGATTGGAACGGAGACAACGGTCGGCCGGGCGCCGGGGAGCGGCCTTGTTCTGCCGGACGAGACGGTGTCCAGTCGGCATGCGCTACTTCGGCAGGTCGACGGCCGGTGGTGGCTGGAAGACCTTGGCTCGACGAATGGAACGCGAGTAAATGGCCGACCACTCGCCGCGGCAACCGTCGTGGTGCCCGGCGATCTCCTCGAGTTTGGCGCGGTCCGCCTTCGCTTGGAGCGTGGCGGGTGAGGCTGAGCTGGCGACTGCGTGAGACTGGGCTGCTGCTTTCCGGGGGTGCGCTCGTTCTGTGTGGCGCAGCGATCGCCAGCGCGGCGCGTCGTGGTGAACTTGTCCCTGCGGCCTTCGCTCCGCTGCTCGTCTACTTGGCAGCAGCGCTGGCCGTCCACATCGTGCTGTCTCTCGCGGGTGTGCGGGGGGACCAGCTCCTCCTGCCGATCGTCGTCGCCCTGAGTGGGATCGGCCTCGTGTTTCTTCTCCGGCTCGATCCCGACTTTGGGATGCGGCAAGCGATCTGGCTGGTGCTGGGGTTGGTGATCGCGATGGCGACGTACTTCCTGACACGCCGCATCGCGGTGCTGCGGCGCTTCAAGTACAGCATCGCCACCGTCGGGCTCATCCTCGTTGGGCTGACTTTCTTGTTCGGCCAAGATTTGAACGGGTCAGGAGCGCGCCTCTGGCTCGGGGCGGGCGGGATCTACTTCCAGCCGTCAGAGCTGTTGAAAGTACTGCTCGTTGTCTTTCTGGCGGCCTATCTGGACGAGCATGCGGTCATCCTGTCGCGCGGAGCGTATCGGCTCGGGCCGGTGCCGTTGCCACCGATACCCTACCTCATCCCCTTGCTGGTGATGTGGGGCTTAGCCGTCGGTATGCTCGTCATCCAGCGCGACCTCGGCGCGGCGCTGCTGTTCTTTGGTATCTTCGTCGCCATGCTCTACCTCGCGAGCGGCCGGCTGCTCTATTTGTCGGTCGCGGTGGCGGCGTTCGCGGCGGCGATCTGGGTTGCCTACCGGGCGATCCCGATCTTTCAGAACCGGGTCGATACGTGGCTGAACCCGTGGGCGCAGCCGAGCGGGCTGGGCATGCAATCGATACAGGGCTTGATCGCCCTCGCCTCGGGTGGGCTGTTCGGCGCCGGAATTGGCCTTGGCCGGCCGGGCTATGTCCCGGCCGTTCACACCGACTTCATCCTTGTCGCGATCGGCGAGGAGGCAGGGCTGGCCGTTACCCTCGGGCTGATTGCGCTGTATGCGGTGTTTATCGGTCGAGGGTTCCGGCTGGCGATGCGTTCGCGCTCGACGTTCGCAGCACTGCTGGCAGCCGGGTTGGTGACCGTCATCGGGATCCAGACGTTCGTGATCATCGCCGGCGTGCTCCGACTGCTCCCCCTTACCGGCGTGACGCTGCCGTTCGTCTCCTACGGTGGGAGCTCGATCGTGACGAACTCGGTGCTGCTCGGGCTCTTGCTGCGGCTTGCGGCTGATGCGGAGGGGCCGGCATGACGGCCGATCGGCTGCTGCCGCTGGAAGCGGCCGACACGCCGCTCCTACGGATCCCGTGGCTGTCCAACTACGACACGAATTCGCTGGCGCGTCACCTTGCCGAGAGCGATGCCCCCTCGTTCTGGATTCCGGCGACTGGCGAGTATGTGATCGGTGGCTGGTGGCGCGGGCGCCGCGAAATCGGCTCGATCCTCGAGCTATCGGCTCGGAGCGCCAATAGTCAGCGGCTCGTCGAGCGGCTGGTGGAGGCGTTCGAGGCGCGCGGCGTGCAGGCGGTCGTCCCCTCGATCGGCGAGGTCTGGCGAGACGGCCGCTGGTACCGCCAACATGGATTTCACGAGATCGACCGGATCGTGACGATGGTGCTGGCGCCGCTTCGCCTCGTCGACCTGCCGGCGACGCCGCTTGAAGCTCGGCCCTACGAGCCGCGCTACCTCGACGCTCTGACGCAGGTCGACCGGGCGAGTTTCCCGTGGCTCTGGTGGAACGACCCGCTCGACTTCGAGCGGTACGAAGCGATGACCGAGGTGAACGTCCTGACCGGCTGGGTCGGCGCCGAGCTGGTCGGCTATGCCTCATCGACGGTGCGCGGGCCACGCGGCCATCTCGACCGGTTGGCCGTGCGCCGCACCGACCAGGGCCGAGGGCTCGGCCGGGCGATGCTCGCGCTGGCACTCGCCGACCTTGCGGCGCGCGGGGCGCGCGAAGTGGCGCTCACCACTCAGGTGACCAACCGGGTCGCCCAAGCGCTCTACCGATCGGTTGGGTTCCGCCGTACCAACGAGGTCGAACCTATCCTGGGGCGTTGGACGAGCCGGCCGTCGTTCGACCTGACCCCGCTGGCTGCCCACCCTAACTGATCGCGGCCCACGCTCCGGCTCGGAGGGATCGATGCGCGTCTTGATGCTGTCCTGGGAATACCCGCCGCACGTCGTTGGCGGCCTCGGCAAACACGTCGCGGAGTTGTCGCCAGCGCTGGATGCCGCTGGCGTGGAGATCCACCTCGTGACGCCGCGCTGGGCCGGCGGTGCGCCCGAAGAGCGGGTCGCAGAGCGCATGACGGTCTACCGCGTCGACCCTCCCGACGTTCGCAGCGGCGATTTCTTCCACGACGCCCAGCAAACGAACTTTCCTCTCGCCGCCCAAGCGCGCTCCATTGTCCAGTCGCTGGGCGGCTTTGACCTCGTCCATGTCCACGATTGGTTGGTCAGCTTCGCCGGAATCGATCTGAAGCACGCCTTCAAGCTGCCCCTCGTCGCCACCGTCCACGCAACCGAGTGGGGACGCAATCATGGGTCGCTCACGACCGATCTCCAGCGAGCGATCCACAATGCCGAATGGTGGCTCGTCTACGAAGCGTGGCGGGTAATCACCTGTACCGAATTTATGTGCCACGAAGTGGAAACGGCGTTCGGCGCACCGGCGGACAAGATCGACGTTATCCCGAACGGGGTAGACACGACACCGTTCGACCGCTTGCGCAGCATCGACCTGTCGGAGTTTCGGGCACGCTGGGCGCTCCCGCACGAACCGATCGTCTTCAACGTGGGGCGGATTGTCTGGGAAAAAGGGGTGCACGTTCTGGTCGAAGCCGCGCCGCGCGTGCTCACGAGCCGGCCAGACACCAAGTTCGTCGTCGCGGGCACGGGGGGCATGCTTGACAGCATCCGCCGGCGCGCCAGCCAGCTCGGTCTCGATGGCCGGATGCTATTCACCGGCTTCCTTCCGGACGCTGATCGCGACAAACTGTTCGTCGTCGCTGACTGTACCGTCTTCCCAAGCCTCTACGAGCCGTTCGGCATCGTCGCGCTCGAAGGGTTCGCTGCCAGAACGCCGGTCGTCGTCTCCGACGTTGGCGGCTTTAGCGAGGTGGTTCGCAACCACGAGACTGGTATCCACGTCTCGCCGAATAACCCGGATTCGCTGGCCTGGGGCATTCTCCACACGCTGAACCACCCAGAATGGTCGCGGGCCCGCGCCGCCAACGCCTACCACGAGGCGAGGACGCGCTTTTCGTGGACAACAATCGCCCAGCAGACCATCCGCACCTACGAGCAGATCGTCGCCGAGCGCGCCGAAACCGCGTGGTAAGCGGCCTCAGCACCGGAGGTAGCAACCGGAGCGAGGGCGGCAGCCAGCCTCGGGCCAAACGGCGCAGCGCTTCGGTGGGTAGTCGAGAGAAACCCGTCGCCTGTCGCACAGGCGCCGCGAGCCGACGGTGGAATACCGGTCCGGTGGCGAGCGTCGTGCGAGGGCGAACGCTGGCTAGGCCGCGCGGGCGTGGGCGAGGCGCTGCACTTCGTCAACGAACTCGCCAATGTCGAACGGCTTGGCGAGGCCATAGATGTCGGTGCGGACCGCGGTGGTCAGGATCTGCAGCAGCCGGAAGCTGTCTTCGGCAATCAGCAGCATGGGGAGAGCAGCGGCGTCGCCTTCCGCGGTGAGGACGGCCTCGCCGGCGGTCGGCACGTCGGCGACGAGCACATCGAACTGCTCGCGCCGAGCAGCGGCGAGCGCCTGCGGGAGGTCGGTGAAGCCGACGGCCTGATGGCCCTCGAACTCGAGCGCAAAGACGCAGAGCGCCACCACGGAGGGGTCATCGTCAACCACCAGCACTCGACACATGTCGGACCTCGTACTGCACCACCGCCACCCTGATGCTAGTCGATCCAAGCAGGCTCGGCGAGATGACGCTTGCCTGGTTTCTCCACGACTTTTCCCCAGGAGTCGGACCGCCGGCGATAATCCTCGCGGAGGCGCTGATGACGACGTTGACCGAGCTTCACTGTGTTGCCTGTCGACCGGACTCGCCAACAATAACGCCCGAACAACTCGCCGAGTTCCAGCCGCAAATCCCCGATTGGACCATCGTCGAGCGCGACGGCGTGCCGCGCTTGGAGCGCGTGTTTCGCTTTCGACGCTACGCCGACGCCGTTCGCTTTACCAATGCCGTTGCCGCCCTCGCCGAGCAGGAAGGTCACCATCCAGCCATCCTGCTCGAAGCGCGATCGGTCACGGTCAGTTGGTGGACGCACGCCATCCGCAATCTCCATCTGAATGACTTCATCGCCGCCGCCAAGACGGATCACTGCTACCGCGAGCTGACCGCGGCGTGAGGGGGCGTCTGGGAGCAGCGCTCCTCGTCGTTGCCGTCGCGTTCGTCCAGCTCGGGATCGCGACTGCCGGAACGTTCCAGCCGATTGCGGACCGCGAGTTTCGCTGGACGACGGGCTTGTTCGGTCAGCAGGCAGATGCCTTCGCGCGCGGCCAACTTGCCCTGCGGACCTCTGCCACCGGCGGCGCTCGCCACGCTCGCCGACCCCTACGACCCCGATCAGCGCTTTCCCTACAACGCCATGCTCGACGCCTCGTACTTCGCTGGACGGTACTATCTTTACTTCGGTCCAGTGCCGGCCGCGCTGCTCGCGCTTGCGGCGCCATTCGTCGACCTCCGCGACATGCCCGACGCCGCGCTCGCCCTCCCCTTCGCGCTCGGGCTGACGGTGGCAACGGGTGGCACACTCCTGCTGCTCCGCCGGCTTCTGCCGTCTACGCCAAGCGGCTACGTCGTGGCCGCTTACCTCGTCGCCGGCCTGGCGTACCCGCTACCGGCGCTGCTCGGCCGTCCCGCAGTTTACGAGGCGGCGATCCTTGCTGGAGCGTTCTTCCTGATGGCCGGGCTGGCGTTCGCGGGTCTCGCGCTCGGAGCGTCGCGCTGGTGGCCGGCGGCAGGAATCGCCTGGGCGCTCGCGGCAGGATCGCGCCTTTCTCTCGCGCCGGCGGTTGCGCTGCTCGGGCTGACCACGATCGTCTGGCTGCTGCGGAGGCGCCGGCCGCTCGCTGCGCTCGGTGTCGGGGTGCCACTTGCAACGGCCGCGATGACGCTCGGCTGGTACAACTGGGCCCGCTTCGGATCCCTCGTCGAGACAGGCCACCGCTATCAGCTTGCCGGGTTTGACCTCGCGGGCCGGTATGACCAGTTTTTTCGGCCTCGCCTACCTGCTCCCGAACGCACTGCTGTTTCTCTTCTTGCCACCGGCGCTGCTCGACCGCTTTCCGTGGCTGGCAGCCGCGACGCCAGAGCGGCTGTTTGGGGCCGTTCGCCTTGCCCGCCGAGCTGCGGGTCGAGCCGATCGCCGGCCTCTTCGTCGCGACGCCGTTCGTCGTGCTCGCCGCGGCTGGCCTGCCGGCGCTCTGGCGACTGCGAACGAAGCTGCCGAGCGCCTTGATCGCAGCGGGGGGCCTCGCGCTGCTTGCCGGGGCGGCGCTCCTTCCCGACCTGCTGCAACGCTATGCGACGTCGCGATACCTCGCCGACGTGTCGCCGATCGCTGTCCTGCTCGCCTTCCTCGGCGCGGCTGGACTGCGCGCGGCAGCGCATCGGCCCTACCCGATGGATGGGATCGTCGCGGGGTTCGCTGGCGCGTCGGTCATCGTCGGCGTTCTGCTTGGGGTGAATGGGCGCTACGAGTTGCTGGCGCGTCACAATCCGGCGATCTTCGCGGCGCTCGGCGGCAACCCGCCGTCACGGGCCCTCGGCGATGATGTCGTGTTCAATCCGCTCGAGGGGCGCGCCGGGGATGCCCTTGCATTCGGCGGTTTTCGCTTCGAGCCTGAAGCGCCTGACGCCGGCGGCCGGACAACGCTCGTCCTCTGGTGGCGTCCGCTGGACCGGCCCCCGCGACTTGACCGGCATGCTGCGGCTGGTTGCTTCTGGTTTCCGGCCGGTGACGGAGCGCGAAATCGCATTTCCGGCCGGTGGGCCACCGCTCGCGCCGGGGGAGAGTGGCGGGAGAGCCGTTTCGTCATCGACCTGCCGGCCGACACGCCGGCGCCAGGCTATCTCGCCGCCGAGCTGACGCTGCGCGACACCACCGGCCAGGGTCGGTGAACGGCTGCGGATTGCTCCGCTGCGAGTGCGGAAAGATGGGGCCGTGGCCGCCCCCCGGCGCCGAGACCCGCGACCTCCGATTCGGCAACGATCTCGTGCTCGAAGGGGTGCGGCTCGAGCGCTACGCAAGCGATCTTGGGGTGTATCTCTATTGGCGGGCCTCGTGGTCGGGCGGGCTCCGTTGGCAGGACCGCAACGTGACCCTTGAGTTGCTGGACGACGCGGGACGAGTTGTCTCGCGGACGAGCGGCGACCCCGGCGACGGCTGGTATCGAACGAGCTTTTGGCAACCCGGCGACCGCATTCTCGATGAGCGCGACCTGCCGCTTCCTTCCAACATGCCGCCCGGCGACTACTCCGTCCGCCTGAGCGTCACCTGGCCGGGTGGGACAGTCCCGCCAACGGGCGACCCGGTGGGGTAGCACGCCTGCGATTGCCGTAGGACGCTATGCTTCACCAATCGGGGGGAGCGATGCGTGCGCAGTATTCCTTTGCTTTCGTGGCCGTTGCCGCGCTGTTCGTTGCTAGCTTGATCACGGCAAATATCGCCGCCGTCAAGCTGCTCGCGTTCGGTCCATTGGTGATGGACGCCGGCAACATCATCTTTCCGGTCAGCTACATCGTCGGCGACGTGCTGACCGAGGTGTATGGCTATTCGGCAGCGCGACGCGTCATTTGGCTCGGTTTTCTCAGTAACCTGCTGGCCGTCGTCGTCTTCACGATCGCCCGCTTGCTGCCTGCGCCCGAGTTCTGGGACGCGCAGCCTGCCTTTGAAGCGATCTTGGGTTACACGCCGCGCTTGCTGCTCGCGTCGTTTGTCGCATATCTCGTCGGCTCATTTGCAAATTCGTATGTCCTTGCCCGGTTGAAGGTCGCGACCGAGGGGCGGCTCCTTTGGACACGGACCATCGCCTCCACGTTCGTTGGCCAAGGACTGGATTCGGCCGTATTCGTCCTGATTGCGTTCGCCGGGACGATCCCGGCCGAGGCGGTGCTCATCACCATCCTCACCAACTGGGGCTTCAAGACGGCCTATGAAGCGCTCGCGACACCGCTCACCTATACGGTCGTCAGCAGGCTAAAGCGGCTCGAGGGAAGCGATCCGTTTGATCGAGAAACCGACTTCAACCCGCTGGCGATAGCGCGCTGATCCGAAGCTCCCTATAATCCGCGGCCAGCATGCTGTCCAACCGCACCGATACCATCGACTCTGCCCCTTCATCGCAGAGCGCCGGCCGACTGAGCGCCAAGATTCTGGCGTCGGGCTCGAACGGGAACTGCCTACTCGTTCGATCAGCGACGACGGCGCTGCTCGTCGATCTCGGTATTCCGGCGCGGAATGCCGCCGGGGCCCTCGACGGGCGGGGGGTTCCGCCCGCCGCTGTCGATGCCATCTTGCTCAGTCATGAGCACAGCGACCATGCCATCGGCGTCGGCGCCTTCTCGCGCAAGTACGGGACCCCAGTCGTCGCCGACCCACGCACGCTTGACGCCGCTGAGGCGGCGGTCGGCGCGATCAACCGGCGCCCGCTGGCGCGTGGTTCGACCCTGACGATCGGCGATTGTGAGGTGAGCGCGTTTCCGGTTCCTCACGACGCGGCCGCGCCAGCGGGCTTTCTCATCCGCTCAGGCGGTTGGACGATCGTCTACTGCGTTGATCTCGGCTCGGCAGCGGACTCGCTCGTCGAGCCGCTGGCAGCGGCCGACCTCCTCATTCTCGAGGCGAATCACGATTACGATGCGCTGCGCCTCGGCCCATACACCGCGTCGCTGAAGGCCCGCATCCTTTCCCCTCTCGGCCACTTGTCGAACCTCGAAGCAGCCCGGCTCATCGCCGGGTCGGCGACCGGTCGGCCACGAACGGTCTGGCTGGCCCATCTTTCGGCGATCAACAACTCGCCGCGTCTCGCCAAGCGGATCGTCGGCAGCGTGCTGCGCCGCGAAAGGATCAGCGGCGTCCGCCTCGAGGTTGCCGCCCGCGACACGCCAAGCCTTTGCTGGTCCACCGACACCGCCGGCTGGCAGCTTCCCCTGCTGGCATAGGGGAGCGGCGGCTGTGTTCCGAGCGCTGCACGGCGTCCTCCTCAGCGGCTCCCGAACGCGCCCATGAGCCCGCCGCTCGGCTACCGCTGGCTGCTGACCCTCGCCCTTTTGGTCGCAGCGCTGCTACGGTTGCCGGCGCTCGACGCCGCGCCGCCGGGCATCAACAACGATGTCGCCTATGATGCCGTCGACGGCCTGACAATCCTGAAGGGCGAGCTCCGTATCTGGTTTCCCGGCAACTTCGGCCGCGAGCCGATCGAGATGTACCTGCTCGCCGCCAGCAGCGTTCTCTTTGGCCGCAATGAGATCGCGATTCGCTTCCCCACAGCCGCCGCCGGGCTACTGACGGTCGCGGCGGTCGCGCCACTGACGGTGCGGCTCTTTCGGTCACGACGGGACGCCCGGATCGTCGCGCTGCTCGCGACGGCGGTGGTAGCAGTCAACTTCTGGCACGTCTTCTGGAGCCGGATCGGCTTCCGGGCGATCTTGTTACCCCTCGCGCTCGTTGTCGCTGTCTGGTGGCTGGGGCGCGCCTACGACGGCGACCGGCGCGGGTGGTCCGCCGCCGGCGCGGCGTTCGGCGCGTCGTTCTACACCTATACCGCCGCC
Organism: Dehalococcoidia bacterium; assembly: GCA_026003895.1. Classification (GTDB taxonomy): domain Bacteria; phylum Chloroflexota; class Dehalococcoidia; order SpSt-223; family SpSt-223; genus JANWZD01. Next base: position 523,621 of record BPIC01000001.1, on the reverse strand, counting down.
CGGATTCGCGCCGCTCTTGCTGGCGTTGCTGATGGCAGGGGACCTCCTCTTCGAGCGCGCCTGCCTCCGGACACGGCTCGGCGGCTGGATTCGCCTCGCGGCGGTCGCCGGGCTCGTCGTGCTTCCGCTCTGTGTGTATTTCGCGGCCTACCCCGATCAGGCGTTCAGCCGGATCGGCCAGTTGCTGCCCGTGGACGGGGAGGCAACGTTGCCGGTCCCGGCCGACCCGCCGGATCGGGCAATCCTTGGATCGTTTGCAATGTTCTTAGGCGACGGTGGCGGCAACTGGGTGCTGTCGCTCCCGGGGCGTGGAGTCTTCGACTTGGCACTCCTGCCCTTTTTTCTGATCGGGATTGTCTCGGCGCTGGCGCGGTTCGACCGGCGCGCCGAGCGCTGGCTTTTGGTTTGGCTCGTCGTTTTCCTTTTGCCGGCGATCCTCGCCCGGGAGGGCCACCCAAATTACAGTCGAGCGATTGGCGCCCTGCCCCCGGCGATGGTGCTCGCTGGGCTCGGCATGAGCAATGCCGGTCGGCTGCTGGCGGATCGGATCCGGCCGCGCTCCCTTGCCGTGGCAGGAGTAGCGCTGCTTGTCATCAGCGGTCTCGTCACCGGGCGCGATTACTTCGTCGTCTGGGCCGGTCACCCGGAGGTGGAGCGCGCCTTTGCTGTCCCACTCACGCGCCTCGCCAAGGCAGCGAATGCCGCCGAGGATGGGCGAGCCGTCCTGCTGCTTGCCAACCCAGCGCGCGGCGAAGCCTTCAGCTACCGCGTCTTCGACTACCTCGCCGGCGAGGCCAAAGGGAAAACGCTGCTCGCTGAGGAGCAAGTCGTTGCCGGCTGGCTGGCGACGGAGGGCCGCCCGGGCCGGCTTGTCGAGGTGTACGACTTTCCGCCGACCCGGCTCGGACCGGACGATCCGCGCGAGGTCGCCGACTATCTGCTGCGCGCCAGCGGGACGCGTCTTCGCGAGGCCGATGAGGGTGGCGTCCGCCGGCGCGACTACCAACTGCTCGGTGCGCCAACTCCGCTTGCTGCCTCGGCCGCCCCGGTCGAGCTGGAATCGCTACGCGCCCGCATCGACTCCCTCGCCCTCTCGGCAGACCGCGGGGCGCTCGCTATCGCCGCGACCGTGGACGTCGCGCGGACGATCGGTGCGCCGGACCGGCTGTCGTTCCAAGTGTTCGACACGGCGGGGCGGCCAGTGGCGCAGAGTGACCGGCCGCTCGTCGACGGCGCCGGTCGGCCGCCGGAGGCGTGGCCGCGCCCGGCCGAGGAACGCGTCTACGCGATCGTCCCGCTTCCTCCAGCGCTCGCCGCCGGCGACTACGAATTGCGCCTCGCGGCGTACCGGCAGGATGGCACGGTGCGCGGCGCCGCTCGCCCGGTGCTCCGCTTCTCGCTCGCGGCGCCGCTGCCCATCCCCGCCACGGCGCCGATTGTTCGCCTCGATCGTCCGTTCGCTGGCGGGACGGTGGTCGGGTGGAGTGCGCCGGTCGAGCGCGTCCGCCCCGGCGACCGGCTGCTGCTGACACTCTATTGGCTTGGGCCCGCGGCGCAGCTCGCCCTTACCGTCGATGGCCGTCCGAGTGAGGCGCAGCGCGTTCCGGCGAGCAGTGCGCCCCAGCGCATCCCGTTCGAGGTGGCGGTCCCGGCGACGGCGAGCGGCCACGTTGCGCTCCGGCTCGACAGCGAGGGAGAGACCTTGGCGCTTGGCATCCTTCCGGTGGCCGAGCGGCCGCGACGGTTCGAGCCTCCCGAGATGGCGTATCGAGCTCAAGCGCGATTCGGCGACCTGATCGAACTGGTCGGCTACGATCCGGACGTGGTCACCATCCCAGCGATGGCGCTCGATCTGACGCTGTACTGGCATGCGCTGCGCGACGACCTGCCGGACCTGACCGTTTCGGTCCAGGTTCTCGACGGTGACCGGGTCGTTGCCGAACGGGTGCACCGACCGAATGGCGGCGATACTCCGACAACCGGCTGGCGTGCTGGCGAATTCATCCTCGACGGCTACGAAATGATTCCGCTGCCTGCTGACACGCGCACTGTCTCGATCGTCGTCGGCGTCGCCCACGCAGCGAGCGGCGCCCCGCTTCCCGTCGACGGTGGGACAACAATCCGCCTCGGCCCAGTCTCCGTTCCCGGACGGTGAGGCGAATGGTCCAGTGGCGCCCCCTCGGCGCGGCCGTGCCGGCCGGGCCGAGCGTGTGGGTGGAGAAGCAGGCTCCTCGGCTCGCTCTCGCGCTGCAGTGGAAGGCAGGGCCTCGATGGTAATGCGGCTGCTGCTCATCGTCGTTGTGCTGGCAGCGTTCGCGGCGCGCGTGCTCTGGTTGCCGGAGCTGCCGCCCGGTCTCGGACGCGACGAGGCGTTTTACGGCGTCGATGCCGCCAGCGTGCTGCGCGAGGGGCCGCGCGTCTATTACCCCGGCAATGGCGGACGCGAAGGGCTGTTCATGGCAGTCGCGGCGCCGTTTCTCGCTATCGTCGGGCGCGAGCCCTTTGCGCTGCGGTTGCCGGCGGCATTCGCCGGCGTCGTCTTCGTCGCGGCGCTGTACGCCTTCGGCCGGCGGCTGTTGCGGCGCGAGGCGGTCGCGCTCGCTGCCGCAGCATTCGCGGCGGGATCGGTCTGGCTGATCGTTGAAAATCGGATCGGCTGGCGACTGAACCTTTTTGCCCCGCTCCTTGCAATCGCTGGCTACTGGTTCTGGCGCGCCCTCGAAACGCGCCGCTCCGCTGCCTGGATCGCCGCCGGACTCGCCTTTGGGCTCGCCCAGTACAGCTATTCCGCGGTGCGCGCCTTGCCGCCCATCATCCCGGGCTATGTCGGGCTGTTCGCCATCGCTCGCCGTTCGCCACGCCTCCTTTGGCAACGGCGGCGGGAATGGATCGTCTTCGGTCTCGCCGCGGCGGTGATGACGCTGCCCCTCGTGCTCTACGTGACAGCCAATCCTTCCTCGTTCTTCGAGCGCCAAGCGGCCCTCGCGACGAACGACGGCCGGCTCGCGGGAGGCGTTGATTATGTCGACCGGGTTGGGGGGATGCTGCGGATGTTCTTCCTCGAAGGGGTGAACAGCCCACTGCAATCCTACCCTGGCGATCCGGCGTTCAACCCCCTTCTGGGCACACTCTTCGTCATTGGGCTTGGGGTGACGCTGCTGCGGCTGCGCGAGCCAGCCTACCAGTTCATCCTGCTCTGGCTGACGGTGTTTACCCTCGCGGGAGCGCTGCCGAGGGACGCGACGCCGCACTTTATCCACGGCGCGGGGGTGCTGCCCGTCCTCTTCTTCTTCCCAGCGATCGGGTTGGCGGCGGCGGTCGACAGCGCCCGCCGCTTCGGCGGGCAGCCAGCGACCCGGCTGGCGACCGGAGCAGCGGTCCTCGTCGTCACCGGCAATTTCGTTTGGGCTTGGGATCGCTACTTCGACGACTACCGGACACTGCCAGGGCTGGCAACAGCGTACGACGTCGACCTCGTCGATGTGGCCAACGCGATGAACGACCGCGGTGTGCCGGCACTGGCCATCGTGGTGCCGATTGGCGAGGGCTATGCTGAAGGCTGGACGCATCCGTCGATCGAGTTCCTGTACCGGGGAGAGGCTCCCTATCGCTTCCTGCGCGTCGATGAATCCTCCGTCGCGGCCGAGCTGGCAGCGCTGGTGGGCGGCCGGCGCGAGGTGACGGTGATCGAGCTGAGCCGGGCGCGGATGGCGCCGCCAGACAACAAGCAAGTGATCGATTTCTTGCTGCGCCGGCAGGGTCGGCTTGTCCACGAGGAAGCGCAGCCAAGCTACCGGCTGGCCAGCTACCAGTTGGACGGGCCGCTCTGGCCGGCGCTTGCGCCGAACGGAGAGCAGCCGGCCGCCCTCGACTTCGGCAGGACCCTTCGGCTCGAGCGTTGGGCGGCCGGACCGAGTGAGGCGCGAGATCGCCTCTGGGCCGTGACTCACTGGTCGTTGCTCGCCGACACCGACCACAATCTGAAAGTGTCGCTTCGCCTTCGCGATGCGGATGGCCGGCTCGTCGCCCAGGCCGACCGCGACCTGCTCGCTCCGCCGCGCTTTGCGCCGACGTCGGCCTGGCCGGCCGGCGAGCGGCAGACCGCTTACCATCTGCTCGATCTGCCTCCGGGACTGCCGGCAGGACGCTACACACTCGTTGCCGCCGTTTACGATCGCGACACCGGTGCGCCACTGCCCCCGGGCACCACGCTGGAAGGGAGCGTCGGCACACTGACGGTGCCCGCCTCTGGGACAGCGCTCGATGCCGAACTCGCGCTGACGAACGCGGCGTGGAGCGGCATCGCGCTCGCAGGCCGAGCGCTGCCGGACGCGCCGGCCAAGCCGGGCGAGACGGTGACGATCGTGCTCTTCTGGCGACGGCTCGCCAGCCCGCTCGCCGGCGACCACTACGAGGTGCGGTTGGTGGACAGCGCCGGCCGGCGATACAGCGCCTCGCGCGGCATGCCGCTCGCCGGCCGCCTGCCGGTGATGGCGTGGCCCGAGGGCAGCCTCGTGCGCGACGCGATCGACCTGCGCCTTCCAGCAACAACGCCAAGCGGGACGCTGGTAGTCGAAGTCGCTTGGGGCGACGGGCCGGCTACGCCGATCGGCGTGCTCACCGTGGCGGGCCGGGAGCGACGCTTCACGCCGCCCGTGCTTGAGCGGCCGGCCGGCGAGACACTGGGCGGCGTTGCGACGCTGCTCGGTTGGTCGAGCCGCCGTGTTGGCAATGATGTGCAGATCGAGCTTGTCTGGCAGGCGGCGGCCACGCCGGACCGCAATTGGTCGGTCTTTCTCCATTTCATCGGCGCGGATGGCCGGATCGTCACCCAGCGCGATGGTCCGCCGGTCGGCGGCGAGGCGCCCACCGCCTCGTGGCTGGCGGGCGAGATCATCGTCGACCGGCGGACGCTGCCGGCACCGGCCAGTCCAGTCCGCGTGGTGGTTGGTCTCTACGACCCGAGCACGGGCGAGCGCGCACCGTCCCCAACTGGCGACGCGCTCGATCTGGGAGTGCTGCCGTGAGCCCCCGCTGGGCAGCGGTAGCGGTCTTGCTCGTCGCCTTTGCGATGCGCATCGTGCTCCTCCCCGAGCTGCCGCCAGGCTTGAATATGGACGAGGGGTTCTACGCGCTCGACGCGCTCGCGGCGCTCGAAGGGCAGATCTTGCCGTTCTACCCGCAGAACGGTGGGCGCGAATCGCTGTTCATGCTGGTCGTGGCGCCTTTCGTCGCGCTGCTCGGCCGTGATCCTCTGGCGTTGCGGCTGCCGGCGGCGTTCTTCGGCGTCCTGACGGTGGCAGTGACGATCCCGCTGGGAAGGCGGCTGTTTCGATCGGTGAACGGCGAGCGGGCGGCCTGGATCGGCGTGGTGGCGGCGAGCCTCGCGGCGACCTCGATCTGGCTCGTCATCTTCAACCGGATCGGGCTGCGAATCAACGCGTTCCCCTTTCTGCTCGCGGCGACGGCCTACTGGTTCTGGCGCGGCTGGGAGACGCGGCGGCTCGCGGCTTGGGCGGCCGCTGGCGTGGCGTTTGGACTGACGCAATACACGTATACCGCAGCGCGCATTCTCCCGCTGCTCATGCCCGGGTATGTCGCGGGGCGCCTTGCGCTCGACCTCTCGCTCAGGCCACTGGCCGGGCGCTGGCGCGAGGTGATCCTGTTCGTCGCGATCGGGGCAGCGGTGTCTGCGCCGCTCGTCGGCTACGCGCTCACTCACCCGGAGGAGTTCTTTCGTCGCCAAGACAAGTTGAACCCGCTCAATGAGGTGGGCGGGCAGCCGCCGGTTGAGCGCTACCTGAGGGCGCTCGCCGGAACGTTGCCGATGTTCGTTGTTCCCGGCGGCGGGGACGCTCGCGCCTACCGGAACTATCCCGGTGCGCCGGTGTTTGACCTCGCGATCGCCCCCTTCTTCCTGATCGGGCTGGGCCTCGCGCTCTGGCGTTTCCGGCGCGGGCCGTACACCTTCGTCCTGCTCTGGTTCGGGATCATGCTGCTGGCGACGGCACTGCCGGTCGGCGTTTACCCGCACAATGCCCACGCCTTCGGCCTGTTGCCGGTCATCTATCTTTTCCCGGCGATCGGTCTGGTCGAGGCAGCGGGGCTGCTCGCGCGGCGCGGTGTCCCGCAAGGGGCGGTGGGGATCGCAGCGGCGACCCTGATCGCAGTGAGCGGAGCGTGGGAGGCACGGGTCTACTTCGTGGAGTGGGCGGCGCTGCCCGAGATCCCAACCCAGTTCGACAGTGACATGGTCGAAATGGCGGCGGTGATGAACGCCGAGGCAGGACCGGAGACGGCGTTCGCCATCGTGCAGAGCCGGCTCTACCGCGAAGGATACGACCACGGAACAATCGCCTTCTTGTATCACGGGGCCTCGCCCTACCGGTTCGTCCGCGCCGACGAGGAGCGGATCGCCAGCCAGCTTGCCGAGCTGGCCGCTGGCCGGCGGACGGTGATCGTCTTCGAGCGAGCAGTGGAGCGCGACGTCGCGGCGGACCACAAGCGCCTTGCCGACTTTGTTCTCGGACGCCAGGGCCGTCAACTGTGGGATGAGCAATACGATTACTTTCGTGCGACAGCTTGGCAGGTCGACGGACCGCTCCTTACCTCCCTCGCCCCCAATGGCCTCGAGCCGCGCGACCTGCCGTTTGGGCCGCTTCGGCTGAGCGGGTTGGCTGCTGGCATTGGCGACGGCCCAGCTTGGGCGATCGCCGAGTGGACGGCAACCGGACGCACCGATCGAGATCTCAAAGTATCGCTGCGCCTGCTCGACGCAACCGGCCGGCGCGTCGCGCAATCCGATCACCAGATTCTTCGCACTGGCCTGTTTGAACCGACGTCGGCTTGGGAAGGCGGCGAGCGCGAGCGGACGTTTCACCTGATGGCGTTGCCAGCGCGGCTCGCGGCAGGGACCTACCAGATTGCGGCCGTCGTCTACGATGGCGAAACCGGTCAGCCAATCGAGGTGCCCGGCGGGCCGGAGATCGTCATCGGCTCGCTGCGGATCGGCGGATGAGGCGCGTCCTCGCTCGCCTCGTGCTGGACCGGGAGGCGATCCAAGGTGCTGCCCAGCGGTGGAAACGCCGCATCCTGCTGTTCGCGCTCGCCCTGCTGGTTGGGCTGCCGGCGGCGTGGCCGATCCTCACGACCCCATTTGTCGAGAGCGACGACGGACGGATCCACGTCAATCGCCAAGTCGGCTTCGACTCCTTGCTTCGGCAAGGCGTCGTCTTTCCCCGGCTGTACCCCGACCTCGCTGCGGGCTATGGGTATCCGCTCGGGACCTTTTACCCCCCGCTTTCGCTCTACATTGCCGAGCTGCCGTTGCTGGCAGGCGGGGACGCAGCAGCCGGTGTCCGTTTCTCCCTCGGGCTCGCGCTGACCGTCGCGGCGGCGGGAGCATTCCTGCTCGGCCGCACGGTCACCGGCCGGCGAGCGGGAGGCTGGCTGCTCGCTGCTGCCTACGTCTATGCACCGTACCTACTCGCCAACGTCTACGTCCGCGGTGCGATGGCCGAAGCCTGGGCGCTGGCCCTGCTGCCGTGGTGTTTTTGGACACTCAACCGCTGGCGCGGCGGCGTTCACGGCGAGCACGGCTTGGCGCTCGCCGCCGCGACACTAGCGCTCGCCGGGCTTCTGCTCGCTCACAATCTCATCGCGCTGATTGCTTGGCCGATCGCTCTGCTTTGGTGGGTAGTGCAGACGCGTCCCCGCGTGCAGGTGTCGCCGGCCGAGGGCGCTCCCGGCCTGACAACGCGCCTGCACTCGCTCCGCTGGGGGCTGCTCCCCTTTGGACTAGCAGCGGCTGTGGTGGCGTTCTACTGGCTGCCCGCGCTCGCTGAGGTGGGAACGGCCTCGCTTGGCCGCTTCGCCGACGCGCCACGAGCGCGGCTGCTCCCTCTTGAGCGGCTGGTCGATTTCGCGCCAGCGTATGCCTACTCTGGCTTTCGTCTTGGGCTGGCGCAGCTCGTGGGAATGGTCGCTGGGGCGGCTTCGGCGCTGGCGCTGCGCCGCCTGCGCGTCCCCACGCTCGTGGGCGCAGCCGGCGCAGTGACGATGGCGCTGCTCGCCTCGGAGCTCGCCGCGTCGCTCTGGGGCGCTGTCCGGCCGCTCGATCCGATTCAGTTTCCGTTTCGGCTGTTCGGACCGGCAGCGCTGCTCGGCGCGATCGCGATTGCACCGCTGGCAGTGGTGCGCGGCGGGGCACTGACGGCGGGGGTGGCTTCGTTGCTCCTCGCCAGTGCGGCGCTCGCCGGGTTGCCGATCGTCGCGAGCGCCCTCAACCCTGCGCTCCTGACGACGGCAGGCGTGGCGCGCTGGGAGTACGTCGACCGCTCGGTTGGGACGACGATTTCACAAGAATACTTCCCGGCCGGCGTGGCGGCCGTCTGGCGCTGGCCAGCCGACGGCTTTCTGTCTGCCACGCCAGTGACGGATCCGCCGCTCACCGAGGCACGTCTCCTGCGGTTCGGGCCGTATGGGATTGATCTCGCCGTGCGCGCGGACCAGCCAACGAAGATTCGGCTGCACGCCTTCTCCCTCCCCGGTTGGACGGCGACCGTGGACGGCGCACCAGTGCCGACCGGAGAAACCGGTCCGCTCCGCCTGCTGACCGTGGAGGCGCCGGCGGGCGAACACACCGTCGCGATCCGCTACGGCGAGACACCCATTCGCGTCGCTGGGGCAACGCTCTCAGCAGTCGCACTGCTCTCACTGGTCGCCTTCGCCATTTCGCCCGTTCGGCGGCGCGGCCGGTTGGCGCTCGGGAGTACGGCGCTCGCCCTCGGCGCGATCAGCATGGTGGCGCTCAACGGTCCGGGGCGCGCCGACTCGGCGCTGGCTCCGGCCGACCTCGGCGCTTTGCGGCTGCTTGGTGGGACGATTCAGGAAACGAGCCCAGACGAATATCTCGCAACGCTCTATTGGCTGATGGGGAACAACGCCAATGATCTGCCGGTCGGCGTGCGCTTGGTGGCAGGGAATGAGACTGTCGCCGAATCGGTCGGCCGGCCGCTGTGGGGAACCGCGTCCACGAGCTGGTGGACAACGAACGAGGTCGTGCGCGATCAGCGAACGCTGCGGGTGAGTCCCGGTGCGCCGCCCGGCGAGGCGCGGATCGAGGCGGTGGTTCATGAACGGACAGCGGCAGTGGGATCGGTGCAGCTCGCGGGCAGCCCGGCCGCCTCGCCGCTTCCGACGGGACTCGGCCGCCACGACGGGTTGCGGCTGCTGGCGGGGCACGTCACTCCAGAGCACACGCTTGCCCCGGGCGTGACGCTCGACGTCGTGCTCGACTGGGCGGCAGACGGCCAACCCAGCGACGACTATGCGCTCTTCGCGACGCTGATCGCGCCGGATGGCTCGGTGATCGCGCGATCCGCGAGCGACCTGCGAAGCGGGTTGGGTCCGACCTCCCTCTGGCAGCGAGGCGACCGCCAAACGACGCGCCACCACCTGCGCGTGCCAGCGGATGCGCCGCCAGGGCGCTATCTGATTCAAGCCGGCGTCGCGCCATTTCGCACCGCTTCCCCTCCGGCCGCCGTGCTCGGCATCGCGCTGCTGCCTCCGCTCAAGCTTCCCGAACCTCCGAACGCCGAGGAACCGGAGGTCAGGCTAGCGCTGCCGTTCGGCGAGGCGATCGAGCTCGCTGGCTATTCGTTCAGAGATGAGGGCGACACTCTCGTGCTCTCGTGGCAGGCACGGCAAGACGTCCGGCGCGACTACACGGTGTTTGTTCACCTGCTCGACAGCGCTGGGCGGCTCATCGGCCAGCGCGACGCGCCGCCACAGAACGGGGGGTTCCCCACGAGTCTCTGGTCGTCGGGCGAACGCGTCACCGACCGCATCGTGTTGCCAGAGGCAGCAGGGGCGCGGACGATCCTCATCGGACTCTACGACCCGGCGAGTGGTGTCCGCCTTCCAACGCCCAACGGCGACGCGCTGGCGATCCCAATCCCGCCGGGACAGTAGGATCCACGGCGGAGGATGCATGAGCGACGAATCGATTGTGGCGCTGCGCGACTTCGCAGCCGACCTCGCGGTCGCTGCCGGCCGGCTGACCCTCGGCTATTTCCAGAACGACGTCGCAACCGAGTGGAAGTCCGACCGCTCACCGGTGACGGCCGCCGACCGCGACGCCGAGACGTTGATCCGCCGTCGCATCGAGGCGCGCTACCCCCACCACGGCATCATCGGTGAAGAATGGGGCGACAGCCGGCCCGGCGCCGCGCACCGCTGGATTGTCGACCCGATCGACGGGACTCGGTCTTTCATTCGCGGCGTGCCTCTCTATGCGGTGCTGATTGCCGTCGAGCGCGAGGGCGCGGTGGTGGCGGGCGCAATCTACGTGCCGGGGCTCGACGAGCTGGTGAGCGCAGGGCGCGGCCTCGGCTGTACGTGGAACGGTCGGCGGTGCCACGTTTCGAGCGTGGATCGGCTGGAGAACGCCTATCTCCTCAGCTCGAGTTTCAAGCACGCAACGCGGAGCGAACTCGTCGGCCGGCTGGTCGCGGCGGCCGGCACAGCGCGCACGTGGGGCGATGGCTACGGATACGCCTTGGTTGCGACCGGCCGCGCCGAAATCATGTTCGACCTTGGCGCAAATCTGTGGGATCTGGCAGCGCCGCTAATCTGCGTCGAAGAGGCCGGCGGCCGCTTCACCGATTTCACGGGCGTCCCGACCGCCGCCACCGGCGATGGCATCGCGACGAATGGCCTGCTTCATGAGGCAGCGTTGCAGGCCGCACGGGGCGAAACCGCGCCGTCCGCACGGTAGTTGGCTTCGCCCCGTCAACCTATACTTCGTCTCGGCATGCAGTCACGTCACCGCGCCGCTCGCGCTGCCAACCGCGCCGAGGCCATCCGCACCGCCCGCCTTAAGTTCCGCCATCAGCGGCGAGCGCTGCATCGCGGTGTCAACCCGTTCCAAGCGATTGGTCTAGCCGTTGGACTCGTGCTCGCCTCAATCGTCGCGTTGCTCACCACCGTAACGCTCGGAGCGCCGGCAGCGATCGCCTTCACCAGCGATCGCTTCGGTTCCTACCTTGAGTTGCCGAATGCGGGCGAGCTCTCCACCCGGACGACCCAGTTCAACTCGACCCGGATCCTCGACCGCGACGGCGAGCTGCTCTATGAGTTGTTCGACCCGAACGCTGGACGGCGGACGCGGGTGCCGCTCAGCGAAATGCCGCGCGCGGTCATCTCGGCGACAATCGCAACCGAAGACCGCACGTTCTTCGAGAACCGTGGCGTCGATTACCAAGGCATTGCCCGCGCCATTTATTTGAACTTGACGGGCACTGGCGAGGGCGGCGGCTCGACGATCACCCAGCAGTTGATCCGCAATGTGCTCATCCCCGAAGCAGAGCGAAAGGCCGAGCTGGATCCAACACTCTCGCGCGCTGAGCGCGAGCGCCTGCGCTATACCCGAAAGCTGAAAGAGATCCTGCTCGCGGTCCAGATCGATCGGCTCTACACCAAAGAGCAGATCCTCGAGATGTATCTGAACGAGATCTACTACGGGAACTTGAGCTACGGCATCGAGGCGGCGGCGCAGGGGTATTTCGGCAAGTCGGTACGCGAGGTGAACGTCGCCGAGGCGACGCTGCTCGCCGGGTTGCCACAGTCGCCGGTGGAGTACGACCCGACGGTTAACCCGCGGGCGGCGCGCGAGCGACAGTCGGATGTCCTCGAATTGATGCGCCGCGCCGGCTACCTCAGCGCCGACGAGGCCGATCGGATCCGGAATGAGCCGCTGAACTTCCGGGCGGCGCGCTTCGACATCAAAGCGCCGCACTTCGTCTTCTACGTGCGCGACCTCCTCCAAGAGATGTATGGGTCGGAGCGGCTCTATCGCGGCGGGCTAACGGTCATTACCTCGCTCGACATGGATCTGCAGCGTGAGGCGGAGCGGATCGCCAAGAGCCACATTGAAAACGTCTCGCGGTTCAACGCCCGCAACGCCGCGCTGGTCGCGATGGACCCCAAGAACGGCGAGGTCTTGGCGATGGTCGGCTCGGTCGACTATTTCGACCGTGATATCGATGGCCAAGTCAACGTCGCGCTCGCCGAGCGTCAACCGGGCTCGTCGATCAAGCCGATCACGTACGTCACGGCGTTCAAAAAAGGCTACACCCCAGCAACAGTGGTCATGGACGAGCCGCTGACGGTGCCGGACGTGCAGGGGAAAGCGTTTTCACCGAAGAACAACGACGGGAAATTCCGGGGACCGGTGAAGCTCCGCAACGCGCTGGCGACCTCGCTGAATATTCCGGCGATCAAGGTGCTGCAATTCGCCGGGCTATCCGACACCGTCGAGATGGCGCGGAGCATGGGGATCACCAGCTTCAAGGACCCCTCACGCTACGGACTGTCGCTCACGCTCGGCGGCGGCGAGGTGCGGCTGCTCGACCTGACGGCCGCCTACGGTGTCTTCGCTTCGGGCGGCATCTTCCACCCGCCGGCGCCGATTTTGAAGGTGATCGATATCGACGGCCGCACGTTGTTCGAGCACAAGCCGAAGGACGACCGGCGGCCGCTCACCCCGGAGCTTGCCTACCTGATCACCGATATTCTTTCGGACAACGCCGCCCGCGCTCCTGAATTCGGAATCGACAGTCCATTGCGCTTGTCTCGGCCCGCCGCAGCCAAGACCGGCACCACCGACGACTCTCGAGACGCGTGGACCGTCGGGTACACACCAGACCTCGTCACCGGTGTTTGGGTCGGCAATTCGAACAACGCGCCGATGGTCAATCTGCTCGGCTCGCGGGCTGCCGGGCCGATCTGGCACGACTTCATGGAATTTGCCCATCGCGACCGGGCGGTGAAGGGCTTCGTCCGGCCGCCGGGGATTATCTCGGTGTCCGTCTGCGCCGAACGGAACGAAAAAGGCGAGTGCAGCAGCACCTCGAGCGATATCTACGTTCAGGGGATCCAACCGAAAACGCCGATCGACCTGTATGCCAAGCGGATGCTGGTCTGCAAGTTGGACGGCAAGCTGGCAGATAGCGGTTGCAATCCGGACGACGTCGAGCAGCGCTCCTTCTTGCCGCCGAACCTGACGGACGTACCGCAGGAGATCCTGAACCTTGGCCTGCCACCGATCCCGACCGAGTATTGCTCGTGCTACAGCGGACCGCGCGGGACGGTGACCGCAACGGCGACGGTAACCGCGACGGCGATGCTGACCAGCACAACGCCACTCAGTGGGACGCGCACGCCCGCGCCCACCACGACGCCGCGTCCTTCGGTCACCCCACGCCCGGCGACGACGCCAGCGCCCGGCTCCGCCGGTCCGGTCGCGATCGTCGCGCCCGCCTCCGGGTCATTGGTCAACGGGACCGTCGCCATCGTTGGCACCGCCGCTGGGCCAGACTTCGCGGCCTATAAGCTCGAGGTCGGCCAAGGGGAGACCCCGTGGCAGCGGCGGACGATCGCCGAAGGGACACGTCCGGTCGAGAATGGCGCTCTCGGCAGCTGGGCAACGGGCGGATCGCCCAATACGGTCCATTCCATTATCTTGACCGTCTATGACAAGGCCGGCAGGCCGACCGAAGCCAAGGTCGTCGTCCGCGTCGCCAACTGATCGAGTACCATCCGCCGCCGGAGGGCTCATGAAGCTGTATGCGGCGATCCTCACCTACGTTCCCGACATTGCCGAAAAGCGCGTCCCCCATCGGCCAGCGCATCTTGCCTACCTCGAGGAACTCCGCGCCCAGGGCAAGGTCGTGATGGCCGGCGCGTGGGCCGACCCGCTCGACGGAGCGCTCATCATTTACCGTGCCGAAACGCGCGACGAGGTCGACGAGATGATGGACAACGACCCGTACTGCCGCGCCGGACTTTGGACGGGCAGGACGGTCCGTGAATGGAACGTCGTCGTCGGTGCGCCCGGCTGAGCGGCGCGACAGCTGCGCCCTGATCTTCCGCGAAAGGACCGAACATGCCTCACGTCACGACGAATGACGGCGTCCGACTGTTTTATGAGGAACGCGGCAGCGGTGCCCCGATCGTTTTCGTCCACGAGTTTGCCGACGACTACCGCAGCTGGGCGCCGCAAGTATCGGCGATGGCGCGCCGCTACCGGACGATCGCCTACAACGCTCGCGGCTACCCGCCGTCGGATGTCCCCGAGGATGTCCGGATGTACTCGCAGCAGCGCGCGGCGGATGATATCCGAGATTTGCTGGACGGCCTTGGCATCGACCGTGTCCACCTCTGCGGCATCTCGATGGGTGGCTACGCCTCTCTGCATTTCACGATTCAGCACCCGGAGCGGGTACGCTCGTTGGTGCTCGCCGGGGCAGGCTACGGCTCGACGCCTGCCGAGCGCGCCAAATTCCAAGCCGATGTCGAGGTGACAGCGCGCCGAATGCTCGAGGAGGGAATGCGATCGGTCGCCCAGTGGTATTCACGTGGGCCGACACGGGTCCAGTTTGAAGCGAAGGATCCCGATAGGTTTCGCGCCTTTGCCGAGCGGTTGGCCGAGCATTCGGATCTCGGCTCGGCGAACACGTTTCTCGGCGTGCAGAAGGAGCGGCCGTCGGTGTTCGACCTCAAGGACCAGCTTGCGGCGCTCGACGTGCCGGTGCTGATCGTCGTCGGCGACGAAGACGACCCGTGCCTCGAGCCGGCATTGTTCATGAAGCGGACGATCCCCCGTGCCGGGCTCGTGATGCTGCCGAAGAGCGGCCACACCATCAACCTCGAAGAGCCAGAACGGTTCAACGCCGCGGTGCTCGATTTCTTGGCGACGGTCGACGCCGGACGCTGGGAGCGACGCGACCCCCGTTCTCAGACCGGCTCCGCCATTCTGCCGGCCGACGCGAAATGACGGCGCGGATCAGCCGGCGGGCAGCGCTTGCCGCCCCGCTGATCCTCGCGCTCGCCGGCTGCTCACGCCCAAGCGATCGCATCACCATTCCGATCGCGCCAGTTGCGCGTACGCCAGCGCCCGACAAGGTGCGCGTGCTCGTTATCACCACGACCGCCGGATTTCGTCACGATTCGATTCCCGCGGCGCTCGCTGCCTTCCGTGGCCTTGCCGATGCCAGCACGGCGTTCACGCTGACGGCGACCGAAGACCTGAGTGTCATCAGCCGGAGCGGGCTGGCGAACTATGATGTGCTGGTCTTCTGCCTCACCAGCGGCGAGCTTCCGATCGGGGCGGAGGGACGCGCCGCGCTGCTTGGCTTCGTGGCGGCGGGCGGCGGCTTCCTCGGGTTCCACAGCGCGACCGATACGCTTTATGGCTGGCCGGAGTACGGCGCACTGGTCGGCGCGTATTTCAAGGAGCATCCGTGGGTGCAGCCTGGCGCCGTCGTGATCGAGGACAGCACCCACCCTGCAACGGAGGGACTCGGCGGCAGCTTCACCATCCGGGAGGAGTTCTACACCTTCCGGGAGAACCCCCGGCCGAAAGTGCACGTCCTGCTCCGGCTGGACGCCGCTTCGGTCGGCGCAAGTGGCGATTACCCCCTCGCCTGGTGCCGCCAGCAGGGATCCGGCCGGGTCTATTACAACGCGCTCGGCCACTTCTCGGAAACGTGGGCCGATGCACGCTTTCAGCGCCAAGTGCTCGGCGCGATCCGCTGGGCCGCTGGCCGGGCCGGTGGGCCGTGCTGACGGATTTCCGAGCTTGCCACGATCGGCGGGGGACGAGCCGCTGAGGCGCAGCAGATTCCGCCATCGGCGCGGCGCGCACGTCGTGGACGTGAACGGCGAACCAGCCGATGCGGTCCTCTTGGCACGAGACCATCCACCGGCCACTCCAACCGGGTAGGTGAGGGAGGCGAGCGCCCGCGCGGTGAGAGCCCGGCGGGAGCTGTCAGCGATCAGTGGTGGAGCGGGCAGGCGTTCTCTGGCTTGGGTTGTCTGGTGGGCTAGGCTTCCACGTCGACCGGATCGGGACGTGCCGGCCCCGTCGGCTTCCAGGTCATTCCGCTCGTCACTTCATCCCACGTCAACTCGGTTCCTTCGGCGGCGAAACCCTCGGCGCGAAACTCGATGATGTGAAAGCGGATGAGCGCGATTTCGTTGAGGTAGCGCTCCAGCGTCATGCCGTCCCGACCGCCGCCGGCCGCGATCCGCTCTTCGGCATACGGCCGCATTGCTTCACCTTCGATGATCTCGGCGGTGCCCTTGGCGGCGATCACTTTGGGCGTGCGCGACGAGCTGCCGGGCTCAGGCGGCTGGGTCCAAACCATCGCCATATGGGGGTTCCGGCGTACCTGAGCGAGGCGCCGAAACTTCTTGAATGTGTAGATATCGACCGTCCAATCCGGGTTGAGCCGCCCACCGAGGGTACGGACGGTCGGGAAGCCGTTCTTGTCGATTGTGATCATCTGGGCAAAGCGCGGGGGCTGACAAAAGGTCAGGACGATCTTCTGCATCTCGTCGACGGATGGAAAGGCCACGTCTCTCCCCAACAGGCACAAGGTCGTCCACCGAGGACGCCGAGAGAGAGCCTACGCCCGACCGCCTCCCCGCCGCAACTTGACCAGTGCCGACCGGCCGGCCTAAACTCGTCTCGTCACGATCGTCGACCCGCTCAGGGTACAGCCGCATCTCTGGTCGTGGCGCAGCGCGCAGGATTTCGTCTTCCCGCGAGCCGCGGGACGGAATCTCGACCCGCTTCAGGGTTCAGCAGGCCGGCAGGCGCGCGCAGCCCCGTGACAGCGCCACTGCTGCTGCTATGCTTGCCCCAACCAACCTTGACGTCGCGGCATTCGAAAGGTAGGATGCCCCAATTGGTCGGCCAGGCTCTCGACCCAATGGGTGCGAAATGGGCGCTCGCTCGCGTCACTGGTAGCCGGCTGCCGTCCTCGCGGTGCTTGCTGCGCTCATCATCGTCTGGCCGAGTACCGATCGTCCGGCCCCGGCACGTGCCGACGCCCTTCCTCCTGACGCCACACTGGCGAACGAGCCCACCGCTGGCCTCGGCCCCGTTGTTCCTCTCGCCACCGACGCCTGGATCCTGACGGACGTTGTCGTCACGGCCACTCGGTGCCCGACGGGAGACAACCCCGGCACGACGACGCGGGCGAAAGTGTTTGGCGTCAGGAACGCCTCGGCACGCGGCGCCACCTCCTTCCCTACGAATGAGTTCACCGACGGCAGAGATCCCCGGCTGTGCCGGCCACGGGAGCCTCGGGCGCTTTGGGGTAGCCAGCGGCGCGTTTGACGGTCCCCTGCCGGGCCGGAAAGAATACGCCTCACCCCCCGATGGAGGAGAGTGATGGCCTACGTCATGGCCAACGGCTATCGACACTGGTACGAGATCAATGGCGAGGGCGAGCCGGTCGTTCAGGTGCACGGCGCAGCGCTCGGCCACTACAACTTCATGAAAGTCACGCCGATCATCAGCCAGCACTTCAAGGTGTACGACTACGACATGATCGGCTACCACAACAGCGACAAGCCGACCGACGTGGCGTTTTCGCTGGAATGGTGGGCGGACGACCTCGCGGCAATGATGGACGCCCTCGGGCTGAAGAAGGCGCACATCCATTCGACCTCGTTCGGCGCAATGATTGGCGTTATCTTTGCCGCCAAGTATCCCGAGAAGACCCATTCGCTCGTCGCTGGCTGCTTCATGACCCGCTACGACGAGGCCGCCCGCATGCGGGTGCGCATCTTCCAACGGTTGGCGCTCTCCGCTGGAATGGTGAAGGAGCTGGCGGAGGCGATTGCTCTCTATGCCTTCACTCGGCCGTACCTCGAATCCGAGGAGGGCAAGAAGGACTTGGAGTGGTGCACACGCTACTGGCTGGATAACACGCCGGAACAGTTCGCCGCCGGCTTCGAGGCGATGACCGTTGCCGACCTCGAGCCGTACCTTTCGAAGATCCAAGCGCCGACGCTGCTGCAGGTCGGCGAGCAGGATGACATGACGCCGCTCGACACCGGCCCGAGTGGCTTTGGCATGCGCCGTGCCAGCCAGACGATCCCCAATGCCGAGCTCCATATTATTCCGAACTGCCGCCATCTTCATATCGTGGAGCGGCCTCAAGAGACGGCCGAGCGGGTGATCGCCTTCCTAAAGCAGCATCCGATGGACTAACCGAGGTCGGCTGGCGAGAATCAGCTAGGACAATCGGCCCTGCGCTGGCGCCGGAAACGCGCCGATACGAAAACGAGGAGTCTGCCGGGACGGCGAGGGGGATGCGTGCGCGAGGTTGCGACGTCAGAGCTGCAACCGGGTATGATCGTCGGCCGCACCATCCGCAACGTCGATGACCGCGTCCTCCTTGCTCGCGGGGTCAAGCTCGACGAACGGCTGATCCAGATTCTGCGGGCGCGCCGGCTCGGCTCGATCTGGGTCAGCACCGTTGCCGAGATCGCGCCGAGCCCAGTCACGGAACGTGTCACGCGGACCGCCCGCGTCCACCTCGACCGGCTGTTTCAGGTCGCCCGCCTCGCTACTGCGGCCCCCCCTCACCTCGTGCGCGAGGCGGAGAAGCTGCTCGAACGGCTGCATGAGGATATCGAAGCGATCGTGGCCGATGTCTCGAGCGGTCCAGTGGCCGAGCGACTCGGTGCACTTGGCCGTCATCACGAGCACAGTTTCAATCACTCGGTCGACGTGGCGATCGTCTCGGCGGTGATCGCCCGCAAGCTGTATTTCGACGTGTCCGCGACGCGGTCGCTCGTCCTCGGCGCGCTCGTCCACGACATCGGCAAGACGCGGGTACCCGTCGAAATTCTCGACAAGCCCGGACCGCTCAACGAAGAAGAGTGGGCCGTGATGCGCCAACACCCGATTTGGGGGGCGGAGATTCTGCGCGCTTGGCCGCTTGACGACGGAGTGCCGGCGACGGTGGCGCTGCAGCACCACGAGCAGCAGGGTGGTTTTGGCTACCCCTTTGGGCGGCGCGGCACCAATCGGATCTACCGTGAGGCGGAAGCGCATTTCGATCCATCACGCATTCACCTTGCGGCGGAGGTAGTCGCGGTCGCCAGCGTCTACGTCGCCCTCATTTCGGACCAGCCCTACCGCCCGGCGCTCGATCTGCATCTGGCGGTGCCAATCCTGCGCGAACGCGCCGGCCCCCACCTAAACCGGCAGATCGTCGAGGCGCTGCTGTCGCTCGTGCCATCATTTCCGCTCGGCACGCCAGTCCGGATCGTCGGTGGCGCGTACCACGGCCACAAGGGCGTTGTCGTCCGCATCGAGGACGCGCATCCGAGCCGGCCGGTTGTGCGGCTGCTCACCGATCGGTGGGGCCAGCGCATCCGCCCTGTCGAGCTTGACACGTCGGCGGACGACGAAGCTGAAGTGCGCGCTGACCTTGGCTCCGCGCTCGAAACGATCCTCGGCGGCGAGCAGCAGCCGTCCGAGCGCGGCGGGGCATGAGTGCCGGCGACGAGCTTCCCCCGTCGCCCGGGACACCCCGATCGCACACTCGGAACTGCGCCCGGCGGGCCAGTGCCGTAGGATTGTCCAGCAGAACGGGAGAGCGCCGATGAAGCTCGGCATCACCTTTCCACAGACCGAGATTGGCCCGGACGCCGGGGCGGTGCGCTCCTTCGCGCAGGCCGTCGAAGACGCTGGCTATCACCACCTGCTGGTCTTTGACCACGTGTTGGGCGCGTCGCCCGCCAACCGGCCGGGCTGGCGGGGCTATACCAACCGCGATCCCTTCCATGAGGTGTTCGTCCTTTTTGGCTATCTTGCCGCCGTCACCGAACGGATCGAGCTGACGACGGGCGTCCTCGTCCTTCCCCAGCGGCAGACCGCCCTCGTCGCCAAGCAGGCCGCCGAGGTCGACCGGCTGAGCGGCGGGCGGCTGCGACTGGGCGTCGGCATCGGCTGGAACGCCGTCGAATATCAGGCGCTCGGTGCCGACTTCCATCAGCGCGGTCGCTTGATCGAGGAGCAGATCGCACTGCTGCGCGCCTTCTGGACGAATGACGTTGTCACATTCCACGGCCGCTGGCACCATGTCGAGGAGGCCGGCATCAATCCATCAGCGCTCCAACGGCCGATTCCAATCTGGATCGGAGCGAGCGCCGAACCGGCACTTCGCCGCGCCGCCCGGCTGGCCGACGGCTGGATCCCGAACGTACCGGGGCTGGACGATCAGGCGATCCGGGATCAGGTGCAGCGGTTTCGTCGATTCGTGCACGAGGCGGGTCGCGATGTGGCAACGGTTGGGCTCGAGGGTCTGATCCGGCTGGCCGATGGTGATGACGTCGTCCTCCGCCGCGCCCGCCTTTGGCGCGAGCTGGGGGCAACACACCTCTCAATCAGCACCATGGGCGGCGGACTCGCTCGGCCTCAGGAGCACATCGACGCCATCCGCCGGATCAAGCCGCTGCTCGACGAGGCGCTGACGCTCTAGCGCTGGCCGGCGCTGAAGCGCCCGAGCGTGGCGCGAACCCGCCTACAGTTGGTAGCGATCGTTCAGGTCGAACGCCGCCGCGGCCAACGTGGGCGGTTGCTCGTCCTCGAGCCGAAGACGGAAGCGCGCGCCGAAATCGTTCACCTTGTACGATCCGATGAGCGCTGGCGCCCCGTCCACTTGCTCAACGCGGAAGCTGATGCCCTTGCGAATCCCCGCTTGTCCCGCATAGGGCACCGTGTGCGCCGTCTGCACCCACTCGTTCTCTTCCCAAACCCGTTGGACGAACTCCTTGAACTGCGAAGGGTAGTGGTGGTCCTTGCCAAAGGTCGGCGCTTTCCGGTGCTGTGCCGGCTTCAGCGGCGGGGCCTCGCGCGAAGAGCGCTGCCGGTAGCCGGTGAGATAAATCGCGCCGATCGGGTTGAGCTCGTACACCATCTCACCGTCGATCTCCACCTCGGTGAGAAGCACTCGGAGCTTCTCATCGACGTTTCCCACCTCGCTGGCGGTGAGCGTTGCCCCGCGTCCGAACGCCACAAGCAGGTCGGCCTGCTTGCCGAGAAAGTCGTAGTCGAAGGCGATTGGCAGCGGAGGGAAGTCGATGATCGTGGAAAAGCGTTCGTGTTTGTAGAGGACCGGGATGGAGAGCACTTGCCCCATGACGACGGCGAGGGCGATCTGGGCTTTGTAGCCGCCGGTCGCATCGATGACGACATGGTCCGCGCCGAACTTCGCGACCTGCTCGCCGATCGCTCGGACGAGGTTGCGAAGGCCACGCGACTTGAATTCGCTTGGCCGTGCGTCTTGCAGTCCTTCGACGACGACGGAATGCGCTTGGACCGCGAGGTCACGGCGCGTCTGGCAATACGCCTCGAGCACGTTCCCCATCGCGCGTCCATCGTCGGTGTCTGAGACGAGGAAGATCAGTCGCCTCGGCTCGATCCACGATTTGGCTCGGATCTCTTCGAGCGTATTGATCTCTGCGCCACAGAGCCGGTCGCGGGGGTCGAGCGCAGCAAGCTCGCGGCCGAGACGTCGCCACTCTCTTCCTTGGTAGGCGGATTGGATGACGCTCCAGTTGGCCGGCGGCGAAGCCGGCGCCGTGCGCAGATTGGTCAAGAGGCTCGTGCCAACGGTGCAAATGACAGTATCGCGAGGCTGCATCAAGACCGCTCCATTCAAGGGCACGCCGTCGTTCGTAGAAGGACCGGAGACCTGCGTTCGCCTTCCGCCATGAGGAGGTTATGTGGTGCCGGGCGCTCAATCGACGAGAGAGTACCACGTCCCAGGGATTCGGCCATAGTCCCCCCATTTGAAGACAAGAGCGGGGGCAGGATCGCCGGCGGGAATGGAAAAAATCACATCGCCCTCCACCACGCCCCCGGGAAAGAGGGTGGTGCTGCGAAGCTCGGAGTCCCAAACCACACAGCAGAGGGGAGAGACCATCTCGCCAACTGCGGTGAACAGCTTGAAATCCGAGTAGCTCACCTCGGTCGCCAAGTTGCCGCGCGCCCCGCTTTCGACATACTGCACGCGAACCGTGACGATCACCGCTTCCCGGCCAGCCGGGACAGTGTTGAACATATTGCGAGCGAGGAGCGCCCGGCGTGCCGGCTCCCCGCGCTGGACGCCGAGGACACGGATCTCATATCGGTTGCCATTGTCGAGGCGGCTCACGGCGATATTGTCTGCGCCTCGGAGCGGATAGGGGTTCTGCTGGCTTCCCAACGGAACCGCGGTTGCCGTGCGAGTCGGGGTTGGCGGCACCGGCGTTCGCGTCGACCCCGGAGCCGGAGTTCGCGGCGCCGGGCTCGCATCGGCCACGGGAACACCCCGCCCCGGAGTCGGCGTCCGCGCGAGCGGGGCAGAGACTTGGGGGTCACGTCCCGCCACGGCAGCGAGCCCAAGACAGGCGCAGACGAGGAACCCCGCGACCGCCGCGAACGCGATCACCGCCCATGTGATCGGCCCACCTCCGCCTCGTCGGGTCGGGCCACCACGCTCCGGACCGACCGATGAACGAGGCATCGCCGTGGAATCGGTCGGCAGCGGTTGTGGCCGAACCGGCGAGACCCCGACGGGACGCCCGTGGCTATCCCGAGTGACCGCCAACTCTGTCCTGCAGTTTGGACAAACGGCCCGGGGCGACGCGTCGTCGTGGAACAAGCCCAGATCACTTCCGCAGTTGGGGCAGTACACCGCTTGTGCCCTCCTTTCGGATCGAGTCTCCAATGCTGCTATTGAATTATTACACATTGTATCGAACTATGGAAACCAGCGGTGATCCCTTGTGGTACGCGAGGCGCGGTTACCCTCCCGGCGCTATGATGCGCGCCGGGAGGTGGTGGCCATGGCCTTTGATCGCTCCGCACCTGAGGACGCGTCGGTCCGGGGCGAGGGGGAGCGCTCGGATCGCCAACCACTCGCGGTTCGAACGTGCTGCCAGAGGCGGGGCGCGACGATGCCGCCGACCTTCCCGCCAGCACGGGATTGCGGCGCACGCTGGTGCCGTGCCAGGAACGACGGTCGCTGAATGACGAGCACGCTCCGCGCTGCGGACCGGCCGGCGAGCGGTGGCCCCCTCGCCGCGCTGGCCGAAAGCACGTATCGCCGCTATTTTGTTGGCCTCGCGCTCTACGTCACCGGCTGGAAAGTCGAGGGAAACGACCTACGCCTGGCTGGTGTGGGACCTCACCCAGAACCCGCTGTACCTTGGTTATTTCGGGTTGGTGAACGGCGTCCCGCTGGTGCTCTTCCAATTGTTCGGCGGGGTGCTCGCCGATCGCGCCGACCGGAAACGGCTGCTCGTTGGCACCCAGCTCGCCACGTGGGGCATGCTGACGACGGCGACGGTGCTGACGCTGACGGGGCTGATCCGGGTCGAGGTGCTGCTGACGCTCTCGTTCTTGAGCGCGGTCTTTCGCGCCTTTGAGCAACCGGCGCGCATGGCGCTCATCCCGCACATCGTCAGCCCAAAGAACTTGCCGAACGCCATCGCGATTGGCTCGATGCCGTGGCAGACCGGACGGATCGTTGGTCCGGCGATTGGCGGGGTGCTGATCTGGCAGTTGAGCGCGGGCGCCGCGCTCGGCTTTGGAGCAGCGGCCTATCTCGTTGCTATCGTACTGTACGCCGGGCTCGCCATCCGTGGGCCCGTGCCAGTCCGGCCAACGGGAAGCATGGCCCGCCAACTCGGTGAGGGGATCGGCTTTATCAGCCGGAGCGCTCTGTTCGCGACTCTCATCGGTCTCACCTTCTTTAACAGCCTCTTTGGGATGGCCTATATCTGGGTCTTGCCGGCCTTCGTCTCGGACGTGCTGGACGGCGCTGCCGGCGGCTTCGGGGCACTCCAAGCCGGCTCCGGCGCCGGCGCAATTCTCGGCACCATCGCTCTGGCGAGCGTCGCCACACGCCTCTCCCGACGGGGATTGGTGATGCTCTGCGGCGCCATGCTCTTCGGCGCCTTGCTCATCCTCCTCTCCCGTGTCACCGTATTCTGGATGGCCCTCGCCATCATCCCGCTGATGGGGTTCGCCAACACGTTCTACGTTACCACCGTCAGCACGGTGCTGCAGGAGCGCGTGCCCGATGCGCTGCGCGGCCGTGTGATGGGCATCTTTGGCCTCTGTTGGAACCTCGTTCCCCTCGGCGGCATCCTTCTAGCCGCCATCGCGAGCGCCACCGACCTCCCAACTGCGCTGCTGACCAGCGGCGCTCTCGTCTTCGGCTCGGCCGTGGCGCGTGTTCCTCCTCGTCCCGCCCGTCCGCCGCATCGCCTGAGTCCGCCACCCGCCCACTGCTCGATTTCCCCCAAAAAGGTTGTTGAAGGAGCGTGGATGTGACGAATACGATAAACGAGAAGAGGCGAGCGTAGCGGCGCCTCCCCACGGCTGACCGGCTGCGCTCGGCGTTGATGAGCTGAGAACACGGCAGAGGAGGCGGTCATGCCATCCCTTGGACTGGTGCGAACGCTGACGATCGTTCTTGCTGCACTGACGGCGCTCATTGTCGCCGGCAGCAGCGCACCCTCCACCGCCCACGCTGACACACCAGTGAGCGGCACCCAGACCGGGACCTGGACTCGCGAGAACAGCCCCTATATCGTGACCGAAAGCGTGGACGTTCCGAACGGCGGAACGCTCACCATCGAGCCAGGGGTAGAAGTCCGATTTCAGGCAAACAAACGCCTTTCCGTGCGCGGTACCGGGAAGCTGATCGCCGAGGGGACAGCCAGCCAGCCAATCACCTTCACAGCCGCGGTGACGAACCCCAGCCCCGGCGCGTGGCATCGGCTCGAGTTTGAAACGAACGCGACAGGCCGGCTTGCCCACTGCCGAGTCGAATACGCTGGCCATAACGGGGCCAACGTGCATCCGGCGGTCTCGGTCAACGGCTCGAACGTGGACTATTCGCGATTGTACTATCGCGAACAACCGTGGGGATGGCATTGAGTTGATCACGGAAGGCCAAGCGCCGGAATTCGAAAATGTCATTCTTCGTGATAACGGTGGAAATGCTATTTTTCCAGAAAATGATCAAAATGACCCCACGCTATCGCAATCTAACCTTCACTGGCAATGGGATGAACGCGGTAGTAATTGAGGGGGGCAATCTTGACAGTCCTGTGACGCTTGATGGAAGCCAACAAGCGATGAACGGGCCGTTTGTTCTCAGTAACAGTATCACCATCTATAACGGAGGCACGCTCACCATTACGCCGGGGACCACCCTTCGCTTCGGAACAACTGCGTGGCTTCTTGTCGGAAGTGCAAGTGAGCTGATCGCCGAGGGAACGGCCAGCCAGCCGATAAACATTCACGGCCGCCGTGTCAAGCCCGGTGCCTGGCGCATGGCGTTACATTCGGTTTGAATCAACGGCGAAGGGCAGACTCGCGCATTGCCAGATTGAGTACGCCGGCTACAACAACGATGCTGCCGTCTTCATCGATAGCTCGCATGTCACCATGCGCAACTGCCAGATTTGGAACGTTGCGCAGGATGGGGTGCAGGTGCGCAATAGCGCCCAGCCCCAACTGACCGGCAACTGGTTCCGCGCCCCGATCGGCGGCTTCGCCGTCTCAACCACCACCCCGAACACCCCCCTTCGCGCCAATCAACAATTACTGGGACCATCCCTCCGGCCCCTACCACCAATCGGCCAACCCCCTCGGCCTCGGAACACGGGTCGGCAACGGCGTCCTCTTCGACCCGTGGCTCGCGAGCCCCATCAATACGCCCCCAACCATCGCCCTCCTCACTCCTGCCAACGGCGCAACCTTCAGCGAGCTCCCCGTCAGCTTCTCCATGACCGTCAGCGACGTCGATGTCCGCCAGTATCAGTCCTTCCGCATCGAGCTCTTCACCGACACCGGCACACCGGTCGCCACCTTCGACCAGCAGCTCGGCGGGGCGGGCTGGAGCGGACCGTTCTATCGCGCCCCCGCCACCGCCACGCTGCGCCTGCCCCTCGGCTTGCCAAACGGCACCTACCGCTGGCGCGCCTCCATCGACGATGGCTTTGGCCCCGTCGTCGCCGCCGAGAGCCGTTCCTTCTCGGTCGCCATCGCCGGACCAGCCGTCGCCGGCACGACGCCAGACGTTCTCCTCGGCGACACCAGCCAGCGGCTCGCCATCCTCGGCGTCAACTTCTCCCCCGCAACACAGGTGCGGTTGCGCCAGACCATCAGCAGCACCACCACCGAGCTCGCACCCACGGCGCTGACGTTTGTCTCAACCAATGAGCTCTCGGCCACCTTCAACCTCGCCACCCGATCCGGGATGTGGGACGTCATCGTGCGCGAGGGCGGGGTGGAGCGGCAGGCCACGGTGGCAGTGGTCCCCGCACTCCCCATCATCAGCGTCCAGTATGTCCAAGGCTCCGTCTTCACCCCGGGCAGAACGTGGACCCATCAGGTGGTCGTCGAGAACGAAGGAACCGCCGCCGGCGTCGCTATCGTGGCGATCTTGCCACCACCGGGGACCGAGCCGGTGCTGAACGTGGCAGGCGCGTGGGAAGGCCGGCTCGGTTCACCAGACGGCAAGTCCCAGATCCTCGCGATCTCCCTCACCCCGGGCGAACGCAAGACGGTGGCGCTCCCGTGGCGCTTGCCCTTCGAGAAGGTGTTGGCGCCGAACGCGCCCCGCGAACTCGGCAAGGTGCGCATCGGCGATAGCCTCGCCTTCCAGAAGGCCGTCCTCGCCAGCCCCCCCACCACCCTCTGGCAGCAGGTCCAAGCCGAGGCACGGCCGAATGACCTCGAAGACCTCGTCGCCGGCGCGGTCGGCGCCAGCCACGTCGCGGCTGCCGCCGCCTATGAAACGCTCCTCCGCCTGCCAACGGGTGATGAGACGAGCGACCCGCTCGGCGACTATCTCGCCCGCGTCGCGAATGTCAATCGGTCGGTGGCCGATGTGCTGACCGCACGATGGATGGGCACGCTCCACGAAAAGCTGCTCGAAGCGACGGGCGAGAGCGCCGACAGCGCCCCCTTGCCGCTCGAGGTGCTCGGCTTGCGCCAGCCCGTCTCCCCGCAAGGCTTGCGGGCGGCGAACGAGACGGGCGGCGATTCGTGGGTCTCGTGGGCAGCCGGCGAAGTCTCCGGCTTTTGGAACACCCATATCGCCTCGCCCGAAACAGCGGTGATGCTGCTCGCCGAGGGAGAGGGGTTCGTCGATGGGGTCACCTTTGGACTGATCAAGCCGGACTTCGGCTCGGAGTACCTGAAGTGTGCGCTTGGGGTTGACCCGTGGTATCAGTCGGCGGGTCAGATTAGCGGCAATGTCCTCAGCCTGCCGGTAGACTCGGTCGGTTTGGTCGGCAAAGGCATTACCCGCGCGGGCAGTGCCATCGGCCAAGGCATGCGCAAGCTGAGCGGCTCGTGGACCGCCCGCTACCAAAACACCACCAAGACGTGGTTCAATCGATTCGCGCCGACCTATAACACCCCGGTCGAGCCCTATCGCATTGGGGTCGACTGGGTCGACAACGCCGGCAACTCGAAAAACCTCGTCCACTGGGGTGTGACGCCCAGAGGCGAAGCCCATGTCGCATTTGGCTGGTCGGGAGGCCCGCTGGTAAATAGAGCGACGGGTGACCTCGTGCTCGATGGGGCAGGCCGACCGATCGTCGGCGCCAACCTCCACATCTACAACGACCGCATCTATTTCCCGCAACTGCGCACCGCCTTCGGCGGCCGGTTCGCCAACTGGACCGAGTTCAGCCTCGGCCCTGCCAAGAACCTCTTCAAAGGCGCCGCCAACGCCTATAAGTACGGCAACGTCGGCCAGAACATCTACGAGTGGTGGACACCACCATCAGACGACGATTGCAGCAACCAGCCGACGCTGCGCGCCTCGTGGGACCCAAACGACATCACCGGCTTCCCGGGACCAACGTTCATCCGTCCCAGCCAGCCACTCGACCTCCTCATCCGCTTCGAGAACCTCGCCCAGGCCAATCTCGCCGCCGAGCGAGTCGTCATCACCATGACCATCGATCCCAACGTCGACCTCGACAGCCTTCGCATCGGCCCCTCAAGCCACCCGTCCACCCTCATCCCGTCACTCAACGCCACCTCTCGCGTCCTCACCCTCACCTTCCAGACGATCAACCTCCCACCCAACAAGACCCCACCCGAGGGCGAAGGCTACGTCTGGCTGTCGCTCAATCCCCTCCCCTCGCTGCCATCGGGCGCAAAGCTGGCGTTCCAAGCCACCATCGTGTTCGATGAAAACCCGCCAATCATCACCAATCGCCTCGATTACACCATCGATGTCACCCCGCCCACCTCGACGGTCGCCACCGCAAGCGACGCAGGCTCCCGCATCGCGGTGGCCGTGCAGGCAAGTGACAACGCAAGCGGGTCCGGCGTGCAGCTGGTCGAGGTCCTGTACAGCCAAGACGGCACTACGTGGTTCGCCGGCGGGATGGTCCGGACGGACACCCCCTCCGGTCCCTTGAACGGTCTGGTGATGGTCCCCAACGTCGGGGGGCGGGTCTTGATCCTGACGGCCGCCCAAGACGCCCTCGGCAACCTCGAGAACCTCAGCGGCAAGCAGCCTACCGAGATCATCGTGCCCGCACGAACCTATCTCCCAGTGGGAACGGTCCGAACCGTGCCCTGACGGCGCTCCAGCCGCTCGGCTAGCCGCCGCACAGCCGCCACGGCACAAGCGACGGGAGGCGGCGAACGTTCGAGACCTGTCCTCGTGGACAGGTCTCACGACGCGTTCCGCCGCCTCAGATGGGAACGGCGGTTGCGTCGTACGCTTCGAGATCGGCCCGCTCGCGCTGGGAGATGCGCCCATAAAGGCTCGTCTCGACGGCGCGATCGAACGGCACTTGAGCGTTCGCCCGCGATTCTAGCTGCACCGTCGTCGCGCGCGGCTTGCGGACGCGCTCGTAGCGGGCGAGCGCAGCCGGAACGTCGCGCTCCGCCTCGAGGCAGCGGGCAAGGACGATTCCATCCTCCAGCGCGATCCCGGCGCCTTGGCCGAGGAAGGGCAGCATGGGGTGCGCGGCATCGCCGAGGAGTGTCACTCGCCCCACCGTCCACGTCGGGAGTGGGTCGCGGTCGAAGAGCGCCCACTTGTAGAGCAGTTCGGGCGGCGTCTGGCTGACAATGGTATGGATCGCCGGGTCGGCCCCCTCGAAGGCGGCGAGCAGCTCGCTCACGTCGGAATGGACCTTCCAGCTTTCGATTTGCCACGTCTGATTGGCCGCCGCGGCGACGAAGTTGAGCAACGTCCGGCGGCGCACTGGATAACAGAGGATCCGGGTCGTCGGCCCGATCCATCGGCAGCTATCGGGGGAGACGAGGCCTGGCGGGATGCGCTCCATCGGCACGAGGCCGCGCCACGCAACGATGCCGCTAAACCGTGGACTCTCCGGACCGAACAAGGCAGCGCGTGTCGCCGAACGCAGCCCGTCGGCGCCAACGAGCGCCGTGCCGCGCACCGTCTGTCCGTTTGCAAAGCGCGCCTCCACCTCCTCGTCCTGCTGCGTGAACCCAACGAACTGATGGCCGAGGTGGATCGCGTCGGGCGCAAGACGACGGATGCCAGCGACGAGGGCACGATGGAGATCGGCGCGGTGGACGAACCAGACGCCCGTCTCGCTCGTTCGCCAATCGGCTTGGTCATAGCGGTTCAGGCTGAGGATCGCGCCGGTCCGATAGTCCCGGCGGGCCGCGCCGTTGGCGGCGACGACATCATCGGCGAGGTCGTCGATCAGGCCGAGACTGGCAATGACGCGGCGGGCGTTCGGCTGGATCGAGAGCCCCGCGCCAACCTCTCCCAGCTCCGGCGCTTCTTCATACACGTCAGCACGGATACCCCGCTGCAGGAGCGCAAGCGCCGCGCTCAGTCCCCCCATTCCTGCGCCGATGATGACAACCGTCATCCCTCCCCCTCCGCTGGCAATGCCACGGATCGTAGCGATTTCCTCCGACAGGCCGCGCTCAGCCCGTTTTCACACTCTGTCGAAGATCGAGTTCAAAGGGATTGACGATGACGACGTTCTGCACCTGCTTGCCATGCGCAGCAAGGTCGAGATTCGGAACGAGAAAGAGATACGGCGGGTCGTCGCGCATCACCTGGAGCGCCTCCTGCAGCAGCGCTTCTCGCCGTCGAGGGTCCATCTCGGTGCGGCTGGCGAGATAGGCTCGATCGAAGTCGGGGTTGTTCAGCCACCGCGCTGTGCTCGTGCCGACGAACCAGGAGAGCGCAAAATCCGCGTCGAGCGCCGGGGTGGTTGAGATCGTGCCGCAGCCGATCGGCTCGCGGGGCAGCGAGCCATTGAGCTTGCCCAGCGTCTGCGCTGGGTCGGTCTGCGGCTTGAGGTCGAGTTCGATGCCCACCTCGCGCAGTTGGCTCTGTATCGCCAGTACCATCTGATCACGCTGGGGCGTGCGCAACCACTCGATGCCAACCACCGTTCCTGGTGTCCACCCTGCCTCGGTGAGCAACTGACGGGCGCGTCCTTGGTCGAACGGGAACGGCTGCAGCCGGGGGTTGAAGCCAACCACCCCCGGCTGGACGAGTTGGCCTTGCTCGGGCTTGGTCAGCCCGGCGAAGACGACGCGGGCGATCGCCTCTTTGTCGACGGCGTAGTTGATGGCGAGCCGCACGCGGCGGTCCTTGACCGGCGTTTCATCAACGCCCGACATACGGCAGCCGCCGGAGGAACCGACGTCGTACGGAAGAAGCTGCAAACCTTCGCTGCGCAGCGTCGTCGCTTGGTCGATCGGCACTTGCATGACGGCGTCCAGTTCCTTCGTTCGCACACCAGCGAGCCGCGGCGCGGCATCCGGGATCTGGCGGATCCGGACCTCGGACAGGCGCGGCACCAGCCGGTGATGGCGGGCGAACGGTACGATCACAAGGAGGTCATTGGCAACGAACTCCTTCACCTGGAACGGTCCGGCGCCAATGGGGCGCAGGCCGAATTCACTCTCGCCGACACGCTCGAAATACGCCTTGGGGTAAATCGGCACCGATGCGACGCGCCGGATCAGGATCGGATCAGGTCCGTTCGTTAGCACGCGAACCGTCAGCCGGTCGACTGCTTGGGCGTCGCGGATGGTATTGACTCGCGGGGTGATCGGCAGCCGCTTGGCCGGGTCGATGGCGCGCTGGAGCGAAAAGACGACGTCCTCTGCGGTCACGGGCGTCTCATCGTGAAAGAGCGCTGCCGGCGCCAGTTTGAATTCCCAGGTAGTCGCGTCGACCGCCCGCCATTGCTCGGCGAGCCCCGTCGCCTCCGGCTCGCCCGTCACGGCTTGGCGCACCAGCATGTCGTGAACGTCCCACCGGCGCGGGCTCGTGAGGGTCACGACCATCGAGTCCATCGTCGGCGGCACGTTGTTGACGCCAATGGCGACGACCTGCGCAACGGAGGGCGATGGAACGGCGCCCGGTGGCACGGGGCCGGCTGGTGTGGCGGGGGAACCGCAGCCGGCGACCAAAAGCGCGAGCAGCGGCAAGGCGCGACGAAGCTGCATCATGTGTCCTCCTGCGGTACGTGCCGATAGCGCGAGGGTAGCACGTCCCGCTGGGGCGTGCCGGCCGCTAGTCGGTGACGGCGAAGGTGAAGGCGAGCTCGACGGTCGGACGCAAGGTGGCGATCACCGAGCAGTAGGAGCGCTCGGCGAGATCGATCGCTTTGGCGACCTTCTTCGGGTCGACCACTCCACGCAGCGTGAAGTGGACGGAGATCCGGCGGAAGGTCCACGGAGGCTGATCGTCCTGGGTGGTCTCGATCTGGGCGTCGAATCCGCGCAAGTCCTGGCGCTGCTTGGTGAGGATGGTGACGACGTCGTAGGCGGTGCAGGCTGCCAACGCGAGCGGCACGAGGTCCGACGGTTTGAGGCCAGTGCCATGCTCATCACCGCCGATCTCGACGGCATGGCCCCACGAATCGAAGCCGGTAAACCGGGTGCCCTCTCGCCAGACGAGCCGCTGCGTTCCCATCGCCACCTCCGCGCTCAGTATGCCACGGCGGCAAGGCGACTGACGCGCTCCCCAATCTCGTCCCGCACCCGTCGGAAGGCCGCCAGCCGCTCCGCCTCTGGCGCATCGACGGGCGAGGGGATGCTCCAATGCAGTTGAGGGACGCTGAGCGCGGGGGCGCACGCTTCGCGCGCTCGATCGCAGACGGTGATGACGAGATCGGGGAGATCGGCGAGCACCTGCTCGAGGCCTTTGGCCTGTTGGCCGCTGATGTCGATACCAGCTTCGGCCATCACCTGCACGGCGAGCGGATGGAGCGGCCGCGGGTCGACGCCAGCGCTGCGAACCGCGATCCTCGGACCGGCGAGGTGACGCAGCCACCCTTCCGCCATTTGCGATCGAGCCTGATTGTGGGTGCAGACGAACACGACGCTCGCCGGGCGCGGCGGGATGCCTCCTTGGTGGAGCAGCCCAGCGAGCGCAGCCTCGAGCGCCGCGGCATCGAGCGTGTAATAGGTAGCTCGCCCATCCGCATCGGAGCGGTGGGCCCGCACTAGGCCACCAGCGCGCAGCAGGCCGAGATGATACGAGATCAGATTTTGCGGAGCGCCCAGCCGCTCGACGAGCTCGCCGACCGTCCGGTCGGTCCAGCGGAGCTCGCCAGCGATGCGCCAGCGCAGATCATCGGCGAGGAGCTTGAGCACCGGTGGCGCGCCCGGCGATGTCATCCTTCTCCACTTGATCTTCGATCTATCAATCTGGTTTGATACATTGTAGCGCGTCGGCGACGAGAGGAGCGTGTCTGATGGCCGAACCGAAAAAGGTGCTGTTTCTCTGCACTGGCAATTCCGCCCGCAGCCAGATGGCCGAGGCGTGGTTGAGAGCGATCGGCGGAGACGCCTTTGCTGCCTTCTCCGCCGGCACTGACCCAAAGGGGTTACATCCGCTGACCATTGTCGTCATGCGCGAGGCGGGCCTCGATGTCTCGCAACAGGAGTCGAAGCACCTCAGCCGCTATCTCGATGAGCCGTGGGATTTCGTCATTACCGTGTGCGACCGGGCCAAGGAGAGCTGCCCCGTCTTTCCGGGAGATAGCAAGCGCATTCACTGGAGCTTTGACGACCCAGCAGACCCTTCGCTTTCGGAGGAAGAGCGGCTGCGGACGTTTCGGCGGGTGCGCGAGGAGATCCGGCAGCGCGTCAGTCTCTTCGTGAACGCCAATCGTCCGGTCCGCGTATGACAGGCGATGACTGGCGGCGCTGCGGCGCCGAACTGATCGGGACGGGCGTGCTCGTCTTTGCCGGCTGCGGCGCGATCATGGTGAACGCGGCAAGCGGCGGGGCGCTGACGCATCTCGGGGTGGCGCTCGCCTTTGGGCTGGTGGTGATGGCGATGATCTATGCGACCGGCCACCTCTCGGGGGCGCACCTCAACCCTGCGGTGACGCTGGCGTTCGCGCTCGCGCGTCACTTTCCGCTGCGGCTCGTTCCCGTGTATTGGGTTGCCCAACTCGCGGGCGCGACCATCGGGGCGGTACTGCTGCGGCTGACCGTGGGCGACTACGCGGGACTGGGCGCGACTGTCCCGAGCGGGACGGCGGTTCAGGCATTTGTCCTCGAAGTCGCGCTGACGTTTATCCTCATGTTCGTGATTACGGCTGTGGCCACCGATACGCGAGCCGTGGGACACGCCGCGGCGATTGCGATTGGCGGGACGGTCGCCCTCGCGGCGCTCTTCGGTGGGCCGATCTCGGGCGCATCGATGAATCCGGCGCGTTCGCTCGGGCCGGCGTTGGCTGGCGGCGTCTGGACGGACAGTTGGATCTATGTCGTCGGTCCTGCCCTCGGCGCGATGCTCGGCGCCTTGACGTACCAAGCCCTTCGCGGGCAACACTCTTCCAAAGATCCTGGAGGTACCGATGACCGAGTACCTGACCGAGCAAGAAGCCGCGCAGCGGCTGATGGTGACTCGCGAAAATCTGCGGCGGATGATCTGGTCCGGCCGGGTCGACGGTGAGCCGATCGACGAGAAGAAGACGGCCTATCGCGTCTCGGCGCGCTCGGTCGAGCGCCTGTTGACCGAAGGTGGCTACGTGCCGGGCGCCGCACAGCCGAGCGACTGAGCCCTCAACAGTTCGTCGATAGTGGTGCGCACGAGCGGCGAGAGGTCCGGCCGCAGGAAGTAATAGGCCCACTGCCCGCGACGAACACAGTCCACTATCCCGGCGTCCCGCAGCACCCGGAGGTGGTGGGAGACCGTCGGCTGATTGACCCGGGCGCCCGCCGTCAAATCGCAGACGCAGATCGAGCTGGCGGCGAGCGCGATTTGGCCGAGCAGACGCAACCGCGTCTCGTCGCCGAGCGCCTTCAGCTGACGCACCAACTCGGAGGGCACGCTGACCGGTGCGGGAGGAGAGCAGCACGCTTCATCGAGCACCGGCGGCGTCGGGTCGGGCAGGAGCGAGTGAGCCATTACCGAATCAGCATAGGCCGGCCCGGGCGTCGCGTCAAAGGGTTGGCTTCCGCGCCCGGATGAAGGCCGAGATAATGCGCTGACCGGGCTCGAGCACGAGATCGCTGCCCCGGCCGTATTCGGCGGTTTCTTGAATCTCGATGTCGACGAAACCGGCCTCGGCGAGGAGCCGACGGTAGTCCTCGTCGAGGAGCGCCCCGGCGATGCAGCCGGCCCAGAGCGCGAGTGCCTCGGCGGTCGCCGGCCCAAAGGCGCGTCCCTGCACGACGACGTCGCTGACAGCGAAGCGACCACCCGGCCGCAGGACGCGGAACGCTTCGCGCAGCACCGCGGCCTTGTCTGTCGAGAGATTAATGACGCAGTTCGAGATGACGACGTCGACGGTTGCGTCGGGCAAGGGGATGGCCTCGATCGTCCCTTTCAGGAACTCGACATTCTGGGCGCCTGCTGCCTCGGCGTTGCGGCGCGCCAACTCGAGCATCGCGTCGGTCATGTCGACGCCGTAGACCTTGCCGATTGGCCCGACTCGGCGCGCCGAGAGGAGCACGTCGATCCCGCCGCCCGAGCCGAGATCGAGCACTGTCTCGCCAGGCCGCAAGTCGATGAGTGCGGTTGGGTTGCCGCACCCGAGCGAGGCGTTCACTGCCCCAGCCGGCAACTCGCGCAACTCGTCCGCCCGGTAGAGGGCGCTCCCTTCCTCACTGCTGCAGGAGGTGCTGCAGCACGTCGCGCTCCCGCTCTCGAGGACCGTGAGCGCCGCCGCCGCGTACTTCTGCCGGACGGCCTCGCGGACTGTCTCGTCGATCGCCATCATCGCCTCCGTTATATTGACGAACATCGATGTGCTAAGGATAGGCGCTCCATCGATGGTTGTCAATATTCTGGGAGGGGGTGGCTGACAACGAGCGGGAAACGTGGTATCCATCGCGGTGGAGTGCGAACCGCATCGCGAGCGTGCTGCGGAAGCGGTTGCATTCGAGGCGAGATGAGGCGCTACGAGGTCCTGAACACCGCGAACGGTCAGGTGCTGAGCAGCGCGGCGGACGAGGGGGCAGCGTTGCGCTCAGTGCGCGAGCTGCTGACTGGGGGGACGCCGGCGGACACGCTCGTGCTCACGGTTGTCGAGGCCGACGAGCGGCGGCCGCTCGTCGAGGGAGCGGCGCTCGCAGCGCTCGTCGGGGAGGGTGGACAGTTGCTTGGCGGCCAGTTTCGCCTGATCCGGCCGCTGGGCCAAGGTGGCATGGCGACGGTCTACCTCGCGGATCAGCCGTCGCTCCAGCGGCAGGTTGCCATCAAGATGGTGGTGCGCCGCAAGGACGCCGACGCCGAACAGTTCCAGACGGAAGCCGCCACCCTTGCGCAGGTGCGCCACCCGAACATTCTGGCGATCTACGACTATGTTGAGGTGGGCAACGCCGCCTACATTGCGATGGAGTATGTGCCGGGTGGCTCCCTCCGTGATCTGTTGCGGGATGACCCACGGCCGCCGCTCGACTACACCGTTGAGGTGATCCGCCAAGTTGCGGGAGCGCTGGATGCCGCCCACCGGCTGGGGATTGTGCACCGCGACGTCAAACCGGCGAACGTTCTGATGTACGACCGCGGGTCGCGCAGCGAGAGCGCCCCGACGAGCAGCCGGCCACCGTGGGTCCTGCTGTCGGACTTTGGCGTTGCGCTGCTTGAGCAACGCCCGGATCGGCCGACCATCTCGGGCAGCGGCATCGGCACGCCCGCCTATATGAGCCCGGAGCAAGCGCTCGATCACTCGGTCGACCATCGCGCCGATGTCTATTCACTCGGCGTGATGGCGTTCCAAATGGTGACGGGCAAGCTGCCCTTTGAAGCCGAGACGGCGCTCGCGATGGCGATGCAGCATATCCACAGCCCGGTGCCGCGGATGCCGGTGTCGCTGGCGGTTCCCGCTGGGATCGAGACGGCGGTGCGCCGGGCGATGGCGAAGGACCCCGCTCAGCGTTTCAGCACCGCCGGCGCCTTCGCCCGTGCGCTGCTCGCCGCGATGCCGACGAAGCGGAGCCGGGCGGTGCGGCTGGCACTTTCGGCCGGCCTGGTGGCCGCCATTGTCGCGCTGGTCGGTGGGGTAGCGACGGCGTACTTGGTTGGGAGTGGTCCGCTCGCGGCCGGCGGCGTCGCCTTTTTCTCGCGCGGGACGACGGTCACCGACCCGGCGATCGTGGAAGACTACCGGCAATTCTTGATAGCCGCCAATGGCGCGTGGACCGCCGCCGTCGGCTTCAACGGTAGTCAGGCGTTGCTGGAAGAGTATTTCGT
Organism: Dehalococcoidia bacterium; assembly: GCA_026003895.1. Taxonomy (GTDB): domain Bacteria; phylum Chloroflexota; class Dehalococcoidia; order SpSt-223; family SpSt-223; genus JANWZD01. The sequence continues at coordinate 487,067 of BPIC01000001.1, read as the reverse complement.
CGCCCCCCGGCTGGATGACATTCGCAACGCGGTTGCCGATCTTCGCCGCCGGAACGAGTACCGGGCCGCTGCTCTCCTTGACCTGCAGGTCAGGAGCGTTCGCTTCACCAGTCAGGATGAGGCGATTGTCCAGACCGAGGAGCGCTGGGATGATCGGTTGCACGGCGCCGATGGCGCGATCATTCGCGCCTTCCCGGCCGAGGCGGCCGTGACGTATCTGCTGGTCCGCACGCCTGTCGGCTGGCGCATCCGCGGGGTGGTCGGAAAGCCGCTGTAACCGCGGCAGGGACGCCAGTGTGTCGCGGTGTTCCGTGAGCATCGACTGACGCCCGTTGTCTGAGGCCACACCGGGGACGCGCGGCAGTCTTTCCGCTGGCTGCCCGGCAAGAGCGGGCTTCCGGCTGCTGGCCAGCCGTGACTGCTCAGCGGTGTTTGGCCGCCTGGCCAGCCGGTCTGGCTAGGCGACGATCTCGACGCCGCCGGTCTCGAGGTCGTAGCGCAGCCCGACGACGCGCAGTTGGTCGCGTTGGAGGCGCGGTGCGATGACGGGGCCGGCGCGGCGTAGCCGCTCGACGACGCCGGCGACCTGCGCCCGCACTGCCGCTTCGGGGAGGTCCGGCTCGGTGTCGGGAGGGACGCGCAGGGCCGCTAGCTGCGCCCGGAGCCGGGCAAGCTGGACAGCCGGGCGCAGCGCCTCGATGACCGCGCCGATCTGCCCTGCCGGAAGCGACCCATGCTGGAGCGCCTCGATCGCTGCGAGGACAGCGTCGCATCGCTCGTGACCGAGGACGACGACGAGGGGAAGAGCGAAGATCTCGATCGCAAACTCGAGCGAGCCGATTGTCACCGGGTCGGCGACGACGCCCGCGGTGCGCACGACGTAGAGATCGCCGAGGCCTTGGTCGAAGAGGATTTCGGGCGCAACGCGCGAATCGGCGCAGGTGAGCACTGCGGCGAAGGGGGCCTGGCGTTGGGCCAGCTCGGTGCGGCGGGCGGGTGTCCGCACGGCGAGCGGTGGCTGGCCGGCGACGAAGCGGTTGTTGCCCTCGAGGAGGCGGCGAAAGGCTTCGGCGGGGGTCATCGGCGCTGTCTCGGCCGATGCCGGTGCGACGCGCCGTCCGGCGCTGAGTCCAAGCACGGTGGCGACCGTCGCCGCTAACACCGTCCGCCGGGCGACCCGAAGGGGCATCCTCATCGCGCCCAGGCTCCGGTGAGATTCACTCGCTCCTCGGGCGTCGCGCTGGAGGGCACGCTCGCTGCCCAAGCGAGAAAGGCGCGGGTGCCGGCCGCGGACGGTTCCCAGCTCTCCGGCGGGCGCGAGCGAGCCGCGGTGAGCCCGACGTGGGTGGTGAGGCCGGGCTGCCCGAGATGATCGGCGATGGTAAGGTGGACGACGCCTATCGGCAGGTCAAGGGCTTGGACGCTGGAAATCAGGCTGTGTGCAAGCACTTGAGCGAACTCGCGCTGGCGGGGGTCGGGCCGGAGCCGGAGCTCGGCGCTGAGGGTGGCGCTTTCGTTGCGATAGAGCAGGGTGAGGTTCGGGTCGAGCAAGCCCTCGCGGATGCCGAGCTGGATGATGGCGGTGCGCTCGAGGTAGGCCGGCGCCTCGATGGGGGAAAGGGGTCGAGGCAGCCCCTCGATCTCGGGCCGCCAGGCCGCTGCGACGGGCGGGGCGCTCGCAACACGTGCTGGCGTCGGCGGCGCGGCCACGGTGGCGGCTGGGGCGGCTGGCGGTGTCGGCTCGGCGTGAACGGCGGCGCTGCCCGCGCTTGCGGGAGCGGCGGTGGCGCCCACGAACACGGCGGTGATGCCGAAGCTGGCGAGGCCAACACCGAGCGCGACGAGGCCGAGAAGGAGGAAGGTCTTCATTGGGCTCCCTGCCCCGGCGGGCGAACGGGGGAGGGTGAGGGTCGCCGATCGGGCATCGACTCTCCTGACCGAAGGTTCCTTTGCTCCGCGGGATCTGGAGACGCAGCGCCGGCGGCCACCGAACGTTGGTCTCCTGGCATGTTTCGGCCGATTGGCGACCGAAGGAGAGTCTTAGGTTCGCCGTGGGATGGTGGGCAGCTCCCATTGCGAGCCGATTCGGCCAGCGAACGAGACGCTGCGGACGTTGGGAAATGCTCGGCCGATCTCGGCGAGCAAGGCGCGGCGCACCTCGTGTGCGCTGTCGTCCGCGACCTCGCTGATGCCCAAGATCCGGGTGGGGTCGGTGATTGACTGCAGGAGGCGTATCGCCGCGATGCCCGGCACGTGGATGATGCGCTCTTGGAATGACCGAGAGGCAGTGATGAACCGTTCCACGTCTTCTGGCGGGACATCCAGCAGGTCGGCGCGAAGGGCGTGGGGGCGCAGCGTGAAGTCTTCGATTTCGCGGAGCGGGCGGTAGATCTGCCAATTGCCGTAGCCATCCAGCACGATGGCGCGAAACTGGTCGAGCAGCTCCGGCGGCGTGGTGTGTCGTGCCGCCTCTAAGGCTTCGACGGTGCGCCACCGGCCGATTCCGAGCAGGCGGGACGGGTCATCGATCGAGATGGCGATGCGATTGAGCAGCAAGCCGCCGGCTTCCGCCCAAAGGTCGCGTGTCTGACGGACGAGGTCGAAGTAGTGCGCCTGATGTTCCGGCGCGAGACGGCGGTCGGTGACGACGTAGACGCTCATCGGCGCTGCGCCTCGCGCGGCCGCTGCGAGCGGCGGCGGGCCGCACCGTGGGCCGAGGCAGCCTCACGAGCGGCGGCGATGCGGCGGCCAGTGACGCCTGAGGTGTCGGCGGGGGTTGGGACGGGCATGCGGTGGCAGGCATCCATCGGGCGCGTGGAGTCTGCCGCGTCCCGGGGTGGAATGGCGCGGGTGGTGCTGGCGGGCGCGGGCACCGCTTTGTGCTCCGCAAGGAGGAGGGCATCCCGCAGCGGTCTCCCGGTGTCTCGGTCTGGTTGCCCGGCGGGAGACGGTGGTGTGAGGGGCGCCGGGCGACGGGCGCGATGACCTTGGCGTCGGATGTGACGGTAGCGCGTGTCGCCGCTCGGCTGAAGACCGGGGGGTAGGTCTGCCAGGAGATGTGTCGGGACGAGGGGTTCGGCTGAATCAGCGTGTCCGCTGTCGCCGTTCGACGCAGAGGTGACGGGGAGGGAGGGAGGGGGGCTGGTGGCGATGCAGTGAACGGCGTCCTGGCCGGTCGGCAGGGTTGCCGCAGGCGAGGTGATGCGGTGGTAGGCCGTCGCGAGGTTGGCCACGGGGTGAAGCGTTCTGCCTGAAAGGATGCTGCGAGGCGCCACAATCGTGCTCCCAGCGGAATGCTACCATCGCCGCGCGTGCGATGGCGGAATCGATCGGTGGCTGAGGCGCTGTCGCGCGATTGGCAGTGGAGGGAGGCGGGAAATGGTGGTGGTTCAGACGGTGCTTGGCCCGGTCGCGCCGGAGCAGCTCGGGCCGACCTTGATGCATGAGCACCTGATTTTCGGGGTCCCAGGCTGGCAGGACGATCCCTTCATCACGTGGGACCGACCGGCAGTGACAGACGTGGTGATCGCCAAGGTTCGGGAGGCGAAGGGGCTCGGTCTTGGGACGCTGGTGGACGTGACGGCGATTGGTGTGACGCGGGATATCGCGCTGATGCAGGAGGTTGCGCGGGCGACGGGTGTGGCGATCGTGGCTGCGACGGGCTGGTGGGTAGCGAGTGGTATCACGAGCTATTTCGCTGAGAAGGCCCCGGAGGAGCTGGCGCGGATCATGGTGTACGAGTTGACGATCGGGATGAAGGGAAGTGGGGCGCGGGCCGGCATTATCAAGGTGGGGACGAGCTTGAACGAGATGCACCCGGCGGAGATGAATGTGCTGCGGGCCGCCGGCCGGGCGCAGGCGGAGACGGGCTGTGCGATCACGACTCACACGACCGGGGCGACGCTGGGGAACGAGCAGCTTGATGTGCTCACCAGCAGTGGCGCCCGAGCGGAGCGTGTCATCATTGGTCACTCGGATGACCGGCTTGATCTGGACTATCACCGTTCGCTGCTGGAGCGGGGGGCGATGGTGGAATTCGATCATTTGGGAAGCCGAGCGCCGGGGGCGATTCCGGACGAAGCGAAGGCGCACCACATCGCGAGGCTGGTGGCGGAAGGATATGCCGGACAGCTGCTGCTTTCGCACGACTGGGTGGGGGATGTGGTGACGTTGCCGGGGTATGGGGATCTGCCGCAGGGCCAGCGGTCGCTGGGGCATTTGTTTTCGTCGTTTGTGCCGCTGTTGCGTGAGGCGGGGGTCTCGAACGAGGCGATTGAGACGATGGTGGTGGCGAACCCGGCGCGTTTGCTGGCGTTCTGAGGGTGAGGCATGACGCGGCGCGGGTCTGGCAGGGCGTGGAACTCGGTGGAGTGGGACGGTTCGTGGGAAGCTGGCCGGGATCGCAGGTGAACGGGGGTGTTGGTCGCGGTAGGTCAAGAGGAGGGCTGGGAGTCGCGGGTGTGGCGCTGGGTGTGCTCTGACTTGGGAGCCGCGGGCATGTGGCCCGGGGTATGCGGCGGGGGTGGTGGAAGCGTTTCGCTGGAGGGTGATGGGTCGCCGCGTGCTCGCCGGCGATGGATTTGGCAATGAAGCGGCGTAGGTTGGGTTTGCGGGTTCGTTCGTGTGAGGTTGGGGCTGCGCGAACCTCCGGTGGTGGCTGGTCACGCAGGAGGTTCGCGCGAGTTTTGGGTCGGCCTGCTTGGATTCTGCCGTTGTCGCGGGGTGGAATCTATCCTCGTGGTATGCTGATTGAGGGGAACAACGGGAGAAAGGAGGCGCTGAGCCGCGCGAAGCGGTCGCAAATGACACGTTGAGTACCGTTGCACCCATCTTCGTGGTGGGTGAGGATTGAAACAGGGGATGGATCAGGCGCTCCGGCGGGGCGAGCCGGTTGCACCCATCTTCGTGGTGGGTGAGGATTGAAACATCGGTTCGAGTCGGCGATCGACTGGTCAGATGCGGTTGCACCCATCTTCGTGGTGGGTGAGGATTGAAACTCCAAAACTCGCCGCTTGATGTACTCGGCGCCCGTCCGTTGCACCCATCTTCGTGGTGGGTGAGGATTGAAACTGCCGGAGCGACCCATCCGGGTCAGCAACCCGGAGTTGCACCCATCTTCGTGGTGGGTGAGGATTGAAACTGGCCGCACGCTGACACTCACCAGCGGCGTCGGCGTGTTGCACCCATCTTCGTGGTGGGTGAGGATTGAAACTGCGGCGCTGGGGGCTTGACGCGCGGCCTGCTGGTTGCACCCATCTTCGTGGTGGGTGAGGATTGAAACCGCTCCGGGCCATCTACGGCCCGGACGTCGAGGTTGTTGCACCCATCTTCGTGGTGGGTGAGGATTGAAACATCAGCGCGCGCTGCCGCCAGCGCTGGGCGAGGCGGGTTGCACCCATCTTCGTGGTGGGTGAGGATTGAAACTCGAGGCGCGCCAGCCAGGCGCGCAGCCACTGGTGTTGCACCCATCTTCGTGGTGGGTGAGGATTGAAACAACCCTGCGGGCGGCGCTGCCGGCGGACTATCACAGCGTGTTGCACCCATCTTCGTGGTGGGTGAGGATTGAAACCGCTCACGACCGGCCTGCGGGCCGGCGAAATCGTGTTGCACCCATCTTCGTGGTGGGTGAGGATTGAAACAGCACGCTGTAGCGGCCGGCGCCAGTGAACAGCCCAGGTTGCACCCATCTTCGTGGTGGGTGAGGATTGAAACATCTCGTGCCGCTCGATCAGCGCGCGCTGCCGCGTTGCACCCATCTTCGTGGTGGGTGAGGATTGAAACCCCCCTCTGCCCGGCGCGCGAGGCGCCGGGCGTAGAGTTGCACCCATCTTCGTGGTGGGTGAGGATTGAAACGCTACGAGCGGGTGGTTCGCGTCGACATCGTCACCGAGTTGCACCCATCTTCGTGGTGGGTGAGGATTGAAACATTTGGAAATTCGGCTCGCCCACTGGCGCCGGAATGTTGCACCCATCTTCGTGGTGGGTGAGGATTGAAACAGCACCGGCGCGGCCTCCTCGTCGGTCGCCGGTCGGTTGCACCCATCTTCGTGGTGGGTGAGGATTGAAACACCACCTTGGTCTGTCGCATAAACAGTCGCCGATTGTTGCACCCATCTTCGTGGTGGGTGAGGATTGAAACTACGTATCACGCGCCACCCCGCCAGCGATCAGCAGGTTGCACCCATCTTCGTGGTGGGTGAGGATTGAAACCCATCGGCGCCGTTGCCGATGACGCGGTAGACGGCGTTGCACCCATCTTCGTGGTGGGTGAGGATTGAAACGGCGCCTGTGCCATGACTGCGCGGCCGCAGCGATTGTTGCACCCATCTTCGTGGTGGGTGAGGATTGAAACGTCCATCGGGCGCGAATGACCGCGCCCGGGTCATGTTGCACCCATCTTCGTGGTGGGTGAGGATTGAAACGTCGCCACGCGGCCGCAGATTGTGGCGCAGATCGAGTTGCACCCATCTTCGTGGTGGGTGAGGATTGAAACATGTCGAGCAGCCGCTGATCGTGCTGCTCTATCGGGTTGCACCCATCTTCGTGGTGGGTGAGGATTGAAACGTTCGATGGACGACGTTGACGTTCTGCGACTGATCGTTGCACCCATCTTCGTGGTGGGTGAGGATTGAAACGGAATGTCATCGCAACCGTGGCGCTCGGCGCGAGCGCGGTTGCACCCATCTTCGTGGTGGGTGAGGATTGAAACGATCTCGTGCCCGAGCGCAAATTCGTCAGGGGGGGAGTTGCACCCATCTTCGTGGTGGGTGAGGATTGAAACTCGCGATAGTATTTGGCCACACAGGCCAACACCACGTTGCACCCATCTTCGTGGTGGGTGAGGATTGAAACACGACGCTCGGCGATACCGGACGCAGCGGCGTCGCTGGTTGCACCCATCTTCGTGGTGGGTGAGGATTGAAACCAGGCGCTGGCGGCGTACAACATCGCTGCGAGATTGGTTGCACCCATCTTCGTGGTGGGTGAGGATTGAAACTCGCGGCCGGGCTCGCGCCCGACGTGTGGGACGAGGTTGCACCCATCTTCGTGGTGGGTGAGGATTGAAACTGCGGGCGCTGCGCCAGCTCACGTGGTCGCCAGCGTGTTGCACCCATCTTCGTGGTGGGTGAGGATTGAAACAATCAGACGCACGTTCACCGTTGCCATCGCGTCCGTTGCACCCATCTTCGTGGTGGGTGAGGATTGAAACGTGCGAGCCGGGCCAGTATCGCGGCCGCGCGCGCGCGTTGCACCCATCTTCGTGGTGGGTGAGGATTGAAACACGGAGGGCGCCGTAGCGGCGAACGAGCGGCTCACATGTTGCACCCATCTTCGTGGTGGGTGAGGATTGAAACCCACCCTCGCGGTCGCGGCTGCCGCTGTGCCACCGGTTGCACCCATCTTCGTGGTGGGTGAGGATTGAAACTCTGGGTATCGGCGGACGATCCGGTTGTAGGTCTGTTGCACCCATCTTCGTGGTGGGTGAGGATTGAAACACCCGCGCCGGGTCACCGGCAGCGAGACGCCGCACCGTTGCACCCATCTTCGTGGTGGGTGAGGATTGAAACTCTGCTCGTCCGTCGCCGCGTGCCGCGTAATGCGAAGAGTTGCACCCATCTTCGTGGTGGGTGAGGATTGAAACAGGAGCGCGAGTGTGGTCCACGGCGCACTCCTATGTTGCACCCATCTTCGTGGTGGGTGAGGATTGAAACACCGGGAGCACAACTTCGACAATATCCGGCCGGTTCGTTGCACCCATCTTCGTGGTGGGTGAGGATTGAAACGAACACGGTGCGGGCGCCGCTGTACAACCCAGACGGTTGCACCCATCTTCGTGGTGGGTGAGGATTGAAACAAGATGGGGACCTAAGATGGCAAGCGCGACGTATGGTTGCACCCATCTTCGTGGTGGGTGAGGATTGAAACGCATATTGTAGGACTGTTGATTCGTACGGTCGGTGAGTTGCACCCATCTTCGTGGTGGGTGAGGATTGAAACTCACTAGCTCGTCGACGTCTACCCTTGACGTCTGTGTTGCACCCATCTTCGTGGTGGGTGAGGATTGAAACCCGCCGCGGCTAGTGTGGTGTAGTGCCGCGGCACGGTTGCACCCATCTTCGTGGTGGGTGAGGATTGAAACATGTATGCGTGACGGTAGGGCTTACCGTCACTACCGTTGCACCCATCTTCGTGGTGGGTGAGGATTGAAACTTGACAACCTCGACGGCACGCTCAATTGCGCCGTCGGTTGCACCCATCTTCGTGGTGGGTGAGGATTGAAACTCCCCGCTATCGCCGAAATCGCCATCGTTGTCCCAGTTGCACCCATCTTCGTGGTGGGTGAGGATTGAAACTGGATCCACGGCCCGAACGACACACTCATCACCGAGCGTTGCACCCATCTTCGTGGTGGGTGAGGATTGAAACACCAGGACGCGCTTTAGTACGCGAAGAACTTCAGTTGCACCCATCTTCGTGGTGGGTGAGGATTGAAACAGAAAGGGGACGTGGTCAGAGTGCAGACAAGTGTCGCGTTGCACCCATCTTCGTGGTGGGTGAGGATTGAAACTTCAGCGGAGCAAAATTATTTTTCGAGTATCTCAGTTGCACCCATCTTCGTGGTGGGTGAGGATTGAAACTGGCGCGACGAAAAACGACGAGGACGACGACGATGTTGCACCCATCTTCGTGGTGGGTGAGGATTGAAACTCGATGCCCCCCTCAACATGTGGGAGCAAGCCCGCGTTGCACCCATCTTCGTGGTGGGTGAGGATTGAAACCGTTGACGCCTCGCCAGGCCGTCGCGGCCGCGTACGCGTTGCACCCATCTTCGTGGTGGGTGAGGATTGAAACCACGACGCTGGTCTCCCCGACCGCGCCGGCAATAGGCGTTGCACCCATCTTCGTGGTGGGTGAGGATTGAAACACGCGCAGGCAGCGCGGCCGTGGGATGCGGCAGGTTGCACCCATCTTCGTGGTGGGTGAGGATTGAAACTGCTGGAGCAGTCCAAGCGCGAGCCGTTTCCATTCCGTTGCACCCATCTTCGTGGTGGGTGAGGATTGAAACCAGATGAACCACGCCGCGCCGGCAATCGTCGGCGGGTTGCACCCATCTTCGTGGTGGGTGAGGATTGAAACCATGATTGATGGCGCGGGCCAGCGCACACAGCTCTGGTTGCACCCATCTTCGTGGTGGGTGAGGATTGAAACCAGATGAACCACGCCGCGCCGGCAATCGTCGGCGGGTTGCACCCATCTTCGTGGTGGGTGAGGATTGAAACCATGATTGATGGCGCGGGCCAGCGCACACAGCTCTGGTTGCACCCATCTTCGTGGTGGGTGAGGATTGAAACCGGTATCAGCCGGACACCCGGACTTGGATGTTCAGTTGCACCCATCTTCGTGGTGGGTGAGGATTGAAACATCCTTGAAGACGGGCAACCCGTCTTCAAGAGCCGCGGTTGCACCCATCTTCGTGGTGGGTGAGGATTGAAACGGCGTTGACGCTGCTGCTACTGTTGTTGGTTCCGCTAGTTGCACCCATCTTCGTGGTGGGTGAGGATTGAAACACAACTGAATGCTATACCTTCTGGCCTGTGGACTATAAAGTTGCACCCATCTTCGTGGTGGGTGAGGATTGAAACGGCCGACCGTAGGCTGCCCAACTACGGTCGCAGAAGTTGCACCCATCTTCGTGGTGGGTGAGGATTGAAACACGCCGCCGGCCGCAACTGCGGCCCGGACGACCGCGTTGCACCCATCTTCGTGGTGGGTGAGGATTGAAACCGCGGTGTACATACCGATCGTAGGCTGAGACCATGTTGCACCCATCTTCGTGGTGGGTGAGGATTGAAACCTAACCTTATTGAGCCCTCGCGGGATCCGGCTCGGTTGCATCCATCTTCGTGATGGGTGAGGATTGAAACAGGATTTCCGGGACATATGGCTCCCACTCGCTGTGTGTTGCATCCAGCTTCGTGATGGGTGAGGATTGAAACGGCTCGGCCTGGGCCATCGAGCGCGGCGCGGCACCTGCGCGCTACAATCGCCCCGAGCGCTCGGCTTGGCGTTGCGTCCCGCCGCCGGATACTGCGGCACAGCCATTGAGGCATCGACAATCGAGACCAGTGTGCGATAGTGGACGGGGGCGGACTGTACCGCAGTGTCAGCGAATCGGGTATAATGCAGGAGACGGTCTGGCTGAGCGTCGAGTGCTCGACGAGGGGTGAAAGTGTGGCTCCTTTGATGGATGACGACGAGCTTTATGAGGAGCTCGAAGAGGTGTTGCCGGTGATCGACGTTGATGCCGACCCGGTCAACGCCGATTGGCCGAAAAGAACGCAAGATTATCTGCCACGTGATATCGAACTCTTTGAGCGTACAACCGGGCTTAACTTCGAGCAATGGAAGCGCGAGCGTGAGGAGCTTTTTGCAAAAGCTGGCGTTCCGTATGCCCGCCCGCCGCTCGAAGCCCGGAAGCTCGAAGAGTGCATCCACCTTCGTGATGAGTGAGGATTGAAACGACCCAACGGCGATACCCCATTGTGACAGGTGCAGAGCCTCCAGCCGCAGCGCCCCACGGTCAGTCGCTATAATCTGCCACCACGAAGACCATCGACCACCGACACCACCCCGCAGCCAGGCAATCGGAGTTCCGCATTGATGCCGTCACTCGACTCGCCGGCGGCTGACTCCTCGCCGGAGGCATCACGATCCGGCCTGAACCCAGACCGCCGCTCGCCGCGGGTGCTGCTTGTCAGCCACTCCTATCTCGAAGGTGGCTATGAAGGCAAGCTCCGCGCTCTCGCCAGCGAAGTCACGCTGCGCCTTTGCCTGCCCAAGCGCTTCCCAAGTACCTTCAGCGCCCCGATCGTGAGACCCGACGGCGACGGCTATGAAGTTGCAACCTATCCAATCTGGTTCCCCGCTGGTCGGCGCTCGTCAACACGATGGGTTCTACCGAGTATTGACCTTGGCATGCGGCAATTCAAACCAGACATCATCCATGTTGAGAACGAGATCGAAAGCTTTCCTGTCCTTCAAGCACTTGTCCAACGACGGCTCTTAGCACCGCACGCAGCGGTCGTGGTCTTTTTCTGGAACAACCTCCCATTTGCCGGTTGGAAAGCGGGGCTGCTCCGGCTATTGACACTGGTTGCCAGACCACGGATTGCGCTCTTCCTCGCAGGCAATCAAGCCGGGCGCGAGCTGCTCGTTCGCGAAGGTGTCCCAGCCGAGCGGGTCATGGTGCTCCCTGCCTATGGCGTGGACCGCACATGGATCCGGACGCCCTCACCCGAAACGCGGCGCTCCCTCCGCAGAGCGTATGGCCTTGCGGCGGACGAGTTCATTGTCCTGTATGCGGGGCGCTTGGTGCCCGAGAAGGGGCTCGACGACCTGCTCGCCGCGCTCTCCCTGCTGGACGAAACCGGACCACCCGCTCGGCTGGTCTGTGTTGGTAATGGTCCAATGAAAGCGGCGCTGCTCGCCCAGAGCCCACGGGTTCTCGTGGTTTCTCCCGGCGGGCGCGACGCCGTCCAGCCGTTCTATGAGCTGGCGGACCTCTTGGTTCTCCCGTCGCGCACCACGCCGCTGTGGGCCGAACAGTTCGGGCGGGTGCTGATCGAAGCGATGGCGGCCGGCGTGCCTACGATCGGATCAAGCTCCGGCGCGATCCCTGAGGTTATCGGAGACCCAGCCCTCATCTTTCCTGAGCGGAACCCGGTCGCGCTCGCTCGCATGATTGACCGGATGCGCCACGACCCGGCATTGCGGCTCGCCGCCGGACAAGCCGGACAGGCGCGAGTCGCCAGTCACTACACGAACGACGTGATCGCCGCTCGCACGGTGGACGCGTATCGCGCCCTCCTGAACGGCGACCTCCCATGAGGCTGGCGTGCTGACGATCGGAATTGATAATGTTTCGACCGGTGAATCGACGGCCCGAAATGCACCGGGCGGCATGCGCCTCTATCTCCAAGCGCTGACCCGCGAGTTCGCGCGCCAGCGGCCGGACCACCGGTTCATTGTGTTCACGCCCGATTGGGCCGATGACCTCTACGACGGCGCGGTCCCTCCCGCCATCGACGTCGTTCGCCTCCCCGGTGTGCCGAAGAACAAATTACTCCGAGTAGTCTATCAGCAGTCTCGGTATGTGCACGTTCTGAACCAGAGCCGCCTCGATGTCTTTTTCGCCACGGCCACGGTCGCGCCTTTGCTCGTTCGACCGTCAGTTGTGCTCGCGGTTCAATTCTTGCAATTTTTTGACCCCGACACCGACCTCGGGGTGCTGCGAACGGCGTATTTGCGCCGATTCGTGCGGTGGTCAGTCCAGCGATCAGCACGGGTAGTCACGTTCTCCGAAAGCGCTCGCGCGGACCTCATCCGCTGGACGAGGGTCCGACCCGACAAGGTCGCTATCATCCCACATGGACTCTCCGACGACGTGTGGGAGGTTGCAGAAGGGCGAGGTCCGAGCGGGGAAGGTGACTACCTAACCGGAGGACGACCATTCATCCTCTATGTCTCAGCGACCTACCCCTACAAGAACCATCTGCGGTTGATTGAGGCATTCGCAAATCTGAAACGGGCACATCCCACCAACCACGTGCTCCTCCTCGTGGGCAGCGAGGCGGGCATTTCGTTTGCGACGCTGCGCGAGGCGGCACACTCCCTTGGCGTCAGCGACGATGTGATTATCGCTGGACGTGTCCGTCATGCGGCGCCCCTCTACCGACAGGCAGCACTTGCTGTCATCCCATCGTTATCCGAGACCTTCGGCTACCCAGTTCTCGAGGCGATGGCGTGCGGCTGTCCGGTCGTAACCTCCAATTGCAGCAGCCTGGCGGAGCTCGCCGGAGACGCCGCGATCTTGGTGGATCCGAAAGACCCGGCGTCCATCGCTGCAGGACTCGAGCGTGGCCTCTTTGATGAACAGGAACGATCGAGACTGACCGCCCGCGGTCGAGAGCGCGCGGCACAGTACCGCTGGTCTCGCAGCGCAGAAGCGACCCTCGCAGTGCTTGAGTCGGTTGCGTTGGGCCGACCCAGCTACACGGGAACATCACGTGCTCAGGCGTCATTGGATGACGACAGCACCCAGTGACGCAGCCAACCAAAACGTGGAGCGGCTCGATTTGAGCGCAGAGTCAGCTCAACCGTTCGGCGCTCGCCAGTCAGCATTCGGGAGTCGGGCGCCGCGGTCCGCTCCCTGATCGGGCTCCGCTACCACGAGGTGTCCAATCACGACTCGGCCGACCGGCAACAGGCGGTCGAGTAGGAGCGCAAGGAGTTGGAGCCCGGTGATCATTGGGAGCACTACCACGATGGCTGAGGTTCGGCGGCGGACGCCGCGTCGCGGTGCCACCGCATCGTAGAGGGCTTGGCCAACCAGCGAACAAAGAACGACCGACCACCATCCTCCACGAGCCGAGACCCGAAGCACCCGAAAGCCGGCGCGTTCGACAAATGTGCGAAGTCCATAGGCCGTAAATCGAGTGAAGTCATACGGCTCTTCGTGGAGAGGTTCAAAGAACGGCGCCGAGAGGATGAGTGTTCCGCTGTCCATCATCACCCGGCGAATCTCTCGTAACAAGCGATCGGGATCGCCCACATGCTCGAGGACTTCGGTGCAGAGGACGGTATTTGCCGTCTTGCTCCGCATGGGTATCGCACAAGCATCTGCGAAACGATCAGGTCCTCGGGCACCAGTGTCTCGGTCGGGAAGGTCAGGGCCGAGGTAGTCAGCGCCGCGTTCGCGCAGCACTGCCTCGTAGGGTCAACGGCCGCACCCGATGTCGATCAGGCGGCCAAGCAGCCTATCTTGTGGGAGAGCGTGGAGGAAAGCCTGCTCTTGATACCACGCGCCGAGACGCCGCGGATGGATCCAACTGCGAGTCAGGCGACTCCGGAGCCAGCTGCGGACGCTGTTCTACTGCTTCATTCGGTCGCGGCGTACAGCCACCAGACGAGCCATTGATAAACCTCACCCGCTCGTTCGCTTTTCTCGGAGGGGCCGAGGTCAGGCCCACGCTCGCCTCCCAAGACGGGCCCGTACTGCGACGGGAAAACCACGTCGACTGGCGTGCGTACTTGGTCTTCCTCCACCATCGTGGCCAGCGTCTCGATTCTGAGCATCCTTAGCCGATTGATCGCCGACTTCGGGAGCTGGTGTCCGCTTCTCGTCGCTCGGTGATCGCGCGAACGGCGACGAGAACTGTGCCGAGGATGAGGCCGACGGCGGCGCCGCTGGCCGCCCACGTCCAGAGGGGCGGCCACGCATCGACGGGATCAGAGATTGAGACAACAACCGCGCGACCCGATGAGGCGGCAGCAATCAGCGTTTCCTGCACTTTCGCGGCAAGCGCGGACCGCGCTTCGCGGGTGAGCTTCGCGTCATTCGTAAGCGCATCGAGGCGATACTGGGCAGCCTGGCGCTCCGCGTCCTTGCGAGCAAGGTCCGCGCTGAGCGCGGCGATTGCTCCACGTAACTCGGCGTCGCGCTCGCCGAGCTGCCCAACCGCGAAGGGCTGAGAGTCTGCGCTTGGCAACGCCGCGAGCGTGGTGGCGCTTGCTGCGATCGTATCGAGCACCTCGGTCCGTCGCTGCTCAACACGGGTGAGAAAAGACTCGACGTCGGCGAGAAGAGTCTCGGGACTCACTGCCTGCCCAGTCAGGGCAGTCAAGTCGACTTGGAAGACGGTCGATGGCAACTCAGACCGCTCAGAACGCTCAGCCGGTGTTTCCGACGAGCTTCGGCGCTCACTGCTCGGGGCGCTCAAGAGGGTGAGATCGCGCTGCAGCAAAAAGAGCGAGACCGCGGCAGCCGAACGGCTGGCGGCTGACTGATTGCCGGCGCGGACCTGCTCCCGGAGCGCAAGCCCATTCCGGCGAAGTTCGTCGAGCTTGCCGAGCAGCGCATAGGACCGCCCAACTTCACTCTCGATCGCAGCGCGGCGCTCGACACTCAGCGTCTCGAGCAGTTGCTTCTGCTGGTCGATCCGTTGGGTCAGGAGCGCTAGCGGCGAGGTTTCGAGAAAGCGAATAACGGCCGCTTCTGCTGCCTCATTGGCGGCAACCGCCTCCGCGAGTCGCGCTTCCAGGAGCTTGAGATCTTGCTCCGTGGTGGCATATACCTCGTCCACTCGCGTGACCACCGCGTCAGCGTAGACCTTGGCGACCAGCGCAGCCAGCTCCGGCGAGGCCGCGACCGCGCGAAGCGTAATCAGATTCCCTCGGATTTGGGGCTGAACCGACGCGCGCTCGATGGCCTCTCGTTGGCCCGTCCCTTGACCTGTCAGCGCAGCCGCCCTTTGAAGCGCGAGCGCGCGGGTCTGCTGGCTGCTGACAATGGCACGATACTCCTCTGCGCGACTCACCGTCGCGACGTTCGCAGACAAAATGTCGACGGTCGTGAACTTCGGATCGAGTTCCAGGCGATATTTCGAGCCGGTGAGCACAACCTGGGCGTCGGCGCTGTACTGCGGCATCAGCAGCCGCACGACTGGACTCGCCACTCCCCCAATCACCGCAGCGATCGTGACACATGCGAGGATCGTCCAACGTCCACGCCAGATCGACCGCCAGACGAGGCCGATATCGATAGAGAGTTGGCGGCCTTCGATTGCGATGGCCTGTTGGAGCGCCATGCAGGGGCTTACCTTAATCGTGCGACCACGTCGCGGACTGCGTTGCGTTGCTGAGCATTCTAGTCGATGGAGACGACGTCGGCTACCGAACCGGTGGACGGGTGATTGCACTGCCTGACTCCTTCGGCGTGTTGCGCTCCCGGAACGGCTCGGCCGTTGATAAGAGCAAGCCTCGAACGAGAAGTGAGCTGCTGATGTAGGCGGGCGCATCCTGAAATCAAGGAGGCAGGCTGACTGATCAGTGGTAACACGCCTCTCTTCGCTCGGCTGGGCACCTGATGGTGAGCATGATCTGCTATCCTTGCTCGTCGCTTGGTTGGCGATGGCGGGCACGCCCGCGAACCTGCAAGCGATGACTGGCAGACGAGGGAGCAGCATGGCGCTTCGTGCGGTTGTGACTGGCGCAGGCGGGTTCATTGGTCACCACTTGGTGGGCTACTTGAAGGCGCGTGGGTATTGGGTACGCGGTGTCGATCTTCATTCGCCGCTCTACGAGCCATCACCCGCCGATGAGTTCCTGACCCTTGACTTGCGCTCTCGCGACAATTGCCGGGTTGCCACCGCCCACGTCGATGAGGTGTATGCGCTTGCCGCCGATATGGGTGGCATGGGCTACATCTCGAGCAACCACGCGACGATCCTTCGTGACAATAGCTTGATCGATATCTTCACCCTCGACACCGCCGCCGAAAACGGCGCCTCGAGGCTGTTCTACGCCTCGTCGGCTTGTGTCTATCCCGAGTATCGTCAACTGGAAGCAGAAATCCCGGGATTACGGGAAGAAGATGCGTACCCAGCGGCGCCGCAGGACGCCTACGGCTGGGAGAAGCTCATGGCGGAGCGGCTGTGCCAGCACTACCGTGAAGAAGGACGCATCGAAACACGGATTGCTCGCTTTCACAACATCTTCGGTCCACTGGGTACGTGGGACGGTGGCCGCGAAAAGGCGCCCGCCGCAATCGCCCGGAAGGTAGCGATCGCGAAGCTCACTGGAAACCCCGAGGTTGAAGTGTGGGGAGATGGCGAACAGACACGCTCGTTCTGCTATGTTGATGACTGCCTCGAAGGGATCTTCCGGCTGATGCACAGCGACTACGGCGAGCCACTCAACATCGGTTCGGACCGAATGGTGACGATCAATGAATTGCTTGCGATCGTCTCCAATCACGCGGGCATCAAGGTTCGTCCAAAGCACATCCCCGGACCACAAGGGGTGCGCGGTCGTAACTCCGACAACACCCGGCTGCGTCAGGTCCTTGGCTGGGAGCCCGAGGTGAAGCTTGAGGATGGCTTGGCCCGCCTGTATGACTGGGTTGAGGGACAGGTCGCGGCGAAGCTCCGCCAAGCAGCGAGCGTCGGGTAGCCTCGGCGTGAGACGAGACGTGCCACCCCGGACGACCGGCCGACGGGCTGCGGTTCTGGTGCGGGGTGCGCTTAGGGAGGCACGTGACCGCCGAACCGAGCATATGTGCGTTGGGAGGGGAGGCGTTCCTCATGCATAAGCCGGCTCACGGCGAGGTGTCCGGCCCGTGTGAGCTGGGATGGCGCCAGTGGTTTTTCTGTGCAGGCCCGTCAGGCCGGTACTCGAGAGGCGACGACGGTGGCGATCTTTGCCTCGATGGCTGACGTGATGGAACGGCGCTGCTGAAGGGCGACCGTCGCAAGAGTGATCCACGTCTCAGCACGTCGCTATCATCCGCGGGTGCGCTGGTCACTTCTGCTGTTCCTTCTCTCCTGCGTCATTGCGGTGGTAGCGGCAGGGCGCAGTGTGGGAGGCGCCGTGGTTCGCAATGCGAGCGCCGTTGCGGTGTTCCACGGTGGTCGAGGCTGGTTTGAGCAGGCGGTCCAGATTGACCCGTCTGACCAGCGCTCGCGCACGTGGTTGGCTCGCCAAGCTGCTGAGCACGGGGACATTCAAGCTGCCGCAGCACTCCTTGGCTCTCCCGAAACAACCGACGGGTGGCTCCTTGCCGCTCGCCTTGCCTGGGAGCAGGGTGATGAGAACGCCGCGATTGCGGCGTGGCGACAGGCGCCAAACGTTGCGTATCGATTTCTTCGGGAAGGTGAAGCGGCGGTTGCCCGTGGTGATGTGAGCGCTGCTCGCCAAGCGTATACGCTCGCGACGCTTGTTCGACCGGCGTCCTCGTGGACAACTCGTCAGCTCGGACTCTTCCTGCTCGGCCCAGCAGGGGACCCGGCCGAGGCGGCGGCGGTCCTCGCCCGTGCGATCGAGCAAGGTGAAGGCGACAACGATCCCTATGTATACGTTGAGTATGCGCATGCCCTTCAGCAAAGCGGGCGTCTTGCCGAGGCGGTCTCCACGCTCGTCCAGCACCCGCTTGACACAGCGCTCGCCAACGCCATCCGCGCCGAGGGCGCCCGCGCGACCGGAGATCTGCAGGAGGCGGCGCGACTGCTCGAACGGGCCACCAGACAAGACCCGAGCGACCCGTGGTTCTGGCTTGCGCTCGGCCACGTTTATGCGGGGCAAGGCCGGAGCGACGATGCGCGAGCGGCGTGGCAGCAGGCCGTGCGGATCGCGCCGACCTTTCAGCCAGCACGTGATGCGCTCGGCCTCTTCCCGCAATGATGCCCAATCAGCCACCGTCCGAATCCCGTTGGCCAGCAGTCTTGCTCGCTGGAATTGGGGCGCTCCTCGTCGTCTTCCCGGGAACCGCCGCCCCGATCGGACTCCCCCTTGGAGTGCTCTTGCTTGTTTGGCGCCGCTCGCGGTGCGGTGCGTGGGCGCCCGTCGTTGCTGCCCGTCGCCCGGCGTTTGCGCTTGTCGCCGTGCTGCCGCTCACGCTCTTCCCCATCGTCGATTGGGCCCTAGCCATCCCTCGGCTGGTTGCACTACTCGGAGGACTGACCTTCGCATTTGCGCTCGTCGACCTGATTCGGTCTGAACGCGGGCTTTTGATGAGTGCGGTGACACTCCTTGTGGGTGGCAGCGGCCTCGCGCTTCTGAGTCCCGTGATCGCCGAGTGGCCGCTCTACAAAACCCCGGTCCTGCCCGTGCTGGCGCCGCTTTATGCGCAGTTTCCGCAACTCCTGAGTGGCGCTGTCGTGGGAACGGCGCGGGGAGGCATGCACGTCAACCAACTTGCCGGCATCGCGTCTGCCTTACTCCCGTTCAGCGTCGTCCTTTGGGCGTTTGCCCGAGGGCGGGTCATCCGTCTCGTCGCGATGATCGCAAGCTTGTTGCTCGGCACGATGCTCCTGCTCTCACAGTCGCGCAGCGGCTATCTTGGCGCGGCGATTGGCGTCGTGGTTGCGCTCAGTTGGGCGGTGATCGCCATGCGTCCCAACCATCGTCCAGCGTGGACCGTCGGTCTCGTGGCGACAGCCGTGATGCTCGGCGTTCTTTTGAAACCGATGATCTGGGAGTGGGGCGAGGCGTCAGAGGCGGCCTATGATTCGCTGTCAGGCCGGCTGGAGCTCTGGGACCGGGCGCTCCTCATGCTGCGCGACCTACCCTTCACGGGGGTCGGGCCAGGCCAGTTTTCACTCGTGCTGCATCGGTGGTATGAGCCGCTCGTCCTGCCGCCCGCTACCTATGTTCCGCACGCGCACAATGTGCTGCTCCAGCTTGCGCTCGACCTTGGAGTGCTCGGGATGGCCGCAACGCTCGCGCTGGGAGGGACAGTCGTCGCGTCTGCCGTGCGTGCAGCGCACTCGCCGCTGAGGCGCCTCATTGCAATCGGTGTGAGCGCTGGATTCGTGGGCTTTTTTGCCTATGGTATGACCGACGCGATCGCGATCGGCGCCCGTGGGGCGTTGCCGATTTGGGCCTTGCTCGGGCTGGGCATGGCGATCGACCACCTGACGCGAATGGCGCGAGCGGATGGGATCGACAAGGGCGCCAATGTGGGGATGCTGCGATGCGATTGACCATCGACACCCAGCAGGCCCTCGACACCATTCGTGGTGGACTCCCGATTGCCCTTGTCGGCCTGTTGTTCATGGCGCAATTCGCGCCGACGCCGGTGATGCTCGCGACGGTGGTCATTGCGCTCGCCGTGCTGGGACCAAGGGCTTGGACGTCTCCACGTTGGCTCCGAGCTGCAGTCATTCTTGGAGCTGCGCTTTCGGTCGTTTCCGCTCCTCTCCTGAGCGTGGGAGGAGTGAACGTGCGGCTGTCGCAGGCCATTCTTCCGCTTGCGTTGCTCGCGCTCCTTACACGGACCGGGGGCAGGCTGAAGGCGCCGCGTGCGAGCCTCTGGGCGCTGGTGACCCTGCTCGCCCTCGGCCTCTTCACTCTCGCAAATCCGGAGACGCGAGTTCGCGGGCTTGGCCAGGTGATGCTTTTCGGATTAAATCTGTTCCATTTTGTTCTCGCGTTTGCGCTCGCACGAGAAACCGCCGACGGAGATGACGACTCCGTTCGATGGCTGGGATGGGCAGCGCTTGTGATGGCGGGATGGTCCGGGACCGTGCTGCTTGCCGACCGAGCCGGCATACCATTGGTGGCTAGTTTGGTTTTTGAGGAAGGGGTCATTGCCTTCGTTGATGGCCAGCTCGTTGCTCAAGTCGTGCGACGGTTCGCCCACGCGATGATCGCTGCGGGAGTGTTTGCTGGCCTCTTGCCGCTGTTTCTTGCCCTCGCATTGGACCGTCGATCGCCGCAGTGGCGCTTTGTGGTCCTTGCCGCAACGGCCTCCTTCCTTGGGCTCATGTTCGCTTTTGGTCGGGGGCCCATTCTTGGCGCTCTTGCCGGCCTCGGCGTGGTCGTGATCGTCGCGCTTCGTCGGTCCCCGGTGTTCACGCTTCGGCTCCTTGGCATCGTCGCGATCGTCGTCGCCGTTGGACTGGGCGGGCTTTCTCGGTTGCCGGGCGGAGGGGAGATTGTGAGCGTGTTCGTCGGCCGAAGCGTCCAGTTGCTTGACCCGACGACCTATGAGCGTGGAACTGCCAACGAGCGGTTGACCATCTGGGGGATCATGCTCGATGACTTGGAGGGGAACTGGCTTGTCGGCAAGGGCGCCTTAGCCTATCGCCCGCTGCTGTTCGAACGATATTACGGCGGCAGGACCGACAACCCGCCCGCGAGCGAGAACATCGTGATCGAGATCTTGCACGCTGGAGGGCTCATCGCGGTGGGTGCCTATCTTCTCCTCCACCTCGATCTCGGGTGGGGGCTCCTCCGCCGCAGCCTCGCTCGGACGGAACCTCGTTCGATCCGACTACGGTCACAAGGATTTCTCGGCGCTCTCGTTGCCCTCTTCGTCGCCTCGCTGTTCAGTCCATTCGCTTGGAACCCGATGTACTGGACCATACTCGGCGTGCTGGCGGCCGCTGCTGTTGCTCAGGATAGGCAGAGAGGAGCGCAGCTTGATTGATCTCGAAACCGGCTTATTCGTCGTCTCTCATCCGAAGCGAGTGTAGTGGGAGTCTCTGGTGGATCGCCTCTACCTGAGCAGCCGAGGGCCCCTCTTCTTAAAGTCCCATGGTGGCGGGCGAAACGGAGAGTCAGGTGTTAACGCCTTCCTGATCCGCTGTCAAAACGCCATAAGGTCTTGGCTGCCGCTGGTTCAGAGCTACCACCGGTTCCGCCTGCCGGCTCCTCTTGGCCGCCTTCTGACTGGAACGGCTGTGTTGCTCGTTATCGGATATGCGCTTTTCACTCGCTTCATGGTCTACCTCGAGAACCATTCGCTTTGGTTAGACGAGAGCTTCCTCGCAGTTGGAGTCTTAACCACACCGGTCAGTCGTCTGTTTGAACCACCCCTACCTTATAGTCAGTCAGCCCCGACTGGCTATCTGCTTCTTGTGAAGTTGATCATCCGGATGCTTGGGGATAGTGAGCTAGCCCTTCGTCTACCATCGCTAATCGCCGGTCTTGCGGCGCCACTTCTGACGGGTATTGCCGCTGGCCTCGTCGGCCGGTCGGTGATGTGGGGATGTGTTGGCGCAGCGCTATTGCTTATGTCTCCCGAGATGCTGCGCTATGCCGCCGAGTTTAAGCAATACGCGGTCGAAACCGCAGTTTCTGCATTCCTTATCTGCGCGTCCGTCGTTGTAGTTCGCAATCCTTCGGCGCGGACCATCTCCCTTCTTGCCACCATTGCCGCAGTCACGCCATGGTTCTCCTTACCAGCGGGCCTGTTTATAGCCCCAGTTTGCGGCATAGTGTTGGTATGGGCGCTTAGGAAGGTTCGCCTACCATTCAAACTTTCGCTGGGACTGCTCTCGGCGATGACCGTCAGTTACGCGATTTACGTCATGTTGCTGCTTGCAGGCAGGCTTATCAGCTTCGAGCAGCAGCGCCTTTTTCTCGACTACTTCAAGCACGATTTTCTTGTCTGGCCAACACAGATATCTGAGGTTGGGCCATTGGTTGGCAAGATGGTTGGTGTCTTCGGCGTCCTCGGTCCGGCTCCAATCATCATTGTGGCGGCGCTCTTCATCGCCGGGATTGCCGCCCTTGCTGCTCGACACTGGCCGTTAGCCGCCGTGTGCGGTCTCCCGCGGTTCTTACTCGTATTGGCTGCCTTTGGTCGCTATCCGCTTGTTCCGCGATTGATTCTCTTCATTGCCCCGTTGTTGGCCGTTGGGGTGTCCGTCGGCTTGGCTGCAATCCAGCAGCGCCGCTTTGGCTGGCTCTTGGTCATCCCTTGTCTCGCGCTTGTCACTGCCGGGCCCTTCGCTGCGACACTTGCCCGCGTGCTGGAGCCGTATTCGTTTCATGAAATGCGTCCAGCGCTCGAAGTTCTCGCACGGCATCGGTCGCCGGATGATGTCATCTATGTAACGGTCAACGCCGAGCCGACGTTCAATTATTACGCGCGCCGCTTGCGGATCCCCGTCTCCCAGACCATTATCGCGAAACGGGAGCTGGATGCCGAGCAGGTGGCTAGCATTCTCAGCCAGAATCGGCGAACGTGGATTGTCTGGTCTTGGGCTCCGCTCCACGAGCAGGAGTGGCTCGACCGGCTGGTGACGGAGCAGCAGGAGCGCTTTCTCGTGAGCCGAACGCCGTATCCGCTCGTTATGCGCTATCTCCTTGTCCCGAAAGGGCAGCCCGTCGACGATGAGCTTCGCCGATTGGGCGGGTGGCTCCCCGAATCTGCAGCGATCGTGGACCCCGAACGCGAACGGCTTCGCCTCCACCACGAGATCGCCAGCACACTGGACCGAGGTCGACAGGCACGCGCCGCTCTCGCACTTGCCGACCTCGAAGAACGGTCTGGTGATCGGGTAGCGATGCGTTCGGCCCTCACACGCGCCGTCGAAGCCGAAGGATCCGGGACGCTCGCCTTTGAGGCCGCCCGCCGCCTTGCGAAAGACTCGGCCGCCACGGGAAACCTCGCCGAAGTGCTCACGTGGTACCGCGAAGCGGCACGACGCATGCCGCCGTGGGCTGGTGTCGCCTATGCCGAAGCGGCAAGCGCTGCTCGAGCCGCGGCGAGGTGGGACATCGCCGCCCAGTTTGCCGAAGACGCGGTTGTGGCCTACCGGACCCAGCTCAACGACCCCAATGTTCCGGGTTTGCTGGCGCAGGTGGTGGAGCTCTTGGTCGCCGCTTATGCGGCGCAGGGCAAGGAAACCGCGGCTCGGTGGGCAGCCCAGCTCGCCAATCACACCGGACACGCGGAGACGGGCTTCCCAACCGACCTCGGGCCCGCGCTTCGCCTGACCCCTGTTCACGCGACTACCGGTTCCGGACCACGTGGTGACTATCGCCTTGGACCGGGTGATGCCCTCCGCTATGAGTCGGTGGTGACCACGGAAGGCGTCGTCCGCATCGATACCCGGGCGGAGGCCAATGCATCCACCCTGCGGGTCGTCATTCGCCGAGCAGTCCGTGGCGAGGTGGTTCGCGACGTGCGCCTCACGAGCTCGACCGCTGGCGAGACCACATTGCTCTCCGTCCCCGCCGATGAGCCGTTGCATATCGCGATCACGGTCGAGGCCCGTGCAGGTGCCGAGGGCCGCGTAAGTGTTCTCGGGGTGGCTGTGGCCTGACGACATCGCCGGGCAGCTGTACGGATGCAGCACGGGTGTGATGACGTCCCGCCGTCGTCAGCACCCGCGTCAGACCCGAAATCGTCGCATTGGGCCCGGTCGACCGCATGATCAATGGGACGCTGAAACAGAGCCAGTGGGTGACTGGCCATCTGCTATGATCGGTCGGCGACGAGGAGCAGAGCGAGTGCGTCGGCATGCCGATCTGGACAATCCGATTGATGTTGCGTGGACGAAATTCTTGGCGGAGGCCGAGTGCTGGTCGGCCGATCGCATTGCCGCCCATCAACTCCAGCAACTCCGGGAAATTGTGCGCTTTGCCGCCACGCAGACCGTAGGGTATCGACGGCGGTTCGCAGCGGCAGGGGTCGATCCCGATTCCGTTCGTGATATCGACCGCCACTGACCTCTTTCTCCGTTGTTGGCCTCGACAAACTAGCCTGTGCCGAGCAGCTTGCTAGCCCGTTTTTGCTTCGACAGCGTTCGCCGCGGACCGTAAGCACCCCGTTGCGGGGACCGTGAATGCCCGAGGGCGCACCGTGATTGGAGCCCCGGCTCGCCGCCTTGCTCGACTGCCACTGCCCGATGGTGCTCAGAGCGATATCCGTCACCGGGAGCGATCCGACCCAGACGCACTCGATCGTTTTCCATCACCAACCGCCGCCCTCCGCCCTCCTTGACACTCGAGCAGCCAGAGGTTTGCCCAGCGGAGGAACAGATAGACCGAATAGAGCACGTTCAGCACCAGCCCTCTTGTTCCGTCCCGAAAGCCCCCATGCAACAGATAGCTCGACCCGAAATACCGCAGAGGATCAGTGATCATCCGGACGTGCGAAAACCTCTGCCCTTCCTCGAAAAGCTGCTCGGCCTCGCGCGTCGCATAAAATCCAAGAGTCTTTATCACATACTTTTCAATGGTAGGATAGGCCAAATGAATGATGTAGTACCGCCTCGACAACGTTACGGCCGGCTTCACTCCTTCGAGCGTACTCACATCACCATGAAACCGCTCATTTCGATGAGAATAGCTGCGCAAATACGCTTCCCGCCTGAAAAATAACGGCAACGGCTGGAAAAACTGCGCATTATGCACAGGATAGCCACCGAAGTACAGGTTCTTCTTTCTAATCCACACCGCCGAGTAGGTTCCTTGATGTGCCAACGCTCGGAGCTTCTGCGACAACGCCGGAGTGACGCGCTCATCCGCGTCAAGAAACAGGACATACTCGTGGGTCGCTTGCTCCACCGCGAACCGCCGAGGGCGGCCACCCCAAAACTCTCCGGTACGTGGATACAAAACCACCCGTGCTCCTGCACGCGCGGCAATCGACGCTGTGTCATCGTCACTATGCTGATCACACACCACAATTTCATCTGCAAGCGCCTGCGCGCTGGCAATACAGGCGGCGATGTTGGCCTCTTCGTTAAGAGTATTGATGACAACCGAAATCACGCCCGCCCCCAAACGACCGGAGCGCATAGCCGACTGGACCTAAGATCACGGCCTCGCGACAAAATCATGCCCAATCCCCCCAAACGCACCAAAGTAGCTGCCTCACGTACTTCTGCTCCGCCAAGTGTAAATATCCGATATCCTGACCGCGACAACACCGCAAACAACTCTCCTGTGTCCACACCATAAGCCGCAGCATTTGTCGGATGGGCCTCAAAGATAATGACTGGCCGCAGCTCGTTTATCACTCGTTCGGATCCCCGCAAAATCGCCAATTCAGCCCCTTCAGCATCGACTTTCACAACATCGATCCGCTCTAAGCCCTTCTCATCCGCGTATTCATCCAAGGTAATTGTCTCCACTTCGACAACATCCACGATCCTTCCACCACGCCCGGTATCTCGCAAACCATTGCCCACGCTTCGGTGCTGCTCGTGTAACACAAAAGGAAGACGCCCTCGACTCTCATATAACGCACAGTTGTTTACGACCACGCGGTCAGACAACCCATTTCGCTGCACCGATCGCACGCAATATTCATACGGCTGTGGGGACGGCTCAAAACAATGCACAACTGATGACGGGCATGAACGTGCGACCGCCATAGCAATCAAGCCAATATTCGAACCAACGTCTACCGCAACTCCCCCCGGCGGGAGCGCCGATACCATAGTTCTGACGGTCTCCGGCTCATGGCGTCCGCCTGCCGATAGCTGCTCGACAAGCGAGTCGCCTTTCGTGTAAAGGATCCAAAGCCCATCTGACCGTGCCCAATATGGTGGCGACCGAAACCACTCCCATCGGGCCTTGAACACCAATCGCTTCAGGCGGCGCACTGCTGCTCTGCGCGCCCTCGCCGCTCCTACCGCCACCAGTGATGAGCCGTCTCTGAGAGTACTGCTCATCCCGAAACCCCTCCTGCCAATCGCAACTGTCCTGATTTCAGACAGTCGCCTCTTCCCTCTCGTTCAACCCGCTTCCCGCGACCATTACACGCTGAGACCGCCGCACCTCAATCCAGATTCCGATGCAAACATACGAGGCCAACAGCGCTATCGCCAGCGGGAAAAGACCATTCAACAACGCAAGCTTGCTTGCGCCGGAAAACAGCACCGTTACGGCAACTGGAACCACTGCAAGTCGCAGTACATTTATGGGGTGAATTTTCGAACGGAGTTTAAGGAGGTAGATCGCAAGAACACTTGCAGACACAATTGCACTCACGGCGGCAGCCTGAACTCCGAACAACGGAATGCCAACAGCGTTGATAAGAAGATTTACTATGCCTGCTAGCACACCAGAAATGGAGTAGCGAAACTGCTCATGCCAAACCAGCAATGGAAATCCAAGCCCAGTCGCCACTCCGCTAATCGCTATGGAGATAGACAACACCTCGAACAATCGCGCCGCATGAGCGAAAGGTGGGCCATAGATATAATTTATCAAATCAGGCCCAAGATTCCAAGCAAATCCGGCAAAAGCACAACCAATCCACACCGTTCTTTGGAAAAACTCTGCGCCCAAACTCCTTGCTTCCTTTTCATCATCATGAGCTCGGGCTAGTTTCGCAGAATACAAATTCATTGTTGCCACGGTCGACAAATAGCTCGCAGTCTGGATAAAGCCATAGGCGGTACTGAATTGGCTGACTGCATTAAAGTCTCCAAAAGCCCCCAGTATCATCGCACTCGAATAGTTATAAATAAACCCAAATACCAAAAGAAATATTACTGGGCCGGCGTCCCGTAGATTCCGCAAGGCTCTTTCGAAATCAAATCGCAGATGCTCAAAACGTATCAACCCTTGTTTTGATAGATAAGCAAACTGGGCCATCGTCATACCTAGCTGAGGAAGATAGCTGACAATCACGTACGCGACCACATCATCGCTTGATCGAACAACTGCCGCGATGAGCGCTACCCGGAGGGCGGCAGTTGCAACCGTCGTCACTGACACGAACCCAAAGCGCTCGTGCGCAAGTGCGAGCCAGGTCAAATCGCCAACGAGGAGCACCATGCCGATGATCTGGAGCAACAAGATCGACCGAGCGAGTTCCGAAGGTGCAAGAACGAGGCCTGCAACCAGCGCGCAAGGTCCTACGACCATCATTACAAACACTTGAACAGCCACCGCTGCGGCCAGTACCTTCCCGCTTGAAGAGTCCACCATTGACGCGTCTCGTCTTGCGATGGTTGTCACACCGCTGGTGAATGCGGAAGGCAAAACGAACCCAATCGTCTGTGCCCAGGTCACGATTCCTATAAGGTCGGGACCCAAAGCGCGGCGAGCGATGACACCGGCCAAAAAGAACAGAGCTCTGTCGGCAGCACTTGCCGTAGTGATAGAGGCGAATCCACGCACTAACCGCAAGACACTCGTGCGCCGGTCACCACTGCCGCTGGACAACCTGCACCCTCGCCACCTCTAGAGTTCGCCCGCTCACCTGCCGTATCATACAATTGGCCTGCGGGTAACCCCCAAGGTCCACCGCATCCAAAAATACTATTCCCCAATCGGCAGCATTCGTCCGTGCCCATACGGCCCAGAGCTTCCCATGATACCAAGCAGCATGCAACCTTCGAACAAATCACGACCATTTGCCTGGCCGTGGACGCCAGAACCGCGCAAATCGTCCGCATGTGATGCTCCACTCATCAGCGTCGTCACTCCGTGCTTCAACCATGCCGAATTCTTAGAACTTACGATTCGTTCTGTTCTGGGCCAAGGCTACCCCGCCATCGAATACCTCATAATCGATGGAGGTTCTACCGACGGTAGCGCCGAAATCATCAACCGCTACCTCCCTTCTCTCGCATATACCGTTAGCGAACCCGATCGTGGCCAGACCCACGCCATAAACAAGGGCCTCGCCCGCGCCACAGGCGACATCCTCGCCTACCTCAACTCTGACGACATCTACCTCCCCGGCGCGGCAGCACGAGTCGCAAGCTTCTTTTCTCAAAACCCCGACATCGACATCCTCTACGGTGAACGTGTCCTCCTTATCGACCAGCACGGCAACCATATCAGCGTCGACCGTGCACCATGCTTCAGTCTGCGTGAACTCCTCCTTCACGACTTTATCCCACAGCCCACGATGTTCTTTCGACGCAGCGTCATCGACCGAATCGGTTTTTTTGACGAATCACTTCACTACGTCATGGATTACGAATTCTTGCTTCGAGCGGCGATGGAGGGCTGCACGTTCGGCCGTTTGGACGGGTCACCGATCGCAGCGTTTCGCTTGCACCGGACCTCCAAAACGATGGCCAAAAGCCTCGAGGGCATCCAAGAGGAAATCGCTATGCTCGATCGATTTTTCCTTGATCCTAGACTACCAAACCACCTCCGCAATCTCCGACAGGCAGCTCATGCACAGGTCTACCAGAACGTCGCCTACAGCCAGTACCTCTCTGGGCAAATGAAACTTGCTCGCAGCTTCTTGCTTCGTTCGTTCGCCGTCAGTCCGACGGTTGCAAAGTCCTTCCGGTTTTGGTCGATCCTCGTAAAAACCTTCTTGGGAGCACGTTTAAGCGGGAAGATACGTGAATGGAAGGCTGCGTCTTTCTCCAAACGGGCCGCCGCTCCTTGAGAAGGGTATTGATTGTCCACAACCACCTCGCTCCGGTCGGCGGAGTTGAGGCACATGTTGAGAGCGAGATTCAGCTTTTATCGAACGCCGGATATGACGTCGAGGTGTTCGCGATTTCTGCATCTCCCGCCTGGAAGCACCGGCAAAAGACCACGGTCTACTGGCAACATCCGCCCTCATGGCGGGTTCGTAGAATTCTCGCGTACGGATTTGATCCTCGGCTTGCCTTCAAGCTTCGCCAGACGGTGCGCAGGTTTCGCCCGGACTGGATCCATTTGCACACCGTTGAACAACCGCTCACCATCTTTACAGCATTAGCAGGTGAGCGCGTTTTGCATTCGGTTCACATTAATGCTCTAGCTTGTCCGTTATCAACGCTCTATTATCGTGATACCTTGGAAGCCTGTAACGGACAACCTGGTTGGAAGTGTGCGCGTCGTACGTGCGTTCACCCGTTAAGTCTGTGGTTACGAATCGCTTTTATTCGGTGCTATCGCGCGCTCATCAATCTGACCGGAACCACGTGTGCTCCTCCAAATTCCTCCTTAGCACTCTTGCTGCGCCAAGCTGGTGTTCGCCGCGTGAGAGTTCTGCCATTGTTTCCTCATCGGCTCGTGAGCGCCGGCGATGAGCATACCAGTGTCCGGTCTGACAATATGATTTTGTTTGTCGGGGCATTGACTGATATCAAAGCGCCAGATCTCTTGATTAACGCCCTTCCTCTGATTCGAGAGTCTGTTCCAACCGCGCATATTGTTTTCGTTGGAGATGGACCTCTCCGCAACGCTCTTGTTGGTTTGGCCGATCGATTGGGGGTCGCGAAACATGTTAGATTTCTTGGTCGACTAGACCGAATCGAGGTGGAAAATTATTACAGGCAGGCTGCAGTCTGCGTGATACCTTCGATTGTCGCGGAAACCTTTTGTCTTGTGGCTTATGAGGCGATGCTCCATTCATGCCCTGTCGTTAGCAGCAACCGAGGAGCGTTGCCAGATATTGTCCAAGATGGTCACACCGGATTACTTTTTGATCCTACTGACATAGCATCGTTGAGCAAAGCTGTCACCGAAGTGTTAACGAACCCGAGACGAGCAAAGACAATGGCAGTCAATGCTCGCGAAAGAGTAGTATCTGAGTTTTCCCCTAAATCCTTTCTATTTCGGCTGGAAAACATTCTCCGAGACGTCTAATCGCTCAAACGACCGGTCATGGTAAGGTCGCTCGCCGTGGGTACTGTCAGGCGGTTGTCGTGTGCGAGGACGGTCTGGCTGAGCTCAACGGAGAAGTTCTTCGGGGTTCGGCGGCAATGTTATCTCCGGTTTCCATCTCGGATGCGTCGTTCACCACATCCGGTCGAGGAACACCGGCGACCGCGGTGGCCAGATCCTACCGCGCCGGCCCGATGCTGCAGGCGACACGACGACTGACGCATCGTTCCCACGACGGCGAAGTCGGGTGCCTCGTCAAGGCGCCGGCGACCTCGCCAACCGCGTGCCGGCGAATTATACGTTGTCACTCCGGACGGACCAGAGACCCGACGATCATTGGTGAGCACGCCGACACCAACGACTGGGGGTCCCCGCTCGAGCCAGTTCGACAAAGGCTTGGCAGCCTCCATCCAGCCACCTCCGCTGCGCTCCGCCACCGGCCGTTCCACCGGCTAAGCGCACGGACGTGGCCAATAGCAGTGGCGCTCCCATCGTCAAGGTGCGTAGGGTTGAAACGGTTCTGATCGGCCGCCCCTTAGAAGACCCATCACCGGGAAGCTGGCCACGCCCGATCCACGCTGACGCATCACCCCACGAGACGCGCTCGCGATATCGGTAGGCACAGCCTCAAGGCACACGTCCCCTCCACCAAGGGAGCCGTTTCGCAGAAGACGGCCAGCCACGAGCGCTCCGCGAGGCGCTGCTGCCCAACCACTCCAGTAGCGCCGTTTGCCTCTCCGCCAATCGCTACGAACCGATCTCCGGCCGCGGGATCCTCACAGCAGTCGCTCACAATCCATGCCAGTGACAGGCACGCCCAGCCGGCCGTCGACACGCCGATGCACCCATCCAGTGCGACGAGACCGATCCACAAGCCGTGACCGACCTTCATTGCTCGCTCACCAAGACGCTCGAAGGCGACGAACCGTGCACGCACAGCGAGCACGGACACAGCATGCTTGCGCCGCCGACCGCCGACCATCAGCGCCGCTGCCGCCTCACGCCACGCGCCCCGACGAGGGCGCAGCGCAGGGTGCTCAGGATGCAGCGCTCTGGTTGCGCGAAGCCAAGCCGATGACGTGCCCTTCTGGCGAGGCGACATAGGCGAGAGTCGACCCCGAGGCGAGGGTGAACGGCGGATTGACAGCGCGTCCGCCTGCCATCACCGCCGCAGCGAGCGCCGCAGCCACGTCGTCAACGTGGAAAATCGGGATGCAGGGCGTCTCAACCCGGTCGGCGACGGGGGGCAGCGGTCGGCCACCGGCAGCGAGCTCCAGTTCCGGGCCGCCGGGAACGCGAAACGTCACCAACCGCCCCTCCACCTCACGCCGGGTCTCAAGGCCGAAGGCATCCCGATACCAGCGCGCCTCACGTCCCACGTCCGCCACCCGGAGCAGAATGACTGAATAAGCATGCACCGTCATGTGCACCTCGGACGCCGTACTGACCGCCGATCGTAGCGGGCAAGCGACGATCACCGCACCTCGCTTCATCCTTTCCTCGCAGGATCGCTGCGCCGCCTGCATCACCTCACCAATGGCCGCCGGTTCCTCGCGGTCGACCGATCACCCGCTTTGTCTCGTTCGATGCCGCTCCCAGCGAGCACGCTTACCGCGCATCTGGCCGCCCGGCATCCGATCCGTTCCCACCTCAGGCCCGCCGAGACATCGGCTCGCGCTACCTCCCGCATCACGCCGAGCAGCACTGGCCAAACGCGAGGCCGCTCGCGGAGCGGACTTCTCCACCGCACCCCCTCGCTTCAGGCCAGTCCGCGCCTCCAACTGCGCCGTCACGGCTGCGAATCGCGACTCGAGACCCACTGCGTTCTCACGGGCGTTGCGATACGCTGCATTCCTGCGGGGGAGACCGACCGCAGGCCGATTTCTAAAGCCCCGTCCGATCAAGGCGGGGCGTTCCCCCACGACCCATCGGTTCCGGCGCTGCTCAGGCGGACGAAGGCGTTTCCGGCTGGCCTCGCCACGCTGGGCAGTGGACCCGGCAATTCGGCGAAGGCGAACCAGCAGGGCGACCGGCCTGCTTTCCGGCGGCAACGACGACCGCTCGACGAGGTGCTCGCGCGCGGTTTCGGCGTACGATCCAGCCACAACGTCCGACTGCCAATACGGCGCGGCGGCGAGGCGCCCGGCCCGGGCGGCTGGAGCCTCCCCTCTGGCGACAACGCGAACGAGCACCGTGGGGATGAAAATGAATCGCTACGACGTCCTCATCATCGGCGCTGGTGCGGCAGGGATCGCGGCTGCCCTCGAGGCGGCACGCGCCGGCGCCGAGGTCCTCGTGGTCGATTCCGCCGAACAGCCAGGCGGGACCGCCGCAACCTCGGGCGGCGGCGTCTTTATCGCCGGCTCATCCTTCCAAGCTCAGCACGGGATCCACGACTCCCCAGAGCAGGCAATCGAGGACTGGCTCGCCTGGGGCGGCCCAGACGTCGACGAGGAATGGGCACGACGCTATGTCGAGTCCAGCGCGGGCGCCGTCTTCGGCTGGCTGAGCGAGCTCGGCGTCAGGTGGAGCCATCTCCAGCACCACGAAGGGAATCGCGCACCGCGCTGGCATGCCCCAGCCGGCGGCGGGCTCGCCGTCATGCAAGCGCTCATCCGCGCAGCCAACGCCGAAGCTCACATCGCTTGGCAGCTTGGCACACGCGTCGCTGAGCTCGCGATGGCAGGCGGAGCCGTGACAGGAGTCCACGCCGAGGGACCAGCAGGCCCAATCGAGCTGACGGGACGGGCCGTCGTGCTGGCAACCGGCGGCTTCAACAACGACCTCGCGCTCGTTCGCCGCTATGCTCCCGCCCTCGTGGCACGCGGCCGTGTCCTCCTTGGCGGCGGCGCCGGCGCCCGCGGCGATGGCCACACCATGCTCGAGCGCGTCGGAGCCCAGCTCCTAAACCTGGACGCTCTCTGGATCTATCCTTTCGCAACACCAGACTACCTCGACCCCGCAGGAGAGCGCGGCCTTGTGGTGCGCGGGCTGCACGGCGACCTCTGGGTGAACGCCGCGGGCCACCGCTTCCACAACGAGGACTTGCGCGGCGGAGCCACCGGCGCGCCCGCTCTGCTGCGCCAACAGCCTCCAACGTGCTGGTCGATCATCGACGCCCGTATTGCCGCCCGGTACGTTGTCTCCGACCCGCGCTACCGCCGTGGCGGCGAAACGTATCGCGACCGTCTCGAGACTCTGCTGGCCGAATCGCCGTTTATCGCTCGCGGGGCAACACTCGCCGAGCTCGCCGACGCCACGGGCCTCGACCGCGCGGCACTCAGCGCGACCGTCGCCGAGCATAACCGCCGAATCGCGCTCGGCGAGCAGCACGACTCCTTCGGTCGAGCCCTCCGCGGCCTTCAGCCCCTCACGGAGCCGCCCTTCTTCGCGATCCAGTTCTTCCCCCTCGCACGCAAGAACCTCGGCGGGGTCCGCACCGACCTCAACGGGCAGGTGCTTGCTCCCACCGGCCGGCCGATCTCCGGGCTGTTCGCCGCGGGCGAGCTTGCCGGCATGGCCGGCGGCCGAATCAACGGCCGGGCCGCGCTCGAAGGCACCATGCTCGGCCCAAGCCTCTTCAGCGGCCGCGTCGCCGGCAGGGCGGCCGCCGGCAGCACTCACACCACCCCTCGCTCACGTTGAACATCGGCCCGCTTCCACCGCGGGCCAGCCAGCACGCCTCTTCCTCTCGCTCCGATGATGACCTCCAAACTCGTCTAGAAGAACTCCTGCTACTCCTCGAGCGTCAGACAGGCCCGTCTCGAGCGAACCATCTCCGGGTCGCTCTCGGCGATGACCTCGATCCCTTTTCGCTCCCGTCGATCAGGTGCATCCGTCGATGCATCGCGGGTCGGGAACGCGACAAACCGGCGACAGCGTCTCAAGCGGAGCACGCGCTGGTGACCATCCTCCACCTGACACATCGGCGTCCACCGATCAGGTGCTGCGCCAGCGGCTGTTCAGCACCGGCAACGATGGCGCTGACAGGCGCCGGCGAGCGGACGTACCTTCGCAAGAAGGGGACGAGCCGCCCAAGCACCACGTTCACCCAAGCGAACCGGACTGAGCTTCCACGCGGCGGTCAGAGGGCCGGCATTGGTGAACGTCTCGCGGACGCCCGCCGACCTGCAACGCCAGCCTTCGCGCACCGACGAAGGAGCCTCTCCCGAGGTACACGTTGAGGACCGACGATCAGGCAGCCATCACGTGGCAGCCAGAACGATGGCATCGGACCCAATAAGCCGGAGGCACGGAAGACGGCGAAAGGATGGGGCCACCAAGCCGATCGCCGGACCCGCCACAACGAGATGCAAGGCGCCGGCCACCTCGGCAAGCCCGCCGTCGCGAGCGCCATCATCTCCGACACCGGCGTCGACCGCTCCCGCTGAGTCGAACTGCCACCGACCACGGGCAGCACAGAGCGCCAACTCGCTAGCTACTCCACAAGGTTCCACGCTCGGCTCAGCAGCGCTGACGATTGCTCGCCGAAGGAGGATCCGGATGGCCCCGCCGGATCGGCGGATCGCTGGCGCCCGTCACTTCAGCATACCCGCGACTGGCCAGCTGTTCTCCGCCCCCGGTCACGGAGCGTTCCGCACAACCGAAAGCGGACGAGGACCGCGGCTAGTCGAGCAGCGCCTCGCGGAGCGCCGCGATCGACTCGGGGCGAACCCCAGCCGCCAGCAAGGCGCCCTCCGCCGAGCCGTAACGTTCCTCGATGCGTGCGAGAAAGGAGAGCATCGCGTCGGGAGAGGTCCGGACGAGACGGGCCATGTCCTCGACGGTGTAGCCGGCAGCCGTCGCGAAGTCCGCGAAATGCTGCACGTGCGGCACAAGCAACTCCCCGGTCAGCGCGTAGTCCTCGGCGATCGTCTCCGGCGCAACGCCAAGCACCGCTAGCAGCAGCCCGATCGTCACGCCGGTTCGGTCGCGCCCCCCACTGCACTGAATGACGGCCGGCAGCGCCGCCGGCTCGGCGAGGCTCTCGAACACGTGCCGGATCGCGTCTGGCGAGGACTCCACCATTGCGACATAGGAGTCCGCCCAGCGGTAGGTCCCGGCAAACATCGCCATCACACGCTCGACCTGCAGCTCGGCTGCCATGTCCTCGCCCTCCAGCAACGAGGCATGGACATGGCGAATGCCGTGTTCCTCGAGCGGCAGTAGCCCGGCGCGCAGTTCTGCCGGGGTACGCAAATCGACAACGGTCCGAATGCCGAGTTCTCTCGCTAGGGTTTCCAACCCCTCGGCCGTGATCGCGTGTGTCAGCCCAGAGCGGTAGACCCGCCCCCAGCGGACTCGCCGCTCGCCAGCCGGATAGCCCCCAATGTCGCGAAAGTTGACCGCGCCGGCAATCCGGCTATCGAGCACGCGTTGCACCGTCGATTCCATGAATGCTTACCCTTCGGACGGCAGTTGGAGCCGCTGTTGGAGCCAGTTCGACGCGCCGCGGATCGCAAGCGTCGTCACGAACATCGCCAGCCCCGGCACCGCTACCAGCCACCACGCGCCAGTCGTGACAAACGCCTGTCCCTGCGAAAGCATCAGTCCCCACGACGAGTCGGGCGGTTGGACGCCCAGCCCGAGAAACGACAAGCTTGCCTCGGCGAGCAACATCGACGCGAAGTCGAACACCGCCGCCACAATCAGTACGGGCAACACTTGCGGCAGGAGATGCCGCAGGACGATCCGCCGGTCGCGGCAGCCGGTGGCAATCGCCGCCTCCACATACGGCATGCTGCGCAGCGCCAACGCTTGGCCACGCGCCAGCCGCGCAAACCCGATCCACGTCAACACGGCAAGGAACACCGCCAAATTGAAGAGGGATGCGCCGGCAACATAGAGCAGGAAAATCGCCAAGAGCAAGGGAGGAAAGGCCATCTGGAAATCGGCCAGCCGCATCAGCGCCGCATCGAGCAGGCCACCCCGATAGCCGGCAATGAGGCCGAGCACCGACCCGAACACCCCGCCGACGAGGACCACCGAGCTGGCCAACGCCAGCGAGACCCGCGCCCCATGGACCGATCGGCTCAGCACGTCTCTCCCAAGCTGGTCGGTGCCGGCGAGGTGGAACGTGCCGGATGAGGAAACCGATAGTGGCGGCTTCAGCCGGTCCAATAAGGACTGGGCGCCGGGATCTGGCAGGCCCACGAGAGGACCGATCAGCGCGACCGCCACAATTGCCGCCAACACAATCACGGCGACAAACGGGGCGCCGGACGCCCACGCCGGAAGCCGGCGCGAACGTGGCGAGCGAATGAGCGGCGAGGGGAGCGAGGCAGTCGTCATGCCAATCGAATCCGCGGGTCGAGCGCAGCGTAGCCAAGATCGACGAAGAGATTGACGAGTGTCACCGCCACTCCGGTATAGACCACCGCCGCCATCACGACCGGCAGGTCGCGCTTTTGGATCGCTTGCAGGGCCACTTGGCCGACGCCGGGCCAAGCAAAAATCGATTCGACCAGCACCGCCACCGACAACATCACCACCAGCTCGCCACCCAAGACGGTGAGCGCCGCAATCGCACTGTTGCGCAACACATGGCGCAACATCACTTGGGAACGCGTCAGCCCTTTCGCGATCGCCACGGTCACGTAGGGCTGGCGCAGTTGCGCGTTCAACTCCGTCTGGAGCACTTGGGTCACCCGCCCGATCGGCGCAGCAGACAAGGCCAGCACGGGCAAGATCAGATGCTGCCACGACCCAAAGCCGGAACTCGGCAGCAAGCCAAGTTGGACAGCAACGATCAGGATCAGAACCAGCGCCAGCCAGAACGACGCGATTGAGCCGAGCGCGGTCGACCCCGTCGTGATGACTGCCGCTGGCCACCGCCCGGCTGTCCGCGCCGCCACGAGCGCCAGCGTGACCGAGACTACAACGGTAAAGAGCAGCACCACCCCAGCAAGCAGAAAGGTCGCCGGCAAGCGCTCCAGCACCACGATGGTCGCCGGTCGGTTCTGCCAGATCGACTGCCCGAAGTCGCCACGGATCGCCGCCCCGGCAAAGCGCGCGTATTGCTCCCAGACCGGCCGGTCAAAGCCGCCTGCCGCGATCACCGCTTCGCGATCGGCGGGATCGGTGATCTCGCGGTTGACCAAGAGAAACACCGGGTCGCCGATGTAGTGAGTGGCGAAGAAGGCGAGGGTCAGCAGCGCTGCGATGACCAGCACGCCGCTCACCGCTCGCCGGATGAGATAGCGCGTCACGCGAACTTCACGTCTTCGACGAGGACATACGCATTGGCGGGGAGATCTGCCCGGACGTTTTCCGCCAGCCCATGCGCCTGCCGCACCGCGACTACCCAAACGCGCGGCGTCTCGATGGTGTGCAGCCGTTCCGCGATGCTCTGGAGCAGCGCCAGCCGCTCCGGACCTTCGAGGTTCGCCAAGCGAGCAAACTCGGCATCGTACTCCGGCTTGGCGAAGGTACCAGTCCCTTGCGAGCCATACTTGTCCATCAAGCCACTGGCGATCTCGCCATAGTTCCCGCTGCTCGTCGTCTCCATATAGAGCGGCGGCTGCTCGGGGAAGGGCCGGGAGCCAAGTTCATTGTACTGACGCGGCTCCAGCTTCCGGAGCGTGATGCGCAGGCCGATCGCCTCGAACGCGTTCTTGTAGACCTCCGCGAGCTGGTCTTCCTCGGGGATGCGAGTCTCACCGTAGACGAACTCGAGCGTTTGGCCCCGAACGCCCGCCTCCTCGATCAGCCGCCGTGCCTCATCAGGGCGGTAGGGGAACGGGTCGAGCTTCACCGGCTGGAAGCCGAAGAACGCGATCGGGACGGCGGCGCCGCGGAAAATACTTTGGACGATGGCGTTCCGGTCGATCGCAAGGTTGAGCGCCCGCCGCACGCGCACGTCATTGGTCGGCGCGATCTGGTTGTTCAGCCGGATACCGCTCGACTGAAAACCGCCGCCAATCACCGAATTGCGCAACCCTGCCGCTTGCTCACCTCCGATGTTGTACGCAAAGCCCGCCTCGCCCGCGCGGATCGTCTGGGCCCGAATCGCCGCCTCCGTCCGAAAGATGTGCCGAATCGCCGGGACGTTCGTCACAGTCGGGTTCCAGTACGACGGCGAGCGCTCCAGCCGAATCTCTTGGCCGCGCGTCCAACGGACGAACCGGAAGGGGCCAGTGCCAACCGGGTTTTCCGCGAAGGCTTGGACACCTTTTTCGGCGAGCAACTTCGGAGGCAACGCCACAAAGCCGATCCGGAGGAAGCTGAGCGCTTCGGCATCGGGCGCCCGGGTCGTGATGTCGATCGTCATGTCGTCGACAATTTCGCAGCCCGCGTAGCGCGCGAGAATGGCCGTCTTCTTCAGTTGCGCCGCCAGTTCCCGGTTCGCGAGCACGTCGAACGATGCCTTGGCAGCCTGGGCGTTCCAGACCTCGCCATTGTGAAAGGTGACGCCCGGTCGCAGGAAGAAGCGCCAGCGCGTCGGATCTGGCCGCTCCCAGCGTAGCGCGAGGCGAGGAACCCAACGCACGTCCACAACGCCATTTGCCGAGATGCTCGTTCGGTTCTCGGCCAGTGTCTCGTAGATCCCGCGATCGATGAGCCAGCCAGCGAAGCCGCTGACGTACGGCATCAGGTCGGTCGGCTCGGCCTCATTGGCGATCACCAGTTCTGTTGGCTGGCGCGCCGGCTGCTGCCCCCCCACGGCGGGGGCAGCCGACGGAGCCGTTGGCGTGCAGGCGGAAAACGCGGCGGCTGCCGCCGCGCCGCCGCTCAGCGCCAGCAAGCGCCGTCGGGTCAGGGTTCTGGACATCGCAATCCTCCTAGACGGGTCGCCCCGCGGGAGTATCGATGTCCGGGATTAACGCTTCGTCAGCCTCGGTTAACGGCAGGTAAAGGAACGGTGAGGCATTAGTGAGCGACGAGGGGATTCCCGTCGAGATCGAGCCGGCGCAGCGGCAGACGGCGCACCGATTCGGGGATGGCGTGGAGCCGGTTGTTGGCGAGATCGAGGCATTCGAGCCGCTGCAGATCGCCAAGCGACGCCGGCAGCGTTTCGAGCGCATTGCCGCGCAGGATGAGTGTGCGCAGCGTAGCAAGACGGCCGATCGACTCGGGGAGTGACGTCGCGCCGATACCGCCCAACTCGAGCATCTCGAGCGCCGGGAGCTGCGCGAGGAGCTCGACCACGCCGTCGAGGTCGAGCGGGTTTCCGCCAAGCGAGAGCGTCCGCAATCGGCGCAACTGGCTGAACGACTCCGGGAGGACACGCAGCCGGTTCGCGTGGAGCGCAAGACTCTCCAGCCGGACCAGACCGCCGAACGTGTCCGGCAGCGTGGCAATCCGATTGTGGGAAAGATCGAGCGCACGCAGCTCGGAAAGTGCCCCGAGAGAGGGGGGAAGATCGGCGAGGCGGTTGTCGGCAAGGTCGAGCACCCGCAGGGCGCGCAGTTCCCCGGTCCAGACTGGCAGTGCCTCAAGTCCATTGCGCTCAAGCCGGAGCGTCTCGAGGGCGCGGAGCGACCGCAGCGCCGGCGGAAGGTTGCGCAACCGGTTGAAGCTCACGTTGAGGCTCTTCAGTCGATCGAGCCAGCCCAGCTCGTCCGGCAACGACTCGATCTCGTTTGCAGCGAGGTTGAGCGATTCAAGCCGGCGCAGCCCGCCGATCGCGGGGGGAAGCGTCCGGAGACGGTTGCTCAGCACAACATCGTTCGCGCCGATCGCTTCTCCAAGGTCGAGTGAGCGCAGGTTCCGCAGCCTGCCGATCTCCGGCGGCAAACTGGCTAACCCTCGGCCAGCGAGATCGAGCGCGGTCGTCTGCTCGGGCCGGCGCAGCGCTTCGCGCAGCGGGTCCGTTCGCGTGCCGAGCGTTGGCGATGCGGCATCAGCCGGGAGCAACGCCTCGGGCCGGCGCCCCACTCTTCGTCCAGCAGGAAGCGCCGGTGTCTCACCCGGCAGTTTCGGCCCGCCAGCCGTCGCTACACTGCTCGGTTGGACAAAGATTGAGACGGCGCTCGTGATGACAATGGCGACGATCGCAACCGCCACGATGAGCAGGGTGATGGCGGCAGCACTGCGAAGCAAGATGCCGAGCACCGCGCCGCCGAGGAGGAACAAACCAAGCACGCCGATGCCGAGCGAGATCAGTCCGGCGCGCCACTCGCGATCGACAACAAGCTGTGCTCCCTCGCGGATGAAGGCAGCCGCTCCCAACACGCCGAGCGCCGCAAGTGCGAAACCAACCGGGTTGACAACGATGAGATCCAGCCAGGTTCGCAAGTCATACAGCCCGAGAAGCCAGCCGGCCGCGAGCCCCGCGATCCCGAGGCCAGCAATCGGCATCACAAACCCAGCGAGGCGCGCCGCACGCGATTCCGCTTGGCGGGCGATGACGAGACCAGAGAGGACGAGCGCGACACCGAGGAGCAGCCAGAGGCTGGCGCCCGGTGCAACGAGGAGGGCGAAGACACTGCTTGCCGCGAGGAGCAAACCGAGAGCCAGAGCAGCGCCGGTGCTGCTCAATCGAGGCGCCATGACGGAATTGTGACGGTTCCAGCCGCCGCTGCGCTACTGCCGGCGACGCCGCGAGGCTGGCCGGCGCGTCCGCCACTCGCGGATACGCAACACCGTCCACGCCGCGAGCAACAGGAGCACTTCGCCGACTGTCGCGAGCGGGGCGTACCTCCCGCTGGGGGTGCCCTGCACTTGCCCGACAATGATGGCTACGACGGCGACGGCGACGAAAACGAGCGCCACAACCGCCAGAATGCGGCGGCGACCGCCGCCGAGCGCCATCGAACTCGCTACGACCAGCAGGCCCGCGGCGATCAGCGCGGTCAGCACGATGGCTTGCGGCGCCCCAACCCCATCGCCGAGCAGGTCCAGCAGGTCATACCTGCCCAGCGCCCAGCCGACGGAAATCCCGGCCAGCCAGCTCCCAACGGCGCCGGTCGCCAGCGCCGCGCCCCGCCCGAACGGCCGGCCGACGATCGCCAGTCCCGCGCCCAGCGTCGCGAGCGCTGCCCCCACCAGCAGCCACACGAGCGGCGTTGGCACGAAGACGAGCAGCGTCACCCCGGCGAACACCACCACGGCCGCGCCGACGAACCCGAGCGCCTCGCGCACGACGTGCCCCACAGGACGAGTCTACGGCCTGCCACCATCAGCGAAGGGGCGTGGTGCCAGACGAGTAACCGGGCCCGCTCGAGCTGAGCCGCATTGCTGCGACCGCCCCTCGGCCCACTGGGCAGCGCCCTCCTCGGCGCGATTCCGTCTCAGTGGGCTGCCGCCGCCCGAGCGGCGTGCGCCCGCTAACCCTTCGGGCGGCGGTCCTCGAAGCGGCGTGGTTTCGCTTCGATGCCGAAGCGCGTCAATTCCTGGGTCCCGCCGGGTGGACGAACCTCGACGACGATGGAGACCCCCAGCTCCGTGCGCAGCATCTCGGCGAGGTCGCGCTGAAGGGCAGCGTCGTCGTCGACGTCCGCTTTGCGTTCGACAAGCAGCACCATCTCGTCGCGGCCGTCGCGGCGTTCGGCGTAGCAGAAGAACTCGCCGGCAACCCGCGGATCGCGTCGCGCGATTTCGCCGCATGCTTCCGGCCAGATGTTGATACCGCGCAGCTTCACCATCGTGTCGGCACGCCCGAGGATGCTCGAGATGCGCGGCAGGCTGGAGCCGCAGGCGCAGCGGTCACGCGAGAGGAGCCGAGCAGTGTCCTTGGTGTCGTAGCGCACAACCGGCACCCCGGTCTTGTAGAGCGCCGTGATGACGATCGAGCCAACTTCGCCATCCGGCACGGGAGCGCCGGTGTCGAGATCGACGATGTCAACGACGAAGGCATCGAGCCAGAGATGCATTCCCTCTTTCGCCGGGCATTCCGAGGCGACGACTTGGACCTCGTGCATCCCGTAGTTCTCAGAGGCGTTGCAGCCCCAGGCCTTTTCCAACTCGCGCGGCTTGCCGCCCATCGTGCTGATATTGCGAAGTTGAAGGTCGCGCACCGGATCGATGCCCATCTCCTTCGCTGTCTCGGCGAGGTGCATCAAAAAGTCGTGGAAACCAACCAGTCCGCGCACGCCCCAGTCGCGCATGAGTTCGATCTGGCGGCGCGAGCGAGTGACGATGCCCGCGCTGGTGGTGACCGGGATGCACCCACACCAGTTGTAGAGCGCCTCGTCGACGATGAACGCGCCGTTGTGCGTCGAGTAGAGCATGGTGTTTTGGACCGCATCGCCGGGACGGAAGCCAGCAAGGTAGAACGCGCGCGCCCGCAAGATCGCCCCAACGTTGCGGTCCCACTGACTGTAGATCGTCGGGCGCGGTCGACCGGTGGTGCCACCGCTGGTGAAGATGCGCAGCGGCCCGCGCGCGGCGTCAGCAAAGGTAAGCGCCTGATAGTCCCCAAACGGCGGGTGCGCTTCGATGCTCTGGCGAATGTCGTCCACCACATAGGTCGGGATCGTGCGCAGGTCGTCCAGCGTGCGGATCGCCCGTGGGTCAATGCCAGCGGCATCCCAGCGCTTGCGATAGAACGGCGTGGAATAGGCATGCGCCACGGCACGGGCCAAGCGCGACTCTTGGAGGGCGCGGATCTCCTCGGGCGACTTCAGATAGGTCGTGGTGAAGAAGGTGGGGGCAGGGGGATATTCGCGTACGAGGGCGTCCCAGTCGAGCGAGCGATAGGCATACGGAATGCTCACCTCGGGAATCGTCACCGGCGTCTCGACCATTGCCTCCTCCTCCCGGCCAGCCATGCCGGAAAGGATACCTTCAGGAGCCGCCAGCGAAAGATCCAATCGGGGTTTGGTCTGGATGTGATCGCTCGCACTGCATGAACGACGAGGCTCAGTACAATGATCCCTGTTGGCTGCCTGCCCCGCCAACTGGAAGGAAGCGATGAGCCGGGGCACTGGACTCGTGATTCTCTGCCTGCTGCTCATCTCCTGGAACGAGGGTTCCCAGAAGGTGGGGGCGCAAGGCGTCAGCCGCACGCTCGTTCCCGCGGTCGCCCAGCGCGCCCCGGCCGACATCGAGACGCCGCCACCCCCGTCGAGCCAAGAGTTGATCGAG
Source organism: Dehalococcoidia bacterium (assembly GCA_026003895.1). Taxonomy (GTDB): domain Bacteria; phylum Chloroflexota; class Dehalococcoidia; order SpSt-223; family SpSt-223; genus JANWZD01. The sequence continues at coordinate 444,176 of BPIC01000001.1, read as the reverse complement.
GCCGCTCGCCAAGCCGGCACGATTAGCGCCGCGGACGCCTTGCTCTACCGCATGTACGCCGCCTCTGGGGATGAACGCCTGCCGACCCGTTTTCGAGGCTGGCCTGCCGAGGACGAGGCGATCTATCTGGAAGTCATCGAGGGGTGGTTGACGCTCCCCATCGCGACGCAGGCGATCCTCACACCGTTCTTCCTGCCGCCGGCAGCGCCGGGAAGTTACTACCATCAGCGGCGTCCCCGCGCCACGACGGACGGATCTCGCCGTCAAGCGATCCCGTGTCCGTCCCCCTATCCGGGGTGGAGCTGCGTCGTCGGTCAGCAGACCAAAGTGTTTTGGGACGACCGCGCTCCGGGCCATGCAGCCGACGCGGCCCGCGTGCTCGCCGAGTTCGAAGCGACGATTTGGCCAGCGCTGACCGGCCTGATGGGCCGCGAGCCAGTTGGCGATACGGCCTTCGCACCGAACGATGGCGGCGATGGGAAGGTCGACATCTACCTCGTCGCCGACTTCGCAGGCTACACGCCGGGCCGGGCATCGCGCTATTTCGATCCTGCGCGCGAGCTCGGCCGCGATCCTTGCCCAGCAGGTCCGGCGTTCATCACCCTCGATCCCGGCTTCGCCTTGCCGGATGGCGCCGATCTGTTCGACGTGCTCGCCCATGAGTTCTTTCACGTTCTGCAATACAGCTACGGCATGCATGTCTGCCGGTCGCTGGAATATCACTGGCTGCGCGAGGCGACGGCGGTTTGGGCAGAGAGTTATGTCTACCCGAAAATCGGCTCACCGAAGTGGAACTGGCGCTCGGCCAACTTCCTTCCGTATGTCGACAGCCCGCTCAACGGCGCTACGCCGTCCGGCAAAGGCTACGGTGTCTGGCTGATACCGCTGCATCTGAGCAAGTCTGCTGGTCCCGGCGCGATCCGCGCCCTGTTCGAGGCGACTACCCGACTTGACAGTCTGGGCGCTCTTGATTCGGTTGCGCCCGGCGGGCTGCTGCAATATTGGCCGCGCGTCGTCCTCGATCTCTGGAACGCGCCGCCGGTTGATCCCTTCCGCGCTTGGCAAGGCATGACCCTCCAACCAAAGACCGCCACTGGCTCCGGACAACGGACGTCGCAGAGCGCCGACCTCGCCGGCGCCTCCCAAGGGATCATCCGTCTTCCTGTGACGGGGCTCCCCTATCTCTCGGTCCGCTACTTCCACTTCACCTTCCGCGAGGAAACAAGCCGATCCATCCGCGTGACCAATCCCTTCGTCGAACAGACGGAGATCGCCGCGACCGTCCATGCTCTGATCAAGATAGAAGGCAGGCCATGGGTCGTCGAGGATTGGACCGCCGAGCGGGAAAAGCGGTTCTGTCGCGACACGCGGGATGAGCGGCTCGAAGAACTCGTCGTCGTCGTTGGCAATCGCTCCTGGAGCGACGTCGGTTACGGAGGGAAACGCGATCTCGCGCCGCCCGAGGAGCCAGCGCTCCACGTCACGAATATTGGCTGTTGGCGCTGGACCGGAACGGTCTCCGCCACGTTCGACGCCAACGATCCAAGCTCTCGCAATCGGCGCGATACCGAGACGCTCAGCACTCAGGTGACCTTCGAACGCACTCAAGACGTGCCAGGGTGGTGGACGAACGGCGGCACGGTCTTTCGCGTGATCCCCACGAATAGTGGGAAAGACGGGCAGCCAAGCTTCGTCAGTTGGCAGATCCTCGGCGGCTCGATTGACGTTCCCGAACTCAGCGCCACCAATTGCGAGATTCAGGGGACGAGCGCGGTCGTCCCGCTCGATAGCGAACGGACGCAGCCCCGCGACTGGGCCTATCTCGCCATCTGGAATTTCGCCACCGAGGCCAAACGCGGCGCGCGGCCACGCGAATACGAGGCGGAAGGCGCCCATGGTCAAAGCCTCGGCTGGAAGGACAAGTGCCTCGTTCCGCAACCGGACGGCACCCTACGTGAGCAAATCGTCGACGACGGCAAAGGCTTCAATTACTGGCTCATCAGCGAATGGTTTGGGAACCGGGTGCTAACCGTCCAGCCCGATGGCGCAACGATTGTCGGTGCATTCTCGACCACCTTTCAGCCAGGTCAAATGTGGGTGCTCGGTCGCGCCACCTATCGCTGGGAGTTCCGGGCGGTGCGAGAATAAGCGCCCGTCACTCGGGGTTCGCACATGGCTGGGGCGGCGTGCCTTGCCTCGGTGGATGGCACGCACGGCCCAGCGCTGGGAATGCGTCCGTCCCCAACCGGGAGCGCACTACGGCCGCGCTTTCCGCCGGGTACCCGCCCGGGACAGCGGGTGATCGCGCCCACGGCGGGAGATCGACGACAACCGGGAACCCAACCGGGTCCGCTCTGCGCTTCAGCCTCTGCTGACGCCCCGAACAAGATGCATGCTGGTATTAAGTTGAGAAGGAGGGTGGACCCGAAACACCGCTCGACCGGAGACGCTGGTGCCGTGCTCTGACGGCCGACCGGTCGGGCTGGCAAGGCCGTGCGAGCGGTCGAGGGTCGACTGGATCAAGGGGGCGCTGTGAAGTCCGGATGCGCTGGCAAGGTGCTGATTGTCGCGTGGATTCCGTTCGGCGTGTCCCAGCTCATTCAAGCCAGCGTCCTCGTATGGTGGATCGTGCTGTTCGCGCAAGCGGTCGTCGGCCCCGACCTCCCGCGGCCGCTCGATTCGGTGGAAAGCAGTCGCGCGTTCTGGCAGACAGTGCAGATCGCGATGGCCGCACTGGGCTTTTCGATGGCGGCCGGGTTCGTGCTCGTTCCGCTCGCCACTGCGATTGTGGCGGCGTTTGTGCTCATGCTCGACCGCGGGTCACGCGGGCCCTTCCTCCTCGTAGCTCCGCTCGCGGGCGGCGCGATCGCCCTTGTCGGCCTAGCGACAACGGTCTTTTCTGAAGCCACGGCCATCGCCAGCCCGTCGATTGTGCGCGCAGCATTCGAGGCCGGTCAGCTGGTGAGCGCTGACGTTGCCTCACGCCAGCTTTTGGCTGCAATCCAACTGTGGCTCGGGGGAAACGCCGTCGGCCTGATGCTGCTTGTCTTCGGAAGCATCCTCCTTTGGGCAGCGTGGTTCCGGCTCCTTCGGTTGGGCATTCGCTGAGCGACGCGAGGTGCTCGCCGAAGCGGAGGGCCGGTCAGTAGGCGCCGCGGCCGGTCAACACGGCGGGAATGGTGCGGGCAAGGATCTTCAGATCCATACTCAGCGACCAGTTCTCGATGTAATAGATGTCGAGCAGCACCATTTCGTCGAAGGGGAGGTCGCTGCGGCCGCTCACCTGCCATAGGCCGGTCATGCCAGGTTGGACTTGCAGCCGCTTGCGATGCCAATCGTCTTGCTTGGCGACTTCTTCTGGGATTAAAGGACGCGGTCCGACGACACTCATATCGCCGAGCAGGACATTGATGAACTGCGGCACTTCGTCCAACGACAGCCGCCGGATGAAGCGGCCGGAGCGTGTCCGGCGCGGATCTTCGCGGATCTTGAAGATCGGCCCTTCCACTTCATTCAGATCCTCGAGAGTCGAGCGTTGGCGCTCAGCATCCTGCCGCATTGAGCGGAACTTGAAGATCTCAAATTCCTTGCCATCGCGGCCAACTCGCTTTTGACGGAACAGCACTGGTCCCGGCGAGTCGAGCTTGATCGCGAGCGCGATGAGCAGCCAGATCGGCGCCAGCCCCACCAACACCGCGAGGCTCACCGCAATGTCAAGGCTGCGCTTGAGGAACTGACTGGTCGGTGAGAGCTTTGCCTCTTTCAGCCCAATCAGGGGCACGCCGCGCAAATCGTCGACGCTCACTTGGCGCAACGACAACTCATACAGGTCGGGCACAACCTTGAAGGCGACACCGCTCTCTTGATAGCGCGAGACACTCTCGAATATATGGCGGTGCGAGGACGGTGGCACCGCGATGACGACCTCGTCAATCCGGTAATCCTCAATTACTTGGCCGAGCTGGTCGACGCTGCCGAGGCAGGGGAAGCGGCCAACCGGCTGGAGGTCGCCCTCAGCGACAAAGCCGAGCAGCTTGTAGCCCAACCCCACATCGGTCGCCATCAGGTGCATCACCATCAAGCTGATCGGATTGTTCCCGACAACAATCGCCCGCCGAACGCCCAGCCCGCGATGGTACAGCGCCACGACGAGCCGGCGCTTGATCAGCCTCCAGATGCTGAGAAAGAGCAAGGTCAACGCCCAGACATAGATGAAGAGCAAGCGCGACCAATTCCAAGCTTGGAACAGGAAGATCGAGGCAAGAACGATCATCATGCCGACGCTGCTCGAGGAGAGCAGGAGCGCGATCTCGTCCACGAGCCCACGCTGAATCGGCTTGCGGTAAAGGCCGAAGGCGATGAACGATGTCGTCAGGACGACCGAGAGCAAGATCTGGAGCGGGAAATACTCTTCGAGGCTGACGAAGCTCTCTTCCGGGATTTGGCGGCCGATTTCGAAGGTATAGCGCAGCCAATAGGCGACCATGAAGGCGACATTCACCAGCACGAGGTCCACGAGCGCCAGCGCGATCGGCAGCGACGCACGGTCCCAAGCCGACTTCACGAGTCGCCCTCCGCCAGTGCCTGGAGCACCTCTTCGCGATGGACCGGCACTGCGCCGAGCTTGCCGACCTTGATTCCCGCGGCGACCGACGCCAACTGCGCCGCCTCCACGCCGCTGCCGCCCGCCACGAGGGCGAGTGTCGCGGCACTGATCACGGTGTCGCCCGCGCCCGAAACGTCGAATACTTCGCGGACCGTGCGTGCCGGCACCCGGACGGCCGGGCCGTCCTGCCGATAGAGCGCCATCCCACGGTCGCCAAGCGTGAGAAGCACGTGCTCGCAGGCGAGCCGCCGCAACAGCTCTCGCCCAGCGGCGTCTTCTTCGGCTTCGTCACGGATCAGCCAGCCGAGCGCCTCGGAGGCCTCGCGCAGGTTCGGCTTGAAGAGCGTCGCGCCAACGAAGTCGAAGAAGCGCCGACGCTTCGGGTCGACGGTAACCAGCACACCGGCCTGCCGTGCGCCGGAGAGCAGGCGGTCGAGCAGCGACGGAGCAAACACCCCCTTGTCATAGTCCTGAAGGATCACTGCCTCCGCTGAGCGCAGGTGGGCAACTGCCGCCTCGGTAATCGCCGCCAAGTCTGCGCCCGTCACCTCATCCTCGACCTCTCGGTCGACGCGCACCACCTGCTGAGCGCCGGCGACAACGCGCGTCTTGGTCGTGGTCGGCCGAACGGAGGAGGCAACGATCCCCGAGCAGTCGATCCCGGCATCATCGAGCAGACGGCACACTTCGCGACCAAGCTCGTCCGCGCCGACAACGCCGACGACACCGACCTCGGCACCGAGCGCCCGCAGGTTCATCGCGACGTTCCCCGCACCCCCCGGCGTGCAAAACCGCTCGCGCACCTCGACCACTGGCACCGGCGCTTCCGGGGAGATCCGCTTCACCGTCCCGCGCAGGTATTCGTCGAGCATCAGATCGCCGACGACAAGGATGCGCCGTCCGACGAAGCGGTCGACGAGCGCCGCGAGGTTGGTCACGCTGCCTCCCACTCGAGAATGCAGCGCACCGCTGCCGCGAGGTCGGGCGCAACGACGTCGGCGTGACAGCCCTCGGCGGCAGTCGTCGCGCCATAGCCCGTCAAGACGAGCGCCGTCCGACAGCCGGCGCGACGACCGGCTTCTAGGTCGCTCGCGCGGTCCCCAATCATCCACGATTGGCGCGGATCGATGTCCAAGTCGGCCGCGGCGCTGAGGATCATCCCCGGCTCGGGCTTGCGACAGGAGCAGCCGGCGTCCGGATGGTGGATGCAGGCGTAGATGCCATCCAGCGTGACGTGGTGGCGCGCCAGCTCGTCGGTCAGCCGGGCGTGAATGCGCTCCAAGGTCTCGGCGGTGAAGTAGCCGCGTCCGACGCCGGCCTGATTGGTGATCACCACCGCCGCCCAGCCACGTCGGCGTGCCTCGGCGATCGCTTCGGCCGCGCCATCGATCAGCACGAGATCTTCCGGCCGATTGAGGTAGTGCACCTCGACGTTTAGCGTGCCGTCCCGGTCCAGAAAGAGCGCCCGTCTCACCCGCCCACCTGTTCGACAATCGCTTGATAGAAGAGCGGCAGCACCACCTCGTGCTGACCAGTCAACGTATGACCCTGCCCGACGCCGTCGGTCGGACGACGGACGACGTTTTGAAGCGGACGGTAATGCTGCATCATGTCGAAGTTCGCCGTCGTGAAGTCGGCGACCGGATGGCCGAGATTGCGTGCGACGGTGAGCGCCTTGAGAAAGACCTCGGGCAGCGCCACCGCCGACCCGACGTTGAGATAGACGCCGCCGCCACCCAGATCCGCGACCACCGCGCAGAACAGCCGAAAATCCTCGAACGCGGCCTCGCCAAGCGCCGCGCCATCTGCCTCCGGATGCATGTGGACGATATCTGCCCCGAGGGTGATGTGAACCGTCGCTGGTAGGCCCAGCTCATAGGCACGGGCCAGAACCGAGAGATCGCGGTTCGGCGCATTGCTCTCGACGATCGCCGCGCCCAGCCGCTGACCGAGCCCGCCGCGCCGATCATTGACTGCTCGGTTATAGAAGCGACCCGTCTCGTGCCACATCCCAAACGAGCCGTCGCGCAGCCCTTCCTGCACATCCTCGGAGGTGCCGCCGATCAACGCGATCTCGACATCGTGAATCGACGCCCCGCCGTTGAGCGCCAACGCCCGGACGACTCCACGCTCCATCAAGTCGATGATCAGCGGGCTGATCCCCGTCTTGATGACATGGCCGCCCATCCCCCAGATGACGGGCTTGCCGAGCCGGTATGCTCGGACAACGGCAGCGACAACCGCGCGCAGCTCGAGAGCGCCGAGTTGATGCGGCAAGCCGTCGATCAGATCGGCGACGCTGCGCCCAGGCTGCCCAGGGCGGGCAAACTGACGGCGGTCGACCTTGTTCGGCCGCTCCCCGAGCGGGCGCGTCCGAACTTGGCTCAGGTCGACCGGACGATAGGCGCGCGACGGATCCACCATTGCCTCGGGCTTATCCAAAGAGCGCGGCTTCCACGGCAAGGCAGATCGCGTGACCGATCGCGATGTGGCATTCCTGCACACGCCGGCCGTGATCGTGGCGAACGACGATCGGGATGTCGACCAGCGGCGCAAGCTTGCCCCCATCCCGGCCAAGCAGCCCGACGGTCGTTATTCCGCGAGCGCGCGCCGCTTCTGCCGCGCAGAGCAAGTTCGGGCTATTGCCGCTGGTCGTAATCAGAAAGAGCACGTCCCCCGGCTTGCCGAGCGCTTCCACCTGCCGCTGAAAGACAAACTGATAGCCATAGTCGTTGCCGATCGCCGTCAGCGCCGAGGTGTCGACGGTAAGCGCAATGGCGCGCAAAGGAGGCCGGTCATCGATGAAACGGCCGACGAACTCGGCCGCCAAGTGTTGGGAATCCGCCGCCGAACCGCCATTGCCGGCAAAGAGGAGCGTCTTCCCAGCGCGCAGCGCCAAAATCGCCGCTTCGGCAGCCTGCGCGATCTCTCCCGCCAAATGCTCGGCGACCCAGCGCTTGGCTTCCGCGCTCGCGATAAGCTCACCCGCGATCAGTTCGCGCATCGATCGGTTCATGCCGTCCTCGTCGGTCGCTTCCTCGACCGGATGCTACTGTACCGGTGGGCCGGATCGTAGCGGAAAGGATCCGCCCGACACGGCGGCAAGGAGGTCATCGGCGGCCTCGACAATCTCGCTCGGCGCGATCCGTGTCATGCAGAGGAATTCGTCGTGGACACAGTGCACGTGGTCGCACGGCCGGCAAGGCAAGTCGATCTCGATCAGCCGCTGGACGACGCCGTACGGCCGATATTTATGCGGCTCCGACGGACCGAAGAAGGTGACGATCGGCCGCCCCACCGCCGCCGCGAGATGCATCGGCCCCGAATCGTTGCCAACGAACAGGTCGGCGCGCTCCAAGAGCGCTGCCGTTTCTTTTAACGTCAGTGCGCCGACCAGGTCGAGCACCGGCGTCGGCGCAAGCCGCCGGAGCTCCTCAACCAGCGGTCGCTCCTCCGCGCCGCCAATCACGACGATCGCCCGTTCACGGCCCAGTTTGCCAGCGACCTTCGCGAAGCGATCGACGGGCAGGCATTTGCTTGCGAACCCGGCGCCAAGGTGAAAGGCAACGAAGCGCCGGCCGTCGAGCGGCGCGAGCGCCCGGGCGGCAGCGGCACGATCGGCTTCGGACAAGACGATGCGGGGGCGTGACGGAGCAGAGTCGGCCCCAGCGGCCGCCGCGATCGCCAGCGCAAACTCGACCCGGTGCGCCTCGACCGGGGCGCCAGCATCCACCGTCAGCAGCCAGCCGCCGCCCCGCCACGAGTCGCCGACGGTCACCCGCGCACCGGCAGCGGCGAGGAAGAGGATGTCCCGGAAATCGGCGCGCAACTCGATCCCGAGGTCATAGCGCTCGGCTCGCAGCGCCCGAACCATCCGAGCGATCGCCAGCGCGTCACGCAGCCCGACCCGCTGCCCGCGCCACGCAGCGTGCCACGGCGCCCGAAACGGAATGATCCGGTCGACTGCCGGCGTGCCTTCGATCAGCGCCGCGCCCGCTGGGCTGGTGATGAGATGGATCGTACTCCGCGGAAAACGGGCACGGATCGCCCGCAGCGCCGGCTCAGAGAGCAGCACGTCTCCAATCGTGTCGAGCCGGACGACCAGGATCTTCAGTCCATCGCCCGGCAAGTCCTCCAGACGGCAGCGCCGCGACTGGTCCCCCGAGAGGACGCTCCAGCCTGCCCAGCCAAGCCGCAACAGCGGCTCGACGGCGCTGAGGATCTTGCGCTTGCGGCGCTGCGTGAGGCGCAATCGGCGAGCGAAGGCTCGCGGCCGGGGGCTCATGCTCGGCAGTATAGCCGAGCGTCCACGCGTTCTCCCGGCGCTCCACGCCGCCATCAGCGAGCGAGGCGCTCCGGGCGTTTGCGAGCTTCCGGCATTTGCTCAACGAAGAGGGAGAGGTCGTGAGGCTGGATTTCGTGAAGGCAGGAGAGGAGACCGAAGGTCCGAGCGCCCTCCAGCCTCGGAAGAGCGGGCAATGACGACGACGCCCCCGTCAGGGGGCGTCTGCATCATCGCCGCGCGGCCAGTTTAGCCGCCACTCCCTCGTGCAAGGAGCGCCTTGCCGTGATCGTACAACCCCGCCGCCGCGAGGCCAGCGATCAGACCGGCGAACGCCGCGCGGCGCGGGTCGCCGTCCAGCAGAAAGGCAGCGCACAGGTTCAGCGCGAGCGCCACCCCCCACCGCGATCGGTGGGTAGAAGCGCGAATCGGTGACGAACGGTTTCACGAGCTGCACGAGCCCGATGACGATCGGCACGCCGGCCATCCCGATCAGATCTTGTGCGTTCATGATGATCTTCTCCCCTTCCCGATGAGCGTCGCTCGTTGTTCCCTTCTTCATCCCGGAGAGCGCCGGATGGCCACGCCCGTCGCCGCGCTCCGGGCTCGCAGCGACGACCTGGAACGACTCGCTGGCTCCTGTGCTGCTCGAGTGAGCGGCCGCGTCGTCGCGAGAGACGAGCTAACCTCATCACGTCAGTCCTAGCTCGTCCTTTAGCGCGATCACCGCTGCCCGTAGCTGCCAAGCCTGCGCGTCGCGTCCTTCAGCAAGCAACGCTTCCGACACGCCCCAGATAGCGTCGAGCTGAATACGCAGCGGGCTGCGCGGAAACAAGTTCGCAGCCCGATATTCCGCCGCCTTGGCCAGCACCGGCCGCACGTAGCGCTCTGCCACTCGGCCGCCGAAGAGGGCCTGCCAATCGCCGTTCACCCGGCGCAGCGCCGGCCCGCCAGCGTTGTGCGCCGCGATCGCCACCTCCACCGATCCGAACTCGTTCCGGTAGCTCCGGTGAGCCCGGATGCCGATCTCGAGATTACGCTCCGGGTCCTTCCGCTCTTCAACCGACAGCCCAAAGCCGAGCCCTTCGTCGTGCAGTTGAAGCAGCCCCACCGAATGCCCGTCGTCGCCGATCGCATCCGGCCGAAAGCCACTCTCGATCCAACACATCGCGGTAATCACATACGGGTCGACATCGTAGGCGTCGCACAACCGCGCAATCCGCTCGCGGATCTCCTCGGGGATCACCACCTCCTCCTTCCGCCCTCCGCGCACGGCCGCCCGCAACGGTGCAAGGCTCTCCGCCGGCAGCACAAACTTCTCCCAACGCGGATCGGCCGTCCCGAGGATGAACAGGCAGCACGCCTCTACCCGCCCCACCTCGGCCAGCCGCCGGAGCAGCCGCGCCGTCCGCGCCACTCGCTCCTCCACTCCGATCCCCGCGCTGCTGTCGCCCGCCTCAGCGACAAAGAACGGCTTGGCGTACTCGAATTGCACAAAGCGCAGCGCCAGATCGAGATCTCCTTGACTGTAGGCGTGCGCTCCGATCAGGTCGAAGCGGCCAATCACTCGGCGCCCGGCGGCGTGCCACGCGTCTTCGCCTTGGGCCACCGCGAACGGTGGTGAGACGAGCCGCGCCGATTCGCCAAAGAGCGCCACCAGCGCGGCGCGCGCGAGCTCCAGCCGCTCGAAATAGCCGGGCGGAACCGGCCGACCATGCAGGTTTGGCTCGCTATCCGGAATGAGGAAGATCGGCGGAGGCGCCCCCGCCGCCAAGATCAGCTTCGCCGCCGCGCTCAGCCGGCGGTTGTTCGCCGCCCAGTCTCGCTCAAGGTCGCCGTCGGCGTCCGGCCGGATCGCCACGCGCACCCCGCGCCGAATCAGCCCGTCTAGCGTCCGCGGCCCCTCGGTCGCATCCAGCACGTGATAGGGCCGGATCTTGGCGATCGCCGCCCCGAGTGCGTCGAAGCGCCGCCACTCCTCGGGATGTACCGCCGGTCGATTCGGGAGCTCCCAACCGAGCACCAGATCCACGGACGGCTCCGCCACCGGCACGTCCGGCTCCGCAGCATGCCGCCACGTGACCTCGACCGTCTGATAACGGTTGTCCGCCTCCTCCGGCGGCCCATCCGGCAAGCCCAGCGCCAACCCGAGCCCGTGAACCGCCTGACCGCCGTCCAACGGCTCGACCGACCATGGGCCCGGTCCGCGCGCCGGGTCATACGAACTGCCGCCGTTCACCGGCAGCTCCGCCCGCTCCCCTTCCAACGGGGACTCGATCGTCAGGCCGCCCACCGAGCGCCAGACGACGCCGCGTCCCGCGCCGCCAACGAAGCGCGCTCGCAACAGCGGGCGGCCATGCATCTCGCGCAGCGACGCTACCCGCCAAGGTCCGGGCCGATCCTCGATCCGCAGCTGGTATCGCTTCAGCACCCGCTCTACCGGGATGCGCTCGCCACGCCAGTTCCACCCCTCGATCCCCTTCATGCTTCGATCCAGTGCGCCCACAGTTCAATCGACATCGGCTCGCTGAAGGCGAGCAGGTCCAGCGGCCCACCGCTATCCTGATACACCCCAACCTCGACGTAGTCGCCCGCCGCAAACGTCCACTCCCCTTCTACTGGAGGCAGATGCGTCGGTGCTCCCCCACCGCGCGGTGGCAGCCACACCAGCCCAATCCGGTTCGGCCATACCCCCACGTTGCTCGCTCGCAGATCCGCATAGCGCGTCGTTCCGCCCGTGCTGGCAGCGAAACTCGCCAGAAACCCAACGTGATAACGCCCCGGCGTCTGGATCGTGAGGCGCGTCGGTGCCGCCGGGTCCCACATCCCATCCGTGTCGTCGTGCACTCCACTGAACGACACCAACGTCACCGTCGCGTTCGCAATGCTCTGATTGGTCGACCGGTAGACCCGGCACCCCGGGGCACGCCGAGTCACTCCCATCACCCCGATCACGCAGCGGTCCGACGCCACCAACGCATCAAACACCGCCACCACCAGCCGATCCCCCGTCTTCAGCTGCCACACCGGCACATGCCGCGCCACCGGCACCCCACTCTGCACCGTGCTCAAACTCTGCTCATAGCGCACCGTCGCCGTGTAGCTCGCCGAATCAAACGCCACCAGCTCCGCCCGCTCCAGCAGCATCACCCCACCACCAGCCATCCTTCTTACGGAGCGCCCAGCCGCAACACCTGCCGAAACTGCCGACGCTCCCCCACCCGCCGATACTCAAACCGCACCGCGCGGACGCGCCGGGCCACTCCACTTAAGCCGAGGCGCGCCCCATGCACCGTCACCACATCCAGCACCTGCGTGCCCACATTCGGCCCACTCACCAACCGGTCGTCCTTGCTCGCCACCACCGCTGCCCGAACAATCGCTGCCGCGCGCGCCGCCGCCGCACTAGCACTCGTCAGCGACCGGTCCACCACCACTCGGCCCCCATCTCCCCACACCTCCACCGTCTCATCATCTTGGGCCTGCCCAACATGCGGTCCCGCTACCACCCGCACAAACCCAGGAACCACCGGCGTCTCCGTCCGCACATATTCCAGCATTGGCTGCTCACTCGGCCCCACCGGCTCATCCCCTGCCCGATAGGTCCACGTCGACCCATCGTTCGGCTGCGGAAATCGCGACACCAGCCCCTCGCCGTCTGGAACCAGCTGATCCCGCCCCAGCGCCAATACCCGCGCCACTGCCGTCAGCCCGTCCGTCCCCGCCGGAACCGTCACCGCCGGCGCAGCCTCTGCCAACTCCGGGCTCACCGACACTGCTCCATAAGCCAGCCCCGCCCGCCGACACAGGTCCGCCACGATCGCCAGCGCCGGCGACCCGCTGTACACCACCTGCTGCCGCGGCCGCCAGCGCGCCAGCACCCCCAGTGCATCCACTCCCTCCACTTCCACCACCCCCCGGCCATCACGCCGGTCCACCACCCGCACCGTCTCCGCCCAATACACCGCCGGCCGCCCGCTCAGCGGAAACTCCGCGCCCACCGCCGTCCAATACCCCGCATCCAGCACGATCTCGCCACCTACCGCCAGCACACCGGTGAGCGCCCCATCACTGTTGTCCAGCGTCAGCCGGCAGCCACCCGGCGCCTCCCACACTGCCTCCACCAGCCGATCCCCATACTCCGTTCCCACTGCATCTGGCACCACCGCCCGCCGCACCAGCGCCGGATGACACAGATAGGCCACCGTGCCGTCCCACACCTGCGCCACCCCTGCCGACCACGCCGTCGAAAGGGGCGTCGGATCACGCCACGCGTTATCCGACCAGAGCGCGTTCCGCACCAAGGCGCTCGTCAGGTTCAGCGTGTATGCCCCACTGCCGCTCCACCGCTCGACCACCGTCACCCGCAGCCGATCCAGCAGCCCAATTGCCGGCGCACTGAAGGCAACATTCGTGTCCCCCGCGGTCAGCACCCGCGCTGCCTCCCAGCTTCCCGCCGCCAACGCCCCGCCATCCCCCCAGCGCAGCGTCCACACCGCCGGCGTGCCTACCGTCGTCGTCCCCGTCACCACGAGGCACCAATCCGCCCCGTCGTGACACACCCCCACACCACTGACTCCGCCAAACCCTGTCGGGCAGGCACTCACCGCCCCCCACACCCCCGTTCGTCCGCTTCGCCGCCTTCACCACCGCCCCATCGGCGAACACTACCGCCACATCCCCGTTCGCTTTCTGCGCCACCCCCCACCGCGCCCACCGCGCTGCCCGTCGCCGCCGTCACCCACCCCGACCAGCTTGCCCCCACTGTCCGCCGTCGATCGCGCCAGCACACTCGTTCCATCACGGTCAACCACCACCACCCCAAAAACCCCGCTCGCCGCGGCGGCGCAGCCCGCGCCGCTCACCGCACCAGTCGCCACCCCTGCCCAACTCGACCACGGCGATCCCGCTGCCGGCGACCCGATCACTTGGAGATTCACGGTCCCCGCCGACGCCCGGTAGGCGCGTAGCAGTGCCCCGTTTCCAAAGCAGCCCGCGCCATGCGCGACATCCGGCTCGCTCCCGGCGTACAGCGTCTCGGCGTAGCGCAGCCGCCGCACCCCACCGAAGGCATCCCGCCACCGCAACGAGAACACCGGCGCCCCATCCAGCGCCCGGCACGCCGCCGCCAGCGTTGCGCTCAACGTTCGCATCAGCGCCGCCGATCGCCGGTCGAGGCCACGAAGACCCCCATCAGCGCCCCGATCGCACATCCCGACAGCCACATCCAGACCAGCGGCGCCCACTCCACGGGGCCGACCGGTCCGAACGTCGCCTGCAGCACCGCGATCCAGACCAGCCCTCCCGCGACCACCACCTGCGCCACCGTTCGCATTCCCCACCTCACGGCCCGGCGTCCCGCGACTGGCTCGGCAGCGTCCCCGCCGGCGCATACAGCCGCCGCGACTTCAACGCCCGGCGCAGCCGGTCCAGCCCCGCCCAAAACTCGTCGATCGCCGTCGTCCCCCAGCGGCGATAGCGATCCGCCGTCTCCTCTCCCGCCACCGTCACCCGGCCGATCGCGTAGTTCGCCCATTCCAAGGCCGCATAGCCGGCCGCACCCCGGCAGATCAGTTCCTCATCCCGTGTCGGAAGCGTCGAAGCGTCCACTGGATGCACCGCCAGCCAGTAGATGGCCGCCGGCGACCCATCGCCTTTCGCCTCGGTCAGGAGCGTCAACGTTGTCTGCCACACCGAAAAGCGGACGTAGCTCGCCGGCCACTGCCCAACCGGCCATTCCACCGCCTCGACCCGCACCAGATCGGCGAGCGACCCAATCGCGATCTCCCGGCTGCCCGCCGTCGTCGGCGCCATCGTCTTCATTTCACGCGGCGCGGAGAGCGAGTACTCGCGGATCGTCCGCTCAAGGTGACGCTGCAAATGCGCGTCCGACCAACGGTAGGGCGTCGCTTCGTCGTTCAAGTCCTGGCGCATCCGCGCCAACAATCCGGCAATCGTCGCCATCGGCGGCTCCTTGCAGAAAGATGGCGGGGGCGACGGCGCAGAGGGATGAGCCCGCGGCTCGGAAGTACGCCGCCGCCCCCAGACGGACGGCTACGCGACCACCGCGGCGCTCGAGATGCCGTCGATCTTGGCAACACACAGCGTGCTGAATGCCGCCACCGCGCAGTACCACTTCACTCGGAAGCGCCGCGCGTCCTTGCTCTCCAAGTGCCCAACGTCCTCAACGACGATCCCGTCGGTCCCCTTCTAGCCCGGCAAGCGCATCCTCACCAAACTTCAGCGCAAATATCGAGCTCGAGGCACCGCCCGTCTTCGCGCTGTAGCTGCCGCCCGAAATCACCTCGCTGTCGCTGAGAAAATCGGAGACGAAGATCGGCACACCGTTATAGGACGCAATACTTTCGCCGAAGGCCGAATAACTGACGACGAACGGTGAATTCGTCGAGCGAGCATACTGACTGATCAGCCGCCGCGTCCGCCGACTCATCAGGATAAGGTCGGGCTTGCCCGGCCGGATCAGATCGAGCAAGGCGTCCATGTTCGCCAAGCTCAGCGCCGCCGGCGTCGTTCCCGACCCTTGGTGGATCTGCTGCGCCGCCGGTGTCAGCTTGTGCAGTCCGTCAAACTGCTTGCTGTTCACCCGCGCTGTCACCGTAGAGGAAGACATCCTCAAACGTGTGCGCAACTGCCTTCGCTTTCTGTTCAACGACGGTCACCAGCAGGTCCTGCAGGTTGCCACGCGTCTTGGCGAGAAAGTTGTCCACGTCGGCGTCACCACCGAGGATCTTCAACGTCGCCGTCACTTGGGTGAACGTCGGCGTTCCTTCGGTCCAGGTGTCGCCCACATCGTAGAAGTCGGCCGACGCCAGCGCGTTCTCGCGGTTGTACGTCAGCCCATTGCCCAGCACCGTAATGAACGGCAGGCGCGCCAGCACCGGGCTCGCCTTCACCACGGTCTCGATCACCCCAGTCCGCAGCGTATCATTCGAAAGCTTTGCCGCCTCAGCAAGCGTCAGCGCCATCGTGCTCCCTTCTCCACTCGTTCCCTTCCCACGCCCCACAACCCTCGAGCAGGACTACGGTCTATTGCCCCAACCCATAGGCGATCTTCTCACGCGGCGAGAGCGTCGCTGGGTCGACCGGCGTCCGCCCCACTGCGGGCGGCGGCACCGCGCGCGCCACCTCGTTCCGTAGCCGCTCACGCACCTGCGCCACGATCGCTCGTGCCCGCTCGACACTGGCATCGATCTCCGCCACCGTCTCGCCAGTCACCAACTCCGGCGGCACCGATGGGTCCGCCGCCAGTCGCGCCTCCCGGTAGGCAGCCACCGCTGCCGCCAGCTCCTGCCGCAGCGGGTCCTCAGGCCGCGCCTCTGTCGGCCCAGTCCCCTCAAACACCTCATGCTCCTCCATCGTCTGCTCCCTTCCGCGCCGGAATGGCGCCTCGTTCCCGCTCCTCTTCCAGCCAGCGGGCGAACTCCCGATCGGGGTCCGCCGTCCCCAGCCGCACCATCGCACCGCGTCGCGAGCGCAACCCGCTCGCCACCGCCGCCTGCTCGTCAGCAAGCTGCCGGCTGGCATCGCGCGGCGTCACCGCCCCCCACACCACCCGCGAGCGGTACGGCGCGAAGCTCCCGCCGCCGAAGCGCTCTAGCAGTTGCAGCGCCATCGCGTTCCGTCGCCGGTAGACCGTCGCGCGCAGCAGCCGCTTGCGCGCCACCTTCTGCAAGAGCGGCTGCAATTCGATCTCAAGCGCCACGCCCGCTAGCGCCCGGCTGTTGTCGCCAAAGGCGGTGCGCGGCGTCTCCGCGAGGTCATGAAGTGCCCGGTAGAGCGCGTTCAAATAGTCGATGTGGATGCCGACCCCACCGCTCCCCAAAAGGTCGAGGATGTAGGCGCGTGCCCGCTCCGGCAGTTCCCACACCGCCCCCGGCCCAATCGCGATATCCTCCGCTCGGTCGACGTTCTCCAGCACCGCGATCGGGTTGCCCGAGAGCTCCAACAACCGCGACAGTTGCGTCAGCGCCCGGTTCAGCTCGCGCGCCGGCTCAAGGATCGGCGCAAGGTCGGAGATGCCCCACAACTGCTTCGGCGCACGCAGGTTCGGAAAGACGACATAGGGGATGAACCCGTAAGGGTTTGGACCGCGCCGGACCAGCCGGCCATCGACGACCAGCGCAAACGTCTCGTCCGTCCAGACCTCGACGGCGATCTCGCCATCCGGCAGCACCGTCCGGTTCGCCAGCGTCGCCGGCCGCCACGGGTCGTCTGCCCGCGGCCAGATCCAGATCCCCTGCACATCCGGCGCACTGATCCGCACCTCGCCCGCCGCGACGTCCCACGTCACTTTGTACGCCCCGTCGCCAAGCACCGCCGCGTCAATCTCGGTGTCAAAATCGAGCGAATCGAGGTCGTTCACCTCAGCGATCCGCGCAAGGGCTGCCTCCGCCCGCCGTGCCCGTTCGAGGGACTCCGGCCGGTCATCCTCCGGGTCGACCACCATCAGCCGGTCAGTCATCAAATAGGAGGTGACCTTCTCGATCAGCACCTTGGCGTAGTTCAGCGTCAGCCGCCGCTCGCCGCGCCGTGCCGGCTCGCGCCACTGGGCGCCCCGGTAGAATTCCAACAGCTCGCGGTAGCCACGCAGCCGCTCGCGGTCGCGAGTCGCCAACTGCGCTACCAGCGCCGCCTCGTCCATCGCCCCCTGCCTTATCGAAATAGAACGTCTGTTCTATATCCGTTCGGCAGCGTCAGCGAAACGGTATGAGCCGGCGATTTCGAGTATCGTCTTCTGGAGCGTCATGCGCCGACCGGCGACGTGCCGGCCAGCACCAGGAGGGACAGATCGATGCAGAACGGATCGCGCGACCCCGAACACCGCCAGCGCGCCGCCGACGCAACCGCCGACCTCGCTACCGAAGCCGCCATCGAAGGAATCGATGATGTCGAAGGCGGTCTCGACGAGATCGCTGCCGCCGACGAGCTTGCCGCCATCAGCGAGATGACCGCCGAAGCCGGCGCCGCCGACGTCGAACAGGGCGCCGCCATGCTCGACGTTTCCAACGAAATCGCCGACGCCAGCGTCCTCCTTCGCCAGATGAGCGCAGAGGATGTCACCCGAGGGATGGACCTCGCCGCCATGTCCGGCCAGCTCGCCGTCATCGGCGATCTCGTCCAAGCCGGTGGGATGCCGACCCTCGCCGCCGCCCTCCGCCAGATCAGCGCCCGCCTTCATCTCGTCGCCACCGGCGACTTGCTGCAATCGCGCAGCGCCACCGCGCTCGCCGACGCCCTCGACCTCACTAGCCGTCAGGCCGCCGGTCTCGGCGCGAATGAAGCAAACGAAGGCCTCGTCCGACTCGCGATGGCCCGCGAAATGGCGAACGTCAGCGACGCCCTCGCGGCTGCCGGCGCCGACCGACTCGCCGAAGGACTAGCCGGCGTCTACGCCGCAGACGACCTCGCCGCCGAAGCGGCCGCTCTCCGTCGTCCTCGTCCTCAGCCCACGCCAGCCCAGCCGCAGGACGCCACGCCGCAGCCCACGCCATCACGGAGGGCAACGCCAAAGCGCACCCCCAAGAAGCGCTAGCCCCTATCGATGCGATCTGCCCGCGCCTCGTGCCAGCAGACCGGGAACGAGGGCCACGAGACGAACGCCTGCCAGAGGGTGACGGCTGCTCACTCCACTTTGTACACCGTGTCCGGTCGCCAGAAGACCGCCGTGTCGACCTTCATGTCGCGCACTTTCGGCCCGCCAATCACATAGGTCGGCGACGCCAACAAATAGATGTACGGCCATTCGGCAGTATGCGCTCGAATCGCCGCTCGAATCAGCTCGTTTCGCCGCGTCTGGTCCGGCTCCGCATAGGCTTGGTTCATAAAGGTGTCGAACTCCGGCACACACCAAATCAGCCGCGCCGGCGGGTTGGCACAGGTGATGAACCCACGGTAGAACAGCAGCAGCCCGTTGTTGTCCTGCCCACTCGACTGCGTCAGCTCATTCCGTGTCGCGTTGTTCCGCGCGTACATCTTGTCCGTCCAGACGGCGTTGTCGATGATATTCAGCCCCACCTCAACGCCGATCTGCCGCCAATAGTCCTGCACCGCCAAGAACACTGGGCCATTCAAGCCCGTGTTCTGATACTCCAGAGGGTTGGTGATCTTCAGCCCATTGGGATAGCCCGCCTCAGCCAGCAGCCGCCGAGCCTGCGCCTGGTCATACGGAATCGGCGGGATCGACGGGTCGAACGCCGGCGTGTTCGGCGAAGCGATCTGATTGAGCGGCGTCGCGAAGCCGCGATAGAGCGTTCGGATGATCGTGTCACGGTCGATCGCGTAGTTGAGCGCCATCCGCACCCGCTTGTCGAGCAGCGCCGGAGTGTTCCGTTCACTCGCCGTCTTATCGATGCTGATCACGAGGGGTCACCGGTGACACCGTCGCCAAGTACAGGTTGTCCCGCTTCGCCAACTCCGCTTGCTCCACCGTCAATCCGCTAAACGCCCCGTCCACCTCGCCGGTGCGGATCCCGTTATAGATCGCCGCCGCGTCCGGCACTGCCTTCCACCGCAGCTCCGTCGCCACCGGTCGGCGTATCGGGTGGACATAGTTCGGACGCAGCCGGTAGACCAGCGTATCGTTCGTTCGGAACTCCACCAGCTCGTATGGCCCCGACCCTATCGGCTTCACCCCAAACTGATCCTTGCCCACCTGCTCGTAATACGCTTTTGGGAACACCAGAAAGTACGGCATCCCATACAGGACGCTTGCGTCGCGCTCGCTTGTAATCAGGTCAACGGTGTACGGATCGACCACCCGGGCATCCACCAGCTTCGCCAGCACCGCCTTCTGCGGCAAAGGCGGCGTCTGATTCGCGATCAGCCGCGCCGTGAACGCCACGTCCTCGGCTGTCAGCTTGTCTCCATTCGAGAAGGTCAGGTCATTCCGCAGAAAGAAGCGCCACGCGTTGTCGTTCGGGAGGAACTCCCAGCGCATCGCCACCCACGGGTTGAGGTTGAATTTCGCATCGAGGTGCGCCATCGCATCGAACTGGGCATTGAACAGATAGTTCTGCGCCGAGGTCGACTCCGGGCTGGCGCTGGACGGGATCGCCGCGACCGCGAACCGCACCGTCTGGTCAGCGGCGCGCCGCTCCGCCGGCGGCTGCTGACCGCCGGTTTGCGGCGTTGGCGCGGTGCCCGGCGCACAGCCGACGACGAGCAGCGTGACAATCGAAACCAGCCGAGCCAGCAAGCGCGCCATCTCAGTTCCCTCCATCGATCTTCAGCACCCGCTGTGCCGTCCCACCCAGCACGTCGGCCAGCACCGCCGGGTGATCTCCCAGCGCCTCGCGATACAACTCGACGAAGTCAAACCTCGCGATGAATGGCAAATCGGTGCCATACATCAGCTTCCCCGGCGCACGCGCCACAATTTCGCGCAGCATCGCCCGGTGCGCTTCCTTCCCGCGTTGCCACGCCTCTTCCATCTCGGGTCGCCGTTGACCGCCGGCGGGATACAGCATCTCGTACAGAAACGTCTCCGGCGCCTGCGGATTCCAGCCATCGATCGCCGGAATGAAGGGGCGTGTACACTGCCACATCCAAGTTGATGTCTCGACGTAGACGTTCGGAAACTCCTCCGCCAGCGCCAGCGCTGCCTCTGAGCCGCCGACGGCGCCTGCACCGTAGTGCGCAATGATCAGCTTCAGATCGGGATAGCGGCGCGCCACGTCGATGTAGTCCGCCATCTGACAGACCGAGGGATCGGACCCACGAAAATTCGTCGGCCCTGGATGTGTCAGCAACGGCACATCCAGCTCGATCAGCTTCTTATAGAGCGGATCCAGCAGAGCAAAGTCATTCACCCGAAAGCTCTGGCTCGCCGGCAAATACTTCAGCCCTTTGAAGCCAAGCTCGCAGATCGCGTATTCGAGTTCTGCCAGATCGGGTGTCGGACGGATAAAGATCCCCGCGAAGGCATACAGCTTGCCCCGGTAGGGGGCGATCGTCTCAGCGACCGTCCGGTTTGAGCGACGATGCCCCGACTCCGGCGCGTGATACGGGTTTTGCACCACCGCCGCGTCGACCCCTGCAGCCGCCATCCGTTCGACCGCCGCCTCCGCCTGCCGATCCGGCGAGATGCCGATCCGCTCGAGCTTGTGCGCCATCTCGTGACGGTAGTCATCCGGCATCGCGAGGCCATTCGTCCCGTTCGGGAACGGATGGATGTGAATGTGCATGTCGATAATCACCTCATCCCCCAGACGCGTCCGGCCGGGCGCCCGGCAGCCGCGCTTCGTCGATATACACCGCCACCAGCTCCGCCTCCGGCGAGGTCCGCTTCAGCTCGAGGGCGTCCACCAGTCGAGCAAGGGGAAAGCGATGCGTGATCGACGCCGAGATGTCGATCTTTCCCTCAGCGATCAGCCGAATCACCTCCGGTACCCGGATCGCACCGCCAATTCCGTCGATCCGTAGCCCTTTCAGGACGATGAACGTCTGCGTGATCGGGTGCTGGCTCACCCCAACCGCCGCGATTCGCGCTCCCCGCCCCGCCACGTCGAAAGCAAGGGCGCTCCCCTCCGCCGTCCCGGTCGCCTCGACAATCTTCAGCGGCGCACCACCGCACGCCTCGACCACCTGCTGACGCGCATCGGGCTGCCGAGCGTCGATCACCACGTCGGCGCCGAACTGCCGCGCGCGCTCCATCCGTGCCGGGAGCACCTCAGCGATCACCACCCTACTGCCGTGCAGTTTCGCCAGTTGCGTAGCGCACCAGCCGATCGGCCCCGCCCCGTTGACGAAGAGCGGATCGCGGTCGTCCGGCTCGACCGCCACGATCGCCTGCATCGCGACCGAAAAGAAGCCGGTCATCGCCGCCGCCTCGAGCGGCGTTCCGGCCGGCACGAGGTTCATCCGCTCCTCGCCGAGCACGATTTCACTCTGCAGCGCACTCTCGTACGCCTCCCCGATCATCATGTTGTGTGCCCCAAGCGGAACCTGCTCACACGCAACCATCCGGTCCGCGCGGCAGAAGCGGCAGCGCAGGCAGGCGCGATAGAAATTCGGGTAGACCAGATCACCCGGCCGCACCCGCGTCACCCCTCGCCCGACCTCCGCCACCTCCGCCACACCGGTGTAGCTGAGCGTCACCGGATACTGCACATCCGCCATCAACGGCCCGGTGTAGAGCCGAACATTCGCCGTTGTCAGGGTCGTCATCAGCATCCGGGCGCGGACCTCGCCCGGCCCCGGAGTCCGGGGCGCGAGATCGACCAACCGCACGTCACGCGGCCCAAACGCAAGAGCCTTTTTCAACCTGCCCTCCGAACGCAGCGCGACGCGCATCGCCGTGCGCCCAGTCTAGGCGCGATGCTTCACCTGTCAACAATTTGCTATCCCACCGAGCGGCCGGTCCGAGCACCCGGCCCGGCCAGCCACTCATCCGGCGATGGCGATCCCCGCTTTCGGAATCGCACCGAATTACCGAGACCTTCCGCTCAGTCGGTGTTGGACCCTCGCCGCCGTTTGACGACGAACCGCCTGTCGGCCAAGAATGTTCCGTCGACCCGCCTCGCCAGCCCGACGCCAACGCCCGGCCGCTCGCGGCGCGTGTCCATCTGCCAGCCGAAGGAGAACCACCGTGACCCAGGAGAAAAAAATCCTCTACACCGCCAAGACCAAGGTAAACGGCGGCCGCGCCGGCGTCGGCCGAACCGAAGACGGGACGTTCGAAGTGCAGCTCAAGCCGCCCATCGAGTTTGGCGGCCAAGGAGGTGGTGCAAACCCCGAGCAACTGTTCGCCATTGGCTTCGCTGCCTGCTTCGAGAGTAATCTGCGCGTCGCGGCGCGTCGCGCACAGGTCGACCCCAAAGGCACGTCGATCGACTCCCGCGTCCACGTCATCCCGCGCGAAACCGAGCCGGGCAACACCCTCGCCGTCGAGATGGACGTCTCGATGCCAAACCTAACCGACCTGGCAGTCGGCGCAGACCTGATCCGCCAAGCGCATCAGATGTGCCCCTATTCACACGCCACTCGCGGCAATATCGACGTCACCTTCACGATCAACGGTCACCCCGTCGAACTCCACGCTTGATTTCCCCGCGCCGCGCGCCGAGGGGTGCGCGGCGCATCCGGCCCGTCGCGTCCATCTGCTACCCTAGCCTTCCGCAGCGCGATCCTTCCCAACCACGGAGCAGCATGGACACCCTCTACGACATCGCTATCTGCGGCTCAGGGCCGATCGGCGCAGCCACTGCCTATCGCCTCCGCGAGCGGACTGACCTCACCGTCGCCGTCATCACCCGCGACCCCCGCCGACGACCCCGACCACCAAGCTGCTTATCGCTGGGCCGGCGGCGCGGTCCGGCTCGCCTGGGACGACCCATGGAAGCGCGCCGCTGTCGAGGAGACTGCCGCGCTCGTCCGCCACTTTGCCGCCGAAGGCGTCGCGCTCGATCTCATCGAAAACGGCTATCTCTTCCTCAACCGTGGCGAAGCCGTCCCCGGCCTCAACCTTGCCGGCGCAAAATTCGTGCGCGAGATCCTCCGCCGCGCCGTCGAAGCCGGCGTCCAGCTCTTCGGCGAGCGCGACATCCAAGCCGTCACCCCCGACGACGACGTCTACCGAGTCGTCACCAGCGCCGGCGACCTTGCCGCCCGGCGTGTCCTCCTCGCTCTCGGCGCCGCCAACCCCCGCTTCTTCCCCAACTACCCGCTCGCCTTCGAGAAGCGTCAAGTCTTCGTCCTCGACGTTCCCGTCGAGGGACCACGTGCCGCCATGCCCCATTTGGTGCTGCCGCTCGGCAGCGGTGTCGTCTATTGTTTCGTCAAGAACGTCGCCGGCGTCCTCCGCCTTGTGGTCGGTCAAGAGGACATCATCGACCACAACGACGCTCCTGAACCGGAAAACTACTTCCCCACCCTCCTCGAGCTCGGGCTCGCCGAGCGCCTGCCTTTCCTTGCGCACGCCAACGTTCACGACATCCTCTGGGGCTTCGATGCCACGACGAAGTCGCTCGTCATCACCAGCCACGACGAGCGGCTCTTCGCTGCCAACTGCGGCTCTGCGGTCCGCGCCGCCGGGCGCATCGGCGTCGAACTCGCCGAGCGGCTCATCGCCAGCATGACCGAAAGGAGCCTCGCATGACGACCACGACCGCCGTCGACCCGATTGTGGTGGAACTGGTGCAAGGGACGGTGGAGAGTGCGCGGCGGGAGATGGAGCAGCAGATTGAGCGCACGGCCCGCTCGATCATCATCCGGGAGCGGCGCGACTACCGGGCGGCGGTCTTCGACCGGCACGGCAACAACGTCTCCTCGGCCTCCTCGGCGGCCTTTGTCGACCCGATTACCCAAACCTTCGCGCCGGAGGACATCCACGAGGGCGATGTCTTTCTCTGGAACCATCCCTTCCGCTCGGCGGGCGGGATCACCCACCTACCCGATCTCTGTCTCACCCAGCCGGTGTTCTGGCAGGGGGAGTTGGAGGGCTACGTCCAAGCGTTTGGCCATGTGTTGGACATTGGCGGGCTGACCCCCGGAAGCATTGCCATTGAGGCGACCGAGGTGTTCCAAGAGGGGCTGCTCATCCCGCCGGTGAAGCTGTATGCGGGTGGGGTACGCAACGAGGCGCTGGTTGCGACCATTCTGGCGAATACCCGCTTTCCTGAGGAGTTGCGGGGGGACCTCGATGCGGAGGCGCTAGCCTTGCGGGTCGGGGTGCGGCGGCTGAGCGAGCTGCTAGCGCGGGTGGGGCGCGAGACGGTGCGGGCGGCGTTTGAGGCGTGCTTGGAGCGTTGTGCGCTGGCGCTGCGGGAGCGGGTGGTAGCGCGGATTCCGGAGGGGACGGCGGCGTTCGAGGATTTTGTGGAGTTGAATGGGGCGGCGCCGGCGGAGGAGCGGCGGTTCATCCGGTTGCGGGTTGCGCTGCGGCGGGAGGGGGCGCGGCTGGTGTTTGACTTTCGGGGGACGGACCGGCAAGCGCAAGCGGCGATCAACATTGCGGGGACGCCGAAGTACTATGCGAAGTACTTGATGAGCATCTTCCGGCCGCTGGTGGGGGAGGTGATCCTGAACAGTGGGGCGCTGCGGGTGCTGGAGGTGGAGTTGGAGGAGGGAAGCGTCCTGCAGGCCCGGCCACCCGCCGCATCCGCCTATCGCGCCGTCACCCTGTTTCGCATCCCCGATCTTTGCATGGGCGTGTTGGCAAAGGCCATGGGCGGCTGGGGCGCTGGAGGCGCCGATACCCGGTCGCCATGGCGCTATAGCGGCGTCGTCGACGGGCAGCGCTTCTTGATGCACGATGGCGTCGGCGGCGGCGCGGGCGGCACGCCGGATCATGACGGCCCAGACGCCATCGGCGGCGACGTCAACAGCACGAGTGTTCCGGTCGAATTCCTCGAGGCCACCTATCCCGTGCGTGTGGAACGCTACGGGCTCGCGCGCGGCTCCGGCGGCGCCGGCAAATACCGGGGCGGTCAGGGCATTCACAAAGAGGTACGGCTGCTCGCGCCGGGCACGCTCTGGATCATGAACGATCGCCAGCTCCTCCAGCCCTGGGGAGTCGCCGGTGGCCGCGCAGGCGAGGGAACAACGTTTGGCCTCAACCTCGGTACGCCGGAGGAAGTGCGGATCGATTACAAGGCGACCCGAGCCCCGGTGAAGGCAGGCGACCTCCTCACCATTCGGACACCTGGCGGTGGCGGCTGGGGCGATCCGCTGGAGCGCGATCCAGAGCTCGTCCGCCACGATCTCGAACAAGGCGCCATCGACGATGCGACCGCGCGCGATATCTACGGTGTTGTGCTTGTCGATGGGGCGGTTGACGTGGCGGCGACGTCAGCGCGGCGAGCGGCGCTTGCCGCCACGCGTGGGCCGCTGCAAATGATCGACCGCGGCGAGCGCTTCCGCGCCTTGGCCGCCCGTGGCGAGATCACACTTACCACCCGCGACGACGAGCCACCGATCACCTCGCGGGGATAAGGCCTGCCACTTACCCCGCCTTGTTCCCCACCGAGAAAAACACCTTTTCGATAATGTCAGCCGCCCAGGCGGCGTTGCGTTCGTATGCCTTTTCGCCTGTCGCCGCTTCGCCGAGCCGCGGATCGCCCACCACTCCGCCGGGAGCGAAGTCCTCCCAGCGACCGGCGAAGACACGAACGCCCGGACCAAAGTTGTACGGCCGCGGGTCGCTCAGCGGCTCGACGAACGTCGACCGCTCTTGGTGCACCAGATGCGGATGCGTTACCAGCACCTTGGAGGTTTCGCCTTCCGCGCCATGATGGTCGATCGCTGGGTTCTTCAGGATCTCAGACCGATACGAGATCTGGTAGGGCAGTGGGTCGAGAAAGATCACCGGGCATCCAAGCTCGCGGTGGATCTCCTCCCCGGCGATCAGCATCGCCGTCCCGTTCCCACCGTTGCCCGAAAGGAGAACAAACCGCCGGAACCCTTGGTGATGGAGACAGCCGACGAGTTCTTTCATGACTGCAACGAACGTTGCGTTGCTGAGAGTCAAGCTCCCAGGAAAGTTCAGAAAGCCATCCGACCTGCCGAGCGGAAAGGCATACCCGACGGCCTGATGGCCCCGCTCCGCCAGCACCCGGATCACCCGGCGCGTCGTCTCTTCGCCAATGTACCAGTCGGTGCCAAGCGGCAGGTGCGCTCCATGCTGCTCGATGGCGCAGGTCGCGAGAATCGCTACGTCGGTGCGCTGCAGCGCTTCAGCAACTTCCGCCGTGGTCATCTCCTCCAACAGCTTGGGGCCGCGCCCGATCATCGGGATGCTGACTGCGCTCACACTAGCTCTCCTGTTCGCGTGATGATGAGGCTCCCCGAGGGATGGACGACAGCGTGATGGCGAGGCGGTACGAGCGTCGTCGTGTCGTACTGCTCAACAATTGCCGGACCGTCAAACGACGCGCCCGCGACCAGCCCGTCGCGTTCGTAGATCGATGCGGTGACCCAGCCGTCGCCGTCGAAGTACACCTGACGCGCAGCGACGGGCCGCGCCTCCGGCAGCGCCCCGGATGACGACGGAGCCGCCGGCAACGAGTGCGGCAGTCGTACCACCCCCGTCACTCGCAACGTCACAAGCTCGGTCGTCTGCTCGCCTTCGTAGTTGTAGTCGAAGCTCGACTTGTACGCCTCATGGAAGCGATGAACCATTTCGCGGAATGCCGCCTCGTCGATGGTTCCGCCCGGCACGGCGACCGTCAGTTCAGTTCGCTGGCCGCGATAGCGCAAGTCAGCGCTCCGCCGCAGCTCAATCTCCTCGGCCGCAAACCCTTGCGCGACGAGGCGATGGTGGACCTCACGCTCGAGCCGTTCGAACTTTGCACTCAGAGCCGCGAGGTCAGCGGCTTCCTCCCGTTGGATCTCCGTCACGGCCAGGTCCTCCTGCACGTCTGACGCCAGCAGGCCCACTGCGCAGCCGACGCCGGGCGTGAGGGGGATGATGACTTCGGGGATTTCCAGCAGTTCGGCCAGCCGCGCCGCGTGGAGCGGCCCAGCGCCGCCACCAGCGATCAGCGCAAAACGGCGCGGATCCCGCCCCCGCGCAATCGACACCTGTCGAATGGCGTCGGCCATGTTGAAGTTCGCGATTTCGAGAATGCCAGCCGCTGCGCGTTCCGGCGACACGCCAAGCTGATCGGCGAACCGCCGCACCACCGCCGCGGCTCGCTCGGGATCGAGCTTCACCGTGCCGCCGGCGAGACGCGTTCCCAGCCGGCCGAGGAAGACGTTCGCGTCAGTGATCGTCGCCTCTTCTCCACCGGCGCCATAGCAGGCGGGACCCGGGATCGCCCCTGCGCTCTCTGGTCCGACGCGCACCGACCCGCCTGGCCCAGTCCGGGCAATGGATCCACCGCCCGCGCCCACCGATACCACATCGAGTGTCGGCACTCGAAGCGGGTAGACATCTATCATCGCTTCCTGCACCACCGCCGGCTGGCTTCCCTCAACGAGCGCAACGTCGGTGCTCGTTCCGCCCATGTCGAACGTGATCACATCCTCGCGGCCTGCCTGCGCACCGACCCAGGCGAGGCCGAGCACCGCCGCCACCGGACCCGAAAGGGCCGTTTGGACCGGGGAAACCGCCGCTCGTTCCCCTGTCGTCACGCCACCGCTCGACTTCATGATCAACAGCGGGGCGCGGACGCCATGCTCCTGCAGTCCGCGCTGGATCGCCCGGACGTATTCCGCGACCACCGGCGTCAAGATCGTGTTCATGACGGTCGCGACCGTCCGCTCATATTCCCGGAACTCAGGCAGCGTGTCGGTCGAAATGACCACCGAGCATTCGGGATACTCGTCCAGCAACACCTCGCGGGCACGGCGCTCGTGCACCGGATTGACGTAGCTGTTGATGAACGACACCGCGATGTGCTTGATGCCCATCGCGCGATACTCACGCGCGTGAGAGCGCAGCGCCGCTTCGTCCAGCGGCCGAATCTCGTTGCCCCGCGCATCGAGCCGTCCTCCCACTTCGCGGACGCGCGAGACCGGCACGATGCGCGGCGGCTTCACCCAAACATAAATCGCGCCGCGCTCACCGGGGATGGTCTGGCGTGCGATTTCGAGGATGTCCCGGAAGCCCTCGGTCGTGATCAGGCCTGCCGGCGGATACCGCCGCTGAAGCAGCGCATTGATCCCGACCGTTGTGCCATGCAGCACGAGATCAATCGCGCCGAGGTCGACGCCATGGGTCTCGGCAAGCGTCTGCAAGGCGTTCAGCAGCGAACGCGCCGGCTCGCTCGGCGTGGAGGGGACCTTCACGACTAGCTCCGAGCCGTCGTCGCCAATCGCCAACAGGTCGGTGAACGTGCCGCCAGTATCCACTCCTACGCGATAGCGGGTCATCCGTTGGTTACCTCGGGCTCGTCGTCGCGGGTGGTAAGTGTGATCTCGCCACGGGCGGCCAAGGCGCGGAAGCGCTCGCCGCGGTCCACCATCTGCAGCGGGCCACGCGCAGCGGCAAGCGCCGCTCGCCGCGCTGACGTCGCCGCCACGTCAACCGCCCCATCGACAAGCACAACACCGTACTGCTCGAAGGCAGCGGTCTCCGAGACCGACCCGTCGGCGACGTCACGGGCAACCGCCTCGGGATCGCGCTCCAGCGGATCGCCCCAGCCACCACCGCCAGGTGTTTGGATCGACAGGAGGTCGCCCGCTTCGACCCGAAGGTCGGTCGCCTTGTAGTCGACTACCTGCTCGGCGGCAGTGTGAGGGTTGATGACAAAGCGAGCACCGGCACCGGCGCGTCCCCCGCCAATCCCCCACGGTTGGAGCGCCATCCGGTCACCGAAAATCCAAAGGCTTCCTGGCGCGAGCAGCCGCACCTCTTTGTGAATGCCATGGCCACCGCGATGCTTGCCAGGACCACCGGAATCCTGTGCCAGCCCGTAGCGTTCCACACGCACGGGATAGGTAGCCTCGAGGAATTCGACCGGAACACTCGTGCTGCCCACTCCGCCGTGGACGGCATCCGGTCCGTCTCCGAGAGCTCGGCCGCCACCACCAGCCCCAACGCCGTCGTGGACCAGAAAGCGCCTTCCTTCATAACTGCCGCTATAGCGCCACGGATTGCGCGTGTCTGCCCCAGCGGCGCCCCATCCCCCAAGCGCCTTCGCGAGCGCCCCCATCGCGATGTCCGGCACACGAAATAAGGTGACGGCGCGATAGGCGGACGCGGCAGGTGGCCGGGCCTGCAGGACGCTTCCCTCCTCCAACTCCACCTCCAGCACCCGCAGCGCCCCACTGTTCAGGATCACCTCCCCCACCAGCGGCCGGAAGATGCTCATCAAGTACTTCGCATAGTACTTCGGCGTCCCCGCAATGTTGATCGCCGCTTGCGCTTGCCGGTCCGTCCCCCGAAAGTCAAACACCAGCCGCGCCCCCTCCCGCCGCAGCGCAACCCGCAACCGGATGAACCGCCGCTCCTCCGCCGGCGCCGCCCCATTCAACTCCACAAAATCCTCGAACGCCGCCGTCCCCTCCGGAATCCGCGCTACCACCCGCTCCCGCAGCGCCAGCGCACAACGCTCCAAGCACGCCTCAAACGCCGCCCGCACCGTCTCGCGCCCCACCCGCGCTAGCAGCTCGCTCAGCCGCCGCACCCCGACCCGCAAGGCTAGCGCTTCCGCATCGAGGTCCCCCCGCAACTCCTCAGGAAAGCGGGTATTCGCCAGAATGGTCGCAACCAGCGCCTCGTTGCGTACCCCACCCGCATACAGCTTCACCGGCGGGATGAGCAGCCCCTCTTGGAACACCTCGGTCGCCTCAATGGCAATGCTTCCGGGGGTCAGCCCGCCAATGTCCAACACATGGCCAAACGCTTGGACGTAGCCCTCCAATTCCCCCTGCCAGAACACCGGCTGGGTGAGACAGAGATCGGGTAGGTGGGTGATCCCGCCCGCCGAGCGGAAGGGATGGTTCCAGAGAAAGACATCGCCCTCGTGGATGTCCTCCGGCGCGAAGGTTTGGGTAATCGGGTCAACAAAGGCCGCCGAGGAGGCCGAGGAGACGTTGTTGCCGTGCCGGTCGAAGACCGCCGCCCGGTAGTCGCGCCGCTCCCGGATGATGATCGAGCGGGCCGTGCGCTCAATCTGCTGCTCCATCTCCCGCCGCGCACTCTCCACCGTCCCTTGCACCAGTTCCACCACAATCGGGTCGACGGCGACGGTCACGGACTCACGCTCCACCATCGCGATTTCCCGACGGCGCTAGCGGCTGAAATCACGATAGAGCGCCGGCTTCAACTGGCCGAGAAATCCCTCGGCGCGCACCAACTGCGGCGTGGTTCGCAGCAACAGCCGTTTCCAGTCCTCGTCGGCGTGCGAATCCGGCTTACCGGTCGCCGCTTCTCGCCGCCGGTAGAAGTCTGCGATCGCCGCCTCATCCTCGACGATCTCGCAGACCCCCTGCATCCAAACACTGCGCGGCCGCACACCCGCCGCCGGGCACTGATCAACCCAGAGATAGCCGACGATCGGGTTGTTCCGAATATGCTGGTTCTTGAGGTGAAGATCTTGGCTGATCGTTCCGACGGTCCACCCTTCGACGAACGTCGCAACCGGACGCGTGTGTGGCCGGCCGTCCTTCCGCAGCGTCGTCAAAAAGGCGAACATCGGTCCACTTCGGCCTTGGATGAACGCTTTGACATCCTCGCGGACGCGCTCCGCCTCTTCGGGGGTCGCCTCCGCCTCGAGCTCGATCACCTTCGCCCGTGTCAAGCGTGGCCGGTCTGCCGGGTTTGTCATTCCGCGCTCCCATCCTGCTCGGCTCGCGCCGGCCAGCGCAGTATACCGAATCCCGTGCCGCCATCAGGGAGCAAGCCACTCCGTCGCCTCACGCAATCGTCCGGCCTCAACGCGGCGCAGTGCCGCCAGCGCCACGCGGGCGCGCTCCTCGCCGAGCGGCGACGCCAACTCAAGAAATTTCGCGTCAAGATCGTCGTCCGAGAGGGGGCATTCGGGGTCACCGAGCGCGGCGTCCGCCTCGGCGGTCATCGTCCGTCCGTCACGCAGCCGGACCGTCAGCCGCGTCGGCCGCAGCTGGGGATACCGCGCGTCCAGCGCCGGGTCCACCGTCAGCCGAATCCGGCCCGCCAGAGAACGGACGGTCTCGTCACGCAGCGTCTCGCCATCGATCCGCCGAAGGTCGCGGCCAAGCAGCGACAGCGCGAGAAGGGTCGGCGTCGAAAAGCGCGCTGCGAGCGGCGTCTCCGCGACCGGCGTGGTGAACACCGCCGCCTGCCCGTACGTCGCCACCTCGATCGCTTCGACCGCCGCTGCCTCGAACGGTTCGCGCGCCCGCAGCGCCACGAGCAAATCGAGCGCCCCGTGCGTGTGTCGGCACGCTGGGTAGGGCTTGAAGTAACTCGTTTCGAGCTCGTAGCGTTCACCGAGCGCGTCGGTGAGCGCCGAGGCATCCCACCCAACGCCGAGGATCGCGCCAAAGCACCGCGCCGTCGCCTCTCGGGGAGCTGTCACGCCCGCTCGTGCTAGCGCCACGGCTAGCAGGCCGTGCTGGCAGGCGACCCCAGCGTTCGCATTCCGCACCGTCGCCCCTTCCAGACCAGCCGCCGTCGGCGGCGCAATGGGAATCGACGCCGCAATCTCGATCGCCCGCGCCAGTGTCGCAGCATCCGCCCCGCTCAGCTTCGCCGCCGCCACTGCCGCGCCGAGCGCACCCCACGTGCCGTGCGGATGCAACTCCGGCCGCAACTGACCAGCGCGTCCGACCCGCGACGCCACCTCGTATCCCGCAATCAGCGCCTCGAGCGCCGCCGCCCCCGAGCAATCCCGCTCCTCACCCATCGCCAGCACCACCGGGACGACATGAATGCCCGGGTGGCCCTTGGCGAAGCGGTTCCCTTCATCCAGCTCGTACCAGCAGGCCGCCATCGCGTTCAACAGCGCCGCCACCGGCACGTTTGCCCGCGCCGCCGAGCCGATCACCGTCGCCGGTCCGCCCGTCGCCAGCTCCGCCTGCAAGACGCGCAGCTCAGGCTCCCCGCTCCCACCGAGCGCCGCCCCCACCGTGTCGAGCAGCACCCGCTTCGCCTGATCCAACACCCGCCCGGGGACGCTCTCCAACCGCAGATCAGCAGCGAAGCCCGCGAGAATCCCTAGCTCATCCATCCCGCCCTCGTTATCCTGGCAAGCCGAGCGAGGCCGCAGCGTGCCGCCCCGCGAGAAAGCCGTAGCCGAGCGCCGTCAACAGCCCGTTGCCCGAGAGGTAGCCGCCCGCACCGTGCCCCGAGATTCCCGCTGCCACCCCACCACCGGCATACAGATTCGGGATCGGTGTGCCGTCCGTGCGCAGCACCCGCGCATGACGGTCGACCACCAGCCCGCCCTGCGTGTGGAGCAATGCCCCTGTCACCCGGATGCCATAGAACGGCGGGCGCAAATCGGCAAACGTCCGTCGCCCAAACCGGTCCACGCCCGCCGTCCGGGCCACCCGATACTCCTCGAGCGTCCGCGCCAGCGCCGCCCCGTCGATCCGGAACGCCGCGCCGAGCTCTTCGATCGTCGGCGCCTGCCTCACCAATCGTGCCTCAACACACGCCACGTAGTCCGGGAACGTCAGGCCAAGCCGATGGATGCGCTCGTCATACACCACCACGGCCGTGCCGCCCGGCTGCGCCAGCACATCGAGCGCATGCTCCGAATAGCCACGGGTTTCGTCGGCGAAACGCTCGCCCTGCGCGTTGACGTGAAAGCCGCCTTCCATCGTGATCGAGTAGGAAACAAGGATCTCGCCCGGCTGGGCGATCGTCGCATGCAGTTGATAGGAGTCCATGAACTCCACCGCCGCGCCCAGCGCCATCCCCCAGCGGATCCCTTCTCCCGTCGAGCCAGGCCCGCCGAAGTAAAGCGCCGTCGCCGCCTCCGGACAGAACTCCCGCACCATCTCGCGGTTTCCGCCAAACCCGTTACAGGCGAGAATCACGTTTCTCGCCCTCACCAACTCGCGCGCGCCGCTATTCACCACCACTCCAACGACCGCGCCCTGCTCGTCGGCAATCAGGTTCTCTGCTAGGACATCCGGCACGTACTGGATGGTCGGCACCTCGCGCGCCGCCCGCTTCAGATCGGCCAGCAGCGCCGCCCCCGTCCGTTCGGGCGGACAATGCATCCGATACTCGGTGTGGGCAGGGTAGAGGAAATCCGTCGCCAGCTCGAGCCGCAGATGATGCCGGTCGATCAGCCAATCTACCAGCGTCGTTGCCGTGCGCGCGAGGTGCAACGTCTGCTCCGGGTCCGATTGTCCGTGGTTCTTCGCGAGGATGTTCTCCGCAAAGTGCTCGGGCGTCTCCTCGATGCCAGCAGCGCGCTGGAGCCGTGTTCCGGCCGCCGGAATCATCCCGCCGCTGCGCGCCGTGTTCGCCACCGGCCGATGGTCACGATCGATCAGGAGGACGGACGCGCCACGCTCGCCAGCTGCGAGGGCGGCCGTCACTCCGCAGCCGCCCGCTCCCACAACCACCACGTCGGCCTCGATATCCCAACGCGACACGCTCTTCAACGGGACGACCGGTGACAGGTCCATTCACCCCTCCTTCTCTCAGCGGCGAGTGTACGCCGGGCCGGCCGGGAATCAAAACGTTCGGGCTGCTCCTTCGCAGCACGGACGGCCCTCGATGAAAACTGGTTGGGTCGATCACGGCCCGCCGCGGCAGGAGCGCGTGGACTAGCGCAATCAGCAGCACCGCGCCCAGAAAGGCGACGACGCTACGCCCGAGCAAGCCAGCCGTCGTGCCCGGAAAGACCAGCCCGAACACCAAGCCGCCAATCACCGCGCCGACACTGCCGACGCTGATGTCGCCGATGATGCGGAAGCCGCTTCCCTTCATCGCGAGGCCAGCTAGACCCTGAACGATTCGGGAAACCGGAGAGTGCGCGTGATCACATCCCGCGGCGTATGCTGCGCACGATGCGACCAGCGGGCTGCCGGCGAAGCAACGGGTGAGGTCCAGCAGCTCGGAGAATCCCCGGAGGAGGAACGATGACTCGCCTGCGACGCGGCTTCGTCGACGGCCCCGACGGCCAACTCCATTACCGCGAGGCGGGAGAGGGACCGCCCGTGCTGCTGCTCCACCTCAACAGCGGCACCTCGACGATGTACCTCCCGGTCATGCCGCGCCTCGCGACGCGCTTTCGCGTCATCGCGATGGACCACCCCGGCTATGGCGATTCCGACGCGCCGCGCGAGCCCTACACCACGATGGGGCAGTGGTCCGCCGCCGCTGTCGCCCTGCTCGACGCCCTCGGAATCGAGCGGACCCACCTCATCGGCCATATGACCGGTGCCAACATCGCCGCCGACCTTGCTGCCAGCTACCCCGAGCGCGTCGACCGCCTCGTCCTCTCCGAAGTGTTCAACTGGAACACGCCCGAACGCCGCGCTGCCCACGAACGCTTGCACCGCGTCGTTCCGCCCAGCATCGACCTCGCCCACCTCGAACCGCTTTGGCAGCGCTCCTTCGGCCTCAGCCAGCGGGATGGCCGGCCGATCGACTGGGCCACCCTCTACAACCAGTTCGTCGCTTGCATTCGCATCAACGCGTTGAACATCACTCAAGGCGAAGACGCCGCTCGCGCCTACGGCGTCATGGGTTGGGACGGCGCAACGCCGTATGCCATGTGCCGCCAGGACGTCAAAGCCGCCTTGGCACGCATCACTGCCCCCACACTCGTGATGCACGGCGACAACAGCATCCTCTTCCGCGCTCACCAGTCCATGACTGCCGCCGTCCCCGGCGCACGCGGCGCTATCCTCCCCGGCGGCGACTTCGTCTCCCCACTCGTCGAGCCTGACGCGTGGGCTCGCCCCATCCTCGACTTCCTCACCGCCAGCGAGCCGCTGCCATCGCCGCACGCTCCCAACGAAAGCCAGACCTAGGCACGCCGCCGAAGCGCCAATGCCACACGCCCGACCGGCGAGTTAGACCGCTCCCGCCCAATCGGTCTTGGCCGGCGGCGCCTCCTGCCACGCATAGCCGTCGCGCCCGCGCACCCAGACAGCAAGCGGCTGCTCTGCGGCGCTGCGCAGGTGGTCGAACAGGTCGGGGTCGCGGCGAACCGCGCGCAATGCGGGGGCAACCTCACTCGCAAACCGAATGATCGTCCTCCGCACCAGCTCGTCCGGCAGATGGCCGAAATTCAGCCAGAGCATCACCGTCCCTACTCCAAGCTGAGCGTAGGGTCGGAGCTTCTCGACCAGATCGGCCGGCTGTCCAGCGAAGAAGCCTCGGAAAAAGAACGCCTTGTTCTGCTCAAACTGCTCTCGATTGATCTCGTCGACGGCGAAATTGGCTTGGAGATTCTTCCGCACGAAGATATCGATGAAGGGGCCAAGTGTCTCCCGCCAGTCCTCGTCGGGATCGGCGAGGTACACCTTCAGCACGTAGGCGGTCCGCCCCCAAATGGCGTCGCGCCGTTCGCCATCGATCCCCGCTTCGTCCATCCCCCGCAGATAAAGCCGGAAATACTGGCGCAGCTTGTCTGGGTCCCACGAGCCGGCGATCAGCCAGATCCGCCCCTCGCGGCCAAGCCGCTCGACGGTTGCCGCCGTCGTCGTCCCCCACGCAATCGGCGGGTGCGGTCGTTGAACAGGCGCGGGAATGATCCGACCGCGCACCTCACCGCTCCAATACTGCCCAGCATAGCGAAAGCCGCTCAGCGGGGCTGTCCAAGCCTGCTCAGCGATTCGAACGAACTCGTCCAGCATCGCGTGCCGTTCGTCGACCGCACGGCCGTAGCCCGCAAACTCCACCGGCGAATTGCCCGGACCGAGACCGACTGTCAGCCGACCGCCCGAGAGTTGGTCGAGCAAGTTGCATTGGGTAACGAACCGGATCGGGTGGTGAAACGGCGCGACCGCAATCGAAAACCCGAGGTCGACCGCCCGGCGCTGTGTGATCGCCGCCGCGAGCATCACCGCGTCGCTGTAGACGTTGTACCCCGTGAAATGATGCTCAGTCAGCCAAACCGACTCGAAGCCGAGATCGGCCGCGAGGTCAACCTGGCCGAGCACCTCCCGAAGCAGCCGGCCATCGTCCTCAGGTCCCGGCGTCTGCGGATTGAGATAGAGGCCGAACCGCATGCTCCGTTCCCTTCCCCGCCGGCGACGAGGCGCCGAACGCCCATCCCGGGCCCAGTCCCGGCATCGTTGGCCGCCCACCGATCGGGCAGCATGATGCGCCGCGTTGGTCACCTGCGTCAACGCGGCGTCATCGGGAGACCGCTCGTGTGAACCCCTCCCGCACCTGGTCGATCCGACTGCCCGCCTCCCACCCGCCCGTACACTCCCCACGCCGCAGCCAAGTGACTGCTAACGGTGTACGATGCCCGTCGTCGTGCCCCATAGCGGCGGCAGGGGCAAAACCTCGCCGTCGTTCGTCTCGATCCACCCGAACAGCCGCTGGGGCATCCGCCCGGCGGAGCGCGGCGTTGCCGGCAGATCGAGCAGCACCGGCTTCAGCGTCAAACCGATGCCATCAGACGGACCGCGGGAGGGGAAACAATGCGACGCAAGCGAATCGGCCTCCTCATCCCCTCACCGAATGTCGTCGCCGAGCCGGAACTGGGACGCCGACTGCCGGACAACGTCAGCCTCCACACCGCCCGGATGTACTGGACCCGCGGCGGCGAAGCGGAGATGCTCGATCGCTACCTGCCAGATGCGCTCCGCGATCTCGCAAGCCTCCACCCGGACGTCGTCATCTTCGCCTGCACCACCGCCGGCGCACTCCGCGGCAACGCCTCCGAGCAGGCGCTGATCCGCTCCATCGAGGAGGCCACCGGCGCACCCGCCATCTCGGTGCTCGCCGAGTCGATCGCTGCATTGCGCCGGATCGGCGCCCGCCACGTCGGCGTGCTCACACCCTACCCAGAGGAGGACAACCACCATATCGCCGCCGCCTTGGGCGAAGCCGGCGTCGACGTCGTCGCGATCGACGGCCTCCGCCTCCCCGGCGTCGCCTCACCCGAGCTCACCGCCGACGACCTTATCCCCTTCGGCAGACACGTCCTCACCGGAAAGCGGTTCGACGCCGTCTTCATCGCCTGCACGAACCTGTTCACCATCGATGCCTTGCCAGCCTTCGAGGCAGCCTTCGGCGCGCCCGTCGTCAGCACCCTCGCCGCCGCCCGCGAGGCAGCCCTCCGTGCCCTTGCCCAGCCAGCCGCCCCCGACACCGTGGCCCTTTCGTCGTAGCGCGAGAACGGCCCACCATGCCTCCGCCCATCTCCATCAATCCAATCGGACGGACCGCCGAGGAACTCGTCGCCAGCGCCCAGCGCCTCGAGAACCTCGGCTACCCCGCTGTCTGGCTCAACGAAAACCGCTTCGACGCCTACGCCACCGCCGCCGCCGTTGCCGCCACCACTCGCCGCATCACCGTCGGCACCGCCGTCGCCGTCTGGTCACGCTCACCGGTCCAAGCAAGTCTCGCGGCAGCGACAATCACCCAGCTGGCCGGCGGCCGATTCGTCCATGGTGTCGGATCCGGTCCCGCCGAACGGAACGAACGCTGGCACGGCATCCCCTACCGCAAAGCCGGCCAGCGCCTCCGCGAATACCTCACCTGTCTCCGCCTTGCCTGGCAGGCCACCCCGCTCACCCCGGCCAGCTTCGCCGGCGAGTTTTATCGCATCGATCGCTACGTCCGCCTTGACGACCAGCCACCCGCGCCGATCCGCACCTACGTCGGCGTCGTCCGGCCGCTCGCCTGCCGGATCGCCGGCGAACTCGCTGATGGCGTCCTGCTCGATACCAACCTCTCAGTCGCTTACATCCGCGGCGTCGTCCTCCCCGCCCTCGCGCAAGGCGCAGCGCGGGCCGGCCGGCCCCTCGCCGACTACCTCGTCAGCGCCGGGCAGCTCGTCTGCGTCGATCGCGACCACCCCCAAGCGGTCGAGTGGGCGCGCCATCGCCTCGTCTCTCACATCGTCCACGACTACTACCGTCAACTGTACGCTTACGGCGGCTTCGCCGCCGAGGCCGAGGCCGCCTCCCTCGCCATCCAGCGCGGCGACACCCGCGCTGCCCTCGACGCCATCAGCGAGGAGATGGTGCTCGCCCATGCGTGCGCCGGCACCCCCGACGAGGTCCGCCGCCAAATCTCCCGGTGGGAGCCCTTCGTCAACGACATCCGGATCGCGCTGCCGATCGGCACGCTCACCCACGAAGAGATCGCCGCCAACTGGCGCCAGATCATCGACACCTTCCCACCCCGTTGATGGCCGATGGCGTCGCCCTTGCGCTCACCACCCATGGACGCGGGCATCAGCAAGCGCCACACTTCGGAGAGATGCACCGCTATCCCTTCACCGCCATCGTCGGGCAAGAGCCGATGCGGCTTGCGCTTGTCCTCAACGCCATCGATCCAGCGATCGGCGGCGTCCTTATCCGGGGTGAGAAGGGCACAGCCAAGTCGACGATGGCCCGTGCTCTCGCCGCCCTGCTTCCTCTTCAGCCCGTGATCGACGGCTGTCCCTTCCGCTGCGCACCGCCCGACCTTTGCCCAGATCACGCCGCCGCTGCCGCGCACGGCGAGTCACTGCCAATCGTTTCCCGCCCGGTTCCGGTCATCGAGTTGCCGAACAACGCGACCGAAGATCGCCTCGCCGGCACACTCGACATCAGCGCCGCGCTCCAAAAAGGCGAACGGCGCTTTCAGCCCGGGCTGCTCGCCGCCGCCAACCGCAGCATTCTTTACGTTGACGAGGTCAATCTCCTTCCTGACCACCTCGTCGACCTGTTGCTCGATGCGGCCGCGATGGGCGTCCACACCG
Source organism: Dehalococcoidia bacterium (assembly GCA_026003895.1). Lineage (GTDB taxonomy): Bacteria > Chloroflexota > Dehalococcoidia > SpSt-223 > SpSt-223 > JANWZD01. Next base: position 405,013 of record BPIC01000001.1, on the reverse strand, counting down.
TCGAGCGCGACGGGATCTCCTTCCAGCACCCCGCCCGGTTCATCCTCTTCGGCACCATGAACCCCGAGGAAGGCGAGCTCCGCCCCCAACTGCTCGACCGGTTCGGCCTCTGCGTCGACGTCACCGGCCTGCGCACCATCGAGGAACGGGTCGAAGTGATGATGCGCCGCGCCGCCTACGAGGCCGACCCCGCGGGATTTCTTGCTCGGTGGGAAGAATCCGAACGCCAAGAGCGGGATCGAATTGCCGCCGCCCGTCTCCTGCTGCCCGAGGTCCTCACCGAGCCAGCCATCCTCCGCCGCATCGCCGCCATTGCCATCGAGGTCGGCGTCGATGGCCACCGCGCCGACCTCGTCATGCTCCGCACCGCGCGTGCCCTCGCTGCCTACGAGGGCCGCCGTGAGGTCACTCGAGACGACGTCCGTCGTGCCGCCGAACTCGCCCTCCCCGCACCGGCTCCGCCGCACTCCCTTCGACGACCAGCGCGGTCTCCAGCGGTTGCACGACGCCCTCGACCGGATCGACCCGCCCAACAACGACGAACCACAGTCCGATGCTCGCGCTAGCGAGCCACCTGCCGATGCATCCCCGGCTGCTGAGTCGTCCGACTTACCTCGCGGTGAGTCCCCCACCGAATCGACCGGCCAGCCCGGCGACCTCAGCGAGCCGTCTTCCCCCCACGACGGTGACGCGCCGACCAGCACGCCCGACCAGCGCGCCGAGGTCGGTCCGCCGCTCCCGCTCCCGCCGCTTGACCTCGACCGCGACCGGTTCGCACGCCCCACGTCCGGCCGCCGCCAACCGTCGTTTGCCGACGACGGTCGTGGCCGCATCGTTCGTGCCGCCGTCCCGGAGGGCCCGACGAGCGACATCGCCCTCGTCGCCACTGTCCGTGCGGCTGCCAGTCATCCGCCCGCGCCCGATTCAACGCTCGCCGTCAGCGTCGAACCATCCGACCTCCGTCGCAACGTCCGCCGCGCCTCGGGCGGAGTCGCCATCCTCCTCGTCGTCGATGCGAGCGGCTCGATGGGCGCCCGCCGCCGGATGGAGGCCGCCAAGGGCGCTGCGCTCACGCTGCTGACCGACGCCTATCAGCGGCGGGACCGAGTTGGCCTCATTGCGTTTCGCGCCAAGGGCGCCGAACTGCTCCTCCCCTTCACCGACAGCGTCGAGACGGCGCATGCCCAGTTGCGCGAGTTGCCCACCGGTGGCCGCACCCCGCTCGCCGCTGGCCTGCAGGCCGCCCTCGATGTCGTCCGTCAGCACCGGCTCAAAGACCCGGCCGCCCCCGTCCTCGTCGTTCTCATCACCGATGGCAAAGCGAATGTTCCGCTCTACGCCGACTCACCCATCGACGAGGCGCTCACCTTAGCCGCCCACTTCGCCCAACCCGGCCTCACGACCCTCGTCCTCGACACCGAGAACGATCCCCTCTCATTCGGCCTCGCCCGCCGCCTCGCCGATGCCGCAGGCGCGCGCTACGTCCGTCTCGCCGAGATCTCCGCCGAGGCGGTCACCCGCTCCGTCCACGCTCTCCGCTGACCACCATCGTCCCTCGCCGCGAGGGCCAGCCGAGCCTGGGCAATCGCGGCGATTCCGCCACAGGGCGAGGCGGTTCCAAGAGAAGCAAGGCATTCGTTAGGGCCGCCAGTCAACGGGGTCAGCGCGTGCTGGATGGTTTTCGGCTCCGCCGTCGCAATCGCCACGTTGGCTGTGCTTGCCATGCCGGTTGGCGTCGCCAAGGGCCCACTCGCTGGCACGACCGTGTTGCTTCCGGTCGGCAACGTCGATGGCGCAAGCAGCGGCCCAGTTCCATCTACCGCCCGTCTGCTCGGCCGCTCGACTACGCCCGGCGCGTCCGCACGCCCCCGCACCGCTTGTCCGCCAGCGAACCTTCACCCCGAACGCACTGCACCTGCCGCCCGCGTCCGCAACTACTCCGAGGGACGGTCACGCCAAGCTGTTCACGCACCGCTTCCCCGATGGCACTCTCCGCACCGTCGGCGAAGGTCCGCGGGCCGGCGGTTTCCGATACGTCGTCTCCCACCACGCTGATCCCGGCGACGGCAACGCCAACCGAGTCGATCACACTCCACTCGGACGGAGCTGAACAACGCCTTCCGGGCCGTCGTTGCCGCCGATCGCCGCACCATCCGCGATGTCACGCCGGACGACCCTCGCTGTGGCCACGAGCCTCCCCGCCGGGCCGCCTCCTTCGAGCGCAGCGCAGCACCGCCTGAGCGCGAACCACCCGCGCCTTGCGGGAATTCCATTGAGAGCCCCCGCGAAGCGAGGCATCGTTGCCGCAGGTCCGGCGATCGGCCCGCCACCGGGAGGTGCGATGCGTCGCGCGACCGCCTTGATCGCTCTCGTCGCCATTCTGCTGGTCTCTGCCCCGCCCGTCGACAGCCGGCCACAACTGAAGCACGCCCCGCCGGACAACAGCTTCTGGGATCCCGGCTTCCTCGGTAGGGGACTCGAGGGCAACGCCTTTCTCAATCGTGTCGCCGCCTACAACCTGACAACTGGTCTTTGGTCAGCACTTGGCAATGGGCTCCATTCCCCGCCGTTGGCACTCGCTGCGGACGGCTCCGCCCTCTGGGCGGGCGGCGACTTCACCGCACTGTGCGGCGACCCCGCCTGCACGGCCATTAGCCCGCCGAACGGCATTGACCGCGTCGCCCGCTGGGACGGCACCGCCTCGCAGCCGCTCGGCTTCGGCCTGAACGGTATGGTTGCCACCTTGCTTGCTGACGGGAGGACCTCTACGTCGGCGGCCGCTTCGTTCGGCGTTGCGGCGATCCCAGCTGTTCGGTCACCGTCCCAGCCGACGGCATCAACCGCCTCGCTCGCTGGAACGTTGGTTGGCAGACGATCGGCAATGGCGTCAGGGGCGTCCCAACGGCGCTGACACTCAGCGGCCGTGGCCGGTTCACCAGCCAGATTCTCGCCCTCTGTGCCACGCCCGACTGTGAATCCACGACCAGTTCATTCGGCCAAGCCGCCCGGCTCAATCTCGCCACCGGCGAATGGCGCAGCCTCGGCCTCGGATTCGACACCACTCCACCGAGCACGCTCGTCGTCCACGACGGCTTCCTCGTCGCCGGCGGCAATGGCACGATCGCGGGCGGCCGAGTCTCGGCGCTGCTAGCACGCTACGGTCCGCTCGCCGAACTCGGCCTTACGGCGACCGGCGCCCCAAACACGCTCCCCACGGGCGAAACAATCGCCTATATCGCGCTCGTCTCGAACACCGGCCCGAGCACAGCGACTGGAGTCCTGACTGTCACCCTCGACCCGCGCCTTCAGCTTGTCTCGGTCACGCCCAACCAAGGAAGTTGCGTCGGCACAACCGTCATCACCTGCGCGCTCGGGCAGGTGAGCACCGTTATCTCAGCCGCTGTCACGGTCGTCATCACGGCGCCGACCGCCGGTCTTGTCACCACCGGATTCACCGTCGGCGCTAGCGAGGTGGACTTCTCCAGTGCCAACGACAGTCGCGTCGTCCAGACCGAGGTGGTCGCGCCGCCACCACCACCGGCAGGCAGATCCCTCTCCATCGGCACGGCCTACTTCAATCGGCCTGCCGACCCCTGACCACGCACACAACCCGCGCTACTGAATCTTGTAGACCGTGTCGAACCCGTAGAAGATCGGCACCGGGAATTCCACCCCACGAACCTTCGGCGTGTGCGCAATCTGCACCGGCGTCGCCACCACAAAGATCGCCGGCACATCTTCCCGCTGGATGCGGTTCGCTTCGTGCAACAGCTGTTGCCGCTTCACCGGGTCCGGCGTTGCCAACGCCTCGTCCATCGCCTTGTCCCACGCCGCGTTGCACCAAAACAGCGCGAACGCCGGCTCCGCCACGGGCTTGCCGCACCCATACAACGAGCGGATCGTCGAGCCAAAGCCGTTTGCGTCGCTCGACGCATGTGCCCAAAGATCGCCCCGCATCTTGCCGCCCACCGCCCGCGTCCGATCGTCGTATTCGCCCGACTCGAGAAAGTTGACGTCGAACTCGACGCCGATCTCCTTGAGGCTTGCCTGAATCGTCAACACGAGGTCGCGATAGCCGTGCGCGATCGAGGTATCCAGCCCGCCGGGCAGCTTGAAGCCATTGGGGTAGCCCGCCTCAGCAAGCAGCCGCTTTGCCAGCGCCGGGTCGTAGGGGATCGGCCGCGCCGATTCGTCGTAGTAGGGGCTGCCCGGCAGCGCCGCTTGGCTGATCGGCACGGCCGTGCCCTTATACAGGCTCTTCGCTATCGACTCGCGATCGATGGCGTAGTTCAGCGCTTGCCGCACCCGCTTATCCTTCAACGGCGTGTTCCGCGCCTCGGCGACGCCCTGCGACATCGTCAACAGCACCACCGCGCCCGGCTGGCTCAGAACCGTGACGCCGCTGCGCATCAGCGACTCGGCCAAATCCGGCGGGAAGCTCGTCCCGGCGCTCAGGTCCAACTCGCCCGTCCGCAGCCCGTTGGCGCGCTGCGCTGGCTCTGGGATAGTGCGGAAGACAATCTCGTCGTTCTGCGGCTTGCGGAACGCGTGCGGTTCGGATCGCTTCTTGAAGCGGACGAAGTCACCCGGCCGATACTCAGCCACTTCATACGGCCCCGATCCGATCGCCTTGTCGCTGAAGGCATCCGCTCCGATCTCCTCGTAGTACGCCTTTGGAATGATCCACAGGTACGCGCCGCCATTCGGAATCGCCATGTCCGGCTGGCGAGTCGTCACCGTGACCGTCGCCGGGTCAACAGCGGCCGCTTCGGCGACCGACGCGAAGAAGCCGATCGATGGCCAACGGCTGCGAATCACCTGCGTCAGCGAAAACGCGACATCGTCGGCAGTCAGCGGCTGCCCGTTCCAAAACTTTACGTCGCGTCGGAGCGTGAACGTCCACGTCCGGCCATCAGGCGAGACCGACCAGCGCTCGGCGACCGACGGCCTCACCTCGTACTTCGGGCCAAACTGCGTCAGGTTGTCATACATCGGCCAGTAGAGGAACGGCGCCGGCGGCAATGCGCCGCGCGGACTGAGCGTCGAGAGCGAAAATGCCGTACCGATCTGGATCACCTGCTGCGCCGCCCGTGTTTCTGCGGTCGGCTGCGCAGGAGCGCCCGTCTGCGGAGCGGGCGCCGCCGGAGCACAGGCAGTCGCGCCAAGCGCGAGGACAATCACGGCACGAAACCACGACATCGCGTCCCTCCTCGACGGGCCGTCCAGGTAGTGCGCCGCCGCGTTCGGTGGCCCGCTGCCCTGACGGACCGTCGCCTCGTGGTGCATCATAGGATCTTCGTCTACCAAATTCGAGATTTCTATTGGCACCACCAGCTGCCCCACCGCTTGCCAATTCTTGCACCCCGTACCTCTCGCAGCGCCCGGCGGCACTTCTACGAGTCGCACCAGCGTCCGGAGCCGCCAATGCCGATGCCCGCCCTCCGTCCCTACCAGCGCGAACCGCTCCGCGCGATTCTGCGCAGCATCCTCGCCCGTGACGGGCGCACCTTCAGCATCATGATGAGCCGCCAAGCTGGCAAGAACGAACTCTCGGCGCAGCTCGAAGTGGGCTTGCTCGTTCGATTCGCCGCTCAGGGTGGCGACGGCATCAAGGCGAGCCCGACCTTCCGGCCGCAGACCCTCACCTCGCTGGCCCGGCTCATCGCCCGGCTCCACGACGCCGGCCTCGGCGCACTCTGGATCCCGGAACACGGCCAGACCATCCGCCTCGGCCGCGCCCGGATGCGGTTCTTCTCCGCCGCGCCCACCGCAAACGTCGTCGGCGCAACGGCCGGCCTGATCCTCGAAATCGACGAAGCCCAAGACGTCGATGCCGAGAAATACCAAAAGGACTTCCGGCCAATGGGCGCGACGACCAACGCCACTACCGTCCTGTACGGCACCGCGTGGGACGGCACAACGCTCCTTGAGCGCGCGAAGGAGGAGCATCTTGCGCTTGAACGGCGCGACGGCATTCGCCGCCATTTCGAATACGACTGGCAGACCGTAGCCGCCTTCAACCCAGACTACCGCCGCTTCGTCGAGGCCGAGCGCACCCGCCTCGGCGAAGATCATCCCCTGTTTCGCACCCAATACGCATTGCTCCCGCTCACCGGTGAGGGCCGGGCTTTCTCCGCCAGCGCACTCGATGCCCTGCGCGGCGTGTACCCGCGCCAGCCGGCGCCGACACCCGGCCGCCGCTATGTCGCCGGCATCGACCTCGCTGGAGAGGCCGAGGAAAGCGACGAGGCCGCACGGGGCGCCCGCCGCCGGCGGCGCGATTCGACCGTCGTCGTGATCGGCGAAGTCATCCCACCAACCGTGCCGCCGGCGTTGGAGGGGCTGCGCATCGCCGCGTTGCCACCGGGGCTGCGTGTTGTCCAGATCCAGATCTGGACCGGCGAGCGTCACGCCACCCTCTTCTCCCAGCTTGTCCGTCTCCTTCGAGCGTGGAACGTCGCTCGCGTCGTCGTCGATGCCACCGGTGTCGGCGCTGGGGTCGCCTCATTTCTCCGCGACACACTCGGTTCGCGCGTCGAGCCGTTTCACTTCACCGCCGCTGCCAAATCCGACCTCGCCTTTCGCCTGCTCGCCGCTGTTCCAGCCGGTCGCCTCACCCTGCCGGCGGGCGATGACCCCGAGCTCCGCCGCGCCTGGCACGAGCTCGCGCTCGCCCGCACCGCGCACCGCCCCAACGGCCAACTCGCACTCTTCGTCGACCCTGCCGAAGGTCACGACGACTTCGTCATGGCGCTCGCCCTCGCCCTCTACGCCGCCGAAGAAGCGCGCCCTCGCGCCGCTCGCGGACGCGCCGGCGGATAGCGACTGGTGCGCACGACCGCGCTGTCCACAATCGGGAGCACGCTCTGCCCCCGAGGGACCGCCCGAGTCGCCCGCTCAAGGAAGGACATGTGGCACGTGTCCGGCGCCCTCCCGCTGCGTATCGTGCGACCAGTCACTGCGGAGGTTGCGCCATGCTCCAGCTTGCTGAGTTGTTCTCGCTTGCCGGCAAGAGCGCTGTTGTCACCGGCGGCGCCAAAGGGATCGGCCAAGCAATCGCCATGCGCTTCGCCGAGGCGGGCGCCCGGGTCCTGATCACCGATATCGACGAACCCGCCGTACGGGGCACGGCCGAAGCGATCCGCGCCAGCGGTCACAGCTGCGAAGCGATGACCGCCGACGCCGCCAACCCCGACCACGGACAGGAGGTCGTCCGCCAAGCGAGTGAGCGCTTCGGCCGGCTCGACATTCTCGTCAACAATGCCGGGATTTTCCCCTTCACCCCGGCACTGCAGATCACTCCAGAGCAGTGGGATCGCGTTCTCAACACCAACTTGCGAGGCCCCTTCTTCTTCTCTCAGGCCGCTGCCAAGGCCATGATCGCCGCTGGTCACCCCGGCCGGATCATCAACATTGCCTCGATCGACGCCCTGCACCCGACCGGTGCGCTCGCCCACTACGACGCGTCGAAGGGAGGGCTGGTGATGCTCACCAAGGCGCTCGCACTGGAGCTCGCACCCTTCGGCATCCTCGTCAACGCAATCGCACCGGGTGGAATCGCCACACCAGGCGCGGCAGCAGCTGCCCAGCACTTCGCGCAACTCGCTGGAGGCTCAGAACACGCCGCCGCCAGCTTCCTCGCTCGGCTACCGCTCAAGCGGATGGGAGACCCGGACGAAATCGCCCGCGTCGCGCTGTTTCTCGCCAGCTCCGCCGCCGACTACATCACCGGCGAACTCATCGTGGTCGACGGCGGTTACCTGCTGAGCTAACCGTGCCGGGCCGCTCGGCACGCTGGGCGCGAGGCCAACCTGTTCGGCAATCTCCGCCAAATGGCCGGACAACGGTAGGCCGGGCTACTCTATTCAAGGCGCCGGTGCAGACCAATCATCAGTGCGGCGAGCATCCAAGAGCACAGCGATCGGCTGTGCCGGACAACGAGGGAACCCATGGACGCACCACGAACCGAGCCAGCCAGCCCCCACTTCCCCCTTCTCCGCGACCGGCAGGCCGCCGGAGCCCAGCTCGCAACCGCGGTTGCGAGCTATGCAAAGGATCGGCCCGTTGTTCTCGCGATCCCGCCGGGCGGTGTCCCGGTCGCCGCGGAGATCGCCCAGCGGCTTGGTCTGGAATTGAACATCCTTGTGGTTCAACCCATCGTCGCGCCGGGACACGAGGAGATCGCGCTCGGCGCGGTCGCAGCCAGCGGCGAACTAGCGCTGAACGACGAGGCGATCGCCGGGCTTGGCGTGTCAGAGACCTTCGTCCAACGAGCAACCGCCCAAAGCCGGGCCGAAGCGGAGCGCCGTGAACACCAGCTTCGCGGCCCCCTTCGCCCTGCCTTCTTGCGCGACCGGACCGTCATTCTCGTCGATGATGGGCTGGCGGTCGCCACCACGATCGTAGCCGCCGTTCGTGCGGTTCGGCATCACCACCCCACAAAAGTGGTCGTCGCCGTCCCCGTCTGCGATCCGAAGGCATGTCGCATCGTCGAAGGCGTCGCCGATGCCGTCATCTCCCTTTTTCAGCCATCGCCCTTCCACCACACCGCCGACCACTATCAGCGCTTCGATCTTCCCACCGATGCCGAGATCACCGCGCTGCTGCAACAGCACGCTCAGCCCAAAAGCAGCAACCCGGCCGGATAGAACCCTGGCAGCAGGAGGGCATCCACGGGCTGGAGGACGGCATGCTTGGAACACTGACCAACGAACAGATCGAGCGCGTCCTGCATTCTCAGTTGACCGGCCGGATTGGATGTCACGCCGGCGGGCGTACCTACGTCGTCCCGATCACTTACGCCTATGACGGCGAGTCGATCTACGGGCATTCCTCCTTCGGGTTGAAGATCGCCATGATGCGCGAGAACCCGGAAGTCTGCTTTGAAGTCGAGGATGTCCAAAGTCAGGTCAATTGGGAGAGTGTGATCGCTTGGGGCCGCTACGAAGAATTGACCGGAGAGGATGCCCGCGCTGGGATGGCGGTCTTGATGCGGCGATTCCTTCCGCTCCTCACCAGCAAAACCGCCCGCGCACCCGATGAAACTCCTGACGTGCTCACCACCAGCGCAATCGTCTACCGCATTCGGCTGAGCGAGAAGACCGGTCGTTGCGAGAAGCCCGACCTCCCCACCGTGATGGGCTGAACGGTCCCTTATCGGCGGTCCTCTCGGCACTCGCGATCGACCGCCACGCGCAGTACGCTCGATGTGTCGCGCGGCCGTCACCGCCGCGCCACCACAATGCGCCGGGCGCTCGCCGGGGAGAGACCAAAGACGCACCGCCGCTGACGCGGCGTCGAGGTGCTCGCTCGAGCGAACGGAAGGGACTGGCCAGCATGCTGACCGCTGCCGCCGTTCTCCTCAGTGGCTCGGCCAATCGCCCGCTCGCCGAGGCGATCGCCGACTATCTCGGCTTGCCGCTTGGCAAGGCGATCGTGGACCGCTACCCGGACCACGAGGCGCACGTCAGGCTGGAGGAGTCCGTCCAAGGACGCGACGTCTACCTCATCCAGCCAACCAGCCCGCCGGCCGACGCCCATCTGATCGAATTCCTGCTGCTCGCCGACGCCAGCCGGCGCGCCGGCGCCCGCCGGCTGATCGCGCTCGTTCCCTACTTCGGCTACGCCCGGCAGGACCGTCGCGACGAGGCGTCCCACCCGATCGCCGCACGCGTCGTTGCCGACATTCTCCAGCTCGCCCAGATCGAGCGCCTCGTCGTGGTCGACCCGCATTCGCCATCGTTGGAAGGCTTCTTCTCCATCCCCGTCGAGACCGTCAGCGTCGTGCCAACGCTCGCCACCGCCGTTCGCAGCATAGCGCCGCCACCGTCGGTCATCGTCGCTCCCGATCTCGGCGCGGTCAGGCTTGCCGAACGCTACGCTGCTGAGCTCGATCTGCCGGTCGCCCTGATCCACAAGACGCGCGTCAGCGGCCACACCGTCCAAGTCCGGGGCATCATGGGCGATGTTCGCGGCCAAGCACCGTTACTCGTCGACGACATGATCACCACCGGCGGCACGATCGAGGCCGCAATCGAAACCCTCCTCGCCAACCACTGCCGGCCCGAGATCGTCGTCGCCGCGACCCACGGCGTCTTCGTCGCTGGCGCGGCCAGCCGCCTCGCGAGGCTGCCGATCCAGCGAGGCCTCGTCACCGATACCGTCTTGCCCGGTGGGGACCTGCCACCGCAATTCGAGGTTGTCTCGGTGCGAACGCTCCTTGCCGAGACCATTGCCCGCTTGCACGCCGACCATTCGTCGAGCCGCTCAATCGCGGCCCAGTGAGCCGCAACGCTTCGGCAACCAGCGAGGATGCGATGACCGAACAAGGGCAAACGGCACAAGCGATCGTTCCGCATCGATCAGCCGGCAGCAGGGCGCTCGCGTGGCTTCGTAATGAGCGGCCAATGGTGCTCGCCATTCCCCGTGGCAGCAGGGCAGTCGCCGCCCACGTGGTCGAGGGGGAGAGCGCCGAGGTGGACAACGGCTTCACACCGAGCGTCGGTGCGCTAGCAAATCCCAAACGAGCCAGCGGCGCCGTGAAGGCCAACGGCGGGAGATATCTTAACCGCGCGATGATCGATCGCCTCGACGCGCCAGCCCGCTGTCTCGACACGGTCCCAGCTCGGCGAGCCGAGGCCGAACCCCGCGAGCACGCTTCCGTGGGATGGCCACCGACGCGACGAGCCTTCCAGCCGATCGCGCCGCACGCCGGCAGCAGCCGGCGCGGGTCGTCGCTGCCGTTCCCGTTGCCTCGCCGAACGGGACGCTCAAGGCCCACGGCGCGACGGACGCCGTCGTCGCCCGCGCCGCCCCACATTGGTTCGGCGCGAGCAGGAGATGCGCCGAACACGTCGAGTCTGTTGAGGATCCCAAGATCGAGCAGATGGTGCGAGAAGCTGGGGCGCCGCGCCCCGATCCCGCCAGCAAGGAACCGCCGGCGGCTCCAAGCCGCCAGTGAGCCATGACGACCTATTCCTACTTCGATCACGATGCCGATATCGGCGTGATTGGCCGGGGCGACAGCCTCGAAGCTGCCTTCGTGGCAGCTGCCGAGGGGATGTTCGCGCTGATGGTGAATCTGGACGCTGTCCGACCAACGACGTCCGTCCAGTTCACGTTCGACGAGCCCGACCACGAACTCGCGCTCGTCGTGTGGCTCAACCGTCTTCTCGCTGAGGCCCGCGCCGCTGGGCTCGTGTTCGGCCGCTTCCGCCTCACCCGGGACGGCAGCCATTGGACCGGCGAGGCCAGCGGCGAGCCGTGGCGGGCCGACCTCGAGCGTGGCGTAGAAGTGAAGGGCGCGACGCTTACTGCCCTCGCCGTCGAGCAGCGGAACGGAAGTTGGGAAGCTCGCTGCATCCTTGACGTCTAACAGGAGCCCGCCATGGATCTCGCCAAGCTCCAACGCCTTGACCCCTATCGCTGGACCGTGCCGCTAGCGCCGGGCGAAACCCGAGCGCCGGTCCTGCTCTACGGAAGCGAACCATTGCTCATCAGCATGGACGAGAAGGTGATCGAGCAACTCCTCAACGTCGCTCGACTGCCCGGGTTGGTCGGCGCGGCCATGACCATGCCGGATGCACACTGGGGCTATGGCTTTCCCATCGGCGGCGTCGCCGCCTTCGACCCTGCCGCCGGAGGCGTCATCTCGGCCGGCGGCGTGGGCTTCGATATCTCCTGCGGCGTCCGCTGTCTACGCACCTCTCTGCGCGAGGCCGACCTCGCAGGAACGCTCACCGCTGTTGCTGATGCCCTGTTCGATACCATCCCGGCCGGGCTTGGCGCCGAAGGAGCGCTTCGCCTCACGCTGAGCCAGATCGACGAGGTGCTGCTTGGTGGCGCCGTGTGGGCCGTCGAGCACGGCTACGGGACGCCCACCGACCTCGACTACATCGAGGAGCACGGCAAAATGGCGGGCGCAGTGCCCTCCGCCGTCTCCGACTTGGCCAAACGGCGCCAACTCGGCGAGATGGGAACGCTTGGCTCCGGCAACCACTACCTCGAGGTTCAGGTCGTCGACCAGATCTACGATCGGGAGGCAGCGCTCGCCTTCGGCATCGAGCCCGGCCAAGTCCTTATTTCGATCCACTGCGGATCGCGCGGACTCGGCCACCAGATCGGCACCGACTATCTGGTCTCGCTCGCCCGGGCAGCGAGCCGGCTCGGCATCGCCCTCCCCGATCGCGAGCTTGCCTGCGCTCCCATCGAGTCGCCCGAAGGGCAGCAATATCTCGGCGCCATGCGGGCAGCGATCAACTGCGCGCTCGCGAATCGCCAAATCCTGACCCATCTCACCCGCAAGGCGTTGGCGCCGCTCTTCCGCCAGCTGGAGATCGAAACCCTCTTCGACGTCTCCCACAATACCTGCAAAGCCGAGATCCACGACGTCGAGGGATCCCCGCGGCTGCTGTACGTCCATCGCAAGGGCGCCACCCGGGCCTTTGGCCCCGGACATGCGTCGCTGCCAGCTCGCTACCGCGCGGTTGGCCAGCCGGTCGTCATCGGCGGCAGCATGGGAACCGCCTCCTACCTGATGGCGGGAATGCCCACCAGCGAAGCGCGGGCGTTCGCCTCGGCATCCCATGGCGCCGGGCGCGCCATGAGCCGCCACCAAGCGCTGCAACGCTGGCGCGGCCACGAGATAGTGAAGAACCTCGCCGCTCAGGGCGTCCTGATCCGGTCGCGCTCGATGCGAGGAGTCGCGGAAGAAGCCCCTGGCGCCTACAAGGATGTCGATCTCGTCGCCGAGGCAACCGAAGCCGCTGGCCTCGCCCGCCGCGTGGCGCGCCTTCGCCCGCGCGCCTGTATCAAAGGATAGACCCACCACCCGCGAGACGGTGAGGAGCACAACTGGTGACAGCGTTCGGCCCAAACGCTCGACTGATCCTCGAATCCCGCTACCTGCAGCAGGATGACGAGGGCAAGGTCGTCGAGACCCCGGACGAGATGTTCCGCCGGGTCGCTCGGACGATCGCCGAGGCCGATCGCGTCTACGAAGGCGCAGCGGCAGCAGCCCAGTTCGAAGAGCAAGTCTTCGAGGCGATGCGTTCGCTTCTCTTCCTACCAAATTCGCCGACCTTGATGAACGCCGGAACCCCCATCGGCCAGCTGGCCGCCTGCTTTGTCCTCCCTATCGAGGACAGCATTCCCGCGATTTTCGGCGCCGTGCGCGACATGGCGATCATCCAGCAAACCGGCGGCGGCACCGGCTTTTCGTTCTCGCGCCTCCGCCCGAAGGGTGACAAAGTGCGCGAAACCGGCGGCATCGCTTCTGGACCGGTCTCGTTCATGCGGGTCTTCGACGTCGCAACCGATGTGATCAAGCTCGGTGGCCGCCGCCGCGGCGCGAACATGGCGGTCTTGCGGGCCGACCACCCCGACATCCTCGACTTCATCACCGCCAAGGATCGCCCTGGCGAATTCGCGAACTTCAACCTCTCCGTCGCGCTCCCCGACTCCTTCGCCGAGGCACTGGCGAGCAGGAAAGCGTGGCCCCTCATCAACCCGCGGACCGGCCGGCCAAGCGGGAGCATTCCGGCGCGTCAATTGTGGAACGAGCTCTGCGCCGCTGCCTGGCGGACCGGAGACCCCGGCCTGCTGTTCATCGACGAGATCAACCGCCACAATCCGACGCCCGCCCTCGGCTCGATCGACGCCACCAACCCTTGCGGCGAAGCGCCCCTGCTCCCCTACGAAGCCTGCGTGCTCGGGTCGATCAACCTTGCCCGCCTCGTCCACGGCAGCACGCTGGACTGGGACCAGCTCGACCGCCTGACCCGGCTTGGTGTGCGTGTGCTGGACAACCTCATCGATGCCTCGCGCTTTCCGCTTCCCGAAATCGAGGCGCGTTCGCGCACCAACCGGAAGATCGGCCTCGGCGTGATGGGGTTTGCCGATCTCCTCTGTGCCCTCGAGATCCCATACGCGTCGACGGATGCCGTAGCGCTCGCCGAGGCGATCATGGCTCGCATCCGGGATGTCGCTCGCGACGAGTCGGCCAGCCTAGCGCAGCGGCGCGGGCCCTTTCCCGGGTGCGCCGAGAGCGTCTGGCCCGCGCGCGGGTTTCCCGTCATCCGCAACGCGACGCTGACGACGATCGCGCCGACCGGCACGCTGAGTCTCTTGGCAGGAACCTCCAGCGGCATCGAGCCGATCTTCGCCCTCGTCTACGCCCGAACTGCCCTCGACGGAGCAGAACTTGAAGAAGTGCACCCGCTGTTCGTCCAAGCGCTGGAAGCAGCGCGGCTGCCGGTCGCCGAGCTGATCGCTCGCGCGGCAGAGACGGGGTCCATCCAGCAGATCGAAGCCATCCCGGAGTCCATTCGCCGCCGGTTCGCTACCGCGCTGGACATCCCTCCAGCTTGGCACGTGCGGGTGCAAGCCGCCTTTCAGCGCTTCACCGACAACGGTGTCTCGAAAACCGTCAACCTGCCAGCCGGTGCAACCGTCGAGGAGGTGGCTACCGTCTTCCGCCTTGCTTGGCAGCTCCGCTGTAAAGGAGTCACGGTCTTCCGGAGCGGCTCTCGCCCCTCCCAAGTGCTCCACACGGTCACGCCAGCGATCGGCATTCCCCGCCAAGTCGAAGCCGAGTTCAGCGGCGAATGTCGTCGCTGTCCAAACTAGGCTTCTTCTTCGGTTCCTTCGGCGTGGCCCGGCGGGTGCGGCCGCAGTGCCCGCGGCTCACGGCGACTCGGCTCGCCGAACGCCGGTTCGCCTCGGAGCTTCGCGAGCCGCCGTTCCAGTTGCCGCTCCACATCACTGACCGCAAGCCGGGTCGCCTTATCGAGCGTCTCAGCCGCCTGATGACTGACCAAATGCCCGCCCAGCGGCCCGAGGCTCACACGGAGGCTCAACTCGACTCGACGTTGGGATGGATGCTCCCGGACCGTCGCTTCCACCAAGGGATCCGGGAAATGCTGGAGGCGAGCTTCAAGCCCGTCAAAGTGCCGAGCGAATCGCGCCTCCTCGGCCTCGGTCAATCTCGCGCCGTTGCGATGCAGAACGTATCGAAGCGCCATCGTGTTGCTCCTCGCAAGGAATTGCCTGCCTTGCCGTCCGTCTCTCTGTCAATAGCGTGTCCATCCACCGACACCGCCGTGCTCGGCCAAGCGCGTCGCCGCGGCGCCGGCAACGACCTCGACGCGCCCACCCGTCCGGAGCGCTTGCGCAATCATCGGTCCGTTGAGCGAAGCAACCGGCTCGAGCGGCCCACCGCAGCGGGGACAGGTCTCCCGTCCCGTCGTCACCACCTCACAGGCAACACACTGCCCGCCCTCGGGCAACGGCACATCCGAGATGACAAGCTGCGCGAGCCGCGCGTCGTTGAGAGCTGCTACCGTTGCCTCGAGGCCAAGCACCGATCGCCCAACGCCGCCCGCGTCCACCAACTCGTTCACCACCGCGAGCTCGCGCTCACGCTCCACCTCGGTTGCCGTCTCGCTGACCGTCCGCAGCAGCTCGGCCTCACTGGCAAACCACTCCATCGGCTTAACGGCAACCAGCCGCTGCGCCAATGGACGTGGCAACAGCCGACGCAGCAACGCCATTGGCTCCTCCGGACCGGCGAGGATCAGGCGGTCAAACGGCGCGTCGCGCAGCATCTCGGTCAGCGCCTCGATCGTCTGCTCCGCTCGCCGCCGAAGATGATCTTCTCGATGACGTGCATAACGCGATTGGCTAAGCGCGGCCCAACCGCCAGCGGCTTGCCGCGGAGGCACCGACTTGTCGTCGAAGGCAACCTCTGTCTCGACCTCGCCGAGGGCGACGGTCACGATCCGGGTATGGGCCGCGTCGAAGAACACGAGGGCGACACGCTCTTGGTCGTCGATCACCCGCTGGAGCGGAGCCAGCAGGGGACCGCTGCCCCAAGCCACCTCGTCGAGCACCGGCGCCGGCACCGGCGCGGCGAGGAGTTCCTCGCCTGTCCAAAAGATCGCCAAACCCCGCCCGGTCACCGGCAGGTCCTCCAGCGTTGCCCGTACGTCTTCCACCGCCCGGTCAAACAGCTCACGCTCGCTCTCGGAAACCTGATCTCGCACCACCCGAGCAGCATCACGAAAGGCCAACCGATAGGCCTCGCCGAACAACCGGCCGGGCGAGGTGTCGAGGTAGACCGACAGCATCTTCCGATCGGCCGGCAGCGCACGCAGCCGCTTTGCCAAGTCGATCACGCCGGTGACGATTGCTGGGCGAGAACGTGTCATGGTCCATCACTCCTGTGGCGAGATTTCGAAACATCCCTCGGCTGGTCACCGTGCGCTGACGCCCGTGGGCCCCATCGTGGGAACACCGCACTGAGAGCGCGCGGCAGCGTTCGCGCCGAGCCACTCCTCGGCATCGAGCACGAGGCTGTCGAGGGGATACGCCAGCGGCGCGAACCCCGTGCATCCCGGTGGCCGGTTCAGCCCAGATGCATCGAGGCGGCCGAAGCATGCTGACCATCATTGAGCATACCACCAGCGGGGCCTGCGAGCCGGTTCTCGGCGACCGTGTCCAAGCTGCGAGCGCTCCCTGCAATTCCCCACGGTCTACGCTAGTGCATCACGCTTCAGCGGCTGAAGTGCCGTTCGGCCCGCCTGCGGTAGTTCCTTCTCCTTCACGCTTCCGAACTCCTGCTCAACCTTCGCAACGCCTTGCAGGTCGCCGTCTCGGTCGATCAGCGCTACGGACCGGTCTTCAACCTCGCCACCGCCCGATCCATTCGAAACAAGCTCGTTGAGCACGGCTACCCCCGTGGCAGCGGTCGCCGCGTCACCCGCGTCGGCTAGAGCAGCGGCGCCCAGATCGCCGTCGGCACCACTCCCTTTCTCAAGGCGCTCATCGGCGCACCCGTCCGCATCATCTCGCTCGGCGGCGGAATGGCCGGCGACGACGGAATCTTGGATGCCGAGCACCTCTACCACCTCTTCAGTGAAATCGATGAGATGGAAAAAGTTCGGCAGCATCGTCTTTCCGAGTCGTTGGCCGACCGTCACCAATTCTGGCTGGAACACCGCGCTGCGCATCGGCCAAACGACCCTCATCCTGCTGCCCGGAATGACCCACATTGTCGCCAAGAGCCACACGGACCCTGCACCTTCCAACCGGACGGCCGCTCCAACATGCAAACGACGGTCTCCCTGATCGCCAACATCATTCGCGGTGACAGTGATCGCGACCCCAGAGGCCTGACCCACGCCCAACTGACCGACCTCGTCCGCTGGCTGGCTTCCCGAAGCCCAACCGCAGCGCAAGACTTCATCGCCGCGCTGAACGCGAGCGAGATGGCCGTACCGGTGGCGGTCGCCCGCGCCGCCCTCGCCACCGCCTCCGAAGAGCCGCGATCCCCGAAGTGAGCGCTCGCGAACACACGATGCCACCGCGCTGGTTTCCCGAAACGCCGGTCGAGCGCGTCTCGCGCCCGGCGGCCCGAGCCCTTCCGCGCGGCGATCGGCCACGCCGACGCTCAGCGTGACGGCACTTCATCTGCTCACCGGTCCGTCGTTCGAGGACGAGCGCGACCTTCTGCAACGTCCGCCCCGCCCAACGGCAGACACCCACGAGCGTTCCTCATTCCGGCAGGGCGCTCCACGCGCGACAACTCGAGGCCTCGGCGAATCCGGCATCCGAACTCGGCGTCCCAGCACGGCCGGTCGTTGCACAGGAAGGGAGCAACGAACCCAAAGACTGCAAGACGACGCCGATCCCATAGACCCCAGTCGTGGTGGCAACCGACAATCGAAGGAGCCGATCGGCGCTCGGCTGCGCGAGCGTGGCGACTCCGGCCGCAACCCCAGCCTCGCCAACAAAACGGAGAGACGATGACCACGAAGACGGACACGCAATCGCTTGTTCAGCATGTCGCCGATCGCCACACGCGGATCCGCGTGCACGGCGCGCGCGTCAATAACTTGAAAAACGTCAGCATTGAAATTCCGAAGCGTCGGCTGACCGTCTTCACAGGGGTCTCCGGCTCCGGCAAGAGCTCGCTGGTCTTTGGCGCCATCGCCGCCGAGTCTCAGCGGCTGATCAACGAAACCTACAGCGCCTTCGTCCAAGGCTTTATGCCCGCGCTCGCTCGGCCCGACGTGGACGTCCTCGAGGGGCTGACACCAGCGATTATCGTCGACCAAGAGCGGATGGGCGCAAACGCCCGCTCCACCGTCGGCACCGTCACCGACGCCAATGCGATGCTCCGCATCCTCTTCAGTCGGCTCGGGCAGCCACACATCGGCCCGCCCCATGCCTTCTCTTTCAATGTTCCCTCAGTACGGGCAACGGGGGCGATCACGATCGAGAAGGGGGCCGGCAAGACGGAGAAGCGCACCTTCTCCGTCATTGGCGGCATGTGTCCCCGCTGCGAGGGGATGGGGTCGGTCACCGACTTCGACCTCGCTCAGCTCTACGATGACACCAAGTCGCTCAACGAGGGCGCCCTCACGATCCCCGGCTACAGCATGGACGGCTGGTACGGCCGCATTTTTCGCGGCTGCGGCTTCTTCGACCCAGACAAACCGATCCGGACCTTCTCTCAGCGCGAGCTCCACGATCTGCTCTACAAAGAGCCAACCCGAATCAAGGTGGACGGCATCAACCTGACCTACGAGGGGCTGATCCCCAGAATTCAGAAGTCGATGCTGTCCAAGGACCTCGACACGCTCCAGCCACACGTCCGCGCCTTTGTCGAGCGCGCCGTCACCTTTACGACCTGTCCCGACTGCGCCGGCACCCGGCTCAACGACTCCGCCCGATCGTCCCGAATCCGAGGAATCTCCATCGCCGACGCCTGCGCAATGCAGATCAACGCGCTCGCCGCCTGGGTACGCACACTTGACGAGCCGTCCGTCGCGCCATTGCTCGCGAAGCTGCTGCAGACACTCGACTCCTTTGTCGAGATCGGGCTTGGCTACCTCAGCCTCGATCGGCCCACCGGCACCCTCTCGGGCGGTGAGTCGCAGCGCACCAAGATGGTTCGTCATCTCGGATCGTCGCTCACCGACGTTACCTACGTCTTCGACGAGCCAACGGTCGGACTCCACCCCCATGATATCCAGCGCATGAACGAGCTGCTGCGGCGGCTCCGCGACAACGGCAACACCGTGCTCGTGGTCGAGCACAAACCGGAGGTGATCGCGATCGCCGACCATGTCGTCGACCTCGGTCCTGGCGCTGGCGACGACGGTGGCACCGTCGTCTTCGAGGGGACGGTCGCCGCGCTGCGCGTCAGCGGCACCCGCACTGGGCGCTACCTGAACCAGCGGGCCGCGCTCAAGCCAACGGTGCGAACGCCCACCGGCGTGCTCGAGGTGCGCGGAGCACGCACCCATAACCTCAAGAACGTCGACGTCGACATCCCGCTTGGCGTGCTCGTAGTGATCACCGGCGTGGCCGGATCGGGCAAGAGCTCGCTCATCCACGGCTCAGTGGCGGGCCGGGACGGCGTGGTAGTGGTCGACCAGAGCCCGATCCGAGGCTCGCGGCGGAGCAACCCGGCAACCTACACCGGCTTGCTGGAGCCAATCCGCAAGGCCTTCGCGAAAGCAAACGGCGTCAAACCCTCCTTGTTCAGCGCCAACTCCGAGGGCGCCTGTCCGACCTGCAATGGCGCCGGCGTCATCGACACCGACCTCGCAATCATGGCCGGCGTTCCCATGGTCTGTGAGGAGTGCGACGGCCGACGCTTTCAGGCGTCCGTGCTCGACTACCGCCTCGCCGGGCTGAACATCGCCGAGGTGCTCGACCTGTCGGTCGCAGACGCGAGTCGATTCTTCACAACCGACGAGGCGCGAACGCCGGGCGCCGAGGCGATCCTGCAACGGTTGGCTACCGTGGGGCTCGCCTATCTCCGGCTTGGGCAGCCGCTCACGACACTCTCCGGCGGCGAGCGGCAGCGGCTCAAGCTCGCGACTCAGCTCGGCACGAACGGCACCATCTACGTGCTCGACGAGCCGACCTCCGGGCTGCACCTCGCGGATCTCGATCAGTTGCTCAGCCTGCTCGACCGCCTCGTCGACGCTGGTACGTCGGTCATCGTCATCGAGCATCACCAAGCGGTGATGGCGCACGCCGACTGGATCATCGACCTCGGGCCGGGCGCGGGCCACGACGGCGGTCGAATCGTCTTCGAAGGCACACCTGCCGATCTCGTCGCCGCCCGATCCACCCTCACCGGCCAGTACCTCGCGGCCTACGTCGGCGCCTGACCGCATTCCACAGCGACACCAGCCAACGCCCGACGCTCGGCCAGCCGCGACGGACGCTGAGGGCGGCACGCGGCGGTGGCGACCGCGCTGGACAGTGCTCCGCCTACCCGCTACCATCACCAGACAATCGAAGAGGCTCACGGGTGGCCCGCCGAGCGGGCCGAAGAGGGAAGCCGGTGCAAGTCCGGCGCTGTCCCGCAACTGTAACCGGTGAGTCGGCTGGAACTTCACCACGGTGACGCCACTGTCCTGCCTGGGATGGGAAGGCGATCCAGTCGGCGCTAGAAGCTGGAAGCCAGGAGACCTGCCCGCGAGCACGACTCGCCCACCTTCGAGGAAAGGACGTGGCATGACCCGGTTTCTTTTCGTCTTCGCGCTCCTCCTCTCCGCCTGCGCTGCCCCGCAGCCCGCCGCCCCGGTCGTCCCCAACACCGCTCCCGCCGCCGACTGGCCGCGCCAGATCGAGACCATGGACGGCACGGTCACCCTCGAACGCCGGCCCGAGCGCCTCCATGCCCTCTCGCTCGGCTACGAGGAGATCCTGCTCGCCCTCGCCGGACCGGAGCGCTTCGCCGCCGTCTCGACCTTTGCCCTCGATCCGGCTCTCTCAAACTCGATCTCGGCCGCCTCACGGGTGCCGCGCGCCATCGGCCGCGACCCCGAGGCGATCGTCGCCAGCGACCCCGACGTCATCATCGCCGCCACCACCAGCCGCAAAGACCTTCTCGACCGACTGCGCGCTGCCGGAGTCACCGTCCTCGTCGCCCCCTTCCGTGAAACCATCGATGACTTGCCACGGACGATCCGCTGGCTGGCGCGTATCAGCGGGGACGACGCCGCCGCAGAGCGGATGATCGCCGCGATCGAACAGCGCCTTGCTCGCATCGACGCCGTCGTGGCAACCAAGCCCGAGGCCGAACGGCCCCGCACCCTACTCATCACCGGAGCGGGCTACGCTGTCGCCGGCGAAGGCGCCCTGCGCAGCAGCCTGCTCCGGCGAGCCGGCGCTCGAAACGCCGCTGCCGAGGCCGGCATTCAGGGCGACAAGCAGATCGGACTCGAGTCGATCGTCGCCATCGATCCCGCCGTCATCCTCACCGCCGATACCACCCGCGTCGATCTCGCTGGTCAGCTGCGCGAAAATCCCGCCCTCGTCGACGTCGCTGCCGTCAAACAAGGCCGGGTAATCCCCATCCGGGATACGCAGCTCTCGGTGCTCTCTCACTATCAAATCCGCGGGATCGAAGAGATGGCCCGCGCCCTCTATCCCAACGACTTCGCCAACGTCACCTTCGCCGACTTCCCCGAGCGCTTTTGATGGTCGTACCCGATCCCTTCGCCCTCTGGCGCACCCTCCAATCGGCCTCCAACGATCGGACCAATCGCCTCGATGAGACCGTCGACCTCGCCTTCTGGCAACAGGTCGCCGAGCACTACGACGAAGGGGCGCTCGCACGCCGCGTTCCCGCGGTCGTCGAGCGGGTGATCGCTCTCGTCGGCAGCGGCAAGCGCGTCCTCGACCTCGGCTGCGGATCGGGCGAGTTTGCCCTGCCCATCGCCGCCGCCGGCAACGGCGTCACCGGGCTCGACTACTCCCCAGCGATGCTCGACGTGTTTCGCCGCAAAATCCCCGCCGGCGCCGACATCGGCCTCGTCCATGCTCGCATCGAGGAGACCGACCTGCCTCCACACGACATCGTGCTTGCCGCCAATTCCCTGTATCGCATTGCCGATATCGAACCCGTCATCCCGCGGCTGAACGCCCACGCGAAGGAACGCGTCGTTGTCATCTGGAGCGTCGGCCGGGCCCCGGCCTGGAAGCGGCAGGCCCAGCGGCGCATCGGCCCCGGCCGCTACCAGCCGGGCGTCGACTATATCCACCTCG
The DNA here is from genome assembly GCA_026003895.1 of Dehalococcoidia bacterium. Classification (GTDB taxonomy): domain Bacteria; phylum Chloroflexota; class Dehalococcoidia; order SpSt-223; family SpSt-223; genus JANWZD01. The sequence goes on along the minus strand of BPIC01000001.1, from coordinate 382,945 downwards.
CCGCCACACTCTGGGCTGCCGGCTACGACCCGACCATTGAAATCGTGACCATCCCTGTCATCGAGTGTCATCCCGATCTCGACACCGCCGCCCACTCGTTGATCAGTTGGACCGCGCCAAACGAAGAGGAGCTCGCCGCTGCCCGCGCCCTCACCCGGGAGCTCTTCACTCCGACCGCCAACGGGCTGATGCGCCCAAGCGCCGACGCCATCGCAATCCTCACCTGGACACCGCACCCATGACCGAGCAGCCCCTCACGCCAATCGTCCGAAACCTCGTCATTCGCGGCGACGGGAAGCAAGTCAATATTGCCCCGAAGACCGGCCAGATCTTCGTCTGCATGTGGGGGTGCTGCTGCGGCCGCGTGCAGGACGGCTATGCTGCCGTTCCTCTCGCCATCTACCAGCGCGAATGGGAACGCCGCCGCCTCCGATCGCGCGTCCACCTGACGGAGTCCGGCTGCCTCGGCCCCTGCCCGCTTGCTAACGTCGTCCTCGTCGTCTTCGACGGTCGCAGCTCGTGGTTCCATTCGATCTCGAGCGAGAAGCAGGTCGTCGCCATCTTCGACTACGTCGACGCCATGCTCGCCGCGAACGCGTGGCTCCCGCCGCCCCCCGCACTCACCGATTACGCGTTCCAAGCGTATGACTGGGAGCTCGCGCGGGCACGAACCCACGGCGAGCTGCCAACAGCGCCCCGGGTTCCCACCGTCCAGCCCGGCATCCTGTTCCTCACCCACGCCGACACCGACCTACTCCTCATCGAGAAGGTGCGCTCACGCCTCCCGCGTGAATTTCCGCCCGTGCGCGCCGCCAATCTGCGAACCCTGCGGACAGCCGCCGACGTCGATGCCTTCGCTGCCGCCGAGCTGCCCAGCGCCGGCGTCCTGCTCCTCCGGCTCCATGGCGGACGGCCCAGCTTCCTCCACGGCTTCGACCGCCTGCGCGACCTTTGCGAGCGCCAAGGCATCTCCTTCATCGCCATTCCCGGCCCCAATGAGCCCGATGCCGAACTGACCGCCGCCTCCACCGTGCCGCCGGACGTCGTCCACCAAGCCTTCGCCTACCTCCAGCGGGGCGGGCCGCGCAACGTCGAGCACCTCCTGCGTTTCCTCGCCGACCATCTCCTCTTCACCGGCTTCGGCTTCCAGCCTCCTGCCGAGGAGCCACGCTCGGGCGTCTACCATCGCTCTTCTCCCGAGCCTGGCCAGCCAACGGTCGGCATCGTCTTCTACCGAGCTCATCTTCTCGCCGGCAATCTCGACCCGGTCGACGAGCTCATCGCTGCCCTCGAGCATCGCGGCGCGGGGGTCATCGCTGTCTTTGCCTACTCCCTCAAAGAGACCGACGAGCACGGCCAGCCCCTCGCGCTCAGCCACCTCATCGCCGATGGCACGCCGCTCGTCGACGCCCTCGTCGTCACCATGAGTTTCGCGATGGGCAACGTCAATCCTAGTGGTCCGACTCTCTCGACGTGGGCAGTCGAGCCGCTCGAACGGCTCGATGTGCCGATCGTCCAAGCCGTGACCGCCGGGATGACCCGCGACGCCTGGGAGACCTCGACCCGCGGCTTGTCGCCGCTCGACGTCGCGATGAACGTCGCCCTCCCCGAGTTCGACGGCCGTATCATTGGCCCTCCCCTCTCCTTTAAAGACGCTCCGGAAGGGAGCGAGGCCTTTCGCTATGTCGCCGTCCCCGACCGCGCCGCGCGCCTCGCCGGACTCGTCCTCCGCCTCGCGACGCTGCGTCGCAAGCCAAATGCTCAGAAGCGCATCGCTTTCGTGCTCACCAATTCGACCCAAAAGGCAGTCAAGGTCGGGAACGCCGTCGGTCTCGATGCCGGCGCCTCTCTCCTCCGGCTTCTCGACGCGATGCGGGCGGCCGGCTACCACGTCGAAGGTGTTCCGGACGACCCCGACCACCTGATGCACGAACTGATCGACCGTTGCGCCTACGACAGTGAGCTGTTCTCCCCGGATCAACTCGCGCAGGTCACCGAGCGCGTCCCCGCTGAGCAGTACCGGGCCTGGCTCGCCAGCTTGCCGGAGCCAAGCCAGCGGCAGATGACCGACCGCTGGGGCCCCCCGCCGGGCGAGGCCTACCTCGCCGGCGAGGCGATCGGCCTGCCCGGCCTCCGCTTCGGCAATGTCTTCATCGCCCTCCAGCCCTCACGCGGCTATGGCGTAGACCCCAACGCCATCTATCACCTCCCCGACCTCCCGCCGCCGCACTACTACTACGCCTTCTATCGCTGGCTGCAGGACGACTTCGGCGCAGATGCCATCATCCATGTCGGCAAGCATGGGACCCTCGAGTGGCTCCCAGGCAAAGGGGTCGGCCTGAGCGAGGCCTGCTTTCCGGACGCCTTCCTTGCCGATGTGCCGTTGATCTACCCCTTTATCATCAACGACCCTGGCGAGGGAACCCAAGCCAAACGCCGCGCCCACGCCATCATCATCGATCACCTCACCCCGCCCCTCACCGATGCCGGCGCCTACGGCGAGCTTGCCGAGCTCGCCCAACTCGTCGACGAGTACTACCAAGTCGAAGCCTCCGACCCCGCGAAGCTCCCGATCCTGCAGAATCAGATCTGGCAACTTATCCAGAAGGCCAACCTCGATTCTGATGTCCAGACAATCCTGAACTACGACAGTTCTAGCCACGTCCACGAGTGGGAGCCGACGGTCACCGAGGACGGCACGCCCGTCAGCCTGACCGAAATGCGCGCCAAGGACTTCGCCCACCTGATCGAGAATATCGACGGCTACCTCTGTGAATTGACCGGCGCCCAGATCCGTGGTGGGCTGCACATCCTCGGACGTGTCCCCGAGGGCGAGCACCTCATCGACCTCGTGGCGCATCTCGTCCGATTGCCAAACCTCGACATCCCCAGCCTGCGCGCCGCTGTCGCCACTGCCCTCGGCTACCGCCTCGACGAACTGCTCGAATCCCCCGGCAAACGGCTCGCCCGCGTCCGCGCCGGCGAACCCGCGACCGCCTCCGACGCTATCGAAGCGATCGATGGGCGCGTTCTCGACCTCCTCCGCGCCCTCGACGCCGCCGGTTGGCAGGCTGCGGCCATCCCGGCAGTGATCAGCGCAACGCTCGGCACCTCGGCGCCGCCGGACGTCGCTACCGTGCTCCGCTTCGTCTGCGACGAGCTCCTCCCCAAGCTCCGCCGCACCGAGGACGAGATCACCAATGTCCTGCGCGCCCTTGATGGCCGCTTTGTCCCCCCGGGGCCGAGCGGGGCGCCCTCCCGCGGCATGGCCCACGTTCTGCCGACCGGCCGCAACTTCTACGCCGTCGACCCGCGCACCCTGCCCAGCGTCGCCGCTTGGCAGGTCGGCGAGCGGCTGGCGCACGAAGTGATCACCCGCTACCGCGCCGAGACCGGCAACTACCCCGAGCAGGTCGGCATCTCGGTCTGGGGCACCACCGCCATGCGCACCCACGGCGACGACATCGCCCAAGTGTTCTCGCTCTTGGGAGTCCGGCCACGCTGGCAACCGGAAAATCGCCGCCTGATCGGCGTCGAACCGATCCCGCTTGAGGAGCTCGGCCGGCCCCGAATCGATGTCGTCCTCCGGATCTCCGGCTTTTTCCGCGACGCCTTTCCCCACCTGATCAGCCTCATCGACGAGGCAATCGCCTGCGTCGCTGCCCTCGACGAGCCCCTCGATCAGAACTACGTCCGCAAACACATCCTCGCCGAGGAGGGGCGCCGTCGCGCCGCCGGTGAGCCAACCGAGCCGGCGCGCTTCCGCATCTTCGGCCCGAAACCCGCCGCCTATGGCGCCGGGCTCCTCCCCCTCATCGAATCCCGCGCGTGGACCACCGACGAAGACCTCGCCACCGTCTACATCAAGTGGGGCGGCTATGCCTATACCAGCTCCACCTATGGCCTCGATGCCCGAGACGAACTCCGCCGCGCTCTTGCTGACGTACAGGTCGCCGTAATCAATCAGGACAATCGCGAGACCGACATCTTCGACGCCGACGACTATTTTCAATGGCACGGCGGCATGGTGGCGGCCATCCGCGCTCTCAGCGGCGCCCAGCCGAAAGCCTACTTCGGCGATAGCCACGACCCAGCACGAGCACGCGTCCGCGATCTCAAAGAGGAGGCCAAGCGCGTCTTTCGCAGCCGCGTCGTCAACCCGAAGTGGATTCGCGCCATGGAGCAGCACGGCTTCAAAGGCGCGCTCGAGCTCGCCGCAACCGTCGACTACCTCTTCGGCTACGACGCCACGGCCAACGTGCTGGAAGACTGGATGTACGAGCGGCTGACCGCCGCCTACCTCTTTGACCGCGAGACTCGCGCCTTCCTCGAACGCGCCAACCCCTGGGCGCTTCACGGAATCGCCGAGCGGCTGCTCGAAGCCGCCCAGCGCGGCCTGTGGGAGCAGCCCAATCCCGACACGCTCGCCGCCCTGCGCGACCTCTACCTCGCCGCCGATGCCGCGCTCGAAGGCCGCGCCGAATAGATCGTCTCCCACACACGCCGGCGCGACTGCCACTACAAGAGGATCAAACCAGAGCGGCTTCGCACCGAACTCGCAGCGGACCTTCGCCCGGCTGTCGTCCTCCTACGCAGTCGAGGTTGGCCCCGCACGGGAGCGCCGGCGGCCGATCCGCCGCTAGGTGTTCCGCATATCGGCTTCGAGGTGCTGGTAGACGTAGTCGTACCACTCTTGGCGGCTCGGCGCATCCTCGCCGAACAACTGGCTGTGGCGAAGGTGAACACCGTCGACGTATTCGTCGACGTTCTCGAGGTTGACCCGGCCGGTGGCGATATCTTCTTTGATCTCGGCTGTCGGGTCGAAGGTATCCTTCACGCGGTCCAGCCACTCGCGGATGCCCATCCTCGTCACTCCTCGTTCGTGGTGAGCCTAGTGTACCCGGCCCGGGCATAGACCGCGATCTCATCCGGCAGCCGGAGCAGCCACGACAACCCTGCCACGCCGATCATGAGGGCGCGTCCCGCCCGGCTCGCAGCGAGGCTCCGCCCCGGCTCCAGCTTCGCCCGCAGCGCCAGCCGACGGACGTCGACGATCGGCTGTGGCACGATTGCCAGCACCTCGAACCCCGCACCGCGCAGCAGCCGCCGCAGATCACGCGGCGCATAGTGAAACAGGTGCGGCGCAGGGTTGTTCACTTGAAAGAGTGTGGCGAGCGGGTCGACGAACCGGCCACCGGAGATCGTCGCAGCAGCATAAGCAAGCCGGTTATACAGCCCGTGCCGACTGGGAATGGAGAGCGCCAGCAGCCCGCCCGGCGCAAGATGGCCGTGAATCAGCCGCAGCACACGCCGCGGCGCCGGCAGGTGCTCGAAGACATTCCAGAGCGTGATCAGGTCGTAGCGCTCTGGGTCGTCGGCAAGCGCGTCGATCCCACCAGTGCGGATATCCAGTCCGCGCGCCCGGCCGCGCGCCGCAACGTCCGCTGCCGGCTCGAGTCCCCGCACCCGCCAGCCAGGCGGCGCAGTCCGGAGAAACCAGCCGAACGACGCCCCGATATCGAGTGCAATGCCTCGTGGTTGCCGCGCCGCGATCCACTGCCAGTTCTTCCGAAAGACGCGAAGTCGAAACGGCTCGTAATAGGCGAGATAATCGTCGAGGTTGAGCGCAGCGTAATAGTCCCCACCCGCCACGCCGAGCGCTGGCGGCTGGGCGATATGGACGCCGCAGCGCCGGCAGCGCAGGACGGTAAGGCGCGGCGAGCGCACGCGAACAGCGAGTTGGTCACCGCCGCAGACCGCGCAGCCGGTCACCGGTCGACGCCGGCGGCCGCCGGCTCGCGCTCGGCACGCGCCGCACGCCCCGGCGGTGGCGACTCCTCGGCGGCAAAGTAGCCAATCGCCAACATCGCGAGCGCAAAGCCAAGGTAATTGGGGTTCATCGTCCGTGAGAAGTAGAGGAAGACGATCGAGAAGATGCCGAAATGGGCGAACGCGGCAGGAAGCGTGTTGCGCCGCCACTGGCGAATGAGCAGCGCAACAAACAGCGGTCCGGCGACGACGAGCGCGAGCAACCCGAAGGGGAAGGGCGCAAACAGGTCGTCGACCCAACCGAAGGCGACAACGTAGGCCGCCGCCCCCCACCCTTTGATCGGCAGCCCGTCCGGCAGCGGCGCCCCGGAGTTGTAGAGCACGGTATCCTCGAACAAGGCACGGCCATCCCAGACGGCAAAGGGCGCGATGAAGAGGAGTGCACTCAGCACGATCGGCAGAAGCGGCCTGAGGAGATCCCGATCAAGCGCCAGCCGCCGCCCGCGCCAGAGATAGAGCACGAGGAACGGAGCCAGCGGCCAAATCGTCCCTTTGGTCGCCGCGGCCAGCCCAGTCGCGATGCCGCCGAGCGTGACATGCCCCGTCCGGTAGGCAGCCAGCGCCAGCACGACGATCGCCAACAGGAGCATATCGTTGTAGCCGTAGATGAGGTCGTTGGCGAGGATCGGGTTTAGCGCGAAGATCGCCGCCAAGGCGAGCCGGCCGCTCCGCGTCGGCGCGATCCACGGCGTTGCCGCCAGCATCCCGACGTAGGCGATCAAGTAGAACAGGCGATGGTCGTACCAGCCCCAGAGCGTCGTCGTAAGCAGATACAGCGGGACGGCCGGAACGAAGGCAAAGGGCAGATAGGGGTAATGACTCAGCCCTGGGCCGTTGGGGTAGGCGGCAACGACCCACGTCGTCCGCCAATCCTGCTGATAAACGTTCGTCCCCTCGAGCAGCCAGCGGACCGCAAGGTCGCTCATCAGCACGCCGCCATCGTGGGCAAACTGCGCGGGCGTCGAAAGCTGGCGGAGCGCCATCACCATCCCGGTGTTGGCGACGACCGAGACGAGGCAGATCGCCGCCAGCAAGGCCAGCTTCGCCGGATACGTCCAACGGACCCGGCCACCAGGCCACGTTTCGATGACATCAACGACGAGATAGAGCGCGAGCAAGCCGAAGGTGGTCGCCAGCACCAGCTGCGAGAGCGGGTCGGCGAGCCAATCGACCAGCAGCGCAAAAGCCCGCTCGGGGAGCAGTCCGCCGACAAGGGGAATCTGGCGCACCAGCTCCGGCGGCCGCTGGACGATCGCGTTGGCGATCGTGTCGACGCGCGCCCGCGTGATGACGAGCGCCGTCAGCACCAGCGCGTCGAGCGAAATCGGCAGCCGGGCGTTCACTGCGGCGTCGGAGTCTAGCCGATCCCGCCGCGACGCCGGCCGGTCCGGCACGTCAGCCACGCCAAGTCGCCCGGCGAGCCACGCTGCCGGTGCCGCCAGCACTCCGGACCAGCACAGGCGCCTCCCCGGCGATGGAGTACCCTAGGCCGGGGTGTGACGATGCGCGCGACGATTCAGAGCTTTGGCTGGTACGTCCGGCGAGACGCCAATCCGGAGGCGGTCACCGCCTTCTATCGCGATGTAATTGGGCTGCCGGCGCTCCGCCATGGGCCGCCGGTGACGATGTTTTGGCTCGGCGAGATCTTTTCATTCGAATGCCTGCTTGGCGGGTCGCCGCGCCCGAGCTCGTTCGACCCTGCTCAAGCGCCGATGGTCCCGGTCATGCGCCTCCACGATGCGGCGCCGCTGCGCCGCCGGTTGCAGAATGCCGGCGTTCCCATGGTTGGCGACGTCGCCGGGCCAGACGGCCAAGGATTCTCCGTCGTCGATCCTTCCGGATCCATGATGGGGTTTCACGAATGCGCCCCCGACTCGCCGTTTGCCGAGGACCGCGAGGCACGCCGTCGCTGGGAAGCAGGGCTGGTTCCGTTGCCGGGGGTCGCGCCGCTTCCTGCCGGCCTTCACGCGCTCGGCTGGGTGCTCATGCGCGTCGCCGACGTCGCGCGTCAAACGGCTTTCTACCGCGACACGCTCGGGCTGGATGTGGTCCGCACGACTCGGGACGAGGCGTGGTTGTCACTCGGCGAGACGGCTCTGCTCGGCCTGCTGCCGGGCGGCGTTCCGGCTCCGTTCCCCGCCGACCGCAGCGAGGTCAACGAAACGTTCATCCTGCGCGTGTGGGACCTCGATGGAATCGTTGCCGACCTACTGCGCCACGGCGTGCGCTTCGTCACCGCACCGTTCGACATCCCGGGCGGCCGCCTCGCCTACTTCGCCGACCCCGAAGGGCGAACGATCGGCCTCCAGCAGCGCACGCCTGCGAGCGAGCGAGTCGAAGACGGCGAGGCGGCGCGCCGCTGGGCGGCGCGCCTCAGTTGATCTTGTAGGCCTCGTCGAAGTTGAAATAGAGCGGATGGTCCGGCTTGAAGCCGCGCGTCTTCGTGCTCGCCACGCCAAACAGTGGCTCGACATAGAGCGCCTGGTAATACGCCTCTTCCACTTGGAGACGCGCCGCCTGCTTGAGGATCTCGGCCCGCTTCCGCTCGTCCGGCTCGGCATAGGCTTGGTCCATCAGCCGGTCCCATTGCTCATTGCACCAATAGAGCGCCGACGGGTCACCGATCGGTTTGCCGCAGCCAATGAAGGTACGGCTGCCACCGAAACCAAGCGGGTCACCCTGCCGAGCCACCCAGATATCGCCCTTCTGCAGGTTGTTGCGGCCATACGCCTTGTCAACCGCCACCGCCCGCTCGTTCGCTGTCACGTCGAATTCCAAGCCGATTTCGCGGAGGTTCGCCTGAATCGCCACCACGATGTCCTGGGTTGTAAAGGCGGTGTTGTAGTCGAGCCCGCCCGGCAGCCGGAACCCGTTTGGATAGCCCGCCGCTGCCAGCAGTTGCTTCGAGCGCGCCGGATCGTACGGCGGTATCGGAATCGTCGGGTCGTGATAGGGCGTCCCCGGCACCGCCACCGAAATCGCCGGCTGAGCGTAGCCCTGGAAGAACGTGGTTGCGATCGCCTCCCGGTTGATGGCGTACCAGAGCGCCTGGCGAACCCGCTTGTCGGTAAACGGGGTCTTGCGCAGCTCCGCCGACCCTTGCGGCAGCGCCATGTACTGCAGGGTGTTCAGGCCAACGTGAAGGTCCATCCCGGCTTGCTTCAACGTGTTGGCTTGCTCGCCGGTGAAGTTGACATCGAGCGCGAGGTCGATCTCACCGGTACGCAGCCCGTTGATGATCTGCGAGTTTTCGCTGATCACGGTAAAGACTACTTCCTCGGCGATCGCCTTACGGAAGGCGTGCGGCTGGCTCCGCTTGCGGAACTGGACGCTGTCGGCGTTCCGGAATGACACGAGCTCGTACGGACCGCTCCCAACCGGCTTTTGGACGTATCCATCGAAGCCGACGCTCTCGAAGTAGCGCTTCGGAACAATCCAGAGGAAATTGCCGGCCGCCGGAATGCTCATATCGGGCGCGCGAAGCAGCAGGTCCACGGTGAACTCGTCGACGACTTGCGCACCCGAGACGTTTTCAAGGTAGGGCAGTTGCGGCCAGCGGCTCTTCATAATCGTATCGACCGTGAACGCAACATCCTCCGCCGTCAGCTTTGAGCCGTCCGGCCACGTCATATCCTTGCGCAGGAAGAAACGCCAAGCGGCAGCGTTGCCTTGAAGCTCCCACCGTTCGGCCACCCACGGCACCACCCGATACCCTTCGGTCAGCTTGGTCAGATTGTCGTACAGCGGGTAGTAGACGAAGTGCAGTGTCGCGGACGATTGCGGCGTTGGGTTGCCGAAAATACCCTTCACCGCAACACGCAAGTTCTGCCGTTCGGCGCGAGTTTCCTGGGGTGCCGGCGCACCAGGCTGCGGCGACGCGGCCGGGCTGCAGGCAACCAGCGCCAACACCAGCACCAGGCCGAGGCGTCCAACGAGCGAGACCATCACTCCCCCTTGACGATGGCCCCCTCCAGCGGGGCCGAAGATTGTATGGGCGATACGGGTACTGTAGTGCCGCAGGTCGTTCACCTGTCAAGCATTTCGTCGCTCGGGAGCAGCGCCTCGCCGGCACGGCTGCTACGATTCCTCCGATGGCCCTCGGACGATTGCTCCGCACGAGCCTGCTGGCAGCGCTGCTGCTGACGCTGCTTCCCCATGCCCACGCCGCGCCACCCGCCCAAAGCGCCCAGCAGCTCAAGCAGGCGGCGCTGGACCGCCTGCGCGAGAGCGGCGCGTCGCTCGTCCCTGTCCGCGTCGACATCACGCGCGTCCTCGGCAATTGGGCTCTCGTCCGGTTCTTCCCGAAGCCGGGGATCACCGATCCCTCGACCGTCATTCTCCAGCGCAAGAACGGCGTCTGGAACGCCGTCGCCGGCCCCGGCACCGCGTTCCCGCCCGATCTCAGTCTGCCCGAACAGTGGCCGGAGGAGATCTTCTCCGTCAGCGGCCTCTACGGCAGCCCAGCGATTCAGCCCGAGCAAGTATCGCCCGGCGCGGTGCGCCACTGGATCGCCGAAGGGACGAACGTCGCCTTCCGCTTCCCCCTCGACGCGAGCGCGACGGTCCAAGGCGGTAGCATCGTCGTCGCAGGACCGCCAACCGCCACCTATCAGATCACGCTCACCCCGTTGACGGCGATTGTCGGCCCCGCCCTCGACGAATGGGCATTTGACGAGATGCAAACCCTCTCCAACCCGGCGACCCTCGCCGCCGAGTACTTTCAGTCTCCCACCGCCAACATCTTTTTAATTGAAGACGCGAGCGGTCAGAGCATCAGCCGCACCTATTTCGTCGCCCCGAAGCTCGGCGGGCAGGTCTGGAGCGTCCGCGTTACCCTTCCCCGCCTTGCGCCAAACCGAGCGGTCTTGACGCCGGCCGAGCTCGCCCTCACGCTCATCCTCCAGACGCTGCTCATCGGCCCCGGATCGGTCATTCGCCCGCTCTCGTCCTATCTCGATCCCATCATTGGCTACCGGTTCCAATATCCGGAGGACTGGACGATCGTCTTCAACGACGGCGCCGGCGCGACCGTCACCGCCCCTGGTCGAATCGGACCGGCCAGTCGCAGCGTCTCATTCGCTGCAACCGGCGTCTCGACCCTGGCGGAGGCGGAGCGTCAGACTCTCGACAGCTTCGGGCGCAATGTCCGTCAGGTTGGGGCTGCCACCTTCGGCGGGCTCCAAGTGCGCCGCTTTCAGGGGACCAACACGCAGAACAACACCCCAAGCTGGGGCTATCTCATTCAGCTCTCGCCCGAGCAGGTGCTGGTCGCTCACGTCCGCAACGACCGCGCTGGCGCCGATGGCAACCCCGAGCTCGGCTTGCCGATCGTGGCGAGCATCGCGCCGCTGCGCTAAGCCGCTACAGCAGCGCCGCGCCGACTACGACACCGAAGACGCACACCCCGACCACGGGGAGCACCAACGGCGGCGCGACCCAAGTCGTGCCGAGGATCCAACCACCCGCGCCGCCAAGCGCGACCAGCGCTTGGCCGAGAAAGCCACGCCGCGGCTCCGGTCGCTCGATCGTGCGATCCCACGTCAGGCCACGCGCCTTCAGCGGCCGGTAGAGCAACGCGACGATGATGCCGCCTGCCACACCTGCCAGCGTGTCGTTGAAAACGATGATGCTCGCTAAGACGCCGAATGGCACCAGCCCGGCCGCCTCCACCCCCCAGCCGATCGTCGTGCCGGTCGCCGTTGCGGCGAGAAAGACGACGATGACATACTCCAGCCACGAGCCAACCGACCGCAGCGCCGGTTCTTCGCCGCTCGAGGCGAGCCCGAGCCGTCCCCAGAGTGCCGCGGGAAGGAAGCCCAGCAGGAAATTCCCGACAAACCCAGCGATCGACCCGGCCGTGAGCGTGCCGCCGAGCACGTCGCCAGCCAAGTTGCCAAGCGCACAGCCCCACGCCGCCGCCGGGCCGAAGAGGAGCGAGAGCGCCGGTGGCACAAGACCCGCCGCCCGGAGTTCCGTCACCCCCGGAATCAACACCAACGCCGTCTTGAAGGCGACGAGCGGCACGGCATACACCACCGCCGACAGCACCACGTAGGCAATCATGCGGGGAGAGCGCCACATTGTCACCGTCGCACGGATCATCGTCTCGCTCCGGCCATCCGGCGCATCATACCCGCCGCCGGCGCCGCCGAAAATCATTCATCGAAGGAGTTGACCGAACCGAGGCCAGCCAGTACGATGAGCAGCGAACAAACGTTCGACGCCGCCCCTCCGCGCGGCGCAGAAAGGCAGCCATGACCTCGCGCGAACTCGCGATCGAAACCGCCGGGCTCACCAAACGGTTCGGTACGACCCGGGCGGTCGACGGCGTCGACCTGACTGTCAGCCAAGGCCTCGTCTACGGCGTTCTCGGCCCCAACGGCGCAGGAAAGACGACGACCATCCGCATGCTCACGACTCTGCTCCGGCCCGACGGCGGGTGGGCACGCGTCTTTGGTCACGACGTCGTCCGAGAGGCAGATGCCGTGCGCGCTCGCGTCAGCCTCACCGGCCAGTACGCCTCGGTCGACGAAGACCTGACCGGGCAGGAAAACCTCATCCTGCTCGGGCGGCTGCTCGGCTCCTCAGGCAGCCAAGCCCGGGCGCGCGCAGCAGAGCTGCTCGAGGCCTTCGGCCTCGCCGAGGCCGCCGGGCGGCGGGTGAAGACCTACTCGGGTGGAATGCGCCGTCGGCTCGACATCGCCGCCAGCATCGTCGTTACCCCCGACCTCATCTTCCTCGATGAGCCAACCACCGGCCTCGACCCGCGCAGCCGCAGCCAGGTCTGGGAGATCGTCCGCGCCCTCGTCGCCGGCGGCACGACCGTCCTGCTCACCACGCAATACCTTGAAGAAGCCGATCAGCTTGCCGACCGGGTCGCCGTCATCGACCACGGCCGGGTGATCGCCGAGGGGACTCCAAGCGAACTTAAGGCCTCAGTCGGCACGGGGGCCCTCCACCTTCGCCTTCTTGACCCCGAACAGCGGCCGCAGGCCGAACAGATCCTCGAACGGGCGCTCGGCGTCGCGCTCTACCGCGAACCAGATCCGGCGGCGCTCTCAGCCCGCGTGTCCGACGCCGAGCGGGCGGCGCACGCACTCGCCGCGCTGGCGCAGGCCGGCATCGCAGTGACCGACTTTTCGCTCGGCCGGCCCAGCCTTGACGAGGTGTTTCTTGCCCTCACCGGCCACCGCGCCGAAGAACCATTGGAGGACGCGGCATGACTTCGACTCCCATCCTGACCCCCGCCCGACCGATCGTCGACGACACCCTCCGGGCAGCGCTCTCCCCCCGCGTCCGTCCGCCACGAGCGAACGCGCTTACCGCTTCGCTCACGTTCTTCTGGCGGGCGATGCTGAAGATCAAGCACGTCCCAGAACAACTGATTGATGTCACCATCTTTCCGGTGATGTTCACCCTGATGTTCACCTACCTCTTTGGCGGTGCGCTCGCCGGATCGACGGACGCCTATTTGCAGTACCTGCTACCGGGCGTACTGGTCCAGACGGTCGTCCTCATCACGATGTACACCGGGCTTGGGCTGAATATCGACATCGAGAAGGGCTTTTTCGACCGCATTCGGACTTTGCCAATCTGGCGACCGGCGGCGATCGTCGGCATGTTGCTCGGCGACGCCGCGCGCTACACCATGGCCTCGACGATCGTGATCGTCCTCGGTCTCGTCCTCGGCTTCCGGCCAGCCGGCGGCGTCATCGGGGTGCTGCTCGGCGTGGCGCTGCTGCTTGTCTTCTCGTTCAGCCTCTCGTGGGCCTGGACATCGCTCGGGCTGGTGGTGCGCACCCAGAACGCCGTGATGATGACCAGCATGCTGTTCCTCTTCCCGCTCACCTTCGCCAGCAACATCTTCGTCGACCCGGCGACGATGCCCGGTTGGCTCCAAGCGTTCGTCAACGCCAACCCGATCTCCCACCTCGCAACGGCCGTCCGGGGCCTGATGGCCGGCACGGCGCAGCCCGAAATCGCTCTGGTCCTGATCGCGAGCGCCGTCCTCGTTGCTGTCTTCGGACCGCTGACGATGCGCCTCTATGGTCGGGAGCGGTAGCGAGAAGCGCGGGGCGCCGTGGCGCCCCACACGTTCGCTGGCCGAGCGCGACGCCCTCGTCCAAGCCCGTCATTCGGCTGCGATCGCAGCGCCGCGCCAGCCTTCGGCCAGATCGGCGGGCCAGCTGACAGCCGGTCACCCACCGGCGATCAGCCGATAGCGGGGCAACCACGATCCCCGTCGTTTTGCGACGATCCGCCGTCGGATTGCAGTAGTCGTGCAAGTCTGTGCAAAAATATCGGCATTCGGTACGCCCGCTCGCTACCGTTCCGATGCTCGCCGCCGGCAGGGGTAGCAGTTCAGGAGGAGAGCTATGCCTCGCTTCGCGCACCTGCTCGCACTACTTGCGATCGTCACCATCGCGTGTGCGCCGACGGCACCATCCGGCTCGACTGGGCCAGCGGCCGGCGCGACCAGCGCACCCGCTGCCGAGATCGCCGATACCATTGCGATCGGCTACCCAGTTTCGTTGCCAAGCCTCGATCCGCACCCCGTCGTCGCCCAAACCGGCGCCTTTGCCTTCGACCCGATCTACGACCAGCTCGTGCGCTACGACCGCAATGGCCAGATTCAGCCGTGGCTAGCACGCTCGTGGCGCTCCGTCGACCGAACCACGTGGGAGTTCACCTTGCGCGACGACGTCAAGTTCTCGAATGGTGAGGTGTTTGACGCTGCCGCCGCGAAGTGGAACTTCGACCGCTTCATGAACCCCGAGACCCGGGCGATCGAGCGGCCTACCTTCGCCACCGTCGACCGTGTCGAAGCGCCAAACCCGACGACGTTCCGTGTCATCACCAAGAGCGAAGATCCGCTGCTCGTCCGCCGCTTCAATCTGCTGCGCATGATCCCGCCGAAGTATTTTGAGGCGACTGGCGTCGCCGAGTTCCAGGGGGCGAAGGCCGTCGGCAGCGGGCCCTACAAGGTGGTCCAGTACGTGGCAGGCGATCGCGTCGTCTTCGAGGCGTGGGACGGCTCTTGGCGCGGCAAGGGCAAGACCAAGCGGCTCGAGCTGCGCTTTACGCCCGACCGCACCACCTTGCAAGCCGGGATGCGCACCGGCGACCTCGACGCCGCCTACGATCTGATGGCCGATCAGATCATCGCCCTCAAGGGCATGGGCTACAACGTCTCCGAGGGCGTCTTCCCCGGCGCGTGGTACATGGAGTTCAACACCATCGGCGGGCATCCAGCATTGCGCGACAAGCGCGTCCGCCTTGCCCTGAACTACGCCATCGACCGCGAGACGATCGCCAAGACCCTCTTCCGCGGCCTCGTGACGCCAGCGTGGCAGATGGCAAGCCCGGCAGCAAACGGCTACCAAAAAGATCTCCGCAACTACCCATACAACGTCCAGCAGGCGAAGCAACTGATGGCCGAGGCCGGCTACGCCAACGCCAACATCAAGATGAAGGCGACACTGACCGCCGGCGGCCGCACCTTTGCCGAGGCGGTCGGTGGGATGTGGAAGGAGCTCGGTATCGAGCTCGAGCTGCAGCTCGTCGACTTCGCCGTGTTCGTCGAGCGCTCGAACCTTGGCCCGATCGACGACATTTGGATCAGCCGCTCGACCGACGGCGATGTGCGCGACGCCGACGCAGCCTACCAGTTCGTCGAAAACGTCGCTAACCGCGTCGAGGCGCGCGTCACGTGGCGCAACGAGCGCTTCGCCCAGCTCTACACCGCCCAACGCACCGAGGTCGATCCGAACCGGCGAGCACAGCTCCTGAAGGACATGGTCACCCTCGTTTACGAGGAAGCGCCCGTTGCGCCCGTCTACTACCCTACGCTCGCCTGGACGACAAACCCCAAAGTGAAGGACGTCTTTGCCGCGCCAGACACCTCGCTCGATCTCGCGGCGATCTACAAGCTCAAGTGAGCCGCACCGGCACGCTGCTCGACGTGCATCTCGCGGCGCGCGACCCCGACCGCTCGCGCGCCTTCTACGCTGCGCTCGGCTACCGGCCCCTCGCTGGCGCACCCAATACGCTCGCGCTCGAGCGGCGGCCCGATTGCCGGCTCATCATTACGCCGACCACCAGTGGCGATCCCGCGCCGGACTTCCTCTCCCGCGGCGTGCTCGCAATCGACTTCTACACTCACGACCTCGACCAAGCGATCGCCACGCTGACGGCTCAAGGCGCGGCGCTTTGGTCTGGGCCGGTCGCGTACCACTTCGGTGCGAAACCGGTGCGCCACGCCATGGTGCTCGGTCCGGACGGGGAGCGGCTCGGCCTCATGCAGATCGAGAGTCCCGCCTTCGCCACCTGGCGCGGCGAAACCCTCTTCTCCGAGCCGGGTCTCTGCCCGATCGGCGCTCCGCCCGAGGCGATCGACTTCTACACCGGCCAGCTCGGCTGGCGGGTGGTGAGCGATACGCCGGTCAGTTCCGGCCCGATGCGCCAACTCACCAAGCTACCAGATGATGTCGCCATTCGGATCGTCCTGCTCGATACTGGCGGACCGTCCCAGCCGCGCCTCGAGCTGATCGTTCCCGACGCCCCGCTATCGGTAACGAAGCCGCTGCGGGGCTTTCTCGGCTTCCACGACGGCTCCGGCCAAGCCGGCCTGTATGACCCATACACCGGCATCACCTATAGCATCCAGCAGCAATAGCGAAGCTCCTGCTGGAGCAGGCGACGCCGCACCACGTGGGGGTGACACGAGGGGAGCACGCTGATCGCCTGCCGCCCCGCCGTCCAGCTCGCTCGCGGTATCGACGCAGCGGCGGATCGCCATCGAAGGCGGCCCCACCAACCGAAGCGATGCAGAGCGAGGAGGCCATGCGCCAGACTCCGATCATGATCGCCCGTGCGCCGGACGAAACGTGGCCGACGGTGTCGGCGCCGACCCGGTCCGGCTATTCCCGTCGGCAGCGGCCACGCACCGACAGGCTTCAGGGCGCTCAGGAGGCGAGCGACGAGTTGAGCGCCAACCTCGCGCTGCACACCGACGGGAATCCCGAGGAGGCGTTCTCTCCTCTCAGCTCGAGTGGTGGAGTGGCGTGAGCCGCCCTGCTTTGCTTGCCCTCGATATCGGCACGTCGTCCTGCCGCGCCCTGCTCTTTAGCCCGCGCGGTCGGGGCCTTGGTAGTGTGTCAAGCGTGCGCTATCGGCCGGCGACCACCACCGATGGCGGCGCAACCCTCGACCCCGAGGCGCTGGTTGCCGACGTCGTGCGCGCCATCGATGGCGTCCGGATCGACCGGCCGGTGGCGGCAGTCGGGGTAACAACGTTCTGGCACAGCCTGCTCGGCGTCGGGCGCGACGGCCGGCCGGTGACGCCGCTCCTGCTCTGGATGGACGGTCGCAGCGGCCCGGACGCTGAGACGCTGCGCGCAACGCTTGATGCCGCCGCCGTCCACGCTCGCACCGGCTGCCTGATCCACGCTTCTTACTGGCCGGCGAAGCTCATCTGGCTGCGACGAACCCAGCCGACAGCGTTCGCTGCCACCGTGCGGTGGCTCTCCTTCGCCGACTACCTCGCCGAGCAGTTGAGCGGCCAGCCTGCCAGCACGAGCCTCTCGATGGTGTCCGCAACGGGTCTCTTCGATCAAGACGCCGGCCGCTGGGACCCCGAGCTTTGCGCCGCCGTCGGTGTGCGACCGGAACAACTCCCACCAGTCGTCTCGTTGGACGTGGTCCGACGCGGGCTCGTGCCGGCGCTGGCGGGGCGCTGGCCTGCCCTCGCGGACGTTCCATGGCTGCCAGCCATTGGCGACGGAGCAGCGAGCAACGCCGGCGCTGGCTGTCTCACACCGGACCGGCTGGCGATTATGGTCGGCACCTCCGCCGCGGTTCGCGCCGCTTGGCGCGGCAGCGCCGTCGCCCCGATCGGACTCTGGCGGTATCGGCTGGACGAGACGCGCGTTGTGCTCGGTGGCGCGATGAATGACGGCGGCAGCCTGCTCGACTGGCTGCGCCGGACCCTGCGGCTGCCAGCGCACCCCGAGGTGGAGCAAGCGGTCGCTGCCCTCCCGCCAGCCGCCCACCACCTCACCCTCCTCCCCTACTGGGCTGGCGAACGCAGCCCACACTGGCGGACGGACGTGGCCGGCGCCCTCCTCGGCCTCCGGATCAACAGCTCGCCCATCGAGATCTACCGCGCCGCCCTCGAGGCGATCGCCTTGCTCATCGGCCGGGTCGCCGCCGCGGTCGACAGCGCCCTCCCGATGCCGACCACAACCGTCGTAGCGACCGGCGGCGCACTGCTCGGCTCGGCGGCCTTCCGCCAGATCGTCGCCGACGTGCTGGGCCGCCCGGTGCTGCGCTCGGCCGTGCCCGAAGGGTCGAGCCGCGGCGTCGCCCTCCTCGCCGCCGAGCGGCTGGGGCTGCTCACCTCACTCGACGCGCTGCAGCCACCCATCGCCGGGACCGCAGAGCCGGTCGCCGCTCACACCGCGATTTACCGCGAGGCGCTGGCACGGATGCTCGCCGCCGAGCGCGCCATCTTCGGCGGCAGCGAGGCGGCGACCCTCAAAGGCCGAGCGGAAGGCGCGTAAAGACCGGTGCATCGCCCGGGGATGCGTTCCGAGCGAGCGCCGCGACTACCTTTGGCGCGAGAGAACCTCTGAACGTGCTCACAGGACGCGGCAAGGAGACGCACCGCCATTTCCCAAAGGTGATCGGGCCGAGCTGCAGCATCCCGTCAGTCGCCGAACGCTCGTCAGGATGCTGACGACGGTTGGACTGCCGGCAACAGCGCGAGTGCAGCCAGCGTCAGGACGGTCATCAGGAGAAAGATGGAACGCGGGCCGAGCGCATCGGCGAGCGCACCCGAGACAAGGCTGGAGAGCGGCGCCGACAGCGAGGTGCACGCCGCGAGCACACCAGTCGCCGTACCCATCTGGTGACGCGGCACAAGGTCGGCAAGCAGCGGAACGGTGAGCACCATGCTCGCCGCATTGCCAATCCCGGCGAAGAGGAAGACGAGGGCGCCCTGCTCGCGCGTCGTAATAACGAGCGCGAAGAGCGCGGCGATCGCGAGGATGGCGTAGCCTGCCGCCAGCACCCGCCGCTTGCCCAAGCGCGTGCCGAGCAGCCCGGCGGGGATGGCGAAGAGCGTCGTGCTGAGCAAGAGCAGCGCTGGCAACAACTGCGCTTCGCCGGGGTCAGCGCCAAGGATGTCGCGCGTGTAAATCGCCACCAACGGCAGCACCGCGTTCACGCCCGACCAGTAGCAGAAGACGGCCAGACAGAAGATGGCCGCCGCGCGGTAGTCGGCGAGGAAGCGGCGGAGCGGTGGACGCCGACGGTGGACGAGCGTCCCGCGGTCCCACTGAGCCGGTGGCGGCTCCCGCACACCGAGGACGGTCAGCACCACCCCGCCGGCGATCAGGCCAGCGGCGACGAGGAAGAACCCATCGTCGATCCCACCCCGGCTGAGCAGAAAGCCCAGCCCCAGGATGAGCACCTGCCCACCCATGTCGGTGACGACGGCAAACGACGACAACCGTTCTCGCGCCGGACCTTCCGTCAAATCGGCGAGCAACGCCTTCTGGACATCGTCCTGCAGATTGAACGCGAGCGTAACCAGCCCGATGGCGACGAGCGCCGGCGCGAGACGAGAGGCATCGGCCGGCAGCCAGCCAGCCCCCAGATCGAGGCGGCCGATCGCGGGGGTCAGGGCAAGCCCCAGCGCCCCGAGCAGCCCGCCGACGAGAATGAACGGTCGCCGGCGACCGAGCCAGCCAAGATAGACTCGGTCGGACCACGCCCCAGCAAGCGGTGAGACCAGCGCCCCCGCGAACGAGCGCGAGTTGGAGATTAGGCTGATTAGAACGTAGGACGTTGTGAAGGCAGTCAGCCAAAGTGAAATGGTGTAGACATTGAAGGCGTTGAACACGCCGACGGCAAAGCTTCCGCCCAAGAACGTCAGTTGCACGCCGCACCCCGCTCGCCTTGAGGGTAGCCGATCCTGCCCGTCCGCATACCGCCGCCCGGCCACCGGGCGAGCGCCGCGATCGGGTCGCTGGGAGCAGGCGACGTCGTGGCAATCAGCGCTTCGTGCCCCCTCCTCGTTCCACGTCCGGGGCGCTGGCGCCGCCTCGGCGAGGCCCGTGCGGTGACGAGGGACATCGAGGTCCGAGGCCCACGACGACCCATCATCGTGCGACCGCTCGGCGCGCTGGCGGCACCGGCTGCTTTCGATAGAGTCAGTCTATCGTTCAGACCTTGTGAGCGAGGCGCTCAGCATAGACGTGCTAGACTTGGCGGTGACGATGTTCGAAGGAGGACCGATGAACGCGCAGCCCGCCCGAGCCCCGCAGGACCCCCGCGCGCGAATGGCGATGGAGCAGGTCCCGCTGGATGTCATCCCGCCCAAGCCAGTCATCACGCTCGACACGATCTTTGACCCCGAGACCGACTATGAGAAATGGATGATGCGCCTCGTCTGGACGGATCGCGAGCGTGGCCAGCAGGTGCGAAACGAGTGGATTGCCGGTCTCCCCTACTTCGACGGTCCGGCCGACAATTCGGACATCCTTCCACCTGGCGCGCCACCGCCGAACGTGCCGCTGCACTGGTTGAAGACGCCGATCCACTTTACCCCGCTGCCGGACCCGCGTTACACCCGCGCGGTCTACATCGCCAAGAATTACTTCACCTTCACGCGCATCGAGCCAGCCCAAGAGCTGTTCGCCCGGATCTATGCCGGCTGGAGGCCAAAGCGCATCCTCGATCTCGGCACCGGCCTCGGCACGTCGGCCATGGCCCTCGCCCGTCTCTTCCCCAATGCCGAGGTGATCGGCATCGACCTCGCGCCGCACTTCGTTCGCTTCGCCCGCAAGTGGGCCGAGCGCGAACAGATCCCGAACGTCACCTTCTATTTGCAACACGCCGGCGAGACCTGCTTCCCAGACGGCAGCTTCGACATCGTCAACGAAAGCTATGTCCTCCACGAGATGCCACAGACCGAGAGCAACAAGATTGTCCACGAGATGAAGCGGCTTCTGCGGAGCGGTGGCCGCGCCAGCTGGGTCGATGTCATCTACGACGACACCGAAGAGGAGCGCCAAGCCCGCGTGCAGCGCACCAAAGGGCCGGAGCCGTTCCTCGGCGAATACATGAAGCTCAATCTCGAGCAGACCGTGCGAGCCACCGGCTTCGTCAATGTCGCCAAGCTGCGCGACCCGAGCTGGGACTGCATGGCGATCACCGGGATCAAACTTTAGGGGGCGCCGTCTGGCCTCCCGGCCCGCTCGTTTGAGCGGGCCGCCTCGTTGCTCCGAGGGTGGCGTTCGGCTGCGCGACCCGTGGAGCGACCGCGGATTCGACAGCCGTGGCACCACAAGCACGAACGGCATGGGACGCTGGGCGGCACGCCACGGCGCACCAGCAACCGGGCACGGGCGCGACCAGTGGGAGCACGCGGTCGGCGCAACCCTCACCCGCGGGCCTCGGAGCGCGAGACACCGCCGAACCGTCGCCGAGTTTCCGCTGACCGCCAGTCGGGGGAGGCGGCGCTTGCGGCGGTGGGCGTGATGGCGGCACGTCAGACCTCCCGCCTCTCTCTGGTTGTCCAGACCGACGCGGTGGGCGTGATGGCGGCCCTGTTGACCGAGCGCACGACCGAGGTCCCGCCTGAGCGCAGCGACGGCGGCCCAACCAAACCGCAGGAACTTTCCTCGCCGAAGCGCTAAACTCCTGCCCGGAACCCGCTGCGGCAGGAGTGGCTGCATCCGGAAGGGGGCCAGTCCTCGCCCGGGTCGTCCGACTCTGATTGCGCCCCCTTAGGAGTATCTGTGACGACGATCATTTCGATTCACTCCTTCCGCGGCGGCACAGGCAAGTCCAACCTTACGTCCAACCTCGCGGCCAATATCGCCCTCGCGGGGAAGCGCGTCGGAGTCGTCGATACCGATATCCAGTCGCCCGGCATTCACGTGCTGTTCGGCATGGACGAAAAGCAGATGGTCCGGTCGCTGAACGACTATCTCTGGGGCCGCTGCCGTATCGAGGAAACCGCCTACGACGTGACCAACCGCCTCGGCCAAGCCACCCAAGGGGCGCTCTTTCTCATCCCTTCCAGCATCAAAGCCGGTGAGATCGCGCGCGTCTTGCGCGAAGGCTACGACGTCTCACTGCTGAACGACGGCTTTCAAGATCTCGGCTCCCGTCTTCGGCTCGACTATCTCCTGATCGACACCCACCCCGGGCTGAACGAAGAGACGCTGCTGTCGATCGCCATCTCCGAGATTCTGGTGCTCATCATGCGGCCGGACCGTCAGGACTTCCAAGGCACTGCCGTGACCGTGGACGTCGCGCGCAAGCTCGACGTGCCCAAAATGCTGCTGGTGATCAATAAAGCCCTGCCGTCGTTCGACTTCGCCCAACTCAAGAAGCAGGTCGAGGATGCCTATCACGCCCCCGTCGCCGGCATCCTCCCCCTCTCTGAAGAAGTCGTCCGCCTCGCCTCGAGCGACCTGTTCAGCATCCGCTTCCCCGACGACCCGTGGAGCGCCGAAATCCGCCGGA
The DNA here is from genome assembly GCA_026003895.1 of Dehalococcoidia bacterium. Classification (GTDB taxonomy): domain Bacteria; phylum Chloroflexota; class Dehalococcoidia; order SpSt-223; family SpSt-223; genus JANWZD01. Next base: position 360,580 of record BPIC01000001.1, on the reverse strand, counting down.
TTGCCCAGCAGATCATGACCTAGCTCCTACCCCCCGCCGGTACGCCTGCCCTACCCTTCTGCTATGCTCGTCGCCGCCTCCCCAGTGATCCGCCGCCGCGATCCGAGCTGGGACTATGCCGGCGAACCTACGAAACGGCTCACCCACGCCCTCCATTCCTATCCGGCGATGATGATCCCGCAGGTCGCAGCGAGGCTTGTCGCCCAGCTCTCCCGGCCGGGCGACCGAATCCTCGATCCGTTTTGCGGATCGGGAAGCGTCCTCGTCGAGGCCATCGCCGCAGGACGCCGAGCGCTCGGCATCGACCTCAACCCTCTCGCGGCGCTCATCGCCCGCGCCAAGACCACCCCCATCGCCCCAGCGGCTGTGAACGCTGCGCTCGAACACGTTGAGGCAGCGCTTCCTGCGCTCCTCGCCGCGCCGCCGCCACCGCCACCGATCCCCCGCCTTGAATTCTGGTTCAAGCCCGAGGTAATCCCGCCGCTCAGCGCCCTCCATGCCGCCATCCGCACTACCGATGAGCCTGCTCGCACGATGCTCCTCGCGACCTTCTCCGAAGTCGTCCGCCTCGCTTCGAACACCCGCGCTTCCGAGTTCAAGCTCTACCGCTACCCGGCGGCTCGCCTCGCCCGTCACCGACCGGACCCAATCGCGCTTTTTCGCGCCCGCGCCGCCCGCAACGCCGCGCTCGTCGCCACCTTCACCCCAACGGCCGATGCCGAGATCCGCCTCGCCGATTCGCGCCGGCCGCTCGCCGACCTTGCGCCCGGATCGGTCGACGCCGTCATCACCTCTCCCCCATACGGCGACAGCCGAACGACGGTCGCCTATGGGCAGTTCTCGCGGCTCTCGGCCCAGTGGCTCGGCCTCGCCAGCGACCGCGACCTCGACCTCCGCCTGCTCGGCGGCGAACCCGTCGACGCGCCGCTGCCGCCATCGCCCAACCTTGAAGCGGCCGTGGCGGCCATCGCACGCCGCGACACGCGCCGTGCAACGGCAGTCGCCTCCTTTTATGTCGATATGGCATCCTGTCTCACCGAGATCGCGCGGCTACTGCGACCGGGCGGCGTGGCAGCGCTCGTCGTGGGCAACCGGCGCGTCAAGGACGTCCAACTCCCGACGGATCTCATCTTGGCCGACCTCGCGGCCCCGCTGGGGCTTGAGCCCTGCGAGGTGATCATCCGCCGCATCCCCACCAAGCGCCTCCCCAGCCGCAACAGCCCGAGCAATGTGCCCGGCGCCGTCGCCGAGACAATGAGCCACGAATACATCCTGCTCCTCGAGCGCCGTGCCCCCGTCGCTGCCCCGGCACGCCTCGCCGGTGCCGGCACGGCGCGATGACGATCCGCCACGAGGGCGACTCCGCCTCACCCACGCCCCAGAGACCGGCAGGGCACCGAAGAGGACAACGAGCCTCGTGCCGCCATCCCAGCCGCCGGGATCGTCGCTCCAATTCCTCTGGCGAGCCCGAGACCAGACCGGCAGGCCGCAGCGTGCTCGCCCTCCGAGACGCGCACGCCTGGCGCTCAGGATCGGCGCAAGGACCGTGCGCCGCTTCTCCCTGAAGACAGCGACCTCTCGCTGAACAACGCGACTACCCCGCCCAGCGGCGCAGGCGCGTTGGTGAACGGCCACAATTGTTGGACCCACCTTGGATCGCGCTGACCGCCATAGCGACGGGCGCGCTCGACGCGCCGGATGGCACGACGACGTCTCGGTTCAGATCCTCCATCGATGAGGGCTGCCTGCTCGGTGGTGGCCGGCGCCCTCGCCGTCAGGCCCCGGGCGCACGGTGGTTGCTCACCGGCGCGTCGTTCGGCAGACGTGCGCGAGCATGGGCGCCGTGGGCGCACGGTCATGCCGAGCCATCGGTTTCTGCGTGACAACGCCCAACGAGGAGTCCCAGCCGCTCGGTCTTCCTCCGTCTACCCTGAGCGGTTTGGCGCGGCGCCCCCGCCGCCGCCATGCTCAACCGCCCGAGGACTGCCTGCGATACGATCGCCGCAGTCCCTGGCTGCAGGAGCACGATGGCAGTACGACGCCTCGGCTATATCACAACCGCGCTCGGGAGCGGCGCGGTGACGGACAAACGCTGCCTCCTCCGCAATGCCACGCCCGAGCGGCTCCGCAGCCTCACCCGCGCCAACCTCGCTGGGCTGGCCGCAACGCTCGAGTATAACCGGGCCATCAGCGTCCGGTTCTACCGCATCTCGAGCCAGCTCATTCCCTTCGCGTCCCACCCGGTCAACACCCTCGAGTGGTGGCGAGAGGAAGCGGAAACGCTCGCGACGATCGGCGCCACGATCCAGCGCGACGGCGTCCGCTGCAGCATGCACCCTGGGCAGTACACCCTCCTCACCTCGCCGGACGAGCAGGTGACTGCCACCGCCCTCGCCGACCTTGCTTGGCACGTCCGGTTGCTGCGGGCGCTCGGCCTCGGCCGTGAAGCAAAGATCGTGATCCACGGTGGCGGCGCCTACGGCGACAAAGCCGCCGCGATGCGCCGCTTCGTTGCGCGCTACCGCGCCTTGCCGGAGAGTTGGCGTGAGCATCTCGTCCTCGAGAACGATGAGCGGGTCTATTCCGCTGCCGACGTGCTCGCGATCCACGACGAGACGGGCATTCCGGTCGTCTTCGATGCCCTGCATGACGCCGTGCTGCCGTCGCCCGGTGACCTGCTCCCGCGGGTGTTCGCCACGTGGCAGCCGGCGGACGGACCACCCGAGGTCCATTTCAGCAGCCAAGCGCCGGGCAAGCCAGCCGGCGCCCACGCTGACGACGTCGATCCGGTCGCCTGCGCCGCCTTTCTGGCCGCTGCGCCGCCGCGCCCCTTCGACTGCATGCTTGAATGCAAGCGCAAGGACCTCGCGCTCCTCGAGCTCCGGCCGGCGCTCGCCGCGCTCGGTATCGTCGAGCACGAGCCGTGAAGGCGCAGCCGCAAGGCGTTGCTCACCCTACGGCGATGTCGAGCTGAGGTGCCTGCCGAGATAGGCCACAGCAAAAACCCGAGAGCGAAGGTCTGCTCTGACACGCTACTAGCAGGGCGTGGCCGACCGAATGGGGCGGTTTGGTCACGCACGCCGCCAGACGTATTGCTATTTGTTTCGTTAGCGTATATACGGATAATGTGATCGCCCTTCGCTCGACTGCTCAGATCCTGATTGGATGTTTTGTGGCTGTCATTGTCCTGAGAGTGGTCGAGGCGGGCGCGGATTTCGTCTGGCTTCTCGAAAACGCCGCCCGCCTGCAGGCTGCTCCGGGGGCAAGTGGCCAAGCGATTGAAGATGTTGCGTCGGCTCTGCAGGGCGCCTACTTCTACCTGTTTGTCTTATGGATGTTCGTCGTCTTTGTCTGTGCGATGGTTTTCCTTGTGTGGTTCGTCGATGCCCACAGGAACCTGAAACGCGGAGGAATTCCCGATACCACGTGGTCCGGCGTCTGGATCGTGTTGGGGTTCGTGATCCCACTCGTCAATCTCGTTCTTCCTTACCTCATCATGAAAGAGGTCTGGAAGGGCTCTCAGTGGCTTGCCGGCACCGTTGTCCGCCTATCGTGGCGGCAGGTGCCGAACAGTTGGCTGGTCCGCTCGTGGTGGATCTTCTTCGTCTTGCATTCCTGCGGCACCAGAGCCTCGAACCGGGGGTTCTTGCGAGCAGATGAGATAGGGGAGATGCAGCTGGCCCTGCTATTCACCATCGGTTGGGCACCCATCTCGGTGCTCGCGGCGCTGCTCGCGATCCTGCTCGTCCACCGCATCACAGCAGCGCAAACACGCGCGATCGAGCGCCTCCGGCGTCCTCCCGAGACGTCTTCCATGAACTCCGCCTAGCGGGTGTTCGGACAACAACGAGGAAGCGCGGCGCCCGCCCAGCGAGTCCATTCCTCTGTGAAGCTGCGCTCAGCCGCGGTACGCCTCGAGCCCGGTGATGTCCGCCCCCAAAATGAGGGTGTGGATCTCGTGGGTGCCTTCGTACGTAAAGACGGTCTCGAGATTCACCATGTGGCGGAAGACGGGATAGGCAAGCAGGATGCCGTTGCCAGCGAGGATGCTGCGCATCGAGCGGGCCACCTCCAGCGCCATCCGGCAGTTCGCCCGCTTAGCGAGCGACACTTGCTGCGGCGTCAGCCGGCCAGCGTCCTTCAGCCGGCCAAGCTGGTAGGCAACGAGCTGGCCTTGGGTGATCCATTCGAGCGCATCGACCAGCTTCGCCTGCGTCAGTTGGAAGCCGGCGATCGGCCGCCCCCATTGCTCTCGGCTCTTGGCATACTCCAGCGCTGACTCGTAGCACGCCATCGCCGCTCCAACCACGCCGAACGCAATTCCAAAGCGCGCCTCCGTCAGGCAGGAGAGCGGTCCGCGCATCCCGCGCACACCGGGCAGGATCGCATCCCCGGGCACGCGGCAATCCTCCAGCACGATCTCGCCCGTCGCCGACGCGCGCAGGCTCAGCTTGTGATGCACCTCGTTGACCCGGTAGCCGGGGGACCCCGCCTCGACGAGGAACCCGCGCACCACGTCCCGCCCTTCCTCGTCGACCTTCGCCCAAATCAGGGCCACATCCGCCAGCGGGGCGTTGGTGATCCACATCTTGACGCCGTTGAGCACCCAGCCGTCGCCATCGGGGTAGGCGCGTGTCTCCATCCGTGCCGGGTCGCTGCCGTGATCGTGCTCGGTCAGCCCGAAGCAGCCAACGATCGTGCCGCTCGCCATCCCGGGAAGGTAGCGCGCCTTCTGCTCGTCCGAGCCATAGCGCCAGATGGGGTACATGACCAAGCTGCCCTGCACCGAGGCGAACGAGCGCAAGGCCGAATCGCCGCGCTCCAGTTCTTGGCAGATCAAGCCGGCCGACGTCGCGTCGGCGCCCGGGCCATCGAGAGGAATGGTCGGCCCCAGCAGGCCAAGCGCACCGAGGCGCGGGATCAGCTCCTTCGGAAAGCGCCCCGCTTCGAAGCAATCAGCGATCAGCGGCAGCGCCTCTTCCTCGACAAACGCGCGCACCGTGCGCTGCACACTCTGCTGCGCCGGCGACAGCTCCCAGTCGAGATAGTTCAGCAGTGGGCTCGGCATCGTGATCCTCCGTCCCACTTGTAGCACACTGTCGGCTAGGATGGCGGGGGAGGGACAGCATGCGACCGACCATCCAATGCCTCGGCTGGTTCATGAGACGGACGCACGATCCGGCCGATCTGGCCGCCTTTTACCGCGACGTTGTCGGGCTCCCCGTAATCCGCACGCCCCGCGAGGACGTCCACATTTTTTGGGGCGGCGAAGCAACGAGCTTCGAAATCCTGCTGGGCGGATCGCCACCCCCGCCGATCTCCCAGCCCGAGGATGCCCCGTGCATTCCCATCCTGCGCACCGTGGATTTCGACGCGGCGCGGGCACGGCTGGGCGCTGGAGGGGCGCGCTTTCTCGACCACGCCGACGACGAGCCCGACGGCCGAACCGCCTATTTCCTCGACCCGCACGGCCACCTGACCGGCCTGCGCGAGCGCCGCCGCACGTCGCCATGGTGGGACGACCACGAAGCCTGGCGGCGCTACGACACCGGCGAAACGCGCATCCCGGGCGTGGGGCCGATGCCGCCCGACCTTCACGGAATCGGTTGGGTCGCGCTGCGCGTCCAAGACGTTGCCGCCGAAACGGCGTTCTACCGCGACAGCATCGGCCTCGCTGCGATCGATGAGCGGCCAGAGCGTGGCCTGCTCGCGCTCGGCGACACCCTCGTGCTCGAGATCCTGCCGGGCGGCGCACCGGCGCGGCTGCCGGCCGAGCGCACCGAAGTGGCGAACGTTTGGATGCTGCGAGTCCGCGATCTCGATGGGATCGTCGCCGACCTCAAAGCACAGGGCGTGCGGTTCGTCAACGAGGTGTTCGAGTTGACCGGCGGCCGGCTGTGCTACATCGCCGACCCCGAAAACCGCCTCGTCGGCATCCAAGACCACCCGCCGGACGGCCTCCGCGCCGAGGAGGACGAGGCCGGCCGCCGCTGGCAACGCCTGCTGCGGGCGCGCGGACTCACGGAACCATCGGCGTGAGTAGCACGCCAGGACGGCGGAAACCCGGCTGCCGGCCCGCGACGAGGTTCTTGCGATGAGCATCGACGGCAAGGCGGAACTCGTCGCTCGGAGTGTCGTTTGGGAGAAGCGCTGCCAAAGGGCGTTACACCGGCGAACGAGCCAGCCTCACAATCGATCTCGGCTTCTTCGTCCGCCAACGCCGACTTTGGCGCGTCTTCACCGAACTGAGCTTCTCCGCCCACGCAATCCGGACACCGGCCGCGTTCCCGATATCGCGTTCCTCTCCGCCGACCGGTTGGCCGGACCCCTTGCCAGACGGCATTCTCGACGCCGTTCCCGAGCTCGGGATCGAGATCGTCTCGCCCTTCACTTGCTGGATCGCGATGCACCCCAAGATCGAAGAGGACCCCGCGGCCGGCGCCGTGCACGTCTCAATCGCCGACGCCCAAGGGCGCGTCTCCGTCTCCCACGCGCCGACGGAGGACCCGCGCGTGGGCGAAGACGACACGCTGCGCGGCGAAGGGATTTTCGAAGGAGTCACCCTACCGCTGGCGCGACGTGTTCGACGGGGAACGTCTAGCTCGGAGGGCGGGTCGGGACACGCGTCGGTGGTACAGACGCCGGGTCGAGCGTCTCGGGGCCGCCAGCGGGACTGATCAGCGCGTAGCCATAAAACGTGAGGTAGTCCGCCATCCGGGCGCCCCAATACGTCCCCTCATGCTCCCCCTGGCCGATTGTGAAGCGATGCGGAATGCCGCGCGAGGTGAGCAGCGCGTCGAACTGCTCGGTGCGATCCCGCCACGGGTCGGCATCGCCAACGTCCAGCCAGATCCGCAGCCGCTCCGCCGCGCGCGTGGTTCGCACCAGCACGAACGGATCGTACTGCCGGTAGTAGATCGGGTCACTGAAGAACCAAAACACATCAGCATCGGGCGTCGTGCGGAAGCTGGGGCTGTGAGCGCCGACAACCGAGAACAAATCGGGCCGGCGCAGCGCGATCTGCAGCGCACCCGTCGCCCCCATCGAAAGGCCGCCAATCGCCCGGCCTGCCCGGCGCGGGATCGTCCGGTACCGCGAGTCGATAAGCGGCACGACCTCCTCGGTCAAGTAGTCGGCCCAGGCGTCGCCGCCCTGCGGATGATTGAACCAGTACGACTGGTCGCCTTGGGGAAAGACCATAATGAACGAGGGCACCTTGGCGTTGCTAAACAGGCTGTCCGCGACGTCCACCGCGCCAAAGTCCACCCACTCGGCGTAATAGCCCGCCAGCCCATGCAACGCATACAGCACCGGGTAGCGTTGACCGCTCGTCTCGTAGCCTGGCGGCAAGTAGATCGCATACGGCATCTCACGAGCGAGGATCTCGCTGAAAAACGAGTCTTCGACGATTGTCCCGCGCGCCCGCGGCGCTTCCAAACCAGGCGCCAGCACCTGCTGACGCGGGGCGCTCCGCGCCTCTTGGATCGACCGGCGCACGATCGGCGAGACCCCGAGTTCCGGTGAGCCTGCCGGCGCAGCCACCGGCTCGCCGAACAGGAGACCGACCGCGAGTAAGAGCACGGCCACCCCCAGAAGGACGAAACGGGTCGGAACCGAGCGTTTCGTCTCCCCCGGCGCGAGAACGTCGGCATTTGGCCCTTCGCGTCGTCGCTCCACCCTGCTCTCCAGGCACCGACTGCGCTCCCGGAAGTTTCTCGGCAGAGACCTGCTGCCGTCAACAGCGGTCTCCTGCCAGCCGACGATAGTCACACCGATAGGCAGCGCGGCAGCCGACTTCACACGGCCAACAATCGTCCCGCCCAATGTTGTCAGCCCGCCGGCGCAGTCCGAGCGCCCTCGTCATTGCGGACTGCCCCACAACCTATATGCTGGACTTGTGGAAATCGGCACAACATATTGTGGTTTGGTCAACTTGGTTGCTTGACACGCCGGTTGATCCGCCGCTATGCTGCCAAGCAGGCGGCGAGCTGGATCACGGGTCACCTGCTCCCGGTGCATGCCATGACTGAACCGTTCTTATTCGAGGGATTTTCCGCTCCGGGCTATACCCAAGTGCCCGACGAGTTCTTCGATGTCTGCTTGCCCCACCTTACCGGCGCCGAAACGAAGGTCATGTGCTATCTCTTCCGCCGCACGTTCGGTTGGAAAAAAGAGAGTGACGCCGTCTCCCTCTCCCAGCTGACCGACGGGATCGTCCGTCGTGACGGCACGCGGCTCGATGGCGGCGCCGGCGTCACCCGCGAGACCGCCGCCAACGCCCTCCGCTCCCTCGAGCGAAAGGGACTGATCCTTCGCGAGCCGCAGGTGCGCCCCGACGGCGGCACGGGCACCACCGTCTATCGCATCCGCTTTCGGGGCCAGTCGGGAATCCCGACTCCCCCGGTCGACCGATCCGACTCCCCCCCAGCCGCGAAGCCGACTCCCCCGGTCGGCCACACCGATGCCGTCCCGGTCGGGGAGGCCGACCGACAAGATCCACGTTCCACAACAGACAGCCCCCAAGAACCAACTTCCACCCAGATCGACTGGCCTGCAATCCGCGACCGGCTGCGCAGCCGGTTCAGCCGCGCCAACTGGGAGACCTATATCGCGCCGCTGACGTTTGCCGGCTGGGATCACGGCCGCGCCGTGCTGCGTGCCCCCAACCCGTTCGTGGCAGACTGGGTGCGCGGGCGATTCGGCTCGGCGCTCGCCGCAGCGCTCGCGGATGCGGCCGGACGGCCGGTCAGTCTCGATATCGTTGCTGCCTAACCGGATCTGGCACTTGTGCATGCTTTCACAATTTCGAGCGATCCCGTAGACTTCTCCTTAGCAGAACCGCTCTGAGATCCCAGCCGTCAGGTTGGGCCCGGCACGCTCGCGATCCCGCCTCGCTGCGCCGCTCGACGAGTGCCCTGCTGCAGTTTCCTTCAGCCTCTCGGGATGGCTGGCGAGGGTTGGCAACGATGCAGACACCCGTCGGGCTTCTGTCGCGCGAGGAGCGCGCCCGTCGGATTGAACGCGCCACGCGTGGGCTCTACCGTTGGTACGTCGATCGCTCTCAAGCGAAACGTGCTTGGCGAGTCGATTCCAGCTTTGACTGGCGGGCGATCCGCACCGATCACGATCCGGATATCCTCCGGCTGATCGAGGGCTATTTCGCCGTCGAGCAATACGTCCCAGACTACACCGCCAAAGGTGTGTTGCTCCTCCGCGAGAGCTACGGACGCAGCCAGTTCCAAATCCGGTGGGGGGCTGAAGAGGCGAAGCATGCCGACCTCTGGCGCAATGCGTTGCTCTTCGCCGGACGCTGGTCGCCCGATCGCGTCGAGCAGTACGCCGCCGACCTCCGCTCCGCCAGTTGGGAGCTGCCGTGGGACGACCCAGTCCACATCGTCTTTTACACCGTCTTCCAAGAGTTGGCGACGAAGCTGAACTACGCCAACCTCGCCCGGTTGGCCGCAGGTAGCACCCCGGAGACTGCTCGCCATCACGACCCCGTGCTCCTCGCAATCTGCCGGACCATCGTCGCCGACGAAGCTGCCCATTACGCCTTCTATCTGGACCTCGCTCGTATTCTCCTCACCTACACGCCCGTCGAGGCGCTCGAGGCGCTCGAAGATGTGATGCGCGAGTTTGCGATGCCCGCGCAAGCCATCGTCCCCAACTGGCCCGAGATTCAGGAGGCGATTCTGCGCACTGGCGTGTATGGTCCGCGCACCTTCTTCCTTGATGTTCTTCAAGTGGCGCTCGGCCAGCTCGGCGTCGAGAGCCGGCGGGCGCTGCGCGACGGCATCCGCCGGTTGCGGCTTGTCCCAGACGAGGACGGCAACCTGCGCCACACTATCGCCGCGGAGGTGCTCGACGTCCCGCAACTGGACCGCGATGTGCGCCGGGCACTAGACCGCATTCGCCAGCACGAGGAGGAGACTGGACTTGCCCTCGTCGACCCGACGCTGCCGGAGCCAGGGCCGCTCCACGCGCTCATTGCTGAGCCGCCAGTCAAGGATCTCGTCGCGCCCAACCGGCCCTGACCTTTCGCCTCGACCGATCTCCGCTCACGGCCAGCCCCACCCCGCTTCACGCCTTGGGACACCCGCTGTGCCGGCAAGACGCTGGCCAGCCACTCGTCGCTCCCCTGCCCTGCAACCACCATCGGATGCGCCCCGCCGCGAGCGTGCGCCCGGTGTGGCATAATCCGCCCGTTCCCGAGAGGATCTCGCTTCGGACGCTATTCCGCGCAGGACAGGAGAAGGCCGTGCTCCGACGATCACTTGGGCTGGTGGCCGCCCTCGCGCTCTGCGGGACCTTCCTCGTTCCAGCACTGTCCAGGGCGCAGTCAGCGAACGACTTTCCCATTGCCAATGGCTGGTTCTATAGCCAAGCCAACGGCCAAAACGGCGGCGGCCAGCTCGGCTATTCCGTGACGAACAACGATGGCATCCCCTTCTGGACTGCCTTCCAACGCTTCGGTGGCGTCAGCCAAGTGGGGTATCCGGTTTCCCACCGCTTCGTCTGGAACGGGTTTGTCGTCCAAGCCTTCCAGAAGGTCGTCTTCCAATATCGGCCGGATCAAGGCGGGGCGGTCCTCTTCGTTAATGTGCTGGACGAGCTGTCCGCTGCCGGCCGGGACGACTGGCTGCTTCAAAACAAGCAAGTGCCGAAACCATTCGATTGGTCAGGCGATTCCGGGCTGCCCTTTTCGGCGGTGGCCGCTCGCCACCAAGCGATCCTCGATGCCAACCCGGCGATTCGCCAGGTCTACTTCAGCCAACCGGACCCGGTCCTCTACTATGGCCTGCCGATGGCGTCCCAAGACTTCGGCACCGTGTTCGTCGTCCGGGCACAGCGGGTTGTCTTTCAGCAATGGCGGGTCGCGGTGCCGTGGGCGGCTGCCGGCCAGGTGGTTATCGCCAACGGCGGCGACCTCGGCAAGGAAGCGGGGCTCTACCCGGCCTTTGCGACCCAACCGGCCGCACCGGGCGTCCAGCCGCCCTACCGCAACGTCACACCGACCCCCGTCCCGCCGGCGGCCTGCAACGGCGACGAGCAGCTCTCCTTCATCCCGGCGCAGCCCGTTGTCGGCCAGCCGATTCGGGTCGAAGTCACCTCGGCGCGCGCTTCGGCCAACGTTGGCCTGAGCGGACCGTTCAGCCCACAGTTCGACGGGGTGCGCGGCGGTGGCCGGGGAACGATTTGGGCCTGGCGATTCACCCCATCCGGCGCCGGAACCTACGCCTATACCTTCACGATCGGCGGCGTGACCTGCACCTCGGGCTCGGTGACCGTCACCGATACCTCGTGGCAGACGAGCGTACCGCGCCAGCCCGTCGCTCCCAATGCCGGATCGGTCGAGCTTGGCATCCGCAACAAGTTTGGCCAAGGTGGCAACTCGACCCGGCTGACCGTTCGTGTCGTTGCGCCGAACAATGTCGGCTACGACGCCGACGTGACGGCAGTCGCCGACCAGTGGGCAAATGTCTTCTACCCGTCGAGCTTCCGCGGCGCCCCCGCACTCCAGCCGGGCAACTACACCGTGCAGTGGCGTGTGCAAGGCGGCGGCCAGGTGGCTGGCGATTCGTTTAGCGTCTCGGGGCAGACGACCGTCTGCAACGGCGATGAGCAGATCACCTTTTCACCGGCCAGCCCGCCGCCGGGAACGACCGTCACCATTCAGGTTACCTCGCGCCGCGCCTCGACGAACGTTGGGCTGGCCGGGCCGTTCAATCCCCAGTTCGTCGGGTCGAGCGGTGGCGGGCTCGGCACAATCTGGACGTGGCGCGTGACACCGAACGCTAACGGCGAGTACTACTATCGATTTACCATCAATGGCTTCGTCTGTCAGACTGGCGTGCTCCAAGTGAGCGGCAGCGTCATCGTCCCGACCAGCACGCCGGTTCCGCCCACGGCGACGCCGGTGCGGACGAACACTCCCGTTCCGCCCACGGCGACGCCGACCTCGGGACCGCAGCCGGCGCAGTGGGTGGCCGTCGGCCCACCCGGCCCGGTGCCAGTCAGCGCTGGGCAGGTCTCGCTTGGGCTGCTCAATCGGACCGGCCAACCCGGCCAAACGACGCGCGTGACCGCAATCGTCTCGGCGCCGGGCGGCAAGGCGTACGATGCCGACACGACCGTGACCGGCAACCAGCAGGCGACGCTGATCTACCCAAACGCCTTCCGCGGCGCACCGGCGCTTCAGCCAGGTTCCTACAGCATCGTCTGGAAGGTGACCGGCGGCGCAAATCTCGCCTCCAACACATTCGAAGTTACCGGTCCGCCGGCTTCGGTCACGCCGGCAAGCTCTGGGCGCGTCTCGCGCTAAGCTGCTGAAGGGAGCGCAACCGTGATCGTTCGAGCGCTACGATGGATGGTGGCAGTGGTGACACTGCTGGCGCTGGCGGCTCCGGCTCGCCCAGCCGCCGCCCAGGGCGGCACCGAGCTCGTGCTCGGCGCATTGGTCGACAAGTCTTCCAACCTGCTCGTCGACCTTACCCTGACGATCGCCGAGCGCGAAATCAACGCCTATCTGCTCGGCCAGAATCAGCCCTACCGTGTCCGCATCGTTCAGGAGGATGTCGGCAAGGACCCCCAGCGTGCCCTCGCAGCCGTGCAGCGGCTTGCCGCTCAGGGCATTCGCGTCATCATCGGTCCTGAGACGAGCGAACAGGCCGCCGCCGTTCTTCCTTACGCGAACGCGAACGGCATCGTCTTGATCAGCTATGCCAGCACCGCAACCTCGCTTGCCATCCCCGGTGACAATCTGTTTCGGCTCATTGCCGACGACTCCCAGCAGGCCGCCGCCCTCACCGCCTACGTAATCGACAGTGGTGTGACCACGATCGTGCCCCTCATCCGCGACGACGTCTTCGGCAACGACTTCGTCGAGCAGTTCACGCTGGCGTTCCGGGCGGCTGGCGGGACGGTCGAGCCGGCGGTTCGCTACGATCCGGCCGCCACATCGTTCGCCGAGCCGCTGCAGGCCCTGAACAGCCGAGTCGATGCCGCCGCCCGCCGCGCCGGCTCCGAGAAGGTCGGTGTCCTGCTCGTCGCGTTCGAAGAAGTTGTCCCGATCTTCGACGCCGCTCTCGAGTATCCCGCGCTCGTGTCGGTGCGCTGGTACGGCACCGATGGCACAGCAGAAGTGCTCGCCCTCGTCGACAATCCGCGCGCCGCACAGTTTGCAGTGACGGTCGACTTCCCCAACTCGGTCTACGGCGAGGAGGGCAGCCTCGAACACTACGATCAGGTCGCCTCGCAAGTGCGAGCGCAGACCGGTCTTGCCCCGTCCAACGTGGCGCTGATCGCCTACGATGCGGTCTTCGTCGCCGCACTCGCCGCGGCGGTGGCCGGTGGCGTCTCGAACGTCGACGCGTACAAGGCGGCGCTGGTGACGACCGCCGCGGCGTACACTGGCGTCACTGGCCGCACTGTCCTCAACGCCGCCGGCGATCGCGATTTTGGCGACTACGACTTCTACGCCGTTCGCGATATCGGTGGCTCCTACGCTTGGGTGCGCGTCGCCCGCTACACCGCCGAGCCGGAGAGCGGCGCCGGTTTCGCCCGGCGGTAGCGCTCCCTCACCTTCTCTGGGCGTGGACGGCGGGGCGGGCGAGGGGCTTCGCCACCTTCGGCGAACCGGCGGTGGCATGCCAGAGGAGGTCGGCGGTCCGCACCTGATGCGATGACCTAGAGGACGCCGAAGAGCGAGAGGAAAGGAAGCAACAGGCCGGAAATAATCGCCTCGCCGCTAATCAGACCAGCGGCGACGGTGAAGCGATAGTTTTCGTACTGGCTCAGAAACCGCCGCTTCCACAGCCAGCCGAGAATGCCGCCCGCGCCGATCATGACGTTCAGGGTGCCGGGCAGAATCAGGCCAAACCCAAAACCGGCCGGGCTGGGCAGCCAAGGAAGGTTCCAGCGCAGGGCGGCAACCGTGATCAGGATGCCGAGCACAACCGCGATGGCGGTGGCCGGCAGCGCTCCCGCCGGGAAGGCCGACAGGCCTTCCGACATCAGCACCGCCATGTTGGCGAACTTCAGCCCCGTTGGCGCGACCAAGCCGTTCGGGCCGATACCATACTTGGCGACAAGCAGCGGGTACATGATCGCGACCCCTGCGGCGCCGACCGGCACGGCGGCAAGCTGCACCCACGTAAGGACGCGTGGCGTCGAGCCGAGGATCTGGCCGGTCTTGAAATCCTGCATCGTCCCTTCGGCCTGAGCGTTCGTGTTGCCGGCGATGCCCGCCGCGATCATGTTGTGCGCGATTTGCGCCGGAAAGATCAGTCCGAAGACGATCTGCAGTGAGTTCGCCGTGACCGAGACCGGCCCATTGTCCGTCTCGCCCAAAACGTGGATGCCGATCAGCATCAAGGGCAGCGAGATCGCGATCGCGAGGAGCGTTTCGATATACGACAGGCCGAAGTTCGTGTTCTGGAAGATCGCGAGCAGGACTCCGAAGATGGCCACGCCAGCGATGGTGACCGAGGGAGGGATATCCTCCGCACTGGTGCGCGTCCGGCCGAGCGTGCGGAACAGACGGACGATCGATCGCCACTGAAGGATGACAGCGGTGAACGCCGAAGCGATCAGCATGCCGGTCGCCGGCCACATCGTCCATTGAAGCAACAGTCCGAAATAGTTCCCGCTCAGATAGTCCGGCAAGGTGCCGCAGTTGGTGTTCAACAAGGTCTGCTGCTGGGTCGTCAGTTCGCTGACACCAATGAGCGCAAGGCACGGCTGGACGAACTCGGAAGCGATGCTATTCTGGACGATTTGCAGCCCGGTGTTCTGAATGACCAACGGCCCGAAGATCCAGACGCAAAGGGTCGCTGCCAGCCCAGAGAGCGCCACCGAGAGCGGAATGATCATCCCGGTGCCGAGCGACAGCAGGTTCCAGTCGGTCCCGATCATGAGCCCGCGGTTCCAATACCATGCTGGAATGGCGTTGAGCCCATCGTTCAAGAACCCAAAGACGCCGCCGACCAGACCGCTCGCGCCGAGCGTCGACAACTTGCCTCGCGCCTCCCGCGGCTCAGAATCGAGTGTCTTCACCGTCTCAGCGGCCGACACGCCGTCTGGAAAAATCATCCTCGGGTCATCCAGGAAATACTTCCGGAAGATTGGGACGAAGAGCACGCCGATGCCGCCGGCGAGTGAGAGCCAGATGAACATTTGGATAGGCGTGATGCTGATGCTAACGTTGACTCGCTGATCGCGCGCCAAATAGTCGAAGCCGGCGGCGATGACACACATGAAGGCCGTCATACTGGCCGACGTCCCAGCAGTCTGGATGACGTTGTTCATCAGCCGGTTTTGGCCGTGCGTACGCCGTGCGACGATGAAGAGGAAAGCCGCGCCGAGAAAGGCCGAGAGCAGCGAAACATTTGGCCCTTCGCCGAGCTTGAGCACGATATAGGGATACGAAAACGAAACGAGGATCGAGACAAGCAGTGCACCGAGCGCCGCGAACCACGTAATCTCGCGCATCGTCTACCCCCGCGCCGAGCGGCGATTGTAGTGCGCTCGGCCAGTGCCCTGGAAGAGCAGAGTCCCCCGATCAGGTAACCGATGCGTACAAGTCAGTCGAGCTTCGCGTGCGCTGTCGCAGTGCTGGAGCGAACTTGTTCATCGTCGTGCTCACTCGGCGCTTGTGCAGAGCGCCGCTTCGCAAGTCCCGTGCTGGCGCTGTCGGGTTGTCTGAGAGCCGTCACGGCGAGACCAAGCATCGGAAAGGCGAGCCAGCTCGCGCCGGACTGCCGGGACGGGGAACGTTCGCCGTCACATCGCGACGAAACATCGCGGAGGCGAGCCACGCTTGGCTTTGAAGGTCAGCTACCGGACGAGCAGTGCGGCAGGCGAGATGCGCTCGGCCCTCTCCGCTGGCAACCAGTCACGAGCGCCGCGCTTCGTCAAGCACGGCAACAAATGCGGCGGCGGTCAGAACTGAGAGCCGGCCGAGGCGTGGGTCTCCGGCAAGCTCGAGCAAGTCGCTGTCTCCGCTGACCAGATAGTCCGCCCTCCCGCCGAGCGCGGCAGCTAACAGCATCGAATCTTTTGGGTCGCGGACTGACACTGGGAGCCTCTTGGTGGGTTCAACGAGCCGAGCGCGCAACCCAAACAACTCGATGAAGTCGTCGCGCTCTGCCCGGCTCACCTGATAGCGCCCGAAGAGCGCTTCGCGGGCTAGCACGTCCGCGAGCTCCTGCTGTTGGTCGCGCGAGGAGATCAGCTGAAACGAGGATGACTGAAGCGCAGCGAGGATCCGCGCTGGTGTGCCGCGGGGGGAAAGGACCGCGCTCACGAAGATATTGGTATCAACGACCGCGCTTAGCAGCCTCGCCGCGCTCATACCGCTCCTGGCGGACCTCTTCGACCACCTCGGTGACGGCCCGGTAGATCTCCTCCGGGTCCTCCTCGGCATGGCGCTGCTGGACATGGGCGACGGTCTTCCACAGGCGTGCCTCGCGGTCCCGTCTCCACTGCTCGTACTGACTGGAAGACATCACGACAGCGTACGGCTTGCCGTTTCGCTCAACGATGACCGGCTCGTTGGTCAAATGCACCGACCGGATCATCGCTCCAAAGTTGCTGCGGGCCTCCCGTGATGACATGCGCCGAGTCACTGTCATCCTCCTTTCATTCCCTTGTATTGAACGAGTGACTCGGTTGTCAAGGTGACAGCCGCGCCGAGAAAGGCCGAGAGCAGCGAAACATTTGGCCCTTCGCCGAGCTTGAGCACGATAGAGGGATACGAAAACGAAACGAGGATCGAGACAAGCAGTGCACCGAGCGCCGCGAACCACGTAATCTCGCGCATCGTCTACCCCCGCGCCGAGCGGCGATTGTAGCGCAGCGTTTCCAAGGGGAGGATCCTTTGCCCTAGCTGGCTCGTCCCAGTGGTACACGCGCTTCTGCCTCGTCTTTAGTTGACGTCTCGTCCACGCCGCTGCACGCTCACCTCGCGTGCGGTCGTGGAGGGAGCATGGCAACGCGATTGGACTTGCGCAACTGGATTATCGAGGCCCTGCAGGCGCTTGGCGGACGGGGGACTCCGATCGAGGTGAGTCGGGTGATTTGGGAGCGTCATGAAGCGGACCTTCGGCGGTCGGGCAATCTCTTTTACGACTGGCAGTACCAGCTTCGTTGGGCGGCGACTGCTCTCCGTGCGGAGGGAACGCTGAAGAAGACGCGGGGAGACCGCACTTGGGAGCTATCCTGATAGCCGAATGCCCTTCGCCCGAATCGCGGTGCCAACTGAGCAATTGAAGGCTGCTCAGTCATTGCCTACACTGGCGCGTGGGGGACGGATGACGAGGGTGCTCGCCGCGTGACCAGCAGCCGGCGGCGGACGGCAATTATCCTGACGGGAGTCATTGCCGGGATGATGCTTGCCGCCCTCGACTACACCGTCGTCGGCGCCGCGCTGCCGCGCATCGTTGCCGAGCTGAACGGCCTCGCCTATTACGCTTGGGTCTTCACCGCCTACATGCTCGCTTCGACCGTCACCGTGCCAATGTACGGCAAGCTCTCCGACCTCTATGGCCGGCGACGGATGTTCCTGATCGCGATGGCAATCTTCCTCGCCGGATCGGCGCTCTCCGGTCTCGCCCAAGACATGCCACAGCTCGTCATCTTCCGCTTCATTCAGGGGATCGGCGGCGGCGGACTGCTGCCAATCGCCCAAGCCGTCATCGGCGACCTCTTCTCTCCCGCCGAGCGCGGGAAGTGGCAGGGGATCATCGTCTCCTTCTTCGGCCTCTCGACGATTGGAGGTCCGCTCGTCGGCGGCTGGCTGACCGACAGCTTCGGTTGGCGCGCGATCTTCTACTTGACGATGCCAGTTGGGCTGGTTGCCTTCGTCATTGTCGCCGCTGCCCTACCGCGCCACCAAGCCACGCGCCGCCACCAGATCGACTATCTCGGTGCAGCGTTGCTCGTCGGTGCGGCCAGCCCACTGCTCATCGCCTGTTCGCTCGTTGGGAGCGCCTTTCGCTGGCTTTCTCTGGAGATCGTCGGGCTGCTGGCGCTCTCCGCGGTGCTGCTCGTTGCCTTTGTCCGCGTGGAAGCCCGCGCCGCCGAGCCGATGATCAGCCTCGCCCTCTTCCGCAGCCGCACCTTTCTGATCGCCATCGCCGCTACCTCGGCGGTGACCGTCGGCATGTACGCGACCATGGTCTACCTGCCGCTGTTTGTCCAAGCCGTGCTCGGCGCCACGGCAACCGGATCAGGGCTCGTGCTGGCGCCAATGATGGCGGGCTTCGTGGTGAGCAGCACGGTCGGCGGCCAGATCATGGCCCGCACAGGGCGCTACAAGCTGATGGCCCTCGCTGGTTTCGTCATCGCAGCGGCCGGCATGCTGCTGCTCTCCACACTGAGGGCGGCAGTCGACGAACGCATCGTCGCCCGCAACATGATGATCGTCGGGCTCGGGATGGGTGGCCTGAACGCCATCTTCATGATCGCGGTGCAAAACGCCTTTCCGGCCTCCATGCTTGGCCAGGCGACCGCCGGCCTCCAATTCTTCCGCTCACTCGGCGGCACCGTCGGCGTTGCCGTCCTCGGGTCGCTTCTCCTTGCTCGGCTCACGGACCGGCTCACCGCCGCCATTCCGCCAGACCTCGCGGGCGTGCTTCCCCCAGGCCAGCTCACGCAAGCCGCCA
Organism: Dehalococcoidia bacterium; assembly: GCA_026003895.1. Classification (GTDB taxonomy): domain Bacteria; phylum Chloroflexota; class Dehalococcoidia; order SpSt-223; family SpSt-223; genus JANWZD01. The sequence continues at coordinate 341,918 of BPIC01000001.1, read as the reverse complement.
GCCCTCAGGCGCTGCTGTCCCCGGCAACCGCCGAGCGGCTGCGCCAGCACGTCGCGGCGCTCGGTCCAGCGGGCGAGGCGCTCCTCGATCAACTGCTCTTCGCCGTCCGTAGCAGCTTAGCGAGCGCCATCGCCGATCTCTTTCTCGGTGTCGCCGCACTGCTGCTCGCTGGCCTCCTCATCACGCTCTTTCTCAAGGAAGCGCCGCTGCGCCGCCGCCCCGAGCCCGCGCCGCAGCCCGCGCCCGCTCGCCAGCACGTCTGAATCTCGGCCTACCCCCTTGACAGTCAGCGACCGGCGGTGTATTTTACCGATGCGTTAATTAACCAGCAGGTAAAGCACGGTGACCGACGATCGGTTGAGCATCGTCTTTGCGGCGCTCGCCGATCCGACCCGGCGGGCGATCCTCGCGCGGCTCTCGCAAGGCGAGGCGACCGTTACCGAGCTTGCCAAGCCGTTTGCGATGACACTCCCGGCGATCACCAAGCACCTGAAGGTGCTTGAACGCGCCGGGCTGATCGCCCGCGGCCGCGACGCACAGTGGCGGCCCGCTCGGCTGCAGGCTGCTCCACTCAAAGAAGCCTCCGACTGGCTCGGCGCTTATCGCCGTCACTGGGAAGAGCGCTTCGACCGCTTGGATGCCTATCTTCGCGAACTCCAGGGAAAGGAGCAGCAGCATGACCCATCGGACAGCGAATGAGTCCTCGACGTCGTCCTCGTCCGAAGCATCGAGGTGCCCCCCTCGTTTGGGGCGGCACGACCGGCTAGGCCCGGCTCGCTCGCTGGCGGGGACAGCCCGACGTCACCAACTCCATCTGCGACATCGATCTGCCGCTGGGCGCCCGCTGGCGCTCTGTCCTGCTCGATGCCCACGGCAACCGCTTCGCCCTCTCGGGCTGGCACCGCGAGCTTCCGCCGCTGCGTCTCGTCTCGACCGAGGAGCTTGAAGCCATGCCAGACGCTGGATATCTCGTCACGCCGGATGAGCGCGGCGGCACGATAACCCGCCGCTCCCATCTGCGCTCCCAATCGCCCGAGCATCGCGACCGGCATCTGCAATCCGGGTATGGAAGGAGGGAAGCCCGACACCAACAACCGCCTTGAGGAACTTCTCGAGGCGTTGCGCCCCGTCTCAGCCCAGCGACGAAAGGAGCACTCGATGCACGCCACCAACTCCGCCACTGCCGACCGCGAGGTCATCCTCAGCCGAACGCTCGACGCGCCGCGCACGCTCGTCTGGCACGCGTGGACCGACCCGGCGCATCTTCCCCACTGGTGGGGGCCGCGCGGCTTCACGCTCACCATGCACGAGATGGACGTCCGCCCCGGCGGACGTGCCCGGTTCATCCTCCACGGTCCAGACGGCACCGACTACGACAACCGTATCGACTATCTCGAGCTCACGCCGCCTGAGCGGATCGTCTACCGCCACGGCTACGACATCGATGACGATCCGACAGCATTCCTCGTCATCGTCACTTTCACCGATCGCGCCGGCGCGACCGACCTGACGATGCGAACCGTGTTCCCGACAGTCGAGCAGCGCGATGCCACACTCGCTTTCGGCGCGATTGAGCTCGGCAATCAGACCCTCGATCGGCTGGCGGAGCGACTTGCCGCGTTGCGTGAGGCGATGGACCACCGCTCCAACAGGATCGACCCACGCGACACCTTGCGCTTCACCTTGCCATCCGATACCGAGATCGAGATTCAGCGCGCCTTTGCGGCGCCCCGCACCCTCGTCTTCGAGGTCCATACCCGGTGCGAGCACCTCGCGCACTGGCTTGGTCCGCGTCAGCTCACCCTGGCCTTCTGCGAGATGGACTTTCGGCCGGGTGGTCACTATCGCTACGTCCAGCGCGACACCGATGGCGCCGAGTACGCCTTTCGCGGCGAGTTCCGTGAGATCGTTTCGCCGGTACGGATCGTCCAGACCTTCGAATACGAAGCGATGCCGGGCGTCGTCTCGATCGAGACGATGACTCTCGAGGAACGAAACGGCCTGACCTATCTCACCGCGCGATCGGTGTATCCCTCGCGCGAGGCGCGCGACGCTCTGCTGGCGAACGGTGGGATGGAACACGGCATCCGGGATTCCTACGAACGGCTGGACGCGCTGCTCGGAACGATACGCTGAATCGCTGTGCCACATCGCCTGGGAATTCGAACTTTTGTCCAACAAGCCCTAGCGGCCGCGCGAAGCGGTCGCTAGGCTGGAACGTGTTCCGCTCGTTCGTTCGGATCGCGAGGCGAGATGCTCCAGCACGGCAACCCTCACGAGGGTTGCCGCGCCCGAGCCCATGTCGGCCCGAGTCGGCGGGCGCCGGGCCGAACAGGCCTGTTAGGAAAGGAGTGCCAGATGGCGGGAGTACGGGTCCTCGTCGGGACGCGCAAAGGCGCGTTCATTCTCCAGTCAGATGAGCGGCGCGAACATTGGGAGGTGGGCGGGCCCTATTTTGCCGGCTGGGAAATCTACCACCTCAAAGGGTCGCCCGCCGATCCGAACCGGATCTATGCCTCGCAAAGCAGCGGCTGGTTCGGTCAACTGATTCAGCGATCTGACGATGGCGGGCAGACATGGACGCCGGTCGGTAACCAGTTTGTCTACGATGGCGTGCCGGGCACCCATCAGTGGTACGATGGGTCGCCGCACCCGTGGGAGTTCGCGCGCGTCTGGCATCTCGAGCCGAGCCTGACCGATCCCAACACCGTGTATGCCGGCGTCGAGGATGCCGCGATCTTCCGCTCGACCGATGGCGGCCTCTCGTGGCACGAGCTGTCGGGGCTGCGCGGTCACGGCTCAGGACCGCACTGGCAGCCGGGCGCCGGGGGCCTTTGTCTTCACACCATCATTCAGCACCCGACCGACCGAAATCGGCTAACGATCGCCATCTCGGCTGCCGGCGCGTTTCGCACCGAAGACGGCGGGGTACACTGGCGCCCCATCAATCGCGGTTTGCGCTCGCGCGAGATCCCGGACACCGATGCCGAGGTTGGTCACTGCGTCCATCACATCGCGATGCACCCGGCGCGCCCGGATGTCCTCTACATGCAAAAGCATTGGGATGTCATGCGCAGCGACGATGGCGGCGACCACTGGTATGAAGTGAGCGGCAACCTGCCGACCGATTTCGGCTTCGTCATCGATGTCCACGCCCACGAGCCGGAGACGATCTACGTCGTGCCGATCAAGAGCGACTCGGAGCATTTCCCGCTCGATGGCCAATTACGGGTCTATCGCAGCCGCACTGGCGGCCACGAGTGGGAGGCCCTGACCAACGGCCTGCCACAGCGCGATTGTTACGTCAATGTCTTGCGCGACGCGATGGCGGTCGACTCCCTCGATTCCTGCGGCGTCTACTTCGGCACGACGGGCGGGCAGGTCTACGCTTCGGCCGATGGCGGTGACACATGGCAAGCGATTGTCCGTGACCTGCCGCCGGTGCTCTCGGTCGAAGTACAGACGCTGCGATGATCCGTGTCGTCCTGCCGGCGCACCTGCGGACACTGGCGCACGTCGACGGCGAGGTGCTGCTCGACGTCGACGGTCCGGTCACGCTCGCCGCCGTGCTCGATGCGCTCGAGGCGCGGTATCCGGTCCTGCGCGGGACGATCCGCGACCAGATTACCCGCCAGCGCCGCGCATTCATTCGATTCTTCGCCTGCGAAGAAGATCTCTCGCATGAACCACCGGAGCTGGCGCTCCCGGCGGCCGTCGCCGCCGGCGAGGAGCCCCTGTTGGTGGTCGGCGCGATGGCTGGTGGCTAAAACGGCTTGTCGCCGGCAACCAGTTCAGGCGCCCGTTCGGAGGAGTTCGTGAGAATCGCGCTGACGAGTGTCTTCGTCCACGATGTCGCCAAGGCATTCGCTTTCTATACCGAGGTGCTCGGCTTCGTCGAAACGCTACGCGTCCCAGAGGCCAACCTTGCCATCGTTGTCTCGCCAGAGGACCCCGACGGGACGATGCTTCTGCTCGAGCCGAGCGACAACCCGATCGCCAAACAGTATCAACAGGCGCTCTACGCGGCTGGGCTGCCGCCGATCGTCTTCGGGGTGGACGACCTTGTCGCCGAATACTCACGGCTCACGACCCGCGGGGTGCGTTTTCGCCAGCCGCCGACCGCCACCGAGGCCGGCCTCGTCGCTCTGATCGAGGATGGCTGCGGGAACCTGATCCAGCTCCACCAGCGCTAGCTGCTGGCGTGTCCGTCGTTCGCCTCGGCGATCCATCTCGCAAACTCATCACCCCATTTCCTGTCGATTCGGGCGTGTCCCGTTCGACGCATTGATGGAGAGCCGGACAAACGGCTCCACAAGGAGAAGTTGATGCGCGTCATGGTCATCGTCAAGGCGTCCCCGGAGACCGAGGCCGGCGTCCTGCCGACCGAGCAGCAGATCACCGAGATGACCGAGTTCAACGAGGAACTGGTCAAAGCCGGCGTCATGCTGGCCGGTGATGGGTTGCACCCCAGCTCCAAGGGCGTCCGCGTCCGCTTCAAGGGCGACGAGCGCACGGTTATTGATGGGCCATTCACTGAGACGAAAGAGTTGATTGCGGGCTTTTGGATTTGGCAAGTGCGCTCGATGGACGAAGCCATCGCCTGGGCAAAGCGCTGCCCGAACCCCACCGGCATCGAGGGCGAGCTCGAAATTCGTCCGATCCTCGAGGACGAGGACTTCGGCGAAGCGTTGACCCCCGAACTGCGCGAGCGTGAGCAGCGCATGCGCGACATCACCAGCAAGGTCTAAACGCTCGGTGACAACCCCCAAGACGGGGTCATGGCGCAACGAGACTGCGCCCACGGATGACACTGGGCTGCGCAATTCGTGCGCTGGCCTCGTCGATTTGCCGGTCCGCTGGCACGTCGACCACCTCGACGACGAAAGGAGGGCGTCCTCGGCGGTGACGTGCGCCACCGAGGGCGCCTTCGTGCTCAGCCGCGTCAGCTCCCCAGAGTGGGCGGACGGCGGGCCGCCGGCGACCGACCATCCGGTAGCCCGCGACATCTACCGTGTCCTCCGATCCGTCCCCTCGACACCGCTCGAGCAGCTCGACCGGCAGAAAAACGCGTGGATCGGTCGCGGCGTGCGGGCGGACAATCGCCAAGCCCCGGTCGAACGAGGTCATCTGCCTCGCCGGCAGTCTCCGGCTTCTCCCCTTGCTCGTCGACCAGCGGCTGCGCGATGACGGGACGCAGCTCTTCCTTTCGGTTGTTGCCGGCCACTGGACGGGCTGCTTCTCCGGCGCCGATCCACGCCGTCGTATCACCCTCGTCGATGCCAAAACGTGCCAGACCGGGGCCGCGCCGCACGCCTCCCGGCCCGCGGCGGCGCCGTATCCTTGGATCGATGAGCGAGACGGACACCCAACGGGCAATCGAGGCGGTCTGGCGCATCGAAGCGCCGCGCCTCATCGCAGGCCTGACCCGGCTGGTGCGCGATGTCGGGCTGGCCGAAGACCTCGCGCAGGACGCCCTCGTGGCGGCGCTCGAACAGTGGCCGCGTGACGGCGTTCCCCGTAACCCCGGCGCATGGTTGATGGCAATCGGCAAGCGCCGCGCCATCGACTTGCTTCGCCGCACTGCCACCCTCCGCAAGAAACAGGACCAGCTCGGCCGCGACCCGACGCTGCTCCGGACGGTCGACATGCCCAAGGATGACGCCAGCGATAACGATTTTGGGGATGACCTGCTCCGGCTGCTGTTTATCGCCTGCCATCCTGTCCTCTCGCGCGAGGCGCGCGTCGCGCTCACCCTTCGACTGCTCGGCGGATTGACGACCGCCGAGATCGCTCGCGCCTTTCTCGTTCCCGAGCCGACGATTGCCCAGCGAATCGTCCGCGCCAAACGAACGCTTGCCGCGGCGCGCGTCCCCTTCGAAACCCCGCACGGGGCGGATCGGGCCGTCCGTCTCGCCTCGGTGCTCGAGGTGATCTACCTGATCTTCAACGAAGGCTATGCCGCGACAGCGGGCGATGACTGGATGCGGCCGGCACTCTGCGAGGATGCGCTCCGCCTCGGGCGGATGCTCGCCGCGCTGATGCCCGACGAGCCGGAAGTCCATGGCCTCGTGGCCTTGATGGAGATCCAGGCGTCGCGCATCCGGGCGCGCCTCGGTCCCGACGGCGAGCCGATCCTCCTGCTCGATCAGAATCGGGCACGGTGGGACCACCTGCTCATCCGTCGCGGCCTCGCCGCGCTCGATCGCGCCGAGCGGCTCGGCAGAGCCCTCGGCCCCTATGCCCTTCAAGCGGCGATCGCGGCCTGCCACGCCCGCGCTCCCACTGCCGAGGAGACCGACTGGGAGCGGATTGCGGCACTCTATGACGCGCTCGCCCAGCTCGCCCCCTCGCCGATCGTCGAGCTGAACCGGGCGGTCGCGCTGGCGATGGCCTTCGGGCCAGCAACCGGGCTCGAGGTGGTGGATACCCTGCGCAACGAGCCGGCGCTGCGCGGTTACCACCTGCTGCCCAGCGTGCGCGGCGACCTCCTCATGAAGCTTGGCCGGCTCGAGGAGGCGCGAACGGAGTTTGAGCAGGCGGCGGCGCTCACTCGCAACGCCCGCGAGCGAGCGCTCCTCCTTGGCCGCGCCGCCGCCTGCCGCCGCTAACCAGTGCTGCGCGGGAGATCCACCCTCGCCTCTCCCGCTGCCGGTGCGAGCGTTCGTTCCCCGCCCGACTCGGCCGGTGCGTCCACCCGGTCTGTCGGCGCGAACCGGCCCGGCGGGCCATTCCCTCTCTCGCTGCGACCGCGCCGACGGGTGGGCGCCCGCCAAAGCTACTCGCTTCCCCCGGTCGACCCGGCGCGGACGATGCGCTCGCCATTCCAGCGCCAGCGCACTGTCGTTCCCACGAGGTGGACGCCACCCAGCCAGCGGTCGATGCCATTGAGGCGAACGTGATCATCCTCCCCGGCGAGCAGCCGAAGGCCACTGGGCGTGATCTGGACTGCGCCAGCCAGCTGCCCGTTCCAGCGGAGAGGCGGGTCCTCGCCTCGCGTCAGCCGGGCAACGACGGCGAAGAAAGAGACATCTCCCTGCCAGACAGCCTCCTCCAGCCGCTGATTCGCACGGAACAGCGCGGCCGGCGTCACGACCCCCTCAGCGACGAGCCGGAGGATCTGCCGCTCGGTGCGCGAGAGTCCGTCGTGCAGGCCGGGATACTCTTCGAGGTGACGGCGAATCGCGGCCGGCAACGACGGCAACGCTGTTTCAGTCGCGAGCGCCGCGAGGCCGGAGGGTTCGGGGGCGCAAAAGGCGCGCCAAGCGCCCCGTGCCAGCGCTATCTGCCCTTCGGTCACCGGCTGGCGTGTCGGGAAGAGTGCTGCAAGCTGCGCCGCCGAGAGTTGGCCCAGCCCGGAGAAGTCGGGAACCTCGGGATGCGTGCTCAGGCAGATGAGCGAGAGTCGCGCCGGCCGCTCCTTGGCAAGCCGGTCGAGCACTTGGATCAGTTGCAGCTGATCGTACAGATCGTGCTCGAACCAGAGGACGACTTCGTCTTCCCGCGCCGCGCCCGCGATTGTCGCGTCACGCTGCTCGAAGCTACCGAGGATGTCGGCTTCGCTCAGCCCGCCGGCGTAACCCGGCGCCGAGGCGAGAAAGCGGGCACGAATCCGCCGCAGCGCGTCATCCGGCACGGCCGGGACCGGTCCGTCGTGGAGCGCATCGCGCCACGGCAGCACCGTTCCGCGAACGACGGCCTGCAACGTCTCGCCGGCGTAGTCGCCGTTGGTAATGTGGAGCATCGCCGAAGGGTACCCGCTACCCGTTCCGTTCGAGCGGGAGCGAGGGATCGGCTCCCCACGATTCCCACGAGGCATCGTAGAGGGCGAGGTCTGTCCAACCGGCGAGGGAGAGCGCAAACAGCCCGAGCGACGCCGAGATCCCGACGCCGCAATAGGCGATCACCCGATCGCCGGGGCGAATGCCGGCGGCAACCGCTCGTGCCCGGATCGCCGCCGGCGGCAGGTAGCGCCAAGTGCTTGGATCCAGCAGACTGGACGAGACGAGACTGCAGGCGCCAGGGATGCGGCCCGGGCGAATCGCGACGCCATTGACGATGACGCGCTCCTCACCCGCCCTCGGGAAGCGGCTCCCGAGGGGAGTCCAGACCGCTCGGCCTGCGTACTGCTCGGGCGGACGTGTGTCGACGATGGCAACGCCTGGCTGGCCAAGCGCCTCCATCACCTCCTCGGTCGTGACTCGCAGCGCCGGTCGCGGCCGCGGGATGAACCTCCGCGCTGGCGGAGCAGCGATATCGCGCGTCACCGGCCGCCCTTCGGCGATCCACTGGTCGATCCCGCCGTCGAGCACCAGTACCCGGTCGTGTCCGGCATAGCGCAGCGCCCACCAGAGCCGCGCCGCTCCCGAGAAATCCTCATCGGCGTAGGCGACCACCGTCGTCTCGTGGTCGATACCGAGGCGGCCGACGAGCAGCGCCAATTCCTCGAGAGGCGGGACACCGCGCGGGAGCGGGCCGCTGGTTCGGAGATCCTGGCTCCAGTCGACGTGCACCGCACCGGGAAGGTGACCGGCCGCAAAGCGCGCCGCTCCTGATCCATCGCCCCGCCACCGGCAATCGACGATGCGCACGGACGGATCGCTGAGCCGTTCCGCCAGCCATGCGGGCTCGACAAGCTCGCTCATACCACGCTGTAGCGGCTGGGCCGGCATTGCGGACGCCGCCTACTCTGCCCGCGCGCATGCCGGCTCATCTCCGGGGCGTGCCGACGAGCCAAGGGATGCAGGAGGAAGGCAACCGCGGCGTTCCAAATCACTCGTTTCCCCTCCGAGCCTCGCGGAGGTCGACGGCCCCGTCACACGCGCCGCGCCATCCAGCACGGTGGCAGTCGGGACGGGTGTGGCGCCCGCCGTTCCGGGACGGTGGCGGTGGACTCGGGCACTCCCGGCGCGGGCCTCGCGTTCGACGGCGAAGTTGGCTGAGCACTAGCGCTCGATCTTCTGCCAGCGCCGGAGGTCGTGTCCGTCACAAAGCGCAAGGCCAATGCCGGGGACGATCCGGCTGCTAAAGCCGACGTAATACAGCTTTAGGCTGCCGTCTGGCTCGGCGACGAGATACGGCGTGCCGATCGCGATCTCGTCCCAACTGCCTGGCATGCCAAGGTCGAGGATCGCTCCGCCGGTGCCTGGCCCGGGCAGCCGCTCCCAGCGCAGCCCGTCCGGCGAGGTGGCCAACCCAATGCGAAAGTTCGTGCCGGAGCCTGCCGCCGTGATGCCTTCGTAGGCCATCAGCCAGCCGCCCTGCCAAGGGATCACCCGCCCTCCACCAGCGCCCAGCGAGTCAAAGGCGGTGTGGTCCGGGTTTGCGCCAAACACCTGGCCGCGCCGTTCCCAATGGATTCCATCGGCCGATTCGGCGACTTGCGTTCCCCCGCTTCCATCCTCGCGGCCAACCCCGAAGTACATCCGGAACGTTCCATCGGGGAGCTGTGTGACGCGCGGAAAGTGGACCGCCCACTCCTCCGGGGCGTTCGGCGCGACGACCGCCCCGCCCCAAGCCGGGCCATCGACTTTCCGGAAATGGAGCCCGTCGTTCGAGACTGCGAGCCCGATGGCGCAGGGGCTGCCTTTCCGGATGCGGCCGCGAAGCTGGCGGATGCCGTCCTGGGTGCCCATGAAGTAGAGGCGGTATTCGTCGCCGACCCGAATCACCTCGGTCACCCCGACCTGAAACTGGTCGAACCGGCCCGGGTCGCCGCTCGGGTCCAACACCGAGCCCCGCACGCCGGGCCCCGCCACCTTCTCCCAGACGACGCCGTCTGCCGAGCGCGCCGTGCCGCTCCGTCCCATCGGGATGCTGCTCATCTCTTCCGCGAGCATTCCCGGAAAGCCGCGCTCGAACCCGTAGTACCACATCCGATAGCCGTCCGCTTCTCGATGGACGACTGGACACGAGCATTTGGCGTCGTCCCACCAGCCGGCGGGGCCGGGGCCGAACAGAAATCCAGGTCCGTTCAACTCGCTCACCTCCGTCCCGGCCATTGTACGTGGTGGCTCCCTCGTCCCGGGTTTCGCGCTGAGTGCCCGCTGCGCGCGAGCGCGGCCAAGTTGTGCTATCGTGCGCACGGCAGGAGGGGCGGATGCGCGTGCATCCTCGCATCGAGCTCGACGCCGCCGAGCGAGCGGCCCTGAAACGCAAGGTGCTCGATCTCATCCAACCGCCGCAGACGGCGACGATTGTGACGCGCGATGAGCGCGGCCTGCCTCGTTACCGCCTGATGGGCGGCAAGGTCGACGAGGATTTCACCTATCGGCTGATCTCGATCCGCCCGTCGTCCAAAATCGACGACTTGAAGCGGGACCCGTATCTCGCGGCGATCTTCCACTACCGCGAGGTCTTCAACGAAGACAACGAAGAGGGCGTCCGCTTTGTCGTCATCACCGGTGAGGCGGAGCTGGTCGAAACGGGCGCCGGCATCCGCGCCCTCTCGAACATCCTCTTCCCACATCATCTCGACGACGAGACGATCCAGCGGACGCGCTGCGGCATCATCCTCCATCCGACACTCGTGCGCGTCGAAGGCTTTATGCCGGGGTCACGCTATCCGGTCTACTTCAGGCCCCGCGAGGAGCGACGATGAGCTGGGCGAAGGTCGACCCGATCAATGTCGCCGATCTGCCCGAGCAGGCCAGTCCAACGGGCAGTCGGCGTGTCGTCCTGAACGAAGGAACCGAGGGGTTTCGCTTGTCGCTCCTCACGCTGCCGCCCGGCTGGACTTCGCCGTATGCGGGCAACGGTCTCGAGTTCCATTCCTGCCACGAGGAAGTGATCAACCTCGAAGGCATCTTGCACTTTGGCCAGTGGCGCGACTTCACCGCTCCGGGCTATTTGAACCACCCCCCCTACTGGGTGCATCCCTCCGACGAATCGACCGAGACCGGGCTGCGGCTGCTGGTGAAGTACGCCGGCCCCTTCGATATCGACTACCTCCCGTTTCCGGATGGGTGGGATGGCGTTGAATTCATCGCGCCGGCTGGCGCGGATCGCGCCGATCCACGGCTGCGCGGCGTCACCGGCGTCAACCTCGACGACATTCCGTGGGAGCCCGTCTTCAGCCAAGATATGCGGCCGATCCAGAATTACGAGGCAAAGACGCTCTACCGCAACGAAGCGACCGGCTGGACGACGTGGCTGATGCGCTTGCCCGCCGGCTGGCGTGGCGTCGGCCCGCGGCGCAGTTGGCCGGCGGGAGACGAGCTGTTCGTCGTGGATGGCGATCTCACGATCGATCACGGCGCCGGGCCCGTCCGGCTGACCGCCGGCAGCTACTACTGTTCCCCGGACCGCTACGTCGAAGGCGGCGCAAAGGACTTCTCCGAGACCGGCTGCCTCGCTGTCCGTTGGACCCGCGGCGCTGAGCACCTCGTCTTGCCGTCCATCCGGTTCTAAGCGCCTGCCGTTCAGAAAAGAAATCGAATGAACGAGCAATTGGTGTATGGTCTCTCTGTTGGAGGGGCCGATGTCCGCTCAGTCGCTGTTCGCCACGCTCCGACGCTTGCTCTCGTGGAAGGGGTCTGACGCAGAACCCTCACGCGCAGCCTCGCTAGGTCACCCGCCTCCAAGCTCCAATCCGGAACCCATCCAAGCCCCCCGCGCTGTCGCAGCGCCGTTCGTACCTGCGGAAGGGCAGGGTGAACGGCTGGAAATCGAGTTCATCGAGCGGGACCGCGGGCTGCCCGACGGCGTCGCCTCAGCCAAGCCGGAACCCGTACAAGACGCCCGCCCTGTCGCAGAGTCGGTCATTCCTGCGGAAGAGCAGGGTGAACGGCGGCAAGAAGACACCGTCGAGCGTCCGTCCAGCGAGCAGCTCGCACAGTTTCCGGAGCAGGGAGGCGATTCCGTGGAGGCAGTGGCATCGCAAGCGCCAGTCAACATGCCCCCCAAGGTTCCAGCCCGTCGCGTTCCTCTGAGCGCGGTAATCGGGGCATCCGACACCATCAGCGGCGCCATCGTCTTTCTGTATAACGGACGAGCCTTTTCAGCGGCGGTCGATCGCGGCCGAGCGTGGCACGAACTGAATCGCCTCATGATCGCTGCCACGGGCCGAGATTTCGCGCTGGCGTTGGGCCCCGACGTCGTTAAGCTGAACAATGCCGCTCCGCAGCCCGGGCACTGGATCTACATCTACCGAGATCGCGTTGACTTCTTGAAAGCGACTCGGGGAACCATCGAGTTCAGAGAATGGCGCTTCTGCCGAGTGGACTTTCCTCCATCGGACCCCCCACGTCTTCCGCCTCTACGGTCGTCCCGAGCGGGATCTTCTCCCGATCCGCAGGGCGATGTGTCCGAGAACACCCAGAGTGCTTTGCAGACAAAGCCGTGGAAGAACGACAGTGAGCGCTCCGGAGGTCCGATGGAATCGGTCAAACCGCCAACGCTCCCCGATGAACCGAAGCAGACAGTCCGAGAACAGCTCCGGAGAGATCAGGCGCCGCAGTTCCAACTTGGAGCGAAGGTGCGTCTCGCCGAACGGCCGGAGAAGGTGGGCCGGGTGGTTGCCGGGCCAATCAAGACCGCAACCGGCTACGACTACACGGTGCTGTTGCAAGGAGCTGAGCACGAGGAGACGTACTCGGAAGCCGCTCTTGAGCCAGCAGACTCGCCAGCCTATGCCGTCGTCGAGCGGGATGAATTCCTGCGGGAGCTTCTTCTGTTCAAGCTGAGCGGCAAGATCTCCGACGTGCTCTATTCCTTTCCGTCCTCCCGCACGCTGTTTCGGGTCTACCAGTACAAACCGGTATTGAAATTCCTTCGCTCGCCCGACCATCGCCTCCTCATCGCGGACGAGGTTGGCCTTGGCAAAACGATTGAGGCCGGGATCATCTATCTCGAATGGAAATCTCGGCTTCGAAGGATGCGAACGCTCGTCGTCTGTCCCTCGGCCTTGCGAGAAAAGTGGCGCCTCGAGATGCTGAACCGATTCGATGAGGACTTCACCATCCTGGACTCAGCGAAGCTGAAACACTTCCTCGAGCACTACGAACGATATGGACAGGCGACGACGCTCCGCGGGATCATTTCGCTTGAGCTGCTTCGCCTGCATAGCCGCGAGTTGGAAGAGAGGGCGGTTCACTTCGATCTCGTTATCGTCGATGAGGCCCACCATCTGCGAAATTCAAGAACACAGAGCTATGGACTCGGCGAGATCCTCTCGGCGCAAGCGGACGCCTTACTCTTTCTGACGGCAACGCCGATCCACCTAGGCACGCCCGACTTGTTCAATCTGCTGAGGCTCCTCAAGCCGGATGAGTATGTCTCTTCGTGGCTCTTCGAGCAGCAGATCGAGCCAAACAAACATATCACGCACGCCTCACGGCTCCTTCGCGCCAATGACGCGAAGGGCGCGTTGCGAGCGCTTCAGGAGGTCAAGCAGACTGCCCTCGGACAGTAGTTTGTCGAAAACCCCTATTACGTCGAAGTCGTCGAGACACTGAGCAAGCCGGTCCTTTCCCGCAGCGATGTCGTTGCGGCCCAGCGTCGAATGTTCGATCTCAATACGCTCGCTCATGTCGTGACCCGGACACGCAAGCGGGAGGTCGACGAGGCGGCCGTGATTCGCGTCGCCAAGACGGTTACGGTCGAGTTTTCGGAGGCCGAGCGAGCGTATTACGACAGCCTAGTTCACCAAGTTGAGCTCTTGATGGGGACCGCCGGCGATTGGGCACAGGAGATGGTCCTGATCATGCGCGAACGGCAGGCGGCGAGTTGTCTTCCGGCGAGCGTGGCGAATTTCCAGAAGGCACTGCAAGATCGAGCCATGTCTCTCGGGCAGGAGGGCGGCGCCATCTTGGTCGCTGATGAGGCAGACCACGCCGTAAACCTTCGGGCGGACGACGTCGACCGCATGCGCAAGCTGCTGACTCTCGCTCAACGCATCGGCCGGACCGACTCGAAATTCGATCAGTTCATCGCCACGCTGAATTCAGCATTGGCCGAGACGCCCGATAGCAAAGTGCTGGTCTTCTCCTACTTCAGAGGGACGTTGGACTACCTCGCCGCTCGGTTGCAAGAACAGGGATTTCAGCCCCTCGTGATTCATGGCGGCGTTAGTGTGCAGGCCCGCCATGAAATCATCGATCGGTTTCGCAACGAACCCGCGCGACGCATTCTCCTCTCGTCTGAGGTCGGTGCAGAAGGCCTCGATTTTCAGTTTTGCGACATCCTTATCAACTATGACCTGCCTTGGAACCCCATGAGGATTGAACAGCGGATCGGGCGGCTCGACCGGTTTGGTCAGAAGAGCCCTCGCATCCGAATCTTCAACTTTGTGATCGACGATACCATCGAGACGTGGATCTTTCAGCGCTTGTATCACCGTATCCGGATCTTCGAACAGTCCATAGGCGACTTGGAAGAGATTCTCGGCGAAAAGGTGCGCGAGCTCTCACGTGATGTCTTTCGGCGTCACCTCTCGCCAGAAGAGCAGCAACGGCGAGCCGACGAGATCGCCGAAGTCATAGAACGCCGGCGGCAAGATGAGGAGGCGTTCGATCAGGAAAAGAGCGAGCTTCTGGGGCAGGACTCGCTGCTTGAGGAAGAAGTGCGGGACCGCATCCGCAATGGGAACTACATCAGCAGTGAGGAAGTTCGCGCCCTCGTGCAGACCGGTCTCAGGGAGACATGCGGTCATGTCATTTGGGAAGACAACCAGGATGGAACGTTCGCCCTCCGGCCGAGCGAAGCGCTTCGCGATCTGATCATCAGCCAGCTTCCGGACCAGAATGCCAATGACGAAGTCGTGACTCGCTTCCTCAGCCACTGCGAACCGGGACGCAGGTCGGCATGGATACCCATCACCTTTGATCAAGAGTGCGCCCGGGAGGGAGCAAACCTCGAATTCGTGACGATTCGCCACCCCCTTGCACGCGCCATCCTCAATCGGGTAGCGCCGCGCTATCACAATCAAGCGATGCTCATCGCGATTTCCGCGCACGCGCCGGTCGAACGACCACGCGACGCCTACTTCTTTCTGTATCTCCTCTCCGTTCACTCGGTGCTTCCGATGCAATCGCTCGTTGCGGTTGTCATCGACCCCGTCACGGGCGAATCCGTCGAGTGGTTGGAGGCTCCGCTTCTCGCGGCGCTGCTCTCGCCAGATCCGGGCGTCCCGCCGCCACCCGTCAATGTTTCTGAGTGGCTGCGCCTCGAACAGCGAGCGCAATCCTTCGTCGCTCGCCAGCGCGACGCTTGGGAGAAGGAGGAGCGACGACGGAACGACGCCCGCCTCGCGGCCCGTCGTGCCAGTATCCAACGGTTCTATCAGCAAAAGATCCAGCTTGCTAGGAATCGCGCCCTCACGGCCAATAACGCAAAAATCGCGCGCATGAAGGCCCAGGAGGCAGTAAACCTGAACGAGAAACTGCGCCACGAGCTCGCCGAACTCGAACAGCGGCGCAAGGTCGTTGCCAGCTATCGCCGGTTCGGCGGGGGCGTGGTGCGATTCACCTCCGCCGCTCCGCCCCCCCGCCTGCCGGTCTGATCCGTTTTCCCTTGTCATCGTGCGAGGATACGGGGGCCGATCGATGGAGATGCCATGAAGCGCCTCCCTACCGCTTTCGTCACGAGAATGAGATCGCCGGCCACCTCGCCGGAAGGATTCAAACCCCCGCGCCGCAAGCCAGCCGTCTGAAGGCGATAGCCGCTCCCCTGCGCTCAGCGCCCAGGGGTGACCGAAACGTTCTGGGCGGTCGAGCCGGTCAGAAACTGGTTTCTCGGTGCAAGCCGGGCGAGCGCTGAACCGGTCTCCAGCTCACCTACCGGGATCCTCCAGCGTCCGGCGACGGAGGGCGGTGTCGCCATCAGAGCGCGAACCGCGGGACTGACGAGATCAGTGGGCGGCTCGGCATGCGTCCGAGCCGGACGTGCGATCAGGGAGGCGAAAGCGGCGCCCCCCGGCCAGAAGGCCGCAGCGCGACAGGCGACGCGACATCGGCATGCTCATGCCCTGCCGGACTGCCGAGGATACCCTATGCTGGTTTTGCCGAGGACGTCGCAAGCGGTTCGAGGTTGGCGGAATAGGCGACAGCGCACCCTTTTCCTGCCGCCTTGGCCGCGTAGAGCGCGAGATCAGCGCGGCGCAAGAGGTCGTCGGGCCGGGCACCGGCGAACCCGAAGACGTAGCCGACGCTGCACCCAATGTGCACCGTGTCGCCGTCGATCGAGAAGGCCTCGCTCAGCGCCAGCAGAATCCGGTCGGCCACGCGCCGAACATCGCTCTCCCGCTCGACCGGCGCGAGCAGCACGGCGAACTCATCTCCGCCGTAGCGCGCCACGACATCCTCGCTGCGGGTGCACCCGACCAACCGCCGAGCCACCGCTTTCAGCAGCTCGTCGCCAGCGTGGTGGCCGAGCGTGTCGTTCACCTGCTTAAACCCATCGAGATCGACGAACAGCACCGCCTGCCGTTCTGCTTGGTCGCTGTCCAACGCCTGACCAAGCCGGTCGACAAACATCCGTCGGTTCACCAGCCCTGTCAGCGCATCGTGGAAGGCCTGGTAGCGCAACTGCCGCTCCAGTGCCTTGCGGTCGGTGACGTCGCGCAAGACGATCAGCCAGCCGACGTGGCGCTCGCCGGCATCGAGCAGCGGCGAAAAGCGCATTTCGTAGTCACGCCGCTCGTTGCCATCGCCCAGCGTCAGATCGTGCCGGGTAATTTTGCGGCCTTCGGGTCGGATCGTGTTCAGCACGTTCGTCGTCAGCACACTCGACCCCGCTACGCCAAGGACGTCGCGCAGCGAGCGGCCGAGAATGCGCTCCGCCGCTGGGTTGAGGTCCACAATCCGCCGTGCTTGGTCGAGCACGACAACGCCGTCGCTCATGCTGGTGAAGATCGCGGCCCGCGCAATCGGCGTCAGATCGAGCAAGTAGTCATGGAGCAGCGCCCAAAGGAACGCCAAGCTCGCGACCGTGATCCCCGGCGTCGTCGGATCGAGCGTCACCGAGCGGAGAAGGCCATTGATCGTCAGCGCGTGTAGCAGCCCCGGGAGCACGATCCCGATCAGCAGCGGTGCGGCTTGCCGCCGGTACAGCTCTGGCGATCGCGCTGCTGCCACGAGCACCATCCCGGCGGAGACGGCGAACAGTCCGTAGCAGTACAGGACTCCGGCCAGCCCAGCCGGACCCCGCTGGTACTGCAATTCGCTTACCCCGTCGACCACGCGAACCTGAATCTCGCTCAGCACAACCTGACCAGGGTTGACGACTAACAGGAGCGTCATCGCCAGCGGAAAGGTGGCAAGCGCAACGAGCCAGCGCCGAGTCGCCCACCGAGCGTGGCCGGTCAACGTCGCGACGAAGGCGAAGCACATCACGGAAAGCGCGATCCCGGCAATGGCCCTCACGCCAAGGGCGCCCACCTTCACCGGCAGCGAGACCCCGCCGACCAGCACAATCTGGCTGATCGCCCAGACCAAGCCGCTCACGATAAAGCCAAGGAAGGGCCACCCGCCGGGTCGGTTCCGCAGCCGCCAACCGTAGGCAAACAGCGCCGCGTTCACCACGCAAAACAACGCTGCCGGGATAAACCAAAAGCTCAACTGCATCGACGCGATCCTCGGCGAGCGCGGCGAACGCTCAGACAAGACAAGCTGCCTATCTTTCCGTTCGGCGCTTCCTTCAGGCTAGCATAGGGATGCACGGCTGCGAAGTGATGTTGGTTGCATTTCCTGAACGGCCGTGCAATTCTCGACGCCGACGGCCGATCGCGGCTAGATTCTGGCTATGACGTGGTCGCGACGGGAGGCGCTCATTGCCGCCGGGCTCGCCGGGGTCGGCCTGACCGTCTCCGGCTGCCGGCTGCTGAATTCGCCCTCTCTCCCTGCGCTCGCTCCTTCCGCCTCTTCTGCTGCCGCCAGCCGTTCGCCCGTCGCCGCGGCATTCGAAGAGCGCTACAACGTTCGTCTCATTACTCGCGCCCTGAACGAGGATCGCCGCCTGATCAACCCCGGTCCCAATGGCGAGAACCTCGTCATCGACTGGGACGACGAGCGCATCCACGTGCTCGACGAGACGCTGCGGTTGCTGCCCGAAGCCTTCTACCGGGGGAGAGCCGATCGTCGCAGTGGCGAGCCGCTCTATGTCCATCTTGGGCTGCTTCGCCAAGTTGATCGTGCCCGTGGCTTCTCGATCGCCGCCGAAATGCGTCCCTACTTCAGCACCGACCCCGTCGTCATCTTCCTGATTAATTCGTTCCCGGTGAACGCGCGCGGCCGAGCGTACTCGCGGTCGGTCATCGTCCACGAGCTGACCCATAAAGTGAGCAACCTCGAGCGGCGCGACTCCTACGAGGCGCTGTTTCGCCCCACGGGAATGCGCACTCAAGCCGACCTCAACCGCGTCTACGCCTCGATCCTAACTCGCGACCGCAGCGGCCAGCCGACCTTCGAAAGCGCCAGCGCCTACGGCGCGTTCAACCTCGAAGAGCACGGTGCGGTCGCCAGCGAGCACTACTTCCTTGGCCGCGAGGTCTTCTTCTACGGACTGAAGCCGAATGCCGTGCCAGAGCTGGGGGCGCTCGGCGAGATGGGCTATTACGGCTATGCCCGCTTCCTCGGCGAGGAGCAAACCGCCATCTTCTACGACGCGCTGAAGGCGAATCTCTACGAAGGCCGGGAATACCGCTACCAACGTCTTCTCTGAGGCACGCCAGCCGTCCACCACCTCGTGGTGTGATTGCGGCCATCTCGTCGTCGGCTTTCGGGAGGAGTGACCTCAGCCCTGCTTCATCGCCGGCGGGAGCGCGCCCGGTCCACCGGCTGGCGGCACGAAGCGACCATCGATCGCCGAGTGAAGCGACGGCGTCGGCGGTGTGTTCACCGCGACGACGACGGAGACCTCGCTGGTGACGATCGCGCGGGTTTTGGCTTGGAAGGTCGTCGCGCTGCCCCGGCCAAGTGCGAGTAACCGGTTCGAACAGAGGGAACATCATGCGGTAACCGTGAAGCGTCGCCGTCGTTTGCTCCCGCGGACGGCACCCCAACGTTTGAGGTCCCGAATCTTCCCGGATCAGCGCGATCCCGGTGCCCAACCGAAACGTCACCACCACGGGCCTCCTCCAAGCTCCGTCGATGCTGGTCGGGGCGAGCGATTGTGCCGCACCACCCGGGGCTTGTCGCCAGTCCCCCCGTGGGCTATAGATTGAGCATGGCAGGGAGAGTGCAGTCTCTCCGGACCTCGTCTCGTCGGCTCTAGACGGACACCGCCACGTGAAGCGGCGGCGTGCCGCCTCGGGCGGGACGTCGGCCAAGGGTTCCTCGTCGGGTGCTGCCGCCTACGGCGCCTCTCGCGATGACTGCCGTCGCCTCCAGCACGGGAGGGCGGTCACCTCACGGATTGCCGCTCTGCACGCGGCGTAGCATTGGATCACCGCAGAAGGAGCGCCAGTCATGCCAACGACGTTCGCCGACCTAGGAATCAGCCAAGAGATCCTGCGGGCGATCCAGGAACTTGGATTCGAGGAACCCACGCCGATCCAGGCGCAAACCATCCCGCCGCTGCTCGCTGGCCGCGACGTCATTGGCCAAGCCCAGACCGGCACCGGCAAAACCGCCGCCTTCGCCATTCCGCTTCTCGAACTCGTGGACCCGACCGAGCGCGTGGTCCAAGCGCTTGTCCTCGCCCCGACGCGCGAACTCGCCGTCCAGGTCGCCGAACACACTCACCGACTGGGCCGCCATCGCGGTGTGGACGTCCTGCCGATCTATGGCGGCCAAAGCTACGCCCGCCAAATCAGCGGGCTGCGTCACGGCGCACAGGTCGTCGTCGGTACACCGGGCCGAGTGATGGACCACGTTCGCCGCGAGACACTCGATCTCTCCACCGTTCGCTTCGTCGTCCTCGACGAGGCCGACGAAATGCTGAACATGGGCTTCGTCGAGGACGTGGAATGGATTCTCGATCAGGTTCCCGCCGACCGGCAGATCGCGCTCTTTTCCGCCACCTTGCCGCCGAGAATCGCCGCCCTTGCCGAGCGCTACTTGCACGAACCGGTGCGCATCAGCGTCTCGCAGGAGAAGCTCACACTTCCCCAAACCGATCAGTGGTACGTCGAGGTGGCAACGGCCACGAAGCTCGACGCCCTCACCCGGATTCTCGATGTCGAAACTCCCAGTTCGGCGATGGTCTTCTGCCGGACGAAGCGTGAAGTCGACGACCTCGGCGAGAGTCTCGCCGGCCGCGGCTACGCCGTCGACGTTCTGCATGGCGATCTCAACCAAATGATGCGCGAGCGCGTCCTCCGCCGGTTTCGCGAAGGGGGGACCGAGATCCTCGTCGCCACCGACGTCGCGGCGCGCGGGCTGGACATCGCCGGCGTCAGCCACGTCATCAACTATGACATTCCCGAGGACCCCGAAGCGTACGTCCACCGGATCGGCCGCACCGGCCGCGCCGGTCGCTATGGCGTCGCCATTACCTTCGTCACGCCGCGCGAAATCCGGCTCCTGCGCTTCATCGAACGGACGATCGGCAAGAAGATCGCCCCGATGCGACTGCCCTCCGCCGCCGATGTCGCCGCTCGCCGCATCGACAGCTTCCGCGAGACGCTGCGGCGCACCCTCCAAGAAGCGAGCTATGACCCCTATCTGTTGCTCGTCGAAAGCCTAAGCGAAGAGTTCTCGGCGGCGGAGATCGCCGCGGCGGCGGCAAAGCTCGCCGTCGAGGCCGAGCGTCCGCTGCCGGTGGACGCGCCGCCGGCCGAGATGGCCGCCGGTGGTGGCGAACCGGGCATGGTCCGGCTCGTTCTCGACATCGGACGCCGCGCTGGCGTCCGCCCGGGCGATCTCGTCGGCGCGATCGCCAACGAGGCCGACATCCCCGGCCGCGAAATCGGCGCAATCGACATCTTCGACACCTCTTCCTTCGTCGACGTGCCGGAAGATCGTGTCCAGCGCGTGATCGACGCGCTCAGCGGTACCACCATCAAGGGCCGGCCGGTCCACCCCTCGATCGCCCGTCCGGAGACCGACACCGAGCGCCGGCCGGCACGGCCGCCCTTCCGCGAGACACGCCGCCCTGGCGCCGCGCCCGCCGAACGCCCCCCGAAACGCCCGACGGGGCGCCGCGAACCGAGTCACCGCCCTCCCCGACCCAAGGCGAGGCGGTAAGCCCGTTCGGGCGCAGTCCGGCCACCTGTGCACACACCTTGCGGCGGCCCGATGAAGCCGCTACCCGTGGGCCGAGGACAGGCGTCCTCGCCTCCGGGCGGCGCGGCTGAGCGCCGCTTCCTCGATCAGTCGGCCACCGCGTACACAAACGTCAGCCGCTCGGCGACATAGTCGTTCATCTTGGCGCGGGTGGCGAGGTGCACCGGGTGCTCGTCGTAGGCCGCAAGCGCCGCGAGATCGGGATAGCGCGCCACGATCGCGCAGTGGTAGGCAGCCGAGCCGGCTAGTTTCGCTCCCGTCGTGATGTCGAGGACATTCGGGATGCCCTCCCGCACCTCGCGGACATTCTCGGCCAATTGGCGGGCGAGCGCATCCGCTTGCCCGGGATGAGCACGAAACAGTGTCACACGAACGACGGCCACCGGTCCTCCTTTGGCGAGTTCCCGCGCTCGCCGCAGCCAGCGTAGCCGATCGCCACCGCCCTCCGCCCCAGATCGGAGCGTCTTGCCGGCGCCGTCCGGCCTACAATAGATCCAGTGAGTGCGCGCCCGCCGACCCTCCGCCTGATGACCTATAACGTCGGCAACGGCTTGGCTGTGCCCGAGCGGATCGCCGAGGTAGCCCGCGCCAGCAAGGCCGATATCATCGGGCTTCAAGAGGTATCTGCCGCCCAGGAGATGAGCCTGCGGCGCGACCTTGCCGATGCCTATCCCTATCACATCCTCCATGGCACGGGCATCCCCGGCAAAGGGCTGCTGAGCCGCTATCCCATCCTCGAAGGGGAGCAACTGCACGGCCACCCCGAGCGGCCGGACCTCCGCGCCACGCTCGATGTGGACGGCCGCACTCTCCACGTCGCGGTTGTCCACCCGGAACCGCCTCGCCTCGCGGCGCGCGGCCTCCGGCCCCGGACGCACACGGCCGTCCAACTCGATCGACTCGTCTCCCTGCTCGGCCACGATCTCCCGCTTGTCCTGCTCGGGGATTTCAACATGACCCGTCTCCAAGCGCAGTACCGGCGCGTCGCCGCGACGGGCCTTATCGATGCCTTTTTGGCCGCCGGTCGAGGCTTCGGCCGCACCTTTCCGTTGCGCCGCGGCCGCATCCCCCTCCTGCCGGTGCTCCGGCTTGATTACATTTGGCTGTCGCCCCAGCTCGAGCCGGTCGTTGCCCACGTCGGCCCGGACGCCGGCTCGGATCATCTGCCCGTTCTCGCCGATATCCGATGGCCCCGATGCTAAACCTCGGCGCAGGACCGCTGCGCACGGCGCTCCTCTACCTCGTCCAGCTCGTCGTCACCGTCGCGGTCATCTCGCTGCTGGCGCGGGTTGTCCCCGGGATTGTCATTGCCGACTTCCAATCCGGCGCGGCTGCCGTCATCGTCATCGGCTTGTTGAACGGGCTCGTTCGTCCGCTGATCATCCGCGTCACCCTTGTGCTTAATCTGCTCACGCTCGGTCTCCCCGGGCTGCTCCTCAACGGCTTGCTCGTCTTCGTCGTTGGTGCGATCGTTCCCGGCTTTCAGATCGCGGACTTTTGGATCGCGCTCCTTCTCTCCTTCGTGCTCGCACTCTGCACTGCCGCCGCAACGGCGATCGTCCTCCATGGCCCCAGTCGCGAGGCGCACAACTATGCCGCCATCCGCCGCTTCGCGCGACGCCCCGGCGCCCTCCAGCCGGATGCCCCGCCGGGGTTGATCCTGATCGAGATCGACGGCCTCGCCGAGCCGATCTTGCGGCGGGCGATCGACGCCGGCTACCTGCCGACCCTCAAGCGCTGGCTGGACGAAGGCACCCACCGCCTCATCCCCTGGGAGACAAGCTTGCCAGCCCAGACTTCCTCGATGCAGGCCGGCATCCTCCACGGCGCTCACTTTGCCATCCCTGCGTTTCGGTTTTATGACAAGAAGCTCGGCCGGTTGCTCGTTTCGAACCGCGCCCGTGACGCCAGGCTCATCCTCAAGCCGAACGAAACGGGCCAGGGACTGCTCAAGGAGCGCGGCTTCAGCATGAACAATTGGGCTCATGGCGATGCCGACGAGGTCGTCCTCAACTTCACGACCGTCGGCGACAAGACGCGAGGCGTCATCCCGCAGGCGGGCAATCTCTACGGCTATTTCGCCCAGGCAAGCTCCCTGCAGCTCGCGCTCCTGAGCATGCTGATCGAGGTCGGTGTCGAGCTGTGGGAAGGCTGGCGACAACGGATCACAAACGTCCAACCACGGGTGCACCGTGGCTTTCCGTACCCGCTCGTCCGCGCTGCGACGACGGTGCTCCTCCCGCGCCTAAGCGAATACCTGCTCATTCAGAAGATGTTCGAGGGCATCTCCGCCGCCTATACCACCCTCGTCAGCTACGACGAAGTGGCGCACCACGCCGGCATCGAGCGGCCCGATTCGCTGCGCATTCTGCGCCAGATCGATGGCCAAATTCGCCATATCGCCGAGGCGGCCGCCTTCGCCGACCGGCGCTACGAAATCGTCGTCCTTTCCGACCATGGCCAGAGCCAGGGCGCGACCTTCCGCCAACGCTACGGCTACCGTCTCGCCGACCTCGTCGACTCGCTCATCGCCGATCCCCAGCAGACAACCCAGACGACCGACACCGCCGACGAGGGCCTCGCGAACCTCAACCTCGCGCTGACCGAATTGATGATGGAGCAAAGCTGGCGCTCGCGGCTGCTTCACCGGGTGCTCGGCGGGCAGATGCACGGCGGCGAGGTGCGGCTCGGCGAGCGCGAAATGCACCCGAGCGAGCTCGGCAACGTCGTCGTCTGTCCTTCCGGGAATCTGGCGCATATCTATTTCACCGACACCCCGGAGCGCCTGACGTTCGAGGCGCTGCTGACGCGCCATCCTCGCCTCATCGAAGGACTGCGGACGCATCCTGGCATCGCGTTCGTTCTTGTGCTCTCCCAGCAGCATGGCCCAATCGCAATCGGCAGGAACGGTGCACACTATCTTGCGACGGGTGAGGTTGACGGCGACGACCCGCTTCTCCCGTTCGGTCCGAATGCGGCGCGCTACCTTGCCGAGCTCGCGAGCTACCCAAACTGCGGCGATCTCGTCGTTAACAGCCTGTACGACCCGGCGACTGGCGAGGTAGCGGCATTCGAAGAACTGGTCGGCTCGCACGGCGGCCTCGGCGGGACGCAAAACCAACCTTTCCTGCTGTATCCCGTCTGGCTCGATGACGCCGAGCCCGTGCGCGATCTCCACGGCGCACCAGCGGTCTATCAGCTGATCAAGCGCTGGCAGGCCCGTCTTCAGACCGCCTCGCTCCAGCTCGGAGAACGCTCGTCTTGACAGCCCGTCGGCCGCGGCGCAGACTGCGCCCAACTCCCAGCGAGGCGACGGATGCTCCCTCCGCTCACCGGAATGCTCGTCGGCAGCTATCCCCAGCCGGACTGGCTCGTAGAACCGACCGGCGCGATGCCGCCCCTTCGCTTTCGGCTGGTGGGCGACGCCTTTGCGGAAGGCGTCCGCCGCGCTCGCGAGGCGGCGGTGCGCGACCAAATCGAGGCCGGCCTCGGCGTCATCGGCGATGGCGAGCAGGACCGGGTGAGCTATCAGCACTACTTCTTGCAAGGGATGACCGGCCTCGACACCTCACCGCACGCAGTCGGCCCGCCCGCGCCGGTCCAAGTGAGTCCGCCGCGCGTCGTCGGCCCACTCGCGCTTGCCGAGCCGCTGGCGGTGCAGGCCGTCGCCCCACTGCGTGCGCTCACCGACCGGCCGATCAAGCTGACCGTCGTCGGACCGTTTACCCTCTCCTTCCGGATCGTGGACGACTACTACCGCGACCGTGCTCGCTTCGGCGCGGCACTCGCCGACGTGATCAACGGTGAGCTGCGCGCCCTCCAAGACGCCGGCTGCGACATCGTTCAGATCGACGAGCCTGCCTTGACGGCACGTCCCCATGATCCTGAGACGATCCACTGGGGGCTGTCGCTGGTCGATCGGGCGCTCGCTGGGATAACCGTCCCTGTCGTCATGCATCTCTGCTTCGGCTACGCCCTCGTCGTCCGCGAGAAGTCCGCCGCCCGAGCGGAGACGACCTATCACACCATCCTTCCCCTGCTGCGAGACGCCCGCCCAGACATCCTTTCGCTTGAACTGGAGCAGCCTAACGTCGACCTGTCGGTGCTCGCGCGTTGCCCCGGCAAGCAATTCCTCCTCGGGTTGCTCGACCTGAGCCGTGAGGCGATTGAGGCGCCGGAGCAGATCGCCGGGCGGATTCACGAAGCGGCGCGCCACGTTCCGCTCGAATCGCTGCTGATTGGCCCCGATTGTGGGATGAAGTTCCTGCCACGCTCCGTCGCCAAGGCCAAGCTGGCAGCGTTGACCGCCGCTGCGGCGCTCGTCCGCCCTTGAGGAGGCGTCTTTGTACGGCGTGCACGTCGAGTTCACCATCCACCCCGGCAAGGAAGCCGACTTCCTAGAATGGAAGCGACGCGAAGGCGAGTTGCAGCACCGCTCGCCCGGCTTCATAAAGCGGGCGATGACGCGCGACCTCGAGCTACCCAATGTCTTCTATTTTGTCTGCTTCTGGGAGAGTAAGGCGCACCACACCGCGTTCACCGAGGACCCCGAGTTCGAGCGGGCGATCGCCGAGACGCGCGTTCGCGAGGCGATCGCCGAGCGGAAGGTCGCGCAGGTGACCGAGGTCTTCTGAATCGCGGACGCTAAGCAGCCGATGAAACGGCGCCCGCTCGAACGGCGTGCTCGGACAGGGCGCCCAGGCCAGATTCGCTACACCCGCCGTACCGCGATCGTTATCGTCTCCCCATCGATGGTGTGCGTCTCGCGATAGGCGCCGTCGGTGGCCTCGCCGGGCCCGAGCTGCACCGACAGCGTCTCGCCGGCGATGTATTCCGCGAAGCGGTCCACCACTGCCGCGAGCGCTGGCGACGCGGCGATCACCGTCTCAATGCGGTCGGCGATCTCAAAGCCAGCGTTGCGGCGCATCGTCTGGATCAGGTGCACGATCTCCCGCGCTTGCCCTTCCGCGATCAGGTCCGGCGTCAGATCGGTCGCGATGCCGACGACATAGCCATCCTCCTCGGCGGCAACGACGCCTGGCCGCTGTACGGCGGTCACCACGACATCCCCGGCCCCGATAGCGTGGCCGGCGACGGTCACTGTCCCTCCGCCTTGCCACACTTGGACGGCGTGCGCGGCGTCGATCTCCTCGAGGCCTTTGGCAACGGCCTGCACCGCCTTCCCGAGCCGCGGGCCGAGCACCTGAAAGGTCGGTCGAATGCGATACTCGAACAGCTCACCGGCGTCGTGGACGACTACCAACCGCTTGACGTTCAGCTCCTCGGTGATCTGGGTGCCCAGCCGCCTCAAAATCGCCTCTTCGTCCACCGTCTTTGGCCGAACATAGAGCACGCTCAGGGGCTGGCGTACCTTCAAATTCGCCTTCGCCCGCGCCGCTCGGCCCAAGCCGACGATGCGCATCACCAGCGCGACATCGTCCAGCAGTCGGCGGTCGATCCACCGCTCGTCGGCAAC
Source organism: Dehalococcoidia bacterium (assembly GCA_026003895.1). Classification (GTDB taxonomy): domain Bacteria; phylum Chloroflexota; class Dehalococcoidia; order SpSt-223; family SpSt-223; genus JANWZD01. The sequence goes on along the minus strand of BPIC01000001.1, from coordinate 315,284 downwards.
TGGGTAATCGCAGAGGTGGACGCTCTCCGGCGCACTCGCGTCCTGCGTCCGGACCAGGTTTTGATACACCTCCTCGGCGAGGAACGGCGTGAACGGCGCGAGTAATTTCGCTGTCGTCACCAAACACTCGTAGAGCGTGGCATAGGCGGCCGCCTTGTCGGCGTCGTTTTCCGACTTCCAAAAGCGCCGACGGCTGCGACGGACGTACCAATTCGACAGCCGATCGACGAACGCCTCGATGGCGCGGCCGGCGTCCGTCGGGTCGTAGTGGTCGAGCCGCTCCGTCACCGTCTGGACCGTTCGATGGAGTTCGGCGAGCACCCAGCGGTCGAGGTCCGAACGCTGACCCGGCTCGCTGCCTGGCGTCCAGCCATCGAGATTGGCGTAGGTGACGAAGAACGCATAGGTGTTCCAGAGCGTCAGCAAAAACTTCCGGAGGGACTCATCGACGAGCTCGGCCGAAAACCGGCGGGCATTGCCGGGCGGTGCGGCCGTGTAGAGATACCAGCGCAGCGCGTCCGCGCCTTGGACGTTCAGAACCGACCACGGATCGACGACGTTGCCACGCGACTTGCTCATCTTCTCGCCCTTGCCGTCGAGGATGAGGCCAAGGCAGATCACGTTGCGATAACATGGCTCGTCGAACAACAGTGTCGACTCGGCGAGCAGCGTGTAGAACCAGCCGCGCGTCTGATCGATCCCCTCGCAAATGAAGTCCGCCGGGAACTTCTTGCGAAACGTCTCCTCGTTTTCGAACGGATAGTGCCACTGGGCGACTGGCATCGCTCCCGAGTCGAACCAGGCGTCGCAGACCTCGGGGACCCGCCGCGCCGTGCCGCCACAGCTCGCGCAGGCGATCGTCACCTCATCGACATACGGCCGGTGGAGATCGAGATCCTTGAGGTCGCGGCCCGACCGCTCTTCCAGCTCGCGCAGCGAGCCGAGGCAGTCGTAGGCCCCGCACGAGTCGCACAGGTAGATCGGGATCGGCGTGCCCCAGTAGCGCTCGCGCGAGAAGGCCCAATCGATGTTGTTGGCCAACCAGTTCCCGAAGCGGCCTTCCTTGATGTGCTCCGGGTACCAATTGATCTGGCTGTTGTTCTTCAGCAATTCCGCTTTGCGGGCGGTGGTGCGGATGTACCACGATGCCTTCGCGTAATAGATGAGCGGCGTGCTGCACCGCCAGCAGAAGGGATAGCGGTGCCGGTAGCGCTCGCTGCGATAGAGCACGCCGCGCTCGCGCAGCCGGTCGATGATCAGCGGGTCGGCGTCCTTCACGAAGCGCCCGTCGAAGGCTGGGTCGACCCCCGTCACCTCGCCTTTCAGGTCGACGGTATGGATCAACGGCAGGTTCTCGGCCCGGCCAACCTCGAGGTCGATCGCCCCATACGCCGGTGCAAGGTGAACGATGCCGGTGCCATCGTCGAGCGAGACAAACGGTTTTGCCGGCTCGTCATCCAGCGCCGGGCCGCTCACCATGTCGCCGGCAACGACTCGCCAAGCCGGCTGGTCGGGCTCGCTCGCCGGCGGAAAGAGCGGCGCATAGCGCAATCCGAGCAGGTCAGCGCCAGGGAAGGTCGCCAGCACACGCCCGCCAGTTACGGCCTCGACCCGTGCTGCCGCCAGCACGAGGTATTCCGGTTGGCCGTCTGCCCCCACGCTTTCGACGAGGGCATACGCGGCGCTCCGGTTCACGGCGGTAGCGACGTTCGCTGGGAGCGTCCATGGCGTCGTCGTCCAGACGAGGAGCGACACGGGCCGGTCACTGGCGAGCGCGTCGGTCAGGGCGGCGGCAGGCGAAGTCTGGCCGGGGAGCAGCCGGAAGCGGACATAGACGGAGGGGTCGTCTGCCTCATCGTAGCCGAGCGCCACTTCGTGGGACGAGAGCGAGGTGCCGCAGCGCGGGCAGTGCGGTGTCACCTTGTAGTCGCGGTAAATCAGACCGCTGTCCCACAGCTGCTTCAAGATCCACCAGCAACTTTCGATGTAGCTGTTGTGGAAGGTGACGTAGGGATCGGTCATGTCGATCCAGAAGCCGATCCGGTCGGTCATCTTCTCCCAGTCTTGGACGTAGCGGAAGACACTCTCCTTGCAGCGAGCGTTGAACTCCGCGACGCCGAACGCCTCGATGTCGCGCTTTGAGGTCAGCCCGAGTTCCTTCTCGACCTCGAGCTCGACCGGCAGCCCGTGGGTGTCCCAGCCGCCTTTGCGCTCGGCGCGGTACCCCTTCATCGTCTTGTAGCGCGGAAAGAGGTCCTTGAACACCCGCGCCAAGACGTGATGGACGCCGGGACGGCCGTTGGCGGTTGGCGGCCCTTCATAGAAAACAAACTCGGGGCCGTCGCGGCGCTGCGCGACGCTTTTGGCGAAGATGTCGTGCTGTTTCCAGAAGTCGAGGATGCGCGTCTCAAGCTCCGGGAACTTCGCCCGGCTGTTCACGTCGCGGAACATAGCTCCTCTACTGCCCCAGGCGACGGGGCAACACACCACGGTTTGCCGGATCGTAGCCGCTGCTTGGTCCGATGGACCCGCTCGACCGCGTGCTCGGGGCTGCCCGGCAGTCGCGGCCGAGCTAGCGAATAGCGAGTGGAGGGAGCAGGGCGACCCCGCCGGCGGGGATGCCGGCGCACGAGAACGCTGGCAGGCGCTCCAGGTTCATCAACGATCGCTCCAAGACGCAGCAACGCACGGGGCGCTCCCGTGCGTCACCTACAGATAGCACGCCCAGCCGTACAGCGTCAAGCCGAGGCCGCCCCAGCGGCGAAACCGCAAGCCGCGCGGACACGCTCTGGCCAGCGATGGCGAGAGGCACCATCGGACCGAGAGCACACCAGACGGCCTCGAGTGCAGCACGGCCACGCTGCCTGCCATCGTCGAGCATGACGAGGCGGCGTGCTCCGCTGGCTGTCTGCGCCGAATTGGCTTCTCACCGTGCGCCAAGCCCGCTCGTCGTCAATTCCAGCGGTCAGCCCGATTGCCTCCGCTCCGGACCTCGAGCCATTCGCGGCCGGTGCCATCGGCGCCCCATGTGGCACTCGCGCGACGTGGTCCGATGTCGGCTATCCTGGAGTGGACCGACGCCGCGCGTTCGTTCCTGCCGCGTGGTGACGCGAAGCATCCCAGAGGAGCCATCCATGGTGGACATTGCCACGCGACCGCTGCCGGAGCGCGCCGAGCCAACCGCCTCGCCTCTCACCCAGTCTGTCGTCATTGAGGGGGTCTGGCCCGAGATCGACGCCGGCCGCTTCGCCATCAAGCGGACGGTGGGCGAACAGGTCGTCGTCGAGGCCGATATCTTCACCTACGGCCACGAGCAGGTCGCCGCGGATCTCATCTGGTGGCATGTCGACGGCCAACGCAACGCTGTGCCGATGACTCCGCTCGGCAATGACCGCTGGCGCGCTGCCTTCACCGTCGAGCGCGTTGGCGAACACCGCTACACCATCCTCGCTTGGCGCGATCGGTTTGGCACGTGGGCGGCCGATCTCGTCAAGCGCGTCGCCGCCGGTCAGGACATCCGCGTCGACCTCGAGATCGGGGCGCGGCTCGTCGATGAGGCGGCCGAGCGTGCCACTGGCCGCGATGCCAAACTCCTCGCTGCCGCTGCCAAGACCCTGCGCACCGGCCGCGCCGCTGCCATCGACAAGGCAGCCTCGCCCCACCTTGCCGAATTGATGCGCCGCTGGACCGATCACACCACCTCCAGCCGCTATGCCCGTGATCTGCCCCTCTGGGTCGACCGCGAGCGGGCACGCTTCAGCGCTTGGTACGAGTTGTTTCCACGCTCCTATGCCGCCATCCCCGGCGAGCACGGGACCTTCGCCGATCTCGAGCGCCACCTCGACTACGTCGCGGAAATGGGCTTCGATGTCCTCTATCTCCCGCCGATCCATCCGATCGGGGTGACCAACCGCAAGGGCAAGAACAACGCCACCACTGCCGAACCTGGCGACCCCGGCAGTCCTTGGGCGATTGGCAGCGCCGCAGGCGGTCACAAGGCGATCCATCCCCAGCTCGGGACATTGGAGGACTTTCGCCGACTCCTCGCTTCTGCCAAGGCACGCGGCCTTGAAATCGCGCTCGACCTCGCCTTTCAATGCTCGCCCGACCATCCCTATGTCAAAGAGCATCCCGAGTGGTTCCGCTGGCGGCCAGATGGCGTCGTGCAATACGCCGAGAACCCGCCCAAGAAATACGAAGATATCTACCCCTTCGAGTTCGAATTGCCCGAGCCGCACCGTTCAGCCCTCTGGCGTGAGCTGTTGAGCGTTGTCGAGTTCTGGTGTGAGCAAGGGGTACGCATCTTTCGGGTGGACAATCCGCACACCAAGCCGTTCCGCTTTTGGGAATGGCTCATCGCCGAGATCCGGCGGTCGTATCCCGAGACGATCTTCCTGTCCGAGGCATTCACGCGCCCGAAAGTGATGTATCACCTCGCCAAGCTCGGCTTCACCCAGTCGTACACCTATTTCGCGTGGCGGACGAGCCGCTGGGAGCTGACCGACTACGTCACCGAGCTAACGCAGGGCCCGGTGCGCGAGTTCTTCCGCCCCAACTTCTGGCCGAACACGCCGGACATCCTGACCGACCAGCTCCAACACGGCGGCCGGCCCGCCTTCATGGCCCGCCTCATTCTCGCCGCGACCCTCTCCTCGAATTACGGCATTTACGGCCCTGCCTTCGAACTGGGCGAGCATGTCGCCGTCGCGCCCGGCAAAGAGGAGTACCTGCACTCCGAGAAGTACGAGATCAAACGCTGGGATCTTGACCAGCCCGGCAGTCTCAAGCCGCTGATCGCCCGGGTCAACGCGATCCGACGGGAGCAGCCAGCACTTCACTACAACAGCATCCGCTTCCACAGCAGCGACAACGATCAGTTTTTGATCTACAGCAAGCGCGACCCAATGGGGCAGAACGTCATCCTCGTTGTCGTCAATCTCGATCCCGTGTATACGCAGGCGGGATGGACACGCCTGACCATGCCCGACCTCGGGCTCGGCTGGGACGACGCCTTTGTGGTGCACGACCTCTTGACCGACGCGCGCTACCATTGGCGCGGACCACACAATTACGTCGAGCTCAACCCCCACCACCTGCCGGCGCACCTCTTCCGCGTCGAGCGGGCGGGATGAGCGCCCTGCCGGTGCTGGCCGGTCACCTTGAGACGCTGGTAGCGCAGGACGCGCTCGGTTCGGCGCTCGCCGCCCGCCTGCCGGCGCTCCGATGGTATGCCGGGAAGGCCCGCGCCATCGAGCGAGTAACCGTCAGGCTGCTGGCGGCGCTGCCGGTTCGCGAGCGGACGGCACACCTGACAATCGCCAGCGTCCGCTATCGCGACGGCGGCCGGGACGACTATCTGCTGCCGCTGCTCACCGTTCCCGCTGGCCAGCCGGGCGCGATCCCTGAGGCGACGCTGCTGGCCGTCCTCCACACCTCAACGGGGGACGCAGCCCTGATCGACGCGGTCGGCGACCCGGCGTTCGCGGTTGCCCTGCTCAACCTGATCGAGGGCGAGGGGCGCCTCGCTGGGCCGGGTGGTACGCTCGTCGCCGGGCGCGACGCGCCGCTGCCGGACGGCGACCGAACGCCCCACCCACTTGGTGCCGAGCAGAGCAATAGCTCAATCCGCTACGGCGACCGCCTGGTTCTGAAGCTCTACCGCCGTCTGGTGCCGGGGATCAATCCAGACGTGGAGGTCGGTCGCTTTCTCACTGCCCGCCGCTTCCCGGCGACGCCGGCAGTGCGCGGTTGGCTGGAATTCCGGCCCGAGGCTGGCGAGCCGCTCAGCCTTGCCGTTCTCCACGACCTCGTTCCGAATGAGGGAGACGGCTGGACCGTGACGCTTGCCCTGCTCGACCGCGTGCTTCGCCAGCGCACCGGCACATCAGCTCCTGCCATGCCGCCGAGGCTGCTCTTCCCGCCGCCACCTCTGCCGCCCGAGGTCGAGACGGCGCTCGGCGAATCGCTCCCCTTCATCCGCCGCCTTGGTGTCGTCACCGCCGAGTTGCATCGGACGCTGGCGAGCGCCGCTGAGGATCCTCGGTTTGCCCCCGAGCCTCCTTCGCCCGCTGCTTGGCGAGCGTTCGGGACGGCGCTCATGGACCGTTGGGGGCGCCTCAAGGGGTTGCTCGCCGGGAGTACGCTGCCGCCGTCCGCGCGCCCGGATGCCGAGGCCGTGCTTGCCGTTGGCGATCGGATCGCCGAGCGGGTCGCGGCCGCGCCAGCCCCGCCGCTCCTGATCCGTTGCCACGGTGACTTCCATCTTGGCCAAGTGCTCGTCCGCGCAGGCGAGCCGGTGATCATCGACTTCGAAGGTGAGCCAGCACGCCCGATCGCCGAACGGCGGGCGAAGCGTTCCCCTTTAGTTGACGTCGCCGGGATGCTCCGTTCGTTCGACTACGCTGCTGCCGTCGCCGGCGCCGGCAATCCGTGGGCCGAGGCGTGGCGGCTGTGGGCGAGCGTCGTCTACCTTGCCGCCTACCTGGACCGCGCCCGCGGGGCGCTCTTTCTTCCCGCCTCGCCTCAGGAAACAGCCGCCCTGCTCGACCTTTTCCTGCTCGAAAAGGCGCTCTACGAAGTCGAATATGAGCTCAACAGCCGTCCCGACTGGGTCGTCATCCCGCTCGCCGGGCTGCGCCGCCTGCTCGCCGGCTGACGCGGGCGCGGTGCGCCGTTTCGCGCGGGGCGAGGCACAACTCGGCCCCGAGGTATGGACGACGGCGAGGAGTGCCCCGCGAGTCTTCGGGAATTCGTCCTTTGGTATGGCCGATCGCAAGAGCTGGGCGATAACACAGGCGAATCGGCCGCGTGATCGTCCGCGATGCCCAGAGCGGTCTGCACCGATAGAGAAATCGTTGACGTCGCCGTGGCATTGGATACAATAGCCGAGCTATCTCGCCGCCACGGAGGAGTGCGTCATGCGTCCCGTAGCTCTGGTTGCGTTGGTGTTGCTCGCTGCCTGCGCACCCGCCGCGCCGGCCACCCCGGCCGCGCCCGCCCAGCCGGAAGAGCGCCGCGCTGCCAATCAAGTCCTCCGCGCATCGGATAGCGGCTTCCCCGCCAGCGCTAGTCCAGAGACTGCCGCCTCCAAGATGCACATCTACGCGGCCCAGTTCGATGCACTCCTCCAGTTCGGCGAGCGCTTCGCCGTTCAGCCCGCCGCCGCCGAGCGCTGGGAGATGCTTCCCGACGGCAGCGCCTGGCGCTTTACCCTCCGCCGTGACATGACCTTCTCGAACGGCGACAAGCTTACTGCCGCCGACGTCGAGTTCACGATCAATCACTACATCAGCACTCGCGCCCCGCAATCGACCGTCAACCCGAATGTCACCGGCGCTCGCGTGGTCGATGAGTACACCGTCGACCTCCTCACCCGCGTGCGCGATTACAGCGTGCTCTATACCGCGCAATATCTGTATCTCTTCCCGAAGCGCTACTACGAGGCGACTGGCCGCGATCAATTCCAGATCAAGCCGATCGGCACCGGCCCATACGAGTTGGCCGACTACCGTCCCGGCGAGCTTTTGGTCTACCGGCTGCGCGCCGGCTCGCCCCACCCCTTCCGCAAGCCGATCTTGACCGAGATCCGCTGGAACGCGATCCCCGACACCTCGACCGCCCTCGCCGGCTTGCGCGCCGGCGAGCTTGACCTCGTCGTCTCCCCCTTCACCGCCGACCAAGCCGACCAAGCCAAGCGCGACGGCCTGAACCTCGACGTCCAACTGAACACCAGCCAGCCCGTTCGCTTCGACAAAGGCGCACTCGAACGCACCAACTCGCCCATGCTCGACAAGCGCGTCCGCCTTGCGATGAACTACGCCATCGACAAGGAGGCGATCGCGCGGACGGTCTATCGCGGCTACGGCCAACCGCTCGGCCAAATCGCGCCGCCCGACAGCGTGATGTACGACGAATCGCTCAAGCCGTTCCCCTACGATCCGGCGCTGGCGAAGCGCCTGCTCGCCGAAGCCGGCTATCCGAACGGCTTCCGGCTGAACGGGCCGATCGACTTCAGCCAGAGCTTCCAGCAGCCCGCCTTGATGTTGGCCATTCAGGACTACCTGCGCCAAGTCGGCATCGAAGCGCAGATCGAGAATCGCGACTTCACGACCTACTACGACATCGCTCTTGGCCGGGGCGGGCGAACCCGCAATGAGTTGATCGCTGGCAATATCGCCGACAACAACGGCTTCTTCTCGCTGCAGCGCAGCTTACTCACCTGCGAGTTGCCGCCGGCGGCGCTCATCTGGTGCGCCCCCGAGTTCGATCGCAACTATCAGCTCGCGCAGCAGGAGCCAGACCCGCAGCGCCGGGCCCAATACTTGCGTGCCGCCAACAAAGCCTACGTCGACGACGTCGGGATGATCTTCACCGTCCTCATCCCCCAATTCACCATCTCGACCCCGAAGACGCGCGGCGTCAAGCTGACGACGCCCTTCTTCTGGAACGCCGACACCATCTACAAGGTCGAATGACGGCGGAACGACCTCGCCGATGCTATCAGCTCCTAGCTGAGGCCATCGTCGCCGAAGGCGTCGACGTCGTTTTCGGCGTGATGGGCGACGGTAATCTCCACCTGATCACTGACCTCGTCGAGCGGCTCGGCGTCCGTTTCGTCGCCGCTCGCCACGAGGCGGGCGCAGTCGCCATGGCCGACGGCTACGCCCGGGCCAGCGGCCGCCCTGGCGTGTGCACCGTCACCCACGGCCCTGGGCTTACCCAGACAGGCACGCCGCTCACCGCCGCTCGCCAAGCGCGCTCGCCCGTCGTGGTGATTGCCGGAGATACCCCGCCGGCCTTCCGTCTCCACGCGCAAAACATCGATCAGCACACCTTCGCGCTCGCCAGCGCAGGAGCGATCCAGCAGTTGCGCGGCGCAGCCCACGTCCCCGAGGACGTCGCTCTCGCCTTTCGCCACGTTCGGCTCGGCCTCGGTCCAATCGTCCTGAACGCTCCGGTCGACCTGCAGCTCCAGCCCGCCCTGCCAGACGCGCGTCCCACCCCTTCCACCGAGCGGCTTGCCCCGCCCCAGCGGCGCCTGCCCGATCCCGAGCGGATCGCTGCCGTCGCCGAGCGGATCGCTCGCAGCGAGCGGCCCGTCGTCCTCGCCGGCCGGGGCGCGGTGCTTGCCGGCGCACGGCCAGCGCTCCTCGCCCTCGCCGAGCGAATCGGCGCCCTGCTTGCCACGACGCTTCTTGCCAAAGGCTGGTTCGACGGCGAGCCGTTCGCGGTCGGCCTTGCCGGCGGCTTCTCAGACGACCGCGCCCGTGAGATCCTCCGCCAAGCTGACCTCGTGCTCGCCTTTGGCGCCGGGCTCAATCAATTCACCGTCGATCAGGGCCGCCTATTTCCCCACGCCGCGCTCGTCCAAGTCGAACTCGATCCGACGCGCGTCGGCTGGGCCACCCTCGTCGACGATGCGATCCTCGCCGACGCCCGCGCCACCGCCGAGGCGCTGCTGGCGGTCCTGCCGCCCACGCCGCGCACCGGCTTTCGGAGTGAGGCGCTTCGCTCGCACCTCGCCGCGCCGCTCCTGCCGCCCGCGGATGTCGTCGCGGACGACGGGCTCGATCCTCGGCTCGTCGCCCGGACCGTCGACGCCGCGCTGCCGCCTCGGCGGAACCTCGTCGTCGGTATCGGCCACTACAGCGGCTACCCGGCGATCGCAGTCGGCGTCGCTGACCCGCGCGATCTCGTGCTGCCGTGGCACCTTGGATCGGTCGGCCTCGGACTGCCGGTGGGAATCGGCGTGGCGGTCGCTCGTCCGGAGCAACCGACGCTTGTCGTGGAAGGCGACGGCGGCCTCCTGATGAGCCTGCCGGAACTCGAGACCGCCGCCCGCGAACGCATCCCCCTTCTCGTCGTTGTCCTCGACGACCGGGCCTACGGCGCTGAGCTTCACATCCTTGCCGCCGAAGGGCTGCCAACGCGCCTTGCCCTGTTCGACACACCTGATCTGGCGCGAGTCGCGGAGTCCCTCGGCTGCCGCGCGGTCCGCGCCGACACCGCCGAGGCGCTGCGCACGGCGTTGCATGCCTTTGACCGGACGCACCCGCTCGTCGTCCATGTCCCAGTCACCCGGCAGGTCGTTCACCACGAGATCTTCCGCGCCCTTCGGCCCTAGCGCATCAGTCCCGCAGGACAAGCTCAATCCGCCTGTTCTGTTCCCCCTTGTTCTCGATTTCGACGATCTGAATTCCGCCGACCTCGCGGATGTCGGCGACCTAGGTACCGCCATCGCCTTGGAGATCAAGCCCGACGATGTCCACGATCCGGATCGTCGCGATTTCCGGCGGCAGCAGGTTTCCCTTCGGCCGAATGAGATCGGGGATACGGAACGCCTCCTCGCGTGGCAGGAAGCGCACCTCGACCGGCAGTCCGGCAGCGATCTCCTCGTTGACGCGCTCCTCGATACGCCGGACGTGCTCCGCGCCGAACTCCTCGAGCGAGAAGTCCATCCGCGCACGGTCTTCGTCCATCTGACCGCTCGTCACCTCGGCGCCATACTCCTTCCAGATCACGCCACACAGAACCTGCAGCGCCGTGTGGGTGCGCATCATTCGGTAGCGGAACGGCCAGGCGATCGCGCCCTCGACGACCGTTCCGACGGGTAGCGGGTCGCCATCCAGCAGATGGATGACCGCCTCGCCGTGGCGTCGAACGCCGGTCACCGTCCAGACGCGCTCGCCGGCACGTAGGGTTCCGCGGTCCGGCTGCTGGCCGCCCCCGCCGGGATAGAACGCGGTCCGGTCGAGGAGAACCCCGCCGTTGGCCTCGCCGGTCACCGTCGCCTCGAAGACGCGAAGGTAGGCGTCGCGCTGCGCCAGCAACTCCGTCATCCCCCCTTGCGTACCAGACCGGCGGTAAGCAGAGCCGCACGCGGCAGGCCGCGGTGCGAACACCTGCGCCACACCCGAGCGGCCAAGCCCCAGTCCAGTGAGAAACAGCCGACGAGTGAGCTGGACCGACCATCGGCTCGTGGGGCGCCGACCAGCCAGCCTCGCTGGGCGTCTCGGTGACGGTAGGAGGTCCCACGGATGGCGAAGCTCCCTGTCCTCGTGCGGCAAGCGCCAACATCGGGTTGGCCCGCATCGCCACACCAGTGCGGCGAACCGAGTGACGCTCTCGTCTCCTCGTGGAGACCGTCTCTCGGAGCGGGCGCACCACGCCCCTGCCGGTCCGCCGGCGCACGGGGCCGAGTGACCGAGGCGACGCCGAAGCGCCGATCGCGACCCAATCACGAGATTCCGCCGCCGGCCGTGCCTACAATTCCCGGTCGATGACCCCGCTTCTCGCGCCGCTCTCGCGTCGGGCGCTTTTCAGCGTCCTCGCAGGCATGGCTGCTGCGCCGGCCTGCCGTTTGATCGAGACACCGCTCAACGGCACGGTGAAGATCGGGCTTGTCGCCCCATTTTCCGGGCGCGACTACCAGGTGGGCTACAACCTGCTGTTTGCCGTCAAGCAGGCCATCAAAGAGTTCAACCTGAAAGGGGGAGTCGGCGGGTGGCGCGTCGAGCTGCTGGCGCACGATGACCGGAACGAGTCGGCGGGGGGGATTCAGCAGGCGCGCAAGCTGACGATCGATCCGGACGTCGTGGCCGTTGTGGGCCATCCCGCCAGCGCCTCAGCCACTTCTGCCGCGCCAGAATATCGCCGTGCTGGCGTCCCCTTCCTGACCCTCGCCTCGGCCGACTCGCTCACCGGGCAGCAAGCGGTCTACCGGCTCGGGCCGTCGGACACCATGCTCGCCGGCGCCTTGCTCGATTTTCTGCCGCGCAAGTTCAACGCCGTCAAACTGGCGATTGCCATCACCGACTCGGCGGCTGGCCGGCCGGCGGAGGAGCTGGCAACGCTCTGGTGGACGGCTGCCGGGCCCGTTGTCTTCGGCGATACCCTGCCGCCGGAGATTCCAGACTATCTGCCCCATGCCAACCGGATTGTGAGCGCCGCGCCCGACGTCATCGTCTATGGCGGCGGCGTCGAAGCCGGCGGGCCGCTCTACGCCGAGATCCGGCGGGTCGCGCCGGGCGTGCCCTTCGTCGCCTTGCCGGCGGCAGCCAATCCAAACTTCGCCCGCCTTGCCGGCGCGTCCCCGACCGATTTCGCCTACCTCACCATGCCGGCAGCAGACCCCGTCGAGCTCGGCGCAGCGAGTTTTGTTCAAGCCTTTCGCGCTGCTTGGGGGCTTGATCCCCTTCCCCAAGCTGGGCTCGCCTACGAGGCGACGACCGTCGCGCTTCGCGCGATCGCCGCCGTCGCCGCTGGAGGCAAACCCACGCGCGAGGCAGTCACGCGGGCGCTTGCCGCCCTCGGGCCTGCGCCAGGGCTGGCCGGCGAGATTGTCTTCGACGAACGCGGTCAACGCCTCGGGGCTCAGCCCGTCGTCTATCGACTCGTCGGGTCGCGCTTTCCCGGCGAGCGTCAGTCGGTGTAGGCGACGCCGAAGAACTCCGCGATCGCCGCCACCGCGACCGTCGGATTGTCCTCGTGCACCATATGGCCGGCGCGCGGCACGACACGGCTGCACGCGTTCGGGATGAGCGCAACCATCCGTGCCACGAGATCGTCATCGATCATCCGGCTGTTCCCGCCGCGCAAAATGAGCGTCGGCGCTGTAATCTTCGGCAGCAGCGCCCACAACTCGTCGGCTTCTGGGCCGGCGACATTGACGTGCACTGGACCCGGCATCACGCGGTAGCGCAGCCGGTAGCGGCCGTCCGGGAGGGGATCAGCAGCGAACGCCGCCTGCCGCTCGATCCACTCCTCGGACGCGTAGCGCCGGGCGCGCCGCAGCCAGGCGATCAGATCGGCGCGGGTTGGCAGCACCTCGGGCGTTGTTCGTTGAAACTGCACCGACCGGAGCGCGGTCTCGCGGTTCAGCTCGGGGGCCATGTCCTCGATGACGAGCCGCGTCACCCGCTCTGACCAGACGCCGGCAAGGCCGATGCCGGCGCGCGACCCCATCGAGAGGGTAACGAGGCCGAAGCGGTCGATGCCGAGCGTCGCGCAGAGCGCCAACACGTCTTCGGCCTGAACCCGCCAGCTCAGCCCGCTCGGCCAACTGTCGCTCTCGCCGTGGTTGCGGGCGTCCAGCCCAAGGCACCAGTAGCGCCTGGCGAGCGCCCCGGCGACCGCGTCCCACGAGTGGGCATTGCTCGTCGTCCCATGGAGGAAGATCACTGCCGGATTGCCGCGCTCGCCCCATTCGACGTAGTGAAGGCGCAGCCCGTCGTTCGAAAAGAACCCATCACGAAAGGGGGTGTCGATCACGAGACCATGTCCAACAGGCGGCGACAAGCGCGGCCATCAGGGAAGAGATTCCATTGACGGAATGCATGCGGAACAGTATACTGTTGCACGGGCGAGCAACGAAGCACCGCCGGCTCCGCGACACAGCTGTGCGGAGGTTTCTCCAGACGGGGGAAATCTCCGCTTTTTTGTATTTGGGGCCGGGCGATATGTTGCACACCGTCTCTGGTGTCCCACAGGCGCCCGATCACTGAGGCGGCTCGCATCTCGAAGGCGCCCGACGAGCCGTCGGGTGAGGAATGAAACAACTATGAGCGGACGACCCTCCATTGCCGGCCCGACGCTCTATGATGAGCGATTCGAGCGCGACGCTTGCGGTGTTGGCTTCGTCGCCACGACGACCGGTGTGCCAAGTCACGCCATCGTCGCCAAGGCGATCGAGAGCGTCATCAACGTGACCCATCGCGGCGCGGTCGACGCCGACGCCAAGAGCGGCGACGGCGCAGGCATCGTCACCGCCCTGCCCGCCAAGCTGTTCCTCCGCGAGGCCGCGAAGCTCGGCGCCGCGGTCACCGACATCCGCAATCTCGGCGTCGGCATGCTGTTCCTGCCGCGTGAGGGGCAGGAACGGGTCAAGACGATCGTAAGCGAGGCAGTCGCCCGCGAGGGGCTCGTCCTCCTCGGCTGGCGCACCGTGCCGGTCGACCCCTCCGTCCTCGGCGAAAAGGCCTTTCGCACCCGGCCGGATATCCAGCAAGTGTTCGTCGCCCGGCCAGCCGGGATCAGCGCACGCGACTTCGAGCGCAAACTGTTTCTCGCCCGCAAGGCGATCGAACGCGCGGTTGCCGACGAGCAGATCGACGGCTTCTATGTCCCCTCGTTCTCCTCGCGAACCGTCGTCTACAAGGGGCTCTTCGTCGCACCGCAGCTCGCCGAGTTCTACCGCGATCTCGTCGATCCCGACTACGAGTCGGCGCTTGCCGTCTTCCACCAGCGCTATAGCACCAACACCTTCCCGAATTGGTTTCTCGCCCAGCCATTCCGGATGCTCGCGCACAACGGCGAGATCAACACCCTCCAGGGCAACCAGAACTGGATTCGCGCTCGCGAGGGCGCACTCGAATCGCCGGTCTGGGGCGATCGCATCCAGGAACTGTGTCCGATCATCCAGCCGGGCGGCTCGGATTCGGCGAATTTGGACAACGTGCTCGAAACCTTGGAGCAGTCTGGCCGGTCGATCCTGCACGCCATGGCCATGCTCGTCCCCGAGCCGTGGGAAAACATGCCGAACCTCAAGCCGGAGTGGCGGGCGTTCTATGAGTATCATGCCTGCCTCCAAGAGCCATGGGACGGGCCGGCGGCGCTCGCCTTCACCGATGGAACGATCGTCGGCGCAGTGCTGGACCGGAACGGGCTGCGTCCGGCGCGCTACACCGTCACCGAGGACGGCTTGGTGGTCCTCGGGTCGGAAGTGGGCATTGTCGAGATCGACCCAGCGACCGTCGTCGAGAAGGGCCGCCTTGGCCCCGGCCAGATGATCGCCGTCGACGTCGAACGCAAAGTGCTGCTTCGCAACGACGAGATCAAAGACCTTCTCGCCTCACAGCAGCCTTACGGCGACTGGGTCGCCAAGCATCTCTACCGGATCGACTTCTCGGTTTCGGCTAATGGCCGGCAGAACGGTCGGGTGCCGGACGGCAGCGAATCGCTCACCCAAGCGCAGACGGCCTTCGGCTACACCTCGGAGGAAGTGCGCCAGATCGTTCTGACGATGGCCGAGGAGGCCGCCGATCCGACCTGGTCGATGGGGGACGATACCCCGATCGCCGTGCTCTCCCAGAAACCACGGCTGCTCTACAACTACTTCCGCCAGCGCTTCGCCCAAGTGACCAATCCGCCGATCGACCCGCTGCGCGAGCAGATCGTAATGGCGCTCAACGGGTACCTCGGGGCCAAGCCAAGCTTCCTCCTCGAGACGCCCGAGCACGCCCGGCTCCTGTATCTGGAGACCCCGGTGCTGCTCGACTCCGAGCTTGCGGCGCTCAAGCACCTGAACGAGCCAGCGTTCCGGTCGGCGACGCTCGACATGCTCTTTCCGGTCGCCGATGGACCAGAAGGGCTCGAACCGGCCATCGCGCGGCTGTGCGAGCGTGCCGAGGCGGCGATCGAGAGTGGCGCATCCATCCTTATCCTCACCGATCGTGGCATCTCGCAGGAGTGCGCCCCAATCCCGAGTTTGCTTGCGGTCGGCGCCGTCCACCACCACCTGATCCGCGCCGGCAAGCGTACCCGCGCCGATATCGTTATCGAGAGCGGCGACTGCTTTGAAGTGCACCACGTCGCGACGCTGATCGGCTACGGCGCGAGCGCGGTCAATCCGTATCTTGCGCTCGCCACCGCGCGTCAGGTCGCGATTCCGCGCAACGCGACGCCCGAGCAAGCGGCCGAGGCGGCCGACCAAGCCGAGCACAATTTCCGCCACGCGTGCGAGAAGGCGTTGCTCAAGATCTGCTCCAAGATGGGCATCAGCACCGTGACGAGCTACCGCGGCGGCCAGATCTTCGAGGCGATTGGGCTTGGCCAAGAGCTCATCGATCGATGCTTCTACGGAACACCGTCGCAGATCGGCGGCATCGGCTTTCGCGAGATTGGGGAGGACATCCTCGCCCGCCACGCCGAGGCGTTCCCGACGCCGCCGCCTCGGCTAAAGGATCACGGCTTCATCCGCTATCGCCGGGAAGGCGAGTACCACCTCTTTGGCCAGCCCGTCATTCGGGCGATGCAGCGCGCCGCCAATACCAGTGACTACAGCATCTATCAAGAGTTCCGGCAAATCGCCGAGGATCACCCGCCCGTCTCCCCGCGCGATCTGCTCGAGTTCGTCTCGGATCGCCAGCCGATCCCGATTGACGAGGTCGAGCCGATCGACGCGATCACGCCGCGCTTCATTAGCACGGCGATGTCGCTTGGGGCGCTGAGCAAAGAAGCGCACTCGACGCTCGCCGTCGCGATGAACCGGATCGGCTCGCGCAGCAATTCGGGCGAAGGCGGCGAGGACGAGGAGAACTATACACCGCGGTCGAACGGCGACATTGCTCACAACAAGATCAAGCAAGTCGCCTCGGGGCGCTTCGGGGTGACAATTCAATACCTTGCCATGTCGACCGAGCTCGAGATCAAGATGGCCCAGGGCTCGAAGCCCGGCGAGGGCGGTCAGCTCCCAGGCACGAAGGTCTCGGAGTTCATCGCGCGGGTGCGTCACGCGGTGCCAGGCATCCCGCTGATCTCGCCGCCACCCCACCACGACATCTATAGCATCGAAGACCTCGCGCAGCTGATCTACGACCTGAAGCAGGCGAACCCGTCTGCCAAGGTCGGCGTCAAATTGGTCTCGGAGGCGGGTGTCGGCACCATCGCCGCCGGCGTGGCCAAGGCGTACGCGGATTACATCTTGATCAGCGGTCACTCCGGTGGCACGGGCGCCTCGCCGCTCTCATCGATCAAGAACGCCGGCTGCCCATGGGAGCTTGGCCTCGCCGAGACCCAGCAAGTGCTGGTACTGAACGACCTCCGCGGCCGCGTCAGCCTGCGGACCGACGGCGCTCTCCGCACCGGCCGCGACGTGCTGGTCGCCGCTCTGCTCGGCGCGGAGGAGTTCGGGTTCGGCACCGCGCCGCTCGTCGCGATGGGCTGCGATATGGCGCGGCAGTGTCATCTGAACACCTGCCCGACGGGCATCGCCACTCAGCGCGACGATCTCCGAGCAAAATTCACCGGCACGCCGGATCAAGTGGTTCACTACTTCCGGCACCTTGCCCAGGACGTCCGGGAGTGGCTCGCGAAGCTCGGCTATCGCTCGCTCGATGAGGTGATCGGTCGGGTCGACTTGCTGCGACAGAAACCCGTCGACACGCCAGCGCGTGCTCGGCTTCTCGATCTCTCGCGGCTGATCGGCGATGTGGACCCGGCGAATGAACGGCCGCGCCGGCGTATCCTCGAGCGCAACGACCGTGGCGACACGCCGCTCGACCTTCAGATTGTGGAAGCGGCCGCGCCGTTCATCGAGCGTGGCGAGCCGGTCAAGCTCGCCTATGAGGTGCGGAACTCGAACCGAACGCTCGGGGCGCGGCTCTCCAATGCGGTCGTCCGGCGCTGGGGGAAAAACGGCCTCCCGCCCGGCACGATCGAGGTGCAGTTCAGCGGTACGGCGGGCCAGAGCTTCGGCGCCTTCTGTGCCCCGGGGGTCCGACTCGTCCTGACCGGCGAGGCGAACGACTACGTTGGCAAAGGCCTTTCGGGCGGTGAACTGATCGTCAAGCCCTCGCCAGCAGCCCGCTATGCGTGGCATGAGAATGTGATCGTTGGCAATACCTGCCTCTACGGCGCCACCAGTGGCAGGCTGTTCGTCGCCGGTCGCGCGGGCGAGCGCTTTGCCGTCCGCAACAGCGGCGCGGAGGCGGTCGTCGAGGGGGTGGGCGACCACGGCTGCGAGTATATGACGAGCGGTCTCGTGGTTATCCTCGGGCGCACGGGCCGCAACTTTGGCGCTGGCATGAGCGCCGGCATCGCCTATGTGCTGGACGAGTTCGGCGACTTTGACCAGTTCGTCAACCACGAGCTGGTGGAGCTGCACGAGGTGACAGGCCGCGACGCCTTGCGGCTGCGCGAGATGGTCGAGGCGCACCTTGCCGCGACCGGCAGCCCGCGCGCCGCCGAACTGCTCGCAGACTGGTCGCACTGGCGTCCGAAGTTCTGTAAGGTCATGCCCAAACCGCTCTCGGCAAAGCTCAAGGCGGAGATGATCGAGCGCGGCGAAGTGCACGAATCTCCCGCCGAGCGCGCCACCGGTCATTTCCCCTCGGCAGGGCTGCGAAGCTAGCTGCCACGCCCGCCTCGGGGAAGGCTCGCGACTGCGTTGAATTCGGGTCCATCACCGTCGCACGGTCTCAGGCGTGCGACGGTGACTCGCGTGGGCTTTTCCCATGCCGGCGTGGCCACGTCTGAGCGACGTGGTGCTCTCGGTTGCCCCCGCTCCGATCGGCGGCGCGTGGCCCCGTTATGTCGGCAGAACGAAAACGAGGGCGATCATCACCGCGACAATTATGCCGGTGAGAATGAGGATGCGGCGCAGGTCACGCGCGACGTAGGAGTAGTCGGTGTTGAGGGGGAGGCCATAGCGTGGCGCACGCTCCTTGGAGACGGCGCGGTTGCGTGTGGCGGCGCGCGGCGAGGGAGCAGGTTCAACGGGCGCGACAGCCTCGACGGGATTGGTAACCGTCCCCGCGGGGATGAACGGCCGCCGTTCTTTTCGCCGCTTGGGCGCGGTGCGACCCGGCGCCGTTCGTTTCGCCATCCTCGTGCCTCCGGTCGGAAGTATGTTCGACCTGCACGGGCCGCTTCAAGCCGCTAGCCCCGTTCGGCGGCGCTGGTCGGCTCCTCGGGAGGGCCAGCGTACCAGAACTCGACGACGCTCCAACTGTGGCGCCCGCCGGGCAAGCTGCGTGGATCGCTCTCCGCCACCGCGTACGACGATTCGGCGGTCTGGATTCCAAGCAGTCGCGCCATCGCCAGATAGCGATCTTCCACCGACAATTCTTCGCCCGGGTTGGGACGCAGCACGCGATCCAAATCCTCGATCGTCGCGCCGGGAACGAGGAACGGCCGAAAGACCCGAGGGTTGCCCACCGCGAGCTTTTCTCCGCTCGCCGAATGGTAGCGGTCGATGAGCTGCCCACCTCGGTAAAAGCGGTACATCAGGAAGCTCGAATCGTACAGATAGAGCCAGAGCGCGGCGCAGCCTGTGCTCGAGATCGTTTCAGCCCAGGCGTATTCGCGGCTGTCGAGATCGTTGGATGGAAGTACCGTCGTCCAGCCGTTGATGGGGGGCGAGAGCAAGAAGCGATTGACCGGTGCGCCCGCCGGCGGCGGCGCATCGTCGCGCAACCGATACCCCCCTGGCGCCAGTGTCTCGGCGAGCACCGCGACGATCGCCTCGCGATCCTCGGTTGCAACATGCACGCCGGAGTAGGTCAGCCCCACGGCCGTTCACTCCCCACCCCGCTCACTCCCGAGCGGGGCGCCCCTTCGAGCCGCCGCGCCCTGACGCCGCGCACCGGCCTCAGCGAATCAAACGGCGCGCTTCGAGCGCTTGGCGCGCCTCGTCGAAGCGATCATCTGGCGGTTGCTCGGCGACCCATTCAGCCAACTGGGCCATCCCCTCCTCGAAGGAGATCCGTGGTTCGTAGCCGAGGAGGCGACGCGCCCGGCTGATGTCGGCTACACAGTGCCGGATGTCGCCAGCGCGAAACTGGCCCGTGATCTCCGGCGGTATCGGCCGGCCGAGCACGCGTGCCAACGTCTCTGCCACTTCACGGATGGCGACGGCCCGCCCAGTACCAACGTTCACCACCTGCCCGTTCGCTCCATCGCGTTCGAGGGCCAGCACGTTCGCCTGCACGATGTCCGACACGTGGACAAAGTCGCGGGTCTGCTCGCCATCCTCAAAGACCACCGGCGGCCGCCCAGCCAACAGGCGCGAGGAGAAGATGGCCGCAACGCCGGTGTACGGGTTCGAGAGCGCCTGACGCGGGCCGTACACGTTGAAAAAGCGCAATGCCACCGTCGGGATGTCGTAGGCATTGCCGACCGCCAGAACGAGCTCCTCCTGATCGCGCTTCGAGACGGCATAGACCGACGTTGGCTGTGGCAGTTTCTCCTCATCGGTTGGGATCGGCGTCGCAGGCTGCCCGTCCGGCCCGTAGACGGTCCAATCATGCGCCCGCAATTGGGCCTCGCTCCGCGGGCGCGGCGCAATCGGGGCGCCACGGCTGTCGAGGTAGCGCCCTTCGCCATACAACGACATCGAGGAAGCGACAATCAGCTTGCGGATCCGGTCACGCCGCGCCACCGCGGCCTCGAGCAGGACCGCGGTGCCAACATTGTTGCCGTCGATGTAGCGCCGGATCTCATACATCGACTGTCCGACGCCAACGAACGCTGCCAGATGGTGAATGGCCTCGACTCCATCGAGCGCCGCTGCCAGCGCGTCGGCATCGCGGACGTCGCCCCGAATCCAGTGAGCCGCCGGGTTGAGGTAGGGCGGCCACTCCCCGCTCGGGTGCACCTGCGGGTCGAGCGAGTCGAAGCCAACAACGTCATGGCCGGCCGCGAGTAGCGCGTCGACGAGGTGCGAGCCAATGAAACCGGCCCCGCCGGTGACTAGAACTTTCATTCATCCCTTCCGCGCCGGGCGAATTGTACCGAACGGTCGGAAGGCGGCAAGGCTTCGGTATACTTCCGCCATCCTTGCCTGCCCTGCGAGACAGCTCGTGTTGACCGACCCACTCCCAAGCTACCTCGTCGAGCCGGCCGATCCGTTCTTTCATGATGCCAAGATCGTCGGTCAATTTCGCCGCCGGCCGTTCTTTTGCGTTCGCTGCGCACGCCGTGAAGGACCGACCCTCCATCGCGACGGCGTGCTGCTCATCATTGGCGGCCGCTACTTTGCGGTCGATTTCTCCTGCTTCGAGAAGCTGGACCTGCCGTTTCGCGGCGAGCTGCTCAACGAAGGGCGCGCCCGGCGCATGCTCCCATTCGTCCGCTTCCGCACCGGCGCTGTCGAGGATGCGACGACGGCTGCTGCCGATCCACCGGCTACCACTGCTCCTTGAGGTAAGCGTCTGCCGAGAGCGCAGCAATCGAGCCGTCCGCGACGGCCGTCGTGATCTGGCGCAGCACCTTTTGGCGCACGTCTCCGGCGGCGAAGACCCCTGCCAGGTTCGTCCGCATCGCCTCGTCGGTGACGATGTACTCGTTTACATCAAGCGCTACCTGCCCACCGAGGAACGCGGTGTTCGGCCGGTAGCCAACGAAGATGAAGACACCGCCAACCTCCAGTTCCGACTGCTCGCCCGATTGGACATTGCGGAGCGCGAGCTTGTTAACGGCGTGGTCTCCTTCGATTTTGTCCACGACGGTGTTCCAGAGGAACGAGACCTTCGGATTGGCGAAGGCGCGCTCCTGCAGCACCTTGGCGGCGCGCAGCGTGTCGCGCCGATGGATGATCGTCACCTTCGACGCGTAGCGGGTCAGGAAGTCGCCTTCTTCGACAGCGGAGTCGCCACCGCCAACCACCGCGAGCGGCTGGTCCTGAAAGAACGCGCCGTCGCAGACCGCACAGTAGGAGACGCCGCGACCTTGGAACTCGACTTCGCCTGGCACGTTTAGCCGCGCTGGCTGGCCGCCGGTGGCGATGATCACCGTCTTTCCACGATAGACCGACTCCGCGCCCGTAATCACTTTCACTTTGTCGGTGAGGTCTACGGACAGCACTTCGTCGTAGGTCACATCAAGGCCGAACCGTTTGGCCTGCTTCTCCATCGCGATCGTCAGGTCGGCGGCAGAGATGCCATCGGCAAAGCCGGGGTAGTCGTCGATCCACTCGGTGAGGCCGAGCTGGCCGCCAACGCCGAGGCGCTCAAGCAGCACGGTGCGCAGCCGGCTGCGCGCGGCATACAACCCGGCCGCCAAGCCGGCGGCGCCGGCGCCAATGATGATGACGTCGTACAGCTCGTCGGGTGAGCCAGCAGAGGAGGACATGGGCGATGGGCCTTTCATCCAGTCGTGGGATGGGCGAGCGGAGGCGCTGCGAGGCGCCTACCCAGCGTAAAGAATTCTTCCACAGTTGCTGCACGTGACCAAGCTGGAACTACCGCGCGCCTTCTGAATCTCTCGCTCGGGGAGGCTCACGCGGCAGGCGGAGCAGATGCCGCGTTCGACGCGAGCGACAGCGCGACCGCCCAGCCGCTGCCGGAGCGCCTGATAGAGCGGCAGGTCCGCCGGATCGACCTGGCGCAGCCGCTGCTCGCGCAGCGCGACCGCCCGCTCGCGTTGGGCCGTTAATTCCTCGCGCTCCCGGAGGAGCGCCGCTTGCTCTTCTCGCCAGCGCGCCTCGACTTCGGCGAGCGTCCGCTGGGCGGCGATGCGTGCCGCGTCGGCCTCTTCGAGGTCGGACATGACGGCCAGTTCGCGATCTTCCAACTCGAGCGTGCGCCGGCGCAGCGACTCGACTTCCTGCTGGAGATTTTGCATCTCCTTGGTCCTGACGATCGAGCCCGAATAGAGCTTGGTTTCCTCTCGTTCGCGCTTGGCGCGGGTGTCCTGCACTTGGAGGTCAAGATCCTTGCGCCGGCGCTCAAGCTGGGCGGCGCGCTCCTCCGCCTCGCGAAGCGCCGCGCGCGCCGCTACCAGCTCCGGGGTTTCGCCCAGTCGACCGGCAATTGCGGCTAACTGCGCGTCGATTCGGTCGATGGTGAGATCTTGCTCTTGAAGATCGAGCAGCCGTCCGGCACGTAGCATCGCCTGCTCCCGAGCGCATTGTAGCAAGCCCTCTCCTGAGCGGCGAACGGCGGGCCCTTGGTTGCGGTCCGCGCGAGCAAGGCCGTACAATCCGCGCGCTCTAAGCGTCGTGACAGGAGTCGTTTGATGACAGCCCCACTCCAGCCTGAAGATAAGGCGCGCTTTCGTCGCCTTCGAAGCGAGCAGGCCATTCAGCTCGCGATGCAGAACAAGTGGGAAGAAGCGATTGCCGTCAACAAGCAGATTCTGGACGTCTTTGCGGACGATGTCGACGCGCACAACCGGCTCGGCAAGGCGCTGATGGAGATTGGCCGCATTGGCGAGGCACGGGAGGCCTATTCCAAGGCGGTCGCCATCGATCCGAACAATGCCATCGCTCGGCGCAACCTGACGCGTTTGCAGGCCATCAAGGACGACGAAGTGGCGGCGGTCGCCGTTCAACCGCAGGTCGACGCAAACCTCTTCATCGAGGAGACGGGCAAGACGGGCGTGACGACGCTCGTCAACACCGCGCCGCATGATGTTCTGGCGACACTGACCGCCGGCGAGCCGGTGCTACTGCGGATCGAGGGCAAAAGCCTGCAGGTGTTCAGCACGCGCAACGAGTTGATCGGCGAGGTCGAGCCGCGCTTGGCGCTGCGCCTGATCGGCCTGATGCGGGGTGGCAATCAGTATGCCGCGGCGGTCACCAGTCTGACCGATAAGTCGATCGAGATCATCATTCGCGAGACGTTTCAGCATCCTACGCAGGTTGGCAAGGTGTCGTTCCCGACACGCGGCGGTGCGGACGCTGGCTTCCGCCCCTATATCCGCGAAAGCGTGCTCCGCTATGACTCGGAAGAGGAGGACGAGGCGAGCGAGGACGCCGATTTCGCCACCGATTGGGAGGAAGAGCCCGACGCCGTGAACGTGGACGAGGTCAGCCTCGAGTTCGAGGAAGGAGTCGCGGACAAGGACGACGACGAGTACGACAACGAGTAACGGCGCCTCAAGCAGTCGGTGCATGGGCGAGGTTGCGGATGGCGATTGACGCGGTTCGGTTCCGACAAGTCTTGGCGCGGTTCGCTTCGGGCGTGACCGTGATTACCGCCTTCGACGAGGGGAAGCTGCACGGCGCGACGGCCTCGGCGTTCTGCTCGCTCTCGCTCAACCCACCGCTTATTCTCGTCTGTCTCGACCTGAAGTCGAACACCAAGGCGCTCATCGACCGCACCGGGCTGTTCGGCGTCAACATCCTCGCCGATGTCCAACGGTGGCACTCTGATCTGTTCGCGCGTAAGACCGTGTCCGACGCCGAGCTGGCCCGGGTGAGTCACCGCCACAGCCCGCACGGCATGCCGATCCTCGACGACACCATCGCCTATCTCGAATGCCGCGTCCACGCGAAATATCCCGGCGGCGACCACGAGATCTACGTCGGCGAAGTGCTCGATGGCGGCACGAACCCCGGTCGGCCGCTCATTTACTACGAAGGCAAATACCGCCGCCTCGGCGGCGAGATGTGATCGCTCCCCCTGCCATGGCCGCCGCGTGCGGTGGGCACGCGGCTCCCAGAGCCGTGCCCCGTGGCTCGCGCTGAGCGGGATGGTGGCGCAAGTGGGAGAGTCCCCAAGCCTTCGGCGAGCTCGCGACGCCGCCCGGCTCTTCCCGGGTTCGCTCGTCGGATGGCGGGCAGCGAGCCTTCGTCACCGACGGTGCGAGGCCTACCGAGGTCGGTCGGGCTGGCGCTTGCCGCGCTAGACCCGGATGCAGGCGGCGAAGTGCTCGGGCGTCTTTTCCTCGAGCGGCGGGATAATCTCCTTGCACTCGGGGATGGCGATCGGGCAGCGAGGGTGGAAGTTGCAGCCGCTCGGCGGCTTCACCGGGCTGGGCACATCGCCCGTCAGGATGATGCGCTCGCGCTTTGCTTCGACCACTGGGTCCGGGATAGGAACGGCGGAAAGCAGCGCTTTGGTGTAGGGGTGGAGCGGATTCTCGTACAACTCGTTCCGGTCAGCGATCTCGACGATCCGGCCGAGGTACATCACTGCCACGCGGTCCGAGATATGCCGGACGACCGAGAGGTCGTGCGCAATGAACAGATAGGTCAGGCCAAACTGATCCTGCAGCTCCTCGAGCAGGTTGACGATCTGCGCTTGGATGGACACGTCGAGGGCAGACACCGGCTCGTCGCAGGCGATGAACGCCGGCTCGACGGCGAGCGCCCGCGCCACGCCGATGCGCTGCCGCTGGCCGCCCGAGAACTCGTGCGGATAGCGGTTGATAAAGTAGGGGTTCAGCCCAACGATGCGCAGCAACTCTTGGACGCGCTCTTGGCGCTCCTTCTTATTCTTGGCGATGCCGTGGATGAGCAGGGGCTCACCGATGATGCTGCCGACCGACATCCGCGGATTGAGCGACGCATACGGGTCTTGGAAGATCATCTGCATGCGGCGGCGCATCCGGCGAAGCTCGTTGCCGCCCATCTTGGTCAGCTCTTTGCCCTCGAACTGCACGGACCCGGCCGTCGGGCGATACAACTGGAGGATCGCGCGGGCGGTTGTCGACTTGCCGCAGCCGGACTCGCCGACGAGGCCGAGCGTTTCACCACGCTTGACCCGGAAGCTGACGCCGTCAACCGCCTTCACATCGGCAACCTTGCGCTGAAAGATGATCCCCGAGGTGATCGGGAAATACATCTTCAGGTCTTTCACTTCGAGGAGCGTCTCTCCGGCGGCAGCGCCGTTCGGCGTCGCAGTGCTGCCGGCCGTTGCCGGTGGAGTCAGCTTATTGGTTTCCGTCATTCGATTCACTCCTCGCCGGTGCTTCGCGAATGTCGACCCAGCAGGCAATCTCGTGGTTCGGCGCGATCTGGCGGAGCTGCGGCCGCTCCTTCCAGCAGATATCTTGCGCGAAGACGCACCGCGGCGCAAAGTCGCACTGATTTGGGGGATTGACGAGATCCGGCGGCAACCCCTGGATCGGGGTCAGCTTGGACTTCTGCGCCTCGTCGAGGCGTGGAATTGAGCGCAGCAGGCCAAGCGTGTACGGATGACGCGGATCGGCATAAAGATCGCGTGTGGTTGCCTTCTCGACGATGTGGCCGGCATACATCACATGGACGCGCTGCGTCATCCCCGCTACAACGCCAAGATCGTGGGTGATCAAGATGACGGCGGTGCCCCGCTCGAGGCAAAGCCGCTTGATGATGTCGAGGATCTGCGCCTGAATGGTCACGTCGAGCGCGGTCGTTGGCTCGTCGGCGAGCAGGATCTGCGGGTTGCAGGCAAGCGCCATCGCGATCATCACGCGCTGGCGCATGCCGCCGGAAAACTGGTGCGGATAGTTGTCGAGCCGCTGCTCGGCAGCCGGGATGCCGACCATCTTCAGCAGTTCCAGCGAGCGCTTGCGCGCCTCGGAGCGGCTCATGCCCATGTGGAGCTCGAGGCTCTCCGAAATCTGCCGGTTGATCGTCAGCACCGGGTTGAGCGACGTCATCGGGTCTTGAAAGATCATCGCGATCTTGTTGCCCCGAATGTCGCGCATCTCGCCTTCGGACAGCTTCAGAATGTCCTCGCCGTCGAAGATGATCTGCCCGGAGACGATCTTGCCCGGCGGGTTGGGGATCAGCCGCATGATCGACATGGCGGTGATACTCTTTCCACAACCGGACTCGCCGACGATGCCGAGCGTCTCGCCCGAGTCCACCTCGAAGGAAACGCCGTCTACCGCCTTGACCACGCCGTCTTGTGTGAAGAACTGCGTGCGGAGGTCTTTCACTTGCAGCAAGGGCGGCATCCCTCTCCTCCCGATGCCCTGGAATACGGCGCGATGGTTGCGGCAGGCGCCGAAGTTTACCGCGTTTGCGGATTTAATGCGTCCGCGAGCCCATCGCCCAGATAGGCGAAGGCATAGAGCAGCGACGTGACTATCAGCAGCGGCTCGGCGAGCAGCCACCAATAGGGTGTCCGCAGATACCCGTAGGTGGAGGCGATCATCGACCCCCAACTCGGATACGGCGGCACAATCCCAATCCCGAGAAAGGAGATTGTCGACTCGGCGGCGATGGCGCCGGCCATCGACATCGACGCCAGAACGATCAGGAGCGGCATCACATTCGGCAGAATGTGCAGGAACAGGATACGCCGGTCTGGCACACCGATCGCTTTCGCCGCCTCGACAAACTCCCGTTCCTTCAGCGACAACGCCTGACCGCGCACCAGACGTGCCAAGCCCGACCAGCCGACAAGCGCCAAAATCAGCAAGACCGCCAGATAATCGACCAACCCCGAGCGCCACAACTGCGGCTGGCCAATCGCGGGGCCAATCTCGCGAACGAAATTGACCACCGCTGGCTTGAGCGTCGCCGCCAAGAAAATCATCAACAACAACGTCGGAAAGGCGAGCAGATAGTCAACAAAGCGCATAAAGAGCGTGTCGATCCAACCGCGGTACCAGGCCGCTACCAGCCCAATCGTCACCCCGAGCGCCGTCGCCACGACGAGCGGCACTGTCGCCACAATAAACGCAGTATTTGCCCCCCAAATCAGCCGGCTCAGCATGTCCCGCCCGAGGTCGTCGGTGCCGAGCGGATGCTCCCACGACGGCAAGGCGCGCGTGTTGCTGAGATCCTGTTGGCTAAAGCTCTGGATCGGCAGCACCGGCGCAAGCAAGCCAAGCACCAAAATCGCCGAAATGTAGATGAGGCTCGCCATCGCCAGCTTCTTGCGCGTGAGCCGCCGCCACGCCTCGCCAGCCGGGCTCCGCCCGCGGACCAAGGCCGAGGTCTTGCCCTGGAGCGAGGAAACGGACGTCACCTCAGCCGTCTGAGTCATCCCCACTTGCTCCACCGTCGGCGGCATCCCACGTGCGGTATACCGCCGGCATTATAGGGTTACCCAAAATGGTTCGTAAAGCGAGGAGGCAAGCCATCGCTCAGCCGCTAATAGCGGATCCGCGGATCGATGAGCGGATAGCCGATGTCGACGATCAAATTGCCGATGACATACAACGTTGCACCGAGCAACGTGATCGCCATAATCACCGGATAATCGCGCTGGAAGATCGCGTTCCACGCCAGCTCGCCAATGCCGGGGATGCCCATCAGGCCCTCGACGATGATCGAACCAGCGGGCAGCGAGGCGATGATGAACCCCACCGCTGTCCACAGCGGCAGCAGGCTGTTCCGCAGCACGTGCCGAAACAGGATGGTGCGACTGGGCAGCCCTTTCGCCCGCGCTGTCCGCACGTAATCGTTGTGCAGTACCTCGAGTGTGTTCGTCCGCGTCTGGCGCAGCACGCTCGCCACTCCACCAAGGCTGAGCACAAACAGCGGCAAGATCGCATTCAGGCTGAAGATGCCGTCCCAGCCCGAGGCCGGGAACCAGCGAAGCTGGCGCACAAAGATGAAGTAGACGATTGGGATGAGCACGAAGACCGGGATCGACTCCGGGATGAGCGCCAGCGAGACGATAATGCGATCCCAGGCCCGCCCTTGCAGCGCGGCCGTGATCACGCCGAGCGGAATACCAATCGCGAAGACGATCAACGTTGTCATCACGCCCAATTGAAGCGAGACAAACAGCCGGCTGGCGATCAGGTCGGTGACGGCGACGCCCGGATACTTGTACGACTCGCCGAAGTCGCCTTGCAGGACCTTGCCGAGATAGTTGAGATACTGCTCGTGCAGCGGCCGGTTGAGCCCGAGTTCCTCGCGGACCCGTTCAACGGCCTCCGGGTTTGCCTTATTCCCCAGCCGGACAAGAACGGGATCGCCCGGACCGTACGTCCCGAAAAGGAAGACTGTCAGCGAGATCAACATCAGAAGGACCGGCAGCCACAGCAACCGCCGCACGATGATCGGTCCGACCGAACTCTGCCCCATCGTCTCTTCCCTCGCGCTGGGTCGATGACCGGCGTCACGGGGCGCAAGTCCGGACGCCGGCTGGGCCGCTCTGCCCGCCCCTGAGGCGGGCGAGAAAGCCCGCTTATCGTTGGATGGAGATGTACTGCAGGGTCGGAATCACCATCGGCGGGACGACGAATCCCTTGACGTATGGCTTGACCAGCCAGAACTGTTTCTCATGGAAGATCGGCACCCACACCGCATCGTCCATGATCAGTTGCTCGACCTGCTGATAGATCCGGATGCGGGTATTCTGATCGCGCTCCACCCGCGCCTGAAGCAACAGCCGATCGACTTCGGGGTTGGCATAGTTGGTGTGGTTCTGCTGGCTCTTGCTGTAGAAGAGGATGTCGAGGAAGTTCTGCGGGTCCGGATAGTCCGCGATCCACCCCGGCCCCTCGAAGAAGGTGTACTTCTTGGCAAACTGATCGTCGAGGAAGGTCGCCCACTCGACCTGCTCGATCTTGGCATCGAGCCCGATGTTCGTCTTCCACATCTCGGTGAGGGCCTGGATGTGGCGCGCCGGGTTCGCGCCGGCGCCCACCGTCGAGAGCGTGATGTCGAAGCGAGACAGGTCGGGATACTTCGACTCGGCAACGAGTCGCTTGGCGGTGGCGGGGTCAAACCGGTAACCCCGCAGTTGCGGGTTGAAGCCGGGCATGCCGGGTGGCAGGATGCCGTCCGCCCGGATGTCCATGTTCCGCAGGACGACGTCGATAATCCGGTCCTTATCGACCGCGTAGTTCATCGCCTGGCGGATCTTCACATCGTCGAACGGCGGTTTGGTGACGTTGAACGCAATATAGAAGGTCGATAGGATGGCAACCCCCGGCTGGCCGTCCTTATCGCGAACCACTTCCTTGAGCAGTTGGTTGTTTGGCGAGGGATCGAGGATGCGCTCGGCATCGAGGATGCCGAACACCGTGGCATCGATCTCGTCGTTCTCATACATCGTCATCGCCGAGCCGCCGCTCAGGATGTAGTTCACTTGGCGCAGGTTCGGCGCACCCTTGAACCAGTTCTCATTCCGCTCAAGGATGATGTTCTGGCCTTTGCGCCATTCGCGCAGCTTGAAGGGGCCCGTGCCGTTTGGACGGTCGGTCCAGGTGCGGCCGCCGCGCTCGATGTTCTCGCGATCGACCACGAACGACGTCGGGTAGCTCATCTTCGCCAGGAAATAGGCCTTCGGCTCGTCGATGGTCACTTGGAGCGTCGAATCGTCCACGACGCGGACACCGCTAATCTGCTGCGCCCGGCCCGCGAGCATGTCGGCAACCCCGACGATGTCGCCAAGGTAGGTATCGGCGGTCGGCGAGAGGGTACGCGGATTGGCTGCCCGTTCCCACGAGTACTTGAAGTCGCTCGCCTTCACCTGCTTGCCATCGTGGAATTTGGCATCTCGCCGGATAGTGAAGGTGTAGGTCCTGCCATCGGCGCTCACATCCCACTTCTCGGCGAGGTCGGGGACGACGCGCAGATCCTTATCGAGGGTGAGGAGGCCGCTGAAAATCTCGACAATGTACGTTGCCGAGGTGGCGTCGCCAGATGTTGCGGGGTCGAGGGTCGGCGGGTCGCCGCCGAGGAGGGTGAGGGTTCCTTCGCGGGAGACCCGCGGCCCGGGGCCTGGCTGGTTCGGGTTCGAGCTCCCGGGGTTCTGAACTCCCTGAATGAGCCGACAGGCCGGGTTCGAAGCAAAAACGAAAAGCCCTAGGGCTGCCAGCGCAAGCAGCTTCCGGGTGGTCCACATCGAGAGACCTCCTCAACAGGCGTCGAGCGACCCGACCCACCGGCGTCGGTGAGCCGGTCTCCCTCGCTCCATACCACCTGTACGAGGAGGGAGGCCGCGCTGGATTTCCCCAGCAGCCCCGAAACCGGCCCGATGTCGCCCACGCGGCCGGTTTTAACTATAGCAATACCGTGTTTCCTCCCGGGAGATTTCTCCGACGTCGCGCGGGGCAACCGCGCCGACGGAGCCCCCGGAAGAGGCGCAGTTGCCTTCGGTGAGGAAATCCGTCCGGCCGGAAGGTGCGGGTTAGCGGGCCCGCCGGCGGGTGGTGGTCGGCGTGCGAGCCGGGAGAAGTGACGACCCCAGCGCCCCCGTCCCCACCGGCGCTGCGGGGACGTAACGCCGCTCTCCCAGCACCCCGCCAGCCACCGCTGGCGCTTGGTTGTTCTGATGGACCTGGTCGATGCGTGGGAAGAAGAGGATGCGGGCGTAGTATGTCCGGTCGCTCGGCAGCTGACCCGGCAGTCGCATCGAGGCGGTCGCCGTCCGCCCTGCCCAGATGAGGGGGAGCGATTCGGCGCCGATCAACCGCCCGTTGCGCCTCGGGTCGCCATCGAAGAACTGGACGTGGACATTGGCGAAGTGCCCGCCGTTCGCTCGCACCGTCGCGCGCAGCACGCGGTTTGCGCCCGTGCCCGAAACGCGGACGCTGCCAGGGACAATCTCGAGGTCGGCTTTTGCCGTGCCGATGCGGTGGACGGCTGTCGGGCCAAAGGCGTGGTTGCCATTGTGGTTCAGGCCCGGGTCGTCTTCTTGTGGCGCTTTGGCTGCATCCAATGGCACGACGGACACCTGCGCCGCCCCGATGTTGTTGTCGGTGTGCGTCTCGGCGATCCCGCTTGGCGGAACGATGACTGCGTAGATCGTGTGGACGCCGCTAAAGGTGGGCGTCCACTGAACGGAGACCTGTGTCGTGCCATAGGGGGCGATGCTGCTGAAGCCGCTGCTGGCGATGAACAGCCCGCCGGTCGCGGGGTTCCCATCGTAGAAGAAGACGGTCACCGGCGCCCCGTTGTAGCCGAGGCTCGAGTAGTTGCGGATCGTCGCGGTGATCGTCGCCGGCTCGTTCTGAACGGGCATGGCCGGTGAGACGACGAGATCGGGCGTCTGGACGTTCAGGAAGGCGACTTCGGACACCGTGCCGACGTTCTGACCATAGCGATCGCGGGTGCGCAGATTGAACGTGAAATCTGGCTGCGAGGCATACAACTGCCAGAACGAGTCGAGCGACGGGTCGATATTCACCGTCCACATGACGCGCAGCAGCGGGAACGTCGTCGTCGCGCTCTGCCAGTAGACGTAGGACCGCGCTTGGTAGCCAGCGTTCTGCTGGCTCGCCGGATAGTTGAACGTCACCGAGGTGGAATTGCTGAACTGCTGCTGCTGTGTCGTATTGCCCTGGTGGGTGTATTGCCCATTGAACGTGTCAGTGACCGACGCCTCCAACTCTCCCTCAAGGTTGTATTGCGCCCCACCGCTCACCGTCAGGTCGACACCCACATTCCACGACGTTCCTGTGTTCTGCTGATTGACCGTCTGGAACGACATCGACCAATTTGCCCCTTCGTCCACCTGGCGGTAGCCGCTGTCGAAAAAGGAAACGCCGACATTCGACGGCGTGACCGTCTGCGGCCAGTTCCACGAAAGGAGGTTGCCCGGCTCGTGGTCGGGCATCCAGAGGGGGAAGTCTTTGGCGAATTGGGTCTGCGGCTGGCCCCCAGAGACGGTACAGCTCTTCAGCAGATAGCAATTGGTCCCAAGCGGGTCGTTCGGCACCGGGTTGATGATGCTGACATAGGTCGGTGAGTTCGACGTTCCGTCAAGCACGGGAAATTCCCACACTTGGTAATCAGCGGAGGTGTAGACGAACAGGGTGTCCTGCACCACCGGATCCGTCACCTGCCACGATGTCTGGGCGTAGCTCTGTTGCGAGCGCGTGAAGTCCGCCCCGCCGTACGCTTTGAGCGCAAAGCTGGCTGTCGGCCCAATCGCTGCGGAGTACTTGGCACTGAACTCGTTGGAGAGTTGAAAGCTGTTGCCATACGAGACGGTGGTCTGGCTTACCGTCGTCGACGAATTCACCAGCTGGAGCCACGTCGCGTTGCTCGTGTTGTCATTCGGGTTCGAGTTGTAATTGACGTTAAAGGTGATCGGTCCTGCAGGTAGGCCAAGCCGCTGCGTATCGGTCACGCTGAAGACGTCGATGTGTTGAGGCGGCTCGTAGATAATCGCCTGAATTTGAAGGATGGATTGCTCCAGATGATACGTTGGTGAGCCGAGGCGAATGCTCCGGCCGATGAAATCACCGAGCACGGGGCGGATCTCGCCCGAGCCTGCGAAATGGAACGGCTGCGAGGTCTTGCCGATGTAGCTCAATTCTTTGCCGCTCTTCGTCGCTTGGATCGTGCCGACATAGCCGGTGCTGCCGTTCTTCCAGGCAAGGACAATCTGCGAGAGCAGGCCTTGGCTGCTCGACGTGCCGAAATTCAGCGTCCCGGTCCCAAGGAACACCTCCATATCCGAATCGGTCGTCTCGCTCAGTTCGTCCGTCGCGATGGCTTCGAGCTTACCCGAGGCGTTCACCTGAAACAGCGCGACAAAGATCCGAAAGATGGTTGGGATGACGCTCGCGACCGCGATCTGGAGCGCAGGTGGATCCATCGTCGAGAGCGGCGCGACGAACGCGCCGAGGCCGCCGGTGCAGGGAATTTGGCCTGGGAACGCGATCACGCCCGACACATCGCCGGCTTTGAGCGTGAATCCCGAGCCGGATGAGGCAGGAGTAACGGTAAGGTAGCCCACAAGACAGGCGCTAGGTTCCGAGACAAACTGCACGATCTCGTCGCTTCCATCGCCGTTGATATCTCCGGCCGCCATCTCGATCGTCCGGACCGTTCCTTTGGAAGAGAGACTGCCGGCAAAGGCCAATTGTCCGGTTGTCGAGACCGTCACAATCTGCGTCTCGAAGCCGTCACTCGTTCCATAGGCGACAGCAAGCTCGTACGTTCCATCGCCGCCGAAATCGCCGCTCGCGAGCGCCACCACATCGCCCGCGTTGTTCGAGACCTTGGTCGAGATGCTGCTAACTTGCGTCAACGACGTGCCATCGAACAGGACAATCGTCAATTGGTCGTTTGAGGCATAGGCGAGGGCAATCTGGTCGCCGCCCGTCTGGCCTTGAAAGAATGGTCCAGCAGCGATGGCTGCTTTGCCGGCGTTGTCGTACGACTGGCAGGGGCCGGGCAGTCCGGGAACAAATCCGCGGCCAAAGACGGTGCTCGAGATGGTGGTGTAGAACTGGATGGTTAAGCAGTTCTTCTGCGGCGAAGCGACGAGGAGAAGGTCTTGGATGCCGTCTCCTTGGAGGTCTGCCGCGACGCCGCCTTTGGCGGTGATGAACGAATTCGACGCCACGCCGACGAGGCCGGATTCCGGGCTCCCGCTCGACGTGGTGTCGACCCACCACGGCGTTATCCCACTGTCCGTTTCCACCAGCGCCGCGATCTGGTCGGACGGCACCAAAATCATGTTCCCCTGCATCGGATTCGAGATCACGCCGCTCGCCAAAAGCAGTTCGTGCGGCGTGCCTTTGCCGGCGCGCGCCTCGTCGTGGCTCTTGCCCGCACGAATCGCAGCGGCGTAGGTCTGGAGGTCTTGGTACTTCGAGCGCTGCCCTGGCCGATGATGGACCGGCCGATACTGCGACCTGGCCTGCTCAATGAGCTGCAGCGGGCGTCCGTCTGGCGTGGTGGTGGCGGCGACGGCCGCCTCTGCGGGGCGCGGCGGCACGTCTGTTGCTTCGGCCGGCGATGGGCTACTCACCGCGCTCGGGAGCAGTCCGCCAATCAGCGCAGCCACTCCCACCAGCGAGACAAGGCGGATCCGACGCACGGTGGCACCCCCCGGCGGAAAGAACGTTCTCACGGTGTCCGAGCGCCATCGTAGCAAGATCGGCGGCGGGATGCCCAATTCCCGGGGACGGGAGGTGGGCTAGCCCCCACGCCTCCCGGCGACCGAACGCGAGGCCGGAGAATCAGTCGGCGTAGTAGTTGTGAAGCGAGGTGTCGTACTTGACGTTATTGAGCACGACGCCGATCACGTTCGCGCCCACTTTTTCGAGGGCGGCGCGCGCCTTTTGCGCCAACTCGCGCTTCGTCTTGTTCGCCATCACGACGAGCAGCACGCCGTCCACGCGGGTCGCTAGCACCGCAGCGTCGGTGACAGCGGCGACGGGCGGCGTGTCGAAGAGCACATAGTCGGCCTCGCCGCGCAATCGCTCGATGATCTCGCTCATCCGGCGGGAGCCAAGCAGCTCGGAGGGGTTTGGGGGAATTGGCCCAGTCGGCAAGACCAGTAAGTTGGGAACTTCGGTCTCTTGAGTGTGCAGGTCGTCGAGGGTGGGATCGACCATCAGCGTTGTCAACCCTGCCGCGTTCTTGACCCCGAACAGCGTGTGCAGCGTCGGCCGCCGGAGATCGCAATCGACGGCGATCACGCGGCTGCCAGTCTGCGCGATCGCGATCGCGAGGTTGGCGAGCGTTGTGCTCTTGCCTTCCTGCGGTCCGGCGCTGGTGAACAGGATGGTCTTGAGCGGTTTGTCGAGGCTCGCGAACTGAATGTTCGTTCGCAGTTGGCGATACGCCTCGGCGACAGGCGACTTGGGGTTGCGGTGGTTGATCAGACGGCCATTGCCGCCGGCTTGGGTCATAGCGGCTGCTCCTCCGGGAGAACGGCGCCCGAACGTCTGCCCGCCCGTCGTTCCCGGGCCGGCGATCCGCGGTATTGTGCCGACGGTCGGCAGCTTAACGAAGCGATCGACGCTCTCCTGACCCTTGAGCGTATCGTCAAGATACTCCAACAGAAAGATTGTCACCAGTCCGAGCAGCATTCCGAGCACCGCGCCGGCAGCGGTGTTCGTCGCGGTGCGCGGCCGATTCAGCGCTCCCGGCTGCGGTTCGTCGAAGATGTCGATCTCGATCTTGTCGCGTGGCTCCACGGCGAGCATCCGCCGTTGGTGCTCTTCGACGAACTTCTGGGCCAGGGCCCGCGCCACGCGCTGCGCGACCAGCGGGTTCGGATCGTCAAAATCGATCTGGATCGCGAGGTTGTCGGCAGTGCCCACCACGTTGGTACGACCGCGCAGCGCCCCAGGCGGCAGGTCGAGCTTCAACTCCTCATTGATCTGGCGGAGAAACCGCTCGCTGGTAATCTGCTGGCCATAGGAGCGAATCAGGTTCTGGATGACCAGCGTCAGGCCATAGTCGGGACGGACGGGAGAGACGTACAGCTTCGCCGAGGAGCGGTACATCGGGGTTTCGAGCTTGCTCAGGCCGTAGGCGGTTGCCGCGCCTGCCAGCGCGAAGAGGAGGATGATCCACCAGCGCCTGGCGATCACCCGCCCATAGTCGCGAAGTTGCATCCATCCTCCGCGGGATCGGCGGGAACTCTATCAGACGGCCTTGAGCCGAACAACCGAATGCGTCCGTTTCCCCATTTCCCCAAACGGCCGGTCCATCGCGCCCTCAGCGCGTCCCGAACTGCCGGTCGCCGGCGTCTCCCAGACCAGGGACGATAAACCCGTGGTCGTTCAACCGCTCGTCCACCGCCGCAACGTGAATTGCGACGTCGGGATACGCCGCTTCGACAGCCCGGATTCCCTCGGGAGCGGCGATGACATGCACCAGCCCGACGCGCGTCATCCCAAGGTCGTGGAGCAACGCAATCGCTGCCGTTGCTGAGCCGCCGGTCGCAAGCATCGGGTCGAGAATGTACGCGCGATCGCACGGCGCAAAGCGAGCGAGGCGGTTGTAATACTCCACTGGCTTCAGGCTGTCCTCGTCGCGGTAGAGTCCGAGATGCCAGATCGGCGCATCCGGGAAGAGCTGCTGGGCCGCCCCGACCATCCCCAACCCGGCGCGCAGGATCAGCACGAAGGCAACCGTCTCGGCGAGCCGTTCCCCTTCCGCCGCGCCGAGCGGCGTCTGAAGCGGGTAGGGCGCGAGCCGCAGGTCGGCAGTCGCGTCCAACAGGAGCATCAGCGCGAGGTCGTGGACGAGGGCGCGAAACTCGCGCGGCGGGGTCTCGGTGGCTCGCAGCCGCCCCAGCCGCTCCCGGACGAGCGGGTGGCGCGAGATCGCCAGCACCTAATGTGCGCCCGCCGGCGCCGGCTCCAACCCGGGGACCGGGAACCGTGAGCAGAGATGCGCTACTTCCTCGCGAATCCGGCGGCGCAGCGCCGAGTCCTCGGGCGCATAAACCACCTCGGCAATCCAGCGCGCGATCTGCACCATCTCTTCCGTCCCGAATCCACGTGAGGTGACGGCGGCAGTTCCGAGCCGAATTCCGCTCGTCTGCAACGGCGGCCGGCTGTCAAAGGGGATCGAATTGCGGTTGACGGTGATCGCTGCCTCGTCGAGCAGCACTTCGGCTTTGCGGCCACTGATCGTGGTCGTCGAGAGATCGACAAGCATCAGGTGGTTGTCCGTCCCGCCGGAAACGATGCGCAGCCCCGCTGCCTGCAATGCCGCCGCGAGCGCTTTCGCGTTGGCCACCACCTGGGCGGCGTAGTCCTTGAATGATGGCTGCATCGCTTCGTGGAAGCAGACCGCCTTGGCGGCGATGGTGTGCATCAGCGGCCCGCCTTGCATCCACGGAAAGACCGTCTTGTCGATTGCCTGGGCGTACTGTTCATTGGTGATCACCATCCCGCCCCGCGGGCCGCGCAACGTCTTGTGAGTCGTCGACGAGACGATCTGAGCGTAGGGCACGGGGCTGGGGTGAACGCCCGCCGCGATCAGCCCCGCCGGGTGGGCCATGTCGACCATGAAGATCGCCCCAACCTCGTCGGCGATCTGGCGCATGCGGGCGTAGTCGATAAAGCGGGAGTAGGCCGTTGCCCCGCCAATAATCAGCTTCGGCCGGTGTTCCTTCGCTGTCCGCTCGAGCGCCTCATAGTCGATCGTTTCGGTCTCGCGGTCGACCCCATAAGAGACGAAATGGAAGAGCTTGCCGGAGAAGTTGACCGGCGAGCCGTGCGTCAGGTGGCCGCCCTGCGCCAGATCCATGCCGAGGACAGTGTCGCCCGGCTCGAGGACGGCGAAATACACCGCCATGTTGGCTTGGGCACCGCTGTGCGGCTGCACGTTGGCGTGCGCTCCGCCGAAGAGGGCAAGCGCCCGCTGCCGCGCGAGGTTCTCGGCCTCGTCGGCAAACTCGTTCCCACCGTAGTAGCGCTTTCCGGGATACCCTTCGGAATACTTGTTGGTCAGCACGGAACCTTGCGCCTCGCGCACCGCCCGGCTCACGTAGTTTTCCGATGCGATCAGCTCGATCCCGGTCCGCTGGCGCTCTTCTTCTCGCGCGAGCACGGCGGCCAGCTCCGGATCGACACGCTCAAGGGCTCCCATCCTGTCACCTCGGTCTGCAATAAGAGAATTGTCGGGGATCGCGCCCTGCCTTGCACCGATCTCCCGGCACCGTGCCCCTGCGCATCGGGAAACCGGAGCGGTGACGGGCGCGGAGTGGCGCTCGCTACGCCGTGACGCCCATCGCGGCGAGCGGTTCGTCGTCGGTCGGCAGGCTGCGGCGCAGCACGTCGAGATGTTCGAGGGCCAGTCCCGCGCCGATGGCGACGCACTTCTCCGGCTCGTGGGCAACGTGACACGGCACGCCAGTCTCCTGGGCAAGCAAGCGGTCGATATTGCGCAGCAGCGCACCACCGCCAGTCAGCACCATCCCGCGGTCGATGACGTCGCTTGCCAGCTCGGGCGGTGTCGCTTCCAGCACCGACCGCACCGCCGCGACGATCTGGGACAGCGGCTCGGCCAGCGCCTGCGTCACTTCCCACGAATGGACGACGACCGTTTTCGGCAGACCCGTCAGTTGATCGCGGCCGCGCACTTCCATCGCCGGATTGTCGTGCAGTGGAAGCGCTGAACCAATGGTGACTTTGACCTCTTCCGCAGTGCGGGATCCGATCACCAAGTTGTGCTTGCGCTTGATGTAGGCGGCGATGGCATCGTCGAGCTTGTTGCCGGCGACTCGGACCGATTGTGAGACGACAATGCCGTACATCGAGATGACGGCTGCCTCGGTTGTGCCCCCACCGATGTCGACGACCATGTTGCCGGCGGGCGAGCCGATCGGAATGCGGGCGCCGATCGCCGCCGCCAAGGGTTCGGGGATTAGGTGCGCCGGCTTGCGCGCCCCGGCCTGCTCGGCGGCGTCGCGGACCGCCCATTGTTCGACGCTCGTCACGCCCGCCGGCACGCAGATCATCACTTGTGGTTTCGAGAGCCGAAATCCCCCGGTCACCTTCTGCATGAAGTAGCGCAGCATCGCTTCGGTGATCATGTAGTCGGCGATGACGCCATCGCGCATTGGTCGGACGACCTGGATCGTGCCGGGCGTTCGACCGAGCATGTTGCGGGCCTCGTTGCCAATGGCGACGATCCGATTGTCGTTGACCGAGAGTGCGACCACCGACGGCTCGTTGAGAACGATGCCCTTGCCCTTCACGTAGACCAGGCAGTTGGCCGTCCCGAGGTCGATGCCAATCCATTTGGTAAACACCAACCGCTCCTGCCGCGCGCCGTGCCGGCTGCGCCTCGCGCTGCCAGGATTGTACGGCACCCTACAGGCGAGCGGACAGGTCTGAAACACCATGAACCCGCCTTCGTGACCAAACGGCGGCTTCCTTGCTGCACGTGGGGCGGCATCTCTTGCGTTGTGACCCGAAATGACAAACTCTGGTGCGTGCCCATCCGGCCGTCATCTCAGACACCGCCACGAGAACACGCCCGCGAGGAGCAGACCACCGCGAAGCATGTGTGCAGGGTGAACCGTTCTTCGTAAAATCCTCGCCGCTGAGGAGCGAAAGGAGCGCCATCCGCACGCTGATCGGGCTGACGGTCGTCCTTGTCGTCTTCACCGTTCACGCCTGCAGTGAGATCCGCTCGGGCGCCGACTCGCGCTGGACGGTCCACCTCGCCTATAGCATTCTGCGCGAGGGCGATCTCGATCTCGACGAATATCGCGAGGCGATCGCCCGCCAGAGCTTCTACTTTGTCGAGGAAGCTCGCGGACACCTCGTCCATGCCTATCCAGTCGCGATCTCGGTGCTCGCCGCACCGTTCGTCGCGCTGCTCGACCCGGTCGTGGGGCCACTGCTGCCGTTACCGAGCCGGCTCCTCGCCGACCGCGGCGACCCCGAGCTCGTCAAGTTCTGGACGATCGAGGCAACGATCGCCTCGCTCTGGGTTGCGATCGCCGCGCTCTTTGTCTATCTCATGGCGCGCACCATAACCAGCACCGCGGGCGCGCTCGTCGTGACCGCCGCGTTTGCCTTTGGGACGAGCGCGTGGTCGACCGCCAGCCGCGGCCTCTGGGGGCATGCGCCGTCGCTCCTGTTTCTGTCGCTCGCGGTTTGGCTGCTCAGACAGGCGCCACAGCGGCCGGTCTGTGCGGGCTGGGCGGGGCTCCCGCTCGGCTTCGCTGTTGCCACTCGGCCGCAGGACTGGCTCTCCGTCGTGGTGATCGGCGCTGTCCTCGCCCTGCGCTTTCCCCGTCAGCTTCCGATCTATCTCGCCACCCTCGCGCTGCCGCTTGGCCCGGCAATCGGCTATCTGCTCTGGACGTACGGTCGACCGTTCTCGCCCTATAGCTCGCCGCAGCAACTCTTCACCGCTGCCAACATGCTCGAGGCGATCGCCGGCATTCTTGTCAGCCCTTCGCGTGGGCTATTTATCTATTCGCCGGTTCTGCTTGTCGCCCTCGCCGGAGCGGTCTGGCGTGTCCGTACCGGCCGCTGGACCGTGCTCGATGGCGCGTTCGCTGCCATCGTCGTGCTTCACGTGCTGATGCTCGCCTCATTTGTCAACTGGTGGGGCGGCCATAGCTTTGGCCCCCGCCTCATGACCGATGTCCTGCCCTATCTGATGGTCTTTCTCGCGTACGGGGTCGAAGCGATCCGCACCCTGCCAGCGTGGCCGCGCCGGCTGGCGAGCGCCGCGACTGCGCTCCTGCTCGCTGCGAGCGTCGCCATCCACGGCATCGGCGCAAACAACTATGCCGTCAACTTCTGGAGTGGCGAGCCGGTGAGCGTCAACGATGACCCGTCGCGACTCTGGAGCGTGCGCGACGCCCAACTGTTGCGCTGGCGTCCGTGGATTCCCTGAGGCCTAGTCGGCCAGCGACCGTCGCTCGACGCGGGCCCCAAGTTGACGCAGCTTGACGTCGAGCGACTCGTAGCCGCGATCGAGGTGGTTGGTGTCCAGCACCTCGGTGCGGCCATAGGCGGCGAGACCGGCGAGCACCAGCGCCGCACCTGAGCGGATGTCGAGCGCCCGCACCGTCGTTCCGGCGAGCGCGACCGGACCGCGAATCACCGCCGTCTGCCCACTCACCTCGATCTCCGCGCCGAGACGGCGCAGCTCGGCGACGTGCAGCAGGCGATTGTCGTACACCCGTTCGTGGACGACGCTCAGCCCCTCAGCCTGCGTGAGCACTGCGCCGATCGTCGCCTGCAGATCGGTCGGATAGCCCGGATAGGGCAAGCATTGAACGTTCGTCGACCGTAGCCGCCCCGCGCGAGCGTCGACATGCAGCACGCTGCCGTGCTCTTCGACGCGGACCCCCATCTCGCCGAGCTTCCAAATCAGCGAGTCGAGATGCCGCGGCTGAACGTTTTCGATCCAGACGTCGCCACTCGTCACGGCGGTGGCAAGAGCAAAGGTGCCTGCCTCGATGCGGTCGGGGATGACCCGGTGGCGAACCCCGTGCAGCCGCTCGACGCCCTCAATTTCGATCGTCGAGGTGCCCGCGCCGCGGATCTTCGCTCCCATCGCGATCAGCATCTCGGCGAGGTCGACGACTTCCGGCTCGGCCGACGCATTGCGAATGACAGTGTGCCCTTCGGCGAGCGTCGCCGCCATTAACAGGTTCTCGGTGCCGATATGGCTGGGATAGTCCATGAAGATGGTGCGACCGCGGAGCTTGGTCGCCCGCGTCCAATACACCTCGCCGTCGTAGCGCACGTCGGCGCCGAGCGCCATAAAGCCGACGAGGTGGACATCGATGGGACGCTGGCCGATCACGTCGCCGCCGGGCGGGCAGGAAGCCCCCTCGCCGAAGCGCGCCAAGAGCGGACCGACTACCAGAAAGCTGGCGCGCATTTTTTTCACGAGGTCGCTCGGCGCGTGGAACGAGTGCAGATGGGCTGCGGTGATCACCAGCGTGCTCGAATCGAGCCATTCGACGGTGGCGCCAAGGTGCGTTAGCACCTCGGCGAGGATCAGGACATCCTCGATGCGCGGAACGCCTTCGATGATGACAGGATCGGCGGTCAGGAGCGCCGCGGCCATTGCCGGGGAGAACGGCGTTTTTCGCGCCGGAGATGCGGACGCCGCCGTGGAGCGGGATGCGCCCTTGAATGATGAACCGCGACCCAGCGGTGGCCTCCGTCGGGCGGAGGGGCGGACGTGTCAGCGAGGGCGCCGTGCCGGGTTCGGAGGATCGATCCATGCTACATCTGCGGGCGTCCGTCCCGCCTCCTTCGCTTCTCGACCAGCCGGAGGCGCACCAACGATCGCCGCAGCGCCAACTCGGCTCGCGCAGCGTCCAGATCGCGTGGACGCTCCCGCAGTCGTTCTTGAGCGCGTCGTCGCGCCTCCTCGGCCCGGGCGGCGTCGATCTCCTCAACGCGCTCGGCGGTGTCGGCGAGGACGACGACCTTATCGGGACGAACCTCGAGGAACCCGCCGCCGACAAAGAGGCTCACTTCCTGCCCCCCGCGGCGAACACGCAACTCGCCGGGCACGAGGCGCGTCACGAGCGGCGTGTGCTGGGGAAGGATGCCCAGCTCGCCTTCGCTCCCCGGCGCGATCACGATATCCACCTGGTCGGCATAGACCTGGCGTTCGGCGGTGACGATCTCGAACTGCAATGGCATGGGGTCCGTCCCCGGCAGGCGCGGACGCCCGCCTTCGTCTGAATTCTCTCGAACACGCGGCCGTCGCACAAGGGGTTCCGGCCGCGCTCCGGGAGCGGCTTAGCGCATTTGCTCGGCGGCCTCGCGCGCTTCTTCGATGACGCCGACCATGTAGAACGCTTGCTCCGGCAGGTCGTCGTGCTGGCCTTCCAGAATCTCCTTGAAGCCGCGCACCGTCTCGCGCACGGGCACGTACTTGCCCGGTCGGCCGGTAAATTGCTCGGCAACGAAGAACGGCTGCGACAGATAGCGCTGGATCTTGCGTGCCCGCGCGACCGTCAGCTTGTCCTCTTCAGACAGCTCTTCGACGCCGAGGATCGCGATGATGTCTTGAAGGTCCTTGTACCGCTGCAAGACGCGCTGGACGCCGCGCGCGACGTCGTAATGCTCCTGCCCGACGATGTTCGGGTCGAGGATGCGCGACGACGAGGCGAGCGGGTCGACCGCCGGGAACAGCCCCTGAGCAGCGATCGACCGATCCAGCGAGATGACCGCGTCGAGGTGGCCGAACGTCGTCGCTACCCCCGGGTCGGTGTAGTCGTCTGCCGGCACGTAGATCGCCTGGAACGAGGTAATCGACCCCTTCTTCGTGGACGTGATCCGCTCTTGGAGGTCGCCCATCTCGGTGGCCAAGGTCGGCTGATAACCCACCGCGGACGGCATCCGGCCGAGCAGCGCCGACACCTCCATTCCGGCGAGGGTATAGCGGTAGATGTTGTCGACGAAGAGCAACACGTCACGGCCTTCGGCATCGCGGAAATACTCCGCCATCGTCAGCCCAGTCAGTGCGACCCGCAGCCGCACCCCTGGCGGCTCATTCATCTGGCCGAAGACGAGCACTGTCTTGTTCAGCACGCCGCTCTCGGCCATTTCGTGCCAGAGGTCGTTGCCCTCTCGCGAGCGCTCGCCGACGCCGGTGAACACCGAATAGCCGCCGTGCTCTTGGGCGATGTTCCGAATCAGCTCCTGAATGACGACGGTCTTGCCGACACCTGCGCCACCATAGGCCCCCACCTTGCCGCCGCGGGCGAAGGGGGCGATCAGGTCGATCACTTTGATGCCGGTCTCAAGCACCTGAGCGCTCGTCTCTTGCTCTTCGAAGGAGGGCGGGAGGCGGTGGATCGGCCAGCGCTC
This sequence comes from Dehalococcoidia bacterium, assembly GCA_026003895.1. GTDB lineage: Bacteria > Chloroflexota > Dehalococcoidia > SpSt-223 > SpSt-223 > JANWZD01. The sequence goes on along the minus strand of BPIC01000001.1, from coordinate 271,889 downwards.
GGTGGCCTGCACTTCGCCAAGATTGTCGAGCGGTTCGCCCAGCACATTGAACAGCCGGCCGAGCGTCGGGGCGCCGACCGGTACGGCGATCGGCCGACCGGTATCGACCGCGAGGGCGCCGCGGCGCAGTCCGTCGGTCGAGTCCATGGTCAGGGCGCGCACCCAATTGTTGCCGAGATGCTGCTGCACTTCCGCGACGATCGGCTTGCCACCGTCCATCTGCAGCTCGACGGCGTTGAACAGCTCGGGCAGCTGATCCGGCGGGAACTCGATGTCCACCACCGTCCCGATCACCTGGACGACTTTTCCGGTTGCCGGCATCCTTCCTCCGTTTGCCCGCGGCGCCGAGGGCGCCAGCCAGACGCTCGAGATCGCGCGTCAGCCGCTCAGCGCGGCGACGCCGCCCACGATCTCCAGCAGTTCCTTCGTAATCACTTCCTGCCGTACCTTGTTGGCGGTCAGGGTCAAGTCGTTCACGACTTCGTTCGCGTTCTCGGTCGCGTTGCGCATCGCGACCATCCGTGCCGAATGCTCGCTCGCCGAGCTTTCCAGAATGGCGTGATACACCTGCATCTCGACGTAGCGCGTCACGAGCTCATCGAGCACTGCCTCCGGAGACGGCTCGTAGAGGAACTCGGTCTTGTCAACATCCGGCGGCGGATCAATCGGCAACAGCTTTTCGATCACCGGTCGCTGAACGACCGTGTTGACGAACTTCGAATAGCCAAGGTACACCTCGTCCAGATAGCCGGCGCGGAAGTCGTCCATGACGACACGGCTGATCGGCGTGGTGTCGAGCAGCGAGGGATAGTCCCCAAGGTTGCTGTAGTCGGCCCGCAGTTCGCGGCCGAGGCGGATGATGAAATCCCGCCCCTTGCGCCCGACCGTCACGACCGAGACGGGCACGGACGATTCGAATATGAATTGCGCGGCGCGCCGCGTCATGTTGGCGTTGAAGCCGCCGGCCAGACCGCGGTCCGAGGTGACGAGGATCAGCCCGATCCGCTGGACCGGTCGGACGGCCAGCAGCGGGTTGATCGGCCCCTCCTCCGTGACGGGGATCGTCGCGACTACATCGGCGAGCACCTCGCGGATCGTCTCAGCGTAGGGGCGACCGGCCAGCACACGCTGCTGGGCGCGCCGCATCTTCGAGGCGGACACCATCTCCATCGCCTTGGTGATCCGCGCCGTGCTTTTGATCGAGCGGATGCGCCGGCGAATATCGCGCAGGCTCGGCATAGGTCCTCCTCTTGCCCCGCACCTTCAGCGCACCCGTGGTCCGGGAGACGGCGGCCAGCCTCCCTGCGCCGCGGGGATCGGCTGGGTGAAGGCGCGTCAGCGGCCACGGTGGGCGCCGATCCGCTAGCGGGGCGCGGTCGCGCTAAACTCCTTGATCGCCGCCGACAGACTCGCCGCTGTGGCGTCGTCGAGCGCCTTCGTTTCGGCAATCGTCTGGCCAATCGCCGGGTAGTTCGCGTCCATGAACTGGTAGAACGCCTGCTCCCACTGCCGCACCTTGTCGACAGGCACCTCGTCGAGGAACCCATTCCCAAGCGCGAACAGGATCATCACCTGCTTCTCCAGCGGCAGCGGCTGGAATTGCGGCTGCTTCAGCACCTCGGTGGCGCGCTGGCCGCGCTCGAGCTGCATCCGCGTTGCCCGGTCCATGTCGGCGGTGCCGAACGAGGCGAAGGCGGCGAGGTTCTGATACTGCGCCAGGTCGAGCCGCAGCCGGCCCGCTACCGCCTTCATCGCCTTTGTCTGCGCCGACGAGCCGACCCGCGACACCGAGATACCGACGTTCAGTGCTGGCCGAATGCCGGCAAAAAACAGGTCCGATTCCAGATAGATCTGGCCGTCGGTGATCGAGATGACGTTCGTCGGAATGTAGGCCGACACGTCATTCGCCTGCGTCTCGATGATTGGCAGCGCGGTCAGCGAGCCACCGCCATATTTCTCGTCAAGGCGTGCCGACCGCTCGAGCAGCCGGCTGTGCAAGTAGAAGACGTCGCCGGGATACGCTTCGCGGCCGGGCGGGCGGCGCAGCAGCAGCGACATCTGGCGGTAGGCCCATGCGTGCTTGGTCAGATCGTCGTAAATGATCAGAGCGTCGCGGCCCTGTTCCATGAATTCTTCGCCCATCGCGGTGCCGGCGAAGGGTGCGAGATACTGAAGGGCGGCCGACTCCGAGGCGTTGGCCGCGACCACGATCGTTCGGTCCATCGCGCCGTACTGTTCGAGGATCCCGACGGTCTGCGCGACTTTCGACGCCTTTTGCCCAATGGCTACGTAGATGCAGACGAGGTCGCCCGCCTTCTGGTTCAAAATCGTGTCGAGGCAGATCGCCGACTTGCCGGTGCCGCGGTCGCCGATCACCAGCTCGCGCTGGCCGCGCCCAATCGGGATCATCGCGTCGATCGCCTTGATGCCGGTCTGGACCGGCACCGTCACCGACTTGCGGGTCACCACGTTCGGCGCGATGCGCTCAACCGGGCGGAACTTGTCGGTCGCGATCGGGCCCTTGCCGTCAATCGGCTGGCCGAGCGCATCCACGACCCGGCCAATCAGCGCATCACCGACCGGCACCTCGATGATTCGGCCGGTCGTGCGGACTTCGTCGCCTTCGACGATCTTGCTGTAATCGCCCAAGATCACCGCGCCAACGGCGTCCTCTTCGAGGTTGAGCGCTAGGCCGTAGACATCGTGCGGGAAGGCGAGCAACTCGCTCGCCATCGCGCCTTGCAGGCCGTGGATGCGGGCGATTCCGTCGCCGAGCTCGACGATGGTTCCGACATCGACGCTCGTAACGTCGGTCCCGAACCGTTCGATCTGTTGGCGAATGATCGACGTGATTTCTTCGGATCGAACTGCCATGGTTCTCCTCTACTAGCCGGCAGCGAGCCGCTGCCGAAGCGCGATCAAGCGCGTTCGCGTGCTGCCATCGATCAGTTTGTCGCCAATTCGGGCAATCAGACCGCCGAGGATGCTCGGGTCGACGGCGGTTTCAAGTCGGATCTGCTTGCCGGTCAGCTCCGCGAGCCGCGCTGCCACGCGCTGCTGCTCGCTTTCGTCGAGCGGCACGGCGGTCGTCACCCGCGCCCGGGCGATGCCGCGTTCCTCGTCCACCAACGCACGGTAGGCGGCGATGATGTCGTCGAGCAGGTGAAGCCGCCCGCGCTGACTGAGCAGCAGCAGCAAGTTCTGCGCAAGCGGGTCGATCGCTCCGGAGAAGACCCGGGAGACCAACTCCTGCTTGGCGGCGAAGGGCACTTTCGCGCTCTCAAGCGCAGCCCGAAGCTCTCGTTGATGGAGCGCGTCCGCGATCGTCGCGAGGTCCGCGTCCCAGCCATCCAGCCGGTTCTGGTCTTTCGCGATCCCAAACACCGCCTGCGCATAGCGGCGGGCGGCGGTCGTCTCAGCCATGGCTGGTGCTCTTCAAGCGGCCAGACTCCGCGAGCACTTCCTCGATCAAGGCGACGTGCCGTTGCTTGTCGAGCGATTGGTTGATCACGCGCTCGGCCGCCAAGATCGTTACGTCGGCGAACTCACGACGCAGGTCGGCGATGGCGCGATCCCGCTCCATCTGAATCTCGGCGCGCGCGCGTTCGATGATCGCGTCGGCCTGTTTGCGGGCATCTCCTTCCGCGTCTGCCTTGACACGCTCTGCGGTCTGGAGGGCACGGGCGACAATCTCCTGAGCTTCCTGTCGGGCCTGCTGGATCTGCGCCTCAAACTCCTGCTGGGCCTGGGTGGCTTGCTGCTGCAGCTCGGTGGCGCGATCCATGCTCTCCCGAATGCGCCGCGTTCGCTCGTCGAGCATGCCGACGACGCGCGGCCAGAGGAAGGCCCGCAGGATGAGGAACAAGAGCGTAAAGTTGACAAGCTGAGCGATGAGACCGGGAAGATTGATCCCAAGCTGGTCCACGCCGCCTCCTCTGACCGGGGTGCGCGGGGTCGCCGCCCCGCGTTCAGAGGGCCGGGGCAGCGACGGCCCCGGCCCCGTTCGCTAGACGAACTTGATGATAAGCGCGACGACGAAGGCGTAAATCGCCACCGCTTCGGCGAACGCGATCGCCAGAATCATGTTCGGCCGGATGGCATCCACGGCCTCGGGATTGCGCCCGAGCGCTTCCATCGCCTTTGCGGCCAGCATGCCGATGCCGAGCGCCGGCCCGATCGCGCCGACCGCGATCGCCAATGCCGCTGCAAACTGCCGTGCAGTCGCCAGATCCATGATCCGCTACTCCTCTTCTTGCTTGCCGGCAGCCGCGTCTGCGCCGCCGTGACTTCTACCGAGTGGCGCCAATTCAGTGGTGCGCGGGCGCGACCTGCCGACCGTCCTCGGCATGCTCGCCGTGCGACTCGCTCCCGTGCCCATGCTCGGCGACGGCCGTCGCGCCGAACACCAGCACCAGCATCGCGAACACCGCCGCCTGAATGAAGCCGACGAACAACTCCAGCCCCATAAACGGCAGCACCGCCAACAACGGAATGAGGAAGACAATCACTCCGAGCAGCACTTCGCCCGCGAACAGATTCCCAAACAGCCGGAACCCAAAGCTCACGATCCGCGCAAACTCGGTGATCAGTTCGACGATACCGAGGAAGAACCCAATCGGCCCTTCCTTGAAGTTGATGAACTTGCTCGAATAGGTGAAGAAACCAAGGCTGGAGATGCCCCAATACTCGATGAACAGGAAGGCCATCAGCCCAAGGCCGATCGTCATGTTCAGGTCGGTGTTCGCGCCCCGCAGGAACGGAATGAACTCGCGCTTCACCGGTGTCCCCGGTGGAACTGGCTCCGCCGCCGCACGTTCAGTCAGCTTGGCTGCGCTCTCGTCGTGGACGGCAGCGTGCGTCTCCTCTTTTGGCTCTGGGAGGCGGCCGCCAAGCGGGACGATCCACGGCCCACCGGCAAACGGCTGGACCATCGTGATATACGGCAAGTCGCCGTGATGCTCGATCGCCTTGCCAATCGTCAAGAAGCCGGGCAACAGGCTCATCCAGTTCGCCGTGATGATGAACAGGAAGATCGTCGCTGCAAAGGGGAAGAAGCGCCGACCATCCTTCTTCCCCGCGACCTCTTCGGCGGCGTTGAGCAGAAACTCGACGATCGCTTCCACGAAGTTCTGAAAGCCCGTTGGGATCAACTGCATGTTGCGGGTGGCAAGGAGGGAGATGACGAGCCAGACGAGCGTCACCAGAACGGCGGCGATGAAGGTGTTATAGACGATGAACGGCCCGATGGCGAAGACGGGCTCGGCAGGGAGGATGACGGGCATTTTCGGGGCAGGGATAACCATCGCACTGACGACCATGATCGCCAGGACGATGACGACGATCGCGATGGTCTTGCCCACCCTTGCCCCCTTTAGGCCTCGTGGTCCGGCGAGCCGCGCCGCGGCGCGGTCGCACCGATCATCATGCGAAAGGCGCCGACAAGTGCGACTGTCACTCCAAGCAAAATCCCGAGCAGCGTGAAAAGGGGCGCAGTGCCCGCCACGCCGTCGAGCCAGATCCCCCCACCAACCCCCAGGCCGACCGCCACCACAATATACCAGCCGATGCCAAGGAGCTGGAGAGGCGCGTACCGCTTGTTCACCGACGCGATTGTACCAGAGTCGGCCGCGTACCCCGTGACGTTGTGAAAATTAGCACAATCGCCAACCGAGTGTCAATCGGCCGCCGTCTCCGAACTGAACCGCCGCGCACTCATCCGCCGGCAAGCGGATGCCGCGCAAGAAACTCCCGCAGCACGAGCTGGACCAGCGCCGGGCGGGCCACATTGACGGCGTGGCCAGCGTTTGGCGCAACGCACAGTTCAGCGAGGGGGATCGCCTCACGCATCCGGATTGGTAGCTCCGCGGGGTAGAACGGGTCGCGGTCGCCGAAAATCAGCAGCGTCGGCGCACCGATCTCCCGGAGATCCGCCGGTGTCAGCGCCAGTTCGTCCGACGTCGCCAGCCGCCACCACTGATCGAGCAGCCGCCGTCCCGCACCGGCGCCTTGCCCCGGCTCGTGCCATTCGGCGAGACGCTGAAGGAGCACCGGCGATGGGTTGGCGCGGATCTGGGCAATCTGCCGCCGCGCCGACTCCTCGATCCGGTAGGCGCCGCCCATCAACACGAGGGAGCGCACGAGGTCCGGCCGCTCGCGCACCACCATCAGGAGTTGCATCGCGCCAAGCGAGAAGCCGACAAAATGGGCGCGTGTGATGCCGAGCGCCTCGACGAGCGCGATGGTGTCGTGCGCCAATTCGCGAAACGAAAACGGCTCCGGCGGGCCAAGGGTGCGGCCGTGACCACGCGCGTCCGGAACAATCAGCCGGTAGCGCTCGCCGAGCGCGGCGATCTCCCCGCCGAAGGTGCTCGCGCCGGTGTTCAGGATGCCGTGGAGCAGAACGACTGGCTCGCCGTCGGGCTGCCCTTCGTCGAGGAAAAACACCTCGAGCTCGCGGGAGGGGAGCGCAATCCGCATCGTCGCCCGGCAGCGTACACGCTCAGCGGGCCGACCGCCACCCCACGATTGCCGTGCTACACTGGCCGGCTAGGGAGGTAGCCCGTGCGCATCTGGTATCAGTATCCCGGCCCGGTCAGCCCGTTTCGCGAGGGCGTCGTCTTCGGCAGCGTGATGGCCGTCCTCGACCGTGTTCGCCGCCCCGACACCGAAGTGACCATCGTCCCGACCGCCCGCGGCATCACCAGTTGGGGCGATTGGTGGACGGACTACGTTCGCAAGCTTTCCGACCAGGAGATTGTCGAGACGATCGCCGGCGCCGGCGAGGCCGGCTACGACGGCGCGATCATCGGCATGAGCAGCGATCCCGGCCTCCACGAGGCGAAAGAAATCCTCGACATTCCCGTCGTCGGCCTCATGGAGTCGGCGACTCACTTCGCCACGATCTGGGGTGAGCGCTTTGGCGTCGTCACCAACGCCTTCGACGAAGGCGCCCCGATGGGCAAGCGCTACCGGCACCGCCGTCAGCTCCTGGAGACCTATGGCGTTCTTGATCGATGTGTCGGCATGCTGCCGATTGACATGCCGCAGAAGCAGTATCTGGACGATCTCGCGCAGCGCCGGCACGATGAGATCCTCACCCGCTTCGAGCGGCTCGCTCGCCGCCTGATTGACGACGGTGCCGAGGTGATCATCGCAGGCGACACCGTCCTTTCGATGGCGGTCACCGGTGCGGATCTCTTCGAGATCCCCGGAACCGGAGCGCCCGTCGTCGACCTGATGGCGAGCGCCATCAAGCTCGTGGAGGCATTGGTCGACATCCATCAGGCATTCGGCATTGTGCGCAGCCGCGCTGGCGCGTACGCCGGCCCGAGCAAGGAGACGCTCGCCCGCGTTCGCGAGACGTTCGGCCTCCGCCGCGCCGAAGCGGCTCGCTCCTAATCGCCGCCGAGTCGCTTGACCACGCTCTTTCCGGCGTGGTACAGTCTCGCTCGAAGGAAAGGAGGTGGTGCAGATGCGAGATGACCAGCGTACGAGTCCGGTGGGGTCGAGCGGGCACCTTCCTTTGGAGCGTGCACTTCGCTGAGCCCCGCTGGGCTCGGTACGGAAGGGCCGGCAATGCCGGTCCTTTTTTATTGCCCAGATTCGGGAGCCGGTGCGGCCGCATTGCGTACCGCCGTCCCACGCACCACGAGCAGTGCGAGCGTCCCCAAACCGAGCAGGAGCACCACGATCCCATTCCCGAGGTACCAGCCTGCTGCGCCGAAGCGCACTAACCCAAGGCCGTCGCGCACGATGAGCGCACCTCCAAGGGCAATCGCCGGCGCCCACAGCGACGGACCGGCGACCCGGCCAAAGAGGACTGCCAGCAGGGCGCCGGCCGCACCCAGCGATCCGGCGGCAAGCATCTCGCCGCCGACGCCGCTCGCCGCGCCGGCCATCCCGCCTCCTGCTGTGCCGAGCGCGAGTTGCAGCGGGAGCGGCAGCCTTCCGATCAGCAGGAGGAGCATCCCTCCCCCAATCCCGCCCACCACCACCGCCTGCGCGGCCACGCCGAGTGCCAGCGCCGCCGGCGGCATCGCGTCGAACGGTGGCAGCCCGCCCGGAGCGCGGAGCGTCGCCGGTGCAAGCCAAGCCTGGACGGCCCACCCGGCGAGCGATGCCGTCGCGATCCCAACCGCGCCGAGTACGCCGAGCCCAACCTCGCGCCCTGTCGGCGGCGCCAGCTGCCCACCGGCGCGGCGGAGCAGCCCGGGGGCGAGCGATCCGATCCCGCCCACCGCCGCCAGCAGGAAGAGCGCATCCCGCAGCCGACCGCTCACCAGCCAGACCACGAAGCTCGGCACATCGAGCGTCGTCAGGTAGGTGGCCAAGAGGTCGGGAATGCTCGCCGCGAGCGAAACCGCGAGCGCCACGCCGGCAGCGAGCGCGAGCCGGCCGCCGAACACGAGGTCAACATCGCCTCGGCGCACCGCCCGGATCGCGATAATCGCCAGCGCTGCCACTCCGCCGAGGAGCGCGAGGTCGCGCAGCGTTCGCACTGCCCCTTCGACGCCGCTATCGCGTCGTAGCTCGCGAACAAACGCCTCCGGCAGCTTGAGGAACGGTTGATACGCGCCGAGCTCGTTGCCATAGAGGACGATCTGGACGCGGAGACTCGCCGGCGCATCGGTCGGGCCTGCCGTCCAGCCCGGGCGCTCCCAGATAAAGGCGCTGTCGGTCCGATTCTCGCGGCGTACCTGAGAGGCCGTGACCAACACCCAGTCGCTCCGGCCGGACAACTCGTGCAGCCAGCGCTCGGCAATCGGACGCGCTTCGGCCGCCGTCGGCGATGCGCCCGCTGCCGCATCGTCGACCTGGCGGACAACACCGGCCAGCGTGCCGGACGGGCCAAGCTGCACCGCCACTTCGTCCTTCTGCAGCGGCCGGACGAACCGCACCGTCCACACTGCCGGCGGCAGAAGTGTCTCGTAGACCTGCGTCGTCTCGGCCGGCCCGAGAGTCCGCAGCAGAAATGTCGCCTCCGCCCCGCCGGTCCGGTCGAGCACCTCCGAGAAGACGAGGGGATAGTCGAGCGGCGCACCGATCTGGCGCAGCACTTGGCCGGCCGCGGCGATCGCCTCCTCGCGCGTCGCTGCGAGGCGAAGCCCATCTCCGGGGCGGGGCGGGGCGAGCGCCGCCAGCCCCGCCAGCGCGCTGAGCGCTGGAAGGAGCACCCACCATGGCCACCGGGGCGCCGGCGCCCCTCGTGCGCTGGGCGGTGGCGGTGGCGGGGATGCCTCGATCCGCGGCTGCGGCGGCAAGTCCGGCAGCGCTGCGCCGCGCACCAGCGCGATCGCCGCCGGCAGCAGCAGCAGGAGCGGCAGCGCAATCACGACCACTGCCGCCAGTTGCAACATCAAGTTCCCCGAGAGCAGAAAGAGGGCGCCAACAATGCTCGTGTTGCCGACATAGTGCGTGAGCAGCGTTGCCGCCAGCCCCCACCGCAGGAGCACGAGGCCGGCGAGCACCCCAATGACCGCCACTTCGAGTGCCCGAACGTAGAAGGGCAGTTGGGGGTAGGTCGAGTGGAGGCTGCCCCAGACGAGCGCGACGGCCACGATCACCAAGCCGACGAGCAGCGCCGACGCCCGCTGTCCCGGCGGACGACCCACGAGCCGTGTCCACAGCCAGACGAGCGCGAGCGTCCCCGCGGGGATGGCGAAAAGCCGGAAGAGCGTCTCCTCGCCGATCGCCGCGCCCGCGCCGACGAAGAGCGGAAAGGCTGGCGGAAATGCCCCGCTCATCACGTCGCGATAGGGCAACTCTACCGGCGACCAGAAGCCGAAGAAGATCGAGCCGAGCCAGTAGTAGAGCGTGAAATAGCCGAGCCAGGCTCCGGCGGCGAGGTAACTGAAGAGGACCGCTGTTACGAAGCGGCGCGTTCGCAGCGCAGCGGGCGTGAGGTCGGCAAGCGGGCTTGGCTGGTTCGGAAAGGCGCGCGGCCAGATCGCGAAGCCAGCGGCGGCAGCGAGCCCAACCGCCACCAGCGACGGTGCGAGCTGCCCGATCTGATCGCGCGCTTGGGCCAGAAGGTAGGCCCCGACCGTCGCCGTCGTTGGAGCGCTGGCGACCCAAAGCGGCAGCTGATTCAGCAGCGCTGCCAGCCCAACGAGCAGAAAGCCCGCCACGAGCGCAAGCGGGACCGGCCGACGCGTTCGGCCGGCTCGCCATTCCACCAGAAAGACGACCGCCGCCGCCAGCCCTAGCGCGTACGTGAGAGTCCAGCCTGCGTTGGCGAGGACGACTCCGCGGTTCGTCTCGATTCGCAGCGCCCGCACCCAGCTTTCCGGCGTTCGCAGGAAGTCGAACCAGCCACCGACCGTATCGCCTTGGATAAGGACCGTCTGCCGAATCGTTGCCTCGCCGACCCGCCAGTCGTCCCGCTCCCACGTAAAGCGATAGTCCACGCGGTTGGGCCGCACCTCGCGCGCGGTGCCGGCCGGCGACCAGCCATCGAGGCTGCGGCCTGCTTCGCGAAGCGCCGTTTCGGCGAGCGCTTGCGCGGCGCCCTCGTCCAACGCCGGCGCCGGCGCGGCCTCGGCCAGCACCCGTGACCAGCCGACAACCGCGCCGTCCGGCCGCACCGACACAACATATTCGAGGGGGTCGAGATCGCGGAAGAAGCGCACGCGCCAGCGCCAGATCGTCACCTCCTCGGCGGCGATGCGGTCGAGCGCCCGCTGGCCGGCGACCCGCTCCAAGTAGCCCTGGGCATCGCGGTCGGTCTCGAACGAGACGGCGGAACGAAATCCTGTCAGATCGATGCCCCGCCCCTCGAGGAAGGCCCGGGCATTGGCCTCCGCGCCCGGTTGGAGGACACGGAAGTCGATCGCGGCGATCGGCACGCCCCGATCTCGAAAGAGAAAGACGACTACTAGCCCGGCGATACCGAGCAGGGCCAGCACGAGCAGCCAGCGATCTGCGACGAAGGGAAGGCGGCGAGGGGGACGATTGTTCACGGTGGCGCAGCTAAGTATACGGAGCGGGCCGCTGGCTCCCGGCGGCTCGGGCGGCCCGCCTTCCCTCCGCCTTCGGGCTGTCGCTGAATCCGTGGCGCAGTTTCATCGAACGCCGGCGCGGGCCGTGGGGAACTCACCGGTCTGCGGCTTGTCTCGTGTCGGTGTCCGTGCCCAAGGCACGCTCAGCCCAGACGCCGGTCCGGCCCAGTGAGACGGCGAGCTCCCAGCATGGTCACCCGAGCTGCCGGCGCTTCGCCTCCGGCAGCGCCACGAAGCCTCCCGCGTGGTGGCGAAGGAGTCTCCGTCGGCGGCGTGGCGCCACCGCTCGGATTCGGATCGCTCTGGTGCTCGGCAACGGGGGCGCATCCAGCGAAGCGGGCTTGCTGCACGACGGTGCCACGAAGCTCGTGCTGGCCGCCTCCCAGCGGTGCAGCCGCAGCAGGGGCCTCATTGAAGACGACGTGGGGCGACGTGGCCGGTGCCGCACTCGTCGGGTTCGGCCCTCCTAGACTCGTGGGCCGGCGTTACGCACTTCTTCGGTCGTTCCGGCCGCGTACTTCTGGAAATTCTCGACAAACATCCGGGCAAGCTTGTGCGCCTGCGTGTCGTAGGCCGCTTGGTCGGACCAATTCTGCCGCGGGTCAAGGATCTCCGCCGGCACGTCTGGGCAAGACTGTGGCACATGCACGCCGAAAATCGGGTGCGGCGTCGTGGGGACGGCGTCGAGGTCGCCGTTCAATGCAGCGTTCAGCAGGGCGCGCGTATGGCGAATCGAGATTCGCTTGCCGACGCCGTAGGGGCCGCCTTGCCAGCCGGTGTTCAAGAGCCAGACCTTCGCGCCGTAGCGGGCAATCTTTTCGCCGAGGAGCCGGGCATATACCCCAGGCTCACGCACCATGAAAGGTGCGCCGAAGCAGGTGCTGAAGGTCGCCTCCGGTTCGGTAACCCCTTTTTCCGTGCCGGCGACGCGCGCCGTGTAGCCGGAGAGGAAATGGTACATCGCCTGCGACGGCGTGAGCTTCGCGATCGGTGGCAGGACGCCGAAGGCGTCGGCGGTGAGAAAGACAATGTTCTTGGGGTGCCCGCCGGTGCCGGACGGCTCGATTCCCGGGATGAACGACAGCGGATAAGCGCCTCGAGTGTTCTCCGTCTTCGAACCATCGTCGAGGTGCAGGTCGTGGGTGTCGGGGTCGATGACGACGTTTTCGAGCACCGCGCCAAACCGGTTGATGGCGGCGAAGATTTGCGGCTCCGCCTCGGCCGAGAGGTTGATCACTTTCGCGTAGCAGCCACCTTCGAAATTGAAGATGCCATCGTCGCTCCAGCCATGCTCGTCGTCGCCGATGAGCGCCCGCGTCGGGTCGGCAGAAAGGGTCGTCTTTCCCGTACCCGACAGGCCGAACAGAATCGCCACGTCGCCTTGGCGGCCGATGTTCGCCGAGCAATGCATGGGAAAGATGTGCTGGCCGGGCAACAGAAAGTTCAGCGTTGTGAAGATCGACTTCTTGATCTCGCCGGCATAGCTTGTGCCGCCAATCAAGATGATGCGCCGCGCAAAGTTCAAGATGATGAAGGTGCCGGTGCGCGTGCTGTCGCGCTCTGGGTCGGCAAAAAAGTTCGGCGCTGAGATGACGGTAAAGCGATTCGGATGGTCCTGGCCTTCTGGCTCCCCGGTGACGGGGGCAGGGATAAACAGCTGTCGGGCGAAAAGGTTGTGCCAGGCGATTTCGTTGATCACACGCACGGGCAGGCGATAGGTCGGGTCGGCCCCGGCGTAGCAGTCGAGGACGAACACATCACGGTTCTGCAAGTAGGCGAGGACCCGATTGAGCAAGGCGTCAAACTTTTCGGGCTCGAACGGCTTGTTCGCTTTCCAATCGATGTCGGCTTCGGTGGACGGCTCGCGGACGATGAACTTGTCGCGGGGGGATCGGCCCGTATGCTCGCCCGTTTCGACGACGAGTCCACCGGTGCTGGCGATCTGCCCCTCACCGTTGCGGATGGTCACCTCGTAGAGCGCAGCGGGCGAAAGGTTCCAAAAGATATTTCGGAGGTTCATCAGCCCGAGCGCTTGGAGCCCGGTGTCGGTGATGGGGCGATCTTGCAACTGCATCGATGGCTTCCTTTCCCTGGATCGCGGCTGCCCGAGTTATACCACCGGATTTGCGATCCCATCAAACGAGCGGTCGATTGCATGGCTCCAACCGGCCTCTCATCATGTCGAACGGTGCCTTCGCGAAACGAGGGCGATAAAGAATACTCCACGTCGCTTCGGGGCGAGGGACGCTAGAATTGACGGAGAAGCTGCGAGGAGGAAGCGGCATGCGCGCCGCAGTGCTCTACTACCCCCGTGAGCTGCGGATCGAGGAGCGTCCTGAGCCTGCCGTCGGCCCAACCGACGTCAAGGTTGCCGTCCGTCTGACCGGGATTTGCGGCACCGACGTTCACACCTACGAAGGCCGCTACCACCCGGTTGGCACGCCCTTCCCCGCCCGCGTCCTTGGCCACGACTTCGTTGGCATCGTCGCTGAGGTCGGCGACCGCGTGACGAGTGTGCGCCCTGGCGACCGCGTCACCGTCGAGCCGTCTCGCTCTTGCGGGGTGTGCGCCGCCTGTCGCGCCGGCGCGGCGAACCTCTGCGCCAAATGGACGCACATGGGGATGACCATCGACGGCTGTTTGCAAGATTATGTCGTCGCTCCCGAGCACTACGTCCATCACATCCCGCCGTCGATCAGCGATGAAGAAGCCGCAACCCTCGAGCCGGTCGCGGTGGCGCTCCACGTCTTCGATGCCCGTCTGCCCGACCGGCGCGGCGACGAGACGGTCGTGGTCATCGGCGCCGGCCCCATCGGCCTCGCCACCATCGAGATCGCGAAGCTGCGCGGCCATCGCGTGATTGCCGTCGAAATCGTCCCGGAGCGGCTCGCCCTCGCTGCCCAGCTCGGGGCCGACGAGATCGTCAATCCCCGCGACGGCGATGCCGCCAAGCGCATTCTCGCTCTTTCGGGCGACACGCCGAACCTCATTGTCGAGACCGCCGGCACCTCCCAGAGCGCTCAGTTGGCAATGGATGCCGCCACGTGGTATGGCCGGATCATCTTTGTCGCGCTCACCGCCGTTCCGCAACCGCTGCGCGCCCTTGTCTCGAAGGAGGTGTGGATGACGGGCGCCCGCACCGGCCACGGCTCGTACCCGGAGGCGATCCGCCTTATCGCTGAAGGCAAAGTCGCGGTCAGCGAGATGATCACCCACCGCTTTCCGCTCACCGAATTGCGTGAGGCATTCGAGCTGCTCCTCGCTCGTCCCGGTGAAGCGTTCCGCGTCGCCATTGAGCACTGAGCGACGATCAGCCCATCCAACGGCCGCCGTTGATGTCGAGTACCACGCCGGTGATCGAGGCAGCAGCCGGCGATAGCAGAAAGAGAATCGCCTCTGCAATCTCGGTCGGAGGAATCAGGCGCGGAATAGGCGTCAACGCGGCAAAGGATCGCTTCTCTTCTTCCGTCAGCGGGTCGAGCATCGGCGTGTCGACCAACCCGGGCGCGATGCAGTTGACGCGGATGCCGTCGGCCGCCAGCGCGGTCGCGAGGTGGCGTGTCACGGTGATGACACCGCCCTTCGCCGCAGCGTACGCGATCCCAGTCGACCGGTTGCCGCCGGTGCGGCCGGCCGTCGAACTGGTCAGCACGATCGCGCCGCCACCGGCCGCGCGCATGCTTGGGATGACCGCTCGGCAGGTGACGAAGACCGTCGTCAGGTTGTCGTCGAGAATGCGATGCCAATCGGCAAGCGTATGCTCCTCGATGCTCCCCTTGTTCACTGTCCCGGCGACATGCACCAGTGTCGTGATCGGGGGTTTGTCACGCAGAAACGCCTCGACCTGCTCGGGGTCGGCGGCGTCCACCCCGCTCGCCCGGTCCAGCCCGATCACCTCATCGCCCCGCTTCCGCAGCAGGGCCGCCGTCGCTCGACCAATCCCGCCATCTGCGCCGACCAGCAGCGTTGCCATCATCCCTCCCGTGTCGGGCGAGGATAGCACGTCCGTTCACCGCGTCGTCCGCCCTCGGTCCACCGCGCGAGGCGCACCGCCGCCGTCTCGCCGAATCGCGATCAGGTTGACGGCGAGCGCACCGCCCTCGCCGGCGACGGCGCCGAGCCGACCGCTGCCCGAGGTACTCGCACCCCTCGCCAGCGACCTCTCACCGTCCTCGCCGCCAGTGGCAGCGCAGCGCGAGCACCGTTGATCTGGATGCGGCTGCCCCGTTCGCAGGCACGGAGCGCGTGATCGCGACGCCCTTGGGCGCTCGCCTCGGCGCGGGGCGCGATTTCACCGTGGACACCGTGTCGTAGGTGAAGGTCCAACGAGCCTCTCGGATGAGAGACTCACCTTTGGCGCCATTCAAGGCTGGACCCCGAAGTGGTCCCCCAAAATCGCCCCGCCGTCTTCCATCGCCTAGTGTGGGGCGACGTTCGCATTGCGTGCCGAGGGCGTCGGATTGGCGTTGGCAGCGCTGACGCGCAACGCTCGGCGTTCGTCCAGTGCCCGGCGGGTGCCTACGAGGCGCAAGGCGCCGCGATCCGAGCGGTCGACCCCGGCCCCAACTCCGGATCGCTCCAGACGTTCACTTGCTGGACCATGCACGGCATCGTCTCCCCCTTGGCCATCCGCTGGTGTGCGCTCTATCGTATCCGCTCTTGCAAAAAGCTGTCTCTTGCTGCCGGCGCCGCTCTCAGCCGTGGACGCGTACGATCGCAGCCGGGTCTCTGACGGGAGGAGAGCATGCGCGCATTCATCGCTACGGACGACGGTCTCCACCTCCTCGGCGACGGCCGGCACGATTTCGCCGGTCGGGCTATTCCTGCCCTCGCGCGTCGAGGCAACACCTGCTGGGCGCTCATCGATGGCTCCTCGATACAGCGGAACGACGACGGCGAGTGGCGGGAGGTTGCTCGGCTGGAGGAGGCGCGTGGCCAGTGCCTTGCGGCGTGGCAGGGCACGATGCTCATCGGTGCGGACCGCGCCCGCCTCTACCTCGTCGAGGAGGGGGTGGCGCGGCTGGTGGAGAGCTTCGCCACCGCGCCGGGACGCGAGACGTGGTTCACCCCGTGGGGCGGCCCGCCGGACGTGCGCTCGATCGCCGTCTCCACCGATGGCACGGCCTACGTCAACGTCCATGTTGGCGGTATCCTGCGCTCCAACCCGGATGGCCGCTGGCAACCGACGATCGACCATCAGGCCGACGTCCATCAGGTGGTCGTCCACGACGGCTTGGTGCTGGCGGCCTGCGCCCGCGGTCTCGCCGTCAGCCGTGATGCCGGTGCAAGCTGGACAATCCACGCAGAAGGGCTGCACGCTCGGTACTGCCGCGCAGTGACGGTCGCCGGGGAGACGATCCTCGTCTCGGCCTCGCGGGGCCCGGACGGCCTGCACGCCGCGATCTACCGCGCCCCGCTCGCCGACCCGGCGCGGCTGGAGCGCTGTACCGCCGGCCTCCCCGAGTGGTTCGCCGACAACATCGATACCTTCTGCCTCGCCGGCGCGGGAAGGAGCGTCCTCGCTGGCACCTCCGACGGCACGCTGTTCCAGTCCGACGACGAGGGCCGACATTGGCGCAAGGTGGGAGGCAGCCTGCCGCCAGTGCGAGCGATCGTGATCGTTTGACGCCTCAGTTTCCCGAACGCCTAGGCGGGTGGTACAGTGGATCCGCCGTGCGCCAGCGAGATGGCCGCGGCGGGAGGCTTGATGGCTGCCCCCACCCGCGCCCCCATGATGGAAGCAGCGCTCGATCAGCTCTGCATTAACACCATTCGCACGCTCTCGATGGACGCCATTCAGCGCGCCGACTCTGGCCACCCGGGCACGCCGATGGCGCTCGCTCCGGTGGCCTACACCTTGTGGCAGCGCGTTCTCCGGTTCGACCCGGACGACCCGATCTGGCCGAACCGCGACCGCTTCGTGCTCTCGAATGGTCACGCCTCAATGCTGCTCTATAGCTTGCTCCATCTCGCCAGCGTCAGGGCGGTCAATCCGAAGTATGAAACGCTCGGTCGGCTTGCTGTCACGCTCAACGACATCGAAACCTTCCGCGAGCTTGGCAGCAAATGTCCCGGCCACCCCGAATACCGTTGGACCTCCGGCGTGGAGACGACGACTGGCCCGCTCGGCCAAGGAGTCGCCACCAGCGTCGGCATGGCGATCGCCCGCCAGTGGATGGCGCACTACTTCAATCGTCCGGGCTACCCCCTCTTCGATTACGACGTTTATGCCCTCTGCGGCGACGGCTGTTTGATGGAAGGAATCAGCCACGAAGCGGCCTCGCTCGCCGGTCACCTCAAGCTGTCCAATCTCTGCTGGATTTATGACAACAACCACATCACGATCGAGGGGCCGACCGCGCTCGCGTCCAGCGACGATGTCGCAACCCGGTTTATCAGCTATGGGTGGAACGTGACGCGCGTTGGAGATGCCAACGATCTCGAACTGCTCTCGCGGGCCTTCGAGGTGTTCCAAAACACCGGCGATCGGCCGACGTTGATCATCGTCGACAGCCATATCGGCTACGGAGCGCCGCACAAACAGGATACAGCCGCCGCTCACGGCGAACCGCTCGGCGAGGAGGAGGTGCGTGCCGTCAAGCGGTTCTACGGCTGGCCGGAAGATGCCCACTTCCTGGTGCCGGACGGCGTCCGCGAGTGGTTCGCCGCTGGCATCGGGGCGCGGGGCAAGGCGCTGCGCAACGCGTGGTTTGCCCTAGTCGAGCGCTATCGCGCCGACTATCCTGATCTCGCCGATCACCTTACTCGGATGCAGCACCGGGAGCTACCCGAGGGGTGGGACCATGATCTGCCGACGTTCCCGGCGGACCCGACGGGCATCGCGAGCCGCGACGCGTCGGCCGAGGTGCTCAACACCATCGCGAAGAACGTGCCGTGGCTGATCGGGGGCGCGGCCGACCTCGCTCCATCCACCAAAACCCGGCTCACCTTCGCTGGCGCGGGTGATTTCGAGGCCGGGAGCTACGCCGGTCGAAACGTCCACTTTGGCATCCGCGAGCACGCCATGGCGGCGATCCTGAACGGCCTCGCGCTCTGCAAGGTGCGGCCCTACGGCGCTGGCTTCCTCATCTTTACCGATTACGCTCGTGGCGCGATCCGGCTGTCAGCGTTGATGGAGATCCCGGTCATCTTCATCTGGACGCACGATTCGATTAGTCTCGGCCAAGATGGCCCGACCCACCAGCCGATCGAGCAGCTCGCCTCCTTCCGGGCGATGCCGGGGATGCTCGTCATCCGCCCCTGCGATGCCAACGAAGTGGTCGAGGCTTGGCGGACGATCATGCCGCTCAAACGCCAGCCGGCGATGCTCGTCTTGTCGCGCCAAGCGCTTCCCACCCTCGACCGCGCGACCTACGCTCCCGCCGCCGGCCTCGCGAAAGGCGCGTATGTCCTCGCGGACCCGCCCTCGGGCGATCCCGACGTGATCCTGATTGGCTCCGGTTCGGAAGTCGCCCTCTGCGTCGCTGCCTACGAGCAATTGATCGCCGAGGGAATCGCGGCACGGGTCGTCTCAATGCCCTCGTGGGAGCTGTTCGAGGCGCAAGATCGAACCTACCGCGACGCCGTGCTGCCCCCAGCAATCACCGCTCGCGTTGCGGTCGAGGAGGCGTCCACCTTCGGCTGGGCGCACTATGTCGGGGCCGAGGGGACCATCCTCGGCATGACGACGTTCGGCTCCTCCGCGCCGCTCGCCGCGCTTCAGCAGAAGTTCGGCTTCACTGCCGATCACATCGTCGCCGCCGCGAAAGCGCAGGTGATGCGCGTGCGAGGCAAGGCGTGAGCATGGGGTGGTCTTCGCTCCCTGCTCCCCTCGCTCGCGTCGTGGCAGCGGGAGACGGTGGTGAAGGGTGCCCGGCGCCCGAGAACTCGCGGGCGTGCGGAGCAAATCGAGCCGCGAAGAGATGGCGACGATCGGGCCTTTCCTCGCTACGTTCTTGCATGGCTAGCCGTGCACGGTGATCGAGGTTGACGGCGATGCCCACGCGACTGAGTGAGCGTCCGCCGAGGATCGAACGCCTATGCTGACGACGACGGGGCCCCGCGTGCTCCGCTTTCGCTCCGACGCGGTCGCGAATGCCCTGCCCTCGGCCGTCGCGACGATTGTCCAACGGTGCTCCGCCGCTCCTGCAGCGCGGGAGCTTGGCAGGCCGGCTTGAGGGCGAGAAAGGATCGAACGATGCAGCTAGGGATGATCGGACTGGGCCGCATGGGCGCGAACATGGTGCGCCGCCTTCTCAAGGCAGGGCATGAGTGCGTCGTCCACGATATCCATCAGGACGCTGTCGATGCCCTTATCCAGATCGGTGCAAAGGGCAGTGTGGACCTTGGCGAATTTGTCAGGCTGCTCAATCCGCCGCGCCATGTTTGGCTGATGGTGCCGGCCGCAATCGTCGACACGATGCTCGACCAGCTTGTCCCGCTGCTCTCGCCCGGCGACACGATCATCGACGGCGGGAATTCGTATTACCGCGACGATCTGCGGCGTGCCAAGGTGCTGGCCGAGAAGGGGCTGCATTATGTCGACGTCGGGACGAGTGGCGGCGTCTGGGGCCTTGAGCGCGGCTATTGTCTCATGATCGGCGGCGAGGACGAGATCGTCCAACAACTCGACCCGATCTTTCGGGCGCTGGCGCCGGGTGTCGCGGCCGCGCCGCGCACCCCCGGCCGTCAGGGCGATCCGGCGCCGTCGGAACATGGCTACCTCCACTGCGGCCCCAACGGCGCTGGCCACTTCGTCAAGATGGTGCACAACGGCATCGAATACGGCATCATGGCTGCCTACGCCGAGGGAATGAACGTTCTGAAAAACGCCAACGCCGGCAAACAGCAACGCGCCCTCGATGCCGAAACAGCGCCGCTCCGCAATCCCGAGGTGTACCAATACGATTTCGATCTGCCCGAGATCGCCGAAGTCTGGCGGCGCGGCAGCGTCATCGCCTCGTGGCTGCTCGATCTCACCGCGAGTGCGCTCCGGGATAGCCCGCAGCTCACCGAATTCGAGGGGCGGGTTTCGGATTCCGGCGAGGGCCGGTGGACGGTGATGGCGGCCATCGACGAGGGCGTGCCCGTGCCCGTGCTGAGCGCGGCGCTCTACGAGCGGTTCTCCTCCCGCGGCGATGCCGAGTTCGCGAACAAGCTGCTTTCGGCGATGCGCTACGAGTTTGGCGGTCATCTCGAGCAGACGCCTCGCCACTAAGGAGACCCGAATGCCCTTGCCCCAGTCCGATGCGCTCTGCTTCTTCGGCGCGACCGGTGATCTCGCCTACAAGCAGATTTTCCCGGCTCTGCAGTCGATGGTGAAGCACGGCAAGCTCACCGTGCCCGTCATCGGCGTCGCCAAGTCGGGCTGGACGCTCGAGCAGCTGATCAACCGGGCGAAGGCGAGCGTCACGGAGCATGGCGGACTGGACCCAGACGCGTTTCCGAGGCTTGTTGCCCTCCTCCAATACATCGACGGCGACTATGCCTCGCCGGACACCTTCACCCAGTTGCGCGAAAAGCTCGGCGCCGCCAAAAACCCAACGCATTACCTCGCCATCCCGCCCAGCCTCTTCCCCGTCGTCATCGAGAGCTTAGGGAAGTCCGGCGCAGCCGAAGGAGCGCGCGTCATCGTCGAGAAGCCGTTTGGCCGCGACCTCAATTCCGCTATCCGCCTGAACCGAACGCTCCACGCGGTCTTCGACGAAAGCGCCATCTTCCGCATCGACCATTTTCTCGGCAAAGAGCCCGTCCAGAATCTGCTCTACTTTCGCTTCGCGAACAGCTTCCTCGAGCCGATCTGGAATCGGGAGCACGTCGTCAGCATCCAGATCACGCTGGCGGAAAATTTCGGCGTCCAAGGGCGCGGCGCATTCTACGAGGAGACCGGCGCGATCCGCGATGTCATCCAAAACCACCTTCTCCAGATCGCCGCACTGCTCACGATGGAAGCACCGAACCCACAGTATCGCGACTCGCAGCGTGAAGAAAAAGCCGACGTGCTGAACGCCATCCGCCCGCTCAGCCCCGATCTGGTCGTCCGCGGCCAGTTTCGCGGCTACCACAACGAGCCGGGCGTCGCGCCAGATTCGACCGTCGAGACCTTCGCCGCCGTCAAGCTGTGGGTCGAAAACTGGCGCTGGGCAGGCGTGCCAATCTATCTGCGCTCCGGCAAGATGCTGCCAGCGACGACCAATCAGGTGATTGTGCGCCTGAAGCGGCCGCCCCTCTCGGTGTTTGGGGAAACTGATCTCGGCTTGCCAAACTACGTGCGCTTCCGGCTTGCGCCCGACGTCAAGATCGCCATCGGGGCCCGCTCCAAGCGCGATGGCGAGGCGATGGTCGGCGAAAACGTCGAGCTAGTTGCAGTCCACAACGCCGGTGACGACATGCCGCCCTACGAGCGGCTGCTGGGCGATGCGATGCGTGGCGACCCCTCGCTCTTCGCCCGGCAAGATACCGTTGAAGCGTGTTGGCGGATCGTCGATCCAATTCTCGGCGATGCGACGCCGGTCTATCCGTATGACCCCGGGACGTGGGGGCCGGAGGAGCAGAACCGGCTGATGGACCACGGCGATGCCTGGTGGAACCCGCCTAGCGAAAACGGGCGGGTCGGGGTGCCGGCGTGACCCACGAGGTCGTCTTTCTCTTCGATGTCGACAATACCTTGCTCGACAACGATCGGATAGCTGCCGACCTGCGCCGGCATCTCGCGCATACCTTCGGGGAGCCAGCGGCCGTGCGCTACTTCGCCATCTTCGAGCAGTTGCGCGCCGAGCTTGGCTACGCCGACTATCTCGGCGCACTGCAGCGCTTCCGGCTGGAGCATCCGCACGATACGCACCTGCTCCACATGTCGTCGTGGCTGGTCGACTATCCCTTTGCCAACCGCCTCTTCCCCGGTTCGCTGGATGCTATCGAGCACGTCCGGCAATGGGGCCCAGCGGTCATCCTCTCGGACGGCGATGTCGTCTTCCAGCCACGGAAGATCGAGCGCTCCGGTCTCTGGGAAGCCGTCGACGGCCACGTCCTGATCTACCTGCACAAGGAGCAGGAGCTTCACGACGTGGCGCGCCGCTATCCCGCGAAGCACTATGTTCTGATCGACGACAAGATCCGCATCCTGAGCGCGGTGAAGGCCGTCTGGGGCGACCGCCTGACGACGGTCTTTCCGCGGCAGGGACACTATGCGCTTGACGAGGCGACCGTCGCCCAATATCCGCCTGCCGATGTGACGATCGAGCGGATCGGCGAGCTGCTGAACTACGATCGGGACACCTTGATCGGCGCAACACGTCACGCCACCGCACTGCCTGCAGAGAGCACGGAGGGCTCATGAATCGGACTCAACAGCTTCGCTTCGCTGGCCAGAGCATCTGGCTCGACTTCATCACGCGCCAGCTTGTCCAGAGTGGCACGTTGAAGCGCTACATCCACGAGCTCCACGTCACCGGGCTGACCTCCAATCCGACAATCTTCGACAATGCCATCAGCAAGACACCGGACTACGACGAGGCGATCCGGCGTCGGCTCGCGGCTGGCGCGGGTGCCGAAGAGCTGTTCTTCGAACTGGCGATCGACGATCTGACGGCCGCTGCCGACCTCTTCCGTCCCGTGTATGACAAAACCGCCGGCGTCGACGGCTGGGTGTCGCTCGAGGTGTCGCCGCTGCTCGCCTATGACACGGCGAGCACGATCGCCGAGGCGAAGCGGCTGCACGCCCAAGCTGGGCGGCCGAACGTGTTCATCAAGATCCCCGGCACACCCGAGGGCATCCCGGCAATCGAAGAGGCGATCGTCGCCGGAGTCCCGGTAAACGTCACCCTGCTCTTCTCGCCCGACCAATACCGAGCCGCTGCCGAGGCCTACTTGCGCGGGATCGAGCGCCGCCTCGAGGCCGGGCAGAGCCTGGCCGTCGCTTCGGTTGCCTCGATCTTCGTCTCGCGCTGGGACCGCGCGGTGATGGGGAAGGTTCCCGCTGAGCTCGCCGGCTACCTCGGCATTGCCATCGCCAAAAAGACCTACCAAGCCTATCGCGAGCTGCTCGCCTCCGACCGCTGGAAGGCGCTGGCACGGCGGGGGGCGCGCGTCCAGCGCCTGCTTTGGGCGAGCACCAGCACCAAAGATCCTGCGCTCCCCCGACACCTGGTATGTCACCAATCTCGCCGCGCCGAATACCATCAACACCATGCCAGAAGAGACGCTCCTTGCCTTTGCCGATCACGGCGAGCTTGGCGCACTCCTCTCCCCCGACGGCGGTGACGAGCTGCTCGGGCGCTTCACTGCCGCCGGTGTCGACGTGCCGGCGCTCGCGACTCAGCTCCAAAAGGATGGCGCGGCGGCCTTTGTCTCTTCCTGGAACGACCTGCTGCGCTGTATCGCGTCGAAGGCCTCCGCGCTCGCCTCGGCGCACTGACCGCGCCGCGGCGGCGCTGGGCTCTCGCCCACAACCTTGGCGGGGAGGTGGGAGCGGCGGTCGCGGCGACGCGCGGCAACTGAGCCGGCAGCACCGCGAGTGGCAGGCAAGCGTCCCCTCCTGAGGGGAGCATGGGTGAAGGGGTGAGGTCTAATGACCACGGTCGCGACGCCGCACCTGACGCGGCGGCCGGAATGGCAGGCGCTCCAAGCGCATTACGAGCGGATGAAGGATGTCCACCTGCGCGATCTGTTCGCTGCAGATCCTCAGCGTGGCGAGCGGCTGGTCGCCGAGGGTGTCGGCATCTACTTCGACTACTCGAAGAACCGGCTGACCGACGAGACGATCCGGCTCCTTGTCTCCCTCGCGAACGCGTGCGGTCTGCGGGAGCGCATCGACGCGATGTTCCGCGGCGACCCGATCAACGTCACCGAGGACCGCCCGGTCCTCCACGTCGCCCTGCGCGCTCCCCGGGACGCCGACATCCGCGTGGACGGCCGCAACGTGGTGCCCGACGTCCACGGGGTGCTCGACCGCATGGCGGACATCGCCTGGCGCGTGCGCGGGGGCGGGTGGCGCGGCGCCACCGGCACGCCGCGTGCGGGCCGTCGTGAACATCGGCATCGGCGGCTCGGACCTCGGGCCCGCCATGGCGTACGAGGCCCTGCGCGACTTCGCCGACCCGGGGATGGCCGTCCGCTTCGTCTCGAACGTCGACGCCGCCGACATCCTCTGGGCGCTGCGCGACCTCGACCCCGAGGAGACGCTCGTCATCGTCTCCTCCAAGACCTTCACCACCCTGGAGACGCTCACCAACGCGCGCACCGCGCGCGAGTGGCTGGTGGGCGGGATCGGCGACCCGGACGCCGTGCGCCACCACTTCGTCGCCGTGTCGACCAACGCGGCCGCGGTGGCCGAGTTCGGGATCGACACCGCCAACATGGTGGGCTTCTGGGACTGGGTGGGCGGCCGCTACTCGGTCGACTCGGCGATCGGCCTCTCGCTGATGATCGCCATCGGCCCGGAGCGGTTCGGCGAGTTGCTCGCCGGCTTCCGGGCGATCGACGAGCACTTCCGCGACGCCCCGGTCGAGCGCAACATGCCCGTCCTGATGGGGCTGCTGGGGATCTGGTACACGGACTTCCTGGGCGCGGAGACCGACGCCGTGCTGCCCTACGCCCAGCGGCTGGCGCGCTTCCCCGCCTACCTGCAGCAGCTGGACATGGAGAGCAACGGCAAGCAGGTGCACCTCGACGGGCCGCGCGTCGACGTACCAGACCGGGCCGGTCGTCTGGGGCGAGCCGGGGACGAACGGCCAGCACGCCTTCTACCAGCTCATCCACCAGGGCACGACGCCTGGTCCCGTGCGACTTCATCGGGTTCGGCCGCGCGCTCGAGGACCGGCTCGGCGAGCACCACGACCTGCTCATCGCGAACCTGCATCGCCCAGGCGGAGGCGCTCGCCTTCGGGCAAGACGGCCGAGGAGGTCGCGCGCCGAGGGCGTGGCGCCGGACGCCAGTGCGCAGCGCGACCTTCGAGGGCAACCGTCCGTCCAACGACCTCTGGCCCGAGCGCCTGACGCCCCGAGTGCTGGGCAAGCTGGTCGCCCTCTACGAGCACCGGGTCTTCACGCAGGGGACGATCTGGGGCATCAACTCGTTCGACCAGTGGGGCGTCGAGCTGGGCAAAGCACTCGCGCTGGCGGTCATCCCACAGCTTCAGGCCGCCGAAGAGCCGCCCCTGCGCCATGACAGTTCGACCAATGCTCTCATTCGCCGCTACCGGGCGTTGCGCCGAGGAGATTCGTGATGCCCGGTTTTGGCCGGCCACGCTCCATTCTGCCGTCCGGCCAGCGCGGCTCGTTCGAGGCCGAGATGTGGGGGTGGCGCGGGCCGCTGACCCCCGAACACGCCGCCACCATCGGCGCCCCGTCTCAGGAATGGCGCGATCACGTCAGCCGCGCTGCGACGTGATCCGTTGGGCGTGGCAACCAACGACCTCCTTCCGGACATGCTCTCCCCGCAGAGAGCGGTCGACCAGAAGGCACGGTCTCGGTGGGGGATGAGGTGCCGTACCTCGACCTAGAAGACTATGGGCTGATCGGCAATCTCGAAACGTGTGCGCTCGTCAGCCGCGACGGCGGGATCGATTGGTTGCCACTACCCTTTCTCGAATCGCCGTCGGTGTTCGCAGCGATTCTCGACGATGCAAAGGGCGGACGCTTCCAGATCCGGCCAGTGAACAAGTACGCCTCGGTCCAAGCCTACCTGCGCGATACCAATATCTTGCAGACGACCTTTGTCACGTCGTTCGGCACCCTCGTCATCACCGATTTCATGCCAGTCAACCAAGGAGAGATCGGCGCCGAGTTGTGGACGGTGTTGCGCAAAGTCGAATGCGTGCGCGGACGCATCCGGGCCGAGCTCTGCTTCGATCCTCGCTTCGACTACGCTCGGGCACGGCCGACGTTCCAGATGGTCGCGGGTGGGGCGATCACCACGGCGGGTAAGGAGCAGCTCTTTCTCCAATCACCATTTCCCGTCGAGGAGACGGAAGCGGGGCTGCGCGCCGAATTTGAGCTCGATGAGGGTCAATCGCGCTGGGTGCTTCTCCACTATAACCAGTACCAGCTGCGTGACGATGCGTGGTGTACCGGCATGCTCGCGGCGGTCGAGGAGTTCTGGACACGCTGGTCCGCGGGGTGCGACGTGTGCCGAGAGACGGTCGATCCGACGTGGCGGCAAGTCGTCAGCCGGTCGGGCCTCGTGCTCAAGCTGCTGATCTGCCCAGAGACCGGCGCGATCGCCGCTGCACCGACAACCTCGCTTCCCGAAACGATCGGCGGCGAGCGCAACTGGGACTATCGGTTTGCCTGGATTCGCGATTCAGCGTTCACCATCCAAGCGCTCTATCAGACGGGCCACGAGGAAGAGGCATTTGGCTTCCACCAGTGGCTGAAGGACCGGGTCGTGCGGGTCGCGAACGTGCCAGCGTTACGAGTGCTCTATCCGCTGCACGACCACGATCATACCGAAGAGGTGGTGCTCGACCACCTTGAGGGCTATCGCGGCTCGCGCCCGGTTCGCATCGGCAACGGCGCGGCCCATCAGCTTCAACTGGATATCTTTGGAGAGGCGCTCGAAGCGGTCTACGAAACCACCCGCTATGGTGACGAGATCCGACCGGAGAGCTGGCCGCTCTACGCCGCGATCGCCGATTTTGTCTGCACCGCGTGGCAGCAGCCCGACTACGGAATTTGGGAGGTGCGGAGCGAGCCGCGCCACTTTGTGTATTCGAAGGTGATGTGCTGGGTGGCGCTTGATCGCGCGATCCGGATCGCCGACCGGCGCGGCTTCGATGCGCCGCTCGATCGCTGGCGTGCCAGCAGAACAGCGATCCGCGAGGCGATCCTCAAACACGGCTTCAACAAGCGGCTGAACAGCTTCGTGCAGGCGTTTGGCGACGAAGACGCGCTCGACGCCGCCAACCTGCTCATCCCCCAACTGGGGTTTCTGCCCCACCGCGATCCACGGGTGCAAGGCACCATCGAAGCGACGCTGCGCCATCTCGTCTCGAAGGATGGCTTGGTCTATCGCTACAACTCCGACGATGGTGTCGCGGGGGGCGAAGGCGCCTTTATCCTGTGCTCCTTCTGGCTGGTCAACGCGCTTGCCCTCTCCGGCAGAGTGGCGGAGGCCGAGGCGATGTTCAACCGGCTGATCCGCTACGTGAGCCCGCTGGGGCTGCTCGCCGAACAAGTCGATCCCGAAACGGGCAAGCAGCTTGGCAACTTTCCGCAGGCCTTCAGCCACATCGGCCTGATCAACAGCGTCATCTATCTCGAAGAGGCGCGGGGTAAGCGGCACAGGGGGCCTGCCCCGGTCGGGATGGAGGAGACCGGCGAGCTTGGCGACCGCTGAGGCGGTGCCCGGAGGCGGGGCTGGGGCGCTGCCGGTCGAGTGTGTCCCGGGGTGACTGGCGTCCGCCTCCGCTCGTCTGAGGCGCCGGGTGGACCGCTGCGCTCGCCCGAGGTCGCCGGGGGAACTGCTGGTGCGCCCTCTCGCCCGCTGCGGCCGGTCGGCCGCGGGTGGCTCACTTTCGGCCGCTCGTCACCCACAACCCGGCGCGCGTCGGCCGCTCTTCGACGTCGCGGAAGCCGGCGGCGCGGAGCAGCGCCGGGTAATCGCGTTGGCCGGCCTGCCGCCAGTACGGCTCTCCGTTGTGCTCGGTCTGCCAGTCGGACGAGAACCGCCGGAAGGTGTCCAGATGGCGGTAGGGAACGGTGTCGCCGATCTGGAAGTAGCCGCCTGGCTTGGTGAGCCGGTAGCCTTCGGCGATGACGTTGTGCGCCGCCTCGTCCGGGATCTCGTGAAACAGGATGCACGAGGTGACGACGTCGAACCAACCATCTGGGAAGTTCGTCCGCTCGGCATTCTGCTGGCTCAGATGGATCGCCAGCCCCTCGCTTTCAGCAAGTCGGTGGGCGTACTTGAGGAGCGGCGCGGCCAAATCGATCCCGTAGACCTCGGCTGTTGGGAAGCGCTCCTTGATGGGGATGATGCTCTGGCCAATCCCGCATGCGAGGTCGAGGATGCGCTCGTAGTCGCCGTCTGGAATCATCTCGGCGACTGAGCGCTTGAGCGCCCAGCGGTCGTTGCGCCCCGCGTGATAGACGACCTGCCCGGTGGCGAGCACGAACGGAATGAGCGGCTCGCGGTGCATTCCGCCCGGCTGGATGTGATAGTCGACCTCGAAATAGTCCGGGATTTCGAGCGACGGGTCGAGCGTCAGCGTCCCGAGTGGCTGCCCTGCCGGCTCGTCAAGCCAGGCAAGGAGGTCGTCGGCGTGGCGGCTGGCCGCTTCGAACAGCCGCGTCCACATCATTTCCTGAGTTTGTCGGGCGATCAAGCGATCCGCCTTCCAGATGAAGGCCGGCGAGACAATCGCGGCAACGTCCTCGACCGTGAGGGGAGGAGCACCTTCGGTGCGTCGTCGGTCGGCTTCGGCTTGGACGCGTTCGGCGATCTTCGGGCTGAGCGCAGCAGTGGTATAGGCCTTCAGGTTCTTGATGAACTCCATCGTCGCCCGGTCGGGCTGGTCCAGCACCAGCTCGCCGGCCTCGAGCACGGCCATCGATCTCCTCCGAGGATAACGTCCGGCCGAGTGTACACCCGGCCGGACTGCAGCGCTCACTTGATCTTGTACACCGAGTCGAGGTTGAACGCTGTTGGGTTGTCCGGGTTGAAGCCGCGTACCTTCGGCGTATGCACATGCGGGGTTGCCTGAATCAACCCTGGGATGACGTACAAGTCCTCGTTCATCAGCTTGGCGGCGCGGCGCATCATCTCGGCGCGCCGCGTTGGGTCCGGCTCGCTGAGCGCACCGTCGAAGAGGCGGTCCCATTCGGGATTGCAGTAGTTCTCGCTGCCCGGTGCGCCGCCGATCGGCCGGCCGCAGCCCCACTGGATGCGAAGGTTCGAGAAGAACCCTGTCGAGTCGGCCGTGCCCAGCGTGTAGATATCACTCCAGATCTGGCCGTTGCGTCCGTAAAACTTGTCACGGATGATGGCAAACTCGACTGGGTTGATATCCACCTGGATGCCGACGTCTCGCAGGAAGCCTTGGATCGCGAGCACGGTGTCGGGAATGCCTTGGGCAGCGGTCGTGTCCATCCCCGTCTCGATGCGGAATCCGTTCGGATAGCCGGCTTGGGCGAGCAACTGCCGGGCGCGTGCCGGGTCGTAGGGCCACGGCTTCGCCTCGGGATCCCAGTAGAGTGAGCCGGGAGTCGAGAAGTTCGATGCCGGCACCGCGATACCGTTGAAGATCTTGGTGGCGATCGCGTTCCAGTCGATGGCGTAGGCAACGGCCTGACGGACTCGCTTGTCACGGAGCGGCGAATTATGCAACTCGACCGCAGCCTGCGGAATGATGATGCCGTAGGGAGCGACCGGGTACGACAGGATGGTCAGCCCGGCAGCCCGGATCTGCTCGGTCTGGGCACCCGAGTAGTTGCCTTGCAGGACTAGATCGAGCTCACCCGCTTTGAGGCCGTTGATCTTCTGCGAGTTGTCGATGACGACCTTGAACAGGATCTCCTCAGCGATCGGGCGCCGGAAGGCATGCGGCTGGCTGCGCTTCTTGAACCGGATGCTGTCGTTGTCCCGGAATTCGACGACTTCGTATGGTCCGCTGCCCATCGGCTTTTGGCGGAAGCCATCGGCGCCAACCTGCTCGTAGTAGTGCTTCGGCACTACCCATAGGCGGGTCATCGCATTTGGCACGCTCATGTCGGGCGCGGAGTTGACAATGTCAACCGTTCGGTCGTCGACCGCCGTTGCCCCGGTTGCGAAGGCGAAGTAGGTCTTCACTGGCCAGTTTGCCCGGATCATCTCGTTGAAGGTAAATGCGACATCATGGGCAGTGACGGGCCGGCCGTCTGGCCACGTGACCGTGGGTTTGAGCGTGAATCGCCAAACGCGATTCTGCTCGCGAAGCTCCCAGCGGTCGGCGAGCGACGGCCGCACCTCGAAGTTCGGGCCGAAATGGGTCACGTTGTCGTAGAGGGTCCAATATTGCTCGACGGCGGACGCTGACGCCTGTGGCGAAAGGTTGCCGGTGATCTGCCCGACCCCAACCCGGAGGATCTGCTGCTCGTCGCGCTGTTCGGCGGGCGCTGGCGCGGCGCCGCCGGTGGCGCTCGGCGCGGGCGTCGCCGGTGCGCACGCGGCAAGGATGAGGATGAGCACTGCCCCGATGAGCCGTTGTGTCATCGTCCCTCCCTCAGGAATGACCGGGCGGACGCCTCGTCACGTGCGCCCGGCAGGCGAGTCATCGGCCGATGGTGACGAGCTTCTTCAGTTGTTGTTCTCCTCCTAGGATGCGTCGGATCCCTATCGATGTTCTGGTGGCATCCTAGCGCCAACACCGCGCCGGTGTCGAGATTTCTCCACTCGATCACCCCCGCTGCTATAGTCAATTCAATAGGAGGCGACGATGGCGATCCACTCGATCAACCCGGCAACCGAGGAGCTCGTCGAGACATTTCACGAGGCCACGCCCGAACAAATTGACGCCATCCTCGGCTCGGCCCACGACGCTTTTCGCGCTTGGTCGTGCACGCCGGTCGAAGAACGGGCGCGTCGCGTCGGCGCACTCGCTGCGGTGCTTCGCAGCAGCAAGGATCGCTGGGCGACGCTCATCACCTCCGAGATGGGCAAACCGATTGTCGAGGCGGAGGCTGAGGTCGAGAAATGCGCTTGGAACTGCGAGTATTTCGCCGCCAACGGCCCGCGCTTCCTCGCCGATGAGCCGGTTCCCACCGAGGCGCGCGAAAGCTACGTCGCCTTCGACCCGCTTGGCGTCGTGCTGGCGATCATGCCGTGGAACTTCCCGTTCTGGCAGGTGTTTCGGTTTCTCGCCCCCGCGCTCGTCGCGGGCAACACGGCCGTGCTCAAGCACGCCTCGAACGTCCCGCGCTGTGCGCTCGCCATTGAGGAAATCGTCCGTCGTGCAGGGCTGCCGGATGGCGCGCTCCGGGCGCTGCTCGTCGGCAACGAGGTGGTCGATTCGATCCTCGGCGATCCCCGTGTCGTGGCGGTGACACTGACGGGGTCGAGCGCCGCTGGCGAGAAGGTCGCTGCGGCGGCCGGCCGACGCATCAAAAAGCAAGTGCTTGAGCTCGGCGGTTCCGACCCGTTCATCATCCTCGCCGATGCCGATCTGGACGCTGCGGCGGCGACCGCCGCTCGGGCGCGCTATCAGAACTCCGGCCAGAGTTGCATCGCCGCCAAACGGTTCATCGTCGAGGAGGCGGTCGCCGACGCGTTTCTCGATCGGTTCACGGCGGCGGTCCGATCGCTCCGCGTGGGCGATCCCATGGAACGGACGACGAACGTGGGTCCGCTTGCCCGCGCCGATTTGCGCGATGAGCTTGCCCGACAGGTTGAATCCAGCCGAGCGCGGGGTGGGCGCGTCGTCCTTGGCGGGGCGGCTCCTGCCCGGCGAGGTTTTTTCTACCAGCCGACGATCCTCGACGGCGTCCAGCCGGACATGCCGGTGTTTCGCGAGGAGACGTTCGGCCCTGTCGCCGCCGTCATCCGGGCGCGTGATGCTGAAGCGGCGATCGCGCTCGCCAACGACAGCGAGTACGGGCTCGGCGCGGCGCTCTGGACCGCCGATGTGGATCGCGCCAAAGCGCTCGTTCGCCGGATCGAGGCGGGCTCGGTCTTCGTCAACGGCCTCGTCGCCTCCGACCCGCGCCTCCCCTTTGGTGGCATCAAACGGAGCGGCTACGGGCGTGAACTCGGCATCTTCGGCATCCGCGAGTTCACGAACATCAAGACGATCTGGATCGGTCCGGCCGTTCAGTCGGCGGCGCAGACCGAGTGAAGGTTACCGCGCCGCGACCAGCCGGTCGATCGTCGGCTTGGCGGACGACATCGCAATCGCGAGGTTGATCCCCTGCACGGCGCGGCCGGCATCAGAGGTGATGCGCGAGGTGACGATGCCGATAACCTCCCCGCGCGTGTTCAGGAGCGGACCACCGCTATTGCCAGGGTTCACCGCCGCGTCCGTCTGGATGTACTTCAGGTCGGTGCGCTGAGCGTCACGGACGCCGGAGACAAGCCCGCGGCTGACGCTCGGCTCGCCCGGCAAGTTCAGCGCGTACCCAATCGCGATCACATCCTCGCCGGTGCGCAGCGCCGTCGAGTCGCCGAGCCGGACGGTCGGTAGGTTCTGCGCCTCAATCCGGACGATCGCCAAGTCGCGGTCCTCGTCCCGAGCGACGACCCGTCCTTGAACCGCGCGTCCCGTGCTCAGCCGCACCGTCACCGTCGTGACGCGGGCGACCACGTGCGCATTCGTCAGGATGTTCACCGCGTTGTCCAGAATCATCCCCGTTCCGCTCGAATTGTTGGCGGAGATTTGAACGACCGCCGGCTTGACGCGCTCGACAATCTGCGCGGCAGTAAGCGGGGCGCCGCTGGTTGCAACCGGCGATGGCGTGCTGGTCGCACTGCGCACGCCAGCTGTCGGGCTCGGGAGCGGGGTCGGCGTCGACGGCGGGGCGCTCACCGCTCGTGCCGTCGGCGAGGGGGACGCAACGGGGCGGATCAACGGCGACGCGCCAATCGCGACGGCGAGGGCGCCCCCGCCAATCGCAAGGAGCAGAATGGTCACCGCGCCCATCACGTAGCCGAGGCAAAACGAGCCGCTCCGCATCAGGAGGCCACCAACTCGACGGCTTTGCGGAGCGTCTCGGTCCAGCCGTTGCGGCCGCGCGGGATGTGGAGCTGACTGGCGCCGATGCGCACCGACCGTCCGAGTCCGCGCTCGAGCTTGGCGCGATCCAGCCGCCCGGCTACTTGGATGACGATGTCGCCATCGCGTGTCGCGATCGTCTCAATCCCTCGACCGGCGGCCGTCGTCCGGAGCGTTGCGATAAAAAGCAGGTTGCGGACCGGTTCTAGCAGTTCACCAAAGCGGTCGCGCAATTCCTCGGCCAGATCTTCCACCTCGGCCGGGGTCCGCGCCTCCACCAGTCGATGATAGAGTAACAGCCGAGTCGCTTGGTCTTCCACAAAATCATCCGGGAGATAGGCCGGCACCCGCAGGTCAATCGCTGGGGTTGGTGGTGGCGGCGGCAAAATCGCCTCGACCGGCTTGCCCTCCATCAAGGCCTTCAGTTCGGCGAGCGCCTCGGCGAGCAGCCGGGTGTACAGGTCGAAGCCAACCGCGTCGATGTTGCCACTCTGTTCAACCCCAAGCAGGTTGCCCGCGCCGCGAATCTCGAGGTCGCGCACGGCGATCTGATAGCCCGCTCCGAGTTCGCTTGCCTCCAGAATCGCGCGCAGCCGCCGCTCCGCCACCTCGCTCAGCCGTTGGTCGCGCGGAAAGAGCAGATAGGCATAGGCTCGGTTCGTGCCACGCCCTACCCGGCCGCGCAGTTGATAGAGCTGAGCGAGGCCGAACCGCTGGGCGTCGGTGATGATGATTGTGTTGGCGTTTGGGATGTCTAAGCCCGACTCGATGATGGTCGTGCAGACCAGCACGTCGTACGCGCCCGCCGCGAAGTCGACCATCACCCGCTCAAGCTGCTCCTCCGGCATCTGGCCGTGACCAATCGCAATCCGTGCCTCGGGGACGAGCCGGCGCAGCCGCTCCGCGACCAGCTCGATGTTGTACACCCGGTTGTGAACATAGAAGACCTGCCCGCCGCGATCGAGCTCGCGCAAGATCGCCTGCCGGATCAATCCCTCGTCGTATTCGGCGGCGGTCGTCTTGATCGCCAGACGCGCCTCGGGCGGCGTGTCGATCCGGCTCAGGTCGCGGACCCCGACAAGCGCCTGATGGAGCGTCCTCGGAATCGGTGTCGCCGTGAGCGTCAGGACGTGCACCTCGGCGCGCATCCGTTTCAGGGTCTCCTTGTGGACGACACCGAAGCGCTGCTCTTCGTCGACGACCACGAGGCCGAGGTTCTTGAATTGGACGTCCTTCTGGATCAACCGATGAGTGCCGATGACGATGTCGATGCTTCCGTCCGCGAGGCCAGCGAGGATTCGCTGCTGCTCCTTCTCGGACTTGAGTCGGCTAAGGCCTTCGATGGTGACGGGAAAGGCGGCGAGCCGCTCCTGAAATGTCTGCAAGTGCTGTTGCGCCAAAACCGTCGTCGGTACGAGGACAGCAACCTGCGCTCCCTCCTGAACGGCTTTGAATGCGGCCCGAATGGCGACCTCGGTCTTCCCGTAGCCAACATCGCCGCACACGAGGCGGTCCATCGGCCGCGGCCGCTCGAGGTCCTGCTTGGTCTCCCGGATCGCCGTCAGTTGATCCGGTGTCTCGACGTAGGGGAACGATGCTTCCAACTCGCGCTGCCACGGCGTGTCTGGGCCGAACGCCTGCCCTTCGCTGACGGTTCGCACCGCGTAGAGCCGCAACAGGTCGCGGGCAATGTTCTCGACGGCCTTCTTGACCCGCGCCTTGCTGCGCGCCCACTCGCCGCTCGAAAGACGCGTCAACGATGGCGCTCGCTCCGCGCCGCCGATGTAGCGACTGACTCGATCGATCTGATCGGTCGGCACGAGCAGCCGATCGCCGTCGGCGTAGTCGAGGATGACATACTCGCGCGCGGCCCGCCCATCGACGCTGCGCGTCGTCAACCCGGCGAAGCGGCCGATTCCATGCTCTACATGGACGACATAGTCGCCTGGCTTGAGGTCGGTGAGGAAACTCGCGGGTGGAGGCGCGGTGCGTTGGCGATCGCGGGCGGCCCGGCGCGGCTTGGCATGGCCGAAGATCTCGCGGTCGCTGTAGAGCACCAGCCCGCCCTCGACTTGCCACCCCTCGTCGACGGTCGCGCTCGTCATGACGATCTCGCCAGGGGCAGGAAGCGACGGGGTATCGTCCATGCGTGGCGCAATCGCCCGCTCCTCCAGCAGCTCGCGCAGCCGCGCCGACTGAAAGCTGGTGATGACGATCGGCCGGCCGGCGCCCCGCTCTTCGGCGATCCGTCGGAAGAACTCGGCCAACCGGCCGGCGAAGGGCTCGACCGCGGCGACGGGCAGCCGGATCACGCCAGCCGCCTCCTCGCCCCACGGCGCAAGCTCCAGCCGCCGGCTGGCGCGGCCAATCGCTTCCATCAGCTCCCTCGCCGGCATCATCGGCAGCGGGAAGTCGGGCGGGATCTCGCGTCGCGCGACCAGATCGCTACGCAGCGATTCCGCTTGATCGGTCAACGCCTCGGCGGCCAGTCGCACATCGCGCGGGTCTTCAATGATTAGCAGCGCGTCGTCCGGTAGATAGTCGAAGACGCTCGAGCGTGGCAGCAGTCCAGCGTAGAAGTCGATCCCATCGAAGGTATCGCCGGCGCGCAGCCGCTCCAAGTCGTAGCGCATCCGGTCGCGCGCCTCGTGGCTGAGGCCGCTCAGATCGAGGTCGGGAATTGCCGTCGCCAACCGCTCGCGTGCCGGCCCAATCGCGATCTCGGTCAGCAGGGCAGTCGAGCGCTGGGAGAGCGGATCGAACGCGCGCACGCTATCGATTTCGTCGCCGAAGAACTCGACTCGCACCGGCTCGGGCTGCGTCGGCGAGAAGATGTCGAGGATGCCGCCGCGTCGAGCAAACGTTCCGGCCGTCGTCACGGTCGTCACCGCTTCATACCCCGCCTCGATCAAGAACGCGACGAGCGCCTCGAGCCGAATCCGCTCGCCGACGCGCAGGATGCGAGTGCGGGCCTCGAGCTCACGGCGCGGCAACGTACAAGGCAGGATCGCTTGAACCCCGGCGACAACGACGGCCTTCTCTCCACTGGCGAGGGCGTTCAGAGCGCTGAGCCGGCCTTGAGCGGTGAGGGGATCCGGCAGGGTGCGCTCATACGGCAACCCCTCGGGCTCGGGAAAGAGGACAACTCGGTCGCGGTCCGGCGTCCAGAGGCTAAGTTGATCGGCCAGCCCCTTGGCCCGCTCGGTGCGGCCGGTGATGACCATCAGCGGCCGACGCGTTGCCTCGGCGAGCGCAGCGATCAGGGCGGGAGTGGCGGCGCGCAGGACTCTGAGCAGCGCAGGGCGCCCCTCGGCCACGGCGGTCAGGGTGTCGGTGAAGGAGGGCTGTCCGCTCAGGACGCTGAGCAAGCCGGCGAGGTTCACGCCGTGAGGGCTCCACGAACGGGTGTGCTCCAAGTGTAGCACGCCGCTCGCCCCGCTCCGGAAGCGGCGCTCTCGTTACAATTTCCCCATGCAGCAGCCGCGGCCGCGTGTCATCCGCAACGACAAAGAGGGTCGCCGGCTCGTTACCGAATGGGCCGATGGCCGTCAGGGCGAAATCGACTGGGAGCGGTTACGCTGGGCCTGTCCGTGCGCGGTCTGCGCCGGCGAGATGGGCATCCCCGGCCGGCTGGCCAGCGTCACTGCCCTCACCGACGACGAGACGACCCTCGAGCAGATCCGTGGCGTCGGCAACTACGCCATCGCGGCTCTCTGGAAGGATGGCCACGACACCGGGATCTACCCGTTTACGCTGCTCGCCGCGCTCGCCTTCCCCGAGGAGTAAGGCTCCCACCCGCGCTCGCTGAACGCTCCTCGGCCTGTGGATCCCTCGCCGGCGAGGACGCTGCCGGCCAGCAGGATACCGGGCGTTGCGAGCGAGGAGCGGGTCATCGTCAGAGTGGGGGGACGGGCCTTGTCCCTCCGCCGCGTCATGCCAGCCCCGACTAGCGGGACCGTCGGTGGAACAGCGCCGCACACCGTCCCGACCAGCGCGGCCGCCTGCGGAAGCACCGCACACCCGAGGCGCGACCAGCAGCGGGTCCGGCAGGCGACGGTAAGACAGTATCAGTCGTCGCTATAGGCGCGAACGGTGAATCTGGTCGTTCCTGGCGCCCAGTAGACGAGCACCGAGTAGCTGGCAGACTGGCCAGGGGCGAGCACGGCCGCCGCGCTGCTGACGCCGGTGTTGACCAGCGCTCCCGACTGGTCGTAGAGCGCGACCGAGACACGCACGTTATGAATTGGCAGCGGGCCGGCGTTGACCACCGTCCCTTCGACGAGGTAATTCTCGGTTCGCACCTTGACGCGCTCGACGTAGTAGCAGTCGTGCTTGTCGGGGTCACAGTTCTCACGGGTAAAGAGACGGTCTTCTTCGATCTCTTGGTACGCGCCGCGCTGGTCGATCACACGTGCGCCATCGATCGGCTGCAGCGCCGCGCTTGGCGTCCCGTTGACCTCAAGTGATGCCAATCGAATGAACGGCGGTGGGCTGACGACCGTCACCCGGAACGTGGAGACCTGCCCCGGCAGCATGTACGCGGCGTCAAGCGGCGCTTCGGACGTCAGGACGAGCACCCCGGCCGGATCGACAAAGCGGGCAACGACCGACGGCTGCAGCAGCACGCTAGGGCTGTCGTTCGCGATCTCGCCGACCACCCACAGCACGTCGTTCTGATAGGTATAGACGCGCCAACTGGCAACGCGTGCCCCGGCGACATCGTCGAAATCGACCGGCTGCTGCGCGGCCGGAAGGGCCGCGCCGTTCACCGGAAGGGCGAACGCGAGGGCGGCGAGAGCGAGAGCGGCGGCCCGCGAGAACGATCGAAGCATCAGGCACCCCCGGCGCGGCGATACACGTGCGCCATCGGCAATTGTAGCGGCGAGGCGTCGCCTCGCCGCTCCTTTTTTGGATGGCCGGCCCCCCGCTCCCCCGAGAGGCTTCGCGACCAGCGTGCGACGGCGCCTACCGGAGCAACCAGTCCTACAGCGGCCGGCCGGTTAGCGAGCGCCAGATCAGGTTGAGCGCGGTATAGGTTGCCCAGCGGCGGACCTCGGCGGGCGTGCTCGCGCGGAAGACGGTCTGGCTCGTGCGCCGGTCGTGATCGACGGCGATCGCGATCGCGCCAGGTTCGATGCTGCCGACCGCCGCCGGTCCAGCGACGCCGCTCAGGCCGATGCCGACGTCGGCCCCGAATCGCTCGCGAGCGAGCGCGGCGAGCGCCAACGCTTCGGGTTCGCTCGCTGGCTGACCGAGCGGGGAAGCCCAGTCCGCGCCAGTCGGCCCCGCGGCCACGAGCGCCCCAGCGAACGCCGCGGCCAGCTCGGGCGTTTCGACGAGCGTTGCACTCAGCCCGCCCGCCGTTAGCGCGTCGGCAATAGCAAAGCGCCGGCCAGCAAGTGCACGCGCAATCGCGCCACCAACCGTCTCGTCGTCTACCCCGTAGACGTCCTGTTCGACCCGCGCTCGGACTTCCCGCTCGAACGGCGCGAGCAGCGCCTCCGCCTCGACGGCGCTCGCTGCTTTCGCTGAGAGTCGAAGGTGGATGCCGTCGGCTTTGGCATAGGTCGCGATCGTCGGGTTCGTCGATTTCAAGAGGTCGCGCACGTCGTGCTCGACAGCCGACTCGCCTTTGCCGAGGATCTTGAGCGTCCGCGTCAGGATGATGCCGCCAACGCCACGCTCGCGCAGCCGCGGCACGACCTCGATCTCCCACATGCGGTACATCTCGCGCGGGACGCCCGGCATCGCCACCGCGATACCCCCAGTTGGCAGGTCAACCCACCAGCCCGGCGCAGTGCCGAGAGGGTTCGGCAGCACTCGGGCCGACGGGATGAGCTGGGCCTGGCTCAGGTTGCGCGGCGGCATCGGCAGATTGCGGCGGCGCCAGAAGTCGCGCTGCGCCGCCTCGAGCTCGGCATCGACGAAGAGCTCCTCGCCGAGTGCTCTGGCGATCGCGTCGCGGGTCAGGTCGTCCTCGGTTGGGCCGAGCCCGCCGGTGAAGATCGTCAGGTCCGATCGGGCAAACGCGCGTGCCGCCCCCTCTGCCAGTCGGTCGAGATTGTCGCCGAAGACCGAGACGTAATACAGATCGATGCCGAGGCCGGCGAGCTGCTGAGCGAGATAGGCGGCGTTCGTATCGACGATGAACCCAAGCAGGAGCTCGGTGCCGACCGAGATGATCTCTGCGCGCATGGAGGCTCCCGGTGTGAGGAAATCGGGCGCGGACAATACAGCCGGCGGTTTAGGCGCGCTCGGCAGCGGCAAGCACCGCCTTCAGACGGTCGATAGCGTCCATCCGCGTCGGATCGACGCCGCGCAGACCGGCGAGATAGTAGCTCACCCAATCACCGAGGTGGATAAGGTTCAACTGATCGGCAAGCGGCGAACGGCCTTCCGTCGTGATTGTCCGGTGACGCACCCCCGCCTCGTCGAGCAGCGCAGCCGTCGCCCGCTCGCGCAATCGAATGCGCTCGGGAAGCAGCGGCGATGACAAGAAAACCACCTCGATCAGCTTCGCCACCGATGCTGGCAAGCGAAAACCGACGACGACGTTGTGGTTCATCTCCGGCAGCGACTCAGCGATTGCCCATCCTTCGGCGTTCTCATTCACTTGCCCCTTCCAGCGCACCGCCACCGGCACGAGGTGACCGCCCGCGATGAAAACGGGGAGCCGATCGTGCAGTTCGAGCGCAAGCTGCTTCGCGGTGTTTGCGGCTTCAGGGGTGTCAACCGCCCACGCGTCGCGGGCGGCCTGCAACTCATGCACCGCGTCGGTCAGCGCGGCAGTGCGGTCGTCCACAACCCCAAGCCGGGCGAGCACCCGCAGCAGCGGGAGGAACAGGTGGGCGAGCGCGGCGCGCGGCTTGGCGCGGTAGGCGACCGGCAGATGCGTCCCGCCGGCGGCGGTGACGAGCTGGGCGAGCGGTCCACCGCTCGTCAGGACAAGCGGCGTTGCCCCAGCCCGGATCGCGGCATCCATTGCGCTCAGCGTTTCCTCGGTCGTCCCAGAATGGCTTATACCGATGGCGAGCGTCCCACGCCCGACCCAATGCGGTGGCGCGTAGTCACGGATGACGGAGATCGGCAGCCGCGCGTCGCCTTCGGTGAGCGCCCGGACGAGATCTGCCCCAATCGCTGAGCCTCCCATCCCGAAGATGACGACGTTGGCGAGCCCGTCGATGGCGGGAAGGGGGACACGGCCGGCCGTGTCCCAGGCGACAAGACACTGTTCTGGGAATTCGCGGATGCGCCCTTCCATATCGGCGGGGTCGTTCGCACGCAGCCGTTCCGGGTGATCGAGCATCGAACCTCCTGCCGGACTCCTCGGCGAGCCCGCGCCGTGGTGGTCGGCGAAGATGCGATCCTAGCCGAAGCTCAAGGTGTCTCGCTGGATCACGCGGTCGGGCCAGATTCGCAGCCCGTGGTCGAGCCGATTGCCCGATTCCACCACCACATTGGCGCCAATCACGGCGTTAAACGCGGTGCAATCGACTCGGCTGTCGTTCGCCACGATGCATTCGCTGACGATCGCGCCGTCGCCGATGCGAACGTTCTCCCAGAGAATCGAGTCGGTGACGTTGGCGTTTGCACCGACACTGCTTCCATTGCCGATCACCGTCGGCCCGGCAATGACGGCTCCCGGACCGATCTGGACGCGGTCGCCGAGGACGACGGGGCCAAGAAAGCTGGCGGATTCGTCGATATCGCAGCCGTCGCCGACCCAGAGATCTTCCCCGCGCGGCCGGCCGAGATGGGCATGCACGCGGCCTGCCAAGAGATCACGGTGCACTTGGCGATACTTGTCCGGCGTGCCGATGTCTATCCAATAGCAGTCCGATGGATAAGCGAGCAGCCGCTCGCCGGCCGCGAGCAGGTCCGGAAAGAGCGACCGCTCGAACATCCAATACTGGCCGGCCGGCACTCGATCCAGCACCTCCGGCTCGATGATATAGGTACCAGCGTTAATCAGGTTGCTGCGAACTTCCTCGCGGCGCGGCTTTTCGGTGAACTTCGTGATTCGACGCTCGGCGTCGAATTCGACAACGCCAAATTGCGTTGGGTCGTGGACCGGCGTCAGCGCGATCGACACCTTCGCCGTAGCCTCGCGGTGCGCGGCGAGCATCGCGCCAAGGTCGAGGTCGGTCAAGATGTCGCCATTAAAGACGAAGCACGTGTCGTCGAGATGGCCAACTGCCAACTTCACCGCGCCGGCGGTGCCGAGCGGTGAGTCTTCGACCGAGTACGTCAGGGTCACGCCGAGTTCGGCGCCGTCGCCGAGCCGCTCGCGGATGCGATCCGGGAGATAGCCCATCGCGAGGACAATGTCGGTGATGCCAAACCCCTTCATCCACCCGATCATCCGTTCGAGGAATGGGCGATTGACGATGGGGACCATCGGTTTCGGGAGACGCGAGGTGAGCGGGCGCAGCCGCGTGCCCTCGCCGCCGACCAGGATCACACCTTTCACGGCGCTACCTTCATGCCAAACTGGGCTCGCCAATAGGCAAGCGTGTCACGGAGCGTAGTCGCGAGCTCGATCTGTGGCTGCCATCCCACCTCGCGGCGAACTTTACGGTTGTCGCAGATGACGACCGGCGTGTCCGATGGCCGGAGCCGCTCGGGGTCCACTTCCACGCGGATCGGCTGGTTTGCCATGGCGAGCAAGAGATCGAGCAAGTCGCCGATTCGGTACGCGCTGCCGCGTCCGATGTTGTAGGCCTCGCCGGGCGTGCCGCGCGCCGTCAACAGCCGGTAGGCGCGGACGATGTCGCGCACGTCGGTGATGTCTCGCTCGGAATTGAGGTTGCCCACCCGAATGACTGGCTCCTGTTCGCCGGCCTCAATCGCCGCAATCTGGCGCGCGAAGCTGGCGATGGCGAAATCCGGGCGCTGGCCCGGGCCAACATGCATAAAGGGCCGCACCCGGACCGTCCGCAGGCGGTGACTGAGCGCGTACTGATACGCCAGATAATCCTGCGCCACCTTGCTGGTAGCGTAGGGATTGGCCGGCCGAAACGGCGCGTCCTCGCCGATCGGCTGCTCCTCGGGCCGGACCGCGCCGAACACCTCGTTCGAGCCGACCACCAGCACCACCGGATCGAGCCTTGCTGCCAGCACTGCCTCGAAGAGGACGATTGTCGTCTCGACATTGCCTTCAAACGTCCCGATCGGGTCGGTCCACGAGAGAGCAACCGAGGCTTGCCCGGCGAGATGATAGATGCAGTCGGGCCGAAGCTCCTGAACGAGTGCGCTCACGGCGGCTGGATCGAGCAACTCGACGGGGCGCCAGCGGACACCCGGGATCGCCCCGGGCGGGAGGCCGGGCTTGTACAGTCCGCAGACGTTATCCCCCTCGTCCAGCAGATGCCGGACGAGGTGGCTCCCCACAAAGCCGGCGGCGCCGGTGACGAGCGCGTTCAGGGCTGCCCCGGCGCTCTACCCGACCGTGGCGACGCCCGCTTCCGCCCGGAGCAGCTCCGCCTTGTCGGTGTTCTCCCACGGCGCGTCGATGTCGTCCCGGCCGAAATGGCCATAGGCCGCCGTCTTGCGATAAATCGGCCGCCGGAGCTTCAGGTCGCGAATGATCGCGCCCGGCCGCAGGTCGAAATGCTTCTTCACCAACTCGACGATCGTCTCATCGGAGACGCGGCCGGTGCCAAACGTCTCGACGAAGATCGACAGCGGCCGCGCCACCCCGATCGCGTAGGCAAGCTGAATCTCGCAGCGGTCGGCGAGCCCGGCGGCCACGATATTCTTGGCGACCCACCGCGCCGCGTAGGCAGCCGAGCGGTCGACCTTCGTCGGATCCTTGCCGGAAAACGCCCCGCCACCGTGCCGGGCCATCCCACCGTACGTGTCGACGATGATCTTGCGCCCCGTCAGGCCAGCGTCCCCCATCGGGCCACCGACCGCGAATTTCCCGGTCGCGTTGATGAAGTACTTCGTCCCGTCGTCAAGAAACTCGGCCGGCACACAAGCGTTGATCACCTGCTCTCGGATGTCGAGCGTCAACTGCTCGCGCGAGACGGCGGGATCGTGCTGGGCCGCAATGACAACGGCATCGATGCGCACCGGACGGCCATAGCGATATTCGACGGTCACTTGGGATTTTCCGTCCGGTCGGAGGTACGGCAGCTTGCCGGAGTGGCGCACCGCGGCAAGCTGGCGCGTCAGCCGGTGGGCGAGCGCGATCGGCAGCGGCATTAACTCCGGCGTCTCATTGCAGGCGAAGCCAACCATCATGCCTTGGTCGCCGGCGCCGAATCGCTCCGCCTCGTCGGTCACCTGACTGCCCCGAACCTCGAGCGCGGCGTTCACGCCTTGCGCGATGTCTGGTGACTGGGTGCCAACCGCCACGATAACGCCGCAGGTGGCGGCATCG
Source organism: Dehalococcoidia bacterium (assembly GCA_026003895.1). Lineage (GTDB taxonomy): Bacteria > Chloroflexota > Dehalococcoidia > SpSt-223 > SpSt-223 > JANWZD01. The sequence goes on along the minus strand of BPIC01000001.1, from coordinate 228,828 downwards.
AAGCCGAACTCTGCGCTCGTGTAGCCGATTTCGGCGACCGTCCGGCGGACGATCTCGGGGTAGTTGATGACCGCGCGCGAGGTGATCTCACCAAGAACGACGATCAGCCCGGTGGTCGTGGCGGTCTCGCAGGCGACCCGCGCCTCCGGATCCTGGGCGAGATGGGCGTCCAGAATCGCGTCTGAGATCTGGTCGCACATCTTGTCGGGATGGCCCTCGGTCACCGACTCCGACGTAAAGAACAACTGCGGGGAGCGCATGAAGGTGGTGCCACCCATCGGATCGTTCACGTGAAGGTCTACCTCCGGTAGCTCCGGTCGGCGAGGCTGTTGGCCTCGGGAACTCTGGCCGAAGCTTAGCGGCTGCCCTCGGGCGCGGCAAGGCAGCCCGCCCGTGATCGAGGATCTCTCGATTGTCCTCCGAGCCGCGCGTCCTCGCGGCGTCTCCATCGTGTGCTCGCACGGCCCATCCCAAGTCGGGGCAGCGCCCCTTCCCGGTCGGAGCCGTATCGCGCCTCGCCGGCGGAAGCGGGTGAAGGAAGGGGCCACGCCCGCCTGCCGCCGGCGGCCTCGGCAGGGCTCCGGGTTGGGACTAGGAGTTCTCCCGAATGAAGGCGAGGCAGCGCCGCCACGCGTCGGCGGACGCTTCGGCGTACTGCTCATAGGAGCGATCGAAAAAGCTGTGGGGTGCGCCGGGATAGACGACGACTTCGTGCCGGAGTCCCGCTTGCTCGAAGGCGGTGCGGAGTTCGTCGACTGCCTCGGGCGGGATCCCCTGATCGGCGCCGGCCATCAGGGCGAGGACGGGGCAGGTCATCTCCTTCGCTCGGGCGGCCGGGCCCGGTGCGCCGTCACGCGTCGGGCCAGGGCGGCCGTAAAAACCGATTGCGCCAGCCAAGCCGTGGCCGTTCGCCGCCTGCAGCCACGACTGCGCCCCGCCAAAGCAGAAGCCGACGGTGAAGATGCTCCGGTTTGCGCCTCCTTCCGGGGAGCGGAGGTACTCCACCGCCGCCCGCGTGTCGGCGGCAACGCCGGCGGCCGTCGTCTGGGCGACGTGATCCATGAAGGGAAAATCGGCATCGCGCTCGCCGACGCCCGCGGTGCGGCCGAAGTAGTCGATCGCCACCGCATTGATCCCTTGCTCGGCGAAGCGAACGGCGAGGTCTTCGTAGAACTTAAACAGGCCGCGCACGTCCGGCAGGATCACGATCCCTGCCCCGGTCGGGGTGGGCGCTTTCGCCACAAAGGCGGCGAATCGGTTGCCGTCGCTCGCCGTCAGCGTCATCAGCTTGGTCTCGACCGGCGCACCGTTCGAGACAATCGGCGGTTCGGCATCAGGAGGAACGCACATCGGTCTGCACCTCGATGGATGGCTCCGCGCACCGGCGGGCGATCGCCATCATAACGCGGCTCAGCCGCTCACGACGGCGATCGCCTCGAGCTCGATGAGGTAATCGGGGTTGGCGAGGCTCTTGACGACGAGCAACGTGCCTGCAGGACCCGGATCGCCGAAGAAGCGCGTGCGGACGGCTCGGAGTATTGGGAGATGCTCGAGATCGGTGAGAAAGACCGTGGTCTTGACCACATCATCCATCGTCGCGCCGGCCGCGGCGAGCACCCGACGAAGGTTCTCATAGGTTTGCACACACTGGGCTTCGAAATCGCCCTTACCGACGAGGTTCCGGTCGATGTCAAGCGCCACCTGTCCGGCACAGTAGATGGTGCCGCCGACCCGATAGGCGTGGGCGTAGCCGATGGCAGGGTGGACGTCGGGCGGAACAATCAGCGTTTTGGCGGACACTGCCTCTCTCCCGGCCCCCCGATCACCGGGAGGGCGCGGCGCGCAGTGTACGCTACGGCCCCCGCGGCGCAAACGGCTTCGCGATCATCTCGTGGCTCGCATCGAGCATCCGCTTGATCACTGCCTGCGCCTCCGCGCCTTGCAGCAGCCGGGGTTGGGTATAGTCGTCGATCAGCGTCGGGAAATATTGGGCGCTGACCAGCCAGCGATCGTAGAACACGTAGCGGCCGATTACGCCTTCTCGCACGTCGCGCTGAAACATCTGGTCGAAGACGAAATTGCCGTGGGCGTAGGTGATCAGCTTGCCCTGGTAAATCTCGATTCCTTGCACCACGTGCGGATGATTGCCGACAACCAGATCCGCGCCGGCGTCGATGGTGAGGCGGCCAATCTCCCGGGGGTCGTCTTCCGCGACCCCCGGCTCGATCGCCGGCACCGGCACGTACTCCTTGCCCCAGTGATACTGGACGATAACGACGGTGGCGGTCCGCCGCGCTTCGGCGACTTGGCGGCGAATTTTCTCGCGGTCGAGCCTTGCGCCGACGCCGTTGTAGCCCAGAAAGGCGAATCGTACGCCCCGCATGTCAAGGTAGGCGATCTCGCCCCAGCCGGTGTAGCCGATCTTGGCGGCCTTGAGGTGCTCGATCGTCTCCTCGACCCCCTCGTAGCCGTAGTTGCCCGAGTGGTTGTTGGCGAGGTTGACCATATCGATCTTCGCCCAACTCAGCGCCTCGACGAAGCGTGCGTCCCCGCAGAACTGATAGCCGCTGGTGACGATCGGGCAGCGCCGGAGCAGCGGCGTCTCGAGGTTGATGAACCGCACATCTCCGTCCTTCAGGACGTCGATCGTGGCCCGGAAGGGATAAATGAAATCGCCGCGCGCCGTCAGCTTGTAGTTCACATAGCGGGCAGGAATGACGTCGCCGGTGACGATGAGGGTGCGCAGGCGAGCCGGATCGATTCCGAGGGGCAGCGCGGCGCGCGTCGTCGTCAGCACGTCGGTAATGCGCAGGGGAGGCAGCTCGGGTGGGCGGACACCTGCGGGCGAAGTCGGGGTGGGCGAGGGCGAGGCTGTCGCGGTCGGCAGCGGCGGGGTCGGCGTGGAGGTCGCGAACACAGCGGCGACCAGCTCGCCACCGCCGCCCTGCACCGCAACATAGCCGGCGCTGCTCATCGCGAGTGCGCCCAAGGTAGCGGCGATCAGCGCACAGCCGCCAGCGAGCCATCGGGCGCGGCGTCGTCCCACGAGCGTAGTATTCAAGCCATGCCAGTGAGATGCAAGCCAAACGGCCGGCACAGGACGGCGCCGGCCGACAGCGCGGAGCTTACTTGCGGCCTTGGGTGGCGAACAAGATCGCGCCCGGTTCGACCGGCGCTTGGGTGACATCCCGGAAGCCGGCGGCGCGGAACATGGCTTCCAGATCGCGTGTTCCGTGCGAGCGCCAGTAGGGCTCGCCGTTGTTTTCTGTCTGCCAGTCCGAGAAAAAGGCGCGGTACGGGTCGAGCTTGCGATAGGGGCCGATGTCGCCGATGTTCAGGATGCCCCCCGGCGCGAGGAGGCGATACGCTTCGCGGACGACGTTCTCGGCCGCCTCGTCCGGGATCTCGTGAAAGAGGATGCACGAGGAGACCACATCGAAATAGCCGTCCGGAAAGTCGGTCGACTCGGCGTTTTGCTGGCTGAGGTGCAGCGCAATACCAAACCGCTCGGCAAACCGGTGCGCGTACTTGAGGAATGGTGCGGACAGGTCGACGCCATACACCTCAGCGTCGGGGAAGCGTTCTTTCAGGACGATCGCGCTGGAGCCCATCCCGCAGCCAAGATCGAGGATCCGCCCGTAGCGACCCTCGGGAATGGCGCGGGCGACCTTCGTCTGCTGCTCCCAGCGATCGTTCGCGCCGGAGTGATACACGGCCCGGCCGACCTCCATGACCCAAGGGATCATCGGCTTGCCGTGCATGCCGCCGGGCTGGATGTGGTAGTCGATCTCATAGTAAGCCGGGTACCGGATGTCGGGCGCAAGCCGGAGGCTGCCGACGGGATTGGGAACCGGCGCTTCGAGGCGCTGCAGATACTCCGCTTCGTCTGGCAGCAGCGCTTCAAACAGCCGTGGCCAGAGCATCTCCTGCGCCTGCCGGGAGATGAAGCGGTCGGCCTGCCACTCGAACAGCGGCTCGATCAGGTCGCCAACCTCGCGTGGGGTCGCCGGCGGCTGCCGACCGGCAGCGATCGCCTCGCGCACCGCTGCCTGATAGCGCTCGCGCGCCGCCTGGCCGACGACCGCGGAGCTGATCGTCTTGACATTCTTCAAAAAATCGAACGTCGCGCGGTCCTCCTGCTTGAACTTTGTCTGCTCCGAAGGAACATACGTGTCGGTCAGGCCCATCGTCGCTCCTCTTGCCGGCACTGCCGGGCGATTCATCACATTTCTCGTGCTAGTCTACCACCGAGTATAGAGCTTTTCAATCGACCCGGGCGCCAGCAGGCGGCAGCCCGGGAATCGGCGGTCCACCGGTTGCGCCCCGGATCCGCTCGGCGGTTGTGGTGGTGCCATTCTGGGCGATGAGGTTGCCGTCCGGATCGCGTAATTCTGACCAGTTCGTGCCGCGATACCCCTGCTCGTCGGCAGTGACGGATGCCCAATGCCGGATCACCCCCAGCAATTCCCCGCTCGGCGACCACCGAAACCATTCGGTATAGAGCGAAAACTCGTTTGGCCCAGTCTGCGTCCACCAGCCCAGCCCCGGCGATTGGAGCGGCGACGCCGAGACCGCGACGATATTGCCGTCGCGCATGAACGTGGCCGTCGCATACGAGGGCGGCAGCGTCGGGTCGGCTGACGTTCGAATGAAAAAGGTGCCAACGATCGCCGGCGCCCCAGCTTGGGCATCGATCTGCGCCGGCCGGCCGAGCCCGAATCCCGCCCCCAGCCCGATCGTCGCCGCGAGCGCCGCCACCACCACCAGCCGCATGGCCATTCTCTCACCTCCTCATCGAGACGGTGAATCCTAGCGGGTCGGCAGAGGCGGCCGGGCGAGCGTGGTCGCGAGCAGACGGTGCATAATGATCGCGGGGCCGGAGGCCCCAGCACGTCCCGACGAGCCACAAAGGAGTGTGCCCCCATGGTTATCGCGAGCGAACGGGCCATCGACCGCATTGCCAGCCTGTTGGGCGACGAAGCGGAGTCGTTGCTCACGCACCAATCGCGCACCGTCGACCGATCGCTGCTGCACCTGCCCGGTCCCGACTTTCTCGATACCGTCTTTCAGCCGAGCGACCGCAACAGTCAGACGCTGCGCAACCTGCACGCGTTGTTCCACACCGGGCGGCTGGCCGGCACGGGGTACGTCAGCATCTTGCCCGTCGACCAGGGCGTCGAGCATAGCGCTGGCGCCAGCTTCGCTCCCAACCCGGCCTATTTCGACCCCGAGAACATCGTCAAGTTGGCCATTGAGGGTGGCTGTAACGCCGTCGCCTCGACCCTCGGCGTCCTCGGCGCGGTCAGCCGGCGCTATGCCCACAAGATCCCGTTCATTGTCAAGATCAACCACAACGAGCTGCTGACCTACCCGAACAAGTACGATCAAATCCTGTTCGCGAGCGTCAAGCAGGCCTGGAACCTCGGCGCAGCGGGGATCGGCGCCACCATCTATTTCGGAAGCGAAGAAAGCAGCCGCCAGATCGTGGAGATCAGCCAAGCCTTCGCTCAGGCACATGAGCTTGGCATGTTCACCGTCCTCTGGTGCTACCTGCGCAATAGCGCCTTCAAGGCCGACAAGGACTACCACGTCGCCGCCGACCTCACCGGCCAAGCGAACCACCTCGGGGTGACGATCGAGGCGGACATCATCAAGCAGAAGCTGCCCGAGAACAACAACGGGTATGGCGCCCTGAATGTCAACGGCGTCAAGTACGGCCAGACAAACAAGCTCGTGTACACGCAGTTGACGACCGACCACCCCATCGATCTCTGCCGCTATCAGGTGGTCAACTGCTACATGGGCCGCGCCGGGCTGATCAACTCGGGCGGCGCGTCCGGATCGAACGACCTCGCCGAAGCGGTGCGCACCGCCGTGATCAACAAGCGCGCCGGTGGCATGGGATTGATCAGCGGCCGCAAGGCATTCCAAAAGCCGATGAACGAGGGCGTCGCCTTGCTGAATGCCATTCAGGACGTTTATCTCTGTCAGGAAGTGACGATCGCCTGAGCCACCCTGGCAGCTTGCGCTCGGCGGTCGGACGGATGTCCCGGTGCCGAGCAACGAACGCCGCGCAGGCTCGAGACGATCCTCCGCGGCGTCGGGGGCTGCCGGTCGCTTTCCCCGCTGCGGCCGGTCGTGTGCCGGAGCGACGGTGCGGCCGCCAACGGCGCCTCGCCGCAGGTGCCCGGGTGTCACGAGTCTGATCCCTGAGTGCCATCACCGAGCGTGGCGGCACGCGGCTGCCGCCCGGGTGCGATGCGCTACCAGAGCCATCGGCGGTCGCCGTCGAATGGCTTTAGGGGCCGAACGAAAAGCTTGGACTGAGCAGGTAGGCGGCGAGCGCGGCGAGCGCCAAGCCAAAGCAGAACACGATGAGGAACCCGACAACCGCCGCCACGCAGCAACCGGTCATCCCCGATTGCCGCTGCGGCGCGACCGAGCCAGGTTGGCCGACCGGCGCCGCCGCGCCCGGCGACGCTCCCACGGGCGCCCCGCACTGCTCGCAAAACCGCTGGTGCGCGTAGACCGGTCCTCCGCAGCGGGCGCAGCGATTCGCAGTAATCGTCATCGACGGCTCCCCTCGCGGTGGCATCATAGCGCCCGCCATGCTTGACGCGCCCGCCGCCGCCGCGTATGGTCGGGAGATACGACGGAGGAAGCTTCTCTATGCCCGGCCCACTCGACGGCGTGCGGGTGATCGACCTCAGCGAAGGCATCGCCGGCCCCTTTGCGACCAAGCAACTCGCCGATCTTGGCGCGGATGTCATCAAACTGGAGCGCCCCGGTGGTGATCCGGCGCGCCGCCTCGGCCCCTTTCCGGGCGACGTTCCCCACCCCGAGAAGAGCGGTCTCTTCATCCACCTGAACACCAACAAGCGCTCGGTCGTCGTCGACCCCTCGACGCCAAGCGGCCGCGAGATTGTTCTCCGGCTCGCCGCGAAGGCGGATGCGCTCGTGGAGAGCTTCCCGCCGGGGACGATGGCCAGCTGGCGGCTCGGCTGGGACGATCTGGCTGCGGTCAATCCGCGCCTCGTCCTCACCTCGGTGACTCCGTTCGGCGCGACTGGCCCTGCTGCTCAGCGGCAGGCGACCGATCTGACGATCGCCGCTCGGTCGAGCTTCTTGATCGCTGCCGGCGAGCCCGACCGCGAGCCGGTGAAATACCCGGGCCGGCAGACTGAGTTTGTTGGCGGGCTGCACGCCGCTTGGGGAACCATGGTCGCGCTCTACCACGCCGACGTGACCGGCGAGGGACAGGTCGTTGACGTCTCGATCCTCGAGGCGGCAGTGATGATCTCCGACCAGAACATGCTGAGCGTTGCCTATTGGAACGGCGGCGGCCGCGCCCGCGCCGGCCGGCGGCCGCTGCGCTTCCCGCCAATCGTCATGCCGGTGATCGACGGCTATGTTTCGCTGCTCGTCACCGACCTCCAATGGCCGCGCTTTTGCCGGATGGCCGATCTCGAGGAGTATGGCCGAGACCCCCAGCTTGCCACCCAGCGTGGCCGCATCGAGCGGCTCGAAGAGCTCGAAGTTGCCTTCCTCCCTTGGTTCCTGAGCCACACCAAGCAAGAGGTGTTCGACCTCGCTCAGCAGCACGGCGTGCCGATCGCTCCGTTCAACACGATCGCCGAAGTGCTCGACGACCCGCAGTTTCGGGCCCGCGGCTATTTCCGGACGATGGTTCACCCCGTGCTGGGCGAGATTACGCTGACCGGGCCGCCCGCCATCCTGAGTGAAACGCCGTGGGAGTTGCGCCGACCGGCGCCGCTCCTCGACCAGCACGCCGACGAAATCCTGCGCGGCGAGCTCGGCTACCGCCCCGACGATCTCCTTGCCTTGCGCGCCGAAGGAGTGACCGGATGAGCCTCTTGACGACCGTGCCGGGCGCCCTGCGTGGCATCCGTGTCCTCGATTTCACGACCGCGTGGGCCGGCCCACGGATGACCGCCTACCTCGCCGAGATGGGCGCCGAGGTGATCCACGTCGAGTCGATCCAGTACCTCGATACCCACCGCGGCTGGAGCAAATGGGCGTGGGGTGCCTCCGGCAACATGCCAAATAACGAGCCCGGCCGCCGCCCCTGGGAGCGCAACTCCCAGTACAACGAGTTCAACAAGAACAAGCTCGGAATCACGCTCAACCTTGCCGACCCCGAGGGCGTCGCCCTCTTCAAAGAGCTGGTCAAAATCTCCGATGTGGTCGTCGATAACTACAAGGCGGGCACGACAACGCGCTTTGGCGTCGATTATGACCAGCTGAAGCCGATCCGGCCCGACATCATCCAAGTGTCGCTCCCCGCATTCGGCTCGACCGGCCCGTATCGCGACTACACCGCGTGGGGCAATCAAGTGATGGCGCTCTGCGGCCAAGGCCTCCTCCTCAACTACGAAGGCGAGGACGAGCCGGAACCAGGCGGCACCTACGGCGACCCGATTGCGGCGATCACCGGCGCCTTCGTGGTGGTCGCGGCGCTGTTCCACCGCCGCCGCACCGGTCAAGGCCAGTACATCGAGGTCGCGTTGAGCGAGGTGAGCCCCCCGCTCTTGCCCGAGGCTTTCGCCGAATACACCATGAATGGCCGTCAACCGGTCCCACGGGGAAATAGCAACCCCGAGGCGGTGCCGTGGAACGTGTATCCCTGCGCCGGTGACGACGCTTGGGTAGCGATCTGTTGCCGGACCGACGCCGAAGCGCGGCGGCTTTTCGAACTCATGGGGCGGACCGATTTCCTCGAGCGCTACGCGACCATTCCAGCGCGGCTCGCCGGGCGTGCCGAGATCGACGCCGCTGTTGCCGCCTGGACCGCCCCGCAGGAGAAGCATGCCGTGGCCGACCGGCTGCAGGCCGCCGGTATTCCTGCCGAGGCGGCGGCGCAGTATGCCGAAGTGCTCGCCGATCCGCAACTGCACGCGCGAGCGTTCTTCACGGAGCTCGACCATCCCGAGTGTGGCGTCTATCCTCACCCGCTCCAGGCGGTCCGCCTGTCCAAGTCGCCGCCGATCGACTACCGCGCTGCTCCCACCTATGGGCAACACAACGCCGACGTTCTCGGAGGGCTGCTCGGGGTCACCGACGCGCAGCTTGCGGCGTTGGCCGCTCGCGAGGTGATTGGCACCGAACCGCTTGAGGACGAGGAGCGCCGCCGGCGCAGCCGGTCGGGGATCGCCGGTTAGCCGAGCTGTTCGATGCACACCTTGCCAAAGGCGCGAGGATCGAACCCTTCGGCGCGCAAGAAGGCCGGTCGGATCCGCATAATCTGGCTGGCGACCATCCGCGGCGAATTGCGGTCGATCTTGATACCGTAGCGCCGCGCAATCGTCTCGAAAAAGTCGTCGATCTCCGCCGGGTCGGCTGAAAGGGTAGCATCGCCCTGGATGAGCACGTTGCGCTGCGGGCCGTCCTTGCGCTCGACGAACAGCACGCCGACGCTCGGGTTGGCACGGACGTGCCGCGCCTTCAGCGCGTCGCCATTGGTGCGGACGCGCACGCTGAAATCCGGTTCCGGAACAGCGGTCACTTGTGTTGTGTATGGCCGGCCGCTCGCCTGCATCGTGATCAGGAAGCTTCCGGCTTTGCCGGACGCCAGAAAGTCGCGGATAGCGGTGCGGATCTCGTCGTTCATCCGGCTCTCCCGACGGCGGGTGCCGCGCATTGTAACGGGACGGCCGCGGGCCCGTTAAAACGATGGGTCCTCGCCGACGATCGGAGGGTGCCGGCCCGATCGTCGGCCAGGGCTGTCTCGTCCCCTGCCATCGTCGGTGGATCGTCCGGCGAGGTGAGCCACGACAAAATCCGTCAGAATGCGTAGGCCCCCGCGCTGGTCAGCCGCTAAGCTCCGCCCGGTCTGATGCGCCCATCAGGGGAGGGCACGATGTATCGCTGGCGGCGACGTGGCGAAGGGTTTGTGCTCGAAGACTTCGACGAGATCCGCCGCTGGGTCGAGCAGCACGGCGGGCGCCCGGCTCGGCTTTCGGGCACCTCGTCTGGCGACGACCCGGGGTTGATCCGCATCTGGTTTCCTGGGCAGCTTGTCGGTCGACTGGAGCCGATCACCTGGGAGCAGTTCTTCGCCAAAATGGCTGAGAAGCGGTTGGCGCTTCGCTGCTGGGATGGCGAGCGCGGGGCGCGTCCCTTCGCGCGTATCGTCTCCCGTCCGAGCGAGCGGCCGCAGCACCGCGAGACCGACACGATGCGCGACATCGCGGGCGCGGAAGCTGTCGCCTAACGGCTTAGGCTGGCCCGCGCCGTAGCGGCAGCCCACCAAACACCGCCCCCGCTTCGAAAAAGGCATAGACCCGCCGAAATGCGGCGAATTCCGGCGGATCGCGCCGTGCCGCCACTTGCCAGATCGCCCGCTCGATCTCGTCGAGCCGCTGAAACAGGAAGAAGGGCGACTTCGGTACCGGAATATCCCGGTAGCTGGGCAGTCCGGGAAACGAGATTGCGCCGGCCGGCACCGCCGGCACCAAGCCCAGCACCACCTTGGCGTGGTTCGCCGCTTCCACCTCTGTCAGGTCGGCGCGTCGCAGCTCAGGCGGCCGGCCATCTGGGCTGTCGGTGCAGTCGATCACGTCGGCGGGGCGCAGCACCGCGCGCCATTCGTCGGCGCTCGCTTCCGAGGCGCGAGCGGTCTGGCGCAGTCCTTGGCGCACCCACTCGACGTGGGTCAGCGTCTCGGTGGCAAGGAAGTCGGCCGCGGCTGGCTCGACGGCGTAGTCACTGGTCAGGTACTGGCGCAATGCTTCGCGGGTCTGCTGAAAGAGCCGCTGAAGGCGCAGCAATGCTCCGAGACCATCACCAGACAACGCCATACTTCCCCCATGCGAGGCGGCACGCCCGGCCCGGAGCTGGCGACGGACCCTGACGACGGTCGCCTCGATGATGAACCCTTCGTTCCTGTATATCGTGCAACCGAGCAGGTGTCAAGGGAATGAGCGGTCGCGGCTGTCTTGTCGTCCGGCTCGGCGCGATCGGCGACACCGTGTTGGCCATCCCGGCGCTTCGCCGGCTCCGCGAGCGCTACGGGCGTGTCGTCGTGGTCGGCAGTGCGCCGGCCGTCCTGCTCGGTCCCGTCGTCGATCGGGTCGTCGACGTCGAAGCGCCGGCGGTTGCCGCGCTCTTTCGCTCGGATCCTGCCGCCGACGATCACCTGTGCGCTGAGCTGGGCTCGTTCGAGGCGGCTGTCGTCTGGCTGAAGCAGCCCCACGCTGTCGTCACCGCGCTCGCCCGGCTCGGCATCCCCCGTGTGCTCGCCGCCCCGTCGCTTCCCGCCGGGCGCCGTCACGTCGTCGATCACCTGCTGGCGACGATCGGCGAGCCGCCCGGCGCCCGTGTCGAACTGCCGGTCGCCCCGCAGTCGCGGTCCCGGGCCGTCGCGCTGCTGCGTCGGCTGGGCGTGCCCTCGGCGAGTGTGCTGCTCGCGATTGGCGCGGGCGGGGCAGCGAAGCGCTGGCCAGCCGAGCGGTTCGCGGCGCTGGCGGCGCGGCTGGCTTGTCCGGTTGCCGTCCTCGCTGGGCCGGCAGATGAGGCCTCGGTCGCCGCCTTTCGTCAGGCGCAGCCGGACATCCCGATCGTCGCCGGGGTGGAGCTCGAGTTGCTCCCCGCTATCCTCGCCGATGCCGCGCTCGTCGTCGCCAACGACTCTGGCCCCGGTCACCTCGCCGCCGCCGTCGGCACGCCGGTGGTCTCGCTGTTCGGGCCGACCGATCCCGAGGTCTGGGCTCCCCGCGGTCCGCGCGTGACCGTCCTTCAGGCGGAGGATGGCCGACTGGAATCGCTCGACGTCGCCGACGTCTGCTCGGCCGTCGAGCGATTGCTCGCATAGCGCCAGCCGATCGACGCGAGCTGGTCGAGCTGCGGGGCGAGCGGAAGCAGGTCGGCGGCGGACGTGCTGCCGGCATCGAGCAATTCGTCGAGTCGGCGCTCGACGGCAGCGGCCGCGGTGCTGATCTCCCGGCAGCCGAAGACTGCGCCCGAGCCGGCGAGACCGTGGACGAGCTGGCGTAACCGTGCGACAGCGCCGCGCTCGCCCTCCAACGCCGTCGACCACGCTACCGCGAGCGCCTCCAGTCGGTCGGGCAGCTCGGCGAGGTAGCTGTCGCGCAGGGCGCGCAGTTGCCGTGCGAGGCTGTCGTCTGGATCAGCCTGCGGCGCCATTTCGCCGGTCCCAGATCTGCTGCACCACGGTGCTCAGGGTCATCGGGTCGAACGGTTTCGAGATGACGTCGAGCGCACCGAGCGCCAAGTACTGCTCGATCTCGTGACGCTGCACCTTGGCGGTCATGAACACGACCGCTGGCTCGCGTCCGCCGCCGGCGGAGCGCAACCGGCGGAGCGTCTCAATTCCGTCCATGCCTGGCATCATCACGTCCAGCAACACAAGATCTGGTTGGAATCGCTCGTAGGCGGCGATCGCGTCTGCGCCGGATTCGGCAAGCTCGACGGTGTAGCCGCCGACCGCTTCGAGAGCGAGCTTCGCTATCGCGCGGATATCCGGCTCGTCCTCGATCATCAAGATCTTGGCGAGTGTGTCCACGGCCGGCCCCCTTCTGGCACTGATGTGCATCAGCTCAGTATCTCACGGACGCGCCCGCGACGATCGGGCGATCAGCCCGCGAATCGTCGTCAAGAGCTGGTCGTTAGAGGTTCGCGCCTTGACGAGCGCGGCGGCGATCCGACTCGACAGGTCCGGCGCAACCTCCTCGGCAGAGAAGACCAGCACCGGCGGCGCGGCGGGAGTCTCGGCGATCTCAGGGAGGAGCGTCAGCCCGCTGCCATCGGGCAATGCGAGGTCCAGGATCACCAGATCGAAGGACGATTCGCGCAATCGCTCGCGGGCGGCGGCGATCCCGTCCGCGGCTACCGTTGTCGCGGTTCCGTCGATCACCTGGGCGACAATTGCCCGGATGTCCGGGTCGTCCTCCACATGGAGCACCCGCGGCCGCCGCTCGCGCGCCCGAAGCGCCGCCATTCGCACCGCGGCGACGAGCCGCTCGCGGTCGAGCGGCGTGTCGACCCAGTCGAAGATCTCGACGGCTTCGCCGTTCAAGTCGTCGCGGCCACGTTCCGGGGCGACGGAGACGACGACGATCGGTAGGTCGGCGGTTGCCGGGTCGGCGCGCAACTGGCGGATCAGGCTGACGCCGTCGGAATCTGGCAGGGAGAGATCGAGGGTCATCGCGAGGTAGCGCCGTTGCTTCAAGAGCCGCCGCGCGTGCTCCGCCGACTGAGCGGTATGCACTTGGAAGCCGGCGGCCTGCAGCAGGAAGCGGAGGACGTTGGCGATGTCGGGATCGTGGGCGCAGATCAGCACGGGATCGCTTGGCTCGGGGCGCGGGTCGTCGCGGGGTGGGAGATTGCTGGCGTCCGCCAACTCAAACCAGAAGGTCGACCCGGATTCGGATGTCTCGAAGCCGATTGTTCCACCGTGGCGCTCGACGATCGCCTTGGTGATCGACAGCCCCAGCCCGGTTCCCCCCTTTTGACGGCGATCGGACGAGTCCGCTTGGGCGAATCGCTCGAAGACACGGCTGCGAAACTGGTCCGGGATTCCCGGTCCTTGGTCGCGCACCGCAACGCGAAACCCACCCCGGCTGCGGGTAACGTCGACCCGCACCTCTGCTCCTGCCGGCGAAAACTTGGCGGCATTCGACAGCAAATTCGCCATCACTTGCATCAGCCGGTCGTAATCGCCAAGGACGATCGCCGGGGTAGTCCGTTCCCCGATCGTGAGGCGCACGCCGAGCTCGGCAGCCAACCCCTCGTTCGCCTCGATGGCGCTCTCGACAAGGTGACCCAGATCGAGCGGTCGCCGTTCCAATGGGAGCTTGCCGGATTCGATCTTCTCGATATCAAGGATGTCATTGATCAACCGGACGAGGCGCTCGCTGTTTTTGAAGGCGATATCGACGAGATTGGCGGCCTCGGGCGGTAAGGCGCCGCCGACGCCGCCCTTGAGCAGCCCGAGGGAGCCACGGATCGAGGTCAGCGGCGTCCGGAGCTCGTGGCTGACCGTGGAGACAAACTCGTTTTTGAGCAGGTCGACCTTCTTGCGCTCGGTGATGTCACGCACGAGCACCAGCGCCTCGCGGTCGCCGCTGCGGACGAACCGCGCTTCGCGCTCCAACAGGCGGTTGCCGGCTTGGAAACTGAATTCGAGGGTTTGCGGCTCACCGGTGGCGATCGCGCGGCGGACGCACTGGAGGAATAGGTTCGCGCGTTCCGCCGAAAAATTGTCCCACAGGGTGCGGCCTACTACCCATTCGCGCGGTGCGGATTGCGCTTCGGCGGTGCCAGGGTGATAGTCGAGGAAGTCGCCCTCGCTGCTGATACGCAACATCAGATCGGGGATCGCGTCGAGCAGGGCGCGATTGCGCTGCTCGCTTTGCCGCAAGGCCTCGGCGGCCTGCTTGCGCTCCTCGATCTCTTCCTGTGCCTGCGCGTAGAGCCGGACATTGTCTAGCACGATTGAGGCGAGCTGCCCGAACAGGCTGAGGATCTCAACGTCGGTCTCGCTGAACCCGGGCTTGCCGGGCCGCTGGGCGAGCCCAAGCACGCCGACCAGTTCGTTCTCGGACATCAGCGGGATGCCCACCAAGGAGTCAAACACCTCAACGCGCCGGCTGTGGTGGAGCGCTCCTTCCCAATTTTCGTAATCGTTGACCAGAAACGGCTTGCCGGTGGCCCAAACGCGGCCTGCCACCCCCTCATTGAGGGAGATCGTCCGCCCTTGGATCGGCTCGAAGACGCCCGTGCCGATCCGCATCACGAGGTGGTCGCGTGTCGGCGCGATGAGGTGGATAAAGCCGTCCTGCGTGGCGAACAACGCCCCCGCGCGGTCAACGATCGCCCGCAGCACGTCGTCAACGTTGCGCCGGTTCAGCAAATCGAGCGCCGACTCATGGAGGGCAGCGAGTGCGTCGGTTCGGCGGCGCAACTCCACTTCGGCCGCTACCCGCTCCGTGATGTCGCGCGCGTTGATCACGAGGCCGGCGACCGTCTCGTCGTGGAGCAGATTGGTCACCACCGCTTCGAGGGTGCGGTCCTCGCCGGCGCGCGTGCGGATGCGGAAGGCGATGCGTCCTGACCCTTGTGGCTCGGCGGCGACCCGGCGCAACAACCGCTCCGCTGCGGCCCGGTCCTCCGGGTGAACAAGCTGCAGTGCTGGCGTGCCGATCACCTCAGCCGGCTGGTAACCGAGCAACCCCTCGATTGCGCGGCTGGCATAGCCGATCGCACCGTCCGGGCCGACGATCAGGGTGAGGTCCATCGCGTGGTCGGTGAGCGACCGGAAGTAGCGCTCGCTCGCCCGCAGCGCCTCTTCGGCGGCGCGGCGCTCCGAGCTGTCACGGAGCGTGCCGGCGAGACCGACGAGCGTTCCATCCTCGCCGGTTGCGCCACGCAGATAGGCGTCGACCCAGCACGCGCCACCCTCTTTGGTACGAAGGCGTAGCGGCAAACGTGCTTCGAGCTGTCGGGCCTCGACGATCGCGCGGATTGTCTCCTTCGGGCCGGTGCCATCGTGGCCGATCACAAACTCGTGCATGTTTCGGCCCAGCGATTCATCGACCGAATACCCGGTCAGCGTCGTCCAAGCGGGATTGAGCAAGGTAAAGTGCCCGCGGAGGTCGGTCTGGAAGATCACCTCGCGAATGGTGTTGACGACGCTGCGATACTGGCGCTCTCGCTCCTCCAGCGCCGCGGCGTCGCGCTGCGAGCGGATAGCCGCGCCGATAACGCCGGCCGCCGTCGTGACCGCGTCGACAACGCTCGCTGGCCACGCCCGTGGCGCACACTGCTCGTCGAAGCCAATGATGCCCCACCACTCCTCACCGGCAAAGATCGGCACGGCCAGCACCGACTGGATCCCTGCCGCCAGAAAGCGAGCGCGTTCATCTGGCGGGAGTGAATGCACCGGCCCGGCGATCACGCGGCGGGCACGGAAGTGCTCAACCCAGCGGCCGAAACCGCCGGCCTGCAGGCGGAAACCGTTCCGCGATGTCCCAAGCTCCTCGACACCCGGCGCAACCCACTCGAAGCGCAGATCGACGACCACCTCGTCTTCGACGCTGGGCCGAATCTGGAAAACGTAGACTCGACTGACGCCGGTTGCTTCGCCAAGGCGGGCCAAGAACTCGGGGGCGTGGCGCTCCCACGGCGCTCCCCCGAGGAAGCGGCGCGCGGCGTAGGACACGGCTTCGAGGATTGCGACCCGACTGACGAGATCGTCCTCGTGCGCGACGGAAGAATGCTCGACGGCCAAGCCGTCGCGTCGGTTGTCGTGGCCGATGGCCCCGCGCAGCCGCTGCCGGCGCTCGGGCGTCGGTGGCACCGCTGGATCGTCCGAGCCGATCTGCTGGAGTAGACGAACGGGCTCCGGCTGCATCGCTCCCCTGCAGGTTGGCGCGTCACCAGTAGTGTAGCCGGGCCGCTCAACCGATCCGAGGGGGGAGAGCCTCGGCTTGCGTCCTGATCCGTGGCTGGTCGCACGGCGGCGATGGCATCCAGCGCAAACCGCAGGAGTGCCGGCTCACTCGCCGCCAGTGTTTCCCAACGGGCCGCTTGGAGGTCGAGCGCGTGGTGTGTTCTCGCCGCTCGCAGGCCGGGGTCGTACAGTTGGTGGCGCACGAAGTTGACCGGCGCGAGGGCGCTGTCACGAATCAGCGCCCGCACGACGGGATCGTCCAGACCGGCGTCCGGATCCGCTTTGCGGCGTTCGGCAATACGCGCCCACGCCGATTCGACCGCGGCGACCGCAAATCGGTCGATTCGGGCGAGGATGCCGGCGAGGTCAAGCTCGCGGTACCGCTGCCGCGTTGCCGGCTCAATGTCCTCGAGAAGATCCCGTTCCCGGTCGTCGTGCTTCGTCCACGGCCAGCGCGGCATCTTCGGCCTCCTCAACGAACCCGGAGCTCGACGTCATCGGGCGCGAGCGATGGGGCCGCGCCGGTGTCGATCCTGATGCGCGGAGCGACGAGCGCCCGCTGCCGGCGAGCTACCTCGGGCGCGAACTCGGCCGGCTCGCTGCTCCACGCAAGAACAGCAGCGACCACCTTCGCAGCGTCGGTGGAGGCGGTCGCTTCGCTCAACGGGACGCCACACTGCTCGATCAGCCGATGAGCGGCGGCGATTGGCGCTCGGCCGCAGGTCGCCCCAGCGCTGAGGAGATTGAGCGACCCGGCCGTGCGCAGCGGAGGCGCTGGTGACTGGTCTCGGCGCACGATGAAGCTCACCCAAACAGTGTAGCCGTCAGGGCCAGCTCAGGCGAAGACCACGGTTCGCCGACCATCGACGAAAACGCGATCCTCGGCGTGGGCACGAACGGCGCGCGCCAGCACGATTCGCTCAACGTCGCGCCCCTTTCGCACTAAGTCGGCGACGCTGTCGCGGTGGCTGGCTGCCACGACGTCCTGCGCGATGATCGGCCCGTCGTCCAGCACCTCGGTGGCGTAGTGGGCTGTCGCGCCGATCACTTTCACCCCGCGCTCGCGCGCTTGGTCGTAGGGCCGTGCGCCGGCGAACGAGGGCAGCAGCCCATGGTGAACGTTGATGACGCGCAGCGGAAAGCCAGCCAGCAAGACCGGCGAGAGCACTTGCATGTAGCGCGCCAGCACAACGAAATCGATGGCACACTCTTCCAACATCGCCAACTCCCGCCGCTCTTGGTCGGGCTTGGTCTCGGGCGTGATCGGCACGTGCTCGAAGCGAATGCCGAACCCTTCGACGACGCTGCGGAGGTCGGGATGGTTGCTGATGACGAGAGGAACTTCGGCGCGAATCTCGCCGGCGCGTTGCCGCCACAGCAGATCAAGGAGGCAATGGTCATACTTCGAGACGAAGATCGCCATGCGTTTTGGCTGGTCGGTGAAGCGGAGGCGCCATGTCATCGCGAAGCGCTTCGCGATCGGCGCGAACTCGCGCTGCAACGCTGCACGTGGGATGCCGCCTGGCTCGAACTCGACGCGAAAGAAAAAGGTCGAGCTGGACCGCTCGCTATGCTGTTCCGCCTCGACGATATTCGCGCCGCGCTCGGCGAGAAAGCCGGCGATGGCGGCGACGATACCGGGCCGGTCAGGACAGGTAACCACCAAAACGCCGTGCGGCTCCACGGAATGCTCCTTCGGTGAGACGCTTGGCGTAGCGTATCATGCTGCCGGCCGTGAACACTTCTGCGCCGGCGAAGCGCCGGCTTCCGGTTGGCTGGCAGACCCTCATTGCGATGGCGGCTGTGCTGCTCGTCGACCTGACGATCGGTGATACCTTCATTCAAGAGTTGCCGAGCGAGGCCGCCGACGAGGATCTGCTCACCATTCAGATCTCGTTTGCCATCGAGGGGGTCGTCCTCGGCCTCGCGGTGCTCTGTTGGCTGCTCGGCTGGCTGCGCTGGCTCCGCCGCATTGCCTTTGGCTTCGCGGGCCTCGTCACCCTCGGCCTGCTGCTCAGTGTTACCGGGCTCCTCTTTTCGCTCGAAACTGAGACCAACGCCTACGAGCTCCTCTGGGACGCCGGGTTGCTCTGGGCGAACAATGTGCTCATCTTTTCAATCTGGTACTGGCTGGTCGACGGCGGCGGGCTCGAAGCGCGTCAAGCGACTGCCGGGCGAGGGGACTTCGCCTTCCCTCAACAGACCATCGAGTTGGCAAGTTGGAAGGACTGGCGCCCCAGCTATTTTGACTACCTGTTCCTTGCCTTTAGCCACAGCACGGCGTTCAGCCCCGCCGACACCGTCGTGCTGTCGAAGCGGGCGAAGGGGCTGATCATGGTCCAAGCGAGCGTCTCGCTCGTCATACTGGCGATGATCGCGGCGCGTGCCATCAACATTATCCAAGCTGGCCCGGCCTCCTGACGGAGGCCTACCTCTCGCGCTTGAACACCGCCGCGATGCCCTGACCCCCACCGATGCAGAGCGTGACGAGGCCGAACTCTTTGTCGGTGCGCTGCAACTCGGCGAGCAGCTTGACGGTCAAGATGGTGCCAGTCGCCCCGATCGGATGCCCGAGCGCGATCGCCCCACCGTTCGGGTTCATCTTCTCGAGGTCGAAGCCGAGCTCGTCGACGACCGCCAGCACCTGCGCCGCGAACGCCTCGTTGAACTCGATGATGTCGATGTCGCCAAGCTGCAGCCCTGCCTTCATCAGCGCCTTTGGTACCGCCGTCACCGGTCCGATCCCCATATGCTCCGGCCGACAGCCAGTGACAGCCCACGAGACAAGCTGGGCGAGCGGGGTGACGCCAAGCTGGTCGGCTCGCTCACGCGTCATCAGCACTACCGCCGAGGCGCCATCGTTCAAGCCGGAGGCGTTGCCGGCCGTGACGGTGCCGCCCGGCTTGAAGGCCGGCTTCAGCGCCGCCAGCTTTTCGAGCGTCGTATCCGGTCGCGGGTGCTCGTCGGTGTCGAACAGTTTTGTCTCGCCCTTTCGACCGGGCAACGGGATCGGGAGGATCTGGCTGCGGAAGCGCCCTTCCTGAATCGCCCGGACGGCGCGCTGTTGACTGAGCAGCGCGTACTCGTCCTGCCGCTCGCGCGAGATCGTGTACTTCTCGGCGAGGTTTTCGGCCGTAATGCCCATATGGATGTTGTGGAAGGGATCGTGTAGCCCAGCCAGCACCGAGTCGACGAGGGTTTCGTCGCCCATCCGGGCGCCCCAGCGCGTCTTGGTCGACCAATAGGGCGCACGGCTCATCGACTCGACGCCGCCGGCGACGACCACATCGGCGTCGCCGGCAAGGATGAGGCGCGCCCCGGCGGTGATCGCCTCGAGGCCGGAACCACACAGCCGGTTGACGGTAACGGCGGGAGTCCGCACCGGGATGCCGGCATTCACCGCGGCGACGCGGGCTATATAGGGGTCTTCCTTCGACGTCGGATTGACCGAGCCGAAAACGACGTGTTCGACATCCTCTGGCCGAACGTTGGCGCGGCAGAGTGCCTCGCGCACGACAGCGGTCGCAAGCTCGCTTGCCGGCACGTCGCGGAGACTTCCGCCATAGGTCCCGATCGCGGTGCGCACGCCGGCAACCAGCACAATATCAGTCACGGATGTACCCTCCTCGGTACGCGCAGCGCTACAGCGGGCTGCTGGCGACTCGCGCCACGATGCTCTGGAGCAGCTGCAACAGCAGAATAGCCACGAGCGGGGTGATGTCGATCATCCCGATCGTGGGAATAATACGCCGCAAGGGTGCAAGCACCGGCTCGGTGATCTGGTCGAGGATCGTGACGAGCGGGTTGCTGCGATCGATCGGAAACCACGAGAGCAGCGCCCGAATGATGATGGCGATCGTCAAGATTTGGAAGAGGAGCCAGAGAAAGGTCGCGAGATAGGTCAACACCGTGGATCACCGTTCCGTTCACGCATTGCCGAGTTCCTGGGAGCGCCGATAGGCCGCTGCGATGGCGTCCTGAATGGCGGCCCGCAGAGCATGCCGTTCGAGCTGATACAGACCGGCGGCCGTCGTGCCTGCCGGCGAGGTCACGTCGTTCTTGAGCTGCGCCGGATGGGCGCCCGTCGCCTCGACGTAGGCCGCCGCTCCCCGCACCGTCTGAAGGACCAGATCGTGCGCCATCGCCCGTGGCAGGCCGATCGCGACCGCCGCGTCGCAGAGCGCCTCGATGAACAGATAGACGAACGCAGGGCCGCTGCCGTTCACCGCCGTTGCCATATCGAGATACGCTTCGTCCGTGACGTAGCGCTCGCGTCCGAGGCTCGCCAATACTGACCGCACTTGCTCGCGTGCCGGCTCAGCGACCTCGGGAGTTGCCGTCCAAACCGTGAATCCCTCGCCGATCGCTGCAGGGGTGTTCGGCATTGCTCGCACGACAGCCGAGTGGCCTGTTCCCTCGCGAATCGAGGAGATTCGAACGCCGGCGAGGATCGACAGCAGCACCTGATCGGGCCGCAGCGTCCCGAGGGAGCGGTAGGCAGCAGCGGCGTCCTGCGGCTTGACCGCGAGTACCACCACGTCAGCCGCGTCGGCAGGGGGTGTGGCGTGGACGGGAATGCGGTAGCGTGCGGCGAGGTAGTCCCGTCGGGCTGGATCCACCTCGACGACGGAGACTTCGTCTTCGGGCGAGGTTGCAAGAAGCCGACTGAGAATCGCCTCGCCCATCTTGCCGCCGCCGACAATGGCGACCCGCACCGCTGCTCCTCGCGACCACCTCACCGAGGTGGCCGCTCTCCAAAGATCGCGCGGCCGATCCGGACGATCGTCGCCCCTTCCTCGATGGCGACCGGAAAGTCGTCGGTCATCCCCATCGAGAGCTCGGCAAGGCCATGCGTTGCCGCGAGCTCGGCGAGCCGACGAAACACCGGTCGCACCGTCTCCGGATCGTTGGCCACGGGCGCAACCGTCATCAATCCTTCCACCACGAGCCCGGGCAACGCGCGGATCGCCGCCACAACGTCGGCGAACGGCTGTGCCGGGTCGTCGAGCCGAAAGCCAAACTTGCTCGGCTCGCCGGCGACGTTGACCTCGAGGAGGATGCGCACCGGCGCGCCAGAACTACGCCGGCTGAGCGCCTCGGCCAGGCGGAGGGAATCGACCGCCTCAAGTATATCAAAGGAGCGCAGCGCCGCCGCCGCCTTGTTCGTTTGGAGGTGGCCGACGAGATGCCACGTCGGTCGGATGCCGCGCTCGGCGAGAGCGGCGATTTTTGGCAGCGCCTCTTGGACGCGGTTTTCGCCGAAGTGGCGGACGCCGAGCGTGTACGCCTCGGCAATCGTTTCGACCGGAATGGTCTTGGTCACTGCCACCAGACGGACGGCGTCGGCCGAGCGGCCGCTCCGTGCGGCCGCGGCGGCGATGGCATCCTGAACGCGCCCGAGTCGCTCGGCGAGGCTCACGCCGCAATCGTATCATCGTCGGCGGCTGCGCGGCCCGCCGGACTTGACCGCGTCGCGGCCCGATGGCATAGTCATCGGGGGTCCCGGTAGCTCAGCGGACAGAGCAGCTGCCTTCTAAGCAGTGGGTCGGGGGTTCGAGTCCCTCCCGGGGCGCCGATTCACCTGCTACGACGCCGGCTCCAGCGCCAGGCCGTAGAACGCGACGTACTGACCCATGCGGGGCCCCCAATACGACATCTCGTGGGTGCCCTCCCCAATCGAGAACTCGTGCGGAATATCGAGCTGGGTCAGGAGGGCGTGGAACCGTTCCACGGTGGGCAGCCAAGGATCGTTGTTACCGACGTCGAGCCAGATTCTCAGGCGCCGCGCCTCCGCCGCGCGACGGGGCGCCAGCTCGAAGGGATCGTAGGGACGGTAGTCAGCCGGATTGCGGAAGTACCAAAACACTTCCGGTTCGTCAGGCTCGTAGGTGCTCGTTCCCTCGGGCGTGGTCCGGAAGCTCGGGCTGTGTGCCCCGACCACGCCGAAGAGGTCGGGGCGGCGAAATCCCAGTTGCAGCGCTCCCGTTGCGCCCATCGATAGTCCACCGATCGCCCGGGCCTCGCGGTGGGGAAGCGTGCGGTATCGCTGGTCTATCAGCGGCACGACGTCGTCGGTCAGGTAGTCCGCCCAGCGGTCTCCGTTCGGGTGATTGAACCAGTACGACTGGTCGCCCTGCGGAAAGACCATGATGAACGGCGGTGTTTCGCCGGACGCGAAGAGCGCGTCGGCCATATCGGCAACGCCAAACGATACCCATTCGGTGTGGTTTCCTCCCACGCCGTGCAGTGCGTACAGCACGGGGTAGCGCCGGCCGCTCGTCTCGTAGCCCGGCGGGAGATAGACGGCATACACCACCTCGCGTCCGAGGGTGGCGCTGAAGAACGTCTCCTCGCGGAGCTCGCCATGCTCGTGGACGGCGCGCTCGACTCGGGCGGGACCGCGGGTGGCGAGCGCCTCCTGAAGCGAGCGCCGCACGATCGGTGAAACGCCGCGCTGAGGGCCGGCGGCGTCCGGCGCAACCGGCTCGCCGAAGAGCAGCCCGACGACGAATAGCCCGACCGCCGTCGCGAGCAGCAAGATGCGCATGCCGAGTGGCCGGCGGGATGGCGTGCCCGATGGGGCTGATGCGAATGGCTGCCGTTCGTCGCGGTCCTGAATCAGTCTGCCTCCTCAGTGAAGCGCGCCACCATGTCTCACGCCGCCGAGTGCCGCGAGTTGCACCTCTCGCTCGGCGGCACTGGCCGATTCGAGGGGGCCCAATCGGCTGCTCAACCGAGCCGCAACCAGATTTCTCCCACTACCCCTTGCAGCTGCAGGGAGAGCACGGCTTCCGCTTGTCCGGCTTTCGGAACGATCGCCGGTGGTAAGTATCCCTCGTGACTTGCCCCAGGGCCAGGCAGAACCGCGCCGGAAAATGGCGGCGGCGGCGAAGGGGCGAGCGCGGACCGGCCCCACGTTTGCCCTTGCGCCATGACCTCTTGCGTGGTGAGCGGCGTGACGAACGCGCCGGGCGGGCCGGAAACGTACTGAATGCGCAGCTTGATCAACAAGTAGTCGAAGTTCGGGTCGGGGGGCGCGACAGGAATGCCCAGCCGAAGCAGTTCCAACAGGGCGTCCTGCTGGACCGAGGCCACCGAAATGTGCAACTCCCGCCCGCTGGCGCGGATCCGCACCGGCGCCCCGAGCGGCGCCGCCGAATATGGGTTACGGACCTCGCTCGCCTCGAAGATCCCGCCAGGACTCGGGGTGCTGGTCGGCCGCATCAGCCCAGTCGTTGCCTGGTCGGCTCGCCCCCCCGCTGCGACGAGTGCCGCCACCCCACCGCTGATGCAGGCGAACGCGACGAGACCGGCCACCGCCAGCAACACGAATTGCTTGGTCACACCGCGCTGCGGCGGACCGCTGGGGGCGGCGGCGGGGAGGAACACCGTGCCACAAACGCGACAGGCGCGATCGTCCGGCCGCCTTGGTGTGGCGCAGGCTGGGCAAACGGCAGGGAGAGGTACGCTATTCACGTGCCTGAGCTTAGCGCACGCTGCCCCTCGGATGCCCCGCTTTCCTGACGCGGCCGGTCGGCACGTGCTACGCTGCGCCTACCGTGCGCCCCGCAGCGAGCGGGGCCACCGGCTCGCTGCCGCGTGCGCCGCTGCTAGGCGAATCGCGCTATCGGCGCACTTGGCTGGCGCGATGGCCTGAGGGAGCAGAACCCAATGTTTGGCATCGTGGTCGAAATCCGGTCGAACGACCCAGAGGCGCTGCGGGCCCAGCACACGACCTATTCGGAGCTGGTGCGTCGCTTTCCCGGCATCCACTACAAGCACGTGCTGCAGTCCGCCGATGATCCGACGCGCTTCGTCGATGTCATGCTCTGGGAAACCCAAGCGCAGTCGGAGGCATTCGGCGTCGACCCGGAGTATCAGCGGCTCCGGCCGAAGGTGACGCGGGGCGCCCCGGCGCTCTCCGAGCGCGGCTGGATGACCCCGGGCTATTACGATCTTGTCGTCGCTGAACGGCGGGGCGAGCCGCCGAGCTACCGTGCGGGCGCTCGTTTCTACGAGACAACCCCCGGGCGCGAGCGTGAGTTCGAGGCCGAAACGCGCACGCTGGCCGAGCGGAGCAGCGGCATCGAGTCCCTGACGCTCTACCGTAACCGTGGGCTGCCGAACCGCTACGTGCTCGTCGTTCTGGGCCCGGACGATGGCCTCGACGCGGCGGCGCTCGAGGCGATGGCGGCCTGCTGCCCGCAGCCGCCGGCGACCGACCGCGGCGAGCTGGTGGTGCGGTATGACTTCATCTGAGCCCGTGGTGGTGCTGGCCGACCTCTGGATGCAGCCGGGAAAACGTCCCGAGTTGGAAGAAGCGGCGCGCCAAGCCGGAGCCATCCTTCGCCGTCAGCCCGGCTTCGTCGCTGGTCGCCTCCTTCACTTCAGCGGCGGTCCCTATTTCTACGTCTTCGAGACGACGTGGACGGACCGCGCTGCCTGGGAGGCGTTCTGGACGGGTGATGACGCGCTGGGCGTGCGCGCCATCTTCGATTCGTGGCTGCTCCAGCCGTTTGCCTATCGCGTGCACGACGTCAAGGTGGTGGTGTGACGACCGCGATCTCCTTACCCCAACTTGGCGAGTCCGCCGTCGAAGGAACGATCGTGCGCTGGCTCAAACGGGTGGGTGACCCGATCGCCCGCGATGAGCCGCTGGTCGAAGTGATGACCGACAAAGTGACCGTTGAAATTCCGTCTCCGGTCGCTGGGCGGATAGCGCGTCTGCTGGCGGAGGAAGGAGAGACTGTCCCGATCGGCACGCTGATCGCCGAGATCGCCGTCGACGCAGAGGCGGCGCGCACCGGCGATCGGTTCAGCCCCGTCGTCCGCAAGCTCGCTGCCGAGCACGGCGTCGATCTCGCGCTCGTCCCTGGCTCTGGCGAGGGCGGTCGCGTGACCAAGCACGACGTCCTCGCCTTCATCGCCCGGCGCTCGGCCGCCCCTGCTCCGGCCGTGAACGAGGCCTTGCGCCGCAGTATCGCCGAGCAGATGACACGCAGCTACCGCGAGATTCCCACGGCTTGGACGATGCAGGAAGCGGACGTATCGGGCCTCGTGGCGCTCCGGGCGACGGTGCGAGAGGCGTGCGAGCAGCGTACCGGCGTTGCCCTCTCGTATCTCCCCTTCATGCTCACCGCCGTCGTGGATGGGTTGCGGGCGGTGCCAGCGTTGAACAGCCGTTGGGAAGACGGCCGCGTCGTCCGGTCGGAGCGGATGCATCTCGGGATCGCCGTCGCCCTCGACGACGGACTGATCGTCCCCGTTGTCCGCGATGCCGACCGCCTTTCGTTCGTGGAACTGGCGCGCGCTGTCGCCGATCTCGTTGCCCGGGCGCGGGCAGGGCGACTCGCGCCAGACGAGGTGCGCGGCGGCACCTTTACCGTCAACAACACCGGTGCGTTCGGTTCAGTGCTTTCCGTGCCGATCGTGAACGCGCCGCAGGCAGGGATCGTCACGATGGAGGCGATCGTCAAGCGGCCGGTGGTGGTCACCGGCGATGCGATCGAAGTACGCTCCATCATGAACCTTTGCCTCAGCTTCGACCATCGCGTGCTGGATGGGGCAGCGGCAGGGCGGTTCCTGTCGGCCGTTCGTGCCCGGCTGGAAGCGTATCAACCGGAGACAGATCTGGTGGGAGGGAGCGATGCGTCCACGTCGTAAGCGAGTCGGGCTGCTGGTGCCGTCGACCAATTCGGCTGCCGAACCGGAGCTGGCGCGCCATCTGCCCGATGAAGTGACTGTCCATACCGCCCGGATGCGGATGACGCCGGAAGGCGGCCCGGCGGCCATGCTTGATACCTATCTTCCCGAAGCAGTGACGGATCTCGCGACCCTCGGGCCGGACGTGATCCTTTTCGCCTGCACGACCGCCGGCGCCATGCGTGGCAGCGCCTACGAAGCCAGCCTCTTGCGCGAAATCGAGCAACGCACCGGCGCAAAGGCGGTCTCGGTGATGGCCGAGTCGGTGGCGGCGCTCCGCCGCGCCGGGGCGCGCCGGGTTGGCTTGCTGACGCCCTACCCAGAGGAAGGCACGCGCGCGGTCGCAGACGCGTTGCGGGCCGCCGGATTCGAGGTGCCAGTCGCAAAAGGTCTCCAGATCGAAGGTGTCCGCACCCCGGAGCTCACCCCTGATGATCTGATCGCCTTCGGGCGCGAGGCGCTCGCCAGCGCAGAGGTCGATACCGTCTTCATCTCCTGTACGGACCTGTTCACCCTGGATGCCATCGACCAGTTCGAAGCCGCCTTCGGCAAGCCGGTGATTACGAGCATGTCGGCCGGTTTGGCGGCGGTCGAACGCGAACTCGGCGCGGCCGTCGCCTCCTAATCGGGCGCAAAACAAAGACGGCCTCCCATAGGGAGGCCGTCGGTAGCGCATGCCGGATTCGAACCGGCGATCTTCGCCTTGAGAGGGCGATGTCCTAGGCCGCTAGACGAATGCGCCGTTCTTTCGGATAGTACCAAAGGAACTCCGCGGCGATCAAGCGGAGTCGCCTCGCTCGAGGCCGTGGCGCACCCGATCCTGACGGCGGGCGCGCTCGCCGCGTTGGATGGCTCCTTGGAGCCTCGTCCGCTGCGTCGGGAGCCCCGCCGGCGATCGTCGGCAGAAAACTGCATCAAACGACGACATTTCGATCGGTATCGTCTTGCAGGGTAGTGGCTGGCTCGCTACGATGCCGCGCTACCGCATTCGCGAGGAGCGCGAACGTGACTCGTCACGGCCGAGCTGTTCTTTCTTTAGCCGACCGTCCTGGCTTTCTCCTCGTCGCCCGCATTGAAGCGCGAGGCGGGTCGGTCCGGGTGACGGTGGAGCTGAATGGGGCGCCGGTGCGGTCAGCGCGCCGGCCAACCTTGACGAGCGGGCTTCGCTGGGCGCTTCGGGTTGGCGAGCGGGTGCTCGACGTGTTTGGCCAGCACGCGGAGGTGGTCTCGCTCCAACGCGCCTACCGCGAGGCGAGCGCTCAACTGGCCGCTTAGCGCCGGCGCTTCGGCGTGAGATCGCGGTTTCGTCGCTGCCGCTCGATCGCCGCCATCCGCACGGGATAAACGGTCCGCAGATACCAGATCAGGTAGCCGAGCAGGACGAGCGCCGCGATCGCATCGAGCAAGAGCCAGAGCCGCATCCCAAAGAAACCAACATCGAGCAATCGGAAGACGACGACGATCAGGCCGATGCTGGCGATCCAAAGAATGCCCTGGCCAATGTTGGCGAGCAGCCGAGCGTGATACCGATTGTCCCGAAAGTAGTAGCGCGGCACGAGCCAGACGAGATAGATGCCCACGACGATTGCGATCAGGAAGACGGCGCCGAGAATCGTGTACCAGCTCGATGCGGGACCGGGTTGGGGGTTGAACCAGCGGGCGAGGTCAAGGAGCTTGGCGGGATCGAAGGGCGGCACGGCGACCCTCAAGCGGGTAAGGTTGTGCGAGTATAGCCAAGCGCGCCAGGCGCAACAACGCTACGGGACCGAGGAGGGCTGCACCGCACGTTTCACCGATGCCTTTGCCGCATAGCTAGGGTTCAGGGTAAACGTCAGCACCACTGCCGCGACGAGGGCAACGCCAAGCACCGCCACGGTCGGCACGACGCCGAACGCATCGGCCGCCGCTGCCACCGGGAGCGTCGTGAGCGGCGTGAACGCCATCGTCAGCATGTAGATCCCCATCACCCGGCCGAGCACGGCACGGTCGGCATGGAGCATGACGAGCGTGTTATTCAGCGCCATAAAGATCTGGGAGAGCACCCCAGCCAGCAGCAGGATCGCCAGACCGGCGATGAAGTTGTGCAGGAGAGCGAAGGTCGTGATCGTGATGCCAAAACCGATGGCGGCGACCGCTTGGATTCGCCCTTTGTGCCGGTGATCCGATAGCCAGGCGACCGTCAAGGATCCGGCGAGCGCGCCGAGCCCCATCATGGTGTTCATGATGCCGAGGCCGGAGGCGCCCACCTCGAGCACCTTCACCGCGAAGACTGGCAAAAGCATCTGGAACGGCATGCCGATCAGCGGCATCAGAGCGCCGAGCACCATGAGCACCCGCAAGACAGGGTTCTGCCAAATATGCAGCACGGCCTCGCGGATGTCGCCAGCAACCGAGCCGCGCCGGCCGGTCCGCTTCGTAGGGACAGCGGGGAGCCTGAGGAGAAAGAGCACCGCTGTCAGGTAGGACGCTGCCATCACGAGGTAGACGCCGCCGATGCCAATGAACGGTGTCGCTACGAGCGCACCGGCGATCGCCGGTCCCGCGATCCGCGTGAGGCTGAACGAGGCGTTATTCACCGCAACAGCGTTCGTGAGGCGCTCGTCGTCGACGAGATCGGGCGCCATCCCTTGCCGCGCCGGCATGTTGAAGGCGAACGCTGTTCCATGAATTAGCGCAACCACGATCATCATCCAGAGCTGAATGACACCGCTGAAGATGAGCAGCGCCATGATCAGGGTCATCACCGTCGCCACGCTCTGCGTCACCATCAAGATGCGCCGCCGCTCGTAGCGGTCGGCGATCACCCCGGCGACCATCACCAGCAGCATCTGCGGCAAGCCCCAAGCGAGCGAGACCAGACCGAGCGCCGCGGCGTATCCCGTCAGCTGGTATGCCAGGTATCCCTGCACCATCATCAGCATGGTCATCGGCAACGAGGAGAAGAGCATGCCGACGAGGTAGAAGCGGAAGACCGGCACCGCAAGGGACGAAAACATGCGTGGCCAACGGCTGGCGGCTGGGAGGGCGGCCTGCTCTGTATTCATGAACGCCATCATAGGCGGTGGCTCGAGAATCCGCAAAGAGTCTGAACTATTCAGTTTCCGATCGGTTGTCACGAGCGGTGATGAGAATCAGAACCACGCCCGCCGAGGCGGGCGCGGCCCGGTCGCGACGAGCCGTTAGGCGCCAGCAGCAGCCTGACGCGCTTGCTCCTTCGGCGGGAGCTTCAAGAGGCGGGCGGCGTTTTCGCCGAGCATCAGATCGACGTCTTCTTGGGTAAAGGTGTAGCCAAACCAGCGGCCAATCGTCGGCAGGTTCCGCCAGATGAACATCCATTCCCCGTCGCCGTTGTCGGCGCCGTCGCGGCCAAGCGGGTTGTCGGTGCCGTTGACGACTTTTTCGGCGCCGACGTTTGTCTTCATCACGTGGATGCGGCGGATCAGCTCGGGCACGTCCTTCAGCGCTCCCCAGAGATGCCACTCGGTGGGATCGAGATAGACGTTTTCGTGGCGAGCCGCGACGATCACCGCTTGTTCCCACCCGTAGGTCGAGAAGAACGGCGACTCGACGCCAGCATGGCCGAGGATCACCTTCAGATCGGGATACTGGCGGCACACCTGCCCCCAGTGGATTGGCTCACACCAACTGACACCAGCTTGAGTGTGCGAAAGGATCGGCACATCCAGCTCGATCGCCTTCTCGATAATCGGCTTGACGCAGTCGTCCCACGGGTAATAGCCCATCGGCGGGTAGAGCTTGAAGCCTTTGGCGCCGTCTTCCTTCACCCACCGCTCGAATTTCTCTGCCGCGCCGGGGCGACGGGGGTCGATCCCGCAAAACCACATGAGCCGGTCGGGATGATTGCGGACGGCCTGAGCGGTGCCGGCATTGATTTCGTCGATGGTGTTGTCGGCCTCTACACCGTAGCCGATCGCCCAGTCCACGACCTGGATGACACCCATGTCCATCCCGAGCCGGTCGAGGATCTTGACGTTCAGATTGCCGGATGGGTCCATAAATCCATTGCCCACCCGCGGCCGGATGGTCATCGGGTCGACCGGTGGCCGGCGGCGTTTCGCGGCGCGAATTGCCATGTTCATCTTGTGCGGCTCCGGCAGCCAGCCGTAGTCCCACATATGAGTATGAATGTCGATTACCCAAGCCATGCTGTTTCCTCCACGCCGGGGCTCAGGATAGCCCGCCGCCGCCGGGTGAGCAACTGGAGTGAAACTGCGCCGGCTGGTTGCCCGTGAATCCCACCGAACATCGGAAAGGAGCCACGATGCGTGGACGATGGCGAGCTCGCGCGGCGATTGTCCTCGTGCTCACGCTCCTCGGGCTGGTAATCGCCGGAATCGCTCCGAGTGGCGCGGCTCCGCCAGCAGGGCCGCGCGACAGCGTTGCGGTGACGAGGAACATTCGCTACGGCGAGGCTCCGACGGCAGCAGGGATGAAGGCCTTGCTCGCAGATCTGTACCAGCCGAGTGGCGGTTCAGTGAGCCGGCCGGCGGTGATCCTCGTGCATGGCGGGGGATTCGTCCAAGGCGATAAGACGAACCCGCAGTGGGTACAGCACTGTCGGTCCTTGGCCACCCGAGGGTATGTCTGTCTCTCGATCAACTATCGGCTCGAAGGCGACCGGCCGGTCATCGCCGGGGCGACCGCCCGTGCGCGGGCAGTCGCGGCTGCCGCCGAAGACGCGGCGACCGCCGTCCGCTGGCTGCAACATGAGGCCGCCACCTTGGGCGTTGATCCATCGCGAATCGCGATTGGAGGTGGCTCGGCGGGCGCAATCGCTGCCTTGCTTGCCGCCTACAGCGAGGGTGGGCCTCGAGTGGCGGCGGTGGTCAGCCTGTGGGGGAGCATGCTCGGTCGGACCGACCTGATCGGGCCCGGTGCGCCGCCGGTCCTCCTGATTCACGGGGTCGATGACCCAACCGTTCCGCTTGCGGCAAGCGAGGCGATTGCCGCGCGCGCCGAGGAGGTCGGTGTCCGTTATGCGTTCTACGCGGTGCCCGGCGTGGGCCACGGGATGTCCCCGCGCCACCTCGTGGACGGACGGCCCCTCTCCACCCTGATCGCCGATGTGCTCGACGAGTGGCTCAGGCCCGGCGAGGCAGGGGGCGCCTAGCGGACAGCGCGAAGCGAGTCAAGCGCGCGCTGAATCCAGCCAAACAGTCCGCTTGGACGCCGGACTGCCAACACTTCGACGAACCGCGTCGCTTCGCGGAAGCCAAGCTTCCGGTACGCGGCTTGCGCCGGGGCGTTGCCGGCGCTTACGTTCAGGACGATGTCGCGGCAGCGATCGAGGATCGCCATCGTCACCGCGCTCGTGACGCGGGTAGCGAGCCCGCGTCCACGGTAGGCCGGGTGGGTGAAGACGTTGCCGACCGCGCCGATTCGCTCGCTTGGGTTGATGAAATGGGTACCCGCAACCGAAACTAGCCGCCCATCCTCGAAGATGCCGTAATAGACACCGTCCGCCACCTGATGGCGCGAAACTTGGCCGCCGGCGCCAAACCGATAGAGCCGATTGATCTGGTCGGTGTCGGCGGGTGAGAGCAACGTCGCCGTCCCGACCGGGCGAAAGCGGCCGGCGGTCACGGCCATTCGGATCATCTCTTCCTGAAATTCGATCCGAAAGCGTGGCCGCAGTGCCTCGACAAGGGTGGCGGGTCCACTGAAATAGAGTTCGGCCGGTGGGGACAGCTGGCCGAGGATCGCGCTGAGCCCGTTCGCTGTGCCGGAGGCCCAGAGCGTTGCGCCGTGGTACAGGCGCTGCAAACAGGCGAGCGTGTCGCCGGCGAGAAACCAGTCCCCGCGCAACCGCCCGCTTCGGTCAACGTCGCCGAGCAGATAGGCGGCGCCGAAGCGATCCTGCCGCAGCAGCCGGAGCACATCCTCCGGGTCACGCAGCCGGACAACGGGCGGCCGCGCCCGGAGCGTGGCGGGAACGGCAAGATCGGCCATGGCGCTGTTTCTTCCACCCCCAGCTTGGACGGGCGCCCAGCCGAGCGGGAACTCGTCCACTCGGAATCCTGGCGCTTTTCCCTAGATGGCTTCCACCAGCGTGAAGTCGCGGAACTCCTGATACCGCTCGCGGATCTTCGCTGGCGTCAAGTCGCGCAGCGCGCGCAAGGAGAACTCGCCGACGGTGAAGCTGGCCACGACGCTGCCAAGAATAATCGCTTGGCGTAAGGTCTTCGGCGTGATCTCGCCGCATTGGTCGAGATAGCCCAAAAAGCCGCCCGCGAAGCTATCGCCAGCGCCGGTCGGGTCGCGGACTTCCTCAAGCGGGTAGGCAGGAGCGGTGAAATAGCCGTGGCGATCAAACATCACCGCGCCATACTCGCCCTGCTTGATGACCACCGCCTGCGGGCCAAGCTCGCGCACTTTGCGTGCCCCCGCGATCAGGCTGCTCGTCCCAGCGAACATGCGCAATTCCGACTCGTTCATGGTGACGATGTCGACCGCGCCGATCATCCGCGTCAGCTCGTCGCGCTGGCCTTGGATCCAGAAGTTCATCGTATCCATCATGGTCAGCCGCGCGCCCGGCACTTGGCTGCGCACTTCGTACTGGAGTGTTGGGTCGATGTTGGCGAGGAAGAGCGTCGAAACGTCAGCGTATCCCTCGGGCAGCACGGGGTGGAAGTCGGCGAAGACATTCAACTGCGTATCCAGCGTATGGGTGACGTTCAAGTCGTAGTCGTAGCGGCCGGACCAGCGGAAGGTGCGCCCCTCGGCGACCTGCAAGCCGCGCAGATCGACCCCGCGATCGCGCAAAAAGTCCAGTTCGCCAAGCGGAAAGTCCGTTCCGACGACGGCGACCAACTTGACGTCGGTGAAGAGGCTGGCGGCGGCCGCGAAGTAGACCGCCGACCCTCCGAGCACCTCGGTTTCCTTGCCAAATGGTGTTTCGACCGTGTCGAGCGCGACCGAGCCGACCACAAGAATACTCACAGGTATGCCGCTCCGATCCTCAGTCCAAACAGTCCATAGTCCAACCTAGGACTGAAGGTACTTGTCAATGAAAATGCCATACTTTCGTCGGTGTTCCGCGGTAATGAGCTTCCGATCGGTGATGATGGCAAACTCCAGCGCCCGCTCGCATTTGCAGTCCCGGTTCATGTCCATCGTCGAGACTACGGACTTGATGATCGCCTGCGCTGTCGCCGTGTTCTGCAGCAGGTTCTGGATCACCATGTCGATCGTTACGTCATCATGCTGGGGATGCCAGACGTCGTAGTCGGTCGCGCAGGCGAGCGTCGCGTAGCACAGCTCGGCCTCACGAGCCAGCTTTGCCTCGGGGAGCGCGGTCATGCCAATGATGTGGGCGCCCCACGACCGATACAGCTCCGATTCGGCACGGGTGGAGAAGAGCGGGCCTTCCATGACAACGAGGGTGCCGCCCCGGTGGACCGTCGCCCCCGTCCGTTCGGCGCAAGCGGCAATGACCGCGCTCAATTCCTCGCAGAAGGGGTCGGCAAACGCAGCATGGACGACGATCCCATCTTCGAAGAAGCTGTTCACCCGGCTCTTCGTCCGATCGATGATTTGGTCCGGCACGACGAGGTGGAGCGGCGCGATCTCTTGGCGGAGGCTCCCCACCGCCGAGACGGAGAGCACCTTGCGCACCCCGATCGACTTCAGGGCCCAAATGTTGGCGCGGACGGGCAGCTCGGTCGGGCTGAGGCGATGGCCGACGCCGTGACGCGGCAGGAAGGCGACGCGCTTTCCG
The DNA here is from genome assembly GCA_026003895.1 of Dehalococcoidia bacterium. Lineage (GTDB taxonomy): Bacteria > Chloroflexota > Dehalococcoidia > SpSt-223 > SpSt-223 > JANWZD01. The sequence goes on along the minus strand of BPIC01000001.1, from coordinate 194,959 downwards.
GCGATTTCGCCGACGACGATCCGGTCGCTCGGCTTGCCAAAAGGCGTGTCGATGTCCAACTCGTTCAGCTTGGTGAAGCCCTCTTCGAGCGCGTAGAGGCCGCTACCGCCGATGACAGCGAATTCCGCCGTGGTCATGGTCCGTCCTTTCGCGACCGCGCTGCGACGGCGGCGCGCAGCCCGTCCTCGAACGGCGGACGGATGACGGCCACCTCAGTCACGATCGCGGTGATATAGCGATGGGGGGTCACGTCGAACGCCGGGTTGGCGACCGCCACGCCGCTCGGGGCGACGGTTCGGCCACCGAACGCCGTCACCTCCTCCGGTCGCCGTTCCTCAATCGGAATCTGGTCGCCCGAGGCGATGCTCAGGTCGATCGTGCTGGTCGGCGCGACAACGTAGAAGGGCACGGCATTCTCCTTCGCCAGCACGGCCAGACTGTAGGTGCCGATCTTGTTCGCGACATCGCCGTTGGCCGCGATCCGGTCCGCGCCGACGATGACCGCCGACACCTCGCCCCGGTGCAAAAAGTGGCCGGCCATCGTATCGGTGATCAAGGTAAGCGGAATGCCGTCTTGGGCCAGCTCCCACGCTGTCAAGCGCGCTCCTTGCAGCAGCGGGCGGGTCTCATCGACCAGCACGCGCCGCACCTTCCCGGCCTGCCAGCCGGCGCGGATGACGCCAAGGGCGGTACCGTAGTCGACAGTCGCCAACGCCCCGGCGTTACAGTGGGTGAGCACGGTCGCCTGGTCGGGCAAGAGCGTGGCGCCGAGCCGGCCCATCGCCAAACATGCCTCGACATCCTCGTCGGCGATGCGTTGCGCTTCGGCGAGGACGGCGGCGCGGACTTCGTCCGGCGTCTTGCCAGCGGCGGCGCCCAGCGTCCGGTCGATCGCCCCAAAGAGGTTCACCGCTGTCGGGCGCGTCGCTCGCAGCCGGTCGGCGGCGGCTGCAAGGTCGGCGCGCAGCGCTTCGACCGTGGTGGCTGAGCTGGCGTGGGCGGCGAGCGCGAGGCCGAAGGCGGCTGCCGCGCCGATCGCTGGGGCGCCGCGCACCCGCATCTCGCGGATGGCCTCACCCAGCGTGCGCTCATCCTCGATCTCGAGCCAAACGAGCTCGTGCGGCAGCCGCGTCTGGTCGATCAGCCGGACTCGGCCGTCCCGCCACGAGACCGTCCGCTCACGGCGTTCTACCATCTGCACCGGCCGCCACCCCCGCTAGAAATGGATAATGCTGACCACCTCGCGGCCCTTCAGCCGCTGCCGGCCGCTCAGAAAATCGAGCTCCACCAGAAAGCCGATCCCGACGACGTGGCCTCCCAGCAGCTCAACGAGCTGGGCAGTCGCGTTGATGGTGCCGCCGGTGGCCAGCAGATCGTCGACGATCAGCACCCGCTCACCGCGGCGAATGCCGTCCTTGTGGATCTCCAGCGTCGCCGTTCCATACTCGAGGGTATATTCCTGGGCGATCGTCTCGTGCGGGAGCTTGCCGACCTTGCGAACGGGCACGAACCCCGCGCCCAGTTCGAGGGCGATTGGCGCACCAAAGATGAAGCCGCGCGATTCGACGCCGACGACCCGGTCGATCCCGCGCTGCCGCCACGGGTCCGTCATCGCCCGAATTGCCTCGCGAAACGCCGCCGGGTCAGCGAGGACGGGCGTGATGTCTTTGAAGATGATTCCGGGCTGCGGGAAGTCCGGGATATCACGGACGAGCGAGTGCCACCACACCGATTCGGACATTGAGACCATCCCCGGACCAGAGCGTGCAGCGCCTTCCGACACCGAGGCGCGGAGCCGGAGAACTATAGTCAGCCGCTTCGCGTACCGTCAATGCAGGGCCGATCGCGTACACTTGGGCAGTGGCAGGCCCGCATCCCCAGACCGTTTCCCCATCGAGCGCCGACCCTGACGGCCCAACCGCAGCTGACCTCGTCAAGTGCGTCCGCTGTGGCCTGTGCCTCAGCTCGTGCCCAACCTATCAGGTGCTTGGACTGGAGACCGACTCGCCGCGCGGTCGCATTCATCTGATGCGCGGCCTTGCCGAAGGCCGGCTGCCGCTGACTGATGGCGTCGTCCATCACCTCGACCAGTGCCTCGCGTGCCGGGCCTGCGAGACGGTCTGTCCCTCCGACGTACCGTTTGGCCGTCTCATCGAGTCGACCCGCGCCCTGATCGCGCACCGCCGGCCGCCCTCGGGCTGGCGCGGCCGTGTTCAACGGCTCGCCTTTCGCCACCTGTTGCCGTCGCAGACGCGGCTGCGCCTGGTGGCGGCTGTGCTGCGGGCGGCCCAGCGCCTCGGGGTGCTGCGGCTTGCGGCCTGGCTGCCGGGGCCGCTTCGCGCCGCCGCTGCGATCACGCCGCCGATTCCGGATCGGCCCTACTCGCCGCCGGCCAGCGGGCGGGTCGATGCCCTTGGCTCACGCCGGGGGAGTGCCCTGCTCTTTCCTGGCTGTGTGATGCCCGTGTTATTCGGCCAAGCAATGCGGGATACCGAAGACGTCCTTCGTCTCAACGGGCTAGACGTCTCCGTCCCTGCTGGCCAGACCTGTTGCGGCGCACTGATGGCCCACGCCGGGGAGCGCGATCTCGCACGCGAGCTCGCTCGCCGCAACGTCGACGCGTTCCCCGGCGACGAGCCGATCGTCGTCAATTCCGCCGGCTGCGGCGCGATGCTGAAAGAGTACGGCGAGCTGCTGGCCGGCGATCCGCGCTATGCCGCGCGCGCGGCGGCGTTCGCCGAGCGGGGTGCGCGATGTGAGCGAGCTCCTCGTCGAGATCGGCTTGGTGGCGCGGCTGGGCCGGGTCGAGCGGAGGGTGACCTATCAGGATGCCTGTCACCTTGCTCATGGCCAAGGGATACGACACCAGCCGCGGCACCTCTTGCGGCAAATTCCGGGGCTGCGGCTGCTGGAGCTGCCGGCAAGCGACCGCTGCTGCGGCAGTGCCGGCATCTACAACCTGCTGCATCCGGCGATCGCCGGCGAATTGCGCGAGCGGAAAGTCAATGACATCGTCGGCGTTGGGGCCGAGGTGGTCGCCGTCGGCAACCCTGGCTGCCTCCTGCAGATCGAGGCAGGATTGCGCGCCCGCCGGGCACCGGTCGAGACGGTACACACCATCTCGCTGATCGCCGAAGCATGCCGGCGCGGCCTGCGCGAGTAACCCCCTCGGGGCGGACGGCACCGCCGGACTGACTCGGTCCGTGCCGGGTAGTCCTCCCTTTTCGGCGAGCGCTTGGGCCGACTTCGCCGGAGGCGCTCCTCCTCCCCGTCCTCGGGCTGGTTACCTTCTTGGCAGAGGCCAGCGGTCTGAAGGGCGCCGCCTCCCGCCCGGCAGAGCCGGGCTGCTTCACCCCCCCCACCCAAAAAGTGAGCCCGACCTGAATCTCGGCCCGTCGTCGGGATCCACGAGCATTATGACAACGCCCGCAGTCCTCACACGCCCGACCGTTGCTCACGATCGTTATGACGAGTAGAACATCAGCCCGTTTGTTCTACATGCCTTATGTAATGTCGCCGGCCTGCACTGAAATGCCAAGAAGCCCACGATCATTATGTCGCGGTGTGGCTTCCGCAATCGGTGGAAAAGAGGGCGACGCGGAAACGGGCGGGGCCTGGCGGCGACGAGAGACTTGACGTGATCGGGGAGAGGGAGGCGAGCGGCGCGGTTAGGAGGCGGCCGCCCGCCACGCGCGGAGCACGCGGCGGAAGAAGCCAGCGAGCTCTTCTTCGCTCATCGAGACGGTTTCCGAGGGGAGCACGATGCTCAGCGAGGGGGCGTCGCTCCGCGCCACCTCGATCGGTGCTGGGCGGGGCTGGGTGGCGCGTGGTCGTCGGCTAGCGGCCGCCTCGCTCGTCCGCCGAAGGTCGATGACCCGCTCGTCGTGCGTGTCGGTGCGGTCGACGCCGACCTGAAAACCAGCGGCGCGGGCCAGCTCGAGAAAGAAGCGGGTTGCTTTCGCCGCCATCTCCGGTTGCAAGCCGAGGTCGGCGAGAAAGTGGTTGTAGATGTCGTCGCGCGTCGCCGAGCGCAGGTCCAGCTTTCGGAACAGGGTCGGATACGCCTCGCGGACGATCTGCTGCAGGTTGAGGGTTTGCACGGCGCCACGCGCCTTGAGCAAGCGGGCGCGCTCCGTCGGGCGGCCATCCTCGTCGACCAGCCCGAGATAGCGCAGGGCGCCGACCACCTTGTATTCGTTGCCGCGGGCAATGCCGTTTGCTCGCAAGAGCTCTTGATCGACGATGCTCGGCGAGGTTCGCTGAAGCAGCCGCAAGCCCTCCAGCATGCCTTTGGCAGGCCCATAGGGCGGGGTTCGTCGCAGCTCCTCAGTCGCCATGTGCCACCTCCCTCATCTCCAGTCCACCGCAGTGTAGCAGGGTCTCCGGACGCAAGGGAAGCACTTCCAGACTATTTCGGACTAAACCGACGGGACGCTAATCCGGACTGCCGGTGCCATCGAGGAAGTCCAACTTGTTAGACAGCATACGGACTAATCAGGACTATTCACGCCGCGCTTCGGCATCCAGCGTCGCCCAGCCGATGCCGGCCGCTCGGTGATGCCCGGAACGCCTGCCGGCGTCGCGCTTCGGCGCCGGGAGCCTCTTCCGCCGTGGAGGGCGACAGCGCAGCACCCGTGGGCCAGCGAGACCGTGGCCCCGAGCGCGGCAACGGCTCATCACGTCCCCACGGCGCTCGAAGGCGCCGCAGGCGCTCGCTGGCCCTGCCGAGGCCGGCGGTGGAGTGCCCACAATCCGCCGGCTGTCACCGCGCTTGCCGCAGCGTATTCCTGCGCAAAACCTGCACACTCTCAGCTATTGCCGGACCGGATGCACGGCTTGTGCACAGTTTCGCCGAGGAGACAGAAGACGCACAGAAGTCGAACAGGTATGCCGAACCAGCACAGGTTGCCCGGCTCTCGCGCCCTGCCGCTCAGGAGGCCAGCGTGACCTCGGCTTCCTCGTTGGCGAGTCGCGCGAGGCTGGACAAGGACACGGTCACGGCGGATAACCGACGCGCCCGGGCTTTCGAGGCTGTCAGGTGCATCCGCTTGCCGAGCGGACTAGTCCAGCGTTCCGTGACCGTGCCTCGGCACACGCGCGGACTGGACTGTTCGTCGCCCACCATCGAGCTTCACGGCAAAACGCAGCGAGGAGCACCGCTGGTTGCAGCGTCTGCTTAGGCGGTTGCCGGACCGGCGGGTGCGGCGTCGGATGCCGGTGACGGGAGGAGGTCTGCGAGGAAGCGCGGCGAGACCGGTGCCGGAATGCTCTCTGGCGAGTTCAGACGCTCAGTGGGGAGGCTCGCCGAGCGAGGTAGCGTCGAAGGCATCGGGAAGCAGCGACGCCAGACTACGCCGATCGGGCTGCGACGATTCCACGCTGGCGATCAACACGGTTGGCTCGCTCCGCCGATGCGGTGACCACAGCTCCCAGAGCACTTGGCGGCAGGCCCCGCACGGCGTGGCTGGCGGGGCTGGTGTGACGATCGCCACTGCCTCGATCGCTCGTTCCCCGGCGCTGACCGCGCTGAACACCGCTGCGCGTTCCGCGCAAATCGTCAGGCCGTAGGACGCGTTCTCGACATTCGTCCCACGAAAGATCCGGCCGCTCGTGCCGAGCACCGCCGCGCCCACGGCAAAACCACTATAGGGACTGTATGAGGCGTGGCGAGCGGCGCGTGCTTCATCGACCAAGCGCTGCTCGACCGCTGGCTCAATCGCCATTCCCGTTCGCTCCCGCTGGCTCGGTTGGCGTGTCGGGCAAGGTGATGCGCACCGAGCGAATGCCGCGGCCAGACACTTCGTGCACCTCAAAGGCGATGCCGTTGATGGTCACCGAGTCGCCGACCTCCGGCGCTTTGCCCAGCCGGTCGGCGACCAGCCCGCCCACGCGGTCCACGTCCTTTTCTTCAAAGGTGACACCGAGCAGGTCACTCAAGTCGTCCAGCGTCATCCGGCCCGGGACGATCAGTTCCTTGCCCTCGCGCAGCCAAACGACGGACTCTGGCGGCTCGTCGTATTCGTCTTGGATCTCGCCGACGATCTCCTCGATCAAGTCTTCGATCGTCACCAACCCTTCGACCCCGCCGTATTCGTCGATGACGATCGCCATATGGGTCTTGCGTTCCTGCAGGTCGTGGAGCAACTGATCGACCCGCACACCCGGTGGGATGATGTACGGCTCGCGGACGATGTCGCGGAGGGTGAATGGCTCGCCGCTGACCAGCTTGGCAAGAAGATCTTTGGCGTAGACGATGCCAACAATGTGGTCGATGGTATCGGTGTAGACCGGGATGCGGCTGTAGCCGGTCTGGACGATCAGCTTGGCTAGCTCGAGCGGATCGCTGTCGATCGGCGCACACACCATGGAGACACGCGGCGTCATCACTTCGCGCACGGTCGTATCTTCCAACTCGAAGATGTTGTCGATCATGTCGAGCTCATCTGGCTCGATCACGCCTTGCTCGCGGCCGACGCTCAGCAATAGGTGCACTTCTTCCTCGCTGACGAGCATCGACGCCTGCCCGCCGCGCTTCCAGCCGAACGGACGGAGGATGAGGCCGGTGATTAGCTCCAACGCGCGCACAATCGGCAGCAACACCACGGAGAGGATGGAGACGGGACGACCGACGAACCGAGCGATCGGTTGGGGCCAGAGGCTGGCGATCGCCTTCGGAATGATCTCACCGATCACCAACAGCAGCAGCACGATGATGGTAATGCCAGCCACGAGCGCCCACGGTCCGAGCTGAGCGGACCACCAATCGATCGCCAACTGGGCGCCGACCGCTGCCGAAACCACGCTCGCCAGCACGTTCACGAAGACAATCGCGCTTAACACCTGGCCCGGTCGTTCGAGCAGTGTCTGCACCACATCCGACTTGGTCTCGGCTTGGTCGAATGCCCGGCGGGCGCTCAGCCGGTTGGACGAAAGAATGGCCGCTTCAGCGAGCGAGGCGAACGCGTTGATCAAGATCCCAACGGCGACAATCGCCAGACCAAGCGATGATGGAATCACGTCGGCGCTCCACCGTCGATTCGGGTGAACGAGTCGACGATGCTCCCCGGCGGCAGCGCGACGCGGCGGACCTCCGCTGCCCGCACGGTCGATCCATCGCCGATGGTGGCGTCTTCGAGGATCGCGTGCGGCCCGATCCGGCAATTGCGGCCAATCCGGGTGCGGCCCATCACGATCGAGCCGGGAAGGACAACGCTATCGAAGCCGATCTCCACATCGACGTCGATGACCGAGGTTTCCGGGCTGACGAGCAGGACACCGCGTTCGAGCAGCCGCCGACGGATGCGCTCGCGGACGATCGCCTCGCTCCGTGCCAGCTCCAAGCGGTCGTTGACACCCGAGACGGCGAGCGCATCGTCGGTTGTCAGCGTCGTCAACTGGCCTTCGCCGGCGGCAAGCGAGACGAGGTCGGTCAGGAAGATCTCGCCGGTCGCGCTCGGCTCGAGCGCCGCGAGGCGTGGCCACAGCCACGCACTCGCAACCGCAGTGAGGCCGGTGTTCCATTCGCGGATGGCGCGCTGCTCCGGAGTGGCGACCCGCTCTTCGACAATGGCGAGCGGCCGGCCCTCGTGGTCGCGGACGATCCGCCCTAAGCCGGTTGGGTCGCCGGCGCTACAGGTGAGAACAGCCATCGCCGCACCGGCTGCGCATCTCGCCCGGTGGAGCGCGACGATCAGCTCGGGAGGGATAAGCGGCACATCCCCATAGGTTATGACAAGATCAACGGGGTCGGGGAACGCGCAGCGGGCTTGCAGCACCGCGTGGCCGGTGCCGCGCTGCTCGGCTTGGAGTGCGAATTCGCGTTCCGGAAAGGCGCGCTTCACTTGGTCCGCGCCATAGCCGACGACGACGACGGTGCGCTCCGCTCCTGCCGCATCGAGCGCCGCCAAGACGTGGCCGAGCAGTGGCCGGCCGGCGAGCGGCTGGAGCACCTTGGGCAGCGGCGAGCCGAAGCGCGTCCCGCGGCCGGCCGCCAACACGACCGCCGCAAAGGGAGAAGGAGGCTCGTCGCTCACGGGCGGACCGCGATCGCGTCGATCTCGACCCGCGCGTCGCGGGGCAGTCGAGCGACCTGGACCGTCGAGCGCGCCGGGGGATCGCTGGGAAAGTACTCCCCGTAGACGGCGTTCACCGCTGCGAAGTCATCGAGATCGGCGAGGAAGATCGTCGTTCGGACGACATTGGCGAGCTCGAGGCCGGCGGCAGCGAGCACGGCGCGGAGATTTTCCATCACCCGGCGCGTCTGCGCTTCGATGCCGCCGTCAACGAGTTGTCCGGTGGCCGGGTCGAGCGGAATCTGGCCGGAAAGAAAGATCAGGCGGTCCCAGCCGACGGCCTGCGAATACGGCCCGATGGCGGCCGGCGCAGCGGCGGTGGCGATGATCTGGCGGTCCACACAGTCCTCGGCGGGTTTTTGAACGGGCGCCTCGCCGTATTGTAGAATGAGGCAACCTGACGTCAACCCCGGCCCTTTCCGCTCGGCCACGGCATCGCCGGCCGTCGTCCTCGGTGCCCTTCGGCGAGCGCCGGCCGCTCGGTCAGCGCACGGCGCGTTCGGCGAGTCACCGCGAGGGTGCGTGCAAGTGACCAGCGACGAGATCCGCGAATCGTTTTTGCGCTATTTCGAGCGCCACGGGCATACACGCGTCCCGAGTTCCTCCCTTGTCCCGGGCAACGACCCAACCCTGCTGTTCACCAACGCCGGCATGGTCCAGTTCAAAGACGTCTTCCTCGGCCTCGAGGAGCGACCCTATCGCCGGGCAACGAGCGTCCAACGCTGTGTCCGCGCCGGCGGCAAGCATAACGACCTTGACAACGTTGGCCGCACCGCTCGCCACCACACGTTCTTCGAGATGCTCGGCAATTTCTCCTTCGGCGATTACTTTAAAGAGGACGCCATCCGGTTCGCCTGGGAGTTTGTCACGAGTGAGCTCGGCCTCGACCCGACACGGCTGTGGGTAACGGTCTTCCGCGACGACGACGAAGCGGCTGAATTGTGGGCACGGATCGCCGGGTTGCCCGCCGAGCGGATCGTCCGCCTTGGCGAGAAGGACAATTGGTGGGCGATGGCCGACACCGGGCCGCAAGGTCCCTCGTCGGAGATTCACTTCGACCGCGGGGCGGAGCGAGCCTGTGGTCCCGACTGCGGGATTGGCCGCTGCGATTGCGACCGCTGGCTCGAGTTCTGGAACCTCGTGTTCATGCAGTACGACCGCGACCCCTCCGGGGTGCTCTCGCCGTTGCCGAAGCCATCGATCGACACTGGGATGGGGCTCGAACGCATCGCCTCGATCGTCCAGAACGTCGAGACCAACTGGGATACCGACCTCTTCCAACCGATCATCCGCCGCGTCGAGGCGCTCTCCGGCCGGCGCTACGACCCCGGCGAGGCAGGCTTTCCTTTCCGCGTGATCGCCGACCATGCCCGCGCTTGCACCTTCCTGATTAGCGACGGCGTCTTGCCAAGCAACGAATGGCGGGGGTATGTGCTGCGCCGAATCTTGCGGCGGGCAGTGCGATTCGGGCGCAAGCTCGGCCTCGAGGGGCCGTTCCTTGCCGAAGTCGCCGACGCCGTGGTCGACCGAATGGCCGGGGCGTATCCCGAGCTGCGGAAGCGGCGCGATTTTGTGCGCCGGGTCATCGAGCTCGAAGAGGAGCGGTTTGGCCGGACGCTTGCCGCCGGTCTGCAACTGCTCGATACGCTGATGGCCGCCGCCCGCCGCGAAGGCCGCACCATAATCGAAGGTGAGGACGCCTTTCGGCTCTATGACACCTTCGGCTTCCCGCGCGAGCTCACGGAGGAGGTCGCGGCCGAGCACGGATTCACGGTCGACTCCGCCGCCTTTGAGGCGGCCTTGGCCCGCCAGCGGGAGCAGTCGAAGGCGGGCGCCCGCTTTCGTGGCGCCGGTGGAGAGCGGTTCCACGCCCTCGATCTGCCGGAACTCCGCTTCGTCGGCTACGACCGGCTGGTTCACACCTCGCCGATCGTCGCCATCCTCCTCGCCGGCGAGCCGGTCGATGCCGCTGCCGAGGGACAAGAGATCGAACTCTTGGTGCGCGAAACGCCCTTTTATCCCGAGGGTGGCGGCCAAGTCGGCGACACGGGAACCGTGCGGACGGAGACCGGTGCCGCCGAGGTGCTCGATACTCAGCGGCCCGCGCCGGAGATCATCGTTCACCGGGCGCTGGTCCAATCCGGCTTCCTTGCGGTTGGCCAAGAAGCACGACTGGCGGTTGATGGTCCGCGCCGGGCGAACATCAAGCGAAATCACACCGCGACCCACCTGCTCCACGCTGCGCTGCAGGAGGTGCTCGGTCCGCACGCCCGCCAAGCCGGCTCGCTGGTCGCGCCGGACCGGCTGCGCTTCGACTTCACCCACCTTGCGCCGGTCTCGACTGAAGAACTGCGAGAAATCCAGCGGCTGGTGACGCGCCGGATTTACGAGGATCTGCCAGTCACGCCGGCGTACGCCCGCTACGACGAGGCGATCGCCGCTGGTGCGATGGCGCTGTTTGGTGAGAAGTATGGCGACACCGTTCGCACGGTCTGCATCCGGCGGCCTCCCGAGGAAGAGTTGGAGGTTGGCGTGCCTTGCGCCAGCCTCGAGCTTTGTGGAGGCACGCATTGCGAGCGGACCGGCGAGATCGGCCCGTTCATCATTGTCTCAGAGGGAAGCGTCGGGTCGGGCATCCGGCGGATTGAGGCGCTGACCGGGCCGGCTGCCGAAGACGTCATTCTGGAGCGGATCGGCACCGTGGAGAGCCTCGCGCGATTGCTCAAGGCGCCGCCGCTGGAGGTCGAGGCGCGCGTCTCCGGGCTTCAGGCCGAGTTGAACGCCGAGCGGCGACGCATCGAGCAGCTCGAGCGTGAGTTGGCGCGCCGCGAGATCGAGGCGCTCGTCCAGCGCGCCGAGCCAGTGAATGGAGTCACCGTGCTCGCGTCGCGCGTCAATGTGTCCCGTCCGGAGGCGCTGCGCGAGATGGCCGATTGGCTGCGCGATCGGCTCAAGAGCGCGGTGATCGTGCTCGGAGCGCAGATCGGCGAGCGCCCGCAGTTCATCGCCGCCGTGACCCCGGATCTGGTCGCCGCGGGGTATCATGCTGGAGAGATCGTCCGCCAGGCGGCCGTCATAGCGGGGGGCGGTGGCGGCGGCCGGCCCGAGCTCGCCCAAGCCGGCGGCAAAGACCCCAGCAAGATCGACGAGGCGCTCCGGGCGGCGCGTCGGGCGGTGCAAACGCGATGACCACCAGGTCCGGCGCCAGTCGCGGCTCCACCCAACCGTATCTCAACGGTCCGGACGAGCCGCTGCTCACCGGACAAAGCTCCAGCGAGCCGAGCGTCATCCAGATGGACCCGGACGACGACATCGGCTCGCTCCGCGAGAAGCTGGACCAAGCCGAGAGTCGGCGGGTTGTGCTGTTGGTGCCGCGCAGCGCCAAGCTGCTGCGCAATCCTGTGCGGCTGAAATTGCTGCGCCGCTATGCCCGCCAGTCGGCGCGCGAAGTGGCGATCGTTGCCGAAGACGGCGAAGTGCGCCGGCTCGCCCGGGCCGAAGGCTTCCGTGTCGCCGGCTCCGTCAAAGGGGCGAGCTTCAAATCGCCCTCGCGATCGTTCTCGCTACCGGCGGTTTCGACTGCCGGGATGGTCGCCGCCGGTGTGCTACTCGGGCTTGTCCTGCTCGCCACCCTCGCCGTCGCGGCGGTGGTCGTGCCGAGCGCCACGGTCGAGCTTGCGCCCGTTGCCACCCCAGTCACCGAGGCGCTCACGGTGAAGGCGTCTCGTCAAGCACGCGGCGTCAATCCCGAGCAGCGGACGATCGCTGGCCGGCTCGTGACGGCGGAGGCCGAAGCGACCGACACCACTGAGGCAACCGGCAAGAAGTCGACGCCGACGGAGCGCGCCAAGACGCGCGTCACAATCACCAACCGCAATCCCCAAGAGAATGGCCAGTTCACCATCCCACGCGGGGCGACCGTCCGGACGCTTGGCAACGTTCAGTTTGCGCTCGATGAGGCCGTGACGGTGCCTGCCTCTAGCTCCTCGGTGCAAGTGGGTGTGACGGCGGTCGAAGCGGGCGTCTCCGGCAACGTCGCAGCGCGGACAATCACCGCCTTCTCAGACGGAACGTTGAACAGTCGGGCGGCCGTTGTCAACGAACAACCCGCGACCGGTGGCGCACAGAGCGACACGCCCTACGTGACGCTTGCCGACCGCAACCGGCTGCGCCAATCGATCATCGAGAAGCTGCGCGCCGCTGGCTATGCCCAGTTGTTTGACATCAAACGGCAGAACGAGTCGATCTACCGCGAGACCGTTCAGGTGACAGTCGTCGAGGAGACCTTCGACCGACTGCTTGATGAAGAAGCGAGCACGGTTACCATCAAGGCGCGAGCGCGGGTATCGGCGATTGCCTTTACCTCGGACGACGTGCTCGAGTTGGGCCAGCGCACGGCGCGGGCCCAGCTTCCGGCGGGTCAGCAAGTGCTCCCCGGCAGTTTGTCGGTCGCTCCTCTCGGGCTTGTTGGCTTTGACGACGATGCCGTCACCTTCAACTTGGGGGTCACCTATTTGGCGATCCCCCAAATCAACGAAAATCAGATCAAATCGGCAATCGCTGGCCAGTCGGTGGGGCAGGCTGAAGACTACCTCGCGTCGGTCGTGCCGCTTCGTCGCCCGCCGGAGATTCGGGTCTGGCCGAGCGCCTCTCCCTGGCTGCCGCGATTGACGCAGCGGCTCGACTTGAGGATCGTTGGGAGCTAAGCGGGTCGGACGCTGGCTGGCGGTGGACGTGGGCGACCGGCGGATCGGACTGGCGGTGTCGGACGAGCTGGGCGTCATCGCCACGCCGCTTGCCGTTCTTCCGGCCGCCGGCCGGAAGGTCGATATTCCCGCCATTGTCGCGCTCGCCGAGCGCGAGGGCGTGGCTGGTATCGTCGTCGGGCTGCCGATCCGTGACGACGGGGCGCGCACCGAGCAGACCGACAAGGCCGAGCGCTTCGCCCGCCGACTGGCGGCGGCGACGTCGCTCCCCGTACGGTTGCACGATGAGCGCTATACCACTTGGGAGGCGCAGCAGCGCCGCGCCGGCCGCCGGCGCGGCGGTCCTGACGATGCCGAGGCGGCGGCCGTCCTCCTCGAAAGCTTCCTTGCTGATCTCCATTTTCGTGATGCAGGAGACTGATGGGGCGCATTCTCGTTGGCAGCCTCGCGGTCGCCGTCCTTGCCCTCTGCGCCTGTGTGACCGCCGCGGTGGTCCCGATGGTGTCCACCGAAGCCGGCCTTGGGGGAGTTGTCGAGCTGCTCGATCGGCCGGTCGCCCTCGACCCGACGCCAGTCGAGTTCACGGTCGAGCCCGGCGATGATGCCGGGACGATCGCCCGCCGGTTGAAGGAACAGGGGCTGATCAATGACGAGCGCGTCTTTCGCTATCTCGCGAGTTCCTCCGGCCTCGGCACCGCGATCCAGAGCGGCCAGTACGAGCTCAGCCGCGACATGACCAGCCGTGCCATTCTCGAAAAATTCGCGCGCGGCGAGGTGCGGCTGCGTACCTTCACCGTCCCAGAGGGGTGGCAGGTGCCGGAGGTGTTGGTCGCGCTGGAGAAGCAGGGGGTCGGCAGCGATGCTGCCCTCGCGGCGGCGCTCGCGCAGCTGACCACCGCTCCGCCCGCTGGATCGCTCGCGGCCGCCCGTCCCGCCGGTCAGTCGCTCGAAGGCTACCTCTTTCCCGAAACCTACCGCGTCTCGCGCGAGGTGACGCCCGCCGAAGCGCTGAACGTGATGCTCCGCCAACTTGACGTGGCCTTCACGCCCGAGTTGCGGGCGGCGGTTGCGGCGCGCGGGCTGACGCCGCATCAAGCGCTCACGCTGGCCTCGATTGTCGAGCGCGAGGCGGTGAAACCCGAGGAGCAGCCGATCATCGCGGCCGTCTTCTTGAACCGGCTGCGGCTCGGCATGCCCCTGCAGGCCGACCCAACGGTCCAATTTGCCCTTGCACAGGACCCGGTGCGCCGCGCCCGCGACGGTTACTGGAAGAAGGACCTGACCGTCCAGGATCTCGCCATCGATTCCCCGTACAACACCTATCGAGTGACCGGGCTGCCGCCCGGTCCAATCTGCAATCCCGGGCTTGGTGCGCTCCGCGCAGTCGCCGCGCCGGCCGACGTCGACTATCTGTATTTCGTCGCCAGACCGGATGGCTCGCACGCCTTCGCCCGAACGCTCGCTGAGCATAATGCCAACGTCGCGCGCTACCAACGGTAGCGTCAGGAGGGAAGAGATGGCGCTTCGTCACCGTACACGCGAAGAGTTGTCCGGGCGGCTTGCCCGGATGTGGGACGCCTCGCGGGCCAACGGCAATGAGCCGCGCTTCCTCGAAGTGGTCGCCAACGCGCCCAACGTCGCCGAGTTTTACTTCGATCACTTTTACGGTGGGCTGTTCTTCAACGGCATCGCGCCCCGCCGGGTAAAGGAGTTGGTGCGGCTGCGGCTCAGCAACCTGCACGGCTGCGCCTCCTGAAACCGCTCAAATACCGTCTCGGCGAGACGGGCAGGGATTAGCGACGAGGAGATCGACGCGCTCTGGAATTACGAGCGAGGGCCATTTAGCCCGGGCGAGAAAGCGGCGCTCGACTTGGCGACGTTGCTGTCGAACGCGACGCCGGATGGCCCGGTGGACGACGACCTGCTGGCGCGGCTGCAAGCCGAATATACCGACGGCCAGATCATGGAGATCGCTGTGGTGTGCGCGGTGTTGACCGGCATGGCAAAGCTGTTGTTCGCCTTCGACCTCGGCGAACGAGAAGACTATTGCCCCTTCCCTGGTCATGGCCAAGCGGGCGGCTGGGCCGCAGGCGGCTAAGTTCGCGCGGTAGGCAGCTTCGTCCAGCGCGTGAGGTCGCGCCCATCCGCTTCCGCCACGCCGATCGCAGCAACGCTTCGCGCGTCGTAGCCGACGTAATACAAGCGCCAGCGCCCATTCCCCAGATCAACCGCCCAAGGGGTGCCGATGGCGAGGGCGTCCCACGCGCCGGGCGGACCAACATCCAGTATGCAACCGCCCGCCCCGGGGCCGGGCAGACGTTCCCAGCGCAGCCCATCCGGCGAGAAGGCTAGCCCAATGCGCGAATAGGTGTAGGGCGCGACTGGCGCGTCGGACATCGCTTCGTAGAACATTGCCCAGCCACCCTCGACGGGGACAACATGGCGACTGAGGATGCCGAGCGAATCGAAGTGCCCCGGCTTTGGGTTCGGCCCGAAGACCTGACCCCGCTTCTCCCAATGGATGCCGTCCGGCCCCTCGGCGAGACCGACTGCGCCGTGGACGCTCGGACCGCGGCCGTGGTAATACAGGCGCCAGCCACCGGCAATGGGAACCATCCGCGGGCACGAGACATACCAAGCGTCCCATGCGCCGGGCGCCCCATTCGCCAGCGTCGCGCCGCCGCCGGCGTCGCCACGGATCTTGGTCAGCCGCAGTCCGTCGCCCTTCGCCAAGCCGGCACGGAGCGGATAGCCCTTGCGCACCATCCCCAGCAACTCGATCGAGCTCTGCGGGGCGCCCATGTAGCCGATCCAATACTCGTCGCCGACGCGATGGGCATCGGTGATGCCGACCTGCCAGGCGTCAAAGGCCGCGGGATCGTCCGATGGATCGAGCACCGCGCCACGCACGCCGGGCCCGTCCTGCCGCTGCCAGACGAGCCCATCCGCGGAGATGGCCGTGCCGCTGCGTCCCATCGGCACACCGGTTGTTTCCGGGCCGAGGCCGGGAAATGTCCGATCGTGGCCGTAGTACCACATCCGAAAACCGCCGCCTTCGCGAAGAACGACGGGGCACGACACCTTTTGGTCGTCCCACCGCCCCGGTGGGCCAGCGCCAAAGAGCCATCCGTCTCCGTGCATACGCTCCTCTCCGGCGCACTGTACCGCACCTCGCACCCAATTGACAGCGCCGTCGTCTCCGTCCTACGCTGCCCCTCCATGAATGACGTCCGGCGGATGCAACGCGCCTACGCGATGATCCGCGAGCGTGAGTTGCCGACCAACTACCCGGCGAGCTTTCAACTGCCGGGGGTGGTGGATATCCATGTCCACGTTGGCAAGGGGCTGAGCGATCCGCTCGACCTCGCGTTGCGCGCCACCGCCGCGGGAATGCGGGCGATCGTCTTCAAGACCCCATCGCCGACGCTCGATCTCGCGCTCACGGTGAATGCAGCGCTGCGTCTGCTCGTCAACGACGAGATGACACCGGTCGAATGCATCGGCGGTGTGGTCTTGGAGACGCCCGGTCCACCGCAAGCGGCGGTGGCGCGCCGCTGGCTCGCAAAAGGAGCGCGCGTTGTCTGGTTTGCCACCGGCTCGAGCGCCAACCATCGCGAGCGAGCGCAGGGGTTGAGCCGGGCTGCGGCGCGGCGCAGCGGCCAGTATGTCCTCAAGGGGGGCAGCCTCATCCCCGAGGCGATCGAGGTGATCGAGACTGCCATCGAATTCGGGGCGGCGCTCTCCTTCGGCCATCTCTCGCGCGACGAGCTGCTCGCGCTGGCGCGCGAGGCGGAGCGGCGCGGCCTCGCCCGTGCCTTCGTTGACCATCCGCTCAACCCAGTGATGGGACTCACCATTGACGACTGCGTGCGAATTGCGAGCCACGGCGTGTGGCTGAACTTCACCGCTGCCGAGCTGTCGCCGATGTTTGGGATCGACCCGGCGGATGTCGGCCGCGCCATTCGCGCGATCGGGGTCGAGCGGGTGGTGCTCTCGTCCGATGCTGGACACCCGACGATGGGCGACCCGGCGGAGTCGATGCGAATGTGGCGGACGGTCGCCCTGTGGCAAGGATTCACGGAAGCCGAGATTGCCCAGATGACGGAAGCGCATCCCGCGTGGCTCCTCGGATTGCCCGAGATTGCCCCCTCCTCCGGCGGCTGATATACTTTCCGCACCTGGGGGGATCGCATAGTTGGTCTAGTGCGGCCGCCTGCTAAGCGGTTACTCGGGTAAAACCGGGTCGAGGGTTCGAATCCCTCTCCTCCCGCCCAGCCTTAAACCGGCTCGAATCGAGCCGGTTTCTTCGTCTGCTTAGCGGCTCCTGCCTCATTGACGGCGTTTCTCGTCGTTCGCGCCGACTCCTCCCTCGGCTCCCGGTCCGCTCTGCGTGGCTGGTTTTTCCCACTTTCCGTTCGCAGGTAGCTGGCCTTGCCCGACACCGCGTTCTCGCGCCTCAGGAGTGACCCAATGGATCGCGCCGCTACCTCGCTGGCCGAGCACGAGGGGGGCAGAGCGTTCCCCGCGAGGGTCGCCAACCGCGCCGCCGGGATCACGGATGATCGTGCGTCTCGGTGGCGTGTTGGAGGTCGATCGGCTCAAGGCGAGCGTCCCTCAATCGCCAAAGGGGGGCGACCGTTCTGTGCAACACCGGTTGGGGCGCGGTTGGCGGGCCGTTATGCCCGATAGGGCTCGAGGTCGTAGTCAATGCCGGTAATGTGCTCGACGAGCGGCACGAGATGTTCCTGGACGACGCGGTCGTGGGCGGCGCTCTTGTTGTAGGCGTCGAGGTCTTCGAAGGAGTCGAAGTCCATCACCATTGCCCAGTTGTAGCGTGGTGGGCGTGGTCCCTTGTTTTGCGCCTTGCCGATGGTGAACTCGCGGATCTGCGGGACCTCCTGTTTGAGCGACCGGAGCGCCTGGACGGCTGCCTCCACCTGCTCCGCCGGTGCGTCCTCTCTAAACTTGAAGAAGATGATGTGTCGGACCACGGCCTCTCCTCGCGCTGGGCTTTGGCCGGCCAGTATAGCCGGTTGCGTGCCTCGCACTGCCGCGCGAACTGCCCACCGATTCCGCGCGGCACGGTTGTCCGTTCTCACCCTGCCTCGACCGGCTGGTGGGTAGTGGTTGGGTGGCCGTGATGACGGCGGTTGGTTCGGTCACGAAGGGCCGTCATCGGCGTGGCACGCGACTCCGTGAGGCAGCCGGTCGTGCGGCGATCCCGTCGTGACGGGGACGGACCCCAAGGTTCTCGACCGATTGCCGCCCCGAAGCGAGCAGGGATAGAATCGGGCAGTCTCCACGGCAAGGATCGGCGATGCCCCGCTACTACATTTGGACCGTCGGCTGTCAGATGAACGTCTCGGACTCCGAGCGGCTCGGGGCTGCGCTCGAGCAGCTCGGCTATGAGCCTGCCGACCGTCCCGACGGCTCGGACGTCGTTGTGCTGAACACCTGCAGCGTTCGCCGCGCCGCCGAGGACAAAGCGATCAACCAACTCCACCTTTTGAAGGGATTGAAGCAGCGCCGGCCGGAGATGACGCTCGCACTCGTCGGCTGCATGGTGCCGAAGGACGCTTCAGCGCTCGCCAAGGAGTTCCCCTTCGTCGATGTCTTCTGCCGGCCGCAACAGTTCGATCCCCTTTTGGCGATTGCTGGCGAGAAGGCGGGCAGCGGTGAAGGCTGTCTCGAGCCGGGCCGGCTGCCAGTCCCGATGCCCAAGGGACCAACGGCGTTCGTTCCGATCAGCCACGGCTGCAACAAGGTCTGTTCGTTCTGTGTGATCCCCTACCGGCGCGGTGTCGAGGTGAGCCGGCCGCTTCCCGAGCTGGTCGAAGAGGTCCGTGCCCTCGTTCAGCGTGGCGCACGTGAGGTGACGCTGCTCGGCCAAAACGTCGATTCCTACGGGAGCGACCTGCCCGATCGCCCCGACTTGGCCGACCTGCTGACCGCGCTGAATGCCATCGATGGACTGGAGCGCATCCGCTTTCTCACCTCTCACCCACGCGACATGACCGACAAGCTGATACAGGCCGTCGCCGAACTGCCCAAGGTGTGTGAGCACATCAATCTTCCCGTGCAGTCGGGCGATGACGAGATCCTCCGCTCGATGCGGCGGGGCTACACCGCCGATGAGTACCGGGCACTGGTCGGTCGCATTCGCGAGGCAATCCCCGGCGTTTCGATGGCGACCGATATCATCGTTGGCTACCCGGGGGAGAGTGAGCGCGCCTTCCAGAATACCTACGATTTGCTCGCCGAATTGGCAATCGACGTCGTGCACGTCGCCGCCTATTCGCCCCGGCCCGGAACGCTTGCCGCACGGCTGGAGGATGACGTCCCCCCCAGCGAAAAGAAAGCACGCCTCCACGCCATCGAGCGCCTGCAGGAGCAGATCAGCGCGGCCTACAACGCTCGTTATGTCGGGCAAACGGTTGACGTGCTGGTAGAAGGAAAGAAGGCCGGCCGCTGGACCGGACGGACGCGGACGAACAAACTCGTCTTTTGGGACCAGCCAGGCGATCTCACCGGGCAGATCGTCCCCGTCACGATCGAGCGCAGCGGCGCGTGGTCCCTCCAAGGCCCGCAGACGCTCAGCCTCGCCGTCCTCGCCTAACAGGCCAGCGCTAGCCGGATCGCCCCGGCGATCGGCCCACGGCATCGCCGCCCGGGGGCGTCCCCATCTCGCGCTGCAGAATCTCGGCAGGCTCGGGCGGCGGCAGTTCGTCGCTTGGGTGGCTCGGCGGTTCAGCGTGAACAGCCGGCTGGCGAGGGAAGAGCAGGGATCCGACCGTCGCCGCGACCAGCACACTTGCGACAACCGCGAGCGATATCGTCGTCGGCACATGCAGATCGATGTCGCGCCCGCCAACGTCGATGTGCCCCACCACCGCGCCAACAAGCTTCAGTCCGATGAAGCCGAGGACGATTGCCAACCCGTAGCGCAGCAGGTAGAAGCGGTCTACGACACCGGCGAGCAGAAAATAAAGGGAACGCAGCCCAAGGATGGCGAAGACATTCGAGGTGTAGACGATAAACGGGTCTGTCGTAATAGCGAAGATAGCTGGGATCGAATCGAGCGCGAACAGGAGATCCGTCGCTTCGACGACCGCGACGACGATCAGCAGCGGAGTCGCGAAAACCCGACCGTCCAACTTCACAAAGAACGACTGACCGTAGTAGCGCGGCGTTACCGGAAAGATCTTTCGCACGGCGCGCACGACGAGGTTCTTCTCGATCTCGATGCTCTCCTCTTCCTTCGAGGTGAACATCCGGATTGCCGCGACGATCAGGAAGAGCCCAAACAGCAGCAGCACCCACTGAAACTGCGAAACGAGGTAGGCGCCGACCGCGATCATGATGCCGCGCATTATCAGCGCGCTCAACACACCGATGAACAACACACGGTGCTGATATTCCTTCGGCACTGCGAATGCCGAAAAGAGCAGCACAAAGACAAACATGTTGTCGACGCTGAGCGACTCCTCGATCAAGTAGCCGGTGAGGAACTCGATCGCCTTATCAAGCCCGAAAATGTACCAGACCCCGAAGTTGAACAGCATCGCGAGTGAGACCCAAAACGCGGTCCACAACCCAGCCTCGCGCAAAGAGACCGCATGCGCTTTGCGATGAAACAGCAGCAAATCCGCGAGCAGGAGGCTGACGACGCAGGCCGTGAAGACGACGTAGAACCAGGGGCTAATCGGCAATCCAGACTCCAACTGGCCGCGTTCCTCTGACGAAGCTCGCGACCGACGTGCGGCTCAATTGTCCTGGCCGACCGGTTCGCCCGTCAATCCCGACGCGGTGTTTGCGTTGCGTTTGCGAGCCCTGTCTGGTCGTAGAATGAAGAGAGACGCTCGCGCTCTATGCGGAGACAGCGATGAACCAAACGGTACCGAACACGACTGCGGCGAAACGGCCGGACCCGCCGCCGACCTCGGGGGCGTTCACGGTCGCCCGAGTCTTCGGCATTCCGATCCGGATTCATTTCACCTTCTTTTTGCTGCTCGGCTTTCTCAGCTGGCTGGAATCGTTGCAGCGTGGCAACGTGCTTCTCGAGCTCGCCTTCATCGTCTCGTTGTTCGCCTGTGTGTTGCTCCACGAGCTTGGCCACGCCTTGACGGCGCGTGCTTATGGCATCCGCACCGTCGACATCACGCTCTACCCGATCGGCGGGGTCGCGCGGCTGAGCAGTATGGGCAAGCCGCACGAGGAATTTTGGATTGCGCTTGCCGGACCGTTGGTGAACGTTGCGATCGCAGCCGTCCTCTGGGGTGGCATGCTGCTTCTTACGGGACGGCCGCCGACGGTCGGGCCCTTGCTCTCCGACGACTTTGTGCAACGCATCTTTCTCGCCAACGTGCTCTTGGCGGCATTCAACCTGCTTCCGGCCTTCCCGATGGACGGTGGCCGCATCCTGCGTGCCCTCTTGGCGCAGCGGCTTGGACCTGTGCGCGGGACGCGCATCGCTGCGACCGTCGGTCAGGGCTTCGCCGTGCTCTTCGGCATCATCGGCCTCTTCACGCTGAACCTCTTGCTCATCTTGATCGCGTTCTTCCTGTTCATCGGCGCGTCGGGCGAAGCTGCGATAGTTCAGACGCAGGACGTCTTGAACGGTGCCCGTATCCGCGACGCCATGATCACGCGCTTTGACACGCTGCGCCACGGGCAGGTGCTCGGTGATGCCGCCGAGCTCTTGATTGCCGGTACCCAACAAGATTTTCCGGTGGTGCTCGGCGATCAAGTGCTCGGCGTACTGCCGCGCGATCGTCTGTTCTACGCTCTGGCGCGCGATGGGCGCGATACCTATGTGTCGGAGGCCATGGTGCGGGATTTCGTCCGCGTTGCCCCCGACGATGACCTGACGATCGCGCTCGAGCATTTCGGTTCCAGCCGGGCGCCCCTCCTCGTCTTCGACGGTGAGCGACTGGTCGGGATGCTGACCGCCGAGAACCTGAGCGAGTTCCTGATGATCCGGCAGTCGTTGACGCGATCGAGCGCGGCGAGCAAAACGTAGCGCCGCTCGATGCTAAGTTGATACGAGTAATTGTACGTTCATGCTAGACTACGCCCGGTTTCCAAGGATGCGTACGGGCGTCCTTTGGCCGCCAAACGGGGAGATACGGGGGTTGCGGACAATGCCCTGGTCTGGCCGGCGCCGCTCGAACGAACGTAGTAGCGGCATGGTGCTCGTTCATCCCGACGTGATCCGCGAGTGGGTGGAGGCACATGGCGGCAAGCCCGGCCATCTCGCCAACACCTATGTCGGCAATGAAGTCGGTATCCTTCGCGTTTGGTTCCCAGGCCACACCTTCGCCCGGTTTGTGCCGCTCACCTGGGAGCAGTTTTTGAGCAAGCTGCAGGAGAAGAATCTCGCGCTCTATTGCGAAGAAGACCCGCGTACCGGGAGGCCGTATACGCGGATCGTCCCCGCGCCGCAGCTCCGCTAAAGGATCGAGCGCAGCGCCACCAGCGACCAGAGCGGTGCGGCGACATCGACGAGCCGCAGCGCCGGAATCCAGCCCATGAGGGCGCTGGCGATGACGAGCGCCAGCACCATCAGCGCCAGCAGTACCGTCGCCGCGGCGATGTAGCAGCCGCGCACCATTGGCCCGCGCGCCCCTGCCTCCTCGGCGGTCGGCACCGGCCCCCATGCTTTGCCCTCTCCTTCCGTGATGCGGACGGTGGGGATCGTCGCCGTACTGCTGACGGGGCGCGTTGCCTCGAGGCGTTCGGTCTGGTCGAGGCGCTTGGCGTTTGGTTGGGTGGTCTCCGGCTCGCTGCCGTTCGACGAGGGAGAGGCAAGGGGTGCGGTCTCTTCAATCTGGGCCACAATGACGCTGATGTTGTCGGGACCGCCCGAGTCGTTGGCAAGGGCGATCAAGGCGGCCACGGCCTGGTCCGGATTGCCCAGCTCGAGCAGCGTAGTGCGCATCACGTCTTCGCCGATCCGGCCGGAGAGGCCGTCGGAACAGAGCATGAGCACGTCGCCGGCTTGGGCAGCTTCGCGCCGGATCTCGACTTGGACCTCGGGCGCGTGGCCGAGGGCGCGCGTGATGACATTTGCCATCGGGTGTTGATCGGCTTGGTCGGCCGGGAGCATCCCCTTTGCGACCCATTCCTCGACGAGGCTATGGTCGCGTGTCAGGCGAGTCAGCGCACCGTCGCGGAGCAAATAGGCCCGACTATCGCCGGCATGGGCGATGGTCAGTTCGTCGCCGCGTATCACGACGGCGACACAGGTGGTCCCCATGCCGCGCTGGTCGGGCCGTTGGGACGCCTGCTCGAAAATTTTGGCGTTGGCAAGCTGAATCGCTTGGACAAGCGCGTCGGCCGGGTCCTCGCTAGCGGCGTCGTAGTAGGTGGTCAGGATGGTTTCGACCGCGATCTGGGACGCGACTTCACCCGCCGCGTGCCCGCCCATCCCGTCGCAAACGACCAGCAGGCTCCCCTTGCGAGCGGCGATCTCGAGATCGTCCGGTACCCGGAGGCCGTAGTTGTCTTCGTTGTGGCTGCGGGTGCGACCGACATCGGTCGCTGCGCCGACCCGGACGCGGGTACGGCCCATCCCTCTCCTCCTCCGGAGCGCGGCCGAGAGCGCCTCGTCGTCGCCGCCGCCAGAGCGCGGCCTCGGTTGGGGCAAGACTGCGCCAATTGTAGCATTCACCCGCCAGGGCGTGAGCCTGTGCTACACTGCCGCGGCGGGCGCCGCCGCTCCCCGTTCCCCGCCCGGCAGGCCGCGCGCTTTCGAGTAACCCGTGGGATACAAACGATGAAGATCCACGAATTTCAGGCCAAAGCGCTGCTGCGCGACTATGGCGTTGCTGTGCCAAAGGGCGCGGTCGCTGCCACCGTCCGCGAAGCCGTCCAAGTCGCCGACGAGATCGGCTATCCCGTGGTCGTCAAAGCACAGATCCACGCCGGCGGGCGTGGCAAAGGCGGGGGCATCAAAGTAGCCGCCAACCGCGACGAGCTCGAGGCTGCCGCCCGCTCCATTATCGGCATGAAGTTGCGAACGCCGCAGACGAAACCGGAAGGCCAGCACGTTCACCGCGTCCTCATCGAAGAGGCCATGACGCCAGCGCGCGAGCTGTACCTCGGTATCACGCTCGACCGCAAAGTCGGCCAAGTGGTCGTGATGGCGAGTGAGGCCGGCGGCATGGAGATCGAAGAGGTCGCTGCCGCGTCGCCCGAGAAAATTCTTCGTGCCTACGTCGACCCGACGATTGGCTTCCTCGGGTTCCAAGGCCGCGAGCTCGGCTTCGCGATGCACCTGACGTGGGAGCAGGTGCGGCAGACCGCCGACCTGATCGCCCGGCTTGTGCGCCTCTTCGAGGAAAAAGACTGCACCCTCGCCGAAATCAACCCTCTCGTCGTCACGCAGGATGGGCGCGTCCTCGCTCTCGACGCCAAGATCAACTTCGACGATAACGCTTTGTTCCGCCATCCCGACATCCGTGCCCTGCGCGACCTCGACGAGGAAGACCCCCTCGAAGTGAAGGCGTCAGAAACCGGCGTTGCCTATGTCAAACTCGATGGCTTCGTCGGTTGCATGGTCAACGGCGCCGGGTTGGCGATGGCGACGATGGATGTCATCAAGTTGATGGGCGGCGCACCGGCCAACTTCCTCGACGTCGGCGCTGCGAGTGCCGAACGGGTGGCAAGCGCCTTTCGGGTCATCCTCTCCGATCCGGACGTCAAGTCGATCCTCGTGAACATCTTCGGCGGGATTGCCCGCGGCGACACGATTGCGACCGGCATCATCGAGGCGGTGCGCGAGGTGGGGCTGAACCTGCCGCTCGTCGTCCGGCTGGATGGCACCCGCGCCGAGGAGGGGAAGCGAATGCTCGCCGAGTCGGGGCTGCCAATCATCGTCGCGACCGATCTGCTGGACGGTGCCCGCAAAGCGGTCGAGGCAGGCCAGCGGTGATTCTCGAAAAGGAAGGAGACGATCATGGCAATCCTGCTTGACCGCAGCTGTCGCCTGGTCGTGCAAGGCATCACGGGGCGCGAAGGCAGCTTTCACGCGCGTGTCAGCCGCGAATTCGGCACCAACGTCGTCGCCGGCGTGACTCCCGGCCGCGGCGGGAGCGACGTCGAGGGCGTGCCGGTGTTCAACACGGTCGAGCAGGCCGTGCGCGAAACCGGCGCCAATACGAGCCTCGTCTCTGTTCCGGCCGCCGGGGTCGCCGACGCCATCCTCGAGGCAGCCGATGCCGGCATACGGCTGATCGTCTGCATTGCCGATGGCGTACCGACGCTCGATATGGTGAAGGTGAAACCCTATCTCGCGAAGCGCGGCGCACGGCTGATTGGCCCGAACTGTCCGGGCGTGACAAGCCCCGGCGAGCGGGCGCGCGTTGGGATCATGCCCACCTATATGTTTCGCCCCGGCGGGGTGGGTGTCGTCTCGCGCAGTGGCACGCTCACCTACGAGGCAGTCGCGCTTCTTACTGAGCATGGCTTGGGCCAGTCGACCGCGGTCGGCATCGGCGGCGACCCAGTCAATGGAACGAACTTCATCGAAGTCCTGACGATGTTCGAAGCCGACCCGGAGACGAAGGCGATCGTGCTGGTGGGCGAAATCGGGGGAACGGCCGAAGAGGATGCCGCGGCGTTTATCAAAGCGCACGTCACCAAGCCCGTCGTCGCCTTCATCGCCGGCCGAAGCGCACCGCCTGGTCGCCGCATGGGCCACGCCGGGGCGATCATCAGCGGCGGCACTGGCACCGCCGAGAGCAAGGTCGCTGCGCTGGAGGATGCCGGCGCGGTCGTCGTCGAGACGCACGTCAAGCTCGGCGAAGCGATGGCGAGCCTGCTGCGCGAGCGCGGAATCTCCGCCTAGCCCACGTTTCGCGACCGGGGGTAGCGCGTTCCCCGGTCACGAGGATGTTGGCTGCGGCGCCCGCGGAACGCGGCATGCCCGCGTTTGTCGGACAGCGCGGATGCCCGCAGGTGGCGCAGCCCGGACTAGTCTGTCATCGCCTTGCGGGCGGTGTCCGGTGAAGCGCTCCCCCCGGCCGCCGCGGCCAGATCCCGTTCCTCGTCGCGCCGCCGCATCAACTCCCAAAAGTCGCTCTCCCAAGGCGACTTGCCTGGTTCTGCCGGCAACGCCCGGTACACACCGAGCGTCGCATAGACAAACACTGCCACGAGGAGCGCCATCTCGGGGATGGAGACAACGCGCATGATGGCGTTCACTTGGGCAACCTGCTGATTGAACGTCTCAGTGCCGAACGGATCGACGACGATCGTCAGATTGAGCCAGAAGTTCAGCGCGGCCAGCGCCACGTTGACGACGGTGAACAGGGCAGTGCCAAGCATGAAGCGCCGGAGGATGGCCGGCTCCCGAATCAGCTCGTGGAGCGCCCGCTCCTCGCCCCGCCCCGGCGGGTTCAGACCCTGAATCAAGAAGTACTGGAGGAGCGGTTTGCCGATCGCTACTGAGACACCGAACAGCAGCACCGTCAGCACGATCCCAAGGGTGTCCTTGATCGCGAAGAGCAGGCCGTCCACGAACCAGAAGGCGAGCGCGCCACGGACAATCGCCGAGATGCCGGTGTAGCTGGTGATGAAGTTGAACCGCTTGGTGATGAAGAGCAGGTCGGCGATCACCCAGCCGACTGGGATGAGCGCCGACACGACGTAGGCGACCGGCGCGGTGAGTGGGCCAGAGAACCATTGCAGGACGACGATCGGGATGACCGCGCCCATCATGATGTCGAGCAGCAGTTTGAAGGAACGCATCGACCGGTATGCTACTTGCCACACTCGGCGGAGCGGTAGGCCCCGGCTTGGGGAGATCGGCGCTGTCACCCCGCGCTGGGCCGCCGCGCGAACGTTCGGTAACCCGGCAATCGAAACCACCGTCGACAGTCACCTCTCCCATGGTGCGTGCCAATGCCAGCCGCGTGGCGTGACCACGCCCGGTCAATCTGTGCCACGCCGTCAACGGAACGGTCGTCGGGTTGGCGAGATCTGCGGCAACCGGTGGGGAGGGCCGAGGCCGGCGTTCCGGACGCACAGCATTGGGCATCAGGACCAGTCACGGTCGACCCGGCCGCGAAAAAGACGATGCGCCTCAGCAGCATCGCACCGATCGCGCAGAGGTGAGCGGGGCGCAGCTTGCCTCGCGCGGAACGGCGACCATGCGTTGCCGAACGGAGAAGCTGGCCGCCGCGAGGGTCGTCTGTGTGCTTTGGGGCGGCAGCGCCCTTGCCATCGCCTGATGGCTGATGCGCCGTGTCCCCGGGGAGACAGGTTCGGCATCAAGGACGTTCCGCGTGCCGAGGGCGGCCTCGCCGCGCGGCCGCTGCCGGCGAGAACGGCGGTTTGGGCAGGGCAACGGGCGATCGCGACGGAGTCGCGCCGGCTGGCGTGGCGGCGTGCTACCCTCGAGGCATGGCGCTCTATCTCGTCGCAACGCCGATCGGCAATCTCGAGGACATCACGCTGCGGGCGCTGCGCACGTTGCGCGAGGTCCCGCTTATTGCTGCCGAGGATACCCGCAGCGCCCGGGTTCTGCTGCGTCATTACGGGATCACCACGCCCGTTACGAGCTACCACGATGTCAACAAGCGGAGCAAGCTGCCGGCATTGCTCGCCAAGCTGCGAGAGGGAGATCTCGCGCTGATCAGCGAGGCGGGGACGCCCGGCATCAACGATCCCGGCTACGAACTGGTGGTGGCGGCAGCGGCCGAAGGTATCGCCGTCGTGCCGGTCCCAGGACCATCGGCTCCTCTCGCCGCCCTGACGGTCTCGGGACTTCCCGCCGATAGATTCGTCTATGAAGGCTTCTTGCCGCGCAAGTCGGGCGAGCGCCGGCGAGCACTGCGGGCGCTGGCGAGCGAACCGCGCACGATCGTCGTGCTCGAAGCGCCGCATCGGCTGCGCGAGAGCCTAACCGACGTGCTTGCCGAACTCGGCAACCGGGCCATCGCGGTCTGTCGCGAGCTGACCAAGCTGCACGAAGAAGTGTTCCGCGGTGACGTCGTCGGGGCGCTGGCGCATTTCACCGCGCCACGCGGGGAATTCGTCCTCGTGCTCGGCGGCGCGCCGACAGCGCAGGAAGCGGCGCCGATCGATGCGTTGATCGCTGCAGGGCTTGCTGCCGGGACGCCCCCGGCTCGGCTCGCGGCCGAAATCGCTTCCGTCAGCGGCGCGCGCCGCCGGGACGTCTATCGCGCCATGCTTGCCCGGGATGGCGGGACGAGCGATAGGGAGAAAAAGATTGCCACGGACCCTACGGAAAATCCTAGCCAGATCCGATAGGATAGGTAGGTGGGGTTCTCGGTCACGAATGGGCTCCCCCAAACGGAGGCGGATCATGCGGATTGAGCTCAACGGCGCGGACCGAGTGCCGGTTTCGCCGGTGACCAACGCCACGGACGGCAGCGTCATTCGTCCGATGAAGGCCGCGGCAGCCCCGGCCGATGGCGTTGCGCTCTCGGGCGCAGCCCAAGAGTTGCGTGCCTATCAGCGAGCCGCGCAAGACGCGCCGGACGTGCGCGAAGAGCTCGTCGCCGAGCTGAAGGCGAAGATCGCGGCTGGGCAGTATCATCCGCCGGCCGAGGACATCGCTCGCAAGATGCTCGGCGGCTGAGCGAGCCTGCTGAGCGCTCCGTCCTCCTCGAATCCGAAGCAAGGTCGCGTGCGGTGCGCCCAGCTCATCCCCGAGGAGGCACCGGACAGTTACCTCGATTGCTCCCTACCCGCCGTGTCCCCTGCCGATCCGATCTCCGCGGCGCCCTGCTGCTCTTGTCCACCGACTTGTGGATCGCCAAGGGGAATTAAGCCCCCTCTGCTACAATCGGCGTGACGATCAGGCCGAGGAGCTGCCGTGCAAGGCTGGGAGCACCTGACAACCGCCCCCGACCAAACGATCGGCGAAATGCTGAAAGCCATGCTTGAAGAGCAGGGCGTTGTCGCCATGCTCGAGCCAGAGGACGCGGTGTCCTTCCTCGGCGTTTCTGCCATCCCGGTTCGGTTGTTGGTGCCGATCGAGCAAGCGGTGGTGGCGCGGCAGCTTCTCGACGAGTTCGAGTCGGCAGAGCCGGATTGGCAGCAAGAAGACGACGAGCCGGCCGGCGACGAGCCGGGTGACCAGGACTAGGTGGACCGTCTTCGCAAGTCGTTCGCCGGCGGCCGCGCCGCCAGCGGGCCGTCCGAAAACCTTTGGGTGCGCTGCCTGCGCTGCCGCGAGCTGAACTACGTTCGCGAGCTCGAGGACAATCTCAAAGTCTGTGTCAAGTGCGGCTACCACTTCCGGCTGAGTGCCCGCGAGCGTATCGCCCAGCTTGTCGACAATGCGCACTTCGAGGAGTGGTTCACCACGCTCGCGCCGAGCGATCCCCTTGGCTTCAAGACCGAAAGCCAGTCCTACCCCGCCAAGCTGGACGAAACGCAGCGCGCCACGGGGCTTACTGAAGCGGCGATCGCCGGCGGCGGGGTGATCCGTGGCTATCCGGTTGTCCTCGCGGTGCTCGATTTTGGCTTCCTCGGCGGCTCGATGGGCTCGGTTGTCGGCGAAAAGGTGACGCGGGCAGTCGAAGAGGCGCTCGCCCGACGCTGGCCGTTGGTGGTGGTGAGCGCCTCCGGCGGCGCTCGGATGTACGAAGGCGCGCTTTCGCTTATGCAGATGGCGAAGACCGCTGCCAGTCTGAACCGGCTTGGTGCCGCGGGCGTCCCCTACATCGCCATTCTGACCGACCCGACCACGGGCGGGGTGACGGCGAGCTTCGCCAGCCTCGGCGACGTGACCATCGCGGAGCCCGGCGCACTGATCGGCTTCGCCGGGCCGCGTGTCATCGAGCAAGTGACGCGCCAGCGGCTGCCGCCGGGCTTTCAGACCGCCGAATTTCTCTTGGAGCACGGCATGCTCGACCTCGTCGTGCCGCGGAAAGACCTGCCGGAGACGCTCGGCAAAATTCTTGGGCTCTTCGCGCGCTAGGCCGACACGAGGTCGCGCTCTTCCGGGTGCGCTGCCAACCAGTCGCGGACGTACCAGCAGCTCGGGACGATGCGCAGCCCCTGCTCCCTTGCATACCGCACCGCCGTCGCGACGAGGTGGGCGGCCACACCCTTGCCGCGCTCAGCGGGCGGCGTATAGGTCGTCAGGAACTCGAGAACGCCATTGCCGAGGTCGGCGTAGATCAGCTCCGCATCGCCGCTAGGAAGGTGGACAACAAACCGGTTCCGGTCGGGCTCGTGACGAACGTCCATCGCGGCGCTCCTTGTTGCGAGGTATCGGAATGAGGCTGCGGTAGCCGGTCGGTTCGGCCCGCCCAGCGCCTGAGTGTTGGCAGCCGCGCCGATGCTGGCCAACAGAAGTGTCCCTTCACCTTGGTTGAATCGTCCAGTCCCAGTCGGCTCGCGCCTTCGGGATCGGCGACGACGCCCGTTTCGCGGAAGGGCAGGGCGATCACTCAGGCGAGGGAGACCCTGCTTCGACGAGATGCGCCCGCCCTGCCCGGTGGAGCATCGCCGAGAGTGGCAGCCGAGTTGACCAGCCGGTGAGCCGGCGTGCCGTGCCCGGTGCCGCCGGAGTCGCCAGCAGCCAGTTCCGACCACCGCACGGCCGCGTCGGTGTGGCCAGCACGGCGCTGTCGTGGGCACCGCCAGCAATACCCCAACGTCGTGCGATGCGAATGCGCCGCCTCCAGCGAGGCGGCGCAGCGCCTGCTGGCGGATGACCTTCGCGCGGAGCGTCGTGCGCCAACTGATCTCGGGCACCGTTCGACCGACGAACCAATGCAACTCTAACAGAACTCTTTCTTGCCCGGGCCGAGGTGCTCTCGTACACTCACAATCGGGGCCTTCGTCCCCTTTGTCGATTTTGTCCCCAATTGGGCGAGGAACACCGGATGCCCGCCAAGCGCGACTATTACGAAGTGCTCGGGGTAAGCCGCGAGGCGACCGAGGAAGAGATCAAAAAGGCGTTTCGCCGGCTGGCGTTTCAGTATCACCCGGACCGGAATCGCGCGCCGGATGCTGAGGCCAAGTTCAAAGAAGTGAACGAGGCCTACGAGGTGCTGAGCAACAGTCAGAAGCGCGCCGCCTACGACCGGTATGGCGTTGCCGACGGCGCAAACGGCTTCGATGCCTTCACCGGGTTCGGCGGCTTCGGCGACATCTTCGAGACCTTTTTCGGCGGGGCCCAGCAGTCGGCACGGCGCGGGCCGCGGCGCGGCGCCAACCTGCGCTACGACCTGACGATCGACTTCGAAGAAGCGGTCTTCGGGGCACGCAAGGTGATCGAGATTGTCCGCACCGAGACGTGCGAAGGCTGCGCTGGCACTGGCTCCGACCCCGAGACGCCGCCGGAGCGTTGCGCGAACTGCAACGGCACCGGCCAGGTGCGGCGTGTCCAGCAGAGCATCTTCGGCCATTTCGTCAACGTCGCGCCCTGTCAGCGCTGTGATGGCGAAGGGCGGGTGATCGTCAAGCCGTGCCGGGTCTGCCGCGGAACGGGCCGCGAGCGCAAGACGGAGAAGCTCGAAGTCGACATTCCGGCGGGCGTGGACGACGGCCGCGAATTGCGGTTGCCGGGGAAGGGCGAAGCAGGCCAGCGCGGCGGCCCGAGCGGAGACCTGTACATCGTTATTAGTGTCCGCGAGCACAAGGTCTTCAAGCGGCGCGACTATGACATCCTGCTCGAACTCCCGATCAACTTCGCCCAAGCCGCGCTCGGCGACGAGGTCGACGTGCCAACCGTCGATGGGACGTATAAGCTGAAGATTGCCCCCGGCACTCAGACCGGCCGGATCTACACACTCAAAGAGAAGGGCGTGCCCTATTTGCGCGGCGGCGGCCGCGGCGATCAGCTCGTCAAGATTCGCGTCGTCACGCCGACCAATCTGTCCGACTATCAAAAGGAGCTCTTTCGCGAGCTCGCCAAGTCGTTTGGCAACGGCAGCAACAATCACCAAGAAGAGCGCGGCTTTTTCAGCAAGCTGAAGGACGCCATCAGCGGCGGCTAGGTCGTCGCTTGCCCTTGAAGCCCGCCGGTCGTTACCGTTCTGTGTGAAGCAGGACGAAGGGGGCCATGGTGCGTTGGCTGGAGCTGACGGCGGAGGTCGATCGCGAGTCGGTTGAGCCGGTGTCGACCGTCTTCAGCGCAGCCGGCGGCGCCGTTATTCTCGACGAAGCGATCACCCCGACCAGCGATTGGGGCGGCTGGGAGGCGGACCCCAACCGACCGGTGCGCCTGCGTACCTATCTCCCCTGCGTCCGCGGGGTGGTCGCCAAGCGGAAGCGTATCGAACGCGCCCTCTGGCATCTGGCACAACTGCGGCCGATGCCACCGCTCCAAGTGCGCGAAGTCGACGAGCACGAGTGGGCGGAAGCCTGGAAACAGCACTTCGTAGCCCATCGCGTCGGCCAGCGGATTGTCATTCGCCCGTCGTGGCGCGAGTACACGCCGGCACCCGACGACGTCGTTATCGATCTTGATCCTGGGATGGCATTCGGCACTGGCCTGCATCCCACCACGCGATTGTGCCTTGCGGCGCTCGAGCGCGTGGTCCGTCCCGGCGACGAGGTGCTCGACCTTGGCACCGGTTCGGGCATTTTGGCCATCGCGGCGGCCAAACTCGGCGCGGAAAGGGTGCTGGCGATCGACACCGACCCAGTCGCCGTCGATGCCGCGACCTCCAACGTCGCCGCCAACGGGCTAGCCGACCGCGTGACGGTGATCGAAGGGACGGTCGAAGCGGCCGCGCCAGCCGCGTTCGACGTGGTGGCGGCCAACATCAGTGCTAAGGTGCTCATCGCGATCGCGCCCGAGTTGGCGAGAGTCACTCGGCCGGGCGGTCGGCTGCTGGCGAGCGGACTGCTGGACGATCGCGAGATCGAGGTCGCGCTCGCTTTGGCGGCAGCGGGCTTTCATCTTGCCGGCAGCAGCGGCGAAAATGACTGGAGGCTCCTTGACGCCGTGCGCGATACTGTCGCGCACAACGCAAGCGCGGGGGGGCGATCCACCGGGTGATCGCGGGCAGGAGGTCGTATGGCCGTCATTACCGTCCAGCGGGGCTATGGCAGCGGCGGCGACGAAGTGGCGCGGCTGGTCGCCGAACGCCTCAACCTGCCGTTACTTGATCGCGAGATCACCAACACCGTCGCCGTGCGAGCCGGCGTCTCAGAGGAGACGCTGCGCGAGGCAACCAAGACCCCCAGTCTGCTCACCCGAATGGCCGAGTTGTTGGCGCGCTATCCGATGGACGACCTGCTCTCTTGGTCGATGGCCGGAATGCCTCCCGCTCCGCCCCCAACGCACGAACAGTACCGCAAGCTGATCGACGAATTCATCCGCGAGGTGGCGGCACGCGGCGACTGCGTCATCCTCGGCCATGGCGCACAGGTCGTGCTGAAGGACCATCCGCGGGTCTTCCGCGTCTTCTTGGTGGCGCCCCTTTCCTACCGGATCCAACGGGTGATGCTCGAGGAAGGGCTCGATCGCAAGGCGGCGGAAAAAGTCGTCCTCCAGCACGACCGCGATTGGCGAGTCTTCTTCCAGACGCAATATGGCATCGACTGGGTCGACACGCGGCACTACGACCTCATCTTGAATCTCGGCCGGGTCGGTCAGGATGCGGCCGTCGACATGATCGTCCGCGGAGCGCAGGCGATCGACCAGCTCTGCCGGTAGGCGCACCATCGCCGTTCACCGCTTCTTTCTGCCGGCGAGCGCCTTTGGGGCTGGAACAGTGACGTTCGACGTCCCCACAACGCGCCAAATGCGCGACGTCCTCCGGCTCGGCCCTGGCGATCACGTCATCGTCCTCGACGATTCGGGCTGGGAGTACCACGTTCAACTCGACCGAATCGACCGCTACAGCGCCACCGGCACGGTGCTGAGCAAGAAGCTGGCGGGGGGCGAGCCGCGCACCAAGATCGTTGTCTTTCAGGGGCTGCTGAAGGGGAGCAAGTTCGAGTACGTCCTCCAAAAGTGCACCGAGGTCGGCGTAGTCGCCTTCGTCCCAGTCGTGACGGCACGCGCGATCGTTCCGGGCGAAAGCGTCGCCGATCGCCATGATCGCTGGGCGCGAATCATTCAAGAAGCGGCCGAGCAGGCACGGCGTGGCCGGCTGCCCCGCCTGCATCCTGTCGTCGACTTCAAGACGGCGCTCAAACAAGCGGCCGGGTTGACGCTTCTCCCGTGGGAGGGCGAGGAGAGCCGTGGCCTCCGCTCGGTGCTCGCTGGCCGGAAGGTCTTCGCCGTCAATCTGTTCATCGGCCCCGAGGGCGGCTTCCGCGAAGACGAAGTTGCCCTCGCGATCGAACACGGCGCGATCCCGGTCTCGCTTGGCCCCCGCATCCTTCGCGCCGAAACGGCAGGGGTAGTGGCAGCGAGCGCCATCCTCTACGAACTCGGCGACCTCGGCGGCTGAACCGATGGTGCCGGTGAACGAGTCATGGTTGGCGCGCTTGACCAACTGGTGAGGGGCGTTCGCCAAGGAATGCCCGCCAACGACCGATCGTTCAGCGAGCAGGCGCTCGGTGCTGTCCTCGATAAACGCTATGGAAAACGTGTTCGAAACGTGTCGTGTTGCCGGAAGCGAGCACGGCGGTTCCCTTCGCCGGTCTGATCGGGACCGAAGAAGATCGGTCTGGCCAATACGCCGCTTCTCTCCCTTCTGGTTTGCTGAGCGTTTAGGAAGCGGCATGTCGAGTTGGCAACCATCGCTGGGCCGATGGACGTGCAGCCGTCGACTGCTCGTCGTCACCTTCCGGCACAGTGGCACGCACTCCTGACCCTGCTCTCGCGCTGACCGCCCAAGGAGAACGCCGGTGATGCTCTGATTGACAGCACAGCCCGCCGATCCTCTCCCATGAGAACCGGGCGTGACCGTCGCGGCGGCGGGCAGCGCCACGTGGTTTAATCGCCGGTATGCCCTCCCAGGATTGGCGTCGGGTCCTCGTCGTTCTGACGGTCGCGCTGCTGCTTGAGGTGGTCACCTTCAGCCACGTCGGCGCGTTCGTTCCCCTCTATCTCGAGACGGAGCTTCAACTGACTCCGGCGGAGGTCAAGCTCTGGACTGGGCTGGTGGCCGGGATGCCGCTGGCGATTGCTCTCTGTCTCGCCCCGTTCTGGGGCGTCTGGGCCGAGCGCTACAGTCCAAAGGTGATCATCGTCCGTGCGCAGGTCTTTGAACTGATCGTCTACCTCGGCATGGTCGTCGCCACCACCCTGCCACAATTCGTCGTCGCCGCGCTCCTCCTCGGGCTCACCTACGGCAATATCGCGGTGCTGATGGCGGTACTCGCCCAGGTAACACCGAGCCACCGGGTTGGATTCGCGATCAGCATCATCCAAGCAGCAGTGCCACTCGGCCAAAGCCTCGGGCCGCTCTTTGGCTCCTTCCTGATTCCGGTCATCGGTTTGCGCGGGCTTTTCACGCTCGATGCGGTGTTGGTGACCATCTCGGCGGCGGTGCTGATCGTCGGGCTGCGTGACCCGGCGCGGGTCAAGCGCGAGGAGAGCTTGGCTGCCCATCTCCGGCTGACCTTCCGGCAGGCGGTCCGACTGCCGGCAATGCGTTGGACCTTCTTGACCATGTTTCTCATGCTGATCGGGATGTCGGCGGTGCAGCCCTACATTCCGATCTTCCTCGGCCAATACTACGAAGGCGACACGCTGGCGCGGATGATCGGCCTTGTCCTCGGGTCGGCGGGGATCACGACGGTGATTGTCACGCCGCTCGTCGGCTTTCTCGGCGATCGCCACGGTCACGATCGCTTTGCACTGCTCGGGCTGGGCGCGATGATGGTCATCCACCTCTTGCTCTTTCTCTTCAGCGGTCCGCTGGCGCTCATTACGCTCTTGCTGATTCGGAACGTCCCGGCTTCGAGCACGATGAGCCCGCTCAACGCGACGCTCGCCATCCATGCGCCCGCCGACAATCGCGCTGCGCTGATCAGCCTCGCCCCCTTCCCGCGCAACACCGGGATGTTCCTCGGCCCGGTGCTCGCTGCCGCCGTCGCGACCTACGACCTCCGGCTGCTCTTTCCGTTCGCTGCGCTGCTCTTCGCAACGGCGTCGGTTGCCGGCCTCGCCTTAGGGCGGGCGCTGCACCGGACGCCACGCATCGAGGCGGCGGCCGCCGGCGCACGTGGCGGCTGACCGGGAATCATCTCGCCGATTCGGCGTCTGAGAAGCGCGAACGCCGGTTTCGAGCGGATCGGGCTACTGCAGGTTACGTTCGGCCTGTTGGCGTGGTCAGGTGGAAGCACCGGGAAGCTGAAAAGCCGCTCTCCACACGCCCCAACAGCGGCTCGCGTCTCGACGCTGTCGGAGCGCGAGCGATCGGCGCCGTTTCACCGCCCGGCACCGCAGTGGCCTCCCGGCTACAAGTTGATCGGCATCCCCTCGGCGACGTGGGCAAGGTCCATCAGCGCCTCGCTCAGGGTCGGGTGGGCGTGGACGTTGTGGCCGATTTCGGCGGCGGTCATCTCGAACTGCTGGGCAAGCGTTAGCTCAGGTAGCAACTCGGTGACCTCGGGGCCGATCAGGTGGGCGCCGAGGATCTCGCCATACTTCGCTTCGGTGACGAGCTTGAGGAAACCGGCGGTTTCGCCGAGGCCGCTCGCCTTGCCGTTGGCAACCCAGGGAAACTTGGCGACTTTGACGTCGAATCCTTGCTCGCGTGCTTGCTTCTCGGTGTAGCCAAAGCTGGCGATCTGCGGCTGGCAATAGGTGCAGCGCGGCATCATGATGTAGTCGAGCGCCTTCGTCGGCCGGCCAGCGATCGCCTCGGCCGCGATGATCCCTTGGGCGCTGGCAACGTGGGCGAGCTGCACAATGCCGGTGGCGTCGCCGATGGCGTAGACGCCCGGGACGTTGGTTGCCATCCGGCTGTCAACCTCGATCCAGCCACGGCTGTTCAAGGCCACACCCGTGCTCGCCAAGCCGTAGGTATCCTCCCGGGGCGCCCAGCCGACCGCCTGCATGGCGTATTCGGCCGTCAACCGCTCTTCCTTGCCATCCTTTTCGTAGACGACGATGGCCTCGTTCTCGGTTTCCTCGACCGAAACGACCCGTGCGCTCGTAATCACCTGGATGCCGAGCCGGCGATATTGGCGATCGAGCTCCTTGGACACTTCTTCATCTTCGAGCGGCACGATCGATGGCAAATACTCGACCATCGTTACCTTCGTGCCATACGCGTTCAAGACGTACGCGAACTCGACGCCAATCGCTCCGGCGCCAATGATGATGATGTCCTTCGGAACGCGGTCGCTCAGGATTTGCTCGAGGTATGTGATGACGCGCGGTCCGGTCTTGGTGCCGGGGAGCAGTCGTGCCACGGCACCGGTGGCGATGATGACGTGCTTCGCCTCGATCCGCTCTTCGCCGCCGTCGTTCAGCGCAACGGTGAGCGCTTTCGGACCGTCGAAAGTGCCCCAACCATGGTACTGGTCGATCTTGTTCTTGCGCATCAGGAAATTGACGCCTTTCATGCGTCCTTCCGCGACCTCGCGGCTGCGTTTGAAGGCGACGGCGTAATCGGCGGTCAATCCGTCGAAGGCGAAGCCAAACTCGGCGGCGCGGTGCGTCATGAGGTGCGTCAAGTGCGCGTTGTGGAGCAATGCCTTGGAAGGGATACACCCGACCGCGAGGCACACGCCGCCCCACCATTGCTTTTCAACGATCGCCGTCTTGAGGCCAAGCTGAGCGGCACGGATCGCCGCGACATAGCCGCCCGGCCCCGCGCCGAGCACGATCACGTCATACGTCTTCGCCATTGCGCTGTCTCGCTCCTTCTCGGATGTGCCGTGATCGTACCTCAGTCGGAACGGACAGGCGCTGCGAGGACGAAGCCGACCCTCCCATCGCGAGGCGAGGGGGGTGGATCGCGGGCAGCGGCTCGCTTAGCCGGTGATCGTAAAGTCGAGGGTGGCGCAGGTGCGCCGATCGGTGAGGCAGACCGTCAGCTTCCAAGGACCGGGGACGGGCGTGGCGAATTCCTGCAGCGGGACGAACTGAAACTGAAAGACGCCTTGCTCGTCCGCGAAATGGACATCGAGCAGCTCGCGGTCAGCGGGAGAGACTGTCCCATCCGGCGCGGTGAACCGATGGATCGCCGCCTCGCCGGGAAGGAAGCCGGTGCCTGTCACGATGAAGGTGGTGTCGAGCGTTCCAGTCGCTGGCTCGAGGGCGACGAACCGCGCAGGCTGCGCCGCCACGGCCGGCAAGGCAACCGGCAGGAGTGACGCGACGATGGCGAGGCTCAGAACAACGGAGAAGCGACGCATGATCGTGGTACCTAGATGTGCCCGCGCCGAAATTATCGCTGCAGGCGACCAACCTGACAACCTCTCCCTCATCGCGCTGGCGGCGAGGGGTAGCTCGCTGGCGGCGGTGCGGGGGAGGTCGGAACCGGGTAGCTCGGGCGCGTCGGCGCCGGTCGTGGCGGCGCGGGGGAGGGCGTGACCGTCGTCAGCGCGTCGGTCGGCGACGCCGTGGCCGGGGAACGGCCGGGGTCGCTCACTGACCAGCGCAGCAGCAGCGCTCGGCGGTTGCCGGGGCCATCCGTCGCCCAAATGAGGCGGTCGGTGCGGCCGGCCTCGCCTGCCGCCCGTTGCAGTTCGGCGATCGCCGTGCCGCCGAAGGCGATGATGCAGCGGTCAAGCGCCAAATCGCGCGGACCGATCCGGTAGGGCATCTTCTTCACCTCCACGCGGTCCGTCCAGCCGGACGCCGCGACCAGCTTCTCGAACACCGGTTCCGGTCCGTCGGCCAGAAAGAGCGGCCCCGCGAGCGCGTCGCGGCACCGGTTTCGTTCGCTCGTCATCGCCGCGACCGCTTCGGGCGTCTGGGCTAGCTTGGCCGGCGTCTCGATGTGCAGTCGCTGGAGGTTGAAGAAGACGACCGCGGCGCCCAGCCCGGTGCCGAGCACGGCGCTGAGCGCCGGTCCCGAGCGGTACCGGCTGGCAGCCTGCCACGCGAGGCCCGCTGCTAGCCCGCCGAACAGCAGCAGCGGCGGCAGAAAGAAGAACGAGCGCGAGTTCGGCAGTTGATCGTATTGAGACGTCGCGCCGCCGGCGAGCAGTGCCAGTCCATACCAGACCCACATCCAGCGCCACGGCGCTCGCCAAACCAGCACCGCGCCGATGATCAGACCGCCGAGCGCGAGCGCGCCACTCACCGGGTCGAGCAGCGGGCCTGAAATGTAATGGCTGGTGCGGTCTCCCGCCCACGGAGCGCGAATCGCGAGCCACGTCATGGCCAGAACGCGCCCGATGACGGCGTCCAGTCCATTCGAGCCGGCGGCGGGCGCGGCGGCGCTCTCAGCAAGCATCTTGAGCACGATGTCTTCGCGGCTGGCAGCGATCAGCGGAAGAATGGCGAGCACGAACCCGGCGAGCGCGGCCAGAATCTCCACCCAGCGCCGGCCCCGCCCCGGCTGCAGGACGAGCAGCGCCAGCAGCGCCGCGATCGCGATGCGCGAGGTATAGAACGTGTACCAGCCGAACCCGGCGACGATGCCGCCGAGGAACGCGAAGGCCAGGCTGCCAAGCCGGCGACCGGCGAGGCCGAAGACCAACGCGAGAATGGTGAGCGGAACGGCCTGAATATTGTTGTAGCCGGTGTGGGCGTAGGCGAGCAGCGGGTGCGCTGCGGCCAGAGAAACGCCAGCGACAATGCCGGCTGCCCGGTTGAGCGCCAGCCGCCCAAGCACGGTCAGGGCACCCGCCGCGACGACAAGCGAGAGCGCCGACGCCGCCCGCCAGCCGACCTGATCGAATCCAAACAGCCGGATCGTCCCCGCCATCAGGTAAGACGAGAGGACCGGGTGATTGCCATAGACGCCGGCCTGCGTGAACGGATCGTGCGCGGTTCCACGAGCGAGGTCGCGGGCGAACTCCCAGAATGCATACTCGTCGCCAATCGCCGAAAAGTAGGGATCGGCGAGCGTGGGGAAGGTGAGCAGCGCCGCGAGGGTCATCGGTATCAGGACGAGGCCGGCGTCCAGCAGCCAACGACGACCGCGGACCGTCGGGAGGCGGCCGCGACGGATCACGTCGACCACGCCCAGAATGCCCGCGATGGCCAGCAGCCCGGCGAGCCAGATCATGGCGTCGCGCAGGATGGGGATGCGCCCTGCCCGGACGAACACCGGCCATAGCGCGACCAACACCGCCAGCGTCAGCCCGCCACCGAGCAGCCGCCGGCGTAGGGTGGAAGGCTCTGGCAGGTCTAGTTTGGCTCTCCATCCGCTCAGGTGCCCGCTGCGCAGCCACGTCAAGCCACGCAGGGTGGCCGCCTCGGTCTTCGGGGGCGGAGGAGGAAGGAATTCGCCCGGCTCGCGGGTCGCCCGACCGTCTGACATGCCAGAGGGATCATAGGCGAGCGCGGCCCGGCTACCGCTGAACGATGAAATAGCACTCGGCGTAACGGGTGCCGACTGTCAAGTTCCAAGTGCCGGTATATGGAGTCACACTCGTTTGAGAGCGGCTTCGAGCATGGACACGGTAGGTCCCCGGAGGCAACGTGATCGTTTGCCGAGGGCCTCGGTTCGGACAGGAGGGTGGACCAACGGATGGATAGCGGGGGCAGGTAGGGCAGGGATCCAGAACGATCGAGTCAGAGGTTGGACCGCTGAAAAACAGTTCAAGGGCCGCCGGAGAATCGTTGACGATCTCGAGGGTCACGACCCCCGCGCGGCCGGGGCCGCTAGCTCGAGGCGGTGGCAACTCGCCGGCTGGCTTTCCAAAGGCGTCGTTGATCTCCGCATCGATCCGAAGTCGTCGCGCTTCGGCGGCCGATGAATGCCCTGGATACTCCGCGAGCAGCCGGGCGTACATGTCCGCCGCCATCCGATAGTTGTTCGCGTTGTCACTCGCTCGCCCGCACTGGAAGATGGCGGTGGGGATCGTCTCTTCGGCTTCCGGCGCGAGCGGCACCCCCTCCGCCCGGAACGCATCCAAGATCGCAATGCCTCGGCACGCTTCGAGCGTGGTTGCGTCGGCACGGGCGATCGCTTGGAGGTTGGCTAGGCGTCCCAGTGGGACGATCTCGAACGGCTGCCCAACCGAAAGGTCGGCCGTCAGGCGATAGGCGCGAACGGCATCGGTCCAGCGTGCGGTATCGCGAGCCTGGTCCGCGGTCACCAGATGCTCACAGAGGACGAGTTGGTCTTCGGCCCACCGCGCGAGATGGCTATACTGGCGAGCGATCCGCTCGAACCGGGGAATTGCCTCGCTACATTGGCCCTCCAATTGGAGGGCCATTGCCTCGGCCTTCGCGCGCTCGCCGAACCAGTGTGTGACCAGCACCCCTCCCAGCCATAGCGCAACACACGCGCTGAGAACCAACACCCCGGCGCCGCAGCCGATTGGTCCTCGCATGGCCCTGCTCCCCGGCATTCGCCGGCCAACCCCAACGATGATACCAATAATATCGTTCAAGTCAAGATAGAGATTTCCGTGGAATCGAACAATGAACGGTGCGTCGTTCGTGCGTGACAAGCGTTGCTAAGGTGATGATGGTCTCGTATGCTGGCCGGCGGACGCGAGACAGGAGGAACCGTGGGCGAACGATCAATCGGCTGTCGGGTCGAGACGGGGCTGGCCCGCTACGACGACGCGGCGGCCCAAGCGAAGGCGGCCGAGGCGGCCGGCTTCGATTCCATTTGGATACGCGATCATGTTGCCATCCCCGAGACTACCGGCGATCCAAACTGCCTCGAAGTGTTCACAACGCTTGCTGGGCTTGCGCGCGATACCGAGCGCGTCAAGCTTGGCACGCTCGTTGTCTGCACCCCGTGGCGCAATCCAGCCCTCATGGCCAAGATGGCCGCGACTATCGACGTCATGAGCCACGGCCGGCTGATCCTCGGTCTGGGTGCCGGGTCACCGAACTCGAAACGGGAATTCAACCGCTATGGCTGGGAGCTCGAGCCGCAAGCCGATCGGATCCGCGCTCTCGGCGAGGCCATCCAAATCATCCGCAAGATGTGGACCGAACCCGCCCCCAGCTTTGAAGGCCGTTATCATCGGATCGAGGAGGCGGTCTGCGAGCCGTTTCCAGTCCAGAAGCCGACTCCGCCCATCGTCGTCGGCGCGAGCGGCGAGCAGCTGGCGCTGAAGAATGTTGCCCGCCATGCCGAC
Source organism: Dehalococcoidia bacterium (assembly GCA_026003895.1). Classification (GTDB taxonomy): domain Bacteria; phylum Chloroflexota; class Dehalococcoidia; order SpSt-223; family SpSt-223; genus JANWZD01. The sequence continues at coordinate 153,069 of BPIC01000001.1, read as the reverse complement.
GGCTGGGAGAGCTCGTCGAGCGTCGAGGAGTTCGTCCGCAAGAGCGCCCTCCTCGACCGCTACTGTGAAGAGATTGGGCGGGATCCGGCGACCATCAGCCGGGCCGTCCACCAGATGATCGTCATCGACGAGCCGGGCAAGGCCGAACAGCGGCTGCAAGCGATCGTCGCCAGCCGGCCGCAAACCCGCAGCCTGCTCCAACGGGCCAACCTCGGCGGCCCGGAGCAGGTCGCCGATCGCATCCGTCCCTACTTCGAAGCCGGGGCGACGACCTTCATCGCCTTCTTTTGGGACGTCAGCCACACGGCCCAGTTGGAAAGTATCGAGCGGTTCGGCAACGAGGTTATCCCGCTGCTGCGCTGAACGCCCCAATGGAGCGTCGGATGGCCTGATCCTCCTCGGAGGCGTCCCGGCCCGCTGCCAGCGAACCACCTTGCGCGAGCGCGGACCGCTCTCGAGCCGAACGGCGCCGGGCGTGCTTCCCTCCGCTGAGCACGAGTCAACCAGCGACCGTCCCAACGTCCTTCCCGGAACGTGGTGGCAGGTCCGGCCACGGCGTATTCACCCAACGCCACGATTTATCATCCGCAGTTGGAAGGGCGACCTCGGCATCCGAATGGAGCGAGTGTTGCTGCTCGCAGCGTGGGCATCGAGGCGGCCTTGTTAGGTGAGTTTGATCACAGCGGTGAAACTGGGCGCTGAGCCAATTCGTGTCTCTGCCCGAGACGTCGCTAAGGGAGTGCGTGGAGGCCGACCGTGAAAGCGCAGATCATCAGCGCCCTTCTTGTGGTTCTTCTCGCTCTGGCTCTACCCGTTGCTGCGGAAGAGCCAGCGAGCGGAGCGGCCATCGCTGCAGCGCCGCGTGGCGGCAGAGTCGTCGTCGGGGAAGACACTGGCGGAAAACTCTCATTCATTGAGTTCCCTGGGCTGACTGGCGATCTCAAGCGCACCCTCCAGCCGTTTGGCCCCACGTTCGGGGGAGGAGTCGGTGTTGCCGCGGGCGACGTCAACGGCGATGGACGGGCTGACATCGTTGCCTCGCAGCTGGGCGCGACCGCGCCGGAAGTGCGGCTGTTCGACGGCGCAAGTGGCGCTCAACTGGCTGCACTGACGCCCTACACGCCGACGGGCATCATCGCCGTTCTGATTGGGCTGCTGAGTGGGCCGAACGATCCGACGACGCGGCTGGTGACGGTCCCCGCCGAAGGAGCGGCAGGACCGGTCAAGGTGATGAGCATCCTCCCCTTCATTGAACAAGGGGCGTTCATGCCCTACCCGGGCCAAGATGTGAAGGGATTGCGTGTCGCCTCTGGCGACGTCACCGGCGACGGCCGCGCCGACATCATCGTAGCGCCGGCGCCGGGGGCTGCCTTGCCCGTCCGGGTTTTCGACGGAACCACCAACGCCCCCGTTCGCAGCTTCTTCCCCTTTGGGCCGACCTATCGCGGCGGGATCTCGGTCGCGGTTGGCGATTTCGATGGTGATGGGAAGGCCGACCTTGCCACGAGCGTGGAGAGCGGCGCACCATTTGTCCGGGTGTTTCTTCATGGCGATCCCGACCGCCCCGTAACCTCATTCATCGCGGCGCCGAACACCGTCGACAGCAACGAAACGATTACGATTCACGGCGCAACGGTCGCGGCGGGCGACCTCGACGGCGATGGCCGCGACGAAATCATCGTCGGCTCGGTCGGCGGCTCGCCGTGGGTGTTGGGCTATACCTGCAACCGGGGCTGCACCAATCCCATCGAAATCTTCTCGCTCAACCTCTTCGCCGACGGGTCGGTTCGGATGGCGTCCCAGAGCCGTTGGACCGATGTCGTCTTCCCTGCCGTCGCTGATGTCAATGGCGATGGTCGCGCCGATGTCGTGGTGGGCCTGACCAAACAAGGAACGGGAACGCTGTTGGTCCTCGAAGTCAACAGGCGCTCCCAGACGATTACGCCATATGGACCGTCCTTCACCGGTGGGGTGCGCGTTGCGGCCGGCGATGTGACTGGCGACGGAATCGCAGACGTGGTCACGGGCGCCGGCGTCGGCGGCGGCCCCCACGTCAAGGTCTTTGATGGCCGCACCCGATCGGAGATCGGAAGTTTCTTCGCCTTTGACCAAGGATTCTTGGGCGGAATCCACGTTGGGGTTGGCGACTTCGACGGTGACGGGCGTGGCGATATCGTCGCAAGCCGTGGTCCGGGCGGAACGCCGGAGGTGGCGTGGTGGCGCGGCTGCCTCACCTGCACGACCCCGGTGCGCTCCTTTCTTGCTGAGGCACCGTCGTTCACCGGCGGCGTCGCCGTTGCAGCCGGGGATCTCAATGGCGAGGGAATCGACGAGATTATCACCGGGGCGGTGGTGGGCGGTCAGGTGAGTATCCGAATATTCGACGCGCGTACCGGCCGCGAGCGACTCGGATTCTCCATCATCGACCCGACCAGCCCGACCGTCGTGTATGTCGCGGCGGGCGACCTCGACGGCGATGGCCGCGATGAACTCGTCGTTGGGATGGCCGATGGCTCGGTGCGGTTGTTCGATGGCCGGGGCCAGCCATTTCCGTTCGGCCCGCGCGGTGAAAGCGTGATTCGCCTCGTTACCGACCCAGCGTTCCGGGGTGGGATGCGGGTCGCCACGGGCGACATCACCGGCGACGGGCGCGACGACATCATCGCGGTGCCTGGGCCCGGCATCACCCCGACCGTCAATGCCATCAGCTTCAACTTCGGGACATTTGCGTTCCAGCTCGATCCGTCGCAGGTTGGACCGCTAGGCGGCGCGTTCGTCGCTGGGATGTATCGCGATGTGCTCGCCCGCGAGCCAATCGCCATTCGCAGCCCGTTGATGGAGGAGGAGGGCATCTACTACTTCCTGACACCGCTGCCTGGCACGGGTGGCGCGGTCACCATGACCAGCCGAAGCAATCTCGGCACGTTGTCCCTCGACGTGACAGCCAGCACGCCGTCCGACCCGCCGGTAGGTGTCCAGTTCCTCCCGTTCAATTATCAACTCGGAGTGACGAGCCAGCCGACCAGCCCGGTCACGATCTGCCTGCCGTATCCGGCTCAGTCGCTCAACACCAGCACTAATGGGCAGTCCGTCCCGCTGAGCCCCTCATCCGTCCGCCTTTACCATCGCACCCCCGTCGGCTGGGAGGACATCACCGCTGCGGACGTCTCTTCTGGTCTCGGTAGCGACGGAGGGCTCGCCGTCTGCGGCCGGACCACCTCCTTCTCGCCATTCGCGATCGGTGCGTCCACGGCAACCTATCTGCCGATCTCGATGCAGGGCGTCAGCGGGTAGCCAGCCGGCATCCGGGCGGGCCGACCGGTCTGCCGGCGCCGGTCCGCTCGCTCTCAGGCGCGAACGATCGAGGACCATAGTTGGGGCGCCCGGCAGGGCATCGCCCGGGTCGCTTACCGCAGCGGCACGAGCTCCTCTTGCGCCAGCAGCCCGCGGAGTTCGGCGATGTGATCACGCAGGAGCGCCGCCCGCTCGAACTCGAGCGCCTTGGCGGCCTCCTTCATTTGCTTCTCGAGGTCGCGGATCAGTTTCGCGAGGTCGTCCTTCGCCAGTTGAGCAGGTCCGGCGGTCACATACTCGGCGCGCTCCTCGGCGACCGCCCGGACACGATCGGTGATGTCGCGGATTGCTTTGCGAATGCCCTGCGGTGTGATGCCGTGCTGCTCGTTATAGGCAAGCTGAATGCGCCGGCGCCGATACGTCTCGTCGATCGCCCGTTGCATCGAACCGGTCACGGTGTCGGCATACATGATGACGTGGCCATCGACGTGGCGGGCTGCCCGGCCGATCGTCTGGATGAGCGCCGTCTCGGAGCGAAGATACCCCTCTTTGTCGGCGTCGAGGATCGCCACGAGGCTCACCTCCGGCAGGTCCAAGCCCTCGCGCAAAAGGTTGATTCCCACGATCACGTCGTAGACACCGAGGCGCAGGTCGCGCAGGATCTCCACCCGCTCAAGCGTTTCGACTTCCGAGTGAAGGTAATGGGTCTTGATCCCCATCTCCTGCAGGTAGTCGGAGAGGTCCTCGGCCATCCGCTTGGTGAGCGTGGTGACCAGCGCCCGCTCTTTGCGCTGGACGCGGGCGCGGATCTCGCCGAGGAGGTCGTCGATCTGACCGCGCGTCGGTTTCACTTCGATCGTCGGATCGAGCAGTCCAGTCGGCCGGATCAACTGCTCGACGACTTGGTCGCTGGTGTCCAGTTCGTAGGCTGTCGGTGTCGCTGAGACGTAAATGACTTGGTTGATATGGTTGTTGAACTCCTCGAAGTTGAGCGGGCGGTTGTCGAGCGCAGAGGGAAGCCGAAACCCGTAGTCGACCAGCACCTCTTTGCGTGAACGGTCGCCGTGGTACATGCCGCGCACCTGCGGGAGCGTCATGTGCGACTCGTCCACGAACATGATGAAGTCGTCTGGGAAATAGTCCAGCAAGCACGACGGCGTGCTGCCCGGCGGCCGGCGCGCCAAGTGACGCGAATAGTTCTCGATGCCGTTACAGTAGCCCGCTTCGCGCAACATCTCGAGGTCATAGTTGGTCCGCTGACGCAGGCGCGCGGCTTCCAGCACCTTCCCCTCGCGCTCCAGTTCTTCGACGCGGAGCGCGAGTTCTTCTTCGATAGACGCAATCGCGATCTTCAGGCTGTCCTCAGTGGTGACGAAGTGCTTCGCCGGGAAGATCTCGATCGCCGTCCGCTGGGAGAGGATCTCGCCCGTCAGCGGGTCGACTTCGACAATCCGCTCGACCTCGTCTCCCCAAAACTCGACGCGCAACGCTGTCTCGTCGTACGCTGGGAAGATCTCCAAGGTGTCGCCGCGAACTCGGAACTTGCCGCGCACGAAGTTGTAGTCGTTGCGCTCATACTGCATGTCGACGAGGCGGTGAAGGATCTTGTCGCGCTTGCGCCGTTCACCGACGGCGATCCGCTCCACAAACTGCGAATACTCTTCCGGCGCGCCCAGACCGTAAATGCAGGAGACGGATGCGACGATGATGACGTCGCGTCGACTGAGCAACGAGCGGGTGGCGGCGTTGCGCAGCTTGTCGATCTCGTCGTTGATCGAGGCATCTTTCTCGATATAGGTATCAGTGCGAGGAACGTAGGCTTCCGGCTGGTAGTAGTCGTAGTACGAGACAAAGTACTCGACGGCGTTGTGCGGGAAGAACTCTTTGAACTCGCTATAGAGCTGGGCCGCCAAGGTCTTGTTGTGCGCCAGCACGAGCGCCGGCCGTTGTACCCGCTCGATCACGCTCGCCATCGTGAAGGTCTTGCCGGAGCCGGTGACCCCAAGCAGCGTCTGGGCCCGGTAGCCCAAGGAGAGTCCAGTGACCAGCTTCTCGATAGCCTGCGGCTGGTCGCCAGTCGGCTGAAAGTCGGAGACGATCTTGAATTCGGGCATGACGCTCCCCTGACCCGGTGGCGACGGACCCTCCTAGTATACGGCCCAACCCGAACAGATGTCCGTGGTTCAGGCTCGCCGAACTCCCGCCAGTCGTTGCCCCCGGTGGCGAACGCCGGCGATCAGCCCTTCACGTACGACTTCTTCTCCGCCACCTTCCCGTCACGGACCCGGAAGATGTCGACGCCACGGACGTGCCCGCTGCCCCAATCGTAGCGCCAGCACACGGCGCAGCGGTCACCGGCCGCGAACCGGTCTTCGGTCGTGAAGACGGCGACCGGCGAGTTCGCGAAGAAGCGCTCCCAATAGGCGCGCACGGCCGCCGCGCCGGTGTAGCGCGTGCCATCGGGCGCGGGGTCGGTCCCTTCGAACACGCAATCCTCGGTCATCAGCGCCATCACGCCGTCGACGTCGTGGCGGTTGAACGCCGCGTTGAACCGGTCGATGATCTCCAACGTCGCGCTCTCGCTCTCCATCGCTTCCTCCCCCGCCGAGTATGCCACGCCGGCCCCCACATTGGCCGTTTGCTCGCGTTCAGCGCAGCGGGGCGCTCGCTGGCTCGATGGGAATCAGAGCGCTGGCGGAGGCGAAGTGGTCGACGAGCGCGGCGGTGGCCGGCTGCCGGCGCAACAGGCGCGGATCGCCGACGACAATCAGCTTGCGCTTGGCACGGGTGAGCGCGACGTTCAGCCGGCGCTCGTCGGCAAGCAGCTCGCCGGGACGACCGGCGCCGGTGGCGAGGATGATGCACTCACGCTCTGATCCTTGAAACCGGTCGACAGTGTCGACAAGCGGAGGATCGGGCACGTCCGCGAGCAGGGCGCAGATGGCGGCGACCTGCTGCCGATAGGGGGCGACCACACCGATCTGTTCGGGGCGGAGGCCGGCCTGCAGTGCGTCGCGCACGAGGGTGGCGACGACCAGCGCTTCCCGGTCGGCGGACACTGCGGCGAGCACGGCCGGCGTCTCGTCCCAAAGCGCGGGCCAACGGCTTCCCGGTGCGAAAATGGGCGGTTGTGCCTCCGCGCTTGGCGCGGTCTCGAGACGGCCTTCGTACCACCGGCGCGCCGAAAAGGCAGCGATGGCGGCGCGCATCCGATATTGGCGGGAGAGCTGGGCGCGTGCCCCAGCAGACGCCGGATGATCCCAGAGACGGTCGAAGAGGGAGCGGGCCAGCTCGGAATTCGCGTCGGCGACGATCGGCGCAAGTTGCTTGTGATCGCCGACGAGGACGAAGGCGCGGCCAAGCCGCAACACGCCGAGCGCTGCCGGTTCGGTCAGTTGCGTCGCTTCGTCGAGAATGACGAGCTCAAAGGGCGGTGTGCCGCCGAACGCCCGGTCGTACCGGCCGCTCGCCACCTGATGCGCCGTCGCGAGGACGACCGGTATCTCGGCCAGCGTCGCGCGGATTTGGTCGAGATCGTCGCCGACGGCGTCGAGCGTGAAGCGGTCGAGCACGGAGTGCGAGCGATTTGACCGACCGAGGATCAGCAGCCGGTCTTGGCCGTCGGCGAGCAGGGCGAGGGCGAGGTTATCGACGGCTTGGTTGGTGAGCGCGGCGAGCAGCACGCGCCGCTCGGCGGCTCGCACGATCCGGGCGATGGTGCGCGTCTTGCCAGCGCCGGGAGGTCCCCAAATCAGGGCGTAATCCTCGGCGGCGAGCGCGAGGGCGGCGGCGCGCTGCTGATATTCGTCGAGGGTAGGGTCGGGCGGTGGCAGCGGACGGAACGTGGGCTCGCGGTCGCCGGCGACGAGTCGGCGCAGCCGTTCCTCTGAGCGGAGCCAGCCGGTGAGGCCCTGAAACAGCCCCTGCAGCAGCATGCCGCTGCCGGCGGGCTCGAGGCGGGTCGCCCACGGGGCCGGCGCGTCAGCGGTGACCTCGATCCCGTCGACGGCGACGCGGTCGATCTCCGCGCTCACCCGCGGACCGAGGGGATCGTCGCCGGTGAGTAGTGCTCGGTCAGCGGTGCGGAAGCGCGACAGATTCCGGCCAAGGAGCCGGGCCCGCCACCGGCCGTCGGCATCGAGGCCCAAGTCGGCAATGCTATCGATCCGAAAGCAGCTCCCGTCCTCAACGCGGGCGGTGACGGAGCGGCGGGATGCGCCGAGCAGCGATCGGGCCTCGAGACTGGCCTCTCGGCGGAGCGCCGCCACCCAACGGCGAAAGGTCTGGCGGTCGGCGTCGTCAGTCGTCATCACCGGCGTATAGCCGAGCAGGTCGGCGTAGAACTGGCAGCCGCTGCGTAGGTACGGCGGACAGGACTGGCAGCGCCGGACCTCACGGAGCGGTTGACCGGTAAGGTCGAAGAGGACGGCCTCGTTGCGCACGTACAGCGCCCGGCGGATTGCGGGCCAATCGGTGGGAGCGGGGAGCGCGAGCGGCTCCTCGCCGCCGGTGTAGGCGATCTGGACGGCGGCGTCGCTCAACTCGAGCCGGCCGGCATGCCAGAGGCTGGCCGCGTAGAGTTGCGCCTGAACGAGGTGGTTCGGGTGCGGGCTCTGCCAAGGTGTCGGGCGGCCGGTTTTCAGCTCGAGGACCCGCTCGACCTTGCCGCCGCGCTCCCAGATCGCGTCGACGCGGCCGGCGATGCCAAGCAACGGGTTGCTGACCGCTGTCTCCGTCTGGCCGGGGCGGCCATCCACGAAATGCACGAGCCGGGAGACGTGCTCGCGGGCGCCGTCCAGCACGTTCGCCGAATTGAGGGCCGCAAAGGCGAGATCGCGGTTCGACTCGCGCACCGCGTCGGCGAGGGCCTGCTCCGGCGGCTCGCCACGGACAACGCGGCGCAGCGCGGCGTGGACGACTTTGCCGCGCACCGATGCGTCGTTCGGGCTCTTCGGCTCGAACTGATGCACGAGGTAGGCGAGCGGACATTGCGCCATTTCAGCCACGGCGGTGACGTCGACGAGGACCTCGGGGGCGATGACGACGAGGCTCTCCTCGCCGGCGGCCAAGGCAACCCGGCCGTCGAAAGTGCGGGCGGCAAGGTGATGCGCAATGATCGTTGGCTTCGCGCCGCTGGCGAGGAGACGGGAGACCCCATCGCCGAGCCCTGACCACGGCGGGTTCAGATAAAGGTCGACGGTCCAGTAGTCCTCGGTCTGCACGGTGAGGCGGACACCCTTGGTCCGGTTCAGGCGAACGATACTGCCGCGCAGGCGGTGAAGGTTGCACCGTTGGCTGGCGGCGGAGCAAAGGAAGCAACCGGACGTCTCCCCTGCCGTGCCGGTCGGGAGGAGACCGAGCCCCTCGCCGAGCAGGCGGTCGAGGGCGGCGGCGTCGATGGGCTCATGGGTGGCAGGCAGCCGCTCGATCATGCCGGCGAGCCGGTCGAGCCCGATGACGCGGCAATCGCTCGGCTTCACGCCGAGCGCGATCTGCGACGTAGGGTGGAGGGTCGGCGCGACGGCAACGAAGCCGGCGGCGCGGTCCCAAACGAGCGCGTCGCCGGCCCGGCCGAGCACGGCAGGCGACCGCTCGGCGAGCCGGTCGAGGAGGGTGAGGCGGGCGAACCGCAAGCTCAGCAGCGGATTCGGCTGATCGGGCTGGATCGGTCCTTCTCCGGCCCGCCAAAGGCTGGAGCGGTTGGCGATGACCGGGCCGCGGGCCGGCACAAGCTGGACAACCGCGAGGGACGAAGGAGTGAAGACGGCAAGGTCGATCGGCCACCCAAGCGCCGAAAATCCAACGGCGATCCGGATCGCCTCCCGCCGAGCGCTCGGCAGCCGGTCCCAAACGCCGCACGCGGCGGTGAGGAGCGCGTCGTCGGCGCGCTCGCCTACCCAGATCCCCGGCTCCATATCTGCCAAGTCTATCGCGAGGAAGGACTGGCCGCAGCTATGCTATTGTTTCGGTGGGGGAAACGAAGGAGAGGCGATGAATCCAGAATATCGCGGCTACAGTGACCACCCTGAGCTGATTGGGCGCGAGACGGTCGCGCCGGTTGCCGGCCGGAGCGCGGTCGCCACCGTTTTCGGTCTGCTGGCATTCTCGTTCGTTTTCAGCGCGATCGGTGGCGTCGTCGGCTTGTCCTTGGCGGCATCCGGTGTCTTCGGCCTGCCCTTCTTCATTGTCCTCGCGGTCGTCCAGATCGGCTTCATCTTCGCGCTGCAGCCCGTGGCGCGCTGCTCGGCGCCGCTTGGCCTGCTGTTCCTGTATGGATTTACGTTCCTTTCTGGCATGTCGCTCGGGCCGCTGATCGGCTACTACCTCGTCGCCGCGCCCGCGATCCTCGGCCAAGCCCTTCTCTTGACGGCGATCATCACGGGCGGGCTGACGGTCTTCGCATGGACGACAGACATCTCGCTGGCGCGATTCCAAACGTGGCTGTTTGTCGGGCTGCTCGCGCTGATTGGCGGCAGCATCTTGGCGATCTTCGTCCGCGCCACCTGGCTCGAGATTCTGCTGGGGGGCGGCGGAGCCGTCCTGTTCAGCCTCTTCCTGATTAACGACGTCCAGAAGATCAAGCGGATGGAAGGCACTTTTGCGAATGCCGTGATGATGGCGGCGATGGTCTATCTGGACATCGTGAATCTCTTCCTCTCACTCTTGCGTCTGCTGAGCGCGTTGACCGGCAATAGCCGCGACTAACCGATGCCAATCCGGGTGCTCGACCCCGCGCTTGCGGCGCGGATTGCCGCTGGCGAGGTGATCGAACGCCCGGCGTCGGTGGTCAAGGAGCTCGTTGAAAACGCGCTCGATGCCGGCGCCCGGGCAATCGCCGTCGAGATCCGGGGCGGTGGCGTCCAGCTCATCCGCGTCACCGACGATGGCTGTGGCATCGCGGAGGCCGAGATCGAACTGGCCTTCGAGCGTCACGCGACGAGTAAGCTCGCCGTCCTCGACGATCTGGAGACGATCGCCACCCTTGGCTTTCGGGGCGAGGCGCTGCCGAGCGTGCGTGCGGTGGCGGAGGTGAGCGTGGTGAGCCGCCCCGCGGACCAGCCGTATGCTGCCGTCCGCCGCTGGCAGCGCGGAGCGCTGGTGGAAACGGGTCGGCGCGCCGGTGCGCCCGGGACGCAAATCACGGTCCGCGATCTCTTCGCCGACCTCCCGGCGCGCCGGCAGCATCTGCGGAGCGCCGCCGCCGAGGCTGCTGCCTGCGCTCAGGTCGTCGCCCACTATGCGATGGCGCGGCCGGAGGTGCGGTTCACGCTCCAGATTGATGGACGGACGACGCTGCGCGCTCCCGGCACCGGGACACTCGAGGATGCCGTGCTGGCGACGCTCGGCCGTGCGGTCGCCGATTCGATGCTGCCGGTCGATTCGCGCAGCGACGCGTCCGACCAGCTTGTTCAAGTCGTTGGCCTCGTGGGGCGGCCGACCGTCAGTCGGGCAAACCGCGGCGGGCTCTCTTTCTTCGTCAACGGGCGGTGGGTCCAAAGCCGGCTGCTCGCCCAAGCGGTCGAAAGCGCCTTTCAACATCGGCTGATGGTCGGCCGGCATCCGGTGGCGGTGCTGCATCTGGCGGTCGCGCCGGGCGGTGTCGATGTCAATGTCCACCCTTCGAAGACCGAGGTGCGGCTGCGCTTTGACCGCGAGGCGTTCGCGATCGTCCAGCGCGCCGTTCGTGCCGCGCTCGACGCCGACCTCCACGTTCCTGCAATCACGCCGGCGCCGCCGCGTGACTGGCCGGAGGAGGGTCCGGCGGAGCAGCTTACCTTCGATGCGCCGCCGGTGCGGCGGCTACCGGTGCTGCGGCTGCTCGGCCAGGTCGGGCTGACCTATTTGATCGCGGAAGGACCGGACGGCGTGTATTTGGTTGACCAGCATGCCGCACATGAGCGAATTCTGTTCGACCGGCTCGTAGCCGCTTGGGATCGCAACGAGGTGGAGCGACAGGGGTTGCTCGACCCGTTGCCGCTCGAGCTGTCTACCGAGCAGTTCCTCGCCTATGAACGCCACGCTCACCGGTTGGCTGAGCTTGGCTTCGCCATCGAGGTGTTTGGCGAGCGCAGTCTGGTGGTGCGAGCCGCGCCGGCTGCGCTGGCGCCCGGCGAAGTGGGCAGCGCCCTGCTCGATGCGTTGGACTCACTGGTTGGCAATCCCGCCGAGTGGCGGGATCGGGTTGCTGCCTCGGTAGCCTGCCACAGTGCGATTCGTGCCGGCCAAGCGCTCTCCGACGCCGAGATGCGGGCGCTGCTGCGCCAGCTCGAAGAGACAGAGGCGCCGAAAACGTGTCCGCACGGCCGCCCGACGATGATGCACCTCAGCGCGACGCAATTGGCGCGCTTGTTCGGAAGGTTGGGCTGACGACGGCGGCAAGCGCCGCGCTCAGTGCGGTTGCTCCGGCGTCATGCGTCGCGGTACGATCTCGCTGTTCGGAGAGGTGGCCGAGTGGTTGATGGCGGCGGTCTTGAAAACCGCAGACCGAAAGGTCCGGGGGTTCGAATCCCTCCCTCTCTGCCCGCTTTCCCCAGTTAGGTAGGCTGCGCCGTGGCGAACGGTCGCTCGTCGCCCGAGCTGAGCGCTGCCGTCGACCCACGGCCGCGGTGTCGTGGGGGGAGGCCCTTCTGACCTGCCATGCCGTTGCTTCCCCCCTCTGGGGTTATCCGCCCGGAGTGCAATGCGTAGCCTGCCCGTGAGCGCAATCACCCTGCGCGGCAGGTTCTAGCCCCCATGCTCCGCGAGGTAGGCAACCCCGCGCTCGGAGATCGCCCAGATGCCGCGCGGACTGTCATCGCGCATGAGCCCGTCCGTCACCAGCGACATTCGGGCCCACTGCGCCGTCTTCTGCCAGCGGGGCGTCGTCGGTTCAGACGGGAGCGTCTCAAAGTCGACTTCGGTGAGCGAGCCCCTGACTTCCTTGAAGACACGAGCAAGCACCGAATGAAGCGGAGCGCTTCCTCCGAGCGCGACGAGGGCGCGCAGGATCGGCAAGCGAAACGCGTCTTCAGGAGTCCGGCGTCCACGAGGAGAACGGGAAGGTCTCCTCGTGCGAGGGAGCCGAGGACGCGACGTCGACTCCTGCCATTGGCGATAGCTCGCTTTGATCTCTCCGACCAACCGTTCGATATGTTGCGCTCGTGCAATATGGGCATTGGCTTCGCTGTACCGGCCTGACCGCGAGGCAAGCGCGGCGTTCTCTCTTGCGACGTTCAAAGCCTTTTCGAGCTCGGTCAGCAACAGCTCGAACGCTGCGCTCACATCTCCCGAATCCATGTGTTGTGTCCCCACTGGACGCATCTCTCGGGGGACAGTGTACAACACGGCGTACCGAGCGCCGGATGACGCGTTGCATCACCATCAGCCAATCGAATCTTGCTGGTTCGCGGATCAGCGCAAGAACGTGGCCGAATCGGTGCCGTGGCTGCTCGAACGCCTATCGTTTGCTGGACGACCAAGAATTCCTCTGTCGAGGGCACGACGGCGCGAAGAAGTACCATTCACCGGCGGCGAGCGCTCTGAGGAAGCCCGACACACCTCAACGGACGCTCAGCCAGCTCAACCGGCGCGGTCGACGCGAAGAAGCGGATGCGATTCTGCCAGTCCCAAAACAGGTGGATCGTTCGCTCGTTCGACGGCGTTGCGCACTGACGGGAGAGAGGTGTCGTATTACGCGTTTGCGAGAGCAGACGGCTGCGCGCCGGCAGCGTGGCGCTTACGGGCGCTGAGGGCGGACCAGAGCTGCTGGACGGCGAGCCCGAGAAACGCAAACGGCAGGAGAGCGACCATCAGGACGGCAAGGAGAAACCCGCCCCCAAAGCTCAGCAAAAGCAGCCCGACGGCGGCAAGCATTTCGCCAAAGGTGAGGGCGATTTCGGCGGTAGGCTCTTCGTGCTCCGACATCTTGCAACCTCCGTTGGCGACCGGCCGGCGTACCGCGGGAGTGCGGCGCGTCGTCGCGACGAGCGCCGGGCCGAGCTAGGCGACCGGCTCGGGAGTGGCCAGCCGCTCCAGCAGCCGGCGGATCGTCGCCTCGTTCTCCTTCAGTTCTTGGCGCAGCTCGTAATCGTCGGTGTTCCCGATCTCGAGTCGAAGATCGCCAAGGAACCGAGTCAAGACCTCGACAAGGAGGTCCCGCTCACCCGCCTCGAGGTGGAGATCCATCCAACCTCCTTCGTTCCCCTGCCAGCCGGCAGCGCTACCGAGAAAGTATATCGCACGCAGTATGATACCTGCGACCCTCCAGCGTGGTGACGTCACCGTTCGGGATACAGTCTTCACTTCTGCGCTCGATCTGCTACACTTCCGCCAATGACCTCGAGCAACGGCGCGCGGCCCGTGCGCGTCCTACACACGTCCGACATCCATCTCGGAAGCGACTATTCCCCGGAGTTGGCGAAACAGGCGCTCCGCGCCGTCGTCGAAGCCGCCCGGAGCATCCGTGTCGATGTGCTGCTGCTTGTCGGCGATGTCTTTGACCACAACCGGGTGAGCGACGCGACGGTCCAGTTCGCGCTCGACGAACTGGCGCGATTTGCCGGGCCAGCGGTCATCTTGCCCGGCAACCACGATTGTTATGACGAGCGGTCGGTCTACCACCGGCCGCACTTTCGCGCCCGGCCACCGAACGTCCATCTCATCACCAGCGAGGAGAACCCGGCCCTTCACTTCGAGGACCTGGATATCGAGCTGTGGGGCCGGCCCGTCGTCGATCATCACCCCGGCTTTCGGCCCCTCCGCGCTGCGCCGCCCCGCGCTCGGGCACGTTGGCGAATCGTGCTCGCCCACGGCCACTACGAGCAGCCGAACGCCGAGCCGTTCCGCTCGTCACCCATCTGGCCGGATGAGATCGCGGCGACCGACTGCGATTACCTCGCGCTCGGGCACTGGGACCGCATGGTCGATGTCTCGCATGGGCGCGTGGTCGCCCGCTATTCCGGTGCGCCCTATACCGGCGCTGGGATCGGTGCGGCGCTCCTTGTCACCCTTCATCCCCAGCACGGCACGGTCGTCGACCCGCTCCACCTGAACAGCGTCGGGCAGCTCGTCTCCTAAGCTCTGGCTGCCCGGGCGGGTCCCTCCTGCAATCCGATGCCACGCGGCTCGGCCCCCCAGCACAGCGCGGATCGCCTTCCGGTCAGCCTGCCCGAGTCGGGAGCCGTGTTGACAGGCTTCACACCCGACAACCGGCCGTGCCGGCGGATCTGCTGCACGTTTGCCGGGCGCTCCGCGTTGCCCGGCGGCGCCTCACCAGCGCCAAGGGTTCGCGAGTGTGCTCGATCGATGCGGGGACAACTCCCGAATTCAGCGAAGCCTGCCGAGAGCGCTGCCACTATTCGCAAGCACCGGGTCAGAGAAGCCCGCCAGCGCGACCGTTTGGCCCGTTACTCGTTCCATTGACAGCGCGGCTGGCGGAAAATGCCGAGGTGCTTGACGATAACTGCTTGAACGGTGGACCAAAACGGGGTGTAATGCAGTCGTTTGACCGGTCAAGCGAGGAGGTTCCCGGCAGATATAGGAAATCTTTCCTAGTAGCCCTAGGACTTTTGGTTCATAGCGAGCGGGGGGGTCCCGGGCTAGACTGATCAACGGCTGCGGAAAACCGCGCCGAAACCTCGCGCGAAGGCGCCACGTTGCACAGTTGGGGGGATGTTGGAGAGCACGTACCAAGACACGCACGAATCATCGACGGCCGCCGCCGCACCGGAGCGGGATGAGCAGGCTATCGAACTCGTGGAGTGGGCTGCACGCACGGTGGCGAGCGGCGCTCCGACCGAAAGCGAGGAGGAAGAGCTCGTCCATTGGGCGGTCGCCGAGATCGAGCGACGCGCCGCAACGGAGACCCACGTTGAGGAGTACGAAGAGCTCGGCGGCGCAGTCGATGTCATTGAAGCGTATCTGAACGACGTCCGGCCCATCGATCTGCTGAACCGCGAGCAGGAATGGCATTACGGCCGGCTCATTCGCTTGGGCATGGAAGCCCGAGCTAAGTTGGCTTCCAACGACGTATCGCCAGAGGAAATCCCGGCCTTGCAGCGTGCTGTCGAAGAAGGCGAGCGCGCTCGCGAGGCCCTGACCACCGCCAATCTGCGGCTGGTCGTCAGTGAGGCAAAGCGCCACCGCGATCGTGGCGTTGCCTTCGAAGATTTGATCCAAGAGGGGAACTTGGGCTTGCTGCGGGCGGTCGAAAAGTTCGACTACACCCTCGGCTACAAGTTCTCCACCTACGCGACGTGGTGGATCCGCCAGTCGATCGTCCGGGCGATCGCCGATCAATCGCGCACCATTCGCCTGCCGGTGCACGTCTACGAGGCCTTGCGCATCATCAACCGGGCCAAGAACCGGCTCGTCCACGAACTCGGCCGCGAGCCGAGCAGCGAAGAAGTCGCCGAAGAGATCGGTGTCGCCTCGAGCCAAGTGCGCGATCTGCTCGCTGCCAGCCGGCGGACGATGTCGCTCGACAAGCCAGTCTTCGAGGACGGCGATGCCGCTCTCGCCGATCTCGTTGAAGATCGGATCGCTGTCGCGCCGGCCGACGAAGCGGTGCGCAGCAGCGTCCGCGACGACGTCGCCCAATTGCTTGCCCATCTCGATATCCGCGAACAGCGGGTGCTCGCTGGCCGCTTCGGCCTCGCCGGACAGAAGGCGAAGACGCTTCTCGCCCTCTCGGAAGAGCTTGGCCTCAGCCGTGAGCGCGTTCGTCAAATCGAGGCGAAGGCGATCGAAAAGCTCCGCCAGTTGCAGGCAACTGCCCGGCTGCGCGGCAACTAACCTCCTTTGCAGGGCGGCGAACGCGGGCCAATTGGCCCGCGTTCGTCCATTTAAGCCCAAGTGCTACCGGCCGAGCGCGAGGTCTGGTATCCTCGCGCGCCAAGCAACCCCTAGACCTCGACACGCCGGCGTGCTATAACAAGCAAGCAAGTTGCCGGGTTCGGCCTCCCTCCCCGGAGTGCGCCGCCCCGCGTGTCAGGAGCGCGTCCTGAAGCGTTCGAAACTCATCCTGCCGGTCGGGCTGGTCCTGGCAGCGGCGCTTCTGTTGCCCGTCGCCGCGCCGCGGCCGCCAGTTGCTGCAGCAAGCTCCACCCGCTACGTTGTCCAGCGTGACGACACCGTCTACAGCATTGCCGGCAAACTCGGTGTTCCGGTCGCCCGGCTTGTCGAGCTGAATGGGCTGGACGATCCCTCCTTTATCCGGATTGGTCAGGAGCTCGTCGTCGAACCGCTGAGTGAGCCGGCTGCTCCATTGACCGACAGCCAGCCGCCAACGGCTGTCCCCTCGGCGACGCCGCTTCCTCCTAGCCCGACCGCGGCGCTGCCGACGGCGACCCCGGTGTCGACCACGACGCCCGTGCCGACGAACACGCCGGTCCCTCCTACGGCGACGCCTGTCCCGCCTACGGCGACGCCCGCGCCGCCCACGGCAACGCCCGCGCCACCGACGAGCACCCCCGTTCCTCCTACCGCGACGCCGGTGCCGCCAACGTTTACCGCCGTTCCCCGGACGGCGACGGCGACCTCCATCCCGCCCACGGAACCCACGACAACCTATGTTGTCCAGCCAGGCGAGACGATGCTGGCAATCTCGCGCAAACTGAACGTGCCGGTCGAGAAGCTCGTCGACCTCAATAAACTCGACGACCCCAACCGGCTTACTGCGGGTCAGATCATTCGCGTCCCGGCCGCCGCCGCCGAAACACTGAGCGCAAACATCACCGCCACGCCGACCAGCCGGCCTCGTGACAGTGCCACGCCGACGCGCACGGCCGCGCCGGCGTCGCCGACCGCGAACCGCACCGGCACACCGACGAGCACCCCCGCCCCAAGCGGCCAGAAGATTCCGAACGCGCCGGCCTTCGACTGGCCGGCCCAAGGGCCGATCTCGCAATACTTCGGCGAAGCTGGCCACGGCGGCATCGACATCGAGCGCCCGGTCGGATCACCCGTCCGCGCGGCGTTCGATGGCACGGTGATCACCGCCGTGAAGGGGACCGACGCGCGTGGCTGGTATATCGAGATCGCCCATGGCAACGGCTGGGTGACGCAATATCAACACCTCGGCAAGCTGAATGTCGAGGTGGGCGCTGTCGTCAAAAAGGGCCAAACGATCGGCGAAGTCGGAATGACCGGTCGCTCCACTGGCCCCCACCTCCACTTCGAGCTGCACAAGGACGATCGGCGGCTGAACCCGCTCCAATACCTCCCCTGACGATCGGTCGGGTCGAACACCGCCGGCGAGCTCAACGTTCGGGACGGTCGGCGGACCTGCTTGGCCGGGAAATCCGGCGGTTCAGTGGCCGCCGGCTGCACGACGTCAGCCGGAGCGAGAAGCCCTTGCCCCCGGGAAGTCGCGATTGTGCCGGTCTCGTTGGTCGTGAGCCGGCTGGGATGCGCTGGCGTCGCCGCATCAATGCCGCGCGACTCGCGAGCGCGCAGATGGCCGTGCGATTCGAAATTGGTGATGGCCGCCGCCGGAAGAGAGATGGGTCGGCCCGCTAGCATTCCGCTGTGACCGTTCGCTTCGCGCCCCTCGTCGCCGCTGGTCTTTACCTTGTGCTCGCCCTCATCGCCACCTGGCCGCTCGCCGCCCGCCTCACGAGCCACATTCCCGGAAGCAACGTCGACGAGGGCGCGTTTCTCTGGAATCTCTGGTGGGTACGCTTCGCCCTTCTCGATCTCCGGCAGTCGCCCTTCTGGACCGATTACATCTTCTATCCCGTCGGCGTGAACCTCGCAACCTATACCCTCACCTTCTTAAATGGCCTCCTTGCCATCCCAATCGAGCGGCTCGCCGGTCCGATCGTCGCCGGCAATCTCCTCTTTCTTCTTTCGCTCACCCTCTCGGGGTTCGGCGCGTATGTGCTCGTCCGCGACGTGCTGACCGGCGGCGGCCGATCGTCGCTTCCTGTCGAGCTGGCAAGCTTTGCTGGGGGGATCGTTTTCGCGTTTCCCGCGTCGCGCTTTGTCTACGCCTCGCTCGGCCAGATGAACTTCGCCAGCACGGCACCGCTGCCCTTTTTCTTGCTCTGCTTGGTGCGGATGCTGCGGCGGGCGCGCCAAGGACACGTGCCCCTGCTCGATGCCGCGCTCGCCGGGCTGTGCTTCGCGGCCGCAGCGCTCACCGAGCTGACGTACGCGGTCTTCCTCGCGCTCGCTACCCTCCCGTTTCTCATCGGAGAGGCGCGATGGTGGTGGCAGAAGCGAGCCCTCCCGTTTGGACTCGCTGGTGGCTTGCTGATCCTGACGACGGTGGCGGCGCTCCCGCTGCTCGTCGTGGTCCCGCGCTATCTTGCGGACAGCGCCCTCGCCCAAGCGGGCTGGGGTGAGGCGGACCGCTTTTCGGCGGACTTGCTCTCATTCGTCGTGCCGACGCGGCTGCACCCGTGGCTAGGCGGGCTTGCCCGTGAGTGGTCGGCAGACTTCCGCGACCTGCCGATTGTCTACCTCGGCTGGGCGACGCTCCTACTGAGCGTCGTCGGGGCGGTCGCGAGCTGGAGGCACGCGCGCGTGTGGGCCGCGACAGCACTGCTCTTCGCACTGCTCGCCCTTGGCCCGCTGCTGACGATCAACGGTCAGAACCGCTTCGACCTCGACGGGCTCATCGTTAGCGTGCCGCTCCCCTTTATTGCACTGCATTATGTCCCGTTGGTCGGGGCGAACCGAGTGCCAAACCGCTTCAGCATTATCGTGATGCTGGCGCTGGCCGTGCTGCTTGGCTTCGCGCTGCGCTGGCTGGCACGTCGCCTTCCCCCGGCCGCGTTCGCGGCGCTCGCTGGCGTCGCAGCGGCGCTGGTTTTCCTTGAGCATCTTTCCGTGCCGTTGCCGCTGCGCGCCGCCGTTCCGCCCCCCGGTTACGAGCACATCCGTGACGAGCCGGGTGACTTCGCTCTCCTGCAATTGCCGCTCGGCTGGCGAAACAGCTACGGCACCCAAGGGCTCGAGCGGACGATCGTCCAGTCCTACCAGTGGGTGCACCAGAAGCGGCTGTTCGGTGGCAACACCTCGCGCAATCCGGAGAGCACCTTCGCCTATTTCCGGCGCGTGCCGCTCTTTGATTCGATCATCCGGCTCGAGGAAGGGAAGCCGCTCGCTCCCGACGCCGCCGGGCGCGATCGCGCCGGCGCCGCCTACCTCACGGCGCTCTACGACCTGCGCTATCTCGCCGTGTACCGGCCGCTCACGCCGCCCGGCGTGGAAGAGTACGTCCGTGAGGCGCTCGCTGCCGACCTCATTCACGATGGCGAGCTCGCGCTCTACCGCGTCCCGCCCGCCACACCGCCGCGCCGGATCGAGCTTGGCGCACCAGCGAGCGCTGGGGCGATCGGCGACGGCTGGGGCGAGGACGAGCGTGGTGCGGGCGACGTCGACCTCGTCTGGGCGACGGCACGCCGTGCCGACCTCTGGGTACCGCGAGCACCCGGGGCGGCGACAATCCGGATCCGGCTCACTCCCTTCGTCTACGAAGGAATGCCCGGGCAGCGGCTCCGCCTTTGGCTGAACGGCCGCGACCTCGGGGAGCATCCCCTCGCCGCCGGCTGGGACGAAGTCGCCTTCGACGCGTCGGCGGATATTTGGCGATCGGGCGCGAACCGGCTCACGCTCGAATTTGCGTCGACGGAATCGCCATCGCGCGTGCTTGGTTCCCCCGACCGGCGCTCGCTCGCCGCTGCGGTCGACTGGTTGGAGATCGTGCCACGGTGATGGCCGAGGGCGATCCCGCTGCCGCTTCGCGTCAGGACTCGTCGCCGACCGCGCCGGCGCCCGACGGGGATGGCCGGCGCGCCCTCGTCTTGTTCCTGCTGCTCTGGGCGATCTACGTCTTCACGGCGAGCGCCCGCTTTCACTCCGACGATGAGATGAGCGTCTTCGCGCTTGCTGCCAGCCTCGTCGGCCGCGGCGACGTGACCATCGATCAGATCGCTTGGAACCAAGATCTCGGCGGCGGGGTCGGGCGCGCACTCGAGGACGGTCGCGTCTACTCGAAGTACGGCATCGGCGGGGCCCTAGCGCTGGCGCCGCTTCTCGCCGTCAGTCAGCTTGTCCCGTGGGCGGGCGCGGTCGGGATGGCGACGGTGCTCAACGCGCCGTTGACGGCAGCGACCGCGGCGCTGCTGTATCTCGTTGGGCGCCGGCTCGGCACGGCGCCGGCAGCCTGCGCCCTCGCGGCGCTCAGCTTTGGGCTGGCGACCTTCGCGTGGGTGTATGCCCGCTACCTGTTCGGCGAGCCGATCGTCGCGTTCCTCTGGATGCTCGCCTTTTGGCTCCTTCTTGGCCGGTCGCCCACGAGTGCGCTCGGCGCAGGGCTGGCGGCCGGCGCAGCGATCCTCGTCCGCACCGCCGGTGCTGTTGGTGCGCCGTTCTTCCTGCCGCTCATCTTCGCCGGCCGACGGCGCATCGTGTCTATCGTTGGGTTCGCGCTGCCGAACGCGCTCGCGCTCGTCGCGGTAGGTCTCTACAACGCGGCGCGCTTCGGCAATCCGCTCGACTCGGGTTACAACCCAATCGAGAGCTTCACCGCGCCGCTCGGCGAAGGGTTGTGGGGCCTGCTGCTTTCGCCCGGACGGGGGATCGTCTGGTACGCGCCGCCTGTGCTGCTTGCGCTCGCTGGCGCTCCCATTCTGCTGCGCCGGCGGCCAGCGGCGGGTGCGACCGCGCTCCTTCTCGTGCTGGCGAACATTCTGCTTTATGCAAAGTGGCACGCTTGGCATGGCGGCTGGGGCTGGGGGCCGCGGCTGCTGTTGCCGATCGTTCCCGTGATTCTCGTCCTTGCCCTGCCGGTCTTCGGCCGGGCCGTCGCGGGCGGCGCGCTCGGCTGGGGGGCGCGGTTGGCGGTTGGCGCTCTCTTCTTCGGCGGCGTCGCCGTTTCCGCCCTCGGCGTGCTGGTCGATTTCAACCGGCCGCTGCTGGCGCTGCTCGCCGCTCATCCGGAGATGGGTGCCGGCGTCCTCTTCCTGACTCTCAACGACTGGAGCCTCTCGCCGATCCCCGCGCACATCGCGTTGCTCTCCGCCGGGCCGGTCGATCTCGTCTGGATGTCGGGCGGCCTTGCCTGGCCGCTGGCCGTCGTTGGTGCGCTGACGGTGATCACCGCGCTTCGGTCGCTCGCGGCCGGGTGGAACGGTGCTGCGGGCTGGCCGGCGCTCGCCCTGTTTTCGGCGATCGCAACGGCGGCTGTGGCGCTCGCGGGAACCCACGCGACATACGCCGTCGGCCACTTGTCGCCGGCAGGGCGCGATGTAGCGGCGGCGGTGGAGCGGTTGCGCCTCGTCGCGCGCCCCGGCGATCGGCTGGTCGTCGTCGGGGTCGGTGAAGCAGAAGCGCTACTGAACCGGTTACCGCTCTGGCTACCGGCCATACAAATCCTTCCCGAGGCTGAGCCGCTGACCCCCCTTGCCGAGGCGCGGCTTCGGGGCGCCACACAAGGTGATCGCCTCTGGCTGCTGCAACGGTCGCCCCACCCCCCCGGTGAAGACAACGGCGTTGAAGCGCGGCTCGACACGCTTGCCTACAAGCGCGACACCCAGACGGCCGGCGAGGTCGAACTGACGCGCTACCACGTTGCCCCCCCGCCGGAACTTACCCCAGTGTCGATTGATTTTGGCGACCGGATCCGGCTAACCGGCTGGGCGGCGCGCGTCGTCGACGACTCGCTGCTCGTCGACCTGCAATGGCTCGCCCAACGGCCACCGAGCGCACGGTTTGTCGTGTCGGTCCGACTAACGGATAGTGAGACTCGCGCCCAGCGCGACCGTGAACCGACGGACGGCGCGCGGCCGACCGACGGTTGGCGAGGGGGCGAGTCCGTGCGGGAACAGCTTGCCCTGCCACTGCCGGCGAACCTTCCGGCCGGCAGCTACCGCGTCCAGGTGGTGGTCTACCCAGCTGGCGGAGGACGGCCGCTCCCCGTGACGGGAGGTGACGTGGCAACGCTCGGCGAGGTGCGCCTCCCGTAGGGCGTTCGGCCGCGCTCGTCGACTACTTGCCTTGGTACTTCGGTCGGCGGCGCTCGACGAAGGCGGTCATCCCTTCGATGCGATCGGCGGTGTCGAAGAGCCGAACCTCCGCCTCCAGCTCCGCCTTCAGCCCGACGGCGAGGTCGGCGTCCTTCGTCGCTTCGAGGACTTCTTTGGCAAGGCGAAGGGCGAGCGGGCCATTGTGCAGGATCGTGTCGACGAGCGAGCGGACGGCCGGCAGCAGCTCGTCCGCGGGAACGATCTGATTGAACAGGCCGATGCGGTGCGCCTCAACAGCGTCAATCTGTTGGCCGGTGTAGATCAACTGCTTGGCGAGACCGATCCCGACGATCCGCGGCAGCCGCTGGGTGCCGCCCCAGGCTGGAATGATACCGAGCGTCACTTCCGGCAGGCCGATCTTGGCGCGATCGGAAGCGATCCGGAGATCACAGGCGAGCGCGACTTCGCAACCGCCGCCGAGCGCGTAGCCATTGATCGCGCCGATGACAATTTGGGGGGCACTCTCGATCCGATTACACACCGACTGGCCGAGCTCCATGAAGTGCCGCGCTTCTTCGGCGGAAAGCTTCGCCATCGCGGCGATGTCGGCGCCGGCAATAAAAGCGCGGTCCCCGGCGCCGGTAAGGATGATCACACGGCAGCTCTCGTCGGCGGCGAGATCGGCAAAGGCCGCCGCCAGCCCTTCGAGCACGCCCTGATTGAGCGCGTTGAGCGCTTGCGGCCGATTGATGGTGACGGTCGCGACAGGTCCCTCGCGTGTCGTCAGGACGAGTTCGCTCATGGCTCCTCCGTTCCGCTGTGGGCCGGTGAACCGGCCGAACGGCATTGTACCGTCTCAATCGGCGGCACTTGACGGGCAGAAACCGGCGGGCTACCGTCCCGCCCATGCAAGGGCGTGCAGCGCTGGTCGTCGGGATCCTCGCGGCGCTGCTGCTGGCTTGGACGCCAGTGGCCGCATCCGAGCTCGATTTCGAGTTCATGGTACACCGCGTCGTCGCGCGGATGACGCTCGAAGAGAAGGTCGGCCAGCTCATCATCGCCGGGATCCCCGGCACGCGGCCCGAGGATGGCGGACTCGAGCTTGTCCGCCGGCTTCACCTTGGCGGCGTCGTCTACCTCGCGAGCAATGTCGACACACCGGCGCAAGTGCGGGCGCTGAGCGAGGGGCTGCAGCGCGGCGCACTAGCCGGGCTGCCGCTCTTTGTCGCGATCGACCACGAGGGCGGGCTGGTGATGCGCTTGCGCGAGCCGGTCACTCAACTCCCGGACCCGATGGCGATCGGCGCCACCGGTGATCCGGCGCTCGCCCGCCAGGCAGGCGCTGTCGCTGCTGCTGAGTTGTTGGCGCTGGGGATCAATTTCAATCTGGCGCCGGTGCTGGACGTCAACGATACCCCGGCCAACCCGGTGATTGGCCGGCGCTCCTTCGGCGATCGGCCGTCAGAGGTCGCTGCCTTCGGCGTCGCCTATCTCGAAGGGTTGCAAGCCGGGGGCGTGCTCGCGTCGGGGAAGCACTTTCCCGGCCACGGCCACGCCGACACCGATTCGCACGTGGCACTGCCGGTCATCGATCGCTCGCTCGGCTGGCTGACGGCGATCGACCTCACGCCGTTCCGGGCTGCGATCGCGGCGAACGTCGCAACGATCATGACGGCCCATGTCATCTATCCGGCGCTCGACCCCGATCGCCCCGCGACGCTTTCGCCGGCTATCCTGCGCACACTCTTGCGCGACCGGCTTGGCTTTAACGGGCCGATCCTCACCGACGCGCTCGGCATGGCGGCGATCAGCGCTGAGTACAGCCCCGGCGAGGCGGCGGTGCGCTCGCTCCAGGCCGGAGCGGATGTGGCGCTCTTGGTCGATGGCGCCGAGGAAGTGCATTCCGCGCTGGTGGCTGCTGTCCGCAACGGGCGGCTGCCCCTCGCGAGCGTTGACGAATCGGCGCGACGCGTGGTGCGCCTCAAACTTCGCTATCGCGACCGCTGGGCTGCGCCACCGCCGCTCTCGGTCATCGGCTCGCCTGCCCATCTGGCGGTGGCCGATGAAATCGGCCGCCGGGCGGTGACCGTGGTGCGTGATCGCGACGGCTGGTTGCCGCTCGCGCTAGGAAGCCGGGTGCTCGTCGTCCGACCAACACTGCTGCCCAGCGGGGAACGCGGATTGGCAGCGGCGCTTCGCCGCGCTGGCGCAGGCGAGGCGCTCGAGATCACCGTCGCGCTGCGTGACGCGGAGTCGAAGGCGCTTGCCCGCGAGGAGGCGCTCGCCGCTGCGCCCCGCTACGATGCCGTCATCGTCGCAACGCACTGGGCCGATCCATGGTCGGGACCGGGCAGCGATCCTGCGTGGCAGCGTGAGACGATTGAGGCGCTCCGCGCGACTGGCGTTCCGGTGATCGTTGCCGCCACCGGCGATCCCTACGATCTGGCTTCGTTCCCTGATGTGCCGGCGTATCTCGTGACCTATGGCGCGACGCCAGCGCAGCTGCAAGGGCTCGCCGACCGGATCTTTGGCCGCACTCCGCCAAACGCTGTCGGCCGGCTGCCTGTCGCGTTGCCACCCGAGCAGCCTCGCTTCCCCTAAGGTCTCCCACCCAACTGCTGGACAGGCAGCGGCGCGCTTGCTAGGCTGGCCGATACCGCAACCACACCGCCGCTCGCTCGTTCCAACCTGCAGCGTCGTCGCGCCCGAACCCGAGACGACTGAGCAGGTGTGCTGGCCACTCGCCTGCTCTCAATTCGGGGGGTATCGAGTGTATGTTCCCGTGCCGAAAGTAGGGGAAACGCCGATCTAGTGTCAACTTGCCTGGTGTGGTACCATGTTGCCGCGGATTGGGAGGCCCATCATGTTCCTTCGTCTTGGAGCGGTCGCTACGCTGCTTGTCGCGATGACCGCACTCCTGCTCGGGAGTCCCCCCGGCGCCCCGGTGTACGCTCAACAGCAAGCGGAAGATTTTCCGATTCCGGGCGGACACTTCTACACCCAAACGCGCGGATCGTACCCGCCGGGCTACGGCTTCGCGGTCGTCGACGATGGTGTGCAGTTCTACACCTCGCTTCGCCAGCTCGGCGGCCCGGCGGTTGCGGGGTATCCGATCTCCCAGCGCTTTCTCACCAATGGACGGGTTGCCCAGGCATTTCAGCGGGTCATCCTGATCTGGGATTCGGCAAGTGGACAAGCGGTCGTCCAGCAGACTGGGACGAACTTGAATCTCATCCCGTCTGAGGCGCTGGTTCCTGCGCCGTGGACCGGCCGCGGTACTGGCCCCGGCGTACCGCCCGGTGGTCAGGCGCCGAACCTCGGCCCCGGCTATGGTCCACCGCCCTCTGGTGGCCAACAGCCCTACAGCCAACCCTATGGGCAGCCTTACGGTCAACCCTACGGACAACCGTACGGTCAACCCTACGGTCAGCCGTATTACGGGCAGCCGTACGGCGGCTATCCATATGGCGGCTATCCGTATGCTGATCCCTATGGGTATGGCTATCCCTATGGCTACCCGTGGGGCACCCCGTATTACGACCCCTACGCGCCAGTCGTTCCCTATTGCGATCCGGTCCTCTATCCGTGGGGGTGCCCTGCCTACCCGCCGGCGCCTGCCCCGACGGCGACCAACACGCCGGTGCCGGGTCCGCCGGCCTGTAGTGGCGATAACACCGAGATCTACTTCGAGCCGCAGCATCCTGCCGTCGGTCAGCGGACACTCATCCGCGTCACCTCGTCCTACGGCTGGGAGGATGTCGGACTGAGCGGACCGTGGAATCCTCGCTTCGAGGGGCTAGGTCCCGGAGGGTTGAACTGGGTCTGGACGTGGTCGGTGACGCCGGCGAGTCCCGGGACGTTCCAGTACACCTTCTCGATCAATAGCGGCTCGGGCTGCGTTACGAGCGGCTTCAGCACGCAGGGGACAACGCCGCCGGCAACGGCGACCCCCGTCCCGCCTCACAACACGGCGACCCCCGTCCCGCCTCACAACACGGCGACCCCCGTCCCGCCCCACAACACGGCGACGCCGCAGCCGCCTGCGCCGCAACAGCAGCCTGCGCAGCCGCCGCACCCGACGGCGACGCCGCAGCGGCCGGCGCAACAGCAGCCTGCCCAGCCGCCGCACCCGACCGCGACGCGGACGCCAGTTCCCCACCATTGAGTGGTGCTGCGCTAAGCACGGACGCCCGGACCAGTCTGGTCCGGGCGTTTGCGCGTTGTCCGGCGTACCCCCGATTGTGGCTGGAGCCGGGCCAGCGCTTCGGTCGGGGAACGCATCTTGCGCCCGCTACAAGGGGAGGGAAGCGCCCTAAGCGGCGAGCTCGTTACACTTGCGCGAAGAGCGCGTCGTAGTCCGTTGTCGGTGGGCCTTCGACCGAAATGAGCTCGAACGTCTTGTTCCGCGCCGCCGGCGACCGGAGCGCGGCGATGCAGACATCGGCCACTTGCTCCCTCGACACCGCGCCCTGCAGGGTATCGCCCGTCCCAACAACCAGCGTTCGCGGCGGATGGTTTTGCCCTTCGAGGTGGCCAGGGCGGACGATCGTGTAGTCCAGCCCGCTCGCCCGGAGGTGATCCTCGCTCTTCATCTTCCATTCGAGGATACGGCCGTTCCCGATCTTGTTCAGGATATGGTCCGGGTTGGTGATCCCGAGCGAGGAGATGAGCACGACCTTTTTGACGCCGGCCTCCTTGGCCGCGTCGATCAGGTTGACCTGCCCCTGATAGTCGATCTTCTCCGGCGTCCCATCCTCCGGGTAATACATGTCGAGCGGGCCGCGTCCGCCTTCCTTCATCTGCGGACGAGCGCTTGTCGCGATGATGAGTGCGGTCGCGCCTTCCAGCGCTTGGCGGACCGCCTGCCGGTCGGACGTATCGGCGACCGCGATCTCGACTCCCTTCGGCAGCCCCGCGGCCTTTTCCCGCGATCGAACCAGCGCACGAACCGGCGTTCCAGCCGCCGCTAGCTTCTCGACGCAGAGCACGCCAGTTCGCCCCGTCGCGCCAGCGACGACGACTACCCCCTGATCCTCGCTCATTCGCTACTCCTTCTATCGACGTCGTTTATCGACGGGATGATACGCGATGGAGCGGTGTGGCGAGCGAGCCGGCCGAGTGGACGTTCGCGACCTGCCGGGGTACGCTGTGCGTGAGGCCACGGGGGACGCCCGGGAGCGGCGTCTTCGGCAGAGGGCGGGACGATGCCAGTCTCGGACATCACACTGGGGCCGTACCGGCTCGGACGGAGCGTCGCTAGCACCGGCCTCGGCACGCTCTATGAGGCGACCGACGAGAGGACTGGCGCCTCCGTCGTCGTCAAGCTGTTGCACGCTTACTTCGCGCGGGAGACGGCGCTGCTCCAGCGTCTCTTCAGCGTGCTGGACGCGGTGCGCGGCCTCCCGCCCCACCCGACCATCCTGCCGCCGCTTGACTGGGGCGAGAGTGCGGCGGGCGTCTGGATCGCCGCGCCGCGGGCCGATGGGCCGAGCTTGGAGCGGCTCGCGCTGCCGCTGTCTGCTGAGCAGACGCTTGCCATCGTCGACGGCGTCGCGGCCGCTCTCGAGCATGCCCACGCCGCTGGGCTCGCGCACGGCGACCTGAAGCCGGCGAATGTCTTTTTCGATTTGGAACGCGGCCGCGTCCAAGTCGGCGACTTTGGGATCGGGCTGCTTGGTCAAGGCGCGGATCCGCTCTCGCGCGCCACGCTGTTGACGCCGCATCCGGCCTACACGGCGCCGGAGTGTCTCGCCGGTGCGCCTGCCAGTCCGGAGGCCGACACCTTCAGTCTCGCCGCCCTCGCGTGGTGGTTGCGCACCGGCGCGCCTCCCTTCGTCGCTTCCTCGCCGGCCGCGACCCGTGCTCTCGTGCTCGCAGGCCGAGCGCGACTTCAGCCGGACCCAGCCCTCGGCGTGCCGGCCCCGGTCGTTCAACTCATCGGCCGGGCGCTTGAAGCGGTTCCCGACCTGCGTCCGCCACGGCCTGCAGCATTTGCAGCAGCACTGCATGAGGCCGAGCGTGCACCAGGTATGGCCGTCGACGCTGCCATTCCGTCGGCCACCGCGCCGGTGGTTGACACGGGGTCCCTCTACTGGAGCAGCGCCGTCAACAAGGAAACGTGGTTTACCGGCCGGCGCTGGCGGATCACGTGGCGCGGTTGGCTGCTGCGCATCGGGATCGTCGCGGCGGTGGTCGGGGTGGCGATCGCGATTTGGCAATACCTTCAGCAGCCGCCCGTTCCTCCGCCGCCGAGCACGTCACTCGCGTCGGCCGTCGTTCCCGGGCGTTGGGAGCTGTCCCGCTACGACCTGCAGAACCGCGCCTATCTGCCTGTCCCAACGGGCGCAATCGGCCCAACGCTGCGCTGGCGCTTCGACACGCGAGGCGAGTTTCGCGCCGCGCCGGCGAGCGATGGGACGACCATCTATGCCGCGACTGGCGACAATCGGATCGTGGCGCTCGATGCCGAGACCGGCCGGCTGCGCTGGCAACTTCCGACGACCGGCCCGGTCGACTACACGCCGCTCGTGGCAGGTGATTTTGTCTACGTCGGGCTGCGTGACAAGCGGCTGCTTGCCCTCGATGCGGCGACGGGGGAGATCCGCTGGGAGCTGATGACCGGCAATCCGGTCTCCTACTCGGGTGCGGTCTCCGGCGGCGTCCTCTATCAGGCCTCGACGGACGAGGTGCTCTACGCGCTCGACGCCGTTACCGGCGCGACGCTCTGGACCTACTCGGCTGGTGCAGCGATCGTCGGCTCACCGGCAGTGCTCGACGATCGGATCGTCATCTTGAGTGATGATGGCTGGGTGCATGTCCTCGATCGCGTCACCGGCGCCAAACGGTTCGACTTTCTTTTCGTCGGTGGCGCGAACTCGACGCCGATCGCCACCGATGACACCGCCTATGTTGCGATTGGCGGCTTTGCGCGCCGCACCGCCCGGCTGGCGGCAGTCGACATCCACCAACGCTCGCAGCCGTTCGAGCGGGACCTCTATTTCATTCAGGGCGTGCTGTGGTTATGGGGCATCCTGCCGCCGCCGCCGCCGCCGCGGGGATCGCGCTGGTCGGCCGCCCTCCCGCACTTCCGGACCACCTCGCCGGCGCTCGCCGAAGGGCAGGTGTTCGTCGGCTCGGGCGAGGCGCTCCTCGCCATCGATCAGTCAAGCGGGGCGAAGCGGTGGGAGCGCACTATGCCGGCACTTATCACCAGCAGCCCAATCGTCAGCCGAGACACGGTCTATCTCGGTCTGGAAGACGGACTTTTGCTCGCGCTCGACCCGGCAAGCGGCGAGGAGCGCTGGCGCTTCGCCACCGGCGGCGCGATCGTCGCCAACCCGATCCTCGCCGGCGAGATGCTGTATGTCGCCTCAACGGACGGGACACTCTACGCCTTGCGCTGAGGCCGCTGTGCGGATTTCGTGCGGCGTAGCAGATGAATCGTGGCCGGCGTGACGCTGCCAGCTACCATTTCGCCACGCAAGCGCGCCTGAACGTAGCGCACCCAAACGGCGAAGAGCGCCGTGAAAGGGCCAGCGAGGATCGCCCCTGCCAGCCCGGCGATCTGCGATCCAACCGCCAGCGCGAGGATCAGAATCGCCGGGTTCAGCTCGAGGGCATCGCCCATGATCTTCGGCACGAGCAAGGTGTTCTCGAGTTGCTGGATGACGATGTACGCCACGAGCGTCCAGAGGATCGCTGACGGGCCGTCGACGATACTGATGGCGACGCCGACCGCAACCGCCGAAAATTGGGCCGACGACGGGAATTGCCCTCGGTGAGGGCCGGCGACGACGCCGAGCAGGAGGGGCATAGCGTCCGACCGTCGGCGACACCGTCATCCCAAGCACCAGCGCCGCGACGAGCACCGCCACGCCGATCACCACCATCAGTGTCAACTGGCCGCGCAAGTAGCTGCCGAGCACCCGATCGGCGATCACCGCAAGATCACGGGACCGTCGGCTGCCACCGGTCTGGAAAAAGGTTCAGCACCTGCTGACCGAGCTCGTGCTGGTCGCGCAGCACGTAAAACACCCAGAAACGGGACGAGGATAAGGCCGAAGACGAAACCGATCGTCCGTGTTGTGGCCGCCGCAATGCCAAAACCGAAGTCCTGGGCGAGGCCAAGCGCCCACCCCACTAGCGCTGGAGAGCCAGCCGTTGATCTCCTCCCGCAGCTCCGGGTTCAAATCCAGCGAGAGATACCACGCCTCGATCCCGCTGTAGAGTGACTGAACGCGCGTGACATACCCCGGCGCCCCGGCAATCAGCTGACGAATCTGGGCGAGGAGGGGGCGGCAGAATGAGCCAGACCAGCGCGACGATGAACAGCCCAACGACGAGGTAAAGGAGCGCGATCGCCAGCGATCGCGGCACTGGCCGCCCGGCAATCCTCCGGCCTTCCAGCGAGCGGACCGCCGGCGCGATTGCGTAGGCAACAACCCATGCCGAGTGCAAACGGCAGCAACGCGCCGCGCGCGAGCCAGAACAGCGCTGCTAACACGACGAGCACGCCGATCGGGATAACCACGTCGGCCACGAAGCGGGCGTTCAGCCGAGACTCCAGTCGCATTCCGGCGAGTATACCCCGCGGGCATCGTGTTTAATCGCAGCATTCCACGCTGCAAGGAGCACCATGTCCACTCGCGAGCGTCTTCTTGTCGTCGGCGGCGACGCCGCCGGCATGAGCGCCGCTTCTCAAGCAAAGCGCCAGCGTCCTGACCTCGAAATTGTCGCCTTCGAGCGGGGCTGGCACACCTCCTATTCCGCTTGCGGAATGCCCTACCTGATCGGTGGGCTGGTCGAACGCGCCGACGCGCTCGTCGCCCGAACGCCTGAGCAGTTCGCGAAGCAGGGGATCGAGGCGCGTCTGCGGCATGAGGTCGTCGACATCGATCTTGCGACACGACGGGTCACCGTGCGCCGGCTG
Organism: Dehalococcoidia bacterium; assembly: GCA_026003895.1. Classification (GTDB taxonomy): domain Bacteria; phylum Chloroflexota; class Dehalococcoidia; order SpSt-223; family SpSt-223; genus JANWZD01. The sequence continues at coordinate 121,896 of BPIC01000001.1, read as the reverse complement.
GACGATGGCGGCGAGTATCAAGAGCCTTTCGATCAGCTCGTGGTAGCGACAGGCGCCCGTCCGGTCGCGCCGAATCTCCCCGGCATCGACTCGCGCGGCGTGCATGGGCTGTCCATTCTGATGGACGGCATCCGCGTCCGCGAATTGGTCGACCGCACGCCTCCGGCGCGGGCCGTCGTGGTGGGAGGCGGCTACATTGGTCTCGAAGTGGCCGAGGCGCTCCTGCTCCGCGGCATTCCTGTCGCGCTCGTCGAGGCAGCAGACCAAGTGATGAGCACGCTCGATCCCGACATGGCGTCCACGGTCGCGGATGCGCTGCGCGACGCTGGCGTTGACCTATATTTGAACGAGCCGGTCGTCGGCTTCGAGGCCAAGGACGGCGTGGTGCAGGCCGTGGTGACCACGCAGCGGACTCTGCCGGCCGATCTCGTCGTGCTGGGCATCGGCGTTCGGCCAAACGTCGACCTCGCACGCGACGCCGGGCTACGGATCGGCCCCTCCGGCGCAATAGCCGTCACCGACCGGCTCCAGACCAGCCACCCCGGCGTCTGGGCCGCCGGCGACTGTGTCGAGTCACGGCACATCGTCTCGCACCAGCCGGTGCATATCGCGCTCGGCACGGTCGCCAATAAGCAAGGCCGGATCGCGGGCATCAATATCGGTGGCGGCTATGCGCGCTTCCCCGGCGTTGCCGGCACCGCGATCACCAAGGTGTGCGACCTCGAGATCGCCCGCACCGGCCTGAACGAGCGAGAGTGTCGGGCACTCGGCATCGACTACGTCACGGCACGTGTCGAGGGGACGTCGCGCGCTGGCTACTACCCGGACGCCGGGGAGATCGCCATCAAGGTGCTTGCCGAACGAGGCAGCGGTCGGCTGCTCGGCGCCCAAATCACGGGCACCAAGAACGCCGCCAAACGGATCGATGTTTTCGCCACCGCCCTCTTCGCCGAGATGACGGTGGATGAATTCCAGTACCTCGACCTAAGCTACGCACCGCCCTTTTCCCCAACCTGGGATACGCCGCTCATTGCAGCGCGCAAGGCCGCCGACGCGCTCGTCGCCGACCAGTATGTCGCGACGCCGTGGCCAACCCGCGTGCCCTAGTCCCAGCGCCCGCGAGAGTTCCGCACCGCGATCACCCGTCGCCCGCGTGCCCTGCTTTCCGGTACGCGCCGGCCTCGCGCGCTCCCACGAGACGCCCGCTCGTCCCTGCGCCCTGAAACCCGTTAGCGCCATCGCTCGTCTGGTGGCGAGCCGCACGGGGCGCTTCGACGATGTGCGGACGACGTCGCCCCGCGCAGGCTCGGCGTCGAGTGTCCGCGCCAGCAGCGATCCAACGCAGGAGGGCGCTGTTCGGCGGTGAGCGGCCATCCCTTGGTGAGACGACGATGATCTCACCACGCGGTGTGGGGTCGCCGCGGGAGGATGGGTGGATGAGCCATGCAGTCCATGGTGCGCCACGTGGATGTCTGCCGTCGCGGCGTGTCCCGTGTCACTGGAGCGGGGAACGCTCGCGGCTCGCGGCGGCCGGCCGGCCGAGTGGCGGGCACCGTCAGCGGAGGGTTACGGGGATACGAACGAGGAACTGGTCGGAGCCGTCGCGGGGACTTTGGCTGAACACTTCGATCGTGCCGGGACCGCTGCCGCGGTAGGCGATCTCGGCGCTGAACGTGCCGCGTCCCGGGGCGCCCTGGCTGGCAGTGGCAACCCCCTGCCCGATCGTCTGGCCGTTCACATCCTTGATTCGGAACTGGACGGTCCCCTCGAACACGGAAGCCGTGCCGGTGATTCGCACCGGGCTCGAGACCGTCGCTCCCGCCTGCGGCGAGGTGACGACGATGCCGGGGAGCCCATCCGCCGTCCCCGGCGCAGCCGGCGTGGGGGTCGGCAGGGGTGGGCGGACGGTGGGCGTCACCACCGGTCGCGCGGCGGGCACGGTCGGCGTTGCCACCACCGTGCTGCTCCCGAGGGCGCAGCCGGGCAGGAAGGTCAGCACGAGAAGAACCAAGAGAAGTCGGCCCATTTCGCTCCTCATCGCGCCGACGCAAACAGGGTGATGCGTCGTTGCAGGCCAAGGTGTCCGCGGGCTGCTCTGGTCAGCCTTTCTCCTCCGCGCTCAATCGACCGTGGATCCACTCTAGCCCGCTCGCTCGCCTGGTTCAACGATGTTGGCGTCTCGATAGTTTCACGGTGATTGCCACGACACCGAGCAGGTGGGAAGACGCGCGGTTGACGGTATGCAATCGTGGCTGGTACACTCCTGCCCGGGCAGACGGCCGGTCAACCGGTCGGAGGGTGGGCATATTCCCCAACGGAGGGGTTGCCCCAAGGCGGCAGTCCGAGGTGTGTTCGATCTCGGCGGGGAGCGACCCGGAACGTGTCCGTAGGCAATCATCGCAACGCGAAATTTCCCCTGCGATGTGATTGCGCCGCCGGCGGTACTGGATATAATCCGCTCGTTTTCAACATTTTCGGCCAAGCGACCGTCCGCCCGGACGGCTCCCGCGACTCCGATGCCGGAAAGGTGGTGACGAGGCCATGACTATGACTTCGTCCTTCGAACCGGACTATGGCAAAGCGCGGCGCTGTGGAAACTGCGCGTTCTTCGAGCCGGCGCCGCTCAATCGCATGGGGTGGTGCCGCAACCCGATGCTTCACGCTCCGCATGAGCGTGCTCTCGTCGCCGACGACGAGCATCGCTGCAAGAAGATGCTGACCGATCATTGGCAGGCGTCGATGGCAACCCAACGCACTCGCCAACTGCCCCCGTCGGCGACCCAGCGGGCGACTCGGACGCTGCGGCGCGTTCGACCGACGTCTGTCCCCGTGCCGTTCATCTATGCGATCGTCGTAATGCTCGTCGCCCTCGGCGCCGCGACCCTTTTCTCGATGCAGACGACGCGGGCCACCGTCGCTGCCCAACAGACGAAGGCGCAGCCCGCTGCGATTGCCAAGGTCGACTTCTGGATCCGTGACGACGCCCGTTCCGACGCCCTCAAGAAATCGATCGTCCTTGTCGGAACCAGCCTCGAGTTGCTCGACAGCCGTGCCGGAGAGGTGATCGATGCTGCCGCCGCCGAACCGGCGAAGTGGTACCGCATTCGCGTCGCTGCCACCGGCGAGACCGGCTGGGTGTATAGCGGCTGGGTCGAGCGGCGGCCCGACCGCTAGCTCGCGACGAGAAGCGCCCTCACCACGCGGGGAGGGCGCTCTGTTCATGGCGGCAGCAGGCGTTAGTCGGAGGAAGGAAGCGCCTTCGGCTTGAGCACCTCCATCGGCTGATTGCAGCAATGGACGCGCCCCGGCGCCGGCCTTGGTGACCAGCACCTCGGCGTTGCAGCTATTGCAGTGGAAGCGCTTCCCAAGCTCGTTGCGAACGTCGGCCTCTTGGGTCATTTCTTCAGCTCCATTGCCTTCCCGCAGCACGACAGATCGCCCGTCCCTTTCTTGGTGACGATCACCTCACTATTACAGACGGTACAGAGGTACCGCTTCCCGAGCTCCGTCGGCACTCCGATCCTCCACGTGTTCAACCGGTGGGTGGCCTTCTCGCGGTCGTCTGGCCGTCCGAGCACGATCGCTCTTCCATCCGACTCTCCACGGCGTTGGCCCAAGTATATCGAAAACCAGCGGAACCGAGGCTGCCTTCTCCAGTCTGGCAATCAGGTGACACAAACACTGGGAATTGGCCTACAGCCGATGCCAATCGCGATGACAACTGGCCTGAACTGGGCGCGATTGACAGCCCGCCTCATCCGTTGCTATACTGGGTGTGAAAACTCGCCGGCGTCTGTGTTGAGGAGTGGGTGCCCCCCACTCTTTTTCATACTGGGGCACTCGCCTGCGTGTCGGGCGAGGAGTGAAACGAACGGTCGGGCATGAAAAACGACTTTTTGATGGCCATCACGCAATTGTGCGCAGAGAAAAACCTCTCGAAAGAGGTGGTAATCGGCGCGCTTGAAGAAGCCATGGCGTCCGCCTACAAGCGGAATTTTGGCAGCAACCACGATGTCGTGGTGCGGATGGACGCCAACTCGGGCCAGGCCACGGTCTACACGCGCCGAACGGTGGTCCAGCAGGTCGAAGACCCTGCCACCCAAATTTCGGTCGAAGACGCGCGGCGCCTGCTCGGTCGCCAGCCGGTGCTTGGCGAGGTTGTCGAAGAGGATCGCACCCCGCGCGAGTTCGGCCGTATCGCGGCGCAGACTGCCAAACAAGTGATCATGCAACGGTTGCGCGAGGCCGAGCGCGAGGTCGTCTACGACGAATACACCGACCGTGAAGGTGAGATCGTCACTGGCACCGTCCAGCGCATCGAGCCCAACCGGATCATTATCGCGCTGCCGCGCGCCGAAGCCGTTCTCCCGAGCACGGAGCAGGTGCCGGGCGAACACTACCGCCTCGGCCAGCGCATCAAGGTCTACCTCGTCGAGGTGAACCGGACGCCAAAAGGCCCACAGCTGATCGCCTCGCGGACGCACCGGAACCTGCTCCGCCGCCTCTTCGAACTCGAAGTGCCGGAGATCAATCACGGCATCGTCGAGATCAAAGGCATTGCCCGCGAGCCGGGTTCGCGCAGCAAGGTTGCCGTTGCGGCGCGCCAACCGGGCGTCGACCCCGTCGGCGCCTGCGTTGGCTTGCGGGGCATCCGCATCCAGAACATCGTCAACGAGCTGAACGGCGAGAAGATCGACGTTATCGAGTGGCATCCGGACCCGGCGATGTTCGTCGCCAAGGCGCTCAGCCCGGCGCAGGTGGTCCGCGTCGTCACGAACGAAGAAGAGAAGACCGCCACCTGTGTGGTGCCGGACCGCCAGTTGTCCCTTGCCATTGGGAAGGAAGGGCAGAACGCCCGTCTCGCGGCGAAGCTGACCGGTTGGCGGATCGACATCAAGAGTGTATCGGCCTTCCGCGAGGAAGAAGCGGATCGGCTGGCGCGCGAGGAGGAAGAGCGCGCCGTCGCCGCGGCGAGCGCCCCAGTGGCCGAGCCGGTCATTGTCGAGGATCTGCTTCCTCCTGTTGCCCCGCCGCCGGTCGAGACTCCGATCGAGGCGCCGGTATTCGTCGAGCCGGAGATCGAAGCGCCGGTCGCCGCAGTAGAAGCGCCTGCCGTCGCGCCGCCGGTGGAAGAGATCGAAGAGACCATTACGATGGAAGATCTCTTCCCGACCAAGCCGGGCGAGCGCGGCAAAATTCGGTTCGCCGAGGAGATCCTCGGCGCCGAAGCCGGGCGAAAGAAGGGGCGCGATCGCGGCCGCGACGACGAAGAGCCGGCCCGGCCGGCCAAGAAGGGGCCGCGCCGCCAGCGCGTTTACTTCGAGGAAGACGACGAGGAAGCGGAGTACGAAGATATTCTCCGCCGGATCCGGTAGGAGATGGCACGTGGTGGCGGGCGTCCGAAGCACGTCCCGATCCGGATGTGTGTCGCCTGCCGGCAGACGTCGGCCAAGCGAGCGCTCGTTCGCCTGGTGCGCGATCCCGCCGGCGGGGTCTACGTCGACCCGACTGGCAAGCGCAACGGCCGCGGCGCGTATCTCTGCCCCGGCCGGCGCTGCTGGGATCTGGCGCTGCGGCGCGGGGCCCTCGAGCACGCGCTCAAGACGGCCCTTACCCCGGCTGACCGAGAGCGCCTGCTTGAGTACAGCGCCTCCTTGCCGGAGACCGCGCCGGACCTCTAGCAACGACCACCTGACGAGAGAGCTTCCGATTGGCTCGGAGTGGTCCGAGCGAGGACGATTGCGGCTGCCGGCCGCGCGTCCGTCATTTTTAGCCTAAGGCGTCCCGCACGCGCGTGGCGTCCGAGGAGGGTCCATGCCGAATTTCCGTCCTGGTAGTCAACGAGGCGGTCGCCCGCCGCAAAATCGTGGTGGGGGGAGCCGCGGGCGCGGCGGCGCACCGTCTGCTGGGCCGCGGCCGGCGCCGGCGCCGGCCGCGCGGGTGATCCCCGAGGGCCCGATCGAAATCCCCCACGCTTTGTCGGTCGCCGAGCTCGCCGACCTCCTCGGCGTTAGCGGCATCGACATCATCAAGCAACTCATGAAGAATGGGACGATGGCGAACCTGAACGCCATCCTCGACTACGACTCGGCGGCAACCGTCGCCCTCGATCTCGGCTTCGACGTCGTCGAGGCGACCGAAAAGAAAGAAGAGCCAGTAGCGCTGCCCGCCAAGCGTGGTTTCGAGGACGACCCCGCCTCGCTCAAGCCGCGGCCGCCCGTCGTCACCGTGATGGGCCATGTCGACCACGGCAAGACGTCGCTGCTTGATGCGATCCGGAAGACGAACGTTGCTGCCGGCGAGGCCGGCGGGATTACCCAGCACATCGGCGCCTATCAGGTCGAGGTCGATGGCCGCAAGGTCACTTTTATCGATACCCCCGGCCACGAGGCGTTCACCGCAATGCGCGCTCGCGGCGCCCAAACCACCGACGTTGCCATCATTGTCGTCGCTGCCGACGACGGCGTAATGCCGCAGACCCGCGAAGCGATCAGCCATGCCAAGGCGGCTGGGGTCGGGATGGTCATCGCCATCAACAAGATCGACCGGCCGGATGCTAACCCCGACCGCGTCAAACAGGAGTTGACCGAGGTCGATGTGCTCGTCGAGGAGTACGGCGGCGACGTGCCGGCCGTGCCCGTTTCTGCGCGCACTGGTCAAGGAATCGCGGACCTCTTGGAGACGGTGCTCCTCGTTGCGGATCTGATGGACTTGAAGGCAAATCCGGACGCGCCAGCCTCCGGTACGGTGCTCGAATCGCGCGTGGATAAGACGCGCGGTCCAGTCGCCACCCTGCTCGTCAAGCGCGGCACGCTCCGCACCGGTGACATCGTTGTCTCCGGCGAAGTGTTCGGTCGTGTCCGCGCGATGTTCGATGATCGGGGCGAAAAGGTGGAGGAGGCGGGGCCATCGTTCCCGGCCCAAGTCCTCGGCCTCTCGGCGGCGCCTGCCGCAGGTGATTTCTTCGAGGTCGTGCCCGACGAGAAGACCGCGCGAGCGCTCGTCGAGAGCCGCGCCAGTGAGCGTCATCGCGAGGCGGTTGCCGTCAGCAAGGCCGTGTCGATCGAGGAGCTGCTCGCGAATATGGGCGCCGGCCAAGCACGCGAGCTAAACGTCATCCTGAAGACCGACGTTCAAGGCTCCATCGAGCCAGTGCGCCAAGTGCTGGAGCGAATCGAGGGCGACAACGTTCGCGTCCGGGTTATCCATGCCGGGACGGGCGCGATCACCGAGTCGGACGTGAACCTAGCGGTCGCCTCAAAAGGGATCATTGTCGGATTTAACGTTCGGCCAGAGGCGGGGGCGCGCAACCTTGCCGACCTGCAAGGCGTCGACATCCGTTACTACCAAGTGATCTACGACGTCGTGGACGACATCTCGAAAGCGCTGGCGGGCCTGCAGGAAGACCGCTACGTCGAACAGATCCAAGGCCACGCCGAGGTGCGTCAGGTATTCCGCGTCGGGCGGCGTGATGCGATTGCCGGCTCGTACATCCGTGACGGCGTGGTGACCCGCAACAGTCTGGCGCGCATCCGGCGCGGCAAAGAGCTGGTCTACGAAGGCAAGGTGGCGACTCTCAAGCGCTTCAAGGACGACGTTCGCGAGGTCCACGAGGGCTACGAGTGCGGCATCACACTCGAGGACTTCAGTAGCTTCGAGGTGGGCGACGTCATCGAGTTCTACGTGATGGAGCGCGTACCCGCGCCAGTGCGGGCTGGCTAAGCCCGGCGAACCTCGCCCGTGGCGACGCGGGCCGTTCCTGGCTGTGGCGACGGACCGCCGTCGTGACCTGCCAGTCTGTGAGCCTGACCATGTCTCGACGAATTGAGCGCGTCAATGAGCTGCTGCGCGAGGAGCTCAGCCAACTGGTTTTGCTTGAGCTGCGCGACCCGCGAGCCAGCGGGTTGATTAGCATCACCGGCGTGGCAACCTCGCCCGATTTGCGCCACGCGACCGTCTACTTCTCGACCCTCGGCGGCGACGTTGAGCGGGCCGGAGCGTTGGCCGCGTTGCGCCAAGCGGCCGGCTTCCTGCGCCGCCGGCTGGGCGGCCGCGTCGATCTGCGGGTCATCCCAGAGTTGGACTTTCGGATCGATCCGTCGGTCCAGGCGGGGGCGCGGATCGACGAGTTGCTGGCCGAGATCGGTGCGCTGCCACCGGCGCGTCCATCGCGGACGCAGCGCACGCCGGCCAATGAGGCGTGAGCGACGGGGTCCTCGTCGTCGACAAGCCGGCAGGGTGGACGTCGCACGACGTTGTTGCCAAGCTTCGCCGCCTGACCGGTGAGCGGCGGATCGGTCACGCCGGCACGCTCGACCCCGGCGCGACGGGCGTCCTCGTCCTCTGCCTCGGCCACGCTACCCGTCTGCTCGAATATCTCAGCGGCGCCGACAAGGTGTACCGCAGCGACTTCCTGCTCGGTGTTACGACCGACACCGACGATTCGGAAGGCCGGATTCTTCGCACAGCCGATACCTCCTCGCTGACGCCCGAGCAGGTGCGAGTCGCTCTCGCCGGCTTCGTTGGAACGATCGAGCAGACCCCCCCTCAGGTGAGCGCTGTCCATATCGAGGGGCAGCGCGCCTACGCGGCGGCGCGCGCCGGTCGAGCAGTCACGCTCCGGCCGCGCACCGTTGTCGTTCACCGCCATCGAGATCGAGTCCATCAACTTGCCACGTCTCACGGTCGTCATTCACTGTGGCAGCGGCGTCTACATCCGGTCGCTCGCCCGTGATCTCGGTGAACGGCTGGGCGTCGGTGGGCATGTCGCCGCCTTGCGACGTCTTGCAGTGAATGGATTCCGGGTCGAAGACGCGGCAACGCTTGAGACGGTGGCGGCCGCCGTCACGGCCGGCCGGCTTGGGGATCTGATCCTGCCGCCGCTTCGGGCGCTCGCCGGATGGCCGACGGTACCGCTCACGCCGGCGGACGAAGCGCGGGTTCGCCACGGCCAGCCGGTGCCGCAGCGGGGCGAAGGGGGCACGCGCGCCGCTGCCGTCGACGCCGAAGGGCGATTGATTGCTATCCTTGAGTCGGCGAATGGGCGCTGGCAGCCCGTCAAGGTGATGCCGCGCGAAGAGGATCGATGAGCGTGCAGGCAAGCGCTGCGGCAGCGCTGGAGCGGCTGAGGTCCGAGCTCAGGGCGGTTGCTCCCGGTGGGCCGAGCGTCGTCACGGTCGGCAAGTTCGACGGCGTCCACATCGCCCACGCCAACGTTGTTCGCACCGTTATCGAACGTGCCCGAGTGCGCGGGGCAACACCTGGTGTGCTCACCTTCGACCCGTTGCCCTACGTCGTCTTCAACCCTGGGAAGCCGTATCACTATCTCTGCTCGGTGGAGGAGCGAGTTGCCCGGCTGAAGGCGCTCGGCGCGGGCTTCGTCACGCCGATCACTTTCTCGCTCGAGCTGTCGCGCGTCTCCGCGCGCGAATTCCTCGAGGTGTTGGTGGAGACCCTCGGGATGGTGGAGTTCGTCGGCGGGCCGGACGCCGCCATCGGCCACGGCCGTGAGGGCGCCGGCGAGCGGCTGCGCACCCTCGGCCGCGAGCTCGGCTTCACCGTTGTCGAGGTGCCCCCCTTCCTCCTCGATGGCGTTATCGTGAACAGCTCCCTCGTGCGCCATTGTCTCTGGGATGGCGATGTCGAGCGCGCGGCGCGGGCACTCGGCCGGCCATATCAACTGTCTGGGACCGTTGTGCCGGGCGATCGGCGTGGCCGGGAGCTTGGCTTCCCGACCGCGAATCTGCTGCCGCCGGATCACTTGATCCTTCCCGGCGATGGTATCTACGGCTGCCGCGCCATCGTCGACGGCGTTGTCTACCGTGCAGCGGTCAATATCGGCGTCCGACCCACCTTCGGGGATGGCCTCCAGCGCCTGATCGAGGCGTTCTTGCTCGACTTTGGGGGCGATCTCTACGGCCGGACGCTCACGCTCGAGTTCATCCACCGCGTCCGCGGGGAGCTGCGCTTTCCCAGCGTTGACGCGTTGATTGCCCAGATGCACGACGACGTCCGCCAGGTGCGGGAGCGCGTGGAACTCGGTTCGTAGGGCGGTGGCTACACCGCGATCGGCGTTGGCTCACCTGCGCTTCCTCGTGCAGGGCGACGGTGCGTGGCGACCGAGCAAACGCGATCGCCACGAATTGGATCCTCCCCAGCCGGCAGCGGTTGAGGGCGGTTCCCGATGACGCTCCTTCCGTCGGGCACGCCGCTGATGCGCCAGCCGCCGACTGGCCGAGGGACGGGCGGCGCATATCTGCGGCTCCTCGGCGCGGCGCTCGCCTGGGGCGGAGGCGCAATCGCGGTCAAGTACGCGGTGCTCGCCATGCCGCCGGTGGCGATGGCATTCTGGCGTTACCTGATTGCTGCCGTCATCCTTGTCGCGCTGCTGGTGCTGGGGCGACGTTCGCTGCCCAAGCTCGGCGACCTGCCGCTTCTCTTCCTGATGGGGCTGACTGGCATCTTCGGCTTCGCCGTGCCGTTCAACGCCGGCCTGCAGTTCACCGGTGCTGGCGAGGGGTCGGTGCTAACGGCGTTCAGCCCCTTCGTCTCATTCCTCTTCGCCGCGTGGCTGGTTGGCGACCGGCTGACGGTGCGCCGGCTGGCGGCTGGTGTGATCTCCCTTGCTGGGGTGGTGCTCTTGGTGGCTGGCGGACCGGCAGCAACGGCGACAAGCCCGAACCGCTTGCTCGGCGACCTGCTGGTGCTCGTCGCCGCCTTCAATTGGGGCGTCTACTCGGTGCTTGTGCGGCTCATCCAACGGCGCGGTGTCGACCTCCTCGACATGACGGCTTGGAGCATCGTTGTCGGCGTGGGTTTGATGGCGCTGGTGCTGCCCTTCGAGCCGCGTTCCATCGAGTGGAGCGCCATCGGACCGGATGTGCTGCTGGCGGTCATCTACGCTGGCCTGATCTCCTCGGTGTTCGCCTATCTGTGGTGGAACGAAGGCGTGCGCCGGATCGGCCCCGCCCGCGCCTCACTGTTCACAAATCTCAACCCAGTCGCAGCGGTCATCATCGCCGCCGTGGTGTTCGGGGAGCGGTTTCTGCCGCTCCAAGCCGCCGGCGCGGCGCTTGTGCTCGCTGGGCTGGCGATCGCCAACGTCCAGCCGGCGACCGTCGTTCGGGTCTCCCGCCGCCTGACGCTTCGGCCACCCTAGGCGGTTACTTCCCGAAGTAGCGTTTGACCGCCTCCAGATAGCCGCGCGCTTCGGCGGTCAAGATGGCGTCGTTGCGCAGCGCGGCCGCGTCGGCCGGATTGGTGATGAACATTGCTTCACCGATGATACCCGGCATCATGGTCGCTCGCGGGCGGCCGGAGTCGAGATCGACCGGTCCGATGACGAAGTACGACTTGTCAGCCGCGAGGTCGTAGCAGTCTTTTTGCCCACGAGTCGCCAGCGCGTAGCCTGCTGCACGCACTGCTTTCAGGATCGAATCTTCAGCGAGCGCGGCGAGGCGGCGATTCTGGGCCGCGAATTCGCGATTGCGGCAGGAATACATCTCAAGGCCATTCAAGTCGGTTCGCTCGTGGCCGTTGTGGTGGATCGAAAGAAAAAGGTGCGCCTTGGCGGCGTTGGCGATATCGATCCGAGCCTGAAGCTCATCGTGCATCGTGATTGTGCCGTCGCCGTTCAGGTCGCGGCGCTCACGGTTAACGGCGACGTCGCTGTCGCGAGTCATGACGACGGCAAAGCCCGCTTCGCGAAGGAGCTGCATCAGCTTCTTGGAGACGGTGAGGTTGACGTCCTTCTCGCGCAGAACGAAGCCGTCGGCAAATCGAACGACCGCGCCAGCGTCTGGACCGCCGTGGCCGGGGTCGATGGCGATGATGTAGCCGCCGGGCGGCTGCGGTGGAGGGGCGGGCGCGGTCGGGATGGCGATCGGCGTCGACGGGCCGCTGGCGCGCAGGGCTGGCTGGGGAGTGGCGCTCGCCGGGGCGCTGCTGGCGGAAGTGCGGGTTGCCGCTGCCACGGGGGCTGCCCCTCGCGGGGTGGAGGTTGGCAGTGGTGCGCTCGCCGAGAATGGCGTGACGGCGGGCGGTGGCGCGGGCGCTCCGACGACGGGCAGCGGCTCGGCGGGCGCCCCACCGGGCGGTTCGAGGGCGAGTGCGGCATCCGGGAAGAGCCCGGCTTCCTTCGCGACGTCGCCCCCGTTGGCGACAACCACCTCGCCCGCCTTTGCCCACGGGCGGTTGGTCTTCCATTGCTGAAGCACCGCGCGCTGAAGGCGCACCACTGCCACGCTGCCATAGTCCTCAACAGGCGAGACGGGCAAACCGTAGAAGGTCAGCGGGTCGTCGTCGGCCCAATAGCGGGCGCTAATCGCCGGGTTGACCTCGAGCAGCGCCTGACGACGGACGATGATCGTTCCGAAGTCGAGCTTGTCTTCGTTTGGGATCGGTTGTGGCCGTGGCACCAGCCGCACCTCGCGCAGCCACGGGTCCTTGCCGGCCTTGGTCAGCTCGTCGAAGATGTTGACGATCACCATGCGGTTCTGGTCGGGCCGCCAATGAAGGACGACCTTCTGGAAGGCCTGAGCGGGTTGGCCTTCCCAGAGCATCCGTCGACTGATCGGATAGCCGAGCGTCTCGACACCGCCGAGCTGGCGAAACCACGTCCAAAAGGGGGCGCCGTCGTCGGTGACGCTATAGCCCCCCGGCTTGTCGCCGGCGGTCTGCGTGAAGAACCAACCGTTCTTGATCGGATAGTCCGGCGCCTGAGCCGTTGCCGGGGGGGCGAGCGGGACCGGAATCGTGGCCGCGACCAGCGCGAGCAGAATGACAAGCGGGCGCATTGGCAGGCATAGTAGCAGGCAAGTTAGCGTGGCGCAATGGAGTAGCGGGAGAGTCGTCGGATCGGCCTGGCGGGTATCATTGTCGGGCAGGCGGATCATGCCGAGGAGCAGGTCGGGGTGCAAGACCTTGTGGGACAGCAGATCGGCCCCTATCGGGTGACAGGCCTCCTCGGGCATGGCGGCATGGCGAGCGTCTACCGGGCGGTGCAGCCATCGCTCCAGCGTGAAATCGCCCTCAAGGTGATGACCGATCAGCAGGCGGCGCTCGATCCGCAGTTCGCCGAGCGATTCCGGCGTGAGGCAGCGGCGATCGCCCGGCTGCGTCATCCGAACATCGTCAACGTCATCGATTTCGGCGAGCGGCGAGAACTGACCTATATTGCGATGGAGCTGGTGCCCGCCGGCTCGCTCCGCGACTTCGCCGGGATGATTCTCCCGCTTGACTACGCGGTGCAGATTGTCGTTCAGGTGGCTGCCGCGCTCGACGCTGCCCACGAGCAAGGGATCATTCATCGCGACGTCAAGCCGGCGAACATCCTGTTCCAGGATCGTGGCTCGCTGTTTGATCCCGAGGGTGGGCTAGAGCGTCCCCCGTGGGTGATGCTGGCCGATTTTGGCATCGCCCGGATGAACACTGAGCGCTCGCTCACTCAGGCCGGCACTGGGGTCGGCACTCCCGAGTACATGAGCCCGGAGCAGGCGATGGGTCACAAGGTCGATGCCCGGAGCGATGTCTATTCGCTCGGCATCGTCCTCTACGAGATGCTGACCGGCCAAATCCCCTTTCGCGGCAAATCGGCCGTTCAGGTGGCGATGCTCCAAGTGCGCATGCCGTTGCCATCGCCACGCGCCATCAATTCCACCATTCCGCTCGCGGTCGAGCAGGTGATTGTCAAGGCGTGTGCGAAGTCCCCCGAGGAGCGGTACCAAACGGCTGGGGAGTTTGCGGCGGCATTGGCAGCGGCCGCCTCGTCGCGCGGCGCTGCGCCGTCCCGTGCCGCCGCAGCGCCGACGAAGGCCACGATCGAGGTTGGTGCAGCGACTCCGTCAGGCTGCCGCCGCTTTGGCATCGGCCTGCTCGTGATCGCGGCGCTGCTCGCTGGCGCGTTCGGCTGGCTCGCCGTTGGGCTGATCCACGGCCGCTGAGCCGTGTACGTCGCCGGAATGCAGGCTGCGTGGTGACGCGATGCGGCTGATTGGCTGGCTCATCATTCCGGCGCTCGTCTTCCTCATCCTCAGCCGGCTGGGAACCGCGCCGCGCCTGCCGCGGCCGCTGCGCGCGTTCTTCCGCTGGTTTGGGCGCGTCGGCAACATCACACTCGCGGTCTATTGCCTCGCCGTCGCTCTCTGGGGAGTGAGCGGCTTCCGGCAGCCGAACCTCGAGCCGCACGAGGGCGTAGTGCTCGGCGTCTTGGTGGCCGGAATGATGGCGCTGGCGGTGACGTTCTGGCGCGCCGCCAACCGGGAACCACGTGGACCTTCCTGAATTGCTTTGAAAACCGAAGCATTTCCCGATATACTTTGCGCACGAGCCGTCCACCTGCCGGCGTGCTGTCAGGCAGCCTCGCCCGGACGACCCTGATTCGGCGACTGACGTAGAAAGTGAAATCGTGCCGGCTGTTCTTCGGCTGTTTGGCTATCTGCGACCGTACTGGCTGCGAACGCTCGTGGCCATCGTCTCGATGCTCGGCACCGCCGGCTTCAGTCTCGTCGTCCCGTGGCTGACGGGACGTGCGATCGACGTCGGCATCGACGCTGACCGGCCGTATTTGCTCTACGTCTTCGCGGCCGCTGTTGTCGCGAGCACCCTGCTGCGCGGCTTGAGCGCCTTTGGCCAGACCTATAGCGGTGAATGGCTCGCGCAGCGCATCGCCTACGACCTCCGCAACGCCATCTACGACCACGTCCAGAACCTGTCGTTCAGTTTTCACGACCGCAACCAAACCGGTGAGCTGATGTCGCGGGCTACCGCCGACGTCGAGGCGATCCGCTGGTTCTTTGCGTTTGCGGTCACCGGACTCGTTCAAATCTTCCTGCTGCTCATCGGCATCATGGTCATCCTCGTCCAGATGAATTTCAAATTGGCGCTGGTGACCTTTGCCTTTGTACCGTTGGCGGTTCTCTCAGCGGTGCGGGTGAGCAGCATCCTGCGGCCGTCTTGGGCGCGGATCCAAGAGCAAATGGGGACGATGACGACCTATCTTCAGGAATCGCTCGCCGGGATCCGAGTCGTCCGCTCCTTCGCGCGCGAGCCGGAGCGCATCGCCGGGTTCCGCGCCGAAAATGACAACCTCCACCGTCTTCAGGTGCGTCAGGCACGGCTGCAAGCGTTCAACATGCCGTTCATGACTCTCATTCTCTCGATGGCGACGGCGGTCAGCCTCTGGATCGGCGGGCGCGATGTGATCGAGGGGACGCTCTCGGTTGGCGACCTCGTGGCCTATATCGGCTACCTGACCCTGCTGGCGCTGCCGGTGCGGCGGCTCGGCTTTCTCATCAACACCTTCGCCCGCGCCCAAGCGGCGGGACAGCGAATTTTCGAGCTGTTGGATACCAAGAGTGAGGTGCAGGACAAGCCAGGCGCGATCGAGTTGCCGCCGGTCAAGGGACACGTTCGTTTCGAGAATGTGAGCTTTGGCTACGAAGACCGATCGCCGGTCCTGAAAGGCATCACCATCGAAGCACTGCCCGGCGAGGTGGTAGCCCTCCTTGGCGCTACGGGGTCGGGCAAGAGCACCATCACGATGCTTTTGCCGCGCTTCTACGACGTGACCGAGGGGCGGATTACGATCGACGGGTACGACATCCGCGATGTGACGGTGCATTCGCTCCGCCGCCAGATCGGGATCGTATTGCAGGACACGTTCCTCTTTTCCGCGACGATCCGAGACAACATCGCCTACGGGATGGAAGATGCGCCCTTCGAGAAGGTCGTTGAAGCGGCGAAGCTCGCGGGCGCCCACGAGTTCATCACCAGTTTCCCGGAAGGGTACGATACGTGGGTAGGCGAGCGTGGCGTGACCCTCTCTGGCGGTCAGAAGCAGCGCATCGCCATCGCTCGGACCTTGCTGCTCAACCCCCGCATCCTCATCCTTGACGACTCGACCTCGTCGGTGGACACGCAGACCGAGCACCAGATTCAGCAGGCGCTCCAATTCCTCATGGAAGGGCGGACAACGTTTGTCATTGCCCACCGCTTGCGGACCATCCAGCACGCCGACCAAATCATCGTCATCGAGAACGGGCGCATCCTCGAGCGCGGCACACACGACGATTTGGTGCAGAACGACGGTTTCTACCGCCGGATCTACGACCTCCAGCTCCGTGACCAAGAAGAGCTTCAGGCGATGGCACGTTCCCGCACAGGGGAAACGAACGGTCGGGCGCTGCGCGTCGACGGCCGGACGGGGGTGTGGCCATGATGCACGGGGGCGGCGGCTGGCACGGCGGCATGCGTGGCGCTGCCGCGATGGACGATTCCCTTGGCGCAATCTACAACGCCAAAGTCGTCAGGCGGCTCGGCGCTTATCTCAAACCGCATTGGCGGCGCATCGCGCTCGGCACCCTCATGATGGTGGTCGTTGCGCTGAGCAACTTGGCGATGCCCTATCTCGTCAAGGTCGCCATCGATGGCCCGATCGCGCAGGGCAACCTCGGTGGCGTGGGGCTGGTGGGGATGGCCTACCTCGCCGCGGCGCTGATTGGTTGGGGCGCGAGCTACGTTCAGGTCGTCGCAATGGCGGTGGCAGCGCAGAGCGTGCTGGTCGCGTTGCGCAGCCAGATGTTCGACAAGCTGATGGCGGTCGAGCAGTCGTTCTACGACCGCAACGAAGTCGGCCGCATCATGAGCCGGGTCATGAACGACGTCGGCACGCTCCAAGAATTGCTTACCGGCGGCATCCTCCAACTGCTCTCGGACATCCTGACCCTCGTCGGCATCATGCTGGTGATGCTCACGATGAACCTCAAGCTGACGCTCGTGAGCTTCGTCGTCATTCCGGTCCTTATCGGGGTGACGTGGGTGTGGCAAGGCCGTGCCCGGGATGCCTATCGCAACGTCCGCGCGACGATCTCGGTGGTGAACGCCGGTTTACAGGAGAACATCTCCGGCGTGCGGGTCATCCAGAGCTTGACGCGAGAAAGAAGCAACCGCCGTCGCTTTGACACGCTGAACGAGCGTCACCTCGATGCCAACTTGCAGGCGACACGGCTCTCCGCGCTTGCCCAACCGGTCGTCGAGCTGATCAGCGCGATCGCGCTGGCGATTGTCATCGCGTACGGCGGCTCGCTCGTGCTGGGGGGGGAATTGACCGCGGGTGCGCTGGTCGCCTTCGCGCTTTACGTCAACCGATTTTTCGAGCCGATCCGCGATCTCACGCTGCGCGTGACAACGATGCAGCAGGCGATGGCCTCGGGTGAGCGCATTCTCGAGGTAATCGACACCCCGGTGACGATTGTCAATGCCGAGCGGCCAGTCACGCTGCGGCCGATCCGTGGCGATATCGTGTTCGATCGAGTGGAGTTCTCCTACGTCCCGGGCGTGCCGGTGCTGCGTGGCCTCGATCTCCACATCGCTGCGGGCCAGACGGTCGCGCTGGTCGGCCAGACAGGCGCAGGCAAGAGCACCATCGTGAACTTGGTCGCCCGCTTTTACGACGTGACCGGCGGCAGCATCCGCATCGACGGCGTCGATGTGCGCGACATCGACTTGCCGACACTTCGCTCCCAAATCGGCTGGGTGCCGCAGGACCCCTTCCTCTTCTCTGGGACGATCCGCGATAACTTGCGGTTCGGCAAGCTGGACGCAACCGATGCCGAAATTGAGGATGCCGCACGGGCGATCGGCGCCCACGAGATGATCCTGCGTCTTCCCGCGGGGTACGACACGAATATCCGCGAGCGTGGCAATCTCCTTTCGGCGGGACAGAAGCAGCTTCTTTCTTTCGTCCGCGCTCTCCTCGCCGACCCGCGCATCCTCATTCTCGACGAAGCGACGGCCAACATCGATACCGCGACCGAGGCGGTCATCCAGCAGGGGCTCGTGCACCTCCTCAAAGGGCGCACCTCGATCGTCATCGCCCATCGGCTGTCGACAGTGAAGAACGCGGACCTCGTCGTGGTCCTCGAGCATGGCCAAGTGGTTGAAACCGGCCGCCACGAGGAACTGCTGCAGCGCGGCGGGGCCTATTACCGTCTCTACACGATGACCTACGCCGCCGTCGCGTAGCAGCGTCGACGGCGCCGCACGACGATCTCCTGTGCCGATGAGAATTACCGTTCGTGCCAAGCCCCGGGCGAGACAGCCAAAGGTCGAGCAACGCGACGAGACTCATTTCGTCGTCGCCGTGCGCGAGCCGCCGGAAGACGGGCGGGCCAACGCCGCGATCGTCAAGGCCTTGGCAGCGCACTTTGGCGTCGCCCCGGCGCAGGTGACAATCGTCGCCGGTCACGCCGGGAAGACCAAGATCGTCGACATCGCCCGTCCATGATTTCGCCCTTCGCCGCCAAGCGATGCTGCTGACGCCACGTGACGGATTGGCACGCGACGCCCGCCATGAGCACGGGCGCTTCGCCGTCTCGGCGGTCGTGCGGCGTTGGGGCAACCACGCGCCGTCTCGCAGCGGCACGCCGACGCCACGTCCCGCGTTGTGTGCGCTGCCGCCGGGCTGCGCCGCTTCGCATACAATGGCGGCGGAGGGGATGTGGCCTACTACATGATCCAAGTGGCGTACTCAAAAGAAGCGTGGGCGGCGCTCATCAAGAAGCCGCACAACCGGATGGAGCGGCTGTATGCCCCGCTCGACCGGATGGAAGGCCGGGTAATTGGCTCTTGGCTCTCCTTTGGCGACTACGACCTCGTCATGATCCTTGACTTGCCGGACAATGCGGCGGCTGCGGCGGTGGCGATGACCTTTGCCGCCGGCGGCGCGACCAAGAGTGTCAAGACGACACCGCTGATGACCTGGGAAGAAGGGATTCAGGCCATGGAGACGGCAGGACGGAGCGACTACATCCCACCGCAAGACGTGTAAGGAGCGTTAATGGCGCACGATCTGCTGAACCACCTCGCTGTTGGTCTAAGCGGCGTCGGCAACTCGCCGCAGGACATCATGCGGCTTGCGAAAGAGTTCGAGCACGCTGGCTTTGCCATTGTCGGCGCCGGCGACTCGACCTTCGACTCCTTTGTCACCTGCGCCGCCATCGCCACCGCGACCGAGCGGGTCACTGTGCGCACTGGCGTGGCCCTTTGGGGCCGCACACCCGTTCAGACCGTCTTCGCGGCCGCGACGATGGACGAGCTCTCCAATGGCCGGTTTCGTCTCGGCCTCGGCCCGGGACCAAAACAGCGCAGCGAGGAGTGGCACGACGTCTCCTACGACAAAGTCGTCGGCCGCTTCAAAGACTATGTCACGGCGATCCGGACCGCGTGGACTGGCGTGCCCGGGCATCCCGTCTCCTACGACGGATCCTTTTACCACTTCAAGAACTTCGCCCTCTTCCGGAAACCGCCGACCGAGCGGCTGGGCATCGATCTCGCCGCGAATGGTCCCCAAATGCTCAAGCTCGCCGGGGCGATTGCGGACCGCGTCCTGTTGAATAACATGCATGGTGGCCGCTATCTCCGCGAAGAGGCGCTGCCAATCGTCCGCGAAGCAGCGCGGCGTGCCGGCCGCGCCGAGGGCGACGTGCGCATCGGCGGAGGCTTTCTCCTCTCGGTCGATCGGGACCGTGAGCGCGCGATCGAAAAGGCGCGCCAAGCGCTCACCTACAACCTCAACTTGCCCTACAACCGGGCGCTGCTCAGTTGGTATGGCATGGACGAGCAACGGGAGCGCCTCGATTGGGCGGCGACTCGCGGCACGCGGGACGACTTTCTCCGCGCGATCACCGATGAGGTTGTCGAACTCTTCGCCGTCTGCGGTGATGGTGACCATTGTCGGCGGGTGGTCGCCTCCTACGGTGACGTGATGGACGAGGCAAGCGTCAATACGGCCGAATGGCGTGGCGCCAACGCCGACGCCGGCTATCGGACGCTCCTCGAGGTGTTCGGTCGCTGACGGTGCGACGCGACGAGGCGCTGGCCCGGCTAGCTGCGCACGCCGACGAGTGGCGGGCGCACGGTGTCGAGTGGCTCGCGATCTTCGGCTCGGTGGCGCGCGACGAGGCTGGCCCGGAGAGCGACATCGATGTGCTGGTGCGTTTCGCCCAGCCGGTCGGGCTGTTCGCCTTCTTGCGTCTCCAGCGACGGCTAGAGGAAGTGCTCGGCTGCCGCGTCGATCTCGTCACCGAGCAGGCGTTGCGCGAACCAGTACGCCAGGAAGCGCTCCGTGAAGCGATTCGGGCAACGTAGACGCTGGCGCTTGCGCATCGAGGACATGATCGACGCGATTCGCAAGATCCAGCGCTACACGCGGGGACTGACCTATGACGAGTTCGCCACGAACGAAGAAAAGGTCGATGCGGTGCTTCGCAATCTCACCGTCATTGGCGAAGCAGCGCGCGAAGTGCCCGACGACGTTCGGGCTCGCCACCCGCGTATTCCCTGGACCGAGCTTCGGATGATTCGGAACGTTGTCGTCCATGAGTATTTCGGCCTTGATCTCGCGATTCTCTGGAAGACGACGCAGGACGATCTGCCGGAACTGTTGCCCCATCTGACGCGGATGCTCGAGCGCGAACGGTAAGGAGGAGGAGCAATGACCCTACACGATCTCGCGCGGCCGGCGGTGCTGCCCGCGGACCTGCCGATGGATGGCGCCGACCTGTTCGTCGCCCAGCTGGTCGCGGCCGGCGTCGAAAACCTATTTATCAACAGCGGGACTGACACGTTTCCGGTTCAAGAGGCGATTGCGAAGCGGCTGGCGCTGGGGCTGCCCAGCCCGCGCGTCGTCCTCTGCCTCGACGAGATGGTCGCTGGCGCGGCGGCCCATGGCCATTTCATGATCAGCCGCCGGCCCCAAGCGATCCTCGTTCACGTTGACGTTGGCACGCAGCAGATTGGCGGTGCCCTCCACAACGCCCAACGCAGTCGGATCGGGATGCTGATTTGCGCTGGCCGAGCGCCCTACACCGTCGATGGCGGAGGCGAGTTTCGTAAGGGAAAGAAATCGCACATCCACTGGATTCAAGAGCAGCTCGACCAACACGGCATCGTCCGCAACTACACCAAGTGGGACTACGAGCTGCGCAGCAGCCGGGTTGCTGGTGACGTGGTCCAGCGCGCCCTTCAAGTGGCGGCGAGCGAGCCGGCTGGCCCGGTCTATCTTGTCCTCCCGCTCGAATCGCTGCTCGATCCTGCGCCGAGCCAGATCACCCCCGCCGGAGCGGTTCGCGCCGATTGCGGGTCCCGCGCCCCGTCCCGAGCTGATCGCGCGCGCCGCGGATCTGCTTGCCGCTGCCAAAGCGCCGCTGATCGCGGCCAGCATGGCGGGCAGCGACCCGGCGACGGTTCCGGCGCTCGTCGCCCTCGCCGAAGCCCTCGGAGCGCCCGTCGTCACCGACGGACAACGGATGTGCTTCCCGACCACTCACCCACTCTGGGCGGATAGCGGCGACGCCACGCCCTTCGTCGCCGACGCCGACGTCCTGCTCAGCATCGACATGGAAGTGCCGTACATCCCCGGCCGGGCACGTCCGCCGGCGGACGGCAAGCACATCAAGATCGACCTCGACCCGATCAATCCCTCCGTGCCGCTCCAAGGCTTTCCCGTGGACGTCGCGATTCAGGCCGATTCCCTCCTCGCGATCGAGGCGCTGACCGTCGCCGTGCGCGAGCGGCTGCGGGGGTCACGAGGCGGCGATCGAGGCGCGCACCGCGGCGGTGGCGGCAGCGAACGCCGAGCGTCATCGACGCTACCGGGCGCTCGCCCACGAACGGATGGGCAGCTTCCCGATCAGCCCGTTGGCGCTCTTCGCCACGCTGAGCGAAGTGATTGACGAGTCGTGGACGGTGCTCGATGAGTCGGTCGGTGCGTCGGCGTGGCTCACCCGGTTCGTGCCGCGGACGATTCCGGGGACACTCTTCAAGAGCGGGGGATCGTCGCTCGGCTGGGCGCTCGGCGCGGCGGTAGGCGTCAAGCTGGCTGATCCGGCGCGGCAGGTAGTTGCGGTCGTGGGCGATGGAACCTTCGTCTACGGCTGTCCGACGGCCTCCCTTTGGGCGGCCGATATCCAGAAGACGCCCTTCTTGACGGTGATCAACAACAACCGCCAGCACACCGCGACCCGGAACGCGCTGCGTATTGGCTACCCGGAAAGCTATGCTGAGCGCACCGGAAGTTGGCCCGGAATCCTGATCGACCCGCCGCCGGACTATGCCGCCCTCGCCCGCGCCTCTCGCGCTCATGGCGAAACCGTCGATCGGATCGACGATCTCAAACCCGCCCTTGAGCGTGCGATCGCGGCCGTGCGTGGCGGCCAAGCCGCTGTCGTCGATGTGCGTACCTCCCACGTGGCCGGATAGGGCCAGACGACGCGGCGGACGGCTACGCCCGGCGGCGGTTAAACGGTTGAACGATGGTGAAGAGGATGCCACCGATGGCGGTGACGTAGAGCGTGGCAAACAGGACAAAGAGCAGCATTGCGATCGGGCCTTCGGACGCGCCGGTGAGCGCGTAGGTCACTCGTTTTGCTGCCACACTGGGAAGGTAGAAGAAGAGCTGACCACCGGTCGCGACGAGCCAGACCGCGAGGGCGAACAAGAGCAGCAGGCCGACGAGTCGGAGCGTGCGAAGCACCAGCCGCATTGCCCGAGTATCCGTCATCGATTGGCGAGGCGCAATCCGGCGTCCGGCGCAGATCGCCGGCGCTCCCGTCCACCACGACTCAGCGGCCAGCGCGCTGGCATGCCGGTGACGCCAGCAGCCGTTCATCGGGGCGAACCCCAGCCGACGCGTGAGCGAGCCGCTAAACTCTGCCTCTGTGAAGCGCGCTCGTTGGATCCTCGGCGCGATCGTCGCCTTCTATCTCGCGCTCGCCGTTGGCTATTCGGTCGTCATCCCGCCGTTCGAGGCGACCGACGAGATCTCGCATTTCCAATACGCTGAGTTCCTCGAGGCGAACGGCCGGCTGCCGCGCCAGTCGCACGACCGAGCCCAGCTCGAAAACGTCGTCGCCCACAACCCACCGCTCTACTACTTGGTCGTTCGGCTCGTCGCCGGGCCGGTGGACGCGGGAGACGTGGCTCGTATCGTACCCCTGAACCCGGACTTCGTTTGGGGCGACCTGAACGCCGGTGGGCCGTTTGTCCACCTTCACGACCCTGCTGCCGAGCGATTTCCCTGGCAGGGCGCAATCCTCGCGCTTCATCTTGCCCGCATCGTCTCGGTGGCGGCGGGGGGCGGTTTCCGTCGTCGGGGCGTATCTGGTTGGCCGGCGGCTGCTGCGGAGCGACGCCGGTGGGCTGGTGGTCGCGGCGCTGACGGCCTTCCTCCCCTCATTCCTGTTCACCTCGGCGACGGTCCACAATGACGCGTTCGTCACGATGTTCGGCATCCTCGCGCTCGACCGGCTGATGGCGGCGGCCGAAGAGGGCGCCCGTTGGTGGCGCTGGGTTGTCATCGGGGTGCTGACTGCTGGCGCGGCGCTGAGCAAGGTGGTCGGCTTCTTGTTGCTGCCGCTCGTCGCGCTGGCGGCGATCTTCGTCTGGCGGCGGGAAGGAGCACGCCCGGCGATCGCCGGAGGCACGCTGGCGGTCGGGACCGCGTTGGCGCTCACCGCCCCATGGATCGTCTGGAACCTCGCTAACTATGGCGAGCCATTTGGCTACGTCCTTTTCTCAACCAACCCCCTCTTCCCGATACGCGACGAGCCGCTGCCGTTAGCGCGTGTGATCGAGGATATGGGGCCGCGATCCTTGCTCTTTCTCACCTCGTTGCTCGCGTTCGGCTACATGGATCGGCTCGGCCCGGCGTGGCTCTACGATCTCGGACGGCTCGCGGTGCTGCTGGCGGTCACCGGGCTGCTGTTCCGGCTGGCGTTCCGGCCGGAGGAGTCGCGACGCGATCTCACCCGGCCGGCGGTGCTGATCGGCGCTGCCGCGCTCGCGCTCTTCACGCTCTCGCTGGGGCGGTATGTCCAGACGTTCCTCTCGGGCGGCCATGGGCGCTACCTGTTCCCGGTGTTGCCGGTGATCTTCGCCGGGATGGTTGCCGGCTGGAGCGGACTAGCGCCGCGGCGGGTACGGCTGCCGGTCCTCGGGGCGGTAGCGGCAGGCATGGCGGCGTTGGCGGGTGGCGACACCGTTGCTCGTGATTGCACCGGGATACGCGTTGGCCGGTGAGCTGAGCGCTGAGCGGGCGGCAGCGCTCCCGAACGAGCCGATCGCGGAGTTCGGCGCCTCGATTCAGCTCGTCGCGGCGTCGGTCGTGCCGGCGACCGTGCGCCCAGGCGAACTGGTGACGGTGGAACTGACGTGGCGAGCCGTTGCGCCGGTACGCCGGAGCTACCAAGTGTTCGTCCACCTCGTCGGGCCGGCAGGAGGCGTGGGCGGAGTGAACGCCGTGCCGGGCGGCGGGCTGGCGGCGACGACGCGCTGGGCGCCCGGCATTGTGCTGGCCGACCGCTTCGTCGTTCCGGTTTCGTCCACTGCCGAGCCCGGACTGTACGAGGTGCAAACGGGGTTCTTCAGCCCGGCGATGGGCGAGCGGCTGCCTGTCACCCGCGGACCTGACCGCGGTGGCGCGACAGTCGTTGGCCGCATCAAGGTTCCCCAGCCGCCGAGCGGGCCACCGGCGAGGCCGCTGGGGCTCGAGTTCGGCGGCGAGTTGGCGCTCGACGGCATCGGGGCGGTCCCTGCTGTCGCGCCCGGCGGCCAGCTCCCGGTCGAGCTGCACTGGCGGGCGCTCGCCCGACCGGCGGATGACTACAGTCTTTCGCTCCAATTGGCCGGTCCGGCGGGCGTCGTCGCCCAAGTTGACGGTCCCCTCGGCGGGCCGCTGCCGACTTCGACGTGGGAGCCGGACGAGCGGATTGTGACTCGCAGCACACTTCCGATTTCATCAGCGCTGTCGGCAGGAACCTATACTTTGCACGCCGTCGTCTACCGTCTGAGAGACGGAAGCCGCCTGTCTGCAGGCGGCGGCGACGCGCCGCCGATTGCGACCGTGGGAGTGGGGAGGCCCTGATGCGCTGGTGGGTTGGGTGTCTAGTTGGTGGGCTGCTCGCCTGCTTCGTTTGCGCCTGTCTTGGGGGTGGGGTTGCGGTCTACGCGTCCCAGGGCGGCGGTGCGCAAGCGATCGGGCAATTGCGCGTGCCGGGGGCAACCCGCGATCCGGTCATTTCCGCCGAGGCGGCAGCCTCGCTCGATCGCAAGGTTGCCGCGTTCACGCGCCAGCTTTCCAGCGGCGGTGGCCAGCCGGCTACCCTGACGCTCACCTCCGATGAAGTGAGCTCGAAACTGGCGAGCTCCATTGAATTCGAGCAGCTCCGGCAGTCTGGCCTCGAACTGAACCGAGTCGCCGTCGATTTCCGCGATAACCGCCTCCTTTTCGCTGGGCAAGTCCGAGTGAGCGAGAGTGGCCAGACCTTTGGCGTTACCGGTAAGGTGAACCTCGTCCCGGTGCGCGGTGGCACCGCCATCCGGGTCGACTTCGACGAATTGAACCTCGTCGGTCTCTTTCCGCTGCCGATCCCGCTGACCGGCTTCGTCAACACCATGGCGGCTGCCGATCGCGAGATCACCACCGACTTCATCGTCGAGGTCGATCCGGATGACGAATGGCCAACTGACGATCGTCGGGCCGTCCGAAGTAATGGCGCTGACGCTGGTCCTCGGAGGCGTACGCAGCGGCAAGAGCGCGTACGCCGAGCGGCTGATCGAGGGGCCGGCGGTCTACGTGGCGACGATGCTGGCCGACGACGAGGAGAGCCGCGTTCGGGTTGAACGCCACCGGTCGCGCCGGCCACCAAGCTGGCGGACCGTGGAGGCGGTCGAGCGGATCGCCGCTCGGGCTGCCGCCACGCCCGAGGGTCCGGTCTTGCTCGATGGCTTCGGTCTCGTTGTCGCAGCAGCGCTCGAGTCGCCCGAGCCCGCGCTGCGCGTCGCCGCCGAAGTGGCGGGCATCCTCGACGACAGCCGCCGGCGTGACTGGATCGTCGTCTCGGAGGAAGTCGGCTTGTCCCTTGTCGCGCCTACGGCGCTTGGACGCCGGTTTCAGGATTTGCTTGGCGAAGCGAACCAAGCCTTGGCCCCGCGCCGCCAGCCGAGTCATCCTTGTCGTCGCTGGCCGCGCCCTCGAGCTCCCGTGACGGTGTGGCTGCCGGCGACAGCCGGCGAACTGGTGCAGGGTGCAATCGAGGGCGTGCACGTGCATGTCAGCGCCCCCATCGACTGGTTCGTTGCCGCCGAGTTCATCCCCGATGGACGGCCGCTGCGCGGGCCGGCGATGCGCTCGAAGGCGTTGGCAGCGGTGCGAGCCCTACTGGCGAGCCGGGAGTTGCCGGCCGCGGGCGAGGTGCGGCTGCGATCGGACGTGCCGCCCGGCAAGGGGCTGGGGAGCAGCACGGCCGACATCGGTGCGGCGCTTTTTGCCGCGGCGGCGGCGTATGGACTAGAGCTTTCCAGCGACGAGGCCGCGCGGTTGGCGCTCGCGGTCGAGCCGACCGATGGTTCGCTCTTTCCGGGGATCGTTGCGTTCGATCATCGCGATGGGCGCTGGTTGGAGCCGCTAGGCGAGCCGCCGCCGGTCGCGATCGTCCTGCTCGACCCCGGCGGAACCGTCGATACCCTCGTCTACAATGCGGTCGACCGCGCGGCGTTGCTGGCTCGCCACGAAGCAGCCACGCGCGAGGCGCTGGCGATGGCGCGGGCGGCAATTCAGGCAGGCGATGTCACCTTGCTCGGCGCGGCCGCGACGCTAAGCGCTCTGACGCACCAAGCGATCTTGCCGAAGCCGCTGCTTGAGCCCGCGCTTGCGACCGGGCGAGCAGCGGGTGCGGCGGGTGTCTGCGTGGCCCACTCGGGGACGGTGCTCGGCATCTCTCTTCGACGCCCGCCGCACCGATTCTGCCGAAGAGACTCGCTGGATCGCGCGGCGGCTCGGTTGCCCAGCGCGGCTTGTGCGCTTGGTCTCCGGTGGACCGCGCCCGGTCCTCCCCACGGTAGCGACCGCTGCACCGCTTCCCGTATCATAGGCCGGGCTGTCAGCACGCCCCACGTTTTTCCGAACCACGCCGCGCGGGTTACCACCTTGCCGCCCGAAAGGGAACGTTTCCGGTGCATATTGCGATCTTTGGCCAGCCGCTCAGCGGGAAAAGTACGGTCTATGAGGCCCTCACCGGCGTGACGAGCGAACCGGTCGGCAGCGGGCCGCCGCTGAGCAGCGTCAAAGTGCCGGACCCGCGGCTCGACCGGCTCACGGCCATGTTCAACCCAAAGCGAAAGGTGCCCGCCGACGTTTCGTTTGTCGATGTTCGCGTTCCTGGTGCCGCATTTAGCAAGACGGAAGGGCTCTCTGCGTCCTACGTTGATCAACTGAACAAGGCAGACGCGCTGCTGCTCGTCGTCCGCGCCTTCACCGACGAGTCGGTGCCCCACCTCGAAGGCTCGGTCGACCCCTCGCGTGACTTAGCGACGATGCTCGACGAACTGTCATTTACGGACCAATTGCTTCTGACGAAGCGGTTGGACCGCATCGCCGAAATGATCGGTAAAGTGAAGCCAGCCGAGCGCGAGACGATGGAGCGCGAGCGAACGCTCCTGCGCCGCCTGCTCGATGGCCTCGAAGCTGGCACGCCAATTCGCGATCAGCACCAAGATGAGGAGGAGTTGAAGCTCACCCGCCACTACCGGTTCCTGACGGCCAAGCCGTTGCTGGTCGTTCTGAACTTGGGCGAGGACCAGATTAGCCGCGCGGGCGAGCTCGAAGCCGAGTTGGCAACGAAGCTGCCGGGCGGCGCAACCCGCGGGGCGAGCATCGCCGGGAAGATCGAGCGTGAGTTAGTTCAACTGGAAGGCGAGGATGCGGCCGAGTTCCGCAGCTCCCTTGGACTGGACGAGCCGGCGCGCGACCGAATCATTCGCGCGGCCTACCAGCTGCTCGGCCGGATCTCGTTTTTCACGGTTGGGCCAGACGAATGCCGCGCCTGGACGATCCCGGCCGGAACGCCGGCGCCACGCGCCGCTGGCGCGGTGCACAGCGATATCGAGCGGGGCTTCATTCGCGCCGAGGTGGTGCGCTACGAGGACTTGGTGAGCGCTGGCAGTCTGGCGGAGGCGCGCAAGCGCGGGCTGCTTCGTTCGGAAGGCAAGCAGTATGTCGTGCAGGACGGCGACGTGATCGAGTACTTGTTCAATGTCTAGCCCGGAAGGTGGATACGACATCCGACTTGCTCGCCCGGAGGACATCCCGCGGCTGCGGCAGATCCGGGTGACGGCTGCCAACCCGGAGGGAAAGTCCGGCCGCAAAGGGTTCGCCGACGCCATCGACCGCGGCGAACTCCTCGTGATGGAGCGCGCCGATGGGCGTGGCGAGCCGACGCTCCTCGGCTTCATCGAATGGCGCAGCCGGACGGATGGTTCGGTCACGATCCGCGACTTTGGCGCTGTCGGCGAGGAACCGGAGCCGGTCATCATCAAGCGTTTGGTGCGCGAGATGTTGCGGAGCGTCGCAGCCCGCCCCGGCGAGGTGACGTTGAAGCTGCGCGCCAACGTCGAGCCGTGGACGTCGATCGTCCGCGACCTGCCCGGTTTCGAAGTCGGTGAGCGCGAGTTCAGCCGCGGCAGTTGGTGGACCATCTGGGTCTGGAAGGGGGAACCGCCACCTCGCCGTCCCGAGCGCGGCCCCCGCCGCCGCTAAGCGTCCTAGTCGCTCGTCATTTGCCGCGGCTGATTAACGCCAGCGTCCGCGGCGCCGGGCGCTCGAGGTGCGCAAGGCGCTTACCACGCCATGGCCTGCCCGGGGCCGCGCGGGTCGCTGCCGGCGCTCAGCACACCGCTCTCCGGGTCGCGGGCGATGAGTTGGACCGCTGCGCCGACGCGGCCTGGATCCCACGGACCGACCTGACGGGCAGGATGGCCGCGGCGGGTGAGGGCCTCAACCAGCGCAGGAGGAAAACGGCCGTCGAGATCAAGGCGGGGCGCATCGGTCATCGTTGCGGGGTCGGTCGCCGGGTAGACCATCCAGCGCGGCCACTCGGCCGCCGCTTGCACCGTCATCCCGAAATCGAGCAGGCTACAGAGGACTTGGACGTTCCACTGGGGCTGGCCATCGCCGCCTGGGGTGCCACCAACGTAGCACGGCACGCCGTCCCGCAGCACGAGGTAGCAGTTGAGCGTGTGCATCGTCCGTTTGCCGGGCGCTAGCTCGTTCGGGTGGCCCTCCTCCAGCGTGAAGCCCCGGCCAATCCGGTTGTTCATCAGAATGCCACCCGCCAGAACCCCCGACCCCCCGGGCGCGGAGAGGCTGTGAATGAAGGAAACTGCCCAGCCGCTCCCATCTGCCACGACGAACGAAGTCGTGTCGCCCGCGAGGTCGAAGGGCCGAGCCGGCGCCCCGCTTCCGGCGCGATGGCGGTCGATCGCCGCCCGTCGGCGTGCGGTAAAGCCTGGCGTAAGCAGCCGCGCGACGTCGAAGGAGACGAATCGCGGATCGCCGAGATACTGCCGGCGGTCGGCAAAGGCGAGCCGCACGGCTTCCACTTGGAGATGGATCGTCTCGACATCGAGCGGACCGGCCAGTTCGAACCCGTCGAGGATCTGGAGCGCTTCCACTACGACAGCGCCTTGCGAGACGGGCGGCGTCTCGACGATTTCGTAGCCGCGATAGCGGCCGCGCAACGGCTCCAGCAGCTCGGCGGTCTGCACGGCGAAATCGTCGAGGGGTGTGACACGATCCCCCAGCCTGGAGATCGGCGACCATCGCTTCGGCGAGCGGTCCCTGCCGGAACACCGAGGCGCCGCCCTCCGCGATTGCCCGCAGGGCCGCGGCGACCGCTGGCTGGGTCAACACCTCCCCGGGCTTTGGCGGTCGCCCCAGCGGTAGAAACACCTGCGCCGCCGCCGGAGAGAGTGCTGGCGCGGACAGTGCGATCACCTCGGCCTGCCGCTGATCGACGGGAAAGCCGTGCTCGGCGTACCAGATCGCCGGCTCGAGCAACGTCGAGAGCGGCATCGTCCCGTAGGCCGCATGGAGTGTCTCCCATGCAGCGACACTCCCCGGCGTCGCGACCGACTCCGCGCCGCGGAACGGCGGCAAGGAGAGACCACGCCGCCGCAGGTCCTCGGTCCTCAGCTCAACCGGTGCTGCCCCGCTGCTGTTCAGCGCTTGAACACGTCCGTCGGGGGCGTGCACGATCGCGAATGTCTCGCCGCCGAGCCCGCACAGCATCGGCAGGGTGACGCATTCGACTGCCGCAATCGCGATTGCCGCGTCGACAGCGTTTCCACCTTCCTGCAGGACTCGCAGCCCGGCGGCGCTTGCGAGCGGCGACTGGCCGGCGATGGCAGCGCGGCGGCCCATCGCGACGGCCCGGTGTTGAAGGTGCGGCGGATAGAGCGCGACGTCGGCTGGCATCATCATGCGCGTATGGTACGCCAGCCGGACCAACCTCGGAGCGCTTGCGGCGCACCAGCAGGTTGTGCCAGTCTACTACGAGGAGTTGCCTAATGTGTCACGCGACGACGTGGGAACGGTCCGCATGAGAGCGCCGATTCAGCCCGGCGACCAAGCACCCGATTTTCGTCTTCCTTCGACGGCGGGCGAGATTACTGGCAGTGAGATCTGGCGTGACGCCAAGTTGGTGCTCGCCTTCTATACCGAGGATGGCACACCGGCGTGCCAAGCACAGGTGCAGGCGCTTGCCGAAGACCTCCCAATGCTCGAAGACCTTGGCGCCCGCGTGATCGCGATCAGCGCCGACCCGCTCGACTCCCATACCCGCTTCGCAGAGCGACTTGGCGGAGCGCCCTATCCGCTTGCGAGCGACCCGCACCTCGAGGTAGCGCACGCCTATGGCGTTGCCGACGATGAGCTGAAGCGCAGCCGGCGTGCGGTCTTTGTCATCGATCGAGGAGGAACCGTCATCCACGCCAATCCGTGGTTTGTGGCGTCCAGTCCCGAGCAGCGGCTTGCCATTCTCGAGGCTCTCGGCGCGGAGCTGTAATTAGGCGGCGATGCTCTTCAGCGCCCGGGCGACCCCGTTCCGGTCGGCGAGCCATGCCTCGCAGACCACGTCGGCCAATTCCCGGCTGCTCGCGAGAATGCGCACACGCTGCACCGAGCGCGCTAGCCGGTCGAGGTCGGTGGTGGTGAGGCCGGAGACGGCCTCCCACGGCACAGGATTTCGATAGCCTGGTGGCGGCGACTTGCAGATCACCCCGTCGACCGGGTGGAAGGTGCGCCGCTGCGGCAGGTCGAGCCAGAGGCCATCTTCGGGAATGGCGCGTCCCGTGGCCGCCGACGCCCACGCGGTGAGCGCCGCTTCCGCTGCCAGCCGGCCGCCGGGGCGGCCTTGAACGTCGATCAGCGCGTCAAACATTGGGTCCGTCGGTCGGATCTCAACGGAGCGCTTGTAGAGGTCGCGTCGCTCGATCCGCTGCACGAGCGTCTTCGCGAGGCCTTTCCGCCGCGAAATGCGTAGCCGGTCCATCAGCGTCGCGTCGTCCAGCCACATCAGCTCGTCCGCCTTCAAATCGCCGTGCACCAACGCATCCTCGACGGCTCGAACGATCATCCGGGTGATGATGCGGCTGGTGTGATGCCAGTAGACATTGCCGTACATCAGAAACCGGCCGAAGATGAGCGACTGGAGCGGGCCGATGCCCTTTTCGTCGAGGTACAGCCGGACGACGCCGCCGTCGCGCCAGACGCGCAGGGAGGCAAGAATGCGCTGAACGTCGACGATACCGTAGGGAACATTGGCGAACAGCGCGTCGCGCCGCAGGAAGTCGAGCCGGTCGACGTCGACGGCGCCGCTCACAAGCCGGAGCCACAGGCCATCGATGCTGGAGAGCGCCGGCGACGCGCTAGGCCCCGTTCCCGCGACCAACGCGGCGACGCGCTCGGGGTCGACCCGCCAGTGCTTGCGCAGGATGGGAGCGAGCGGTCCACGCACGAGGTCGGCGCCCACGTCGGCGTGATCCGGCAGCGAGAAGGGGCGCTCGACGTCTTCCAGCGCATGCGAGAACGGATAGTGTCCGACGTCGTGCAGCAGGGCGGCGGCGACCAAGACACGCAAATCGGTCTGCGTGACTTTCGGGAAGGTCGGCTGACTACGCAGTTGAAGAATGAGCACCCGCGCGAGATGCATCACGCCGAGCGCGTGCTCGAAACGGGTGTGGTTTGCGCCGGGGAAGACCCACATCAGCGGGCCGAGCTGGCGGATCCGACGGAGCCGTTGGAAGACGGCGGTATCGATGAGCGCCAGTTCTTGGTGGTAGAGCGGGATGTCGCCCCAAACAGCATCCCGGATCCAAGTCGCCGGCTCTCCGGGCCAGATGGCGCGGAAGTCGTAGAACATGCCCAAAGACAGTATACCGCCTTCGTCGTCGGCGTCCTGCCGCTTGCCGTCCTTGTCATTTCATTCGGCAGGGGGCGCGCAGGCCGGTCGGCGGCGTCGCCCAACGCGCTGCCCCGGTACACTCGGCTA
Organism: Dehalococcoidia bacterium; assembly: GCA_026003895.1. Taxonomy (GTDB): domain Bacteria; phylum Chloroflexota; class Dehalococcoidia; order SpSt-223; family SpSt-223; genus JANWZD01. The sequence goes on along the minus strand of BPIC01000001.1, from coordinate 89,515 downwards.
CCAAAGTGGGCGTTGTCGCCGGTCGGAGTAGCAGAGCGATGTTCGAGCAGCCAACCCCGTCTCCTTCCGCCCGCCAGCCCGTTCATGTCGAACTGGTTGCCGGGCTGCTCTTGATTGCCTTCGGAGCATTCGTTCTACTCGCCCAGTTCACTCCCATTGGCGGCGCGGCGCTCGTTCTCGTCCTCGGCGCCGTGTTCCTCGCCGCGCGCGTCCTGACGCGGCGTCCCGGCTTCGCCGTCCCGGCCGGGGTGCTGCTTGGCGTTGGGGCCTACGTCGCCGCCGAGGAGCTTGGCGCGATCGCCGGCGATGGCGGCGGGCTGTTCTTCGTCTTCTTGGGGGTCGGATTTCTGGCGGTCTACGCCATCGCGGCGCGCCCGCGCGAGATGTGGCCGCTCTTCCCGGCAGCCGGGCTCCTGCTCGTTGGGATGGCCCTGCTCGGGCTGTTCGGCATCGAGGCGCTCGTTCCAGTGACCGCGCTCGTTGCTTGGTGGCCGCTCCTCTTGATCGGGGTCGGAGCTTGGCTGATCGCCCGGGCCTCGCTGCCGGAGCGGATCCGGCCGGTGGTCGCGATCGTCGGAGGCGCCCTTCTCGCCGTTTTCGGGATCCTCGTTGGTCTTGGCGTGCTAGCCACGCTTGGTCTAGGCATCACCGTCGCTGGACCACGCTTCGGGATGCCGCGGTTCCTGCCGCCGGTCGTTTCGACCGAGGAATTCCGGGCGCCCGACCGCTCGAGCAAGGCGTTCGCGGGTCCGCTCCGCAGGCCGGGGTCAAAGGGCGTCGGCGAGGACGGATGACCGGAGTGCAGGCGCGAGCTCCAAGCGCAGTGCAACGAAGCCCCGCTCAGCCAGGATCAGCACGGCGAGCAGGATCACCTACTGACGCGGAATCACCGCCCTGTGTGCCCGCCCGCGTACGGCAGTGTGCCTCAACGAGGGGCGGACCGCTCGCCAGTGATGAAGGCGATCGTTTCAGCGGCGAAGATGTGTGGCCGCCGCCAGGGGAGTTGACCGCGTAAGCCCGGTACTCGCACCAGCTTGGCATGCGGTGTCATCTCGAGGACGCGCGGATCCGTGTAGTTCAGCAGGTCGTCCTCCGGGTTCAGCAGCAGGATCGGGCAAGCGAGCGAAGCGAGGCTCGGTGCGGGGTCGTGACGAAACGCGGCATTGTATGCCCAGTTGTAGCGGTCCCAGACCTGGAGCAGCTGGAGGATCGCCAGTGTGTTAAGCGCCGGGTCATCTGGCCCCCAGATGCGCTGGTAGCGTTCCCACGCCCAGCGGTAGAGACTCCCCTCGGTGTCGAGCGCAATCTCCGGTGACCAGTTGGCAAGATAGTCGGCACGTTCCTCTGGGGTGAGCAACGGCACACCCGAAAGGATGGCGCAGGAAATGCGCTCCGGACCGGCAAGCGCCGCTACCTCGATGGCGAGTGACGCACCGGTGTGACCGCCGCCTACGGCAAACCGGCGGATGCCGAGCGTCTCGATGCCGTGCAGCAACCGGCGGGCGTAGTCGGGAATTTCCAGTGGATGTGGCGGAGGGTCAGAGAGCCCGTAGCCCGGCGTGTCGAACGCCCAAACGCGCAATCGCTCACCGAGCAGCGGCAGCGCTCGCTCGAAAATCACCGATGAGAGCGGCGACTCATGAAACAGGATGAGCGCCGGCGCGTCCTCCGCCGCTGGTCCAGCGTGGCGGAAGTGGAGGACGCCGGTGGAGGTTTCGACGAACCCACGGCGCACACGCGACATCCGGCCTCCTCGTCGCCAAGATCGCGGGGTAGGGTACCATAGCATCCATCTGTTGGAGGAGGCGGCCGATGCGCCCGATCTTCACCGAGCTCGTTCTGCGGGTCGAGAACCTTGCGCAGGAGGCCGCGTTTTGGGAGGAGGCGGTCGGGCTGGAGCGCGTCCGCCCCAAGCCCGGTGAGCCGGTCGAGCGAATTGCGATCTTTGACCTTGGCGGCCCGCGGCTCGAGATCCACGCCGGCGGCAAGCCGCTCCCCCGTCCGACCGGCCGAGAGCAGGTCTCGGGCGCCCCGATCCTGCTCGTCGAGGATTGTGAGGCGGCGCTCCAACGAGCACTCGAATGGGGCGCTACTCAAGTTGCGCCGATCAGTGCGCCGGTCCCGGGGAGTGCCTTCGTCTATGTGCTCTCGCCGGGAGGCCAGCCGGTGGGCTTCGTGCAAGGCGACGAGCGGCACTATCGCCAGCAGCTCGGCATGAAACCGCTCGGCAGCTACTGGTCATGACCATCCGGCGTGGATTCGTCGACACGAGCTTCGGCCAGATCCATTACCTGACGGATGGCGTTGGCGAGCCGCTGATCCTGCTCCACCAGTCGCCACAATCGTCCGAGATGTTCCGGCCGATCATCCCCCTGCTCGCCGGCGAGCGGCGTGTCTTCGCGCTCGACACGCTTGGCTACGGCGAGTCCGACCCGCCTGCGACGAAGGCGACGATCCCGCTGTATGCCGACGCCGTCGCCGAGGCGATCGCTGCCCTCGGCTTAGCGCCTGTGCCGGTCCACGGCTATCACACCGGCGCGGCGATCGCCATTGATTTGGCGGCGCGCTATCCGGCGTCCGTGTCGGCGCTGATTCTTGGCGGCATCCCATTCTTCGACGAGGCGGAGCGCGTCCAGCGATTGGAAGCTCTGCGCACGGGCCGCTACGGCGCTCCACCGATCGCTGCCGACGGCAGCCACTTCCAGACTCTCTTTTCGCTCTTCCTGACGCGCGAGGGCGACGCCGTCGAGGCGACGCGCGCGGTCATCGATCGGCTGCGCCTCGGGGATCGCGCCACGGCCGGCTTCGAAGCCGCGTTCACCGATGACCTCAGCGCGACGCTTCCAGCGGTACGCTGCCCGGTACTCGTCCTTGTCGGCGTAGAGGACGAGATTCTGTCGAACACGCGACGAGCGCGGGCCATGCTCGGCCACCATCGTTATGTCGAAACCACAGGCGGCCGCCGGTTTCGCGACACTGCCGAGTGGTGGGCGCGCGAAATGCTCGCGTTTCTTCGGACCGTGTGAGAGCGAAGCGCAGGAGGTTGACTGGAGCGCGGCGAAGGAGGGAAACCAGCAGAAGATTGGTGGGCGATACTGGGCTCGAACCAGTGACCTCGTCGGTGTGAACGACGCGCTCTGACCAACTGAGCTAACCGCCCGGTTTGACTCAGTATATCGCAAGCCCCGGTCTGTCTCAAGCCTCCGCAGCGCGATAGGCGGCGAGCGCCCGCTGGCGAGACTGGTCGAGATCGACGATCGGCGCGGGATAGTCGAGGCCGATTCGGCAGCCCACCTCGGCTTGGAGCGTAGGCGGCATCTGCCACGGTTGATGGACAAAGCGCGTTGGAACGTGGCGGAGTGCCGGGATCCACCGGCGAACGTAGAGCCCATCAGGATCGAAGCGCTCGCCTTGCAACACGGAGTTAAAGACGCGAAAGTACGGGGCCGCGTCGGTACCGACACCGGCGGTCCATTGCCAGCCGCCATTATTGCTGGCAAGGTCGCCGTCCACGAGGTGCTCCATGAAGTGCGCTTCGCCTATGCGCCAGTCCACGAGCAACTGCTTGGTCAAAAACGAGGCGACGATCATCCGCGCCCGATTGTGGACGAACCCGGTGGCTTGGAGTTCGCGCATCGCGGCGTCGACCACCGGATAGCCGGTTTTCCCTGCCTTCCATGCCGCAATGTCGTCAGGGTCGTTGCGCCAACGGATCTCGCGGAACCGCGCCTGAAAGGCCGTGGTGCGAACCAGCGGATAGTGATAGAGGATGTGCGCGTAGAACTCGCGCCAGACGAGCTCGGCAACGAACGACTCGCTGGCCGCGCAGCGAGTTGCTACCTCGAGCGGCGAGAGCAACCCCCACCGGAGATCCTGCGAAAGTCGTGAGGTTCGCGGCGTCCCGAGGTCGTTTCGGCCGCCCGCGTAGCCGGCGAGACCGCTGGAAACGAACCGGTCCAGCCGCTGCCTCGCGGCTTCCTCGCCCGAGGCGAGGATCGACTCCGCGGACGGGGACGCCGGGATGTCGTTCGGTATCGTGCCGACGGCGATCCCCTCGGGAGTTGGGAGGTCGAGCGGCGCTGGCAGTATGCGCCGCCGTGGCAGCGCTTCCCACCGCCGTCGAAACGGGGTAAAGACGGTGTAGGGCGACCCGTCGGGCTTGAGTACTGCCTCTGGTTCTTGGATCAAGACGCCAGGGTGCTGGTGAAGCGGGATCGTGCCGAGCGCGCGAGCCACTTCCGCGTCGCGCCGCCGGCCGTACGGCGTGTAGTCGCGCGAGACGAAGACGGCCGTCGCCCCACACTCAGCGACAAATGCTGGAACGACGTCGGCCGGCCGCCCGCGGCGAAGGTGGAGTCGGCTCCCGAGCGCGCGAAGGGCCGCATCGAGTGCCCTCAACGAGCCGATCAGGAAGGCAACCCGGTTGGGCGAAGGCCAGCGCCCGTGGAGGAGCGCGTCGTCGAAGACGAAGAGCGGAGCCACGGTCGCAGCGCTCGCGCGCGCCGCGGCAAGCGCCGGCAAGTCGTGGACCCGAAGGTCGCGCCGAAACCAGACCACGGCGCATGGATGAGCTGTCACGCTAGGATCGTCGCACAGCCTTGCAAGCGAGTGTTGGGACGAGCCGCCCTCGAGCCGAGCGTGCCGCTGGCGCGGCAGCGGATCGCTGCCCCGGTCGTTGGGGCGAGCAGGTCTGGACCGCCGAAAAGCAGGCGCACTGGTTCGAGGATCAGAGAGGCCGCCCCCGGGCTGGTGCGCCGCCGGCGCGACACTCTGCTCGCGCTGCGCCTCACCGTGCCATAGATCGTGGCCGCGCTTGCCGACAAGTCTCCCCGGCCGGCGGTCGTGCACTGCTACGCCGGCAGGGGGACCGCACCGACGTCATCACCGAACGCGTCCTGAGCGTGCTGGGCGTCGACGACGACCAGATCACCGGCGACTGCACTCTGAGCGGAGAACTGCTCACGACCACCACTGGCTCGCGCGGCTTGCCGAACCGACCCGCTTCCCCATCGACCGCAGCATCGAGACGGCGCCTACCAACGTCGAGACGATGGTCGGCTTTCGTGCTGACCTTCGTGAATAGGTTGGCTCCGCCGAGGGTTATCTCCTCGACGCCGGAGCGCCACCGGAGACGATCTTCGCGCTCGGCTCGGCCCTTTTGACCACACCACGACGGGTTAGGGCACCTCGCGCAACGCGGTGAAGGGCAGATAGGCCGGAAACGGCTCGACGACGATCTCCCAGACGAGCGCCTCGGGGGTCGTCCCTCCGGCGATGGCCTGTGCCCTGGCGCCGAGAGTCGCTTTCAGCTTTCCCGTTGGCAGCGTGCTCGTCGGGATGAACCGAGCCCCAACCACCTCGCCCGGCGCATCCGTGACGACGATCGGCTCCAGCCTTCCCGCAATCGGCGTACCATCCGACGTAGCGAGCGAGAAGCGGAGCGAATCGAAGGCGATTGCCACGTCGAACACGATCGCGACCGGCTCGAAGGGATAAATCGCCGACCCCGGCAACGGGTAGACAGCGGTCGGGCCGAAGCTCCACGAGGCGGCGCGGACGAGCGGCGTCCAGTCACTCACGTTGCCGCTGAAGTCATACGCCCGGAGCGCGATCCAGACCTCCTGCCCGTCGTCCATGCCGAGGTAGTCAAATGTCAGTTGCCCCGTCGGCAGGAGATAGGGAATCTCGAGGTCCTCGGTCATCACCACGGTGCCGGTTGGACTTATCGCCACCCCCAGCAGGTAGCCAGCAATCGGGCCGGTCGTTGTCGGGCTCGGCGAGAAGGTGACCGTGAAGCCATCCCAGAGCGGGGTGACGCTCAGTCCGCTCGGCGGCGGTGGCGCGGCGATGTCGGTCACCGAGAACGTCGGAGCGCCGTCGATGGCTGGGGTAAGCGTGAACGGGTCGTGATAGTCGTCCTCGATGTCGACGACGAGCAGGTACGTCCCCGACGGAACGCCGGTCAGATCGATGGTGGTCGTTCCAGACACGGGCAGCCCGGTGGCCAGCGGGACGTAGCTTGCGAAATCGGGAAGGCCGTTCGGTTCCCGTCGTGCGTACCCGATCGCGACGACGGCCGGCGCATCGGGCGCACGACCTTGCCACGTGACCGTAATACGGCTGCCGCTGCGCGCGGCGGTGGCGCTCGTCAGCTCGGGCCGGTCGACCATCTGATAGTTGAAGACGTGATAGCCGGCTGGTGCGTGGTCGATCAGCAGCCGGTACGTGCCCGGCTGCGGGTCTTCGATGAAGAAGGCGAGCGCCGTCTCCTGAGTAATCGTCTCCGCCGGCTGGATGAGGAAATTCGTCGTCGGTGAGACGACCGTCTCAACTGTCAGAGTGGAGCCGTCCGGCAGCACGAGACGCAGCGTCGGCGTGATCGTCGCCGTACCGGTGTAGGTGACGCCGGCGGTCAGCCCGGCGGGCGAGCTGACGGTGATCGGCACTTCGACCGAGAAAAGGCCGCGCCCGCTGTCGTCGAGTGGACCGCGCTCGAGCGCCAACGACCGGAAGCCCGCTACCCCACGATCGGCGAGCTGCTGGATCTCCCGCTGGCCAAGCAGCCGATAGTCGATCTGGTTGACGAGGCGGAGGCCGCGTCCCTCGAAGGAGAGGAAGAACGAAGCCGAGCGCTGGCCGAAAAACCAATACTGGAAGGTTCCAAGGATGCCGCTGTCCTGCGACCCGCGGAGGTCAAAGCGGCCAAAACGGCCCCGCACCGAGCCGAGATTGATGTCCGAGGGCGGGATGAAGGTGGAGATCTGGTTGCGGCGCAAGAACAGGCCGACTTCGGCGTCGCCGCGCACCCACGGCCGGCCGTCGCGCTGCGCGACGGTGAAGTCGGTTCGCACCGGCAACGTGATCGGAGGTGGGGTGAGTCCATTGCCGCCGATCCGGGCACTCCACGCTCCCGGCCAACCAACGTTCTTGCCCAACTCGAAATCGGCCGAGCCCATCGTCACGATCCAGAGTGTCACCGCAAGACTCGCCTTGAAGCGCGGCTCGAGCACGAACAGTTCCAGCTCGCCTTCCGCGCCGAGTCGGGGAATGTCGGCGATCGCCAGTCCCCCATGAAATCGGAGGGTTGCGGTCTCCGGACCGACATCGAAGCCCCCGCCCATCGATTGGAGCGTGACGCCCGTCGGCCCAAGCGGGATGCCGGGCGGGCCGGTGTAGTTCAGGTCACCGCCCAATCCGGCGAAGCCGCCCGTCTCGGGGTTCGAGCGGATGCGAATCCGGGTGTCGATGCCAGGGGAGGTCTTGCCGTCGCCGAGACCCGGCAGCTTCGCCTTGACCCGCCCTTCGAAGGCGAACACCGTTCGGCCGTTCGCCAGCTCCTCGGTTTCGACGCGCACCGCCGCGCCGGGGATCGAGATCCCTTTGATGCTGAACGCCGGCAGGGCGAATAGCCCGCCGGAGACGCGCACCAACCGATTGCGGGCGTCGAATTCGAGATCGCGCAGGTCGTGGCCCGCCGCCTTGCCGAGCAGCGCCTGAGCGAAGGCCGGCCCGGGAACGATCGACGCTCGGTCGGCGATGAAGCCGCCCCCTTCGCGCATCCGCACGCCGCTCAGGAAGACGTCGAACCCGGCCATCACGATCTTGCGGTCGGGCAGCGTCGCGCTGAACGCCGGAAGGCAACGACCCGCCTTCTCGTCACCGGCCGCGCACGCTTCTTGGACGAGCGCCCCGCGCGCGACCCGCATCCGCAGCGGCATCAGGCTCGGCCGGTCCTCCTCGTCCAGCGCACCCCCCGCAACGTTGAAGTCGACGGCACTCTCGACGGTCAGCACCAGCGTGTTGTGATCGACTACAGCTTGGGCGGCGAGCGGTCCAGACACGAGGAAGGGCGTTCGGAACGCGGGCAGTGCGAACGGACCACCCTCGCCGATCGTGAAACGGAGCGTCCTCGCCGCATCTTGTCCAAGCACCAGAGGCCCGACCGCGTCGCCGAGCAAGCCGCCGTACTCGGCGTTCCAGCCGGGGCGGACGTCGCCGGCGTGGAACGTCCAGCCGCCGTGCGCCGCATCGAGCTGCGCCTCGCCGATGGAAAGCACGACCGGACCGACTCGAGCGAGTGTTGGAGCCATGCTCCCGGCGAGGCGCGGCCTACCACCGTCGGGCGTGACTCGGAGCACGGTGCGGCTTGTGCCGTCCAGCATGCCGGCGAAGCGCAGCGTCCCGACGATCTCGAGCACACCGGTTCCATGATCTCCCGCCGAATCGAGCGTCACTGTCGCACCGTCGACCGCGAGCTCGTCACCAATTCGCAGTCCCGCCCCCTCCAGACGGCCGCGCAGCCGTCCATCCTGCAGGACGATATCGACGAGCGCCAGCTTGCCGTCAGACATGCCCGCGAGACGGAGCGGCGCAGGCAGAGTCGTTTCGGCGCGGGCAGCGGTGAAGCCGCCGTCGCGGATGGCGATCTCGCGCAGCTCCCAATCCAGACCAGCGAGACGTACGCCGTCGGCGCGGGGAAGCGTGCCGTTCGGCCCAAGGTGGCCGCGCAGCCGGAGCACGCCGCTCTCAACGTTGCCAGGAAGGACGAAGGACTCATCGACTGTAGGCACAACAGCCGCACGTACGCCGAGCGCTGCGATTGCCGCCAGAATGATGCCGGTGACCACGGCGAGAAGCTGAAGCGGCCGAGCCATGCGCTCTCCGATGCAGAACTATTGGGCGTCCGACGACGATGGGCGAGGAAGCGGAACGATTTCGGCCTCGACCGACTCGCCAACCGTCAAGATGGCGACCGACGGCTGAGGTTGGAGGCGCGGTTGGGTCGCCGAACCAGGGTTGACGAGCAGGATATTGCGATGCCAGTCGACGCGGGGTGCATGGCTGTGGCCAAAGACGACGACGTCGACGCTGCCCGGCTCGAACGCCCCGAGTGCGCGTTCGGGGGTCGTTCGGCCCGCGCCGCGGTCACCGTGGACCAGTCCGATCCGGATGCGCCCGACGGTGACGATCTTTCGTCGCCCCAACTGCGCTGCCAACGCCTCGCTGTCGACGTTGCCAGCGACGGCTTCCACCGGCGCGATCGCCGCTAGTTCCGTCAGGATCGTCTCATCGCCGAGGTCCCCGGCGTGGAGAATAAGACCGACCCCCTCAAAGGCGATCCGGGCTTCGGCCGGCATCGGGTGACCGTGCGTGTCGGAGATGAGACCAATGCGCATCCGCACCTTTTCTTCGACCGGGACTATAATCGAACGGAAGGACGGCAACGATGACCGACCATTCCTACCAGTCCGGCCTCATCGCCCGGCTTCGCTCGAGCGGGACGGATATTGTCTGGTGCGCCGAGCACATCCCAGATCGGTTCGTCGATTGGGCGCCCGAGGGCGAGTGGTCTGCCCGTCAGATCCTGACACACCTGCGCGATGTCGAGTACGGCATCCAGATCGCCCGCATCCAAGCGGCGGTCCTGCACGATAACCCAGAATTCGGACGCTTCGACGCGGAGGCTTGGCGCGCCGAGCATCGACCGCACCCGCAAACCTTCGATCAGACGGTCGGCGACTTCAGCGCCGGCCGCCGGTCGCTTGCAGCGATGCTCGACCGGCTCGACAAGGACGATTGGGAGCGCCCGCTCCGATCGGTCGCCTTTGGTCCAAGCACCATCGAAACCGTCGTTGAGCGCGCGTACACCCACACGCTTGACCATCTGCAGCAGCTCATTCGGCTGCGCCGTGCAATTGTCAGCACGCAGGCCCGTGACGGGGTCCCCTCCTCTCCCTGAGTCGATCGCCGCCACGCTCGAGGCAGAGGCCCGCGCCCTTGGCTTTGAGCTGGTTGGGATTGCCCCAGCAGAGACGCTTTCCGATGATCTCGCGGCCTACTTGCAGCGGGTCGCGGAAGGCCGGCTCCGTGGGATGGACTGGCTCAATGAGGATCGGGTGATCGCCTTCGAACCCGCGCGGCTGGTCGAAGATGCCCAATCGGTCATTGTGCTGGGGATGAGCTACCATTTCCCGCCTTCCGAGGAGAAAGCGACCGGCCCGACGGGACGGATTGCGCGCTATGCGCGTGGCCGCGACTATCACCACACCATTCGGCCGAAGCTTCGCCGGCTGGCGGCGCGGCTGGCCGAGCTGGCTGGCCGACCGGTTCGGGCGCGGCTGTTTGTCGACAGCGGGCCGCTTGCCGAGCGCGCCTTTGCCCGCGCCGCCGGCATCGGCTGGATCGGCAAGAACACTCTGCTGCTCAATCGCCGGCTCGGCTCGTGGCTGGTTTTAGCGGCGATCGTCAGCGATGTCCCGTTGCCGAGCGGTCGGCCGCTCGCCACCAACTGCGGCGCCTGCGACCGGTGCCTCCGGGCCTGTCCGACCGACGCCTTCGTCGCGCCGTACGTCCTCGACGCTACGCGGTGTATCTCCTACCTCACCATCGAGCATCGCGGTGCGATTCCGGCCGAATTGCGCCCCGCGATGGGCGACTGGGTGTTCGGCTGCGACGTCTGCCAGGACGTCTGTCCCGTTAATCGCAAGGCCATTCCAGCCAGCGTGCCCGACTTCGCGCCCCGGCCGGGCCTCGGCGACCACACGGCGCTCTTGCCGCTTCTCGCCCTCGATCAGGCGGCCTTCGACGAGCGGTTTCGCGGCAGCGCAATCCGCCGGGCGAAGCGCGAGGGGTTCGCTCGCAACGTCGCGATTGCGCTCGGCAATTCTGGCGACCCGGCGGCCATCCCCGCTCTCGCCCGGGCGCTGCGCGAGGACCCCAGCCCGGTCGTTCGGGGCGCGGCGGCTTGGGCGCTCGGCCAGATCGGCGGCGACGTTGCCCGCGCTGCTCTCACTGCTGCCGAGGATTCGGACCCAGCCGTCCAAGCCGAGATCGCCGCGGCTCTCGCCCACGACGCCACGCGCAATGCCGTTACTGTCGCTTAGCTCTACGGGGGAGGGTCAACCGAACGGCGGAGATCGAGCGCTGGGCCAACCGGCGTGTCCCGCGTCTCGACCCGGATCACGCTCTGGAATTGCTGGATGTGGTTGGCAACTCCCATCAGGCGCGCGAGCGCGTCACCGATCATCGTGCGCAATGTCGCGGGCAGGGGTTCACTCTCTTCCAGCAGGGAGAGCGAGCCGACTGCAAGCTGAACATCGTTGTTGATGCGATGGGCCAGCTCGCGCGCGGCCAACAGCACTCCCTCCATCCGTGACTGCTGGAGCACCAGCGCCTCCTGCGCGAGCTGGGCGCGCTTGCGCTCGATCGCGTAGCGAACAGCGCGGGTCAACCCGCTGCCGTCGATACGGCCCTTGACGAGGTAGTCTTGAGCGCCGGCTTGGACCGCGGCTGTGGCAAGCTGCTCGTCGTCCAGCCCGGAGAGGATCACGATTGGGAGCTGCGGCGCCGCGGCATGGACCGCCCGGAACGTCTCCAGCCCGGCGCTATCGGGAAGCGACAAGTCGAGCAGGATAACGTCGATCGTATCCACGTCGATTCGCTCGAGACCGGCGCGGAGGGTCTCCTCGATCAGGAGGCGCGGGCGGATCAGCGACGGGCCGGCGTCGCGCAGCGCTTCAGCAAGCAACCGCGCATCAGCGGGATTGTCTTCGATGAGCAGGAGCGTCACCGTCTCTGGTTCCACGCCAGCGCCTCGACATGGTAGGGTGCGGCGCCTGCACTGTAGCAGGTTACGACCCGTTCGCGCTCGATTTCGCTTCCGCCGCAGCCGCTGGAAGGGTGAAGTGGACGATGGTCCCGCCCGTCGGTGACGGCTCCACCCAGATCCGCCCGCCATGGCGTTCGATCACGGCCTTGCAGATGGCCAGACCAATGCCCGTGCCCTCGGAGGCAGTGCGCGGGTGGAGCCGCTGAAAGATTCCGAAGACGCGTTCGGCATCCTCCGGCGCGATTCCGATCCCATTGTCTTGCACCCAAAAGCGCCAGAGGTCCTGCGCCGGGGCCGCATCGATCACGATCTCGGGTGGCAAGTCGCTTCGGTACTTGAGCGCGTTTCCAATAAGGTTCTGGAAGACTTGGACGAGTTGGGAAAGGTCGCCGCGCACGATCGGCAACGCGCCAACTGTCAGGCGCGCCCCACTCGCCGCGATCTGACCGCGGAGGTTATCGATCGCGCGCGCCGCGGCCTCGCTGCTGTCGATCGGTTGGAACGAGCGCGGGCCCGCAACCACGCGCGAATACGCGAGCAGGTCCGTGATCAGCGCGTTCATCCGGTCGACCGCCGCGGTGATGTATTCGATGAACTCGTTGGCGTCGGCGTCGAGCTGACCACGGTAGCGCCGAGCGAGCAGCCGAGTGAAGCCGGCGATCGAGCGCAAGGGCTCCCGAAGGTCGTGCGAGACGACGGAGGCAAACTGCTCAAGCTCGGCGTTGGAACGGCGCAGATCCGCCAGTTGCTCCTGGATGCGGCGATCGCGCTGCTCAAGCTCGGCGGCGAGAGAATCGAAGGCGCGCGCCAGCCTGCCAATCTCGTTCCGTGCCGCGCTCAGTCCGGTGCGAGCCGAGAAATCGCCGTCCGCCAGCCGTTGGGTCGTCGCGGTCAGCCGGCGAAGCGGCCGACCCACGAGGAGGTCGACCGCGACCCAGACAACGCCAAGGGTGGCAACGAGCGCGACGGCGAGGACGAACAGCTCGCGGGAGAAGGCCGCCGCCGCCGACGCGTACATGATCTCGACGGGCACACCAAGGAAGAGCGAGCCGCCCTCAGGCAGGGCTGCGGCTGCATAGACGCGACGCACGCCATCGAGCCCCGTCGCGACGAAAATGTCTTCTTGACGCGTGCGGGCAGCGCGTCCAAGCTCGCTCTCCTCGATGCGTTGACCGAGGAACTGGTCAACGTCCGGTTGGCGATAGACGATGCGCCCGTTCGTATCGAGAACGGTGAGCGACGTCGCTGGCGGGAGATCAAGCCCCGCGGTCAGCCGCGCAATCGACGCGACGTCGAGGCGGGCGATCAGCACGGCGCCCACCGTCCCGTGCTCGTCCCGGGCGCTCACCGCGAGCGGGACGTGCGCCCGGCCGCTGGCGGGTTCCAGCACGACACCGCCAATCGCGAAACCGTCGTCACGCGCCGCGCGAAACCACGCGTCGTTGGCGACACTGCTGGGCGCATCGATCCGAGCCGAACGGCAGACGATCGTGCCGTCGGGTGCGGCGACCTCGAGCCGCGCGAACACCGGATCGCGCGCCGCCACCGTGCCAAGCGCGGCTGAGCAGTGGGGCGGGCGAGGATCGCGCAGCTCGGGAAGGAGGGACAGCGCCGTCAACAGCTTGACGATGGCGTCGAGCCGCTGCTCCTCACGTGCGGCTAGCGAGCGTGTCAAGCGAAGGAGGTCGCGCTCGGCCTCCGTCTCGAGCTGGCGGCGTTCGTCAAGAGCAGAGACGAGGCCGACGATGGCCCCGACCAGAGCGGCGGCAAGCGCGATTGCGAGGATCTGGACGCGAAGCCCGCCAGCCGGGAACGTGGGTCGCCGACTCATGGAGGCGCTGTTCTCCTCTTAGTGCGAACGCGCTGGCAACGCGAGGCCGACCGGACAACGGTCGAACTGTAGCATCCGCTGCATGACTCTTCGGCGGAACGTCGCATCAGGGCTATACTCGATGGGTATGCGGGAGATCTCACGGCGGACATTCCTCGCCGGCGGAGCGGCGATCGCTGCCACGGCGTGCGCCGGCCCCGTTGCTCGTCCCGGCATTCCCGAGCGTGCCAGTGGCGTCTGGAGCAGCGGCGCCCCGGCGCCCTCAGCCCGCTCCGAGGTCGGCGGCGCGGCGATCGGCGGTGTCATTTACGTTGCCGGCGGGCTCGGACGCGACGCTCAGCGGGGGGATTTCACCAGCGACGCACTCGAGGCGTACGATGTCGCTGCCGATCGCTGGACGGTCCGGGCGCCGCTGCCAGAGCCGATTCATCACCCCGGCGTGACCGCGCTCGACGGCCTGCTGTATCTCGTCGGTGGCTATGCGCCGGATTGGCGCCCCCTCGCGTCTGCCTATCGGTACGACCCGGCCGCCGACCGCTGGGAGAAGCTGCCGTCGCTCCCTACCGCGCGAGGCGCACTCGTTGCGGTGGCAGCCGGCGGCCGGGTTTGGGCGATCGGTGGGAGGGCGGCAACCGACGTCGCGGCCGTTGAGGCCTTCGACCCGATGGCCGGCGTTTGGACGCGCCAGACGGCGATGCCGACCCCGCGAGACCATCACGCGGCGGCAGTCATCGATGGGACGATTTATGTTGTCGGTGGCAGGCTGGATGGCCGCGGCAACCTCGACGTGCTGGAAGCGTACGATCCGACGCTTGACCAGTGGACCACGCTGGCGCCGCTGCCGACCGCGCGCAGCGGCATCGCGGCGGCGGTCCTCGACGGACGAATGTGGGTATTCGGCGGCGAAGGCGACCGCATCTTCGGCGACAACGAGGTGTATGCGCCGGCGACCGGCCGCTGGGAGCGCGACGTTCCGATGCCGACCCCGCGCCACGGGCTCGCTGCGGCACCGGTCGGCGACGCGATCTACGTTGTTGCCGGCGGCCCCCAGCCCGGCTACTTTGTCTCCGACCTCGTTGAAATTTACCGTCCGGCGCGCGCTGGCCACGCCTTTCTTCCGATTGTCGGCAGCTAACCGGGGGTCGCCGCCGATCGCTCTCGCCGAGGCCACCCACGCTGCGCCGATTGGCGACGTCCTACACCGTGGCGTTCAGGTAACGGCTCGCCGAATCGCTGCTCAGTTGGTACGCGCGCAGCAAGGTGCGCGGCCGGGGATCGGGATCGGTCGTGGCAGGGGCGCCCATCTCCCAGAGGGCATATGAGAGCGGCTCGCCGGGCTCGTCATGGCGCGGGGTGAAGTCCACCGCGGCGAGCACCTGCAGCAGTGTCCGAACTGGATTCCGTTCCTGCATTCCACCCTCCCCACCAGCAGTATCGGCGCGCCACGCCGAACCTTGAGATCGTGGCGATTGGCGAATCTAAATCTTGACTATAGCTCGATATTCTGGTAGTATCGAGGGCACCTCGGAGGTTCGGATGCGCCGCTCGCCTCTCTTCATCGTCTATCTCACGGTCTTCATCGATCTGCTCGGGCTGGGCATTATCCTCCCCGTGCTGCCGTTTTATGCCCAACTTTTCGGCGCTTCCGGCTTCGCAGTCGGCGCCACCCTCGCCGTCTACTCCGCGGTACAACTGATCTCCTCACCGCTGCTGGGCGCGCTTTCCGACCGGATTGGCCGACGCCCGGTGCTGCTCCTCAGCCTTGCTGGCTCGGCGCTGTCGCTTACGGTGACGGGGCTTGCTGGATCGCTCGGCGTCCTCTTGGCAGCGCGGGCGCTCTCCGGCTTGTTCGGCGGCGCGATTGGGACGGCGCAGGCCTATGTCGCGGACACGACCACGCCCGCGGATCGCGCGAAGGCGATGGGAATGATTGGTGCAATGACTGGGCTCGGGTTCATCGTCGGCCCGGCGCTCGGCGCAAGCCTCAGCCAGTTCGGCTTGGGCACGGCGGCCTTTGTGGCGGCGGGCCTTGCTGCGGCCAACTTCGTTCTGGCGCTCTTCCTGCTCCCCGAAACGCGTGTCCCCGGCCGGGCACCGCGGCGGCCCGTCTTCACCGTTCTGCGTGTTGGGGAAGCGCTCACCCATCCAACGGTCGGCCGGCTGTTCGGCGCGATGTTCCTCGCGATGTTCGCCTTCGCCGGCGTTCAGGCGACGCTGCCGCTCCTTGGCGAGCGCAATTTCGGGTTGACGCCCTCCTCCCTTGGCGTCATCTTCGTCTCGGTTGGCATCGTCTCGGTGCTGATGCAAGGCGTCGCGGTGGGTCGGTTAGTGGCGCGTTTCGGTGAGCGGACCCTCGCGATCGCCGGCTTCGCGATCTTCGTTGGGACCTTGCTCGTCCTACCGTTCGTCACCAGCCTCCTCACCGCGCTTGCCGTCCTCGCGATCCAGACAATGGGAAGCGCGATCTATAACCCGTCGCTTACCAGCCTCATCTCGCAGGAAGCGCCGCCGGACGAGAAGGGCAGCTTGCTTGGGCTGAGCCAATCGTTCGCCGCCTTGTCGCGGGCAACTGGGCCGTTTGTCGCTGGCTTCCTGTTTGACTTCGGTCCGGCGCTGCCGTTCGTGGTCGGCGCGTTGCTGGTCGCCGTCGGATTGACGTTCCTGATTCGCCTCCCCGCGCCGGCCGAACGGCTCGTCACCAGCCCGGCCAAGTAGCCTATCCTTCCGGCGCGTCCGAGCGTCGCCCCGCCCTCCCCTCGGCTGGCGGTCGGGCGGTTTGCCGCGTCGTGGCCGCGCGGCTGATAATCCGGCAACCGCCTCGCAGAAGGAACCTCCAATGCTGAAGAGCCACCCGTGCGGCACGCTGACCGCGGCCCACGCCGGCCAACCGGTGACGCTCGCTGGCTGGGTCCACCGCCGCCGCGACCACGGCGGCCTCGTGTTCATCGATCTTCGCGACCGCTCCGGTCTCGTCCAAGTCGTGTTCAATCCCGCCGAATCGCGCGAAGCGCACGCAGTAGCGGACCGCGTTCGCAACGAATACGTCCTGCAGGTGACTGGCGACGTGCAGCGCCGCCCAGCCGGCACCGAAAATCCGGCGCTTCCGACTGGCGAGATCGAGGTGCACGTCCGAACGGCGACAATCCTCAACGAATCCAAAACGCCACCGTTCTACATCAACGAAGATGTCGACGTGGACGAGGCGCTGCGGCTCAAGTATCGCTATCTCGACCTACGCCGGCCGAAAATGATGGCGAATTTCATCCTTCGCCACCGGATCGTCAAGCTCATCCGCGATCTGTTGGATCAGGAAGGGTTTATCGAGGTCGAGACGCCAATCCTGAACAAGAGCACGCCCGAGGGCGCCCGCGATTTTCTGGTGCCGAGCCGCATCCATCCCGGCTGCTTCTACGCATTGCCACAGTCGCCTCAGCAGATGAAGCAGTTGCTGATGGTGGCTGGGGTTGAGAAGTACTTTCAGATCGCCCGCTGCTTTCGTGATGAGGACCTGCGCGCCGATCGCCAGCTCGAGTTTACCCAACTCGACGTCGAGATGAGCTTCGTTGAGCAGGACGACGTCATCGGTCTGATCGAACGTGTCATCTCCACCGTCGCGCGCACCGTGCGTCCGGACAAGACGATTCCTCAGCCGTTCTACCGGCTGACCTACGAGGAAGCGATACGCCGCTTCGGCACCGACCGGCCAGACCTCCGCTTTGGCCTCGAGCTGGAGGATCTCGCCGATCTCGCCGTCGGGAGCGAATTCGGCGTCTTCAATACCGTTATCGAACAGGGTGGGCAGATCAAGGGGCTGCGCATCCCCGGCGGTGCCGCCTTCTCGCGCAAGCAGGTCGATGAGTTGATCGAGTTCGTCCGCCGCTTCGGCGCGAAAGGGTTGGTCACGATCGCCCGCGATGCCGATGGGTTCCGCTCTCCCAGCGCTCGCTATTTGGGCGAAGCGCGGATGGCGGCGATCGCCGATCGGCTTGGTCTTGAGAAGGGCGATCTGGGCGGGATCGTCGCCGATTCGCCGGAGATCGTGGCCGCGGCGTTGGCCAACCTGCGCGAGGAGATTGGCCGTCGCCAAGGGTTGGCCGATCCGAATACGTTGGCCCTCTGCTGGATCGTCGATTTCCCAGCGTTTGAATGGAAACCGCAGGAGAACCGCTGGGACGCCGTTCATCATCCATTTACCCAGCCGAAACGCGAAGACCTGCCACTGCTCGATGGTGACGACCTTTCCCGGGTGCGCGCCGATCAATACGACCTCGTCTGCAATGGCTACGAACTCGGGGGCGGCAGCATCCGTATCACCGACCCCGATCTTCAGCGGCGCATTTTTGAACTGATGGGGAACTCCGCAGAGACGGTCCGCCGCCAGTTCGGCCATCTGCTGAGCGCGTTTGAGTATGGCGCACCGCCACATGGCGGGATTGCCCTCGGAATCGACCGCCTCACCATGCTGCTCGCCGACCAGCCGAATATCCGCGAGGTGATCGCTTTTCCCAAGACCCAATCGGCGACCGATCTGCTATTCGAAGCGCCCGCGCCGGTCGAGCCCGAGCAGTTGGAAGAGCTGCATATCCGAGTCGTCCTCCCTGAAAACGAGGAAGCGCGCTAACACAATCCCCCCGTAGCGGGGGCCGGGGGTATGGCGTGACGATCCGTCCACTCGCCGACTTTGTGGCGCAGCTGACGCTTGTCGACGCGCCGGACGAGGTGCTGACCGAGGCGCGTCGTCAGCTCTTGGACTGTTTTGGGGTCATCATTGGCGGCTCGACAGCGGCTGAAGTTCGGGCGCTCGCCGCGATCGAGGCGAAAGACCGAGGGGGGTCGACCTATCTGGGGCAAGGCGGCTACGCCTCGGCCGAAGCCGCAGCGCTGGTCAATGGCACAGCAGGGGTGTGGCTCGATTTCGATAGCGGTCAGCGGTACTCGGGCAGCCACCCGGCCATCCACGTCGTTGCCGCGGCGCTCGCGATCGCGGAAGAGGTCGACGCCAGTCAAGACGAGCTGCTCGCTGCGGTGATCGCCGGCTGCGAGGTGGGGGCCCGGATCGGCGTCGCGGCCGGCCGCCTGCGGCCGGGGATGTCGCCTCACGGCGGGTGGGCCGTCCTTGGCGCCGCGGCAGCGGTCGCTCGCCTGCTCGGCTATGACGCTGAGGGAATTGCCAGCACGATCGATCTTGCTTCCTCGCTAACGCTGCTCACGTCGACGAGCGTGCACTCCGTTGGCGCGAACGTTCGCCATCTTCAAGCCGGCCTCGGCGCAAACCGCGGCATTCTCGCAGCGCGGCTGCATGCGGACGGCTTCACCGGCGATCCCGACGGCGTCCGGCAGGTCTTTGGTGGATTCGTCACCTCGTCGTTCAACCCCCGCCGGGCGACAGTCGAGCTGGGACGGCGCTGGGAGATGCTGCGCGGCTACTTCAAGCCGCACGCCTGTGCGCGATTCGGCCATTCGGCGATCGACGCGCTGCTCGCCATCCGTCGCGAGCGCGCCGCCAGCGGGATCCACACCGACGACATCGAGGAGATCGAAGTCGTAACCTTCAACGCGGCGGCAGCGATGACCGATCCTCACCCGACGACCGAGCTTGGCGCCAAATTCTCGTTACCCTTCACGCTGGCGGCAGCGTGGGTGCGGGGCGATGCTGGTCCAGCGAGTTTCGACTACGCGGCACGGCGCTACCCCGCCATCCGCCGGCTGGCTGAGCGGGTGCGCGTCCGTGAGGATCCCGCCTACACCGCGCTCGCGCCGGAGTACCGCCCGGCGGCGGTGACGGTGCGCTTCCGCGACGGCTCGACGGCCACCGTCGAGCGGTTGAACGCCGCCGGGGAGGCGGACGATCCCCTCCTTCCGCTCTGGCTGGTCGAGAAGTTCGACTCGCTGGTGGAGCCGGTGCTTGGCCCAGCCGCGACGACGCTGCTGCGCGAGCATCTGCTCTCGCCGGACTCCGCGCTCTCCGTCCGGGAACTGACCGCTCTCGCTGTCCCGCTCCGCTGAGCATCCGCTCGCTTGCTTTCATGGTGGCTCGGCCGCTTCGCGCCAACTTCCCTGCTAATGCCTTTCGTTTGCTCGCCTGCTTCGCTAGCATCGCCGCAGAGGAGGGCGCGCATGGCTATCACGATTCTCGCGACGACGTCGCCGCTGCGCGACCAGTATCGACTGGTGCGCGTGGTCGGGAGCACGGAGAGTGCCGACGAATACTTGGCCGTTGACCGCAAGAGCGGGCACCAAGCGCTGGTCCAAGTCATCCGCCCCGGCGCTGCGCCGACGGTGGACGCGCGGGAGAGCATCCTTGGTCGGTTGACGAGCGCCGCCGGTTTCGAACGGCCGGATGTGCTCCCGATCCGGCAAATCAGCCTCGACGACGACCGGGTCATCGTTGTTCGGGACTGGCCAGCGGGGACCAGCCTCGCCGCCGCACTCGCCGGCGGGCCATCGCCGCTCGACTGGTCGGCGGGGGTGATCGCCGATGCCTTGCGCGCTGTTGAAGCGGCGATTGGCGCGAATGTCGCTCACCCCGGCCTGACGCCGGGCAACGTCTTCGTCGCGCCCGACGGTCGGGTGCAGGTGAGTGACTTTGGCCTGCCGCTGTTGCCGGCGGCGAGTGTGCTACCGGGAACTGGGGAAAGCGGAGGCGCCCTGCCAATGGCAGTGGTCGTCCGTGCCCCGGAACTGGTTGCCGGGCGATCGGCTGACCTGCCCGCGCAGCAGTACGCTGCGGCAGCGATACTCGTGTGGCTCGTCACGGGTGCGCCGCCCTTTGCCGGTGAGACCATCTCCGCACTTCGCGAGCGGCAGGCCGGGGCTCCGCCCTCGCTGGCGAACGTCGCCGGGGTGTCCGAAACCCTCGCGGCGCTCATCGCGCGCAGCCTTGCCTTCTCTCCGGCGGAGCGCACCCCCGCCCTAAGCGAACTGATGAAATCGCTGGATGCCTTGCGGCCGAAGCCGATGGCAACTGTTCCGGCAAGCCGGTCGCGTCGTTGGCTCTGGTTCGGCGGCGCGGCCGCTGCAGCGAGCGCGGCGGCGCTCGTTCTTTTTGGTGGGTTGCAGGCCGCCCGGCTGGTGGACGAAGCGTCGGCAGCGCCGAAACCGGCGGCTAGCGAGGCGGTCACGGCCGCTGCGCCCAAACCGCTGCGTGGTGACGTTCTCCTGTACGCTCCGCAGACACCAAGCGCGGCGCCAAGCGCTGCTGAGATCGCGCTTGGTCGCGCTCATGCCTGCTGGGGGCACGACTGGTCCTGCACGATCGACGCGTTGCAAGCGCTGGCGACCATCCGGCCCGGCGACGCCGAGATTGCGGCCCAGCTCGCGGCTGCGTATGTCAACCACGGGCTGGCCCTTGCCAGCGCGGGCGACATCGGCGCGGCGAACGCGGCCTTCCGCGCCGCGCTTGATCGGCGTCCGGACGATCCCTCGGCGCGCCTGCGGCAGGAACTCGCGGACACCTATCTCGCCGGTGCGACCGCCTACGATGCTGCCGACTGGCCGGGTGCTATCCGCGCGTTCCAGCGCGTCACAGCGGTCGATCCCGACTTCGGCCATGCCCGAGGCCTGCTGACGGCGAGCTTGGTCAACGGCGGTATGCAGGCGCTGCGCGCCGGCGACCTCCCCCGTGCCGCTGCCCTCTGTGGGGATGCCCAGCGGCTCGGCGGGGAGGCAAGCACGTGCTTGGCAACGGTCCGGGCGCTCAGCGCATCACGTCCGCAACCGATGGTGACTCGTCCGGCGCCGCCGCAACCGGAGGTCAGCGCCGCCGTCGTCGAGCCGAAGACCGTCGTCGTTCGCACGCAGAACACACCTCGCCACCGGTCAACCTGGCTGCCGTAAGCCGGAGCGCGGTCGCTGCCGCGCTGTGGTCAGGCCGAGTGGCCAGCTGTGCCGTCGTGCTGCGCCGTTAGTCGACCTCGATGCGAGGGGCGCGAGCGCCGGTGGTGGTTGGCTGGGCTTCGAGCCGGTCGATCATCGCATCGAGCACGCTGCGCATCGCGAGGAGGCCTTCGCGCTGCATCTGATTCAGGTGGCGGCGCGTCTCGACCGGCAGCCAAAAGAGCGGATCAACCGTCTCCACGCGCACGCGCGGGAGGCGAGGCGCGCGGGGCACGCGGATGCGCACGACGTACTCGCGCTCGTCGGCTGTCGCGTCGGAAGGGGTTCGAACATCGTTCATGTCGCGCTCCTTTGCCGGCCAACTGATGCCGGGGCGTTGTCTCAAGTTATACCCGACGGCGCGGGCGCCGGTCGCGTCGGCAATTGGCCGCTTGCTCCGTCCTCCCGTTGATCCGGGCGGCGCGAGGGGCAGCGTCGGTTGAGGTGAGGCCCACCATCGGGCGGCGGAGGCCCGTCGGCGGCGCAATCCGGTATCTTTAAAGGGAGTCACCCCGTTGAGGGTCGAGTCCCACCGGGCGTCAGTCGTCCACACCATGCTCGAAGCCGGCGAGCGCGTCCGGCGAGGGAATCCGAGTCGATGCCGAACCGTACCGCTTCACGGAGTCCTTCCGACGATCTGCTTTGGTACAAAGATGCCGTCATCTATGAGGTCTATGTCCGCTCGTTCCGCGATTCGAACGGGGATGGCACTGGTGACTTCCGTGGGCTGATCGAAAAGCTCGACTACATTCAGGATCTTGGCGTTACGGCCATCTGGGTGTTGCCGTTCTACCCGTCGCCGCTCCGCGACGGGGGCTATGACATTGCGGACTATCTTGGCATCAAGCCCGAGTATGGCACCCTGCGCGACGTGAAGCAGTTTATCGACGAGGCGCACCGCCGGGGCATCCGTGTCATCTTTGAGCTGGTGGCCAACCATACGTCGGATCAGCACCCGTGGTTTCAGCGGGCGCGGCGCGCCAAGCCCGGCTCGGTGTGGCGCAACTACTACGTCTGGAGTGACACGCCAGACAAGTACCGCGGCGCCCGCATCATCTTCAAGGATTTCGAAACCTCCAACTGGACGTGGGATCCGGTCGCTCAGGCGTACTACTGGCACCGGTTCTACTCGCACCAGCCCGACTTGAATTATGACAACCCGCGCGTGCAGCAGGAGATGATCAAGGTCGTCGATTTCTGGCTGGACATGGGGGTCGACGGTCTGCGGCTGGACGCCGTCCCCTATCTCTACGAGCGCGAAGGGACCAACTGTGAGAATGTCCCGGAGACGCACGCCTTTCTCCGGAAACTCCGCCGCCACGTCGACGAGAAGTATGGCAATCGGATGCTGCTCGCTGAGGCGAACCAGTGGCCGGAGGATGCCGTCGCCTATTTCGGTGAGGGCGACGAGTGCCACATGGCGTTTCACTTCCCGCTGATGCCGCGGTTGTTCATGGCGATTCATCAGGAAGATCGCTTCCCCATCACCGACATTTTGGAGCGCACGCCGCCGATCCCAGAGAACGCGCAGTGGTGCGTCTTTCTGCGCAACCACGACGAGCTCACGCTTGAGATGCTGACGGACGAAGAACGGGACTATATGTACCGGGTCTATGCCGAGGACCCGCAGATGCGGATCAACCTCGGCATTCGCCGCCGGCTCGCGCCGTTGATGCGGAACAACCGTCGGCGCATCGAGCTGATGAATGCGCTCCTGTTCTCCATCATGGGCGCCCCGGTGATCTATTACGGCGACGAGATCGGGATGGGCGACAACATCTATCTCGGCGACCGGGACGGGGTCCGGACGCCGATGCAGTGGAGCAGTGACCGCAACGCAGGATTTTCGGACGGCAACGAACAGCGCCTCTTTCTGCCCGTCATCGTCGACCCGGAGTATCACTATCAGGCCGTCAATGTCGCGGTACAGCAGAAAAACCCGCAATCGCTGCTCAACTGGATGAAGCAGATCATCGCGCTGCGCAAGCGGTCCAAGGCGTTCAGCCGCGGCTCGCTCGAGATTCTGCAGCCAAGCAATCACCGCGTCCTCGCCTTTATCCGCCGCTGGGAGGACGAGACGATCCTCGTCGTTGCGAACCTCTCACGCTTTGTTCAGTCGGTGAAGTTGGACTTGTCGGCGTTTCGCGGCTGCGAGCCAGTCGAGATGTTCGGGGGAAGTCCCTTTCCGCCGGTCGGCGAGGAACCCTATTTCATCACGCTTGGGCCGCATGGCTTCTACTGGTTTCACCTCGCTGCCAGTCGACCGAGCTTGCCAGTTGATCTTGGCCGTCGCGACGGCGTGCCGACCCTTCAAGTACGTAGCCGGATGGCCGAGCTGCTCGAGCAATCGAGCCCGCAGATCGACGCCGCCGAGGCCATCACGCCGTACCTCCTCCAACACCATTGGTTTGGCCGGCGGCCGCTGGTGCTGCAATCCGTGCAGTTTCAGGATGCGATCCGGTTGCCGACTGAGCCGAGCAACGAAGCGTACGTCGCGATCGCTCGGCTGAATCCGCGAGAAGGCGACCCAGAAACGAGCCTCATTCCGGTCGGGATTGCGCGGGGCGAGGCCGCCGGGGAGCGTCTCGAGCGCGAGCCGGAAACCGCGATTGCGCGCGTCGTCGGCAGTGAGACGGGTGACCGCGGCCTTCTCTACGACGGTCTGGCCGATCCGGCGGTGCGACGGGCCCTGCTTGAGACGGTGGTCCGTGAGCGCCGGCTGCGCGGGATGTGCGGCGAACTCGCGGGGACTCTCTCCCGAGTCGGTAGGCGGCTCGTCAGTCGTGCTTCGATCGAGGAGTCGCGGCTCGTCTTCGTCGACGCCAGTCACCGTGAGCTGATCTACGACAATCGCTTGGCACTCAAACTCGTCGGCCGGCCGGACGTCGGGCTGCATCCAGAGGTGGAGATCGCCGTTCGCCTGCAGGAGAACGGGTATCGGGGACTCATTCCGGTGCTCGGCTGGATCGACTACCGCCAGCTGGACGGCGAGCCAATGACGATCGCGGTGCTGCGCTCGTACCTGCCGGAGGCGGTGAACCTGTGGGATGACCTCCGGCGACAACTGCGAGAACTCTACCGGAGTGCCGAGGCTGCCACTGCCAAGACCTTGGGACAGACGACGCCGGCGCGGCTGCACATCGGGGATCTGAACGCTGCGCCTCCGCCCGGCACGCCCATCGCCTTCGCACCGCTGGTCGACCTCGTCCGCCTCGCTGGCCGGCGAACGGTCGAATTGCACGTCGCCTTGGCTCGGCTTGGGGATGATCCGGCCGTCGCGCCCGAACGGTTCACGGAGCACTATCAAGAGGCGCTCTTCTACGGCATGTTGAGTGCTGCCGAGCGGACGTTCTGGCGCATTCGCCAGCTTGTCGACGACGTCGGCTCCAGCGCTCCACCGGCGCTCTTCGACATTCTTGCCCACCATCGCGAACTGCAGCGATTCTTCCGGCCGATCAAGGACCATCGCATCGAAGCGCTGCGCATTCGCATCCACGGCAACCTGCGCCTCGGCACCTTCCTCAAGACGGGCGAAGATTTGGTCCTTGGCGACTTCGAAGGCGAGTTCCAACGTCCGCTTTCGGAACGGCGCATCAAGCGAAGCCCGCTGCGCGACGTCGCCAGCGTGCTCACCTCGCTTCACAACCTCTCCTATGCGGCGCTGATCGAAGCGGACGACGACAAGAGCCTTGGAGAGCGAGCGGCCATCCTTGAACCGCTGGCGCGGTTCACGCACCACTGGCTGCAACTGGCTTTCCTGCAGGAGTACCTGCCGGCGGCGGTCCAGCACGGCCTCGTACCGAGTGAGCCGACGAGCCTGCAAATTCTGCTCGACACCTTCCTCCTCGAACGGGCGATGACCGACCTGCGGAACACGCTACGCAATCATCCCGACCGTGTCACCGTGCCGGCGCGCGGCATCCTCGACCTGTTGGGGGAGTAGGCAAACCTCGCGGGCCCGACTCTCCACCGCGAGGGACTCCTGACGCTCTCGTGGCCGGAGGAAGCTCAGCCGCGGGCGCTCTCGACGACGGCGGGAGTCTCGGCCATCGCTGGGAGAAGGAGTGGCGGCTTGGTTGGTGCGCCGTCGATGGGCAGGAGAATGGTGAAGGTCGTCCCCCCGGCCCTCTTCGCTTTCGCAGCGTACTTCGCCGCCGTGTGCTTCCACCAAGTATTTCACGATGGACAGGCCGAGGCCGGCGCCGGAGGTGGCGCGAGGGCCGGCCTTGTGAACACGGTAAAAAGCGTTTCCAGATGTTGGGCAAGTGAGCCGCCGGGATGCCTTCGCCGGTATCGGCAACGATGATGCGGGCGTAGTCGCCGGTGCGGTCGAGACGCACGTCGATCCGCCCGCCGGCTGGCGTGAACTTCAGGGCATTATCCAAGAGGTTGGTGACCACCTGGGCCAACCGGCCGTCGTCGCCCATCACTTGTACCGGCTCGATCACGTCGAGCGAGACGATCTGGCCATGGGCGCGCCGCTCGGCTTCGCGCACGACCCGCGCCAGCAGCTCGTCCAACTTCACTGGGTTGCGCTCGACGACCAGCCCGGCTTCGACGCGCGCGAGCACCAACAAGTCGGTCACCAGCCGGCTCAGCCGCTCGACTTGATGGCGGGCCTCCATGATGCACTCGGCGCGGCCGGCGGGGTCGGGAATACGGTCGAGCAATTCGAGGTTCGTGCGCAGCGCGAGCAGCGGATTGCGCAGCTCGTGGGAGGTGTCGGCAACGAACTCGCGGTGCATTCGCAAGGTATCCTCGACGGTGAGGAGCAGGTGGTTGATCGTCCGTGCCAGCTCGCCGACCTCATCCGACTGCGTTTCCGGCTTGAGGCGCTGGCTGAAGTCACGGCCAGCGGCGATGATCGACGCTTGGTGCGCAAACGTCTTGAGAGGGGAAAGGCCTTGCAGCGCGACGAACCAGCCGATCGCGCCGGAGATGAGCACGGCGCCAGCGCCAAGCGTGATCAGGAGCGTCCGCAGGTTTTCGATCAGCTCGAAGAGCGGTTCGCGTGATTGCCCGACGACCATCACCCCGATGATGCTGCCGGTCGCGCCGCTTGAGCGGATTGGCACCGTGAGAATCCGGATCGGTCGTCCGCCAAAGTCGTAGTTCTCGGCGAGATCGGACCGTCCGTTCAGCGCCGCTTGGAACGCCGCGCTGTCGACCGAAATGTGCTGGCCGTTCAGCGTCTCGGAGGCGGCGACGACGGCACCGCTTGGATCCATCACCTGCACGAAGATTCCGGGCGCATCGATCGACGAGAGGGGCCGCAGATCGAGGTAGGCGAGGTCCGACGGGGTCAGCACCACACCGCGCGGCAGGATCGTCAGCCGCACCTGCTCGGCGCGTACTTCGAGGCGGCGGTCCATCTCTGCGCCCAGGCTTTGCGCCGCCGTCGCCAGGATGGTGACGCCCAGCACTCCGATGGTAATCACCATCAAGATGCTGTAGGTCAGCGCGAGGCGCAGTCGAAGCGACAACCGTCACTCCTCGCGAAGCGCGTAGCCGTAACCGCGGACGGTCTGAATCACCCGCGGGTGCTGGTCGGCTTCGAGCTTCTTGCGCAGATCTTTGATCGCCGTGTCGACAAAATTCGATTCACCCTCGAATTCCTGCCCCCAGACGTGCTGCGTGATCTGCTCGCGCGTGAGCACGCGCCGGGGGTTGCGGAGAAAGAGGCGCAAGAGCTCAAACTCGCGAGGTGTCAACTTGAGCGGCTCACCGTTGCGTCGCGCCTCGTGGGTCTTGGTATCGAGGACAATGCCGAGGAACTCGAGCGTCGAATCGGAGACGATCTGAGAGCGGCGCAGGAGGGCGCGGACGCGTGCGAGAAGCTCGTCGAGCGCGAAGGGCTTGACGAGGTAATCGTCTGCGCCCCGGTCGAGGCCCGCGATCCGGTCGGGCAGGGTATCGCGCGCCGACAAAATCAAGATCGGTGTCAGCACGCCCGTATCCCGCAACCGCTGACACACTTCGAGCCCGTTAATGCCGGGCAGCATGACATCCAGCACAATCACGTCGGGCTGGCTCTTGGCGACGGCGGCGATCGCCGATTCTCCGTCGGGCGCGGTCGTCACCTCGTATCCTTCGAGCGCGAGTGCCCGGCGCAGCCCGCTCAGCACCGCCGGGTCGTCGTCGACGACGAGGATGCGGGCGGTCGGGCTGGGGCGCTCCGCCGGCTCGCTGCCGTTCAGCCGGATCTCGGGGTCGGCGCGCGACGCTTCGATCATCGTTTCCAAGAGCGCCCGTGCTTCGGTGAAGTCGCGCAAGCGATAGGTCTCGCCCTTGAGGGCGTTACCGACGCGGACGGTGAAGGCATTCGGCGGCAGGATGCCAAACAGCTCTTCATCCGGCCAGTCGTCGCCAAGCGCGATAATGAAGTCCCACTCACCCTGGGCGAGAAAGTGCAGCCCGGCCCGGCCTTTGTGGACGCCGGCGGTGGTCACCTCGACGACCTTGTTGGCAAGGGTGACTTGGAAATGGTGCTCGGCCGAGATGGCGCGCAGTTCGGCCGACAACTCGTTGACGACGGGCTCCGCCTCTTCCGGATCGGCCAGCCGGTAGTGCCAGACGAGCGCTCCTTCCTTCTCCTCGATGAATGAGCCGGGCAGCCGCTCGACGGCGCGGGTCAGGATCGGGCGGACGACTTCGCGCCATTGGTCGGCGAGCGGCGCCATCGCCATCCAGTCGCGCCCGCGCTCGCGGATCCACAGCCCATGCTCGGCGGCCAGCGCCAGATCAAGCTCGCCAAACCAATATTCGAGATCGTGGCGGCTTCGCCCGCTCACGATGACGACCTCGTTGCGAGGGTCGGCGGCGAGGTTCGCAAGGATGCGCAGCAGGTCGCCATCCGGCCAGGCACGGCCCGGCGTGTCGGCGAAGGGAACAAGCGTTCCGTCGTAGTCGAGGAAGAGCAACCGCTTCTTCGCCGCCTTATACGCCTCCATGAGGTCTGCGCTCGGCTGGAAGTCGAATTCGCCGGCTTGGAGCTGCTCGGCCTCCTTCCGTGCGGCGATCAGCGAGGCGACGAACGTGCTGCCCCAGCGGACGACATCGTTCTCCTGAATATGGCGGCGCATGTTCGCGTTGCGGATCGCTTGCTCTTCGAGCGGCATCTCCAAGGCCCGCTTAATGGCTTGGGCGACCTCTTGCTCGTCGTTCGGGTTGACGATGATCGCGCCGGTCAACTCGTCGGCCGCCCCAGCCATCTCACTCAGGATGAGCACGCCGCTGTTATCGGAGCGGCTGGCGATGTACTCCTTCGAGACGAGGTTCATCCCGTCGCGCAGGGGCGTCACAAGCGCGACGTCGGCGACGCTATAGAGCGCTAGTAGCGCTTCGAACGGCACGCCTCGGTATTGGTAGAGGATTGGCGTCCAACCCAGCGTCCCGAACTCGCCGTTGATCTGGCTGACGAGCTGCTCGATTTGCGTCTTCAGCTCGGCGTATTTGGTGACCGCGTCGCGTGAGGGCACGACAACGAGCACAAGGACGATTTTGCCGCGCCACTCGGGATTGTCGTGCAGGAAGGTGCGGTAGGCGTTCAGCCGGTTGAGAATGCCCTTCGTGTAATCGAGCCGATCGAGCGAGAGGACGATCTTCCGGTCACCGAGCAGTCCGAGGAGTTCCTGCCGCTCGCGCTCCACCGCAGCTTCGCGCGTCGCATCCTCGAACTTGCGGAAATTGATCCCCATCGGATACGCCCCGACGGTGACGACGCGGTTCTCGACATGCAGCCGGTTGTCTACCGACTCGAGGCCCAAGATGCGCTCTACCGACTCGAGGAAATGGTCGGTGTAGCTCTCATTATGGAATCCGACGAGGTCAGCGCCGAGCATGCCATCGAGGATCGCGCGCCGCCATTCGTTCGGCAGCAGCCGGAAGACGTCGACCGACGGGAAGGGGATGTGCAGGAAGAAGCCGATCGCGAGGCGTGGAAACCGTTCGCGCAGCATCGCCGGCAGCAGCATGAGCTGGTAGTCGTGGATCCACACGACATCGTCCGGGCGAACGACCTCCAACACCGCGGTGCGAAACAGCTCGTTGATCGCTTTGTACTCCTCCCACTGCTGGTCGTCGAACGTCGCTTGGGAGGCGAAGTAGTGGAAGAGCGGCCAAATCGTCGAATTACAGAACCCAAAATAGAAGGCGTCGATTTGCTCTTGACTCAGGAACACCGGATAGGCGTTGAAATCATCCCTGGCTTGCCGGCGGAGCCGCTCGCGATCGGCCGCCCCGTCGATCGCCGCGCCCGGCCAGCCGATCCAGATATGGTCCGAGAACTCGCTGGGCGAGGAGCCGAGCACTTCAAGGTAGGTCCGCATACCGGAGGCCAGGCCACCGTCGCTCGGCTGAATCGAAAACTCGCCTCGCTCCTGTTTCACGCTGAACGGAAGCCGGTTCGAGACGATCACCAGTCGCATGCATGCACCTTCCGCTGCCCTCGTGCCACGAGGGCGTGACACACTTCAAGGATACCGCCTGCAATCCTACGCTGAGCAACCGACTCTCGAGATGAGGGTTTGATGAGTGTTTGCTGGCGAGCGGGGAGGGAGAGGCCGCTTCGAGGCGGGCGGTCCACGGAGCCGAGAGGCCCCGCACGGCCCGCGCCCGAATGGCGAGCCGCTGTCCCACGCTGGGCGGCACGAGCCGCGACCCCTGCGACAGCGAGCGGTTCGTGCCTCGTCACGAGAACGGGTCATCAACTGGGACGCATCTCCGCCGAAATCGGCCGCAGGCTGCCTGCGGGTTCGGGCGATCGTCGCGGCTCGGGACAGGGCCGATGACGGTGCCCACGGATGCCGTCGTGCGCCTCCGGCGGGCAGCGCAGGCAGGCAGGTACAATCGGACGCGGGGGCTTGACCGAGCCGCGTCGCATCGAGCAACCCGCGAGATCGCAGCTGTCGCAGGGTAGGAAGTCCGGCCGAGCGCACCCAACAATCCTTCAGTGAGGATGATCGAATGCCGGATCGAGGTTGTCACGCCGCGCTGCTCTGGCTTGCTGCCGGGCTGCTGACCGCCGCACTGACGGCCGGGCTGGCCCTCGCCGTTCGGCCGGCCGAGGCGCTCCCGACCGGCGTTCGCAGCGCTGGCTTATGGCAGGGACAAGGCTGCTTTTGTCACGGCGATCCCGGCTATGCCGGAACGGTCATCCTCTCCCCAACCATCGTAGCGCCGCTGACCGTGCCGGCGAACTCGGCGATCTCGATCACCGTTTCCCTCACCGGGACAACTGACCAACCCGGCCCACTTGGGCTGGGCGGCGGACTGGACCTTGCGGCCAGCCGCGGAACGCTCGTGCCCGGGCCGACAACTCGTTATGTTGACAACAGCCGCGAGCTCACGCATCTTACTCGCACCTTCACGAGCTGGACGGTCGGCTGGGTTGCCCCGTCGACCAACGGTCCAGTCCAGTTATCGGCGGCGCTGCTGCTTGCCAATGGCGACGGCGTGAATACATTCGACCATTGGACGATCGTCAGCCGCACGCTGGTCGTCGTCGGCGGAATGGAGCAGAGCTTCGTGCCGGCAGCCCCAATGAACGCTGGCCCCTAAGGCAGCGAGCTTGATGGTCCTCAACTCCGACCCGGACCCGGTGGGCTGCGCCGCGGGACGCATCCGCGGTACCACCGAACGATGCCACTACCATCGACAAGGTCTGCGGAGAGGGATTCACCGCGCTAGCGTCGACCTCTGCGTAGGAGGAGTGTTGTCGTGACGAATCGTCGGTCGATTCGGGTTGGTTCGATCACCCGAGTTGGGTTCGTTCTGCTCCTTTCAGGCGTGCTGGGCAGTGCAGGCTGCCTCGGACGGGGAATCGGCCCGTCGCCCATGCCGCCCATCTCGCCACTCGCGTCGCCCACCTTGCCGTCGTCGCCGTTGGCGTCGCCCACGCCGGCGCTGTCGTCTGCGCCACCTCGTGGCGCGGGGACCGACGTTCCGGCGATCACCGTCGTTGCCGAACGTATCCGGCCGGCGACGGTGCTCGTCCTGAACGTTACGCGCGTTCGCACCCGGTCCGGGGTGGGAGCGGGCGCCGGCGCGACCGTCGAGGTGCCCCAAGGCTCTGGGACCGGCTTCATCATCGATCCGACGGGGGTGATTGTCACGAACAACCACGTGGTGGAGGGAGCGCAAACCGTCCGTGTCGTCTTGCCACCGCCAGATGAGCGGTCGTTCGAAGCGCGGGTGCTCGGCACGGATCCCCAAACCGATCTTGCCGTCCTGCAAATTTCAGGCGGGACGTTCCCGGTCGCCCGGCTCGGCAACTCCAGCGAGCTTCGGGTTGGCGAGTGGGTAGTTGCGGTCGGCAATGCCCTCGGCCTGCCTGGCGGGCCGACGGTCACCGTCGGGGTGGTGAGTGCGCTGGGCCGGGATGATGTCCGCGCCGAAAGCGGCGCGACCTTTTACGACCTGATCCAGACCGATGCGGCGATCAACCCGGGCAACTCGGGCGGCCCCCTCGTCAACCTCGCCGGCGAAGTCATCGGCATCAACACGCTCGGGTCGACCGGTGCGCAGAATGTGAACTTCGCCATCGCGATCGACAGCGCGAAACCGATCATCGAACAGCTGCGCCGGAACGGCCGCGTGGTTCGCGGGTATCTTGGCGTCGGCGTCACCACGGTCACCCCGCCGATTGCTGCCCAGCTCGGTCTCGACCGGGCGGATGGCGTTGTGCTCGTCACCGTCGCTCAAGGCAGCCCGGCGGCGCTTGCGGGCTTGCGGCCGGGGGATGTTCTGCTTGCGCTGAACGACGTGCCAATCGACGATGTGGAGGATTTGCAGCGAGCCCTGACCGAGCGGTTCCGGCCTGGCGAAACTGTCACGGTGCGCGTCAATCGGGGCGGCGCCGAACTGCGGGTGCAGGTGCGTCTCGGCGAGCGACCGAGCTAATCGACTTGGTTTGGGCTGGGCGCGCCCTCACCGCGTCCCCGGCGGACGTTCTCTGCACGGGTGTGATGGTGCGCGAATGGTCGTTCCTGCCGTGTCGTGCCCGGTAGGGCGATCGTGTCATAGATCGGGATTGCCCCTTCGTTTCCGGGAGGCATTGGGGCGAACGACGAGCCTCCGGCGTCGTTGACGGGCCAAATGGCCTATGGTATCGTTCAAGGCAGCGGGAGGCGTGCTCCCGCTATGTCGTGTTGTCCTCGGAAGCCCAGCGGCCTCGCGAGGGAAGGAAGGGGATCATCAGAGAGGTGGTTCGACATTAATCGAGATCTGCGAATCAATGAGCGAATTCGCGCTCGCGAAGTCCGGCTCATTGGCGAGAACGGCGAGCAGCTTGGCATCCTCACGCTGCCGCAGGCTTTGCAGTACGCGCGCGATCGCAACCTCGACCTCGTCGAAGTTGCGCCGACGGCAGTGCCACCTGTCTGCCGATTAATGGACTACGCGCGGTGGAAGTACGAGCAGGCGAAGAAGGAGCGAGAGGCCCGGAAGAACCAGAAATCGGTGCTGATCAAAGAAGTACGCTTCCGGCCGAAGATCGACGATCACGACATCGATTTCAAGGTGAAACAGATCCTGCGGTTCCTTGGTGAAGGGGACAAAGTCAAAGCGAACGTCCTGTTCCGTGGACGCGAGATGGCCCATCCGCAGATCGCGAAGCAGCTCCTCGATAGTGTCCTGGCACAGGTCAAGCCATTTGCCGTTGTCGAGAAGCCGGCCTCGATGGAAGGCCGATCCATGTCGATGATCTTGGCGCCGGCCTCGCAACCCGCCGCTCAGGCGACCACCCAGAAAGGCGCCGCCCGCGAATCGCGCGAGCCGGCGAAGAGCTAAACGCCCATCTCGGGCAAAACGGTTTGGCGCGGCGCGCCGCGCCTCGGAGAATTCCATGCCAAAGATGAAGACGCATAAGGGCGCCGCACGCCGATTCAAGATCACTGGATCGGGCAAGCTGCTGCGCATGCAAGGCGGCAAGAGTCACCTCCGCCGCAAGAAGTCTCGGCGGGTCAAGGCGCTGTTCGACAAGATGATCCCGATGGCGCCGGTCGATGCCAAGCGCATCAAGAAGCTGTTGCCCTACGCCTAAGAGGAGGTGAGCCATGACCCGAGTGAAGCGCGGCGTCACCGCCCGGCGCCGCCACAAGAAGGTCATTTCCCAAACTGCCGGCCACCGCGGCGGTCGCCATAAGTTGTTCCGTCGCGCCAACGAGTCCCTGCTTCACGCTCTCGCCTACGCCTATCGCGACCGCAAGGACCGCAAGCACGACTTCCGCCGCCTTTGGATTATGCGCATCAACGCGGCGGCTCGGCTTCACGGCACGAGCTACAGTCAACTCGTTGCGGCGCTCAAGCGCTCCAATATCCTCATCGACCGCAAGATGCTGGCCGACCTTGCCGTCTCCGATCCGCCGGCATTCGGGGCCATCGTGAAAACCGCGCTCGCTTCGGCGTAGCCCTAGGAGAACCGTATGCCGCGCGTCAGACGCAGCGCAACCGACCAGCCGACGATTGAGCCGGCCGAGCCACCCGCCTTTCCGAACGGGGAGAAGCCCACGCCAACGCCCAAGCGCCGCACGACGCGCGAGGCGAAAGCCGAAGCTCTGCCGCCTCAGGAGGTAGACACGCCCGCTGTCTTCGACGGCGAGGAGGTCGTCGCGCCTGCGCCGGCCAAACGCGCCCGCACGCCGCGTGCTGCCAAGGCAAGCCCACCCAGCGAGAGCGCCCCGCCCGCCGAGAGCGTGCCGGCGGAACCGTCGCGCACCAAGCGCAGCAGGACACGTCGAGCCGAGCCGATCGAAGCTGAGGCGGTCGAGGTTCTCGAACCGCGCGATACCCCAGTCGCCCCGGTCGAGCCGACCGACCAGCCGGCGGTCGAAGAGACGGTAGCCGCAGAGCCGCCCGCTGCCAGTGTGCCAAGCCGTCCTGTCGCTCCACGCACCGAGACCGAGCTCGAGCCGATTTCCAGCCTCGAGAACGAGCGTGTCCGGCTGGTCCGCAGCCTTCATGAAAAGCGCTTTCGCGACCAGCATCGGGCGTTTATCGTCGAAGGCGTTCGCCTCGTCGAGGAGGCGCTCAGCGCCGGTGCGGAAATCCCGCTTGTCCTCTACGACCCCGATACCGTTCAGCGCAACAGCCGGGCGCGTCAATTGATCGATGCGCTCCGCGACGCTGCCGTGCCGGTGACCGAGCGCGTGCTGCGCAGTGTCGCCGATACCCAAACCCCCCAAGGGATCGTTGGGATGGTGCGCGTTCCCGAGCCGGCGGAGGCGACGCCGTCGGGTCGACTCGTGCTCGTGCTTGACGCGGTCCAAGACCCCGGTAACGTTGGGACAATTCTGCGGGCGGCGGTCGCCAGCGGAGTTAACGCCGTGATCGTCGGGCCAGACTGCGCCGATGTGTACAGCCCGAAAGTGGTGCGCGCCGGCATGGGCGCCCACTTCCACGTCGATCTGTTTACCGGGCTCGATTGGTCGCAAATCGAGCGGTTGACGGCCGGTCGGCAGCGTCTCGTCGGTGCTCCAGTTGGCGGGCGGGTGTATTACCAAGTGGACTGGACGCGCCCCTCCGCGCTCATCATCTCGAACGAAGGCGCCGGACCCAGTCTGGGCGCGTTGCGGCTGGCCGGTGGCCAAGGGAATGGCAAGGTGTCGATCCCGCTTGTTGGCGCGGCCGATTCCCTGAACGCTGCCGTCGCCGCCGGCATCCTGCTTTTCGAAGCGGCTCGCCAAGCGAGCGAGCGACGCGGACAGCAGCTCGATCGTGGGCCACGTCAGGATCGCGGTCAGCGCCCGAACCTTGGACGGAACACGCCGTTCCGTGATGGTCCACCTCAGCGCGAGGGCGGCTGGCGCCCCGGCTTCGATCGTCAGGGTGGTGGCCGGCCATTTGGCGGCGGGCAAGGTGGCCGACCGTACTCGCCCGGAGGCCCGCCACGTCGGCCGAGCGACTTCGATGACGAGCCGCCCTTCCGCGGCGGCCCGCCGCGGGGCGGGCGTCCCGGCGGAGGGGGCCGGCCCGGTGGCGGTCGCGGCGGAGGTGGCCGGTCCGGCGGTGGCGGCGGCCGGCCTCCCTTTCGAGGTGGGGGCGGCCGCGAGCGGTAACGGCCGGTTCTCGGGCGTTCCCCCGTTGTGAGAAACCGGGCGCATCGCGCCCTTCCCAAAGGGTAGGTGCGTGAGCGTTCCGCCCTGAGCATAGTGAGCGTGTGACGATCGATCGCATGGACGACCCGATGGACGAGGCGCTCCGCCTCGCCCGCCGTGCCCGTGGTCGCAGCAGCCCGAACCCGGCAGTCGGCGCGGTCGTCGTTCGTGATGGAGTCATCGTTGGGCGTGGCTGGACGCAGCCCGCCGGCTCGGCCCATGCGGAAGTCGTTGCCCTCCGCGAGGCAGGCGAGCGCGCTCGGGGCGCGACCTTATATGTCACCCTCGAGCCGTGCTGCCATCACGGGCGGACCCCGCCCTGCACCGAGGCCATCCTCGCCGCCGGCATCGCCGTCGTCGAAGCGAGCATCCTCGATCCAAATCCCCGCGTCACTGGCCAAGGAATCGCGACGCTGCGGGCCGCTGGCGTGGATGTCCGGCTTGGCCGACGGGCCGACGCAGCGCGCGAGCAGATCCGCGGCTTCCGCGTGTGGATCCGCACCGGTCGCCCGTTCGTTGCCGCCAAGTTCGCCGCGAGCCTTGATGGCAAGATAGCCGCGCGGCCCGGCCGCCACGGTTGGATCAGCAGCGCCGCCTCGCGCGCTCACGCTCACGAGGTGCGTGATACACTCGATGCTCTCATCGTCGGGATTGGCACCGCGCTCGCCGATGATCCACACCTGACGGCGCGGCCGGGTGGCCGTTTCCCGGCCGACGGTCGCCAGCCGCTTCGCGTTGTCGTCGACAGCAGACTGCGGCTCCCGCCAACTGCCGCGATGCTTCGCCAGCCCGGTGCGACCCTCGTCGCTCATCTCCCCGACGCCCCTGCCGACCGGGCGGCCGCCCTGCACGCCGCCGGCGCCGAGTTGCTCGCCTTGCCCGATTGGCACGGCAAGGTCGATCTGCGAGCGCTCATCGATGAGCTTGGTCGCCGTGGTCTGCTCGAAGTGCTGTTCGAAGGCGGCGGCACCCTGCTCGGCGCGGCCTATGACCACGGCCTCGTCGACTTTCACTATGCCTATCTCGCGCCGATCATTCTTGGCGGCGTGGATGCGGTCCCGGCGGTCGGCGGGCAGGGAGTCGAGATGGTCGACGCCGCGTGGCGGCTGACAGCACCCACCGTCGAGCAGTTGGAGAGTGATATCCTAGTTGCGGGCTGGATCGCGGGTCGGGAGGCCGCCGATGTTTAGCGGAATCGTCGAGGAACTCGGAACGGTGGTCGAGCGATCGGCCGACGCGCTGGTTGTGGGCGCACGCACCGTCTTGGAAGGTGTCCGAATCGGCGACAGTATTGCCGTCAACGGTGCTTGCCTCACGGTGGTGGCGTTCGGCAGTGAGTGGTTTCGCGTCGAGGTCGTGCCAGAAACGTGGTGGCGTACGAACCTTGGGGACACGAGCCGCGGCTCGCTGGTCAACCTCGAGCGATCGCTGGCGGCGAATGGCCGGATCGGCGGCCATTTTGTCCAAGGCCATGTCGATGGCACCGCGACCGTTGAGGCGCTTGTCCCCGTCGGCAACGAGGTCCTCGCGCGCTTTCGTGTCGCGCCGGCGATTTCGCGCTATATTGTCAACAAGGGGTTCATTGCTCTCGATGGCGTCTCCCTCACCGTCGTCGAGGCAGGGGCCGACTGGTTTACAATCGCGCTGATCCCGCACACGCGGGAGGTGACGACGCTCGGCGTCCGCCGCGAGGGGGACCGGGTAAACGTCGAGGTGGATATCCTCGGCAAGTACGTCGAGCGCTTCGTCGAGGCGCGCGTCGCCGGCGGGATGCCGGCAGCGGCCGGCGCGTAACGCGTCGCGCCGAGGGGGAGCGCGGAGTGCCGCTCGCAACGATCCAAGAGGCGATCGAGGATTACCGTCGCGGCAAGTTCGTCATCATCGTCGACGACGAAGACCGCGAGAATGAGGGTGACCTCTGCATCGCCGCCCAGTTCTGCGACAAAGCTGCCATCACGTTTATGGCGACCTACGGCCGTGGGTGGATCTGTGTTCCTCTCACCGGCGAGCGGCTGGACGAGCTGAAGATCCCGATGATGGTCGCGGAGAACTCGTCACGCTTCGGCACTGCCTTCACTGTCACGGTCGAAGCGAAGCGCGGCGTGACGACGGGAATTTCGGCGGCCGACCGGGCGACGACGATTCGCACCCTGATCGACCCAATGACCCGGCCGGAGGACCTCGCCCGGCCTGGCCACGTTCAGCCCCTGCGTTACGCCGAGGGCGGCGTGCTGCGCCGCGCCGGGCAGACGGAGGCATCCATCGACCTCGCCATTCTCGCCGGGCTTTATCCGGCTGCCGTCATTTGCGAGATCATGCGTGACGACGGCGAAATGGCGCGGATGCCAGACCTCGAAGTGTTCGCCGAGCGCCACGGGCTGAAGATCATCTCGGTCGCCCAGCTTATCCGCTACCGCCGTCAGTACGAAAAGCTTGTCCGGCGGGTCGCCGACGAAGTCCAGATGCCGACGCAATATGGCACCTTCCGCGCGATCACCTACGAAGGCATCTTGGACGGCGAGCATCATGTCGCCTTGGTTAAAGGGGATATCACCACCCCCGAGCCGGTGCTGGTGCGGGTCCATTCCGAATGTCTGACCGGCGATGTCTTCGGCTCGCTCCGCTGTGATTGCGGCGAGCAATGGCAGCTTGCCCTACGGATGATCGAGTCCGCTGGCCGCGGAGTGGCGATCTACCTACGCGGGCAGGAAGGGCGAGGCATCGGGCTGCACCACAAGATGCAAGCGTATGCCTTGCAGGATCGTGGGCTGGACACCGTCGAAGCCAACCAGCAACTCGGGTTCGCGCCGGACCTGCGCGACTATGGGATCGGCGCCTCGATTCTCGCCGACCTCGGCGTGCGCGATATCAATCTGATGACGAACAATCCGCGCAAGGTCGCTGGCATCGAAGGATTCAACCTGCGAATCGTCGATCGGACGCCGCTGTTGGTGACCGCCAATCCGTATAACGAGCGCTACCTGAAGACCAAGAAGGAAAAGCTCCAGCACATCATGTAGGAGGCCCGCGTGGGCACGGTCTATTCCGGCAGTCCCGAGGGGGCTGGTCTGCGGATCGCGATCGCGGTCGCGCGTTTCAATGAGCTGGTCACCACTGCCCTGCTCGCCGGGGCGCGCAGCGGTCTGGAACGCCACGGCGTCAATCCCGACGACATCGACATCGCTTGGGTGCCCGGCTCCTTCGAGTTGCCGCTCGTCGCCGACCGGTTGGCGCGCACCGAGCGGTACGACGCCATCATCTGCCTCGGGGCGGTGGTGCGCGGCGAGACAGCGCACTTCGACTACGTCGCCGGCGGCGCAGCGACCGGAATCGGCCGGGTTGCGCTCGAGAGCGGCCGACCGATCATCTTCGGCGTGTTAACCGTCGACACACTGGAGCAAGCGCTCGCCCGCGCCGGTGGCCACGCCGGTAACAAGGGATACGAGGCCGCCACCACGGCGATCGAAATGGTCAATCTGCTGCGTGCTCTCGAGGGCGAACCGACGGGCTAGTGCAGCCGACGGTCCTTCAGAAAGAGGCCGGCACAGAGCGACCCCGCGATGGGGACGATCGCCGCCACGTACCACCCGGCGCTAATCCCGAGTGTCGGAACGACCGCCGCCAAAACGAACGAACCAGCGGAGACGCCGACGTCGAAGCCCATCGACGAGGTGCTCAGCGCTGCGCCACGCTCGTGCGGCGGGGCATGATCCGCCGTCCACGCGGCGATTCCATTGCGCGCCCCGCCTTGTGAAAAACCAGCAAGCGCACCCGCCGCGAGAAGCAGCGCCGCGTTCGGCGCGGCGGCGAGGAGCAGCATCGCCGCTCCTGCCCCAAGCATGCCGACGGTCACCACCGGCCGGCGGCCCACGCGGTCGGCCACGCGTCCTAGCGTCAGGCCGGCGGTGAGCGCCCCGAGCGCTTGGCAGGTGAAATAGAGGCCGACATTGCCCAGCCCCTTGCCCGGGGCGTAGAACGGCAAGTAGGTGATGACGCTGGCAAACGGCACGGTGAGACCGACCATCAAAAGCATCGGCACGAGCGCCTTCGGGTAGAAGAGATGGCGCCAACTCAGCCGTCGCCGGCCGCTCGGACGCGGGGGAGAAGGGGCCAGCAGCGTCAAGATCGCGCCGATGGCCGTCACCACCATCATGAACACAAAGAGCGCTGCGAAGTTGTATCCACCAAACGAGGCAAGCGCTGGCCACCAGATCGCCGCCGTCGACAGCGGGTTTGGTGCGCTCCAACTGAGAAGCGCGAACCCAAGGGTCGGGCCGATCGAGGTCGCCGTCGTCTGCACGGCATTCAGGTAGCCAAGAAACTCCGCGCGGCGACGCGCCGGCGCGACATCCGAGACATAGGTGTTCACCGCGGCGTTCATCACCCCAACGTTCATGCCTTGGATGGCGCGGCAGAAGCCGAGGGGCAGGAGGTGAGTTGCGAACCCGTAGCCGGCGGCGACGCCGCTAAATGAGAGCAGGGCGGTCGCCATCATCTCGCGTCGGCCCCACGCGTCGATCAGCCAGCCGGTGAACGGTCGGAAGACAATCGAGACAATCCCAATCATGCCGATGATGAGCGCGACATCCGCTTCGCTGGCGCCGCGCAGCGAAAGGTAGATCGGCAAGGTTGGAAAGGTTGAGGTATGGACGAGCGCAAAGCAGCCCGCGCCGGCGGCCGCGAGCGCGACGGCGCGCACGACCTCGCGCCCGCTCCGTTCCGCTGACGCAGCCGCCGTCCCGACGTCCGTCTGGGCAGTTTCAGCCGCCACAGCGGCTCCCACGAGCCACTGGCGGCGAGTCGCCGTATGTCATCGGCGGCATCCTACAATCTCGCTGCGATGGATGCGATTCGCGAGCGGGCGGCGGCCTTGCTGCGGGCCGCCGGCGGCATGCTCTCGAGCGAAGCGTTGATGCGCGGGTTGTTCGGCGGAACGGGGCCGGCGTGGGCGGCGCTCCTTGAGCGGACGCTCGCGGACCCGCGCTTCGTCCGCTTGCCGGTGCCACACGATGGCTGGCGACTGGTCGAGGAACCGGCCGACGGGCTGGTGGCACTTGCGATCGAGACGACCGGGCAGGACCCAGTGCGCGCCGCGCTCGTGCAGATTGCCGCTTGCCGGGTCGTCGCTGGCCGGCCGGGCCCGGTCTTCCACACCCTCGTCAACCCGGAGCGCCCGCTGCCCGGCTGGCTCGCCGGCCGGCTCGGCGTCGATCCCGCTCTCGTGGAGGACGCCCCGTCGCTCGCCGAAGCACTCGCTCAGCTTGCCGAGTTTCTTCAAGCCGCAACGATCGTCGCCTTCGATGTCCGCTGGGCGCTGCGCTTTCTCAACGTCCAGTGCCAGAAGGTGGGTCGGCCGGTGTTCGCCAATCGGGCGCTCGACCTTATCCCTGCTGCCGCCAGATTGACGGGGAGTGCCAAACCGGCACTCGGTGTGGTCGCGGCAAAACTCGGCATTCCGGTCGTCCGTCGCCATCGCGGAGGGGCGGATGCGCGGTTAATCGCCGAACTCGCCGTTCGGCTGGAACCGTCCGAGTTCCATCCGGTGGTCGACCGTCTGGCCGAAGTCGTTGCCGTGATGCCCGATGCGCCGGGGGTGTATGTCTTCCGTTCAGCAGAGGGCGAGCCGCTCTATGTGGGCAAGGCGAAACGGTTGCGGCGTCGCGTTCTTTCCTACCTGACTCGTCCAGCGGATCGCGAGCGCGATCTTGGCGGGCTGCGAGCTCTCACGGCCACGCTTGACTGGCAGGCCACGCCCGACGATCTTGCCGCGGCGCTCCTCGAGATGGACCTCATCGCAGCCCATCAGCCGCGATTTAACACCCAACGGCGTGCTCACCGTGCGCCGGCATTCCTTGAACTCTCGCCGGCCGAGCCGTTTCCGCGGCTGCGCCGCGTCGACGAGCCGGGGCCGGGCCGATTCGGCCCCTTCGCAAGCGGCGCCCTTGCGGCTCGCGAGGCCCGGCTGGTGACCGACATCTTCCGGCTGCGTCGATGCGCCCGCAAGCTTGGCGTGCCGCGCAAGACGAAACCGCGCCCGCCCTGCCCGCTGCTCGCTCGCGGCCGCTGCCTCGGTCCATGCACGGGAACGCTGCCGGTCGCGGACTATCGCCGAGCCGTCGCTGCTGCGGCCGCGGTTCTCGCTGGCGACCGGCAGGCGGCGCTTCGCGAGCTGCAGGCCCGCGTCCACGCCGCCGCAGCGCGTGGCGACCGCACCGAGAGCGATCGGCTGCGTGGTCTCCTGCGAGCGCTGGTGACTCGGTGGAGCGACGATGTGATCGCGCCGCCGTTCGACCCGGCGAACGTCGCAATCCTCTTGCCTGCCGGCGCTCCAGCGCGCGCCTACGTGGTGATCACCGGGCTGCTGCGCTGGTCTGGACCGCTCGACGAACTGTCGGCCGAGGCACTGGCGGCCGCGCCGACCGGCGAGTCCGCGCTACGCCGAGGCATTGTCGCTCGCCGCTGGCTAACGATGAACCGGCGCAACGCGACGATCGTGCCGCTGCCGGGCGATGCGAGCGCTGAGGAGGTCGTTCGCCGTATCGTGGAGGCGTCCGCCTAGCAGCCAACCCCAACGCTCGTGTATCGTCCGGGGGAAGGTTCATCGGGAGACAGGGGAACGTGGACTGGCTCACCAACCCCGACATTTGGCTTGCGCTGGTCACTCTGACGGCGCTCGAGATCGTCCTTGGCATCGACAATATCATCTTTATCTCGATTCTGGCAGGGAAGCTCCCAGAACATCAGCAGGCGCTGGCGCGTCGCGTTGGCCTTGGCGCTGCCCTTCTCATGCGCATTGCGCTCTTGCTGTCGCTCTCGTGGGTGATCGGGCTGACCGCGCCCCTCTTCTCGGTCTTGGGACAGCAGGTGTCGGGGCGTGACCTCATCTTGCTCGGCGGCGGCCTCTTCCTTCTTGCGAAGTCGACCTTCGAGATTCACGAACGGTTGGAGGGTGAGGGGGAGCACGAGCGCAAGGCGGCGGCCGCCTCGTTTGTCGGGGTCATCATCCAGATCATGCTACTGGACATCGTCTTCTCGCTCGACTCGGTCATCACCGCGGTGGGGATGGCCGACGAGATCGCCGTCATGGTTGCGGCCGTAATCATTGCGGTCGCGATCATGCTTCTCTCGGCGGATGCGGTGAGCGGCTTCGTGAATCGTCACCCGACGGTGAAGATGCTTGCCCTCGCGTTTCTCCTGCTGATAGGCACCAGTCTGGTCGCCGAGGGGCTGCACTTCCATATCCCGAAGGGCTACATCTATTTCGCGATTGCCTTCTCGGTGCTCGTGGAGGCGCTGAATCTCCGCGCCAGCCGCAAGCGCCGGGTGGAGCCGGTGCACCTCCGCCAGCCGTACATCCACGAAGTGCCGGCTGGAGCTTCCTCGGGCGCAGGCATGACCGATCCGCCCAAGTAACCAGCGCAAGCCCTCCCGCTGGCCAGCCGGCTTCGCGGGCGGCGAGGGCGAGGGCTTGCGCCCTCGGAGCTAGACTCGCGCCAGCGCCCGCTCCAGCCGTGGGTCTTTGATCGTTTCCGAGAGTGCTGCGCCGGGGGGCACCATCGGGTAGCAGTTTTCCTCTGCCTCGACGAGGAAATGGACGAGCGCCGGACCGTCGTGAGCCATCGCGGCGCGCAGAACGTCCTCCACCTCATCGACGCGGTCGGTGCGGAAGCCGGGGATGCCATACGCTTCGGCGAGCTTCACGTAGTCCGGGCCGAGCATCGCCACCTGCGAGTAGCGGTTGTCGTGGAAGAGCTCCTGCCACTGACGCACCATGCCCAAATAGCCGTTGTCCACGATGGCGATCTTGACCGGAATGTTCTCTTGGACGCAGGTCGCCAACTCCTGCAGCGTCATCTGGAAGCCGCCATCGCCCTCGACCGCCCAGACCATCGCGTCCGGCTTGGCAATCTTGGCGCCCATGGCTGCTGGAAGCGCAAAGCCCATCGTGCCGAGCCCGCCCGAGGTGATGAGCCGATTCGGGTGGTCGTACCAAAAGTACTGCGCCTGCCACATCTGGTGCTGTCCGACGCCGGTGGCGATGTACGCTTCACCGTTCGTCACCTCATAGAGTGCCCGCGAGACGTGCTGTGGCATCAGCCGATCGTTGTTTGGGATTTCGAGCGACGGATGCTCGCGTTTCAACTCATCAATTCGCGCGAGCCATTCGGCGTGATGCGCCGGCTGGATATGCGGCAGCAGTTGGCGAAGCACGGTCTTGGCGTCACCGGTAATTGGCACGGTGATCTTGACGTTCTTGTCGGTCTCGCTCGGGTCGATATCGATGTGGATCAGCTTGGCCTGCGGTGCGAAGTCGACGAAGCGGCCGAGGGCGCGGTCGTCCCACCGCTGGCCGATGCCGATGATGACGTCGGCCTCGCCCATGCCGTAGTTCACCCACGCCATGCCGTGCATGCCCATCATCCCGAGGAAGAGCGGATGCGTCCCCGGGAAGCTCGAGATGCCAAGCAGCGTGTTCACCACGGGGATCTGCGCCTTTTCGGCTAACTCGCGCAGTTCGGCGTACGCTCCGGAGAGGATGACGCCGTGGCCGGCGATGATCACCGGGCGCTTCGCCTCATTGATCAGCTTGGCGGCCCGTTTGATCGCCTCCGGGTTGCCCTCGAGCTTTGGCTCGTACCAGGGAAGCGAGACATTCGTGGGGTAATCGAACTCGGCCAGCTCAAGCTGGACATCCTTCGGGATGTCGATGTGCACGACGCCGGGGCGGCCGCTGCGGGCGAGATAAAATGCTTCGGCGAAGGTCGGGGCCAGTTCGGCCGCCGAGCGGACGAGATAATTGTGCTTCACCACGGGAAGCGTCACGCCGGTGATGTCGCACTCCTGGAAGGCATCCCGGCCGATGAAGGGCCGCGCCACCTGTCCGGTGATGGCG
This sequence comes from Dehalococcoidia bacterium, assembly GCA_026003895.1. Taxonomy (GTDB): domain Bacteria; phylum Chloroflexota; class Dehalococcoidia; order SpSt-223; family SpSt-223; genus JANWZD01. The sequence goes on along the minus strand of BPIC01000001.1, from coordinate 45,215 downwards.
ATCATCGGCACCGAATCCATCTGGGCGTTGCAAAGACCGGTCACGAGATTGGTTGCGCCCGGACCGGAGGTTCCAATGCAGACGCCGACGTCGCCCTTGACCCGAGCGTAACCATCCGCCATGTGGGCGCCGCATTGCTCGTGTCGAACGAGGATGTGGCGCAATTGTGGATATTCCGGCATGACGTGGTACATGGGGAGGACCGCGCCGCCCGGATAGCCAAAAATCGTATCGACACCCTCGCGTACGAGGGATTCCATGATGATCTGCGCACCACTCAGCCGCATGGCCAGCCTCCTCGCCGGACGCTCATCACGTCCGGGTGAATTCGGCGATCGTCGCCGGCCTGAGAGCTCGCCATTGAGCCCGAGAATCAAAAACGCCTCGTCCAACAAGGGACGAGACGTCACAGTCCCGCGGTACCACCCTACTTGCCCGGCAACCCGGGCCGCTCTGCCGAAGCGCGAGCGCTTCGCGTCCCGTTAACGGGGGACCACCGGCCGCGTCTACTGGGCATGGGCCGTTCGGGCGGCGGCTCAGGAGCGACGTTCATCGAGAGCCCCGCACCCGCTTTCACCAAACCGGGCTCGCTTGTCGGGGCGGCTCGACTACTCCTCTCCGTCTCAGCCGATCGGCTACAACTGTACACCACCGGCGCTCGCGCTGGCAAACGTTTTGCCAGCTACCCAGAGAGGAGACTCCACGGCCCTCGACCGTCGCGCCAAGCTTCGCCGGACGATCGACCGTGCCTGGTCAGGCTTCCTCCAATCCTACGCCGGCCTGTCGGACGACGCGCTGGAGACGCCGGGTGTCGTCGGGACGCGGTCGGCGAAAGATCTCATCGCCCACGTGACGATTTGGGAGGAGGAGGCACTGCGTCATCTACCCACCATCCTCGTTGGACAGCGTCCGCCACGCAATGCCGCGAGTGGCCGCATCGATGCCTTCCGCGACCGCCGGGTCACCGAGTGGCGGACGCTGTCGCTCGAAGCGGTGCGCCGGTGGCAGGCCGACGGGCGTCAACGGCTGCTCGACTGCCTCGACGATCTGCCGGACGACGCGCTGGCGACTGGTTTGCGTGCCTGGCGCCAGCTACGCCTCGATGCCCACGGCCATTCTCCCCTGCATGCCCGGGCGGTCGCCGCTTGGCGCCCCGCTGGCGGGCTCGCCGGACCCGCGGCGCGAAGTTGACCGCGGTGATGAGACTAGTTATCATTCTAGACGTTATGTCTCACTCACTCGTACTGCTGACCAGCTCCCTCCTCGCGCTTCTTGTGGCCTGTAGTCCCATCGTGCCGTCTGGCGCGGCCGTCGGCACGCCCGGCGCAGGGCCGCCGTGTCCGGCCCAGCCGCTCAACGTTATTGCGGTCGAAAACCAGTATGGCAGTCTGGCCCTTCAGTTGGGTGGCGCGTGCGTGCGGGTCGTGAACGTGATTAGCAGTGCGGATGCCGACCCGCATGAGTATCAGGTTGATGCAGTCACCGCGCGGGCCTATCAGAGCGCCCACGTCATCCTGCAAAACGGCCTTGGCTATGATGAGTTTTCGGAGAAGCTCGTCTCGACCCTGTCGACGAGGCCGGTTGTCGTCACCTTTGGCGAGGTTGTCGGGCTCAAGGAAGGGGACAACCCGCACATCTGGTACCATCCTGACTACGTCGCCCGGATCACGGCCGCCATCACCGCAGCCTTCAAGCGCGCTCGGCCCGAATTGGCAAGCTACTTCGATCAGCAGGCGACGGTCTTGGATCAGTCTATGGCGGACTACCGAAGCCTTGTCGCCGAGATTCGCCAGAAGTATCGTGGGACGCCGATTGGCCTCACCGAAACCCTCTTCGTCTACATGGCGGAGGCGACCGAACTCCAGATCCTGACGCCGCGGCGGCTGCTCGACGCGCTTTCGGAGGAGGGACAACCCTCGGTCACCGACGTCGCGGCAGTGCAAACCCAAATCCAGCAGCGCCAGATCCGTGTGCTGGTGTATAACGCTCAGACCGAGAGCAACCTCACCAAGCAGTGGCAGGAGATGGCGACTCGCGCTGGCATTCCCGTCGTCCCGGTAACTGAGACGATGGTCCCGATCGACGATACCTTTCAGGGGTGGCAGACTCGCCAGCTTCGCGCTCTCCTTGCTGCCCTCGGCGGGTAGATGACGGCCCCGGCCGTCCGATTTGCCGACGTCGCGGTGACCTTCGGCCGGCGCACGATCTGGAGGGAGGCGACCTTCACCATTCCGCGCGGCGCATTTTGTGCCCTGATTGGCCCGAGCGGCTCTGGGAAGACGACGCTCTTGCGGATCATTCTCGGTGAGCTTCGGCCGAGCGTCGGTCGCGTTGAAGTGCTAGGTGCACCGCCGCGGCGCGGCAACCGCGCCATCGGTCTCGTCCCCCAGCGCGGCGTGCTGCTGGATGACCTTGCCATCCGCGCTCGCGACCTCGTCATGCTTGGACTGAACGGCCACCGCTGGGGCTTTGGAGGAGGCAACGCCGACGATCGCCGGCGCGTCGAGCGGGCGCTCGATGCCGTGGGGCTGCTCGACTACGCTGATGAACCGGTCGGGACCCTCTCAGGCGGCCAGCAGCAACGCCTTTTCATTGCCCAGGCATTGCTCGATCGGCTGGAGCTGCTGTTGCTCGACGAGCCATTTGCCAATCTGGATGTCAAGAATGAGCACGAGATCGTTGCGCTTTGCCGTTCCGTCCACCGCGAGCAAGGCGCGACGATCGTGGTGGTCACCCACGACTTGAACCCCGTGCTCAACGTGATCGACCACGTTGTCTACGTGCTCGATGGCCGGCCGCGCGAGGGGTCGATCGATGAAGTGTTGACCACCGAAACGCTGAGTCGACTGTACGGCACGCCCGTCCAAGCGCTGCGCGCCGCCGACGGCTCGATGTTCATCCGGTAGCCGCGATGGATCATCTCGTCGGCCTGTTCCAGTACGACTTTCTGCGCCATGCCGTGCTCGCCGGAACAATTGTCGCCATCACCGCCGGGGCGCTCGGCTATTTCGTCGTCCTGCGCCAGCTCTCCTTCGCCGCCCACGCGTTGGCGCACATTGGTTTTAGCGGTGCGACCGGCGCGGTCTGGCTCGGGCTGAACCTCGTTGCTGGAATGGTCGCCTTCACCGTCGCTGCGGCGATCGGCATCGGGGCGCTCGGCGACCGGCTTCGCGGCCGAGACGTCGCCATCGGCACGGTGCTCGCCTTTGTCACTGGCCTCGGGTACCTGTTTGTCAGCCAAACGACTCGGCTCGCAGGACGGGCAACCAGCATCCTTTTCGGCGACCTGCTGGCGATCTCGGCCGAGTCGGTTGTCGTGACGGCGGTGCTCGGCGCACTCAGCGTGCTGGTGCTCGGCGCGATCTACCGTCCGCTTCTCTTTGCTTCGGTCGATCCCGCAGTTGCTGCGACGCGCGGGGTTCCTGTTCGCCTCGTCGGCATCGGCTTTCTCATCTTGCTGGCGATCACCGTGTCGACGTCGGTGCAGGTCGTAGGCGTGCTGCTGATTTTTGCTCTGCTGGTCACGCCGGCGGCGACCGCCCAACGCCTTACGGCTCATCCGGGTCGGTCGCTTGCGCTCTCGGTGGTATTCGCGGTGGTGAGCGTCTGGGCAGGGCTGGTGCTTGCGGTTCTCATCCCTTGGCCGCCAAGCTTCTTCATTACTGCCGTCTCGTTTGCGATCTACCTCCTCGTCGTCTGGCGCGTGCCTTCCCTCGGCTCGCCGATCGCCCGATCCAGCCGCCGGACGGTGAAACCACCCTCGCGCCCTGCAAGAGATTCCCTCCCCGCCGAGCGGCCAACCTCGCCGCTGGGTTAGACTGCCAGAAGATGAGGAAACGGAGCGACTCCATGGGATTCGAGCAATATCACGAGCCGCCCAGCGAACTCTCGCCGGAGGTGCGCACCTTTGCCCGCATGATCACGTCCCTGATCGAAGAGGCCGAGGCAATCAATTGGTACGAGCAACGGATTTCTGTCGAGCAAGACCCGGTCGCGCGAGCGATCATGGCCGACGCCCAGCACGAAGAGTTCAAGCACTTTGGGATGGACCTCGAGTTCCTTCTCCGCCGCAAGCCGGTGTGGCGGGCGATGTTGCAGCGGATCCTCTTCACCGAGGGCAGCATTGTCCAGGCAGGCGAAGAGTCCGAGGAGATTGGCTAGCCGATGGCTACCGGACGGAGAGAGGCTCGCCCTCGGCCGGCCGCTTCGGCAGATACTGGCCGGGCGTGCGCGTCAGAGGGGTGACGCCGGGGCTTTTCGGCTTGCGCCCGGCGGTGCGAAACATTGCCAGCACGAACGGCGCAAGGAAGGCGAACAAGAACGGTACCGGACAGTTGCCCATCGTCACCCCTCCTGACGGCGACATTCTAGCGTTCCGATGTTTCCGCCGCCAGTCACGTTAACGCTGAGTGAACCTGTCGGAAACTGGCTTCTAACCTCGCTTGGCTACCGTCGAAGAGAGCGTACTTCCTCTTCGAGGTGACCGATGGCCCGAGTAGTCTGCCCCCACTGTGGCGGCACGATGCTGCGCAGCGAGGACGGGCCGGAATGCCTGAATTGCGGCCGGCCGCTGGTTCGGCCCGTTGTTCCCCCAGCGGCTAAGCGAGTCTACCTGCCCGGTGCGCCGGGGCCGCGCCGCTCCGATATCCGGGTGGCCCACCGGCGGCGCGTCTAGCAGGTCACTCCAACCGGTAGACGCTGTCGAGGTTGTAGAACACCGGCGTCACGATGTTCAGCCCGGCCACCTTCGGATTGTGCATGGTGAACTGCGGTTGAGCGACCAAGATGATCGCGGTCGCTTCCTCGAGGAACGCCTTGTTCGCCTGCTTGAACAGTTCCGCCCGCCGCGCCGGATCGAGTTCGGCATAGGCCTGAGCCATAAAGCGGTCGTACTCCGGGTTGCACCAATAGACGAGCGGTTGACCGCAGCGCAGGATACCCCACGCCATTAAGCCGTTCGTGTTCTGCGCCCCGCTCGCCATCATCTCTTGGCGGACCTTGCCGTTCCGGACGAAGATCAGATCTTGATAGCTCGCGAACTCCACGGACTGGATCGGATAGTCGATGCCGATCTGGCGATGGAAGTCTTGCACGGCGAGAAAGGCCGACTGGTTCAGCGCACTCGCCGGAAAGGCAAGGCCGCCCGTCAGCTTGAACCCGTTCGGATAGCCCGCTTCGGCCAGCAGCCGCTTCGCCGTCGCCACGTCGTAGGGATAGGGCTTGACGTTCGGATCGTAGGCCGTCTGCCCCGGTAGCGGGATCTGGCCCAGCGGCTGCGCGTAGCCCTTGTACACGGTCTTCGCCATCGTTTCACGGTCGACGGCGTAGTTCATCGCGAGGCGGACGCGCTTGTCGAGCAGCGGACTTTCGGTCTTCTCGTTGGCCGAGCGGTCGAACAGGATATAACTCGAGCTCGGCAGCAGCGTGATGACTGTCATCCCCGCCGCCTTAGCATTCTCCGCCTGCTCCGGCGTGTAGGTCGAATAGCTGCCGATCAACAGATCGACCTCGCCGGCGCGTAGACCATTCACGGCTGCGCCGGAGTCTGGGATTGCCCGAAAGCGAATTTCGGTGAGGTTCGGCTTCCGGAAGGGATGCGGCCGGTCGGTCCGCAACTTGTAGGTCACGGAGTCACCGGGCCGATACTCGCTGATCTCATACGGTCCGCTGCCCATCGGCCGCTGGCCGAAGTCGCGGCCGACCGATTCGTAGTAGCTCTTTGGGAAGATGAACCAGTCGGTGCCGTTGATCAGCACCGAGACATCCATCGCCGACATCTGGAGATCGACCGTCTTCTCGTCGATGAGCTTCGCACCGGTCAAGAGCGGCGTGAGGGCAAGTTGCGCGGCGCGGTTCGCGATCGATGTGTTGATCGTGAACTCGACATCGGCGGCGGTCAACTGCTGGCCGTTGGGGAAGTAGAGGTCGTCGCGAATCGTGAACCGCCACGCCGAACGATCCGGCAGCAACTCCCACTTGGTGGCAACCGACGGTTGCACATTGAAATCCTTGTCGAACCGAACGAGGCTGTCGAACTGCGACCAGTAGAGCGGAATGTTGACGGTTGACGACTCCGGGCTCATCGTCGCCGGCAGAGCGTTGGTGCCGACGCGCAGCACCTGTTGAGCGGCCCGTGCCGGCTCACGGGTCGCCCCCGGCGCCGAGCCGCCAGTCCCGGTGCTGCCTCCCCCCGCGGGCGCGCAGGACGAGAACAGGAGTGCGCAAAGAGCAAGGCCACCAACGAGTGTGCGCATACCCCTCCAAGACCCAACGGCGCCATCTTCGTGCCCTCAGCGGTCGTTGTCACTGCCTACAGTAGACGATCGCGGCGGAACCAGCACAGCATTTTGGCCCGCAAGCCGCCCTCCCAGTTCTCGGCACGTGCAGATGCAGCGAGCAAGCGATGGTCAGCGTCAAGCACGGTGCGGAGCGATCGTGCTGCTCTCTGGCGGTGGGCCGCCGCGCTGGGAGGCCGACCGGTATCGTTCTCGGGGGGACCTTGCGCAGCGCCCGGCACGAACGAGCAACGCCTCTGCGGAAGGGCAGATCAGCGCTCGATACGGACGACACCGACCGTCGCCGAGTCGGCGCCGGGCAGACCGAGCCGCTCGCCGGTCGTCGGATCGTACAGCCCGGCGACCAGCCGGAACTCGCCGGGCGGGAGGTCGATCGGAATCGGGAGCAGCCGGCGATCGAGCACGATCTCGCCCGGCTGCCAGCTTGTCGTCGGCCGAGCGCCGTCGGCTGGCGGACCATCGCGCTGGGTCACGAGCCGCCCATCCGGCCCGACAACGTGGAGGAAGACGGCGTAATCGCGCTCGAGCCAGTGCCCCGCTTGCCAATAGAGCTCGACTGGTACCTCGCGGCCGCGCCTCGCCTCTCCGAGCGGGCCGCTTCCGGCGAGCCGGACGCCGCCGCCGATCGGCCTGTCGACGCGCCGCGCCGACGCCGGTAGCTCGCGTAGTGGCCGCGGCGTCACATCGTGCACGACACGCCCGTCCGATTCGAGCACCGCTAGGCGAATCAGTCCGTCACGCACGGTCAGTTCGCGATCGCTCGCCCCGAGGCGCACCGGGAGGCGGCTGCCAGCATCCCACGGACTGCCACCGTTGGTCGCGACAAGCGAGATGGTAAACCGGCCTGGGCGGCGCCAACGGCCGAACGTCGGGGTCATCGCTTGGAAGGCGCTCGTTCCCCAAGCAGTCGGTGGCAGAAAGGTCGGACCCGCTACCTGCCAGGTCTCGTCGTCCGGAGACGGTGTCCTGTCCCCCTCGGTGACGACAAGGAACAGCCGATCGCGATCGTTTGGCCGCGGCCCGGCGCGCAGTGCCAGCATGAGGTGCGGCGTCGATGGTGGCTCGGGGACGAGCGTGTAGCCCTCGAGCGTCAGTCCATCCCCGAAGCGGACAGCCGCACGCTCGGCGGGTTGCGCCTCGCGGAGGTAGTTGCGATAGCTCTCCTCGATCGTCGCGGTGCTCGTTGCGCCGCGCTGAAGGAGGAGCACGCCATCCTCAGCGGCGACCAGCCCATACCCATCCGCCAGCAGCCGACGCACCGTCTGGTATTGGTCCTCGACCACCATGGGGACGTTGCCCGGCCACGTGTCCAAGATGACGACGTCCGATTCGAGGTTTCGCGGGTAGACCACGACCTGACGCCGTTGGGTAAGGTGGGGATTCAACTGCGGCGTTGCGCTGACCGAGGCGTCGGGTGGAATTAGGCTGATGATACGGCGGGCCACGTCGTAGTGGGCGACCGCCGGCTTGACCTCGAAATCCCAAGCAAGCGGCGTGAAGCCGCGTGCCCGGCTGTAGCCAAGGGTAAAGAGCAGCGTGAGCGCCGCGACGCCGACCAACGCCGGGCGCCGCCAGTTCCAGCGGCCTCCCCACCGGACGATCCGCGCCGCTCCGACGATCGCCGCCGCGACCATAAACGGGACGATCGGCGCAGGATAGTGATTGATCTCCGGCGTCTTCTGGAGGACGCTGTTCGAGACGAGGTTTTCGGCGAGTGGCGGCAGCCCGAGGATGGCCACTTCCGGCGCGAGCAGCGCCAAGAAGGCGACTGGCAGGAGCAGCGCAAGGAGATAGCCAACTGGGTCGCCCCCGGCAAGCAGCGGGAGCGCTCGCCACGGTTGGGTGATCATCGTCAGGAGGATCTCCGGCACTGAACTCCCAAGATCGCGGTAGCGCGGTAGATAGGGCGACGCTCCGCCCGGGTTAAACGATGGGATGACAAGTAAATTGACGAAGACAAACCAGAGAGCCGCGAGCACAATCGTCGCGCCGCCCAGCCACCACCGCCGTTGAAAGACGATGGCGTAGAGGCCCATCCCGATCGCGACGAGCGGCATGTCTTCCTTGCAGGCGACCGCCAACACCGTTCCGGTCACAAAGAGCGCTGTCTTGCGTTCCAGCAAGCCTGCGACGGCAAGTGCGAAGAACGGCGCGGTCAGCGTGAGCGGATGGAACTCATAGAGCACTGCTGCCTGGAGCGAGGGAAACATGAGGTAGGAGCCCGCGAAGGGGAGCGCTGCCCAGGTGTTGCCCAAGCGCCGCACTGCCAACCAGAAGAGCGGCAGCGCCCCCAAGCCGACGAGCACCGCTTGGAGAACGAGCAGCGTCAGCGGTGACGGGGCAACCCAGTAGAGCGCCGAGATTGGGATCAAGATCGGTTCGACGTGTGCTCCGAGCCGATTTGTCCCACCGCGCCAATTCGTCGACTCGAACCAGCGCCCTTGGCTCGTATTCCAGACGGCCTGATCCATGTTGCCAAGATCGTTGCCTGCCGTCCCGAAGGTAAGATGGCGATGCACCGAGAGCGCGGCGAAAAAGACGATGAAAACGATGACCATCCCAACGAGGAGCGCCGGCGGCAGCAGCCGGCTCCACGGAAGGACAACCGCGCCGCGCGCGGGCCGCGCGAGGGCGGGCGCGTTCATGGCTGCCTCACCTGCACGATGCCGAGATCGACGCCATCGCCCGTTGCGCCGCGCAGCCGCTCGCCCGTCTTCGGGTCATACAGCCCAGCCCGGACGCGGTAATTCCCTGCCGGGAGGTCGGCCGGCAACGGGATAACCTGCCGGTCGGCGACCAGTGCTCCGATCGGCCATGCCAAGGTTGGGCGGGTGCCGGCCGCCGGCGGCGCGTCTCGCTGGGCCGTCAGCCGCCCGTCGCCGTCGAGGACGTGCACGTAGACGGCGTACTCCACCGGAAGCGGCTCGGCCGCCTGCCAGTCGAGCCGGACCGGGAGCAGTGCTCCCGCTGTCGCCTCTGACGGGAGCGCGACGGAGACCAGTCGGACCCGACCGAGGTCGGCGTCGAGGCGCCGCGCCGGTGGGAGCGCAAGCGCCGCAAAGCGCGTCAGCCGCAGCCCCGACGCGACCCTCGTTTCGACCGGAAACCGCTCACGGGCGAGCGCAGCGGTGAGCGAGGGGCCGACCTTCCTCCCTTCCTCGCTATCGATGTACACCTCCCAGATGTCGCCGTCGGGGAGGCGCGGCGGCCGGTCCGCGACGACGAGCCGCGTCTCGAGGCGGCCGCGCAGGAGGGGGGTCAGCCGGTCGTACAGCCCACGGTCGCTGAACATCGCCGTCCCACCCCGCTCACGCAGCAGTTCGATCGCCTCGCGCGCCGAATCGCTCGGGAGCCGTGTCGCGGCGTAGGTCGCCGTTGCCGAGACGGTGACAACGGCGAGCACGGCGACGAGCGCCGCCCCAGCGGGCACAGCGAGGCGTGCGCCGATCGGCGAACGCCGCTCCCAGAGCATCGCCGTCAGATCGAGAGCAAGCACGAGCAGCGTGGCCGTTCGCGCCACCACCGTCACGACGAGCACCGCCGGCTGATCGGCGAACAGGAGCAGCGCCACCGGGTATTCGACCAAGTTGATGGCGGAGAAGACGAGGGCATAGCCCACGCCGCGTCCGCCCGGCCAAAGGAGGACGACCGGCGCAAGCAGATAGACAAGGAACTGCGGGCTGTAGCCCTTCGAAGCAAGGAAGAACAGCACGACTGCCAGCCCGGTTGCGGCCACGACGGCCCGCGCCTGCCAGCGCCGGACGACGAGCAGCAATGCGCCACCGAGGAGAGCCGCAATCGCCAGCACCGCCAGCATGGGGACGCGAGACGGCCGATCCACTTGGCTGGCGGTCGCCGGATCGAGTCGCGTTTCGGGACGGGCGACCGTGCCTCCGCTGTAATACCCGTCGGCAAGCGCCCACACGGTTTCCCAACTGCCGCGCGCGAGCAGGCTCTCGGCGGAGGCGCGCGCCATCACCGGGTTGGCGGCGACAAAGGGGAGCGCAATCAGTGTCGCCGTCGTCAGCGCGGCAGCGACGAGCAGCGCCGCCGCACTGCGCCGCCCGCTGCGCCAGAGCGCGAGCGCACCAACTGGGACAATCAACCCGGGGATCAGCTTCACCATGATGCCGATCCCTGCTGCGAGGCCGGCGAGTGCTGCCCAGCGCCGCGGCCGATCATCGAACGCCCGAAGGGTGAACGCCAGCGCGAGCAGGAGGAAAAAGAGCGGGTACCCCTCGAATCCTGCCGACCAGAAGAAGACCGGAGGGAAGAGCAGCACCCACAGCCACGCGGCGAGCAGCCCGCGATCGGGTCCACCGAGCCGGCCTGCGATGCGGCCGATGAGCAACAGGTTGCCAATCTCGAACGTGAGCAGAATCGTTCCGAAGACGAGGCTGAAGCCGAGATGCGGGTTATCCCAGACCGGAATGAGCGCCGACAGCCGATAGGCGACGACCACCAGCCACGGAAAGAGCGGCGGATGCTCCATCCAGAAGTCGAGATACGGATAGCGGCCCGCATCGGTGAAGCGCGCCCACCCCTCGAAGAAGTAATAGTCGTTCCAGTCGGCGATGTAGCCGACCGGTCGCATCACCGCCGGAATCGCGAGGCGCAATCCGACAAACGTGAGCAGCAGGATGATCCAGCCGGAGCGCCGCTGGGCCGGGGTGAGTGTCACGGCCGCACCCGCACGGTTCCCAAATCGGCGGCGTCGGTGCCGTCCGCCAGCGGCAACCGCGTTCCGTTCGAGTCGTACAGCCCGACGCGCAGCCGATACTCGCCGGGGGGAAGGACGAGCGTCCGCCGGTCGACGATGACCTGGCCCGGCCGCCAGTCGGTCGTTGGGAGCGCCCCGCCTGCCGGCGGACCGTCTCGCTGGGCGACGATCGCGCCGGCCGCATCATAGGCGTGGAGGAAGACCGAATAGGGCGGAAGCGCCGCCGTCGCGCTCCACACCAACGCGATCGGGATCGCCTTACCGGCACGCGGGTCGCGGTCGATCTCGGCGTGGCGGAGTGTAACTCCGCCGCTGAAACTTGCGCCCGGCAAGGTATCGAGCGGGCCCGCTCCCACAAAGCGGGCGATCCGGGCATTCTCCAGCCACGTCTCCCCGGCGGGAAAGGCGATGGTCGCCAGCCAGCGCTCAACGGCAGCGTTCGGGGCGCGGTCTTCGTCCTTGCCCGAGAACACGAGCGCGATCGGCCCGTCGCGGCTGGCGTCGGAGACGGTTCGCGCGTAGCGTGTCATCCAGCCTGTCGGGCTTCCGCTCACATCCAGCAGCCGCACCGGCTGACGTGCGCCCAGAAACGGCCGGATCTCGCCGTACAGCACCGGGTCGGTGAGCAGCACGGTCCCGCCACTGGCATGCAACGCCTCCATCAGCGGTCGATACGGATCTTTGCGAAAGGCGTCGTCGTAATAGGTCCAGGCCATGCCCACTGTCCCGACGAGCAGGACCACACACGCCCCGATCGCCGCCAGCCGCCGCGCTGGCGCCGGAATGGCCAGCGGCTGCAACAGCCCCCAGCACTCGATGGTGAGCGCAACGAGCAGCACCGTTCGGAAGAGGACGAGAAAGGTCAAAATCGCGGCATTTTCGCCAAACATGGCCAACCAGAACGGCCATTCGAGAACGTTCACCGCTGACAAGAGCAGCGCATACACCGTCCCACGGAGCGATGGCCAGAGGACGACGATCACCGCCAGCGGGTAGACGACGAACTGGGCGCTCCACCCTTTGGAGGCGATCAGCAGGACAAAGAGACTGAGGGCGCCAAGCGCAACGACGGTGATCGGCTTGTGCCAATCGTGGCGGCGGGTGACCGCAAGGGCGATCAGGGCTGCTGCTGCCAGTGTCACGACGGTCCAGGGGAAGCGGGCCGGGTGCTGCGCCTGAAAGGCGATTGCGGGATCGAAGCGTTGGTCAACCGGCGCGACTAGCCCGCCGCCGTAGTAGCCGTCGATCAGGGCGTAGACCGTCTCCCACGAGGATCGAGTCAGAATGCTGGCGTAGGAGGCGATCGTTAGCTGCGGGTTGATCAGCAGGAAGGGCAGCATCACGGCGAGGTTGGCGGCGGCGAACGCTCCGGCGAAGACGGCGGCGGCCGGCCGCGCAGCTACCCAGAAGGCGACGAGAATGGCCGGCGCGACCGCAACGGGCAGCACCTTGTACTGCACGCCGAGCCCGAGGACGATGCCGGCAAGTGCCGCCCGGAGAAGAGGCCGCCGGCTGCCGGGCAGCGCCAACCAAAGCGCTGTCAGAATCGCCAGCACGGCTGGTCCGTCGAACCCCGACAGGAAAAAGTAGAGCGGGGCGAGCAGCGAAGCCCAGATGGCCGCGCCGAGCAGCGCTGGCAGCTCACCCCACAGCCGCCGCCCGATCAGGTAGACGAGGATGAGGGTCAGCGCGTCTGCCACGAGCAACGGAAGCCCGGTGGTGAGCGAAAACCAGAGCTGCGGATCGCGCCAGAGGGGGAGCCACCCCGCCAGCCAGTGGGCCGCGATGCCAAAGTATGGCAACAGCGGCGGATATTCCATCCAGAAGTCACGGAAGGGCAGGTAGCCCGCATCGACGTAGCGCAACCAGAAGCCGAAGAAGTAGCGCTCCGACCAGTCGACGACGTAACCACCGGGCCGCCACGAGAGGAGCGCTGCGAGCCGGAAAGCAATGACCAGCGCCACCAACCCGAGCATCGCCCGGTCGGCTCGCCACTCCGGCTGCGCCGGCTCGGGGCGCGCCGTGGTCTCGGCAGGGCGGGCGGCGATGGTCACCCGCCGACCTCGATCGTCGCGAGCGGCGCCGAAAATCGGCCAGTCGAGTTGCCCGCCTCGTCGAAGATGGTCCAGGGGCGTTTGCTGTAATAGCTGTAGACCGCGCTTACCAGCGTGTAGCGGCCTGGCGGCGCATCGGGCGGCACGTGCAGCGCATACCGGTCGTAGTGGATGGCGCCTTGAATGATCCGATCGTTCGTGATCAGGCCGTCCCACGGCTCTTTGTCGACCTGCGTGATCGCCCGGCCGTCCGGTCCCCACAATTGGAGCGAGGTCGTCGAGCGAAAGCGGACGCGGCGCGTCTCGATCGGCGTCACCATGCGCCAATAGAGCCCGACCGTGACGATCTCACCGGGTTGGAGCACCGTTTTGGGCAGGTCATAGCCGACCAGTTCGATCTGTGGCCGGCCGCCGGCCGCAAAGCTGATTGACACCGGATGCTGGATCGGCGGAACGGGCTTGCGCTTGAAGATGCCGTAGCCGCCGTCTTGCCAGAGCAACTCGTAGAGCGGGTTGTTCCACAGTTCGTCGAGCGCTCGACCGAAATCGGCCGCCTTCAACGGCCAGTAGTCGGCGAACCCGTCGAGCACCACGTACTCGGCATCGTGGATGTTTGGGAAAAGGTAGATCTGGCGCCGATGCGCGAGATGCGGCACGAGGTCCGATTGCGCGGAGACCGAGGCATCGGGCGGGATGCGGCGAAACGCCTCGTGCGCGTAGCGCACGCGGTCGGTGATGGTGAACTGCTCTGGGTCATGACGTCGTCCGATCGGCGTCGGGCCGAAGGCGACGCTGCTTGCCGCTGCCGCGAAGAGGACATAGCAGGCGAGAGCGTAGCGACCGGCCCAACTGGCAAATGGCCGGCGGCGCATCAGCCAGCCAAGCGTCACAATCGTCCCGCCCATGATGAAGGGAATGAGTGGCGCACTGTATTGGTTGACGATGTCGTACTGTTCGCGATAGTCCGAGAGGAGCAGATAGCCGAAGGTCGGCAGCGAGAGCAGGAACACCGGTAGCCCGAGCGGGCCGAGCAGACCGACTGGCGTGAACAGCCGCACCAAGTATTCGAGCCGCGGCGCCGTCCAGAGGTACTCCAGCACCCAAAGCGGCCGCGTCACAAGCGTCAGCAGAATCTCCGGTATCGAATCGCCCAGCTTCCCATAGCGAACAACAAAGTAGTACACCGGGCTGCTTTGAAAGTAGGGCACTGCCCACCCAACGGTGAAAGCAAGCCACGCCGCGCCGACCACGATCAGGCCCAAGCCCCACCGCCAGCGCCGGACGACGAGCAGCGCCATGCCGAAGGCCATTACCACGATCGCAATCTCCTCGCGGCAGAGCAGCGCCACGCCGAGGCAGCCAGCAAGGGGCAGCATCCGGCGCGTATCGAGGAAGAAAATCGCGCCCAGCAGTAGCGGGGTCGTCAGCGCGATCTCGTGGAAGTCGTAAAAATTCACGTAGTGGAGCGCCGGCAGGAGTAAGTAGGCTGCCGCGAGGATCAGCGCTACCCCGCGACTGCCAGTGCGCCGCTGCGCGAGGAGGTAGACGGGGAGTGCGCCGATCGCCAGCGCACCTGTTTGGAGGAGCAAGAGCGCCCGCGGGTCCGGCCACACCCAATAGAGCGGGACGAGCAGGAGGAAGATCGGCGCGAAGTGCTGACCAAGCAGGCTCGCCGAGTACTCGATCATCACCGTGTTTTCAAACAGCCGCCCTTGGCTCGTGTTCCAGAGCACCTGCGTGAAGATGCCGAGATCGTAGGCATGACTCTTGAGCGCTGTATGGCGCGCGATCGCCAGTCCTCCAATGAGCGCGACGTAGCTGAGGATCAGCAAAGCGAGGACAAGTGGCGCAAGCCGGCCACGGGCCGCCTCGCGGACCGCGAATGCGGGGCGAAGGCGCTGGCCGAAGAGGCGGATCAGCAGCCAGACCAGCGCTGCGCCGGCGAGCGCCACGCCCAGCGGGATAATCAGCTCCCCGAAGAGGTCAAGCTCGCCAAGAGATCGCTGCATTACGGTTTACGGGCGAGCGCCAACACGCTCAGACCGAACGGCAGGTCGATTCGGCGAAGGGCCTGCCCTTCCGCCGCCAGAGTGGCGGTAAATAGCCGGTTGAGCGCCGGCGACAGCGGTTTCAGGTCCGATTCATCACTCGGCGCGGCAGTCAGCCATTCGAGCGCTCGTTTCGCCGCTGCCAGCGGGAAGAGCGTGGTATTCAAGTAGCTGGTCCGCACGACCTCAAGTCCGACGTCGCGCAGCTTGGCGCGGATCTCTCCCGCGGTGTAGCGGTGGCGCGTCTGGACGGCACGGTCGTGTGCTCCGCGCAGCCAATCGTAGGCGGGCACGCGCACCAGCACCCAGCCGCCCGGCCGCGTTACCCGCGCCATCTCCGCCAAGGCGGCCCGGTCGTCCTCCACCGCCAGATGGTAGATGACCTCGAAACTCGTCACCAGATCGAACGACTCGGCGGCAAACGGCAGGGCGCTGATCGACCCGCGGGCAATCGCCTCGGGCTGGCGTGTCATCGCGAAGCGGAGCGCTTCGGCCGCCAAGTCGATCCCGACCGTGCGGCCATAGCGAGCGAGAAAGACGAGATTGGCGCCGGTGCCGCAGCCAGCATCGAGTACCCGTTCCACCGCTCCGACGTAGCGATCGAGCAGCGCCGCCACCGCCCGCCGCATGCCTGCGTACCACCAGAACCCGTCTTCGCTCTCAAACATCAGGCGGTACTCGACTCGCTTCACGGCCGCACCAGCACGGGAGGAAGTTCGATGAAGTCTGCACCGCCGGCAGACAGCCGCCGGCCAGTGGCAAGGTCGTACATCCCGACGATCAGCCGATAATCGCCGGGACCTGGCGCGGTCAGTGTCACCGTCTCACCGATCCGGTCAGCGGCAACCCACGCTGAGGTGGGGTAGCGCCCGCCTTGCGGCTGACCGTCATACTGGCCCGCGACTTGCCCGCGCTCATCGAGCAACTGAACGAACACGGTATAGTCGACCGGTGGGGTGGCAAGCGCCTCCCAGACGAGATCGAGGGTGAGCGGTGCGCTCGGCGCGAGCCGGATCGCGCCGCCGCTCGGCGCCGGCCGGGCTGTTACGCCGGCAAGGCGAATTGCCTCACCGAGCGGTCGATCGAGGGGCATGGCCGGCGCCGCCGGCGGCGGGCCGGTCACTACCACGCGGCCGAGCACGAGGCGGCTGTCGAGTTGGCCGTCCGGCCGACGGACGGGCAGCCGTTTGAAGTCGGTCACCGGATAGAACCCGATCTCGACGTCGTACACCCCGGGGCGGGCATTCGGCGCGATCTGGACGCTTCGTTCGTCGTGGATGGCCTCGCCCGCGCGCCAAAAGCGCGTCGGGTAGACATTGCGAGTCGGCGGGCCGTCGCGTTGGCCGACCTTTTCCAGCCCGGAGTTGAGCACGTGAACGAACAACATGTAGTGCTCGTCGAGATCGCGCACGGGCTGCCACGTGAACGAAAATTGCACCGCGTCGCCCGGCCGGACGCGCTCCGGCTTGTAGCTGTATCCAACGAGCCGGATCTGTTCGCCAAACACCGCCCCGCTTGGCCGGCCAATCCGGGCTGGGTCGTAGCTCGCCGAGACGAGCTGCGGACTGGTCGCAAAGACGACACTGCCGGCGAGTCCCGCCGTTGCCAGCCCTGCCGGAAGCAGCCGCCTCGTGAGATGCACGCCGGCGATCCGCAGCGTCCACCACAGAAAGACAGTGACGTAGGCGACGGCATTGACCAGCGTCAGGCTGAGGTGCCGATAGTGCAGCCCAATGTCCTGCAGCCGGTCGTAGATGTCCGAATCGTGCAGGACCAGGTTGAGAAGAAAGATCGCCGAGATCGTGACAAAGAGCCAGCGCAGCGCCCGTTCCCGCCACCAGATCAGCGACAAGATCGGCAGCACGGTGTAGGCATGGGTCTCGTGGACGACCGTCATCAGCATGAACAAGACGAGCCCAAGGTAGGCGGCGATCTCGAGGGTGCGGGTCTCGTCGCGCGTCTGCCAGGCCCGCCAGAGCGCGAAGGCATACACGACGCCGAAGAGCCCGATGGCGGTCATGCGGTAGGAGAGCGGGCCCAGAAACGGCTCGGTGTCGCGGATCTGCCAGCCGTAGCCCCAGCCCACCAGCCACCAAAAGTTGTGGGCGTTGTTGGACAGAAACGGGTCGTAGTCGGCCATCGCCGCCATCTGGTTGAGGATCCCGTCGGCGGTTCCGGCGAGCAGGAACGGCCCTGTTGCGAGCAGCACGCCGGCGACGATCCCAACGGCGCCCTTGAGACAGCCGCGCAGCCCCTGCTCGCGCAGCGTGATCAGCGCTACCAAGGGTGCATAAATATCCGCTTGTGGCTTCGTGAAGACGCCGATCGAGATAAGCGCCCACGCGAGAAAGGGCTGACGCGCCAGAGCGAGCAGCAGCGAACCGACGATGATGATGGCGTGGGGGGAATCGGGCATCCCCCAATACGCGAGGTTGAACAGGACCGCCGGGTTGAAGGCGTAGGCGAACGCGGCCGCCAGCGCCCATCCTTCGCCGCCGCGCCGTCGGACAACCCACCAGATGAGCGCGGCCAGCGCGAGGTCCAACAGGAGCCCCGGCAGGCGGATGAAGTAGGTGAACTCAATCCGGCTGGTGTCGAGCGACGGTGACAGCCAGGCTTGGTAGATGCGGACCGCGAGCTCCAGCCAGTAGAGGAAGACTGGCGGGTAGTCAACGACCACCGGCCCGTCGTAGGCGTGGACCACCCCGCGCTCTGCGATGATCCGCGCCCACGCTTTGTAGATCTCAAGGTCCCAGACGTTGCCGCCGCTGCCCGCCAACACAATCCGCAGTGCGAGCGCCGCAAGCAGCCCCCCGACCAAGATCGCCGCTGCCCGCTGCACCCCGATTCGCCCGACTCCTTGAGAGGCGCGGGGAGGCGACTCCGCCAGCGGCCGGGTGCCCGTCGTCATCGCGTCACCATCAGGTCGAGGAGGATCAGCCGCCCCTCGCCATCGGCGGTCGGCAGCCGTTCACTCGTCGGGGGCCAGTACATGCCAACCTCGATCGCGTAGCGTCCCGGTGGAGCGTTCGGATCGACGACGAAGCGGCGCATGTCGCGCACCGTCGTCCGGGGTCGCCAGTGGTGCGTTGGGAATTCTCCCCGCAGCGGGTAGCCGTCGTCCTGGCCCCAGAGCGGCGTGTCGCTCGCAGGGTTGATCTGCTCGCCGAGCAGGTGAGCGAAGACGACCCAAGAACGGTCGAGGCGGCGCAGCGGCTGCCAGTAGAGGGTCAGGTTGATCGTCTCGCCGGGGTGGATCGTGTCGCCAGAAGCCAAGGCTCGTCCGCCGGTGGCGACCGTGAAGCCGACGAGGCGCAGCGTGTCGCCGAAATCGCCGGCCGGGCGCGGTGTGACGTCAGCCGGCAGCCCCGGCACGGGCTCAGTGCGCTCGATGCCAACGGTCGCCAAGGTCCGTCGTTCGGTGAGCGTCTCGATTTCCACGCGGTAGGTTCCCCGAGGGGTATGGCGGAAGACGGCGAACTCGAACTGACGGCGCACGGGTGCGCCCGCTGGTGTGGCGCTGTCGTCGATGATCCACTCTTCGAGTGGAACGCTCTCCGGATCGAGCAGTCGTAGCGCGAGCGGCCCTGCCGCTCCGCCGCTAGAGCGCCAGTAGAGCGCAATGTGCCCAACGTCTCCGGGCAGCAGCCGTCGCGCCGGGAGGTCGTAGCCAAGCAGCCGGCGGCCACCGCCGAGGTCGACGTCCAACGGGACCGTCGGCGCAAGCCGCTCGATGGCCGGCGGCTCGCCGACCCGGTCATACAGGGTTAGCCGGTTATAGCCGTTCGGCTGGTCATAGACCTTCAATCGGTTGGTGTCCAGCCAGCGGGCAATCTCGCCGCCTGGGTCTTGGAGGTGCGCTTCCGCTGAAACGAGCCAAATTCGGCGGTGCCGCTCGGCGATCGGCCCGATGTCACCCGCCGCGCTCGCTGCCGTGGCTGGGACGGTAAACGGCAGCCCGTACCACGGTGGCGCATCCGGCACGTTCGGGAGATAGGAGTACGTAAACAGCACGGACCGGTCCCCCGACACGAGGACGACGCCATCGTCGGGCCGGGCGTAGGCACGCAGAGCGGCGACCACCGAGTCGAATTCGTCGCGATAGCGTCGCCCATCGAGATAGTCGACGGTGAACCAGCCCGCGGCGAGCGCCGCGGTCACGGTGGCGCCGGCACCGAGCGGCCGCCACAGCTTGCCGATGGTGATGAGCGCTCCGGCAACGAGCAGCGCCGCGGCCGGGGTGGCGAGCAGGAAGTAACGCACTTCGAGCCGCGGCGAGTAGAAGAAGCCGCGCGGCTGGGTCGCCAAGAAGACCGCCGCCGGCACGACGAGTACGACCAGCACCGGCAGCAACCAGTGGAGACTCCACCCAGTCGTCGAGCGCCGGACGAGCAGCGAGAGCAGCGCCCCGAGGGCGAGCACACCGAGCGCTAGGGCAACGCCCGGCCAATACCGATCGATGTCGACCGAGACGCCCGTTGTCAGCACGACGGCGTACAGTTTGGCGAAGATCGCCGGATCGACCGGCTCGGCGGTCGACCACGTGCGCATCCGCCCGCTGGCGATGAGGAGCCAAAGGCCAAACAGGAGCCCGACGACGAGCTGCGCCCCCGCCCAGGCAAGGGCGAAACGGAGACCAGCGCGCTGCTGGGAGGGGTTGAGCAGTCGGCGCAACGCCACGACCCCGGCGAATAGGTTGACGGCGAGCAGCACCGCAGCACTGAGATAGAGCGTCCAGAGCGCGAGGGTGGCGCTGATAATGTAGCCCGCCCACCAGCGGCGGCCTTGCGCCGCTCGCAGCGTGAAAAAGCAGGCGGCGAGGGCAAAGGCCGTCGCCGGCGCGTACATCCGCAGCTCTTGGGACCACCAGACGGGAAAGCGCGCCAGCGCGAGGAAGAGCGCCGCGACGATTCCGAGGCGCAGGCCGCCAAGCAGCCGGCCGATTGGGATGGCGAGCGCGACGGTCAGGACGCCCGCCCAGACGTCTACCAGCCGGCCGGCAAAGGCGCTCTCACCGGCGAGCCGCACTTGGAGCCAGAGCAGCCAAAAGAAGACCGGGGGATGGACGTCGGCGGCCGTCCAGAGCGTGGTCGCAAGGAGGTTCTGGCGGACCGCCCAGAAGGCGAGGCCTTCGTCCCACCAGATGTTCTGTTCGCCGAGGCGAACGAGGCGGAGACCGAAGGCAGCGAGGAGGATGAGGGTGGGGACGACGAGCAGCGACCAGCGCCGGGGGTGCGGTCGCGGTCCGGCCGCGGAAACCTCCACCGCCGGGCGCGGGGCCGTCGAAAGGGCGCTCACGAAGCGCGATTCTAGCAAACGGCCGGCCCGCTTCCCTCGATCTCGCGCCGCCTGCTACGCTCCCTGCGCAGGAGGCCAACCACAGAAATGACGAGCGACGACCTCGCCACCCTCAACAAGCGCCGGCTCGCGGCACTCGATCGCTATCGCGGGGCGTTCCTCGGCCTCGCCCTCGCCGACGCCGCCGCGGCACGGAGCGTCTTCGATGGCTGCGACACACTGCTTGACCACGGCAACCTCCTCGATCTGCGGTGGCCCGACCCCGTCCTTTTCGGCGGGGTGGCGACGCTCTGGCACGGCGGCGACCTCCACGCCACCGATTCGGCGCTTGCTTCGCTTCCGGATGGAGCCCCGGCCCGGCGGGCAGCGGTGGTCATGAGCCTCCTCCTCGCGGGTGTTCCGCGGGAGACCGTGCCGGACGACGCTTCCAGTTCGGCGGTAGCGGCGGTCCGCCGTGCCACTTGCTTCGCCGACGGGCTGCGCCGGCTGCAGTCACCAGCCTCTCTCGCCTATGGCCTGCTCGCCGGGGCAGCATTCGGCGAGGGTGCCCTCGATGCGGAAGCCGTGCGGCGCCTCCCGGACCGGGCACGGGCACGAGCCATTGCCGGGGCGCTCTTTGAGCGCGTTTGGACTCCGGCGCCACCCGATGCGCCCGAGGTCGTTTGCGAACATTGCCGGGCGCTGCTGGAACGACGCTAGGCGTTGGGCTCGGCTGCTCCGAGGATCGCGGCGGCCTCCTCGAGTTGCGCCACGTCGCCCCGGTTGAAGAGCGTCCTCTTGCTGCTGATGCAGGCCGCTCGCCCGACAGCCGTGATGGTATAGTGACCCGGCTCATGGACCAGCCATCCTCGTTCGACGAGCGCTCGGAGCGCGCCGTCGAGGGCGGACGAGTAGTCGCTTTCGTCAACGAGGGCAGCGTACGGCGCAAACAGCGGCAAGGTGCTGGATAAGTGCTTAAACGTCCGACCGAGGAAGGCGTGATCGTCCGAGAATGTATCGGAAGGCAGGGACGCCAACGCGCCGGCCAACACCTCCTGAACCTGAAAGCGCATCGATCGAGGCTGCGACGTCATTGGCTCCTCCTTCTCCACACCGCTAGCATAGGCGCTTGCTGCCACCCTGCCTAGGGGGAGCATTGAGTTGCTCACAACGTGACAATCGGTCTGGTCTTCGCCGGGTGGTTCGGGTCTCGACAGTAGCGCTCGCCCGTGAGATGCTTACTGTTGACCGCCGGCAACCGTGCGCTGGCCGGCGGACCGAGTGGCAGCGGAGGACATGAGAGGGAATGGCAGACTCGAATCGCTTCGACGGCAAGGTGATCGTGGTCACCGGAGGCGGCTCCGGCATCGGGGAGGCGTGCGCTGCGCTCTTTGCGGCGCGAGGGGGCAAGGTCGTCGTCGCCGATCTCAATCTGGAGGCGGCGGAACGTGTCGCGAGCGAGATCGGCGGCGAGGCGCGTGCCGTGCACGTCGATGTGGCGGATCCGGCGTCCGTGGAGGCGATGGTCCGTTTCGCTGTCGAGACCTTCGGCCGGCTTGATGTCGCGGTGAACAACGCCGGCATTGGTGGCGAAGCGAACCCAGTCGGATCGTATTCGATCGAAGGCTGGAAGCAGGTGATCGACGTCAACCTGAACGGCGTCTTCTACGGGATGCGCTACGAGATTCCAGCGATGTTGGCCAATGGGGGCGGAGTCATCGTGAACATGGCCTCGATCCTCGGCACAGTCGGGTTCGCCAATGCCCCCGCCTACGTCGCCGCCAAGCACGCCGTCGTGGGCCTGACAAAGGCAGCCGCGATCGAGTACGCCACGGCTGGCATTCGTGCGGTCAGCGTGTGCCCGGCGTTCATCGTTACCCCCGCTCTTGACCAAGCATCTGAACGACGAGGCGAGGCAGGCCATCACCGCGCTCCACCCGGTCAAGCGGATGGGTACGCCAAACGAAGTAGCGGCGCTCGTCTGCTTCTTGGCGTCTGACGAAGCGTCGTTTATCACCGGCAGCGCTCACCTCGTCGACGGGGCCTACACCGCGATTTGAGTCGCGTGACGGCTCATCGTGTCCCAAATTCGCCAGTGGGATTGTCCGACAGGTCGGGCTCCCAGATCTCGAACAGCGTGCCGATGGGTGACATGACGGCGACGACTTGGCCACGTCCGAGGGCCGGGTCGTCGACCGTCACTGGCCCGCGAAGAATGCGGCCGCCGGCCGGCTCGATTCGTGGGAGCAAGGCCGTCAGGTCGCTCGTGTCGTAGCGCAGCGCGCAAATCCCTCGCGTCGGCGGATGGACGCTCGCCGGGTCCGCGACGATCCCTTCGAACTCCATCAAAACAATCCGGCCGGTCGAGAAGCCCGGATCCCAAAGCATGTCGAAATCGAATCGCTGACCGGGTGGCAAGCCCATCAGTTCTTCGAACAGTGGCCCTTCGCAATGCTCGTGAACGAGTACTTCATGCCCGAGCACGTCGTGCAAGAACCGGTTGCACGCGGCGAGATCGAGCACAGCGTGCGACGTGTGCAGCGGTTGACTAACACCAGAAGCGGCGGAAATGTCCCCGTATGGCACCGGCGTATTGCCGCGCTCGATCAAGACGATATATTCGCCATCCTCGGCGCGGCCGAATGCTTCGAACCGAAACGGGTCGTCGGGACCGCTTCCCGGCGTGAGCTTGACGGGTGGAGAAATGAACTGCACCCCAGCGCCGGCGACGCGCTCAAAGACGGGCTGAATGCTCGCCGTCGTGAACCCGATTCCGACGGGGCCAGGCCAGCGAAGGTCGCGCGACGGACGTCCTTCCTCGCCCTCGAGGCGCATCAGCCGGATTCTCACGCTGCTCGGCACGTCCGTCCGCGCGAGGGTCCGGCTCGGAATCGGATCGGCCAGTCCATACAGCGCCCGCGCGATGTCACTCGAGATCGTGCTTTCACGAATCACGGTGAGGCCGAAGATGTCGCGGTAGAAGGCGGTGCGTTTGTCGAGATCGGCGACGCCGATGGCGATTTCGCGAAGCGCAGAGATCGTCATCATCCCCCTCGGGCCGAGACTGACGACAGTGTAGTGCAGCCTCGGCGCGGAGTCGCCTGACTAGACGAGCGGCGCTCAACCGCCAGCGTTCTTGAACGCGATCCCGAGGAGTTGGCGGGTCCCTGCCACCAGTTGGCCGCGGATCGCGCCCGCCGGGAAGGACGCGTTATGAACGTTGACGTACAGGTTGCCAAAAAAGAGGTCGTGGAGATCGGCAGCAGATACCCCGCTCGACGCCGCCGCCTGATTGGCGGCCTGAAGTGGGTAGACGATCGGACCCGAGACGCCCGGGGCGCCACGGTGGATGTGCGCTGCTGTCGGCGACGCCACGTCGTGGGCCAGCGCGTAGATGAATCCGTTCTGACCATCGTTCAGGAGCAGGAAGGCGCGACCGCTGAAGCCGTTGGCTGCCGGCGGAACTTCCTGCTGCGGAGTCAGCCGCGCGGTGAAGAGCGTCGGTCCCCAGATTTGGCCGCGGATTTCGCCGCTCGGATTCTGCGTCGAGTGCACATTGACGTACAGGCCACCGGTTTCGAGCAGCGGCAGCAAGCGCGGATCGAGAGTCACCGTCCCCCGAACGGCCGTGAAGCCGGCGGTGCTGGCGAGCGTGTACGACACCGGACCGTTTGCGCCCGCTGGGCCGACGTGGATGTGCGCCTGCGTGGTGTTGGGAATTGTCGACGAAAGGACATAGTGCAGTTGGAGCGTCGTCCGGTTGAGGATGAAGGAAGCGACGCCGCTGTTGGCGCTGCCGCTCGGTGGCACTTCATTGCTGCCGCGCAGCACGGCCTGATACTGATGCTCGAGTCCGAGCTGGCCGCGCACCTCTCCGCCGGGGAAGGAGGGCGAATGGACGTTCACATACCAGTTGCCGGCGAGCAAGTCGTAGAGTCCGCCCGGCGTGAGTGGCACGGTGCCGGACACGTTCGGGCCTGCCGGCAGCGGAACGACGACCGGGCCGTTCACGCCCGGTGGGCCGCGGTGGATGTGCGCGGCGTTCGCGCCGGCCACCGTGTGCGTCATCACGAACTCGGCGCGCGACAGGTCGGGCCAAAGCCAGAGCTGGAAGCGGCCGGTCGCCGGCGAACCGTTCGGCGGCACTTCTTGGCTGCCACTCAGCTGGGCGCCGAAGCTCATCATGCCGACGATCTGCCCGCGGATCTCGCCCCCGGGAAAGACCGTCGAATGGACGTTGACGTACAAGTCCCGAGTAAAGAGCGCCGAGGCGATCTCTGGCGCAAGCGCCGCCGTTCCCCGCACCTCAGTAAAGCCGGGGGACGATGCGAGCGTAATGATTGGATCGCCATTCTCGCCGAACGGCGCTCGGTGGATATGTGCGACCGTCGTGCTCGTCACCGTCGAGGAGAGGTAGAACGAGAGTTGGGTGAGGTCCTCGCTCACGTCGAAGAGGGCGTAGCCGGTCGCCGGACTCGTGGTGGACGGCACCTCGCTTGCTCCGCTCAAGATCGCGATCAGTCGGCGAGAGACGTTTGCGCCGACAGGGCCGGGGGGAATGGTCGGCGTCGGCGTTGGCGAAGAGGTGACGGTCGGAGACACCGACGGCGTGGCGGTCGGCGTCGGGCCGCCGCTGCCGAGCACGGTTACCTTTCCTGCCATCCCTGCGCCGTTCGGTCCGCCGTGGAATTGGCAGTAATAGAAGTACTCGCCCGGTGTAGTAAATGTGAAGACGAATTGCGTACCGGAGGTAACCGTCGGCCAAAGGCCATTCTGACTGACGAGGGGGTGAGCGCCGAAGCCATCGGCCCCGGATGGCTTCCACGTCACGGAGTCGCCGACGTTGATCGAGACGTTGGCCGGCGTGTAGCCGCAGCAGGTGAACGAGATATCCGTATTCGCTGCGCTGACCGGGTTGGAGCCAAGCCACGCCACCGCTGCCGCAACCATAAGTGCGACGACTGTCGCCGCCATGCTGAGCAAGACCCGAACCTGCACCATTGCCTCCCGTGGACACCTGTCGTCCGCTTCAGATGGATGGCTGATTGGTCGGCGTGCTCGCTATTCTGCCGGAAGCACCATTCAAGCGAAAGATTTCTCAGCGAAGTCCGGCTCTTACCGAGCGGCGCGGAGCCGTAGCTCCTCACGGCGAAAGCCGTCAGTGCGCGGCGGCGTATGTTTCGGACAGTCAAGTTGGGTCTCGACGTCGCTGAGATACGACCGGAAGTAACGGCAATAGTGTGGCCGGCTCGCGCTCGGGGCAGCGTTTGGTTCGAGGAAGACGCAGCCCGGGCAGGGCTCACTCAACTGAAGGTGGCCGGCGGCGGCGAGCTCGCGACTAAGGGCATCGAGTGCCTGCTCAAACGTAGTGCGCTGATCAGCGGGAAGACGATCGAGCGCTCGCTCGAGGATGGCGTTCCCCTCGAGAATCGTCTCGGCAACCTCGCGACCGCGGTCGGTCAGCGCGAGGAGGGTCACGCGCCGGTCGTCGGGCTTGGATCGCCGAACGACGTAGCCGCGGCGGACCAGCCCGTCGACGATACCGACCGCCGTGGCATGGGTTGTGCCGAGCACGCGCGCGAGACTGCCAACCGAAGCGACGTCCGGCCGCGTGCGGGCGCAGAAGAGGATCGCTTGGGCTTGCACTGGAGTCAAGCCGTCCGCCAGCGCCAACCGCTTCACGGCTTGGGCGAGGCGGGCGAGCGAGCGAGCTGCGCGAGAGGAAGGAGCACGTTCCAGCACAGGAGCCTCAGTGTATCTGAAGGTGAGGTTTATGTTACACGGGGGGTGGCGTGGGCGTCCAGCCTTTCATTTTGCGCCCCCTCGCATGCTACAATTCTGAGGTCGTGCGACTGGCGCTGCAGCGCGCGCCGCGGCCGTGGCGGCAGGGCCGCCCCCGTCTCAGTCCCGTAAGGTTGGAACAATGGATATCCGCAATTTGCTGCTGGTCGAGCCGAAAGAGCTGCCGCAGTTCGGACCTGGCGACACCGTCCGCGTCTCCGTCAAGGTCGTCGAAGGCAGCCGCGAACGCATCCAAGTTTTCGAAGGCGTCGTGATCCGCATTCATCGTGGCGGCCCGGGAGATGCTACCTTCACCGTTCGTCGCATTGCCTCGCATAACGTTGGGGTTGAGCGGACGTTCCTTTTCCACTCGCCACGCATCGAGAAGATCGAGGTCGTTCGCATCGGCCGCGTCCGCCGCGCGAAGCTGTATTACTTGCGTAACCTGCGCGGGAAGGCTGCCCGAATCAAGGAGCGCGCCCGCCCGGTAGCTGCCAAGAATGCGAAGAGTGCCCCGGCGCCCGCCGCCGAGACGCCCGCTGCCGAGACGGTCGAGCCCGTCGAAACGACGAGCTAACCCTCTCTGGCAATGGGGACCGGGCGTCCCGCCTACGCGGCCGTCGCGGTCGATGCACCGCCAGTTTTTCTCAACCTGTTCTCCTACCGAATCCCCAGCCGGCTGACGGTCAGTCCTGGATGTGCGGTCGTCGTGCCATTCGGGGCGCGCCTCGTGCCCGGCATCGTCGTCGCTTTCGAAGAGCAGCCCTCGGTCGCCGAGGTGCGCGACCTCGCCGCTCCTCTCGGCGACGAGCCGTTGTTGACGCCGCCGCAAATCGCGGTCGCATGCTGGCTCGCCGAGTACTATCGCTGTCCTCCTTTTCTTGCGCTGCGGCTCTGGCTGCCGCCCGACTTCCCGAAGCAGGTCGACCCGCGGTTGCGCGCCACGGGCCGGGCCGCTACGCTCACTCCCCCCGAGCGGGCTGTCTTTGAGGCGATCGCCGCAGGGCCGCACGTCCGGTTCAGTGACCTTGTGGCTCGCGACCGCGACGGACCAGTCCTGCCGATCGTCGAACGGCTCGTTGAGCTTGGCCTCGTCGCCATCGAGGCGCCGTGGCGCCGCGTTGCACCGCGCACGACCGCGACTGAGGAGACAGCGTCAGTCGCGCCGGCCACGCCACCCCCGCTCACGCCGCCGCAGGAACGCGCGTGGGGCCAGCTCGCGCCGATGCTGGCAACGGGGGGTGCCGCGCTCCTGTTTGGCGTCACCGGGGCAGGCAAGACCGAGTTGTACCTGCGGGCGCTCGCCGAGACGGTTCGCCGCGGCCGGCGAGGCATTGTCCTCGCGCCCGAGATCGCGCTGACCCCACAGCTTGCCGCCCGCTTCGAGGCACGCTTTCCCGGCCGCGTCGCAGTACTCCATAGCCGGTTGCCCGACCGCGCACGTCGCTTGGCCCGCCAGCGTATCCAGTCGGGCGAGGCGGCTGTCGTGGTGGGGCCGCGCTCCGCGCTGTTCGCGCCAATCGCCGGTCTGGGGCTCATCGTGCTCGACGAAGCGCACGATCCCAGCTTCAAGCAAAGCGAGACGCCACGCTATCAGGCGCGCGACGTGGCGCGTCGGCTTGCAGAAGCGACGGGCGCGGCACTCCTGTTTGGGAGCGCAACTCCCGATGTCGCGAGCTTCCACGCCGCTCGCCGGGGCGAGATCGGCTTGATCGAGCTCGGCGAGCGTGTCACCGGTGAGCGGCTGCCGGAGGTGACGGTCGTCGATTTGCGCGCCGAGCTGCGCGCTGGCAACCGCGGGATCTTCAGCCGCCAGCTGCGGGAGCAACTGGCGGGCGCACTGGCGCGCCGGGAGCAGGTAATTCTTTATCTCAACCATCGTGGTGCGGCGAGTGTCGTCCTCTGCCGAGACTGTGGTTACACGGCCCGCTGCTCCCGCTGCGACACGGTGCTCACCTACCACGCCAGCCCCGATCGGCTGATCTGCCATCTCTGCAACGGGCGGCGCACCATCCCGGCGGTCTGCCCCGCGTGCGGCAGTCGGCGCATTCGCTTCCTCGGGCTGGGAACCGAGCGGGTCGTGGCCGAGGTCGAGGCGGAGTTTCCCGGCGTGCGTGTGCTGCGGCTCGACAGCGATGTCGGCGGCCCGGCCGAGCACGAGCGGATCCTCCGCGCGTTCGCCGCCGGCGAGGGAGATGTGCTCGTCGGCACCCAGCTCGTCTCCAAGGGGCTCGATCTTGCCGGTGTGTCGCTCGTCGGCGTCGTGAATGCCGACGTCGGGCTGTACTTGCCGGATTTTCGAGCGCCCGAGCGCGTCTTCCAGCAGCTGACTCAAGCGGTCGGCCGGCCGGGACGCGCCGGTGGCGGCGCAGCGATCGTCCAAACGTACTCGCCCGATCATTATGTCATTCGAGCGGCGGCGCGGCACGACTATCTCGCGTTTTATGAGCAGGAGATCGTCCACCGGCGTCAGCAGCGCTACCCGCCATTCAGTCAGCTGGTGCGTCTGCTTTATGCGAACTTCAACGAAGAGCGGGTACGCGGCGAAGCGATGGCGCTGCGCGCTCGGCTGGAGACGCACCGTCGCGCCCAAGGGGTGGAAGTGGATATCCTCGGTCCGGCGCCGTCCTTCTTCCGGCGGATTCGCGGCCGCTATCGCTGGCAGATTGTGCTGCGCGGCGACGATGTCGTTTCGTTTGTCCGCGGCGTCACCATCCCGCCAGCCTGGCAGATCGATGTCGACCCCGAGAGCCTGCTCTAGCGCGGTCTCCTCATCTCCCGTTTCGGCCCACGCCGGCTGGCAACGCTCTCTTCGCGGCGCTGCCGCGTGGCGCCCCTAGCCGGCGGGGCCGCCACTCGCCGGGTCGGGCCACGGCCTGCGCTGGCGCCATTTCGCTGCCGGTCCGCGTGTGCCGTCCGATTGGCGTCGGCAGGTGGTTCTGCGTTTCCGCGCCACGGTGCGTCGGCGAAGCTGCCGGTTGGCGGTTTTGTCCTTCTGCGGCTGGATGGAGAACGCGGCGAATCAGAGCCGGAAGATCAGCCGCCCAAGCGCGATCAGGATCACTGCGCCAACGAAGGCGACGATGATGCTTCCGACGAATCCTGCCTCTACGCCAAAGATGCCGCCGAGACCAAGAATCGAGAAGAGAAATCCGCCGACGAACGCGCCGACGAGGCCAAGGATTAAGCTGCCAAGGCAGCCAGACCGATTGCCGGTAACGGCGCTGGCGAGCGCACCCGCGATCAGGCCAACGACGAGCCACGCAACCAAGCCGCCAGGGTCGAGAATCATGCACGTCTCCTTCCTTGGTCGCCTCTCGCCGCCATCGTCCGCGCTGCAGGACGTCGGCGAAATCGACCGTCTCGATCGTCGTGTCGACCGGCAGGACTGGTCGGGCTTTCGCAAGCGGGCCGGCTATTCGGTGAGGCAGCCCTGCTGGACGTGGTCGCGGCCCAAGCGATCGAGGCCCGCCTGAACCGGACGGCCATCCTCACGGCCTGAGCACCCGGTCCGGGACCGTCGCGCGTAGTCGCCGGTGCAGCGTACCTGAATTTGACGAGTTCTGCTCTGACCAGCGCGGGCCGGCAGCTCGTCACCGGGACTGCACTGGGCACCCACGATCGCCTCGCAGGACGCCCATGTCTCAGCTTCCTCGCACCGCCTCGCGAGAAAGAAAAGCATCGCTCCGTCGCCATGCTGGGCGCAGTCGCACGTGCCCAGAATGGCGAGGCCGTTGCGCGGGGTGAGTCGCGAAGTCGGCCGCTGAGAAACGCCGAGCTCGGTGGCTCTCGTCTACCCGATTGCGGGCTTGCCGAACGCCGGCGGAGGAGTGACTGCGACCGAGGTGAGCCGTTCACGGCTTGGCGGCATAGGCCTCCTCGAGCGCCCGGCTGAGGTGCGACAGCTCGGCGGCGCGCTCGGCCACGTCGTCGAGTGCCTGCTCCATCTGTCCGCCGCGGATTTCCCCGGCCGCGCCAATCGTCTGGACTTCAGCATAACTGGAGCCGAGCTGCGCCAGCATCGCGCGGATCTTGTCCTCGGCTTCGGCGATCAGCCCTTCCAGCCGGACGAGATTGTCGAGGTGCTCCCGGTCGTGCTCACTCAACCGGTCGGAGCGCTGCAGGGTGCGCAGCCGCTTCAGGTCGCTCTGAATGAGCCGGTCGTTCCGAAACCGCTCGATGCTTACTCCAAGGTCGAGGATGAGCGCTGCCGGGTTATCGAAGCGGTAGGTGATCATCTCGAGGCTGGCGCGTAGCTCCGGTCGCGGCACGGCGGCGACCGCTCGCCGGATTGCCTCGCGATATTCCTGGGCGCGCCGCACGGCGTCGCGCAGCTCTGGTGTTCGCAGCCGGCTCAAATCGAGTGCTGGGGCGAGCGCCTCGTCGATCGCTTGCTCGTCGCGAAAGGTGACAAACAGCATGCCCGCCACCCCAATGAGGCCGAACGCCAGCCACGCGGCGATGAGCGGCAGGTTCAACCCGAAAAGCAAGATGGTGCCGGCGATTCCAGCGCAGGCGATCAGCACGACGACCGCTGTCTGCCAGCGGCCAAGAGCATAGAGCGCGATCGCGCCGGCGGTCCGTCGGGGGGGCGGGGTAGCCATCAGAACGTCTGCGAGAGCGTCCGGTACAGCTTCCGAATCGTTTCGGGGTCGCTGCGGTACGCCTGGCCGTTTGTCGACTCGGCGATCCGGCGCAACACCGCGAGCTCGGCTTCGCCGCCATAGGCGATGGTAAAGACGACGACCGGGGTGCCGGTGCGGCGGGCGCGCTCCTCGATCGCGGCGATCAGCTGGCTTGGGTCGCCACGGCCGGCGACTAGCTCACGACGGCTTGCGTTCTCCTCGCCGTCTGTCATGACGACGACGACGTTGATGCGGTCGTTCTCGCGCAGCTCGCCGACCCGTTGGACGCCAAAGTCGATCGCATCATACAGTGCCGTATTGCCGCCGGGCGACATGGCGCGAATCGCTCGCTCGAGGTCGCTGCGGTTCTTGTCCAAGGTCTCCAGCGCAACCTGCTCGCGAGTCGCGGTCGAGAAGGTGGCAAAGCCGACGCGGTCGCGGCCGTCTTTGATTTGGTCCACGAAGGAGAGCAGCGCTTCGCGGGCCCGCGTAATGCGGTCCCCCTGCATACTGCCCGAGACATCCGCGATCAGGTAAATGTTTGCTGGCCGTTTGAGCAGCGTCCATGAATCGCGGATGCGCTCCAACACCGGTGTGGCGGGCAAGACGAGCGAGGTGAACGGCTGCGCCGGGTCGACGCCATTTTCGGGCCGGATCGGCGAAGTGCGCTCGTCGAGCGGGATCTTGAGGTCGGCGGGGCGATAGCCGGCGGCGAGTACGAGCTGCCCGGTTTCGGGCCGGCCGAGGTAGTCGGTGAAGGCGCGATACGCTTGACGCTGACTGGTTGTCAGCCATGGCCCTTCGAGCAGCGCCAAGGGATGGTCGAGCCAGAGGCTGCCCTCCGCCGGGTAGACGGCAACGAGCTTCTCACCCGTCGACCGGCCATTGAACAGGATGACGAACTGCTCCTGAACGACGAACGCATCGAGATTGCGCGCCTCGCCCGAGAGCAGCCGATCGACGAATTGGTCTTCCGTTTCCGCCCCATATTGTTGGACGGTGCGCTGAATGCGTCGGACATAGTCCACCGTCTCAGGGCGCGCGATGTCTTGCACCGACAGCCGGGCTGGGTTGCCGGCGCCGGCGTAAAACTCGGCGGTCACCGCCAGCAGCCCGCTCGCCGTCGAGGACGACGGATGGCTCCAGCGAAAGCTCGAGTCGCGAAGCGCACGGTCCATAATCGTTACCCAGCCGACCGGCCGGGTAGGGTAGTTAAACTCGCGCGCCACGCGTTCCCACATGGCAATGACGATCGGGGAGACGGCGTAGCGCGTCAGCGAGGCGGTGAGTCCGCCGGCGTCGGGGTGTTTCGCCTGCCAAGCGCGGTCGATTTGGTCGAGCCAAACGGCCGAGTCGGGCGAGACGGCGGCGAACTGCCCGCTTGTCGCCTGCTCGACCAAGTCGTCCGGGTCGAGCTTGACGGGCTCGATGCGATAGGGCGTCCCCGTCCGGTTGAAGCCGTCCGCCAATTGTCGGAACAGCGTCTCCTTTTCTGGCGAATAGCCAATTCGCAACACGTTTGCGTCGTTGGCGCGTTGTTCGGGCGAGGGGAGGAAGAAGATTGCTGCCAGCCCGCCGCAAAACATGATGGCGTTGCAGACGAAAACGGCGCTGATGATCCAGCGAATGCTTCGCATCGGCTACTGCTCGTAGGTCCGGACGAACCAGTTCAGCAACTCGGTCAGGCCGCTGCGCGAGGCCGGCCGCATCCGCGAGGCGCTCGGCACCTGCTCGCGGAAGCCCATCGCGCTCCAACGGGCGATGAGACTGCCTTCGACATTCGTCGACACGTCCGGATTGGCCGGCCGGAGGCCATAGCGCAGCGCGTTCTGCTGTTGATCGACCGACAGGAGATACCGCTTGAAGTCGAGCGCGGCGTTCTTTTCGCTTGCTGGCGTCTCTGGCCCCATGTAGATGGCGAAGGGGAAATCGAACCACGTGATCGGGTCGGGGTAGAGAATGACGAGCGGCTCTTTCCAGCGACGCTGCAGGCCTTCCATGTTGGTCAACAGGTAGCTCTCGATGACTTGTCCGGCGTCGCCGTTCGAATAGCCGAACAGCAACATGTTCTCGACCCCGAAGGGGCTGAAGTCGACGACCGAATCGAGCGTTTCGCGCAGCCAGGTCTGGAATTGCGGGTTTTTCAGGTCGTCGGTGGAGACACTCGCTTTGCCGTAGTAGGCGCCGGCGGCGGCGACCATGGCGGCCAGCCCGGCTGGGTCGCGCTTCGGGTGGGGAATGACGAGCTTAAAGCGCCCCCATTCGGGTTGACCCCCCAGCGCCGCCCAGTTGCGGCTGGTGGCGGCGTCGTGGATATCCCGCCAGTCGACAGTACCGTCCGAGCCATACCGAGCGTTGAGGACGCGGTAGCGCGACTCGAAGATCGCCCACACTTCGGGCGAAAGCGCGACCGGCTGGTCGCGGTATTCTCCCCCCGGCAGGAAGACGTCGCGGCCGATCCGCTCCGAAACGGCGACGTTCGCCTGCCCGACCCAGTCGCGGGTCTCGGCGAGCCACGCGGTTGGCACGCGGTCCCAGTCGCCTTTCGACCAGCGGTTCAGCGCCGAAACGCCGTCCATCGGCACGATCTCTACGGTGACGGGCGCCCCGTCGATGGTGGGCCGGGTGGCGTTGTAGCGCCGGGCGGCCTCGCTCACCCAAGGCTCGGCGGGGAGCGCCGTGACGACTCGGACCGTCACCGGGCCGGTCTGGGCGGGACGATTGACGAAGAAGACGACGGCCATCGCGCCGGCGATCAGCAGTGCGCCGACCAGGAGCGCGAGAAGCAGCCGGGTGGGGGCGCGCATGGCGCTCCTTTCTTAGCGGGTGCCTTCGGGAAGCTGGGACGTCTCCGCAGACTTCAAGCCAAGCCGGGCTTCTCGCGCGGCAAGCTGCTGCTCAATCTCATCGACCCCGAGCACTTCGTCGATGCGCGCTTCAAGGGTGTCGCGTGCGGCTTCTTCTTTGCCTTGAGCGATCTCCAGCTCTTGACGCGCCCGTTCGATGAGGGCGTCGGTCTTGGTCTTGTCGCCGATGTCGCGGATGCCCTGCTGAGCTTTCAGCCGGAGGTCGCTCGCCCGCTTCTGCTCGATCAGCGAGACCAGCTCTTGGCGGCGCGCCTTGGTTACCTCGATCTGGGCTTGGAGCTTCGCTTTGGCGTCGGCAAGCTTTTGCGCTTCAAGTTGGGACTGCTGAAGGTTTTCGCGGATGTCTTCAAGCAGCCCGAGCTTGGTGTTGAGGACCGCCTGGCGGGCTGCTGCCAGCCCGCGCTCTCCCTTCTGGAGCAGCCGGTCGACGTCGTCGTCCAGCTTATTGACCTCAGCCTCGGTCTCCTCAAGCTGACGAAGCAGCGTCCGAGTGCGGCCGCGCTCGATCCCTTCCGCGGTCTGCAGCGATTCGTACGCCTCGCCCATTCGGTTCAGATATTCGTCGAAGACGGCGAGGCGGTTCAGGCTGAGCGCCTTGTCCAGCAAGGCGTTGATATTCGCTGAAACGAGCAAGGTCACTCGATCGAGGATCGAGGTGTATCCGGCCATCGACGGCCCCCCTCCTGCGTGCGGCGTTCGCTTGTCGGACAATTCTACGCCGCTCGGGGGCCGGCGGTTCCCCCGCGCTTAGAGATCGTCGTTCTGGCGTTGGGGGGTGATCCCTTGGCGGACGGCGTAGGTTGCCGCTTGAACGCGATCGTTTAGCTGCAGCTTCTTGAAGATCGTGCTGAGATAATTCTTGACCGTTTTTTCGGAGAGATACAGCGTCGCCGCGATCTCCTTATTCGATGCCCCGGTCGAGACGAGCCGCAGGATATCGGTTTCGCGCTCCGTCAGTTGCTCCAAGCGCGAGCCACTGGAAGCGCCGCCGGGAGCGAGACGCTGGAATTCCTTGAGCAAATTACCGGCGATCGTTGGGTCGATAAGCGCCGCGCCGTTCGCCACCGCGCGTATCGCCGCTGTGACTTCGCTCGCTCGAGCGCTTTTGAGAAGGTAGCCCCGTGCCCCGGCGCGCACCGCCTCGAAGACATACTGGTCTTGGCGATACATGCTGAGCACGATGATTCCAACATCGGGATGCTCTTTCAACACTTGGCGGGTCGCGGCGACGCCGTCGACGACCGGCATGTTGATATCCATCAAGATGACGTCGGGCTGCAGTTCGCGAACCCGATCGGTCACTTCCGCACCGTCGGACGCTTCGCCGACGACCTCAATATCGGGTTCGACTTCCAGGAGCTGACGAAGTCCCTGCCGAACGAGGGTGTGATCATCGACGAGGAGGACGCGAATCGTACGTTGTTCCGCGTTCATGGGCTCGCCGTCCCTGATGGAATTGGACAGAGTATACCGACCTCTTTCCGTGAGAGCAATGAACACATTCTGAGCGATCCAAGGATTGGCGATCTCGCCGCAAGGAAGAGCGATGACGAGATCGCGCTAGGTCAGTTCCCCCCGAACGATGATTCGTAGACTGTAGTCGCGCGCTCGCTGATCGAAGACGCCTCCACAGGTGATGAGGGTCACCGTTGGTCGCGGGGTCGGGCCGTAGATCGTCTCCAGCGGCGCTGCGGAGGGCGCAAACGTCCACGTTTGGCGGACGGCAAACCGGCGGGCCGCACCGTCGCTTGCGATCGTCTCGATCTCGTCGCCAGCGACGAGGTCCTTCAGGCGAGCAAAGACGGCTAGACGGCCGCCCCAATCGACGTGTCCGGCGAAGATGCTATTGCCCGGGAGGCCGGGCGGGGCGCTTGCGCCGTACCAGACGACGTAGTCGCCGTTCGTTGGCACGACGAGCTCGCCAGCGGCGTCCAACCCGACCTCTTGGACGCGAGCATCGACGCTGATCCGTGGAATACGCAGTCGCGCCGGCGGGAAAAAGAGCGGCGCGACTATCGGCGTCCGACGCGCGACCGCTGGTGTCGGCGGCCGCGCGGTGGGTGTCGCCGACGGAGTCACGGTCGGGCTTGGTTCCCTTGCGGCGGAGCGCTCCTCCCGGGCCGGCGCACACGCGCCGAGCAGCAGTGCGCCCGCGGCCGCGAGCACGGCGCGCCGGTTCATGCCCTTAGCCTTCCACC
Source organism: Dehalococcoidia bacterium (assembly GCA_026003895.1). GTDB lineage: Bacteria > Chloroflexota > Dehalococcoidia > SpSt-223 > SpSt-223 > JANWZD01. The sequence goes on along the minus strand of BPIC01000001.1, from coordinate 9,349 downwards.
CGGAACGGCACGTAGGCCGCCCGGTCGCCCTGTCGGATGCTGACGTAGATGGTGCCAGCGGCGTCCGCCGGCAAGTGCACACTGCCCGTGAACGACCCGCTCGGACCAGCGCGCGTCCGGGCCAACTCGACCATTCCTTCTTCCCCGGCCGCTGGGCCCCAGCGGATGGCCAGCTCGCCGCCCGGCACCCAGTTCGATCCTGAGACCGTGACCCGGCTGCCGCGGGGACCGCTGCTCGGGGCCATCATGATCCGGGGCTGGTTGTCGCTCGGCGGCTCCAGATTCGCCACCGGGCGTGGCGGGACGCTCACCGCAGCGGTCGGTGTCGGAGCCGGCGCAATCGGCGCTGCCCCGGGGGCGGTTTGCGCAGGCGTCCGCGTCGGCGGAAAGAGGGTGTAGGTCGTCACGGTTGCATTTGGGGTAACGATGGGCTGAGACTGGGCGGCGCTCCGTGTGAATGGTCGGAGCACGCTTCCCTCAATCCCGATGACGAGCAGGACGACCGACGCAATCAACCCAAGCCGGAGCAGAAAGCCGCTGGAGGGCAGGCTGAGAACTCGCCGGAGCGGCGGGCTGGTGGGGCGGGGCGGCGCTGGAAGCGGCTCAGTTGCCTCGCGCATTCCGATGGCCAGCACATACGCTGGGCAGTTGGCGTGATTGGCGGTGAGACAGAACAACCCCTGCTGGACCCGGGCGATTTCGGAGCCTTTGCCATTGGCGTAGCAGCGGTGGCCCGGCCACGGGATCGAGGTGCGCGTCCAGCGGTCATCCTCGTTGCCGAGGAATTCGCACGGCCGGTCGCGCTCCGCGACGGAGGTCATCCCCGGCTCCGACGTCGGATCGCCGTGACGATGGCGAGCGCCAGCAGACTGAGAGCCGGCATCAGATCGATCGGGCGGCCTGAGCCGTCTCCGGTGCGCGGTAGGGCAGCGGGGAGCGGTGGCAGCGGAGCGCCCCCGGGCGGACGCGCGACGCCATTTTCGGGCGGCGTTCCCGCTGGCTGACGTGGCGGCTCGACGGTCGGCGCGGTTGCGACGCCGGGGACCCCGCCCGGCAGCAGATTCGCTTGCAGCGGCGAGATCGCGATGCCCGTAGGGTCGGGCTGGACACGGATGACGGCGTGAATACGTTCGGTCGCCGGGTCGATAGCGACGACGGTGGCGTCGCGTCCATTCACCACGTAGAGCGCCGCCCCATCTGGCGCGACGGCGATGGCGTTCGGTCCGCGGCCGACGGCAAGTGTGGAGCGAACGCGGCCCGACCCGAGGTCGACGAATGAGACCGTGTTGTCGCCGGCGTTGACGACATAGAGCGTCCGCCCATCGGGCGCGACGGCGAGCGCCGCCGGCGCCTGCCCGACAGGGATCGTTCCGGCAGCCTCGTGCCGGGCAAGATCAACAAGGGTGACGGCGTTTGCCTCGCGACTTGCGACAAAGGCAGTGGTTGTCGCGACGGCGAGAGCGCCGGCGCTCTCGCTGACCGGCACCGAGCCAACGATCCGTCCCGAAACGTCGTAGAGCGACAGCGATCGTTCGCTTGGCACGAGCGCGAGGAGCTGGCTCCCGTTCGGTGTCAGGGCGAGCGCGGTTGCCGGCCCCAGCGTGCCGAGCGTGCCGACCCGTGCCCCAGTGGCAGTGTCCATGACGAAGATTTGGTTGCTGGCGGCGCTGGCGATGTAGAGATACCGGCTTGACGGGTCGAGCGCGATCGCGGCGGGCGGCGCGCCGACCGGGTAGGTCTTGACGACGGAGTCGATTGGCGCTTCGATGACCGAAATGGTGTTCGAGCCGCGATTGGCGACATAGGCAAACCGTCCGTCGCCGCTGTAGACGATGGCGCGCGGATCGAGGCCGACGTCGACAGTTGCCAAGGCCTCGTTTGCGGCGGCGGAAAGGACGCTGACGAGGTTGCTCGCGCCGTGAGTGACGTAGATGGTGCCGACGCCGTTCGCCACAGCGGACGGAGCGGAGAGGCTGCCCGCGAGCCAGACCAGCCCGATCAGAAGGGCCAGGAGGAATCGGCGCACGGTGGGTCCTCCAACTGAACTTGCCCGATCCTAGGCAGCCCCGGCAGCCCCTCCGTATCAGGGAAACCCCGAAATCGGCGCCTCGCTATCCCGAGGCCGACTCCAACCGGGCAGCCTTCCGCTAGGCGGGCTGTGCTATACTCTGGCCGGCGACCGGCCGAAGAAGCGGGCCGTCGTTTTGAGCTATGCACGAGCTGCTGAGTCCGGGGCGCCTCTTGTGTTCAGCCCGATCAATAGTCTGCTCGGCTTCTTCTCGCACGACATCGGGATCGACCTCGGGACGGCCAATACCCTTGTCCTCGTCAAAGGCAAGGGGGTGGTTATCAACGAGCCGTCGGTCGTCGCGTATGACAAAAAAAATCGCCGCGTTCAGGCTGTCGGTGCCGAAGCAAAACGGATGGTCGGGCGGACGCCGGCGAGCATCGTCGCTGTCCGTCCTCTCCGGGACGGAGTGATCTCCGACTTCGAGACCACCGAGCGGATGCTCCAATACTTCATCACCAAGGTCCATGAGAAGACCAGCTTCATGGTGCCGAAGCCGCGGGTCGTCATCGGCATTCCGAGTGGCGTGACCGAGGTGGAGAAGCGAGCCGTCCACGATGCAGCGCTCAATGCCGGGGCGCGCGAGGCCTACATCATCGAAGAGCCAATGGCGGCGGCCATCGGCGCCGGCCAGCCCGTCATGGAGCCCGCAGGATCCATGATCGTCGACATCGGCGGTGGCACCACCGAGGTCGCCGTCATCTCCCTCGGCGGGATCGTCGCGAGTCGATCGATCCGCATCGCCGGCGACGAAATGGACCAAGAGATCATCGCCTATGCCCGGCAGAAACACAATTTGCTGATTGGCGAGCGGACGGCGGAGCAAATCAAGATTCAGGCGGGCTCAGCGTACCCGCTTGAAGAGGAGATCGAAGTCACCCTGAAAGGGCGTGACGTCGTGACCGGTCTGCCGAAGCAGATCACCCTGAGCAGCGTCGAGATTCGCGAGGCGATCACGAATTCAGTCAATGCCATCGTCGAGGCGGTCAAGACGACGATTGAGATCACGCCGCCAGAACTGATCGCCGATCTGATGGAATTCGGGATCGCGCTCGCCGGCGGCGGCGCACTGCTGCGTGGGCTCGATCAGCGGCTGTCGCACGAAACCAAGTTCCGGGTCTACGTGGCGGATGACCCTCTCAGCTGCGTCGTGAAGGGCACCGGCGAAGTGTTGGAAGACCTCGACCGGCTGCGGAAAGTGCTCGTTCAGCTGCAATACACGAAACCGCCACGCTACGGATAACGGGTTGTGATTCGCGCCCGTGCGGCCCTCGGCCCGCTTCTCTGGCTCTCCTTCGCGATTATCGGGATCTGGGTCGCTAATAGCGGCTTCGCCCGCCCGGTCATTGGCGCGGCGACTGCTGCGTTCGCGCCCGTCCAGCAGGTGCTCACCGTGCTGGTTCAGCCGGCGGGCAATTTGGTGCGTAACGTCCTCGATGTCGGCGCATCGCGCGAAGAAAACGAGCGGCTGCGCCAAGCGGTCGAGCGGCTGAACGCCGAGGTCGTCCGCCTCCAAGAATCGGATATCGAGAACGAGCGCCTGCGCGCCATGCTCGATTTTCGGCGCCGCAACCCGCAGTTCGAGCTGCTCGCGGCTCGGATCATCGCGATGGACCCGAGCAGTCCGGTCCGGTCAGCGACAATCGATCGGGGAGCGGATGCCGGGCTTCGTGAGGGCATGGTCACCCTCAGTCCAGCCGGCAACCTTGTCGGCCGTGTTGTCCAGGTGTGGCCGACGACGGCCCGCGTCCAGTTCATCGTCGATTCGTCCAGCTCGGTAAACGCGCTGATCCAGCGTGCCGACTCGCGGGCGCTCGGCATTGTGAATGGCCTGCCGGGAGATCGCTTGCTTATGCGCTATTTGCCGCAGCAGGAAGAGATCCGCGCCGGCGACATCGTGGTGACCTCCGGATTGGGCGAAAGCTACCCGCGCGGGCTGCATATCGGGCAGGTGGTCGAAGTGAAGCGCAACCCCGTCGACCTCTTTCAAGAGGCGCGCGTCGATCCGGCGGTCAAGTTCTCGCGGCTCGATTCGGTTCAGGTGATTATGAACTTCGTGCCGGCGGGACTGGATTGAGCACGGCGCTGATCGCCGTCTTGTTCCTCCTTACGGTGGTGATGATTCACGTCACGATCCTGCCGGCGGTGCTGCCGACGACCTTCCGACCCGACGCCTTGCTCGCTGCGACGATGACCTGGGGGGCGCTGGCCGGCTACCGTCAGGCGGTCGCGCTCGGCGTGATCGGGGGCTTTCTCGTCGATTTGTGGGGCGATGCACCGATTGGGCTCACCGGGTTGCTGGTCGGCACGGTCGCGTTCCTCACGGCAATCGGCGAAATTCCCTTGATCCCGGCGAACGCGCTCGTTCCCCTTATCACGGCGTTCATAGGCGAATTTGTGCTCCAAGGGCTGCGGTTTATTATGTTCCAAGCGCTCGGCCGCCCGGTCGAGCTCGGAGATCCAATGCCTGCGATCATTCTCCTTACCGCCGTTTCGACGTCGATGTTGGTGCTTGGGTTCTACCCATTCGCCCGCTGGCTCGACCGGCGGATGAAGCGGCCGCGGCTGGAATGGTGATCGCATGTTGACGATGCTCGGCGGTGGAACGAAGTTCAAATCGCCGAAACGTCCGCGTCTCACCCCAGCGGCCGCCATTCGCCTCCGGCTCTGGTGCCTGCGTGCGGCGGTGTTCATTCTGTTCGGCGCACTCATCGTTCAGCTTTGGCGGCTGCAAGTCGTCGAAGGACGGGTGTATCAGACGCGGGCGGAGGTCAACCGGGTCCGCCTTCAGGCGATTCCGCCGATTCGCGGCGTCGTCTTTGACCGAAACGGTCGGCAGCTCGTCCGCAATGTTCCGAGCTTCGTGGTGAGCGTGACGCCGTTTGATTTGCCCGTGGACCAGCAAGCGCGCGTTGCCGAGCGGCTCGCCAAGCTATTGAACATGTTGCCGGAGGAGATCGAACGCCCGATCGCGCAGCGGCGGCTGCGCGGCGAGATCTTTCAACCGGTCATCGTTAAATCGGGCGTCGATCAGACAACGGCGTTCATCATCGAGGAGAACAACGATAAGCTGCCCGGCGTGCAGGTCCGCACCGAGTCGGTGCGCCAGTACCTCGGCGGACCGATCTACTCGCACATCCTCGGCTACACTGGGCGGATTACCGACGAGGAATATCAAACGCTGCGCGACGCCGGCTATGGCTTGAACGACCGAATCGGCAAGACCGGGATCGAGCTGTCCTTTGAGCGGGCGCTGCGTGGCCAGCCCGGCAAGGAACAGATCATCGTCAATGCCACTGGCCGGCAGGTGGGCGAACTCGAGTCGATTGCGCCACTCCCGGGCGACAACCTCGTGCTCACCATCGACAGCGATCTCCAGAGCGTTGTCGCCGACGCCGTGCGAGCGACGATGGGAAAGTCGAAGTACGCCGTTGGGATTGTCACCAACGTCAAGACTGGCGAGCTGCTCGCGTTCGTTTCGCTGCCGGGGTACGACAACAACCTCTTCTCGGGAAACGTGTCCGAAAAGGAATGGAATGAGCTGCTCAATAGCCCCTCTCGGCCCCTCGTGAACCATGGGATCAGCGACAATTTTCCGCCCGGCTCGATCTTCAAGCTGATCACTGGCGCGGCGGCGCTTCAAGAAAAAATTGCCACCATCGACACCAAGATCTTCTCGAAGGGCTATCTTGAGCTGCGTTCAGAGATCGACCCCCGCATCACGTACATCTTCCGTGACTGGGGAGCGCACGGCTGGCTCGATTTCTATCAGGCGATGGCGCGGTCCGGCGATGTCTATTTTTATCAGCTTGCCGGTGGCTACTATGACTTCCCAGGGCTCGGGGCGGAGCGGCTTGCCGCCTACTCGCGGGCGTTCGGCCTCGGCGAGCCGACGGGGATCGACCTGCCGGGCGAAATTGGGGGCATCGTGCCCACCCCGGCGTGGAAACTGCGCGAGTATGACGAGGAGTGGTACACCGGCGACACGTACAACATGGGGATCGGCCAAGGGTTCTGGGCCGTAACGCCACTCCAGATGATGATGGTCGTCACCGCCTTTGCGAACGGCGGTGAACTTCTGCGGCCGCTCATCGTCAAAGAGATCCGCGACGCCAATAACAATGTCGTCCAACGGTTCGAGAAGGACGTCCGCCGCCGTGTGCCCGTCGATATCCATAATCTGAACGATGTTAGTCGGGGCATGGTGCTCGGAGTGGAGTGGGAGCAAGGGACAGCCCGCGAAGCCGCTGTGCCGGGGATGCGCATCGCCGCGAAGACCGGGACGGCTGAGTTCGGCCAGCGGGATCCGCGTACCGGCGCGTACCAATTCCAGCACGGCTGGTGCTTCGCCTTTGGACCGACCGAAAATCCTGAAATCGCGGTGCTGGTCTTTCACGAGTTCGGCGGTGGACCGCAGACGGCTGCCCCGGCCGTCGGTCGCATCCTCCGCTATTACTTCTCGCGTAACCAGTTGTCGCGCTAGGCCAGCGGTATGGACGTTCGCGTTTGGCGCACGATGGACCCCCTAATCGTTGCTGCAATGGGGGGCTTGATCATCCTTGGCCTCACGCTCATCTACAGCGCGTCGGCAACCGGAGAATGGTCGACGGGGCCGCTCGTCGATCACCCGATGGTGCGGCAGATGTTCTATGCCGTCATCGGGTTCGTTGCAATGATGCTGGCGATGATGCTCGATTACCGGCTGCTCGGCCGGGCGGCGCCGCTGCTTTACCTCCTCATGGTGATCGCGCTGGTGGCCGTCATCGTGGTTGGGCAAGAGAGCTACGGCGCGAGGCGGTGGATCAACCTGCCGTTCATCCAGTTCCAGCCGTCTGAGTTGGCCAAGGTCGTTCTGATAATCACTCTCGCCAAGTTTTTCGCCGATCGCGAAGGCTCCGTCCGGTCGCTTTGGACGCTGACGCTTTCCCTCGTCCTCGCTGCGATTCCGATGGTGCTGGTCTTTTTGCAGCCGGACGTGGGAACGATGCTGGTCATCGGCGCGATCTGGCTCGGGATGGCGCTGATGAGCGGCATCCCCCTGCGCTTTTTCGGCGCCCTCGGCTTGGGCGGCCTGCTGTCGCTCCCGCTCATCTACGAGTTCGTCCTCCACGATTACCAACGGGCGCGTATCGAGGAGTTTCTCCACCCGGAACGAGATCCGCTCGGCCGCTCCTACAACCTGATCCAAGCCGAGATCTCGATCGGATCGGGGGGGATTCTTCGGCAAGGGGCTGATGGCCGGGACTCAGACTCAGCTCAACTACCTGCGCGTCCAAACCACGGACTTCATCTTTAGCGTGCTCGGGGAGGAGCTGGGCTTTCTCGGGGGCGTGCTCCTGCTCGCCCTGTTCACGCTCCTCTTGTTGCGGGCGATTGGCGCGGCGGAGCGGGCCCGCGACACCTTTGCCCGCCTGCTGGTTACTGGCGTCTGCGTCATGATCCTCGTCCAGACGACGATCAACATCGGCGTCAACACCCGGCTCATCCCGGCGACTGGTGTGCCCTTGCCGTTTATCTCGGCCGGTGGGACGGCGCTCATTGCCTTCATGATTGCCATCGGGCTCATTGAGTCGGTCGCGGCGCGTCGGGGCCGGGGGTGACGCTCGGCGTCCGCGAGACGACAGCGCTCGTCGTCGCTCGCGCCCGCCGGGTGCAGATCGATCAGGAGGCTGTAGCGGCGCTGGCGACGACGCTCCAGCGCAGTCTGCCGACGACCCCGGCCTGGAATCAACGCTATCACCTCACTGGTCCCCCCGACGATCTCGCGCAGTACCTCTTGCTCGTCGACGCGCTCAACTTTTCGTTCTGGGGCGATCCGAAATGGACCATCGAGTTCGAAGGAGAACCGCTTGATGGCTACTGGGCGCTCGCGGCGGCGCTGAAACGAGCGATCCTTGCCGGCGTCCCGCTTTTGGACGCCCGGTTTCTCGCCACTCTCGACCGGGCGACGCTCGCCGAGGTCTTGCATGGCAACGTCGAGATTCCCCTCTTGGACGACCGTCTCGCCAACGCGCGCGAGGTGGGTCAGGTGCTGCTCGATCGCTACGGCGGCGCATTCGCCACGGCTATCGCGCTCGCGGATGGAAGTGCGGTTGCGCTGGTGCGACTTCTCGTTGAGCAGTTTTCCTCGTTCGACGATCGCGCCCGCTACGCTGGCTGGGACGTGCGCTTCTACAAGCGGGCTCAGCTCTTGGCTGCCGATCTCGCCGCGGCGGGCGCGGTGCCCGGCTGGCGCGATATCGCGGAGTTGACGGTTTTCGCGGACTACCAACTCCCCCGGGTGCTGCGGGCGTTCGGTGTGCTCAAGTACGACTCAGCGCTTGCCGCCGCCGTCGATGCCCGGCGCGAGATCCCCGCCGGCTCGGCCGAGGAGGTGGAGATCCGTGCGGCGACGGTGCAGGCTGGCGAGCTGCTGCGCGGCGCCCTGACGAGCCTTGGCCGGTCTATTACCTCCGCTGAGGTCGACTATCTGCTCTGGACAGCCGCCCAAGCCGGCCTCCCGAACGACCGTCCGTATCACCGCACCCGCACCATCTTCTACTGATCTCCGATCGGTCGGCTTGTACCGGGCCGGCGTGACGCGCTGGCCATGGCAATCTCCCTCGCGTCGCGGACGTTCCTCCCCCCGTGGCCGGGGTGCAGCGCTCTGGTCTTGCGCCTTTTCTCCGCGATTGGGGGGCGTCGCGTGTCGCGGCGAGGGTACGCGCTTCGTGGTTCCTGCCGAGACCGAAGCCCCAAATCAGGTCGGGCGCCCGCGCCGCCTCGGCGTGCCATCGGCTCGAGGGAGCGAGCGAACGACATGAACCCGAAGGCCGTTTTGTCAGCGCGAGGCCTGGCCGTTGCCCGTGTGGGTGCGGCGCACCGCCTATAATCGTGCCGACGGCAGCGGAGGAGCGATGCGCGGCAACCGGTTTGTTCCCTATCTTGATACGGTAAGCGCCGAATGGGCTGTCTCGCCGACGGGGAGCGGCGTCAAGCGGCTGCGCCTCAGCTACGATCCGGAGAGCGGCGCCTTTTCCCAGCTCCTCTACACTCCGCCCGGCTTTGCGGTGCCCGAGAAATCGCATTTCGCTGACAGCGATCACGAAATCTTTATGTATGAAGGGGAGTTTGCCTTCGATCGCGTTCATCCCTTGCGAGAAGGCGACTATCTCTACCGGCCTGCAGGAACGGTCTACGGCGATCAGGAGCATTCCGACGGCGGCGGAACGCAGCTCATTTCGTTCGGCCGCGAATCGGTGAAATTCCACCTCGATGATCCGCCCTCGCCCTGGCCCGGTG